>DHEF01000001.1:261397-277289 GCA_002399735.1 Chitinophagaceae bacterium UBA4857
ACAGACGATGATAGTAGTAATACAGCTGGTCAATAAAAAAAATCTTAATAACCCGGAATATCTTCTGTATCATAGCGCTCCACCGAATCAATACCTTGTAATTGTTTCAGACTGGATACCAGTTCATCCAGTTCTTCTTTATCGTGTACATACAGGCGAATATTACCTTCAAACAGGCCTTCTTTTGCTTCAATGGTAATGGCGGCAATATTCAAACGTAACTCGCCGGAAATAAGCATCGTAATTTTATTTACAATACCTACATCATCCATACCAATAATTTTTACACCGGTAAGGAAAGATATTTCCTTGTTTTTGGCCCACTTGGTTTTAACAACACGGTGGCCATAATTAGCCATTAATTTAGTTGCATTTGGGCAATTGGTACGGTGTATCGTCAATCCCTTCCCCGTTGTAACAAAACCAAACACGTCGTCGCCGGGTATGGGTTTGCAACAGTTGGCCAGGTTATAAACAATTTTATCGCTGCTTTCGCCAAAAATAATCAGCTCGGCATCTTTCTTTAAATTGTTTTGTTGGTGGTTATCATGCTTGTGTTCAATAATTTGTTTAACCGGTTTTGGCGCTTCTATTTTATCGCCGGTTACTTTAAATTCTTTCAGGTCTTTTAAATCAATATTTTTAACAGCTACCTGATAAAACAATTCCAGGTTAGACCCAACTTTATACCACTGTACCAGCTCATCTATATTTTGTTGCTGCATACTGGCACCCATACCTTCCAACTTGCGCTGTACAGTATATTTTCCTTCATCTGCAACAACTTTCTTTTCTTCTTTTAATGCATCTTTAATACGGCCACGGGCCTTAGCCGTTACTACAAACGTTAACCAGTCTTCCGATGGTTTTTGTTTGTTACTGGTAATAATTTCTACTTGGTCGCCACTGCGTAGTACATGGCTAATAGGTACCAGTTTGTGATTTACCTTGGCGCCAATAGTTTTACTGCCAATGGCACTGTGTATAGCAAAAGCAAAGTCCAATGCGGTAGATCCCACAGGCATCATCTTTACATCGCCTTTTGGTGTGTACACATAAATTTCTTCGGTTAAAAAACTGGTTTTAAAATCCTGTAAAAAGTCAATGCTGTCCGTTTCCTGGCCGGCAATCATTTCACGTATTTGTTGAAACCATTTGTCAAAACGGCTTTCATCCGATCCACCTTCTTTATACTTCCAGTGTGCCGCTAAACCTTTTTCGGCAATTTCATTCATACGTTTGGTGCGTATCTGCACTTCTACCCACTTACCTTTTGGTCCCATTACAGTGGTGTGCAGAGCCTCGTAACCATTGGCTTTGGGGCTGCTTAACCAGTCTCGTAAACGCTCCGGTGATGGGGAATAAGCATCTGTAATAATAGAATATACCTTCCAGCAATCTTCTTTTTCTCTTTCTACCGGCGAGTCTAAAATAATACGAATGGCAAACAGATCATACACTTCTTCAAAGCTTACGCCTTTCTTTTTTATTTTGTTAGATATGGAGTGGATGCTTTTAGGCCTGCCCTGTATTTCAAAATTGAAATTATTTTTCTCCAGTTTTTCTTTTAGCGGACGTATAAACTCGTTAATGTATTTTGTTCTTTCCCTTTTTGTTTCGGCCAGCTTTTGTGCAATATCCTTATAGGTTTCCGGTTCCATGTATTTCATGGAAAGATCTTCCAACTCGGTTTTAATACTGTACAAACCCATACGGTGTGCCAGCGGTGCATATACGTAAACGGTTTCCGATGCAATTTTTAATTGCTTTTCCCGCTTCATGCTATCCATGGTGCGCATGTTATGCAAGCGGTCGGCCAGTTTAATTAAAATTACACGGGGGTCATCGGTAAGCGTGAGTAATATTTTTTTAAAGTTCTCCGCTTGTTGCGATGCGTTGATGTCTATTACATTCGAAATTTTCGTTAGCCCATCCACAATACGGGTAATCTCGCCACCAAATTCACGTTCAATATCATCAAGGGTAACATCAGTGTCTTCCACCGTATCGTGCAACAAGGCACAAATAGATGAACGTACGCCCAAACCAATCTCCTCCACACATATTTTGGCTACGGCAATGGGGTGTAAAATATAAGGTTCACCACTTTTACGACGCATGGTTTTATGCGCCTCTACCGACATTTCAAAAGCTATCCTTAACAGGCGTTTGTCGCCTGGTTTCAACTTCAGTTTTAACGATCGTAAAAGGGAACGGTACTCTCTCAGAATCAGTTTTCGCTCCTGCTCTTCATTTAGGTTATACTTGGGAATTTGTGCTACAGTTTCCATGAAATACGAATTTACTGAAAAAGTTTACAGAAAAAATACCGGCAGCTGTTTAGTAAAAAATATTCCGAAAGGGTAAAGTCATCATTTTCAATGGTCTACTACACATTTTCTTGTAAAATACAGTTGGGGCTGTCAGCGAAAAATAATACTAATCAACTGCTGTTCCGGCTGCTTTGGGCTCCGCTTCGCTCCGGTGCTTCACTGCGTTACGCACTAAACTCGCCACATCCGGCAGCCCATCATCAGTGTAATAATTATCGTCAACTGCCAGTTCCGTAAATCTTTTCAATGGGGCTAAGCAATTAATTCTTTATTTTTCATTTTTACTTTTTAATTCAACTGGTTTTATAAAACCTTGGTTACATTTACCTCGTATGCAGGATTACTACAATCATATAATACAGGACACGCCGTTGTTGGTTACACCGGAAAAGACAATGTATTGGCAGGCTGCCAATACAGTAGTTTTATCCGATTTACACCTGGGGCGTTCACGTAAAATTAAATCAGGCAATGTAATTATTCATACACCCGATTACCAGCACGAGCTGCAACGGTTAATGCACCAGCTTTATTTTTTTAAAGCTGAGCGATTAATTATACTCGGCGATTTTACTTACAGCATTATAAATAAAATACCTGAGCAGTTTGATAACTGGCGTAAAAATTTTTCGGGTATGCAAATTATTTGGGTAAAAGGCAAAGAAGATATTATTGAAGAACAATGGTATAGGCAACACAGGGTAGATATTGTTTATCATATTCTTAATGAAGGTGCTTTTAGTTTTATGTACGATATTAATAAGTACAATGCTTTACAAACTTCATCACTTATAACAGGTTATCCTGTGTCCGGACATTTACAACCTACTATTAGCCGTAAAATTGATGGCGTGCAACAAGCCGACTTACCTTGTTTTTATTTTACCCATGAAAAATGTTTATTACCTGCATTTAGTGGTTATGGTAAAGGCCATAAAGTAAAGCAACAAGCGGGAGAAGATGTGTATGCAGTTATTAATAATAGCCTGGAATATATTCGTAAACTAAGCCGTAAAAAGCGTACTGCTATATAACCATTTACATTGCGCTAAATGCCTTACATAAAAAAGCAGCCATGTAAAAACACCGCTGCTATGATCCTTTATTTTGTTATTACTGTTAATTCACTTTCTTTTTTAACGAGCTAACCTGTTGTTGTAAGTCGGTAACAATATTGGCCAATTCATTTACATTCCAGCGTTGCATACTGCTGGTTTTAGATATAACCACCTGTGCTTCCCACATTTCCAACACATCTTCAGCACTCATAGAGTAGGGTTGAAATACCGGGTTATCGCTAATTAAAGTAAGTTTAGATTGGTTACGGGTATTTTTTTGTACCCTTTTATATACCACTCCTTCGTTACGTGATACTACAATACAGGCCGCATTGTTTTTTACATTATCCAGCTTGTCAATTTTTTCACCAACAATTACCGATCCGCTTGGTGTAGGTAACATGGAATCTCCCACAATTTCAAAAGCACGATAGTTGCCCCCGGATAAAAAAGGAAGTGTAAATGTGTTTAACTCATCTATAAAATCCGGATCGGCATAACCTGCCAGGTAACCTGCTGCTGCTTTAACGGGTACAAACGGAATGTCGGCACGGCCGGCGGCTAATTTCATAGCCCTGCGTTTGGTTAAATAGTTACCGGAGTCTTCACTCAAGTCCTTACGTAATATATCATCAAGGGTAAGTTTGAACATATCGCAAACAGCTTCGAGGATGTCAATTCGCGGGTCGGCACGTTCCTCTTCATAGGCACCTACCAGTGATCTTTTTATTCGTAGCTTTTGCGCAAACTCTTCCTGTGTCCAGCCTCTAAGCTTTCGCAGGTACTTCATATTTTTGTTGGCAATTGACATAGCTAATTTATTTAGCTGCAAAATACTAAAAAATTTAACATAACAAAATTTTTATCCACAATTTTTTAGTAATTGTTTGATTTAATTAAAATAGGCATTGTGGTGAGTAGTTTTCAACAACCCAAGTGTGGAGATGTGATCATTGGTATTAAGTGAGTGTATTACTTACTTTCCAATACAAAACTTGCCAAAAATAGTACCCAATATATCCCTGTCCACCTCAATACGGCCGGTTATTTCGCCCAGGTAATGCAGGCAGCGGCGTATATCTAACACTAACAAATCGCTGGTTAAACCCTCTTGCATACCGGCATCAATATCTTGCAGACTTTCCTGAATTTTTAATAATGCCGCATGGTGTCGTGCATTGGTTACAATAGTGCTTTCGGTATTAATATTACCGCCTACGGCAATATTGTATAGTGCCTGTTTTAACTGCTGAATATTTGTTTTGTCCTTAGCTGATAAATAAATAATACTATCGTCTGTATATTTTTGCTGCAAATCATTTATCAGCAACCCATCTACTTTATTACCTACCGGCAGGTATAAAATATTATCTGTTTTTAAGTTTGTTATCTGTAACTGATAACTAGCAGCGTCGGTTTCATACACATCAAATAAATACACTACTACATTTGCTTCACGCATTTTAGCAAGGCTGCGGCCAACACCTATTTGTTCAATTACATCAGTAGTGTGTTCACGTATACCTGCGGTATCAATTAAACGAAACAATACACCGTTAATGTTCAAGGTTTCTTCAATAGTATCTCTGGTAGTACCGGCAATATCGCTTACAATAGCCCTTTCTTCGTTTAATAAAGCATTTAGTAAAGTGCTTTTGCCGGCATTAGGTTTGCCAATAATGGCAACACTAACACCATTCTTTATTACATTACCCAGCTTGAAAGATTGTACCAGTTCGTCAATCTTTATTTTTAAACTGGTAATTAATTGGTGCAATGCGGTACGGTCGGCAAACTCCACATCTTCCTGCGAAAAATCTAATTCTAATTCTATCAGTGCCGCAAAATTTATCAGTTGTTCCCGTAAATGATTAAGGTCGTTAGAAAAGCCACCACGCAATTGACGCATGGCTGTTTGTTTCATAGCTTCCGTATCAGCGGCAATTAAATCGGCGACGGCTTCGGCTTGTGCCAGGTCCATTTTATTGTTTAAAAATGCACGTTGCGTAAACTCACCTTGTGTGGCTAAACGGGCGCCTTGCGCAATACAGGCTTGTACTACCTGTTGTAAAATATAGGGCGATCCGTGACAGCTTATTTCTACAATATCTTCGCCGGTGTAGGAGCGTGGTGCTTTGTATAACGATACCACAACTTCGTCTAATATAATATCACCATTCTTTAAAAAACCTACGTGTAATGTGTGCGAGGACTGAGCTACTAAATCTTTTGATGGAAATAAATTGTTGACTAATGGTATGGCTGTTGCACCACTTAAACGTATTATGCCTAACGCACCTAATCCCGGAGGTGTTGCAATTGCTACAATTGTATCGGTCCACTTAGTAAGCCCTTTCATGGGGCAAAATTATACTTGTTTGGGTGTTTTATACCCTGTAATGCAATGTTTATTTATTGGTGTATTTATATTTTTTTGTTTACCGCCTGCATACCCCTGATTGGGCTGATGTTGCGACGCTCCTTTCATCGTTCCGTTCGCTAGTCAGCATTGACCATTCATCGGATTAACCATTAAATAAACATACTTAATAGAATTACTACAGTATAAGTGTGAGTCTTTAATTCGTTCCCACTGGAAATAAATTAATCCCGATCCAATCGGATCGCAAGGGACGATGACCGGAGTTACTACTGCCGGTTACATAATAAAAAGCTATTTGCTACACAGACTTTGTGTTATTAAGCAATGTTTTTTGTTTGCCAATATTAAAGTAGGTAATGCAGGAACATAAATAAGTAATACATACCATAAAAAAAAGTAACAATAATATAGCTATGTTGGGATTTTTAAATTGCACTTGTAAGGCTATAAATAACACAATGCCATTAATAAAAATAATACTGCCGGTGGTAATGGCATGTCCGATACCTTTATTGGTAAAGTAGTGGTGCAAATGTGTTCTGTCGGCTACAAAAGGTGAGCTGCCCCGCCAAATGCGTTGTAAAAAAACACGGGCTGTATCAAAAACAGGTATCAGCACAATTCCTAATGCAACAACAGGTTCATGTAACGGCATTCCGTTTGGCAACACTATATTGCTGTTCATAAGTTGTATGGTTAATACAGCAATTACAAAACCTAATAGCAGTGAGCCGGTATCGCCCATGAAAATTTTTGCAGGATCGAGATTGAAGTATAAAAAACCGAGTATACCGCCTGCTAAAGCAAAGGCTAATAAGCAGCCGGTAGTGTTTCCTCCCAGTTGTAAAAAAATACCCAGTGTAACCAAACCCATAAAAGCCAATCCGCCTGCAAGACCGTTAATGCCATCAATAAGATTATAAGCATTGGTAATACCTACAATGACGAAAATTGTAATAGTGTATTGCGCTGCAACGGGTAATTGATGAATGCCCATGATGCCGCCAAAATCCTGTACTCTTAACCCGGAAATGGCCAGTAAAGCAGCTACTGCTATCTGTACTATAAATTTATAACGGGCAAGCACATCTTTTATATCGTCCATCATACCCAAGGCCAATAATACCGTTACACCTAAGGCAAAACTAATGTTAACGGCATCCCAGGTGAGAGGTATCCATAATAAATAACTGCATAAAAAACCAAGTGCAATGGCAATGCCGCCCATAGTTGGAATGGGGGTCGTGTGTTCTTTTCTGTTATTGGGTTTGTCCAGTAATTTGTAACGGTTAACTAATATTATAAGTACGGGAATAAAAATAATTGCAATAAGAAATGCAGTAATAAAACTTTGTAAAGGCAATTTAAAATCACCATTAAAAGGCAGGGTAACCTGTAACAAAAAGTTTTGAAAGGACATGGATAATTGGTTTTCTCTAAAAAGTTCTTATGGTTTTCAGGTTAAAAGTAATATACAGTTTTTAATTATGCAAGTACCTGTTTGTGTAAACTGTACTAAGCTATAAACTGTTTGCTTTAGACTGAATGCTTATTTTTGTAAAAAAACTTCTATCAGTAACGCCACCAATATATTACAAACACCTGTTGCCTACATTAAAGGTGTGGGGCCGCATCGTGCGGAGTTGTTGCAAAAAGAACTGAACATATTTACTTATCAGGACATGTTGCAACATTTTCCTTTGCGGCATATTGATAAAACCAAGGTTTCATTTATTAATCAAATTGACCCGACAACCGATTATATACAGGTAGCCGGGGTATTAATGAACCTGGAAGTAATAGGAGAAAACAGGGGTAAAAGATTAGTGGGTGAAATAAGGGATAAAACTGGTGTATTGGAAGTAGCCTGGTTTCAAGGCATAACCTGGGTGGAAAAAGCATTGGAGAGTGGGAAAATATACCTGGTATTTGGAAAGGTTAGTTTTTTTATGGGTAAGCCGCAAATTGTACACCCCGAACTGGAATTGTGGCAACATGAAAAAAAAGATGGTCAGGATGTATTGGAGCCGGTTTATCCTTCAACCGAAAAATTGAAAGCCCGCAGTTTGGGTGGCCGGCAAATTAGTAAATTAACCGAAGCCATTTTTGCGCAGTTAAGACAAACAGATATTCCAGAAAATATTCCCGCTGGTATATTACAACAGCTAAAGTTGGAAGATAGATTTTTAGCATACAAATATGCTCATTTTCCACCCAATACGGTGGCTTACAATAATGCTATCAGGCGTTTAAAATTTGAAGAATTTTTTCTTGCGCAGATAAGACTTAATTTATTAAAGCTGGACAGGCATCGGCACTCACGTGGTGTGGTGTTTGAAAAAGTAGGCGGTCTGTTTAATGAGTTTTATAATAATTACCTGCCTTTTGAATTAACCGGAGCTCAAAAAAGAGTACTAAAAGAAATAAGACAGGATACTGCCCGTGGTAAACAAATGAACCGTTTATTACAAGGTGATGTGGGCAGCGGTAAAACCATGGTGGCATTGTTAAGTATGTTAATAGCATTGGACAATGGGTACCAGGCATGTTTAATGGCACCAACGGAAATTTTAACTAAACAGCACTATCAAACCATTAGTAAACAATTGGAAGGGTTACCCATAAAAGTGGGTTTACTTACCGGCTCTACCAAGGCAAAAGCCCGAAGGGAAATATTGGGACAATTGGCCAATGGCGAGGTGCATATTTTAATTGGTACACACGCCATAATTGAGTCGGCTGTGGTATTTAAAAACCTGGGTATTGCAATTGTTGACGAACAACATCGTTTTGGTGTGGAACAAAGAGCAAAAATGTGGAAGAAGGCTGTTGTGCCACCACATGTATTGGTAATGACAGCCACACCCATACCCCGTACACTGGCCATGACAGCTTATGGCGACCTGGATTATAGTATAATTGACGAATTACCGCCGGGTCGTAAAACAATTACAACGGTTCATCGTTATGAGAATGACAGAAGCCGGGTGATGGAATTTCTGAAAGCGGAAATAGCGTTGGGGCGTCAGGTGTATATTATTTTTCCGTTAATAGAAGAAAGTGATAAACTGGATTATGAAAACCTGATGCGTGGCTATGATACGGTGAAAGGTTATTTTCCGGAGCCTAAATATTGGATTAGCATGGTACACGGCAAACAACCTGCCGAGCAAAAAGAAACCAATATGCGTCGGTTTGTAGAAAATGACACGCAGATAATGGTATCAACAACCGTAATTGAGGTGGGTGTAAATGTGCCTAATGCATCGGTAATGGTAATTGAAAGTGCCGAAAAATTTGGCCTATCACAATTACATCAGCTAAGAGGGAGGGTAGGTCGCGGTAGCGAAAAAAGTTATTGTGTACTATTAACCGGGCAAAAGTTGGGTAATGATGCCAGGGAGCGGATTAAAATCATGGTATCGACCAATAACGGTTTTGAAATTGCAGAGAAGGATTTGGATTTGCGTGGTCCTGGTGATATTGATGGAACCCGACAGAGTGGGGTACTGAACTTTAAACTGGCTAACATAATAAATGATAAACCCATTTTAGACGCGGCAAGAAAGTTTGCGGTACAATTATTGGAGGATGATAATGTACTGGAAAAGGAAGAAAACCGTGTTTTGAAACAATTCTTACAGTCGCAAAAAGGGAAAACTTTATGGAGTAAAATATCTTAACATATGTTTTAAATCTTTTTGCCATTTTATTTCGTTAATTTAAGAATGTAATTCATATACGCCATTGAGAAATTTATTGTTAGCTACCGTTGCCCTCTTACTGCCTTTGTTAACTATTGCACAAAGTGAGTATGGGATGATTGACTTTGTTGAAAACAAAGGCCAGTGGGACGAGCGTGTAAAGTTTAAAGGAGATGTTAGTTTTGGTAGTTTTTTTATCCGCAACGGCGGTGTAACTGTTCTACAACACAATACCGAAGATTTTAAGAAATTGATGGCAACCATGCATGGTCATGAGTACATGGGCCAGCAAGCCAGGCAAATGAACGACAAGCAGGTAATGCGTTCGCACTCGTACAATATCGATTTTGTAAATGCCAGCAAAAATGTGCAGGTAATTCCTTCAAAACCTCAGGAAACCTACGAAAACTATTTTAAGGGAAACGACCCTTCTAAGTGGGCCGCTAATTGTAAAGTTTTTCAAACCATTGAAATGAAGGATGTCTATCCCAATATCGATGTACGTTATTATACCCACAACAATTTATTAAAATATGACATCATCGTAAAGCCTGGTGGGGATGTAAAAAAGATCGCATTGCGGTACGATGGTGTTGATAAAATATCTGTAAGAAATAGACAACTTGTAACCAGTACATCATTAGGCGAGTTTGTAGAAACTTATCCTTACAGTTACCAGAATGATGGTAAACAAACAAAAGAGGTGTCGGTTAAATATGTCGTTAAAAACAATATTGTAACTTTTGACGTAAAAAATTATGATCCTAAAGCAACACTTGTAATAGATCCTACTTTAGTGTTTTGCTCTTTTGCACGTAGCACAGGCGATAACTGGGGTTTTACAGCAACATATGGGCCGGATGGTAGCTTTTTTGGTGGCGGTATTGTATTTGGTGTCGGATTTCCTACTTCTCCAGGCGCATTTCAAACATCTTACGGCGGAGGAGAAAATGAAGGTGGCAGTAATGGTTTTGATATAGGAATTATTAAATTAAACTCTATTGGAACCAATAGGGTTTATGCAACTTATATTGGAGGAAGTGGTAACGAGCAGCCTCACAGTTTGGTGGTAGATGAAGCGGGTAATTTAGTATTGGCCGGTAGATCTAACTCGCCTAATTACCCTACTACAACAAACGGTGTAATTGGCGGTGGTGGTTTGTATGATATTGTCATTACTAAATTGAATGCTTCTGGTACAGGTTTAATTGGTTCATTAAAAGTAGGCGGTGCGTCGGATGATGGTGTTAATATAAGTAATACCCGTACGGGGCCTAATTCGCTTAATCGTAATTACGGCGATGATGGAAGAAGTGAAGTGATATTAGACGGAGCAAATAATATTTATGTAGCATCTAACACAAGGTCGGCAGGTTTAAGTTTTACTGCCGGACGTTTTCAACCTAATATAAGAGGTGCGCAAGATGCACTGATTTTGAAGTTTGACCCTAATCTTTCTACACTTTTATTCGGAAGTTATTTAGGCGGCACAGATAATGATGCGGCCTATGTATTGGCTATTGGCCCTAATGGTAATGTATTTGTTGCCGGAGGTACCGAAAGTGATGATCTTTTTCCTACACAGAGTGCGGGTACTGTTAATCCTAATAAAAATAATTCTATTTCAGGTTTCGTTGCCGAAATAACACCGGATGGAAATACACTTGTACGAGGTACTTATCTAAATTCAATCACCACTGCAGGTACTATTATTACGCAGGCTTATGGTATACAGTTTGATAGAAACGGATTCTTATATGTAATGGGTACAACCAATGGTAGGTGGCAAGTATTAAATGCAAGATCATATGGTTCTACCGGCCAACAGTTTATCGTAAAAATGCAAACCAATTTATCGGCCTATGTTTATTCTACAGCTTTTGGTAGCGGTGCTGCTATACCAAATATTTCGCCTACTGCGTTTCTGGTTGACAGGTGCGAGAATGTATATGTTTCCGGATGGGGTGGTCCTATGCAAGGTTACACAGGTGTTTTAGCAGGCACTTCAGGTTTGCCAACAACAGCCAATGCTGTAACCCCCCCCGGGCGTAGTGGTAGGCAGACAGATGGGGCTGATTTTTATTTTTTCGTAATGAGTCGTGACGCAGTTAATACAGAACCATTATATGCCAGTTTTTACGGACAAATGAATGGATCTTTTTCTGATCACGTTGACGGCGGTACCAGTCGTTTCGATGCAAACGGTGTTATTTATCAAAGTATGTGTGCAGCATGCGGAAATTTAGCTCCATTCCCAACTACCATCGGTGTTTGGGGTGCAAGTAGGCCTGCAGCTGCCAATTGTAATTTGGGGATGTTAAAAATCCGGCTCGATTTGGCCGGCGTAGGTGGTAGTGTATCATCTGCTATTGGCGGTGTTCCTAACGATACTGCCGGTTGTTTTCCTTTACAAGTAACATTTTCCGATCTGGTATTAAACGCAACACAGTATATCTGGAATTTTGGCGATAACGGCTCCGGCCCTATCGATCAAAATCATCCCGATTATGAAAGTTTTCATATAGGCCCATTACCGGCAACTACCGGTTATACACAAACACACACTTTCAATACAGTGGGCACTTATAGGGTAATGATGATTGCTATCGATCCCTCCAGTTGTAATATCCGTGATACATCTTACATGAACATTCGGGTGGGTGATTTAAGAGCCAACCTAGCTGCCGATATTGTTAAACTGGCACCATGCGAAGCCTTCAATTACCGGTTCGATAATCAATCAACTACCGACCCTTCCAGACCATTTACCGATACCTCTTTTGTGTGGGATTTTGGCGACGGCTCACCCCGTGTAATTGCAGGTTTAAATTCATTAACACATGCTTATGCTAATCCGGGGACTTATGAAGTAAGGCTGGTATTGCAAGATACTGCGTATTGTAACAATCCGGATTCGCTTACTATAACTGTACGTGTTGCGGCTAATGTGGAGGCTGCTTTTGAAACGCCACCCTCCGGTTGTGCACCATATACAGCAACTTTTAACAACACTTCAGTTGGAGGCTTGTCTTTTGAGTGGGATTTTGGAGATCCTGCATCGGGTACAGATAATACATCCACCCTGGTTAACCCTACACATTTATACAATACTCCCGGTACATATAGGATAAGGCTTGTCGCAAATGATCCTAATACCTGTAATCTTACCGATACAACTTATTTTACCATATCGGTAAATGCATTGCCCGATGCGCAATTCACCTTTACACCAACAACGCCGCAGGTAAATACACCAACTGTATTTGCAAATCAGTCGTCTCCTAATGCGGTTAGGTTTCAGTGGAATTTTGGCGATGGCGAAACACTGGAAACTACTTCCCGTGCTAACGTAACACATCAGTATAATTCAACTGGCACGTTTAATGCATGTTTAATTGCATTCACCGCTGCAGGTTGTCCGGATACTTTGTGTCTGCCGGTTAGTGCCATTATCGAGCCTGCGCTGGATGTTCCTAATGCATTTACACCTAATAGCGGCGATATAAACAGTGTGGTAAAAGTGCGGGGTTTTGGTATAGCTAAAATGAGGTTTATTATCTGGAACCGTTGGGGACAAAAAGTATTTGAAACAAACGATAGAAATATAGGTTGGGATGGTCGTGTAAAAGGCGCCGTACAACCAATGGATGTATATGCGTACACACTTGAAGTAGAGTTTTTTGATGGGACGAAAGCTTCCAAAAAAGGCGATATAACATTAATACGATAGTAGCGTAACAATAACAAAACCTTTGTTTTTTAAGGTGTATTTTTAAATGTTGTTATCAGCAGTATTACTACTATCAACTTTCGTTGCGTCGCACTCTTCATCGGTTGGTAATACTATTCGGCATTTGGCATAAGGTCGTTTATAAATTTATAGTTGCTTGTATAAAATGAATATAAAAAGCTACATACAAAAACAGTTTATCGGTAAAGCACTGGCATCCTTGCTGGTGTTATTGTCGGCTACAGGTTTGTATGCGCAGGATTTACATTTCTCGCAATTCATGAACTCACCTTTGTTAACCAATCCGGCTAACACAGGTTTTATGCCCGATGCAGATTATAGAATTGGAGCCAACTACCGTAACCAATGGTCGTCGGTTATGTCGGTGCCTTACAAAACCATGAGTGCTTATGGCGATGCACAGTTATTAAACGATGATAGCCGTGACGGATGGTTAGGTGTAGGGGGTATGTTATTGCGTGATGTAGCCGGTAGCGGCAACTTAACTTCTACCAGATTATACGGTTCGGTGGCTTACCACCAAACACTTGGGTTAGGTAGTTTGTTAAGTGCAGGCTTTAATGTAGGTTGGGCTAACAAACGTATTAATGTTACCAACTTAAAATTTCCCGATCAGTTTGACGGTAAATTTTTCGATGCCAACATGCCCACAAATGCTATATTGGCAAATACCAATATTAATTACCTCGATATTCAGGCAGGTATTAATTATGCTTATTTTCCTACCGAAAATGTGTACCTGAATGTGGGTTGGTCATCGCATCATTTAAACCGCCCAAGAGAATCTTTCTTTAACGAAGCACCGGGTATTGACAATCGCATACCTATGCGCCACTCTGCATTCGTCAATGGTAGTTTTAAAGTAAACGATCAGTGGATAGTTAATCCCAATATATATTTCTCCTTACAATCAAAATCTACCGAAACGGTGATAGGTGCCAATGCTCATTACAACCTATCCGGTGATGGCGAAACTATTTTAATTGGTGGTGCTTATTATCGTCATCAGGACGCCGTTATACCTATGTTAGGTATTGGCTTTAAAGACTATGTAGTTACTTTTAACTACGACATTACTATTTCCTCGCTTAGTAATTACAACGGTCGTCGTGGTGCTTACGAAATATCGCTGGTAAAACAAGGCGCTTACGATACGTTTAAAGGTAACCGCCGCCAAACACTTTGCCCTACGTTTAAGTATTAAGGAAAGTCAGGAAGTCGGAAAGTCCGTGAGTCCGTGAGTCCGAAAGTTAGAGGTATAAATCTCTTTATAATCCTTTTTATGTGCTCGCCCTAAAGATTATAACTTAAAACTTATTACTTAAAACTTCCAACTTATTACCTACTTCCTATTTATTCGTATATTTTTGTAATATCATGGCAACAAAAAAGAAAGCTGTTAAACAAGCAGCAGTTAAGAAAAAAAAGCCGGTAATACTTATTGTCAACGATGATGGCATTACTGCACCGGGTATTCGTAACCTGGTGGAAGCTGTTCGTGATTTAGGAAAAGTAGTAGTAGTAGCACCCGATAAACCCCAATCGGGTATGGGTCATGCCATTACTATTGGCCATCCATTACGGTTACACAAAGTAGATCCGTTTAATGGTATTGAAGCCTATGCTTGTACCGGTACACCGGTAGATTGTGTTAAGCTGGCTGTAGATAAAGTATTACATAGTAAACCCGATATCTGCATCAGCGGTATTAACCACGGTGCTAACCATAGTATTAATGTTATTTACTCCGGTACTATGTCGGCAGCGGTAGAAGCCGCTATTGAAAATATTCCTTCAGCAGGGTTTTCATTATTAGATCATAGCATTGATGCGGACTTTTCTGGTGCAAAAGTGTTTGCCCGTAAAGTGGTGGAGTTAATGTTAAGCACTAAACTGGAAAAACATACCGTTTTAAATGTAAACATTCCGGTATTACCTGCTTCGCATATTAAAGGCATTAAATTGTGCAAACAAGCTTATGCTAAATATGAGGAAGATTTTATTGAACGTACCGATCCTAACGGTCGCCATTATTATTGGCTTACCGGTGAGTTTGTAAATTTTGATAAATCAAAAGATACGGACGTATGGGCATTGAACAATGGTTATGTAAGTGTGGTGCCTGTACAATTTGACCTGACTAACTATTCGCTAAAAGAAAAATTAGAAAAACTGTGGTAAAAATATTTAAGACGGATAATTTTAAATTCGGCATATTAATAGGTTTTTTAGGATTGTTTATCGGACTGCTTGTTATTTACCTGGTAAAAAGTACCGGTTTTAGTTTTGGCGAATTTTTACATTTTTTCTTTACGCAAAACCAAATGTTAACCTCTATTGGCTCGTTAATGTTGCTGGCTAATATTGTATTGTTTACATTATATCTTAATAGCCAAAAGGACAAAACCGCTAAAGGCATTTTTACCATTACCGTAATTTATGGTATTGCTGTGTTGTTGTTGAAAGTAGTATAGTAGTACGGTTAATTGTTCATAGTTAATATTGTAGAGACGCCATGATGGCGTCTTTTCTGTTAGTGGTAAACTTGAGAGATAATTTTGCTTTACCACAATGCCCAATAGCATTACCGAACGATGCAGTGAGAGTATAAAATTCATTTCCACTGGAAATAAATTTTATCCCAACCCTATCGGGTTACAACA
>DHEF01000001.1:277379-280421 GCA_002399735.1 Chitinophagaceae bacterium UBA4857
ATCCCAACCCTATCGGGTTACAACAGACGATGATAGTAGTAATGCAGCTGATAATATAAAACAATAAAAGCGCCGTTCGGTGCTTTTATTGTTTTATCTCAATTCTGAAATCTCATTTCTCAACTCTCCCTACAACACCTGCCTCACTATTCCATCCTGCCATTTTACAAAATATAGCTTTTTGTTTTCCATATACTCCAGCGTCATAGTGATGTTGTCCAGTACCGGCTGTATATCAAAATCGGTAAATAACTGGTAATTTTTGTTGGTAAGGTTGGCGTTAAAATCGTCGCCGTATTGCTGTAATAGTTTGGCAAATTTCCAGGTTACTTCATAGCCACGGAAAACCATATCGCTTGGGCGGGCAAATATTTTTTGCGTAAAATACTGGTTGATGCTTTGGCTAAGCTTATCGGTTTTAGCATTGTAAAACGGATTGCTGTACACTATTTCAACACCTTTGTATTCAGGTTTGCTCAAGCCTTTTAGGTTTTCCCAGGTAGGCATACCTACTGCTACCGATTTGTATTGTTTGCTAAAAGTTGCCAGCTGTTTTATAATACGGTTGCCAAAATTTACATCGAAAGAACCTACAATACAAATGTTTTGTTTGGTACTATCTAACTGCGATTTTAATTGGTTAACCGTAAAACTGTCAATTAAATCAACATACTTAATTTTTAAAGCAGTGCCGGGTGTGTTTTTTATAGCTTCTTCAAAAAGCGATTTTATAGCTGCTTCGGATGTGTTTTTCTTTTTAAAAAATACAATTTGTTTGTTGCCGCTATAATTCTTTTTTACAAAATCGTATATGCCCTGTGTTTGTGTTTTTAGGGTGGGGTTTAGTACAACAAAATAAGGATTGTTGCTTACACCACCATCGTTAGGCAGGTTAACATTAATTACGGGAACCTTGCTGGCTTGTGCTTTATCCGCAAAGGTTCTTAACTCGTTATTGCTGCAATGGGCAATAATTAGCGAAGTACCGTTATTAATGGCTTTATCCAATTGGTCTTCTACTTTTTGCCAGCGGGCACGGGTATCGTAAATAGTTACATCTAACTGTACACCTGTTTGCGATAAAGAGTCCAATGCCAGTTGTGCACCCTGATAAAATTCTAACCCCGGTGTAATAAACTTAGGCATATTATTGCTGGAGTACCTGTATTCGCCATCGGCAGTAAATGCCGAGTCAAGATACAGGGGGGCAAAAATGGCTATCTTTTTTTTACCGTTTTGCTGTGCATGCACTAATGAAAAACCTGCAAAAATAAAAACAACAACGGCAATCAATTGCTTCATGAATAAGTGTTTTGTCGGAGGTTGTTGTGGTTTATTCCCACTCAATAGTAGCCGGCGGTTTACTGCTTATATCGTATACCACCCGGTTAATGCCTCTTACGTTATTAATTATCTCGTTCGAAATATTAGCTAAAAAGTCATAAGGTAAATGTGCCCAATCGGCTGTCATTCCATCTACACTGGTAACGGCACGTAAAGCAACTGTAAATTCATACGTTCTTTCGTCGCCCATTACTCCCACACTTTTTACCGGTAACAAGATAGTGCCGGCCTGCCAAACGGTTGCATACAACCCGGTATCTTTTAACGCTTTAACATATAAGTGGTCAGCATCTTGCAATAATCGTACCTTTTCTTCGGTCACTTCGCCTAAAATTCTAATGGCCAATCCCGGTCCGGGGAAAGGGTGGCGGTCAATCATATCGGCAGGTATGCCCAACTCACGGCCTACCTTACGTACTTCATCTTTAAATAATAAACGCAATGGCTCTACCAATTCTAAATGTAAATGTGCCGGTAAACCACCCACATTGTGGTGCGATTTTATGGTAACTGATGGCCCATGTACTGATACACTTTCAATTACATCGGGGTAAATAGTACCCTGACCTAACAAACCAATGCCATCAATAGCTTTGGCTTCTTCCTGAAAAATATCAATAAACAAACTGCCAATTACTTTTCGTTTATCTTCCGGGTCGGTTTTGCCGGCCAAACCATCGTAAAAACGTTGTCGGGCGTCAATACCCTTTACATTTAACCCAAGTTTGCCGTATAATTCTAATACGCTTTCAAACTCATCTTTGCGTAAAACGCCATTGTCCACAAAAATGCCGAACAGCCTGTCGCCAATTGCACGGTGAATAAGGGTAGCTGCAACGGTAGAATCAACACCTCCACTTAAAGCCATGACAACCTTACGGTCGCCAATCTGTTTTTTAAGCGCTTCAACCGTATCGGTAATAAAGTGAGCTGGTGTCCAGTCCTGCTTACAACCGCATATATCTACTAAAAAGTTGTTGATTATTTTTTTACCCTCGGTACTATGGTAAACCTCCGGGTGAAACTGCACGCCATATAAAGGCTGTTCGCCGGCAACGGGTGTTTTTTTAAATGCCGCTACGGGAATACTATCTGTGTAAGCCAGTAATTCAAAACCCGGCGGAACGTCTTTCACACTATCGCTATGACTCATCCAAACCTGGCTTTCCTCGCTTACATTTTTTAACAACACATCATGTTGCTGTTGTTTTAATATAGCACGGCCATATTCTCTTTTGTTACTTTTTGCCACAAGACCACCAAATTTTTTAGCGGTAAGCTGTGCTCCGTAACACACGCCTAATACGGGTAGCTCTTTTATAAAATCGGCCACAGGCACATCCGGTGCATTTTCGTCGTTAACCGAAAAAGGCGATCCTGACAGGATCATGCCTTTTAAACCGGGTTCAAACTGTACATTTTTATGAAAAGGGACAATTTCGCAGTAAACATTTGCCTCCCTTACGGCACGGGCAATTAGCTGGGTATATTGCGAGCCAAAATCAAGAATCAGAATTTTTTCCGTCATAGTGCTGCGAAGGTAGCAAAAACCCCGATAAGAAAAATTTGGGGCTGTCAACAGTAGTAACTCCGGTCAGCAGCAGTCCCGACTTTCCGTTACAAGTCCGCCACAAAGCCCACCCACAAACCTTCAGCGGGCTTTTCACTGCAATCCGGCAGCCCAATGTCATTTAGCTA
>DHEF01000052.1:0-19856 GCA_002399735.1 Chitinophagaceae bacterium UBA4857
GAAAGATCCTTAAAAACAGCTAGCGCTATCGTAGAATTATCGGCAATCAGGATTATGCTTAAGAAATTTTAAAACTTAAACAGTCTCTTAGGGGATGGGGGTAAAATAATAAGCCCCCCTGTAGAAACAGCGGGACTTACTTTAATGGTTCTGATTAAGAACTTTAATTATTTATATTGAACAGTGTTATTATTTCGAGTGTGCAAAGCTAAGGCATCTTGTTCAATTTTCAAGCTGTTTTTTGATTCCGGCATAGGAGTTTGTACCGGAGGTACAGTAATTGCCGGAACGTCTTTGCTATCCATTTGTGCCAGGGTAGGCGCAATAACCAATGATACAATCGACATTAATTTAATCAAGATATTCATCGATGGACCAGAAGTATCTTTAAACGGATCACCTACTGTATCACCGGTAACCGAAGCCTTGTGCGGCTCAGATTTTTTGTAATACATTTCACCGTTAATTTCCACCCCTTTCTCAAATGATTTTTTAGCATTATCCCAGGCACCACCGGCATTATTCTGGAACATACCCATTAATACACCACTAACAGTTGCACCGGCTAAAAAGCCACCTAATGCTTCTGCACCAAGGCCTGGCATAAAACCAATAATTAAGGGAGATATAATCGCAATGGCACCCGGTAACATCATTTTTTTAATAGAAGCTTGTGTAGAAATAGCCACACATTTATCGTACTCCGGTTTAGCAGTACCTTCCATAATACCCGGAATATTTTTAAACTGGCGACGCACTTCCTCCACCATGGCCATAGCAGCTTCACCAACCGCACGAATAGCTAAGGCCGAGAAGATGAACGGAACCATTGCACCAACAAATAAACAAGCTAATACATTGGCTTTGTAAATATCAATGCCGGTAATACCTGCAACACCTACGAAAGCTGCAAATAAAGCTAAAGCTGTTAAAGCTGCAGAAGCAATGGCAAAACCTTTACCACTTGCAGCAGTAGTGTTACCTACAGCATCTAATACGTCGGTTTTTTCACGCACATCAGGAGGTAATTCACTCATTTCGGCAATACCACCTGCGTTGTCGGCAATAGGTCCAAAAGCGTCAATGGCTAATTGCATAGCCGTTGTTGCCATCATACCGGCAGCGGCAATAGCCACACCGTATAAACCGGCACACTCATAAGAACCCCATATACCACCTGCTAATACCAAAATAGGTAAAAAGGTAGATTCCATACCAATTGCCAAACCACCAATTACGTTGGTAGCATGACCGGTAGAAGATTGTTTAATAATGCTTAATACCGGACGTTTGCCCATAGCAGTGTAGTACTCGGTAATAATGCTCATTAAAGCACCGACCAATAAACCTACACCAATAGCGCCTAATACACCCCATTTGGTAAAGTAAGTACCACGTAATTCCATTAATTCAGGTAATAACCAATATACTAAACCGGCAGCAGCAGCAGCGGTTAAAATCATCGATCCCCAGTTACCCATGTTTAATGCTTTTTGTACGGTGCTGGTATTAATACCAGCCTTATCGCTAATACGCACAAACAAGGTTCCTATAATAGAAAATAAAATACCTACACCGGCAATTAACATAGGCAATACTACAGGCGAAAATCCGCCTAAAATATCATCACCAAATGGAACAACTGTTTGCTGACCTAATACGATAGTAGCTAAAACGGTAGCAACGTACGAACCAAAAAGGTCGGCACCCATACCGGCTACGTCACCTACATTATCACCTACGTTATCGGCAATAGTGGCCGGGTTACGAGGGTCATCTTCGGGAATACCGGCTTCTACTTTACCTACTAAGTCTGCACCAACGTCAGCAGCTTTGGTATAAATACCACCACCCACACGGGCAAACAAAGCAATTGATTCTGCACCCAGTGAAAAACCGGTTAACACTTCAATGGTTTTTAACATTTCGTCGGAGTTAACCGCCGCACCATTTGCAAATACTTGTTGTAATACAATATATAAACCGCCTAAGCCTAATACGGCTAAACCTGCCACACCTACACCCATTACAGCACCACCGGTAAAACTAACGTTTAATGCTTTGCTAAGGCTTGTACGGGCAGCTTGTGCTGTACGTACATTGGCTTTAGTTGCAGCACGCATACCAATATAACCGGCAAGTGCACTTAACACAGCACCAATAACAAAGGCAACAGCAATGCTCCAATGCGAGTGGGGGTTAGCGCTGGCCATTACTGCCAGTAAAACGGCAACAATAACTACGAAATAACCAAGCACTTTCCATTCGGCTTTTAAAAAAGCCATGGCGCCTTCGGCAATGTAATTACTAATTTCTTTCATACGGTCGTTGCCGGCATCTTGCTTGGCAACCCAGTTAAATTTAAGTAAGGTGTAAAGCAATCCAATAACTCCCATTGCAGGCACCAGGTAAATCAATTTGTCCATAAGTTTGGTTGTATTAACAAATTTTTAAAGGAGGGCAAAGATAGGGTTAGAAATGCAGATTTTATATATACGGCCTATATTCCCAATTTTATAATCAATTTTTTATATAATAATCAGTTTTTCAGTTAGTTACAACTTAATTTGGGGCTTTCGGAAGTAGTAACTCCGGTCAGCAGCAGTTCCCGCCTTCTGTAGTAGTGCAATGGCTACACACTTATCCAACGCACCATTGCAGCTACTACTGCCAGTCGGGCAGCCCGTCATCAATAAAACAACCATCAGCTATAACCACAGCGTTGCTCAGAGGTTTTTCACAGAGTAGCACAGAGAAAACTTTGTGTAACTCCGTGTTCCCAACTCCTTTCCCTCTGTGGCAAAAAAAAGCGATGGGCAAAGCCCATCCCTAAAAACTATCAAATCAGAAATCATCAAATCAGACATCAGACATTTTAGAATCCTGCATTTTCATTTTATAATAAAAAAAGCGACAGGCAAAGCCCATCGCTAAATATGTAAATTTCAAATCAGCAATCACCAAATCAGAAATCCTACATTACTCTCCTAAAATCCTTTCTTCTCAGCCGATTTCAACGCCGGTAGTTTAAAGTTATCCAATGGCGATTTTTCGCTCATCAACTTTTCAATATCTGCAATGCTGCGAGGAGAGAAAATAGATAACAATTCATAACCGTCTTTTGTAATTAAGGCATCATCTTCAATACGTACAGCAATGCTCCACCATTTTTTATCGCAGTTACTACCTTGTGGTATATAAATACCCGGCTCAATGGTAATAACCATATTCTCTTTAATGGTACCATAGCTGCCTTTATCATGTACATCCAAACCAATATGGTGACCTAAACCATGGGGGTAGTAACGGGCAGCAGTTCTCTCATCCGGTGCAACACCTAATTTAACCAAGCCTTTTGTAATTACATTTTGTGCAGCAGTACTTGCCTGTGCCCAGTTGCTGCCATCTTTTAAAGTAGCAAAAGCAGCTTCCTGTGCATCATATACTAATTGGTAAATTAATTTTTCTTCGGCCGAAAATTTGCCTTTAGCAGGAATGGTACGGGTAACATCGGCAGTGTAACCATGGTACTCAGCACCAACATCCATTAACACCATTTCGTTGCCAATTTTGGTTTTGCTGTTTTCGGTGTAGTGTAAAATACAACCGTTTTCACCACCGCCAATAATAGAACCATAACCAATACCTTCTGCACCGTAACGTTTGTGTACGTACTCATGTAAGCCTTGTATTTCCAATTCACTCATATTGGGGTGGGCTGCTTTCATCACTTCGTTTTGTGCACGGCAGGATATTTCCACCGCTTTGCGCAACAACACAATCTCTTCAGGAGTTTTAATCTCCCGTAAATCAGCCGTTAATTTATTAAACCCTCTAACATCAAAGCGTGGTTTGCTGGTGTAGTCGGCCTGTATGTCGGCTTTTGTTTTAAAAGTTTGTATCAGACTGAACAAATCATCACCGGTACGGCCCTTTTTAGCCACATCTTCCGGAAAGCGTTCAAATAAAATTTTATCCAGTTTGGTAAAATCTATCGACAAACTTTTAAAGTCTTTGGCATTAAAAGCGTGTTTAAAACCCAATTTGCTTTTTGCTCCTTCTACACCAAGTCTTTTACCGGTCCACTGTTCAGCCTGCGCATTTTTTTGTTGCACATACATAATTTCATCGTAGGTATTACCGGCACTATCGGTTTGAGGTTCTTTAAAAATTACTAACAAAGAGTTGGGCTCTTTGTAACCCGAAAAATAATAGAGGTCAGGGTTTTGATGGTAGTTGTAATCTACATCATTAGAAAAATTGCGTTCGGGGTAAGCAAACACCACCAGGGCCGAGTTGGCCGGCATTTTTTCACGGGCTGCTGCACGCCTGCCTGCATGAAAAGAAGCACTTAAATAATCGGTAGGTAAGTTTTCGTTGGTTTGTGCAACTACAATATTACTTGCACTAAAACCCGTTAATAACAGTAACAAAAAACCTTTAAAAAATGACTTGCGCATAAAGTTTTGAATTATGTTGCGTAAAATAACCATTTTTGCATGCTTACAGCCTATAAAATTTGTAACTGGTAATTTTTCGGGATGAATAGTTATAGATGTTAACCTAGGTCTTAAAGAAAATAGATTGATTTTTTAAAATGATGAGATAGCTGTCAGGCTGAGCTTGACGAAGCTTTCAACGATTTTTTTATTGTTCTTGTGTAGCCCTTCGTCAAGCTACCACGCCATGCGGGTTTAAAAACAGGGTGACAAAGACTTGACACTTTTTATGAAGAGTAAATAAAACGGTAATCGTAAAACTTGTACTTCATGTATTATGAAAATAAGATAGTATTAATAACAGGTGCAAGCTCAGGCATTGGTAAGGAGTTGGCTTTACAATTAGCCAGACAAAAAGCCAAACTAATATTAACTGCTCGTCGTGCCGATGTGTTGGCCGAAGTGCAACAAACCTGTCTACAACATACGCAACATTGCGATACCATTGTTTTCGATTTGTCGCAAACCGATAAGATTGACCAATTAGCTAAAGATGCTTTAGCAAAACATGGCCATATAGATGTATTGGTTAACAATGCCGGTGTAAGTCAACGGTCTTTAACTATTGATACCGATATTTCTGTAGACAGACGCATCATGGAACTGGATTATTTTGCCACTATTACATTAACCAAGGCATTATTACCACAATTTGTAAAACGTGGTACTGGGCATATCATTGTTATCAGTAGTATTTCCGGTTTAATGGGCTTTCCTATGCGCTCAGCTTATGCAGCAGCCAAACATGCTTTGCATGGTTTTTTTGAAACCCTGCAAACCGAAAAACCTGCCGAACAATTATATGTTACCATTGCTTGCCCGGGTAGGGTAAACACACCTATATCCATGTCGGCACTAACTGGCGATGGTAAACCACATCAGGTAATGGATGATGGCCAAAAAAACGGCATACCCGTTGAAGAATGTGTACGCAAAATTTTAACTGCCGCACAAAATGGCAAACGTTTAATAAAAATTGCCCGAGCCGAAGGAATGTTATTGTTTATAAAAAGAATTATGCCTTCGCTTTTTTTTAAAATAGCTCATAAAAAAGGAATGCAGCCACATTAATAAGTTTAATGTTTAAAGTTCAAAGTTTAATGTTGAGCATTAAGCCTTCAGCTTTCTGCTTTAAGCTTTTCGCTTTCCCTCTAAATATTTATTTTCGCAAAAATCAAACAAGATAAAAATGTCCAAAGCTTCTCATAAACAATGTATCACCGGTGTTCAGCAAATTGGGGTAGGTGTAAAAGATTTACAGGTTTCTAAATTATGGTATAAAGCCAACCTGGGTATGGAAGTGCAGGTGTTTGACGATAAAGCCGACGCACCTTTAATGACACAATATACCGGTGGGAAAATACATTCGCGTCATGCATTGTTAACCTTAAATATGGCCGGTGGCGGTGGTATGGAAGTATGGCAGTATGTAAGCCGCACACCGGTACCGGCCGATTTTACACCTGAGTTTGGTGATCTGGGTATTTTTGGTGCCAGGATAAAAAGCAGTAATGTTGAAGTCTCTTATCAGTTTCATAAAGCGGCGAATGTAAAAGTGTCGGCATTGTTAACCAGTGCAAAAGGCGATAAACATTATTGGCTGCAGGATGAGCATGGTAATTTGTTTAATGTGGTAAAAGGACATGAGTGGTTTAAAGCGCCAAATCCTGAAAATAAAATGGGTGGTATTTATGGCGCTGTTATTGGCGTGTCAGATATTGACAGAGCCTTAAAGCTATACCGCGATGTATTGGGTATTAGTGAAATAGTATATGATGAGCAGGGACAATTCAGTGATGTACCGGATATTGTTGCGGAAGGTTACAACTATCGCCGGGTGTTGTTGCGTAAACCCGGATCGGCCCAGGGAGCCTTTAGTAAATTATTAGGTGGCGTGGAAATTGAGCTGGTGCAGGTACTGGACAAAAAGCCACGGAAAATTTTTGATAACCGGTATTGGGGCGATTTAGGATTTATACATCTTTGTTTTGATGTGATTGATATGGAAACCCTGAAAAAACAGGCTACTGCGGCAGGTTTCCCTTTCACAATTGATAGTGCCGACTCTTTTTCGATGGGGCAGGCAGCCGGAAGGTTTGCTTACCTGGAAGATCCTGATCAGGCATTGATTGAGCTGGTGGAAACGCATAAAGTACCTATCCTGAAAAAAATTGGCTGGTATCTTGATTTAAAAAAACGCGGTGTGGAAAAACGTTTACCAGAATGGATGATTCGTTGTATGGCACTGAGTAAAGTGAAATAATAAAATTATATCCGGTAATTGTTTTAAGTGAATCATGTAATGGTTCACTTTTTTTATGTTACCAACTGCAGTAACACAGATGATCGTCCCTTGCGATCCGATAGGATCGGGATTTAATTTATTTCCAGTGGAAATGAATTAAATACTTCTCTTGTACTGCATATCGCTAATCAACAGAGGAAAGTCCGAAAGTCAGCGAGTTCGTAAGACCGAAAGAAAATTTCTTATTTACATAAATCGCTAAAAGCGATAAAATAAAAATGCGAAACTACAAGTTTCGCATAGGGAGTAAAACGTAAAATATTTCATAAACCGTTAAAACGGTTTAGAGGAGATTGTATGTTTTCTATAGCCCACGGTTTAAACCGTGGGCTATAGAATTGTGGTACGATTTGAATGGATTTATCCATTTTTTTATCTGGCGCAAGTCTCCCGACCTATGTTAGAAAACGAGAACCAGCATTATCAACGACCGTCATGCCTAACGGAGTGAGGAAACTCCTTGAATATTATAAACTTTTATTGTGCAGGAGACCTCTCTGGATAGTCGTGGTGACTGCAAGTGTTTGAAAAATTAAAAACTATTTTATTAATCCCGAAGGGATGACATTATTATAGCGAGAACCAGATATGTAGCAAAACCCCGAAGGGGTGATATTATTGTTATAATGTCACCCCTTCGGGGTTTCTTTATTGATTGCTTTTTCCTATAATAATATCATCCCTTCGGGATTGGGTTGTCAATATTTTATTAATTGGCGAATATTCCGAACGCAGTGAGGAAACTCCTTGCACATTATACAAACCAAAATATATCACAGACTTATACACAATGCCCAATAGAATTACTGAACGTACAAGTGAGTGACACAACCGGCGATGATAGTAGTAATGCAGTTGATTTACAAATAATAATTTTTACATACAAACTACTTTTTAAACAAGCAAAGGTTTAATGGGCAATGTTACCATATTGTGTATTTATTAAAGTTAATACTGCCTTAACAAAAAGTTTACACTGGGCTTCTACATTCGCACTGTCAAAAAAAATCACCAATTAATTTATTGCATTAACCTAAACGCGGTACAGCTATACACTGTAAGCGTAACAGGTATTTTATGCATTCACTACCAAAACTTTTCTTTAATGAAACGTTTATTGTTTTTATGTATGGTGCTGCAGCTGTGCAGTTATGCAAATGGGAACGACAGAGTTCCCGACAAAAAAAATGAAATGCCGGGTATTAACCATCGTGCTGTAGAAGACATTGTAATACGCGGTAAAGTTGTTAATGAAAACGGAGATCCTATTGAGAATGTAAACGTTCAGGCAAAGGGATTTACCAAGACTGTATTTACTGATAAAAAAGGTAATTACATGTTAGTAGTACAATCGGAAACTGCAGAGATTATGTTTTCTTATGCAGGTTATACTACACAAATTATTAAAGTAGAAAAAGCAAGGGTATTGAATGTAAAGATGATGACTGACTCCAAAGATATGGATGAGGTGGTTGTAACTGCGTTGGGTATTAAACGTGAGCAGAAAGCTTTAGGTTATGCTGTTACAACTGTAAAAGGTGAGGAGTTAACAGAAGCTTTATCAAATAACTGGATGGATGCATTATCTGGCAAGGTTGCAGGTTTAAACTTGTTACGTTCCAATGCAGGCCCGGTTGGTGGTACAAAAATTATTTTAAGAGGTGAGAATAACCTTACCGGCGAAAACGAAGCATTGATTGTGGTGGATGGTGTGGTATTAAATGCAGGATCGGGACGCAGAACAGGAAGCAGTGCTGTGTATGGTACAGGCAGTGATAATATGCCGGTTGACTATGGCTCGGGTATGGATGATATTAATCCTGAAGATATTGAAAGTTTAACGGTATTAAAAGGGCCAAGTGCTGCAGCTTTGTATGGATCTCGTGCAGCTAACGGTGCTATTATTATTACAACAAAAGCAGGTAACAAAAAAGGCAAGGGTATAGGTGTTACGCTTAACTCAAACGCCTCTATGGAAAGTATTAACCGCATGCCCGATATGCAGTATGAATATGGCCAGGGTTTAAATGGTGCAGCGCATTATTCTTATGGCGCAACAGTAGATGGGGCAAGTACTTCGGGTACTTCATCAGCTTACGGACCTAGATTTGATGGACAGTCTTTTTTTCAATATGATCCGGTAACACAAACGGTTGGAAAAGAACGTACACCTTGGGTTGCTTATGATAATATTGGCGATTTTTTTGAAACGGGTAAAACTTTAACTAATACTGTTTCAATAGATGGTGGAAGCGACAAAACATCAGCAAGGTTTTCTGTAACCAATGTTCAGAATACCTGGATTATGCCTAATACGGGTTATAAAAGAACTACGTTAGCACTATCAGTAAATTCTAAGGTAACGGATAAACTAACGGTATCGGCTAAAGTAAATTACGGTAACCGTAATAGCGATAACCTACCGGGTGCCGGTTATGGTAACCAATCGTTAATGTATTGGTTTATTTTCTGGCAACCTAATGCCGATGTAAACTGGTTGAAAAACTATTGGGTGAATGGACAGGAGCTGAGAAAGATAGCTTATCCCTATTCTACTTTTCCTGAAAATCCTTATGCTATTTCTTACGAATTTATAAACGGCAATAACCGCCATACTTTAAATGGTAATGCACAGGTTAATTACCAGTTTTCAAAGTCGTTTAATGCAATGGTAAGAGCATCTATTGATCAGTCCAGCGAAGATCGTTTTCAAAATCGTCCATACGATGCAGGCTCAAGATTACCGGAAGGTAGTCATCGTTCGCAAGATATATTTTCAAGAGAAGTATCGGTTGATTTTATGATGAAATATGCAAAGAAAATCGGAAAGCATATCGACTTTTCGGCAACTGGTGGTGGTAGTACTTTAAGAAATAACTACAGAATGACCAGTTTGATTTCTGATGGTTTAACCTTTCCGGGTGTGTACAACCATAATAACTCAAAATATGGTGTAAAGACTGACCAACGAATTGAAAACTTAGAGACAAATAGCTTTTATTATTTAATTACAGGTGGTTATAAAAACTTCTTATTTGCTGATATTACCGGTCGTTGGGATTGGTGGAGTACATTGGCAGCGCCACAGTTTCCTGATAAAAAAGTATGGGGTTTTTATCCTTCATACAATGCAAGTTTTATTTTATCGGAAGTTGTTCGTTTTCCTTCTATGTTTGACTTTGTTAAACTAAGAGCAACCATGTCGGGTGTAGGTTCAGGCGTGCAAAGAACATACATGACACAAAACTATTTTGAAAGCCCAAATACATTAATTGGTGGTTCTTTAACCAATGCCCGCAACTTGGCCAATCCATTAATCAATCCATTAAGAACCCGTTCATTTGAAGTGGGTACTGATATAAGAATGTTTAAAGGAAGAGTAAGTCTTGATGTAGCAGCTTACAAGGGTAATTCTTTTAACCAGCATTTATATAGAGTTATTGATGCAGCTGCAGGGGCCTTAACTCGTTTAACCAATATTGGCCAGGTAAGCAATACAGGTTTGGAAATAGGTTTAACAACCAAGCAACTGGTTAGTAAAAAAGGACTGAACTGGACAACTAGTTTCACATTCTCTACCAATCGTAATCGTATTGAAGAATTAGCTGATTCATCGATTGTATTACAGCAACGGTCTATTGGTGCATCACAAATTGTAGGCAAGGTAGGTGGTAGCATGGGGGATATGTATGGTATTGGCTACCAACGTGCCCCGGACGGCCAGATTATTTATGATGCTACTACAGGTTATGCTTTATTAACACAAGAAGTAGTTTACTTAGGTAACACTATACCAAAAGGCAGGGCAAGTATTGGTAATACATTTACGTACAGAGGTTTCAGGTTAAACTTTTTATTTGATACACAATGGGGTGGTGTTGGTCATTCACAAACCAACCATAAAATGTCTGAGCAGGGTAAGTTGAAAGCAACGTTACCGGGTCGTTACAGCGGTATAATTGGTGATGGCGTGGTATTAACTGCCGATGGTAAATATGTACCTAATACAACTATTGCTACTAACATTGACGAATATTACCGTACACATTGGGGTAGTAACCAAGGTGAGGGTAACACATTCCCAACCGATTTTATCAAATTCAGAGAAGCAAGGGTTGATTACACATTTGAGAAAAAAGTGGTTGCCAAATTAGGTTTACAAAAAGCTTCAGTAGGTATATATGGTCGTAACCTTTTCATTTGGTCTAAATGGCCTGCCTTTGATCCTGAGTTTGGAACATTAGACGGATCAGATATAGTAAAAGGTTTTGAAATATCACAATTCCCTTCTACCAGAAGTGTTGGTGTTAACCTGGTTGTTACATTCTAATTTAAAAGAACATGAAAATGAAAAAGATATTAATTCCCTGTCTGGCTATTGGTTTAATAGCACTGCAGGCTTGCGATAAAGGGTTTGTTGAATTAAATACCGACCCCACGAAAACTACAAACGCTTATCCGCAACAGTTTCTGGCAAATGCATTAATGAAATCGGTGGAGTATAACATGATACGTAATCGTAATTTGAACAATGAATTAATGCAGGTTACTGTTGATGTGGGTGACGGCGATGGTAAAGTGTTTCGTTATGATTTTAGAAGAAACTGGGCCGATTATTTATGGAACGGACATTTTACCAATATGGCCAACTACCGTGACATGTACTTAAAGGCATTAGAGCCAATTAACTACAGCAGGGCTTATCAGGCGGTAGCACTTATTGGCCAAACCTGGGCATACTCTATCTTAACAGATACCTATGGTGACATTCCTTATTCACAGGCCACTTTAGGTAGAGACTCTCTGATACTGGAACCAAGATTTGACAATCAGAAAGATATTTACATTAACATGATTGCCAAACTGGACTCAGCTAATACACTGTTACGTTTATCTCCCTCTACCGAGCTTATTGATATAGAAGCTGATTTAGTGTACAAAGGCGATAAAACCAAATGGAGAAAATTTTGTAACTCCTTACTATTACGTTTACTGTTACGTATTGCACACAAACCCGAAATGGCCGAATACGTAACCAAGATGCAAGAAATGTTTACTACCAATGCATCTAACTATCCAATTATGACCAGTAATGCCGACGCAGCCATTTTACGCTGGAGTGGCATCGGGGCATTTGTTTCGCCTTACAGTTTGTTAAGGGTACAGGATTTCAGGGCTATATCTCTTGCATCTTTTTTTGTTGATTTTTTAAGAGATTCTAATGACCCAAGAATGGACATTGCTTTGTACAATACGTTGTATGGTACAACTGGTTCTTCAAATAACAGATGGGGTATTTCACCTGTATCAGGTAATTATGTAGGCATCCCCTCTGGTTACTCACCTAATACAGGTGAACGTCCTCGTCAATCTTATTTCTATTCATCTGACCAGACAGCAGCGGTTACTTTACAAACCGAACCCATGACAGGTATGATGATGAACTATGCTGAAGTAGAATTTATAAAAGCTGAGTTAGCATTAAAAGGTTTAATAAACGGTGATCCCAAAACATTCTTTTACAGCGGTGCCCAAAACAGCATCACACAATGGATGCCGGGTTGGACAAAATCTATACAACAACATTTATCAGAGTCTGATATTGATTGGGATGACAACGATTCTTTCGAGGACAAAATGGAAAGAATACATAAGCAAAAATATTTTGCATTGTTTCTGGTAGATATGCAACAATGGTTTGAGTATCGCCGTACCGGTTATCCAAAATTACCTAAGGGGGATGGCTTAAAAAATAATGGTGAAATGCCAGCACGTATGTATTATCCTGTATATGTGCAATCATCAAATCCTACCAATTATAGAAACGCAGTGGCACTGCAAGGTCCCGATGAAATTAACACAAAAGTGTGGTGGCAAAAACCATAACAAACTAAAATAAACTGTAATGAAAAAGTATTATAAAAATGTATTGGCTTTAGTAGCAATTCTTACCATGCTGGTAAGCTGTTACAAAACAAAATTAAACTATCCGGGTGGCAAGGTTAGTCCTTACATAGCCATTTACGATGTGCGTAATTTATTCAAGGGTAAGCCAGTTGAATTAAATAACGGATCATTAGATGGATCGTCTAAAATAGCTTGCATGGTGGTTTCAGATCATCGTACTAATAACTTACCGGAGGGTTTACTTATCGTTCAAAACAACCCAAGGTTAAACTTCTTGCGTGGTCTTGCTATTAATATTGGTGCACAAGCCGCTAATTATTTGCCCGGCGATTCATTGATAATTGATGTTGCAGGTAGTAAGTTAGAAAAAATTAACGGCATATTACAAATAACCAATATTACCGAAACAAAAATTGAAAAAATTGCCAGCAATAAACCAATCGAAGTAAGCCGCGTTAATATTGACAAATTATTAGCTCGTCCGGATGACTATGAAAGCACATTGATAGCTGTTGTAAAAGGAGGCTTTACTTATCAACCACAGGAAGGACAGGTGATGAGTGGCGAACAATCTATTAACGATGGTTTTGGTATTGTAAACGTAAATACAAATAGTAGCTCACCCTTATCATCATTGCCACAATATAAAATGGCCAACTATTATGGTATTGTGTACATCCGTGAAGCCGAAAATTTGCGTATTCCATACCTGAAATTCAGAAATGAAAATGATTTGGTAGAACTTAAATCAGTGTACAAAACACCACGTATTATTATCTCCGGTTGGAACAATGATCCGCAGGGTTCTGATTCTAACAATGAATACTTTCAGTTTTTAGCAACCGAGGATATTGATTTTGCTGTTACACCTTTTTCTATAGTAACCACCAATAACGCCAATGCGGCATTACCAACAGGTTTTCCTGTTAACGGTTGGGCTACAGGTCAGGTGCGTACGTATAAAATGAATATTACCTCAGGGTTTGTACCAAAAGGAACCTTCTTTTATTTTGGTGGCCCTAATAAATTAATTAATAGTACTGGGTCTTTAAGTATGGCATCTTCTAATTGGGTAGGTACATATTCTTATAATTCATTACCCGGTCAGGATTTTGGTAATGCAACCACCAACCTGTTGGCTAATTCGGGTAATGCTTATGGTGTTGCAATTTTTGAAGGAACTACTGTTACTGAAAGTTCAATTCCGGAAGATGTAATGTTTTGCGCAACCGGTGGTTCATTGGTTGGTAATGGTTTTGGTTATCGTATTTGTAATAACGACTATTACGACATTATTAACCCCTTAACACTGGAGGAACAACCATTTTACAGATCAGGTAACAACACAACTGCTATTACCTATAACACGCCATCCGATGCCGGATTGTTTAATGTATTAGGTGGCGAGTTTAATATGACCCTTGGTCGTTGGACAAAAGCCAGAGCAAAAAATGCTTACCAGTTATTAAAAACATCAGTTGCAGCCGAAATTGAAAATCCCGAAATCGCAACCAAACTAGTTTATTAATACATCCAATCCGTATCCTAAAACCAAACAGCCCTGTATTTATTTACAGGGCTGTTTTATTATACATTGTTTTTAATTATTTAGTCAACAGCAGTGCTACTAGCATCGTCTGTTGTGTCACTCACTTGTGCTGCAACAATTCTATTGGCCATTTTGAAGTACCCCGTATTTTAATCGGGGTTGTTCGGTAATTCTATTCAGCATTTTGCAAGCTGTTGTGTTATAAACCTGAAGTAGTTTTGCCACCGAGTTGCACAGAGGGCTTACACTGAGTAACACAGAGATTATATCCTTAAAAATTCCGTGTTCCTCCGTGAAAAATACTCCATTAACTCTGTGGTAAAAAAAGGTGCGTGAAACACGCACCCAAAAAGTATTTATAAAAAGCTTTTACGGCCTTCAATTATTAATTAAAGCATTCTTATCAATATTCTTCAACAACGCCACCAATTCCTCCTGCACACTTTTACCTTTATCGGCATTGTACCAAACTTGCAGTTCCGTTTTTACCGTTTCAAAATCAGCTTTGTCGGCGGTTAATTTATCATACACTAATTGGCAATCAGCCGGACGTGGCCCCCAGGTAGCCAAATCTTTCCCTTCTGTATTTCTGATAATTAATTTTGGTATTGATTTACCGCCATTCGTCAGGTAATTGTTGATGGTAAACGGTTCGCTGTCTCTTAATTCGTAAGAAACAGTAATAAGTGGATTTAAACGACTTATCATTTCTAAAAAAGGTACGCTATGTGCCGCATCGCCACACCAGGGCTCGGTAATAACAATCCAGTTTTGTGGGCTGGTTATTTCCTGCATGGTTTGTTTTATTTCGTCGGTAAGTATGCCTGTTTTTAGCCAGCGGTTCATACGGCTCCAGTTTAGCTTTGTATAATCAAAGTAATCCGGATTATTATAAGGTGCTACTTGTTCGTCAGCAGTTTTTTGTATTATTTCTTCAAAATAACTACGGTATGCCTCAAATGTCATTGGTGTATTTTTAGTTACTATTAATAATTGTTGCAAGGTAATAACAAAATGTGGTAAGGATTGTTTGGTAAGGAAGCATAATGCTAAAAGCTGAAAGCATAAGACTGAAAGCAGAAAGCCGAAAGCTGAATGCAAAAAGCGGAAGGCTTAATGCTGAATGCAGAAACTTTTTCACGGACTTTCGGACATTCGGTCTTTCCGACTTCTTTCTGCTGATTAGCGATATGCAGTACCACCGACAAGTCGGGGTGCACCTTGCACAGTGGTGAGTAATGTTACAGGTGCACAAGAGTGCGACGCAAGGGACGATGCATCAGGGAACTGAAGCCGGTAACATAAAAAAAGAACACCCTGTAGTTTAATAGCTTATTGTTTATTTTCGCATTTATTGTATTAAAAATGGCATCAACAAGTAATGAAATAAGAACGGTAGCCGTAACACGTTACGTAACGCCTTTGCGGGAAGGAGGTTCGTTGCCGGCCATTGCCGAAGCGGATGACGGCTTTTTGTATGCGTTAAAATTTTTTGGCGCAGGGCAGGGTGTAAAAGCATTGGTGGCAGATTTAATTGGCGGCGAGCTGGCCAGATTATTAGGATTAAAAGTACCTGAAATTGTTTTTGCCAACCTGGACGAAGCCTTTGGCCGCAGTGAAGGCGACGAGGAAATACAGGAACTGTTACGTAAAAGCGAAGGGTTAAACCTTGCCTTGCATTATTTAAGCGGTGCTATTAGCTACGACCCCACAGTGGATAAAGTGGATGCCATAACCGCATCGAAAATTGTATGGCTGGATAGTTTAATTACCAATGTGGACAGAACGGCACGCAATGTAAATATGTTAAGCTGGAATAAGGACTTGTGGCTTATAGATCATGGTGCGGCTTTATATTTTCATCACTCCTGGCCCGATTGGGAAAAAGCATCTACACAACCTTTTGCAGCAATAAAAGACCATGTGCTATTACCCATAGCTTCGGCCATTGACGAAGTAAGTGAATTTATTAAAACAACTTTAACCCCGGAATCCATACAAACTATTGTAAATGCTATACCCGAAGTATGGCTGCTGGATTATGCTTACAGCACTACGCCTGAGGAAAGCCGAAAAATTTATTTTGACTTTTTAACAAACAGGTTAAACCATTCCGAAATTTTTATAAAAGAAGCACAACATGCAAGAACGTCACTTATATGAGTATGCGGTAATACGCATTGTGCCTCGTATAGAAAGGGAGGAGTTTATTAACGTAGGTGTAATACTGTATTGCCGCGACCAAAAGTTTTTGGGCACTAAAATTAGTTTTAATGCCGAGCGATTAAAAGCATTATGTCCGTTAACGGATACTACAACTGTGTTATCACACTTGCAGGCCTTTGAACAAATTGCCAATGGCATTGCCGTTGGTAGTCCTATTGCTAAATTAGATCTTGCATCAAGGTTCCGTTGGTTATCTGCCACACGCAGTACCATTATACAAACCTCTAAAGTGCACAGTGGTTTATCTGCCAACGCAGCACAAACCTTAGTTCAATTACACGATAAATTAATTGGTTAGTGGCCGTCCTGCGGTTTCTCTTTCATTTCCATACCGGCAGTTTTCATTACGGCTTCCAGTATGCCTTTAGCAATTAAAGTAAAAATAGAACGGTTGGTGTCGCGCTGGTAATCTATAGCTTCAACCCGGGCAGGTTTATTGCCGGATGGGTTATTACTTTTTATAAGCGTATTAGCCACCAGGGTTAATATCGGTTTCTTCTTGGTATCGCCATCTTCATCCGGTTTTTTTAATAAAGCTACTTTTGCATCTTCGTACAAAATTTTAAGCTGGCCGGTCATTTTATAATCATCACCCTTGGTATTTAACCAAAGGCTATTGATGGTACCTTTGTTTATTTTTATACTGGCAAGTGCCTCGGTAATGGGTGAGGCTGTTGTGGCCGACATGGTTCCTAAATTTGCTTCAATATCAAAACGGCCATTAGGGTTACCTAAGTAAAAAGTCCATTTTGTATCCAAATTACCGGCATTTAAAAACTTAGTTTTTAAGTTAGCAACAGCCAGGTTGTTTTTTTCAAGACTATCTTTTATGTTGGTTAAATTAGTAATGCTGCCGTTAGTACCGGCAAATTGTACGGCAGCTTTTTGTTTGGTCTTATAACTTTTCTCTTTGTATTCAATCATTACATTACTTACCAGTAATTGTTTTATAAAAATAGGTAGGGGGGCTTGGGTAAGCATTTGGTGCGGGTAGGTGCCCACACGGTTTTTCTTGTCTCTCAAAAAGTTTTTATCACGATAAATTTTTAGTGTTCCGTTAGGTATAATTAGTTTTTCGGCTATTATTTTTTCCTCCGATAATTGGTTAAATGAAATGTTTTGTAATTGTAAATTGGCAACCTGTACATCAAACCTGTCGCCTTGAAAGGGCAACTTATGCGGGAAAGTAGCTTCGTCGTACTGCGGAATAGCTTTTACACTTTTCATTCCCAGATTTTGTTGTTCACTATTAATACTAAGGCCGGCCACCACAAACTTGTACAGGTTATCTTTTGTTTTCCACTGGGCACTGTCAATTTCGGCACTAATATGCCGGGCAAATATAATACGGGTAGTATCGGCATTGGCTGCGCTGTCCACTGCTACATCCGACAGTAAAATATTAGCGTTTGATACCTTTACAATGGCCTCTTTATCACCCAGTCTTTTGGTAAGAAGGGTTACTCCCGCCAGTTCAATCGTATCAATTTTAATAAGATTTAAGTTACCCAGTAACTGTTGGTACAATTTACTGGTAGGTATGTTTTTGGCCGAATCGCTGCCCAAACCGGTGTAAGTAATGCTTATAGCGGCATTGGTGATTTTTATTTTATTGCCAATAATCTCTTTGTTTAACAAAGCTGCCGGTGTTTTTACACCCGTTACATACAGTAGCGGAATGTTAATATCAAATAAAATATTAGGAGCTTCGTTCAACTTTTTTAAGCTGTCAAATTTCAAGCTATCGGAAATAAGACTGATGTTTTTTATACTCAGGTTTCCGTTTACCTCGTCGAGGCTCAGGTCGTCGTATTTTAGTTTGTATAAACCGTTCGATTTGTTTTCTATCAGGCCGGTAATTTCCTGCTCAATAATTTTGTGTTTATGCACATTCCAATAATAAATACCGGCAGTAATTACCAGTACTATAATCCCCAGAATACTAAATGCAATAATTTTTCCCTTTGGGGTAGAAGTCTGTTTGCGCAATCGTTTTACTAGTCCTTTCATATTATTGGTGGCTTTAAGAAAGTATATACCATAATGATACCGAAAATTGTTGGTACACTTTTTTCTATATAAATTTAATAATTAATAAAAAAGTATGCCATCCTTCAACAACCGAATCAGACAAGTGCTCCTGCTAGGCATTTTGTTGTTTTTAATTTTTGTAATAATAAAAGAGCTTTTCTCTTTCCTACCCGGCATTTTGGGTGCTATCACCTTTTATATACTCAGCCGGCGGCAATATTTCATTTTTATTTATAAGAAAAACATGAAAAAAGCCCGTGCTGCCTGGTTGTTCATATTGTTTTACCTTATACTAATTGGCATTCCCTTTTACCTGGCCATTACTTTAATCAGTCCAAAAATAAATGCTGTATTGGCTAATCCGGAAGAAGTAATGCAAACCATACAACAAAACATTACCACGGTACAGCAAAAAGTGGGGGTCGATCTGGTTTCCAAAGAATCGTTAAACAAAGGCTTAAATGCCGTGGCCGATTTTTTACCCGGTATGTTAAACAGCACTGCCATGTTGGTTACCAACCTAGCCATTATGTTATTCCTGCTATATTTTATGCTCATAAATGGGCGTGAGATGGAAAAATATTTAAACCGCGTAACGCCATTAAAACAACAAAATATAAATAAACTGGCTTACGAAACCAAGCGGGTGGTAAAAGCCAATGCATTAGGCATACCACTTATATCCATTATTCAGGGTTTGGTTGCAACCGTAGGTTATTTAATATTTGGTGTTGGCGATTGGGGGTTGTGGGGCTTTCTAACCGGTGTGTTTGCATTCTTCCCCGTTGTTGGTACTGCCATTGTGTGGATACCGTTGGTGTTATTTACATTCGCAACTGGCGAAACCTGGCAAGGTGTGGGCTTATTATTGTACAGTGTAATTATTACCGGTAATGTAGATTATGTAGCCCGTGTTTCCTTACTAAAACGTCTTGGCGATGTACATCCCGTAATTACCATCATGGGTGTATTGGTAGGTTTAAATTTATTTGGTTTTATCGGTCTGGTATTTGGTCCCTTGTTAATTAGTTATCTATTGGTGTTGTTCGAAATTTATATGAACGAATTTGTCGATCCGGAACTATGTGTCGATCTCAACGAGCATGTACCTGCCGCCGCAGAGTCGCCGGGTAACGAAGAATTGAAAGATGGAAAATAATTACAACTTAGCGACTAGATTTTTTGTCAGTCAGCAGCGGTAATACTAATCAGCTTTTGTTGCGACGCACTCTTGTGCACCTGTAACTTTACTCACCACTGTGTAAGGTGTACCCCCCGATGCATCGGGGTGGTGCTGCTTCAACGCGAAGCATCAATGAGGCTAATCCAATAACTAATA
>DHEF01000052.1:19979-51991 GCA_002399735.1 Chitinophagaceae bacterium UBA4857
TATCGAATTAATTCTATTGGCCACTTGTGTTTCTAGCCCCGAGCTTGGCACAGTGCGTTTTACTCGGGGCAGTATCCCGTTTCTAATCCCGCTGTTCGGGGTATTTTAATCGGGTGTTCGGTAATTCTATTCTACATTTGGCAATAAAGTCATTATTTTATCAGAGTTACAATTCCTTCTCTTTTTGAAAAGGATTTACAAGAGGGAAAGAGAAACACTAGGGGTGAGATTCATTTCCAGGTCATCACATTTCCAAATTGTTTTAAATATATGGGCTGCAAAATGCAGCCCTTTTTGTTGGTATAAAAATGGCAGTAATAAAAAGGCGAAAAAGTTTTTCATATTTATATGCATCGTTTATTCATATTAATTGTCAAAGGTGCAACTAAAAAATAGTTTAAAATATTTTTTAATGAACCGTAACGTTTTATCAGACAACTTAGATTTTTGTGTGCTAATACCTTGCTTCAATAATTTACAGGGTTTGATAGTATCGCTTAAAAGTATTTATTATCCAACTTCTGATTTTTTAGTAGTAGTGGTAGATGATGGGAGCGTAGAGCCTTTAGATGAAAATTACGTAAGTAAAATTACCGGCAAACCTGTAATGGTAATACGTATGCAACAAAACGTTGGTATTACACAAGCCTTAAATGCCGGGTTAACCTGGATAGTAGAAAACATAACAACAAATTATATAGCCCGTTTAGATTGTGAGGACATTTGCCGGAAAGAAAGGTTTGTTAAACAAATAAGTTTTTTAAAAACTCATACACAAGTTTCATTATTAGGAAGCTGGTGTAATTTTGAAGATAGTAAAACCGGCAAGCATTATTTATACAAAAGCCCTGAGTTACATACTAGTATTGTTAAAGATATGTACAGTCGGAATTCGTTCATTCATCCCACTGTAATAATCAATGTATCAGTATTTGATAAAACTGGTTTTTACCCTACCAATTATGAATATGCCGAAGATTATGCGCTGTTCTGGAAAATCTGTACAACTTCACAAGCTCACATTTTACCCGAAAGTTTAGTTAACTGTTTGTTAAACAGAAACGGTATTTCCTACAAAAATAAAAACAAACAATTAGGGGCTCGTTTTAAAGTTATCATTAAACTGGCACCAAATTCGTTATATAAAGTCTTTGGCTTAGCTAGGCTTGTATTTTTATTTCTGCTGCCAAAGAAATTAATTCTGAGATTGAAGTTATTTATACATAATGATGCAACGGTAGTAAAATAAGTGTTGTCAGAAGTAAAAATTGGAGAAACAGTTTTTGTAATCTACTTAAAACTGGCTTTAAAATTTTAATGAGTGATATTCTTAACCCTAGCATAAATGTTAATTGCATAATAACATTTATCAATTCCGTATTTGCTTGTGTAAGACTATCTTACTTAGTATCAGCCTATAACGATCATTGCTCTGCTATTATTTATTAACGAAATCAAATTTGTGTTGTAAGGATTATAATCGACGGCATATGATAGTTGTACATGTTATAGAACCATTTGCATCCGGCGTTGCTTTGTTTGTAAAATCGCTTACAAAAGTGTTAAGCACTGATAAACATATAGTAATACACGGAGAACGAAAGGATGAAATTGAAGCAGATTTAGTTAAAAAGGGATTTCATACTACTAATGTTAAATTCATTCCCTGGAAGTCTGCAAACAGAAATATTAGCATTTTTAAAGATATTCAGGCACTTATTGAATTATATACAATTCTTAAACGTTTAAAAAAAGCCGGCCTTTGTGATGTAGTTCATCTACATTCAGCAAAAAGTGGCTTTTTGGGCAGAATTGTATGCTGGATGCTAAACCTGCAAAATGTATATTATACGCCGAATGGAGCCTCCTTTCTATCAACCAACTCCTACATTAAAAGATTTATTTTCAAAAAATTAGAAATTGCTGCAAACAAACTTTGCGGAAAAGTTATATGCAGTTCCGCCTCCGAATTTAATGAGTATAATAAATTAGGTATAAAATCTTTGTATGTAAATAACGGTGTTGAAACCTCTGACTATGTTCCCAAACAATTGTCAAAACCTTCCGAAAAATTTCGAATAATAACTTGTGGTAGGATTGTTGCACAGAAAAATCCGGAACTATTCAATCAAATTGCCTCCTATTTTATAGGGTTAGACAATTTTGAATTTATCTGGATTGGTGATGGACCAGACGCAAGCTTGCTTAAGTCACCTAATATTAAAATTACCGGATGGCTTCAGGAACATGCAGTTAGTGATTTAATAATGAAAGGAGATGTCTACGTATCTACTTCTCAATATGAGGGGCTTTCGTTTGCTGCACTAGAGGCTATGTCTTTAAAAAAACCATTATTACTTACAGATTGTGTTGGTAACAGAGACATTGTTAAACAAGGAATGAATGGAGATTTATTTTCAAATAAAAGATCGGCTATTTCCAAAATAATACATTATCAAAATAACAGAGAAATGTTATCAGTAATGGGAGAGTTGTCGAGTGAAATTAAAAAAGTGGAATATGATATGTACGACAACTTCAGAATTTATAAGGATATATATCTGGGGAAAGCTTTTATAGGAAAACAATTTATGAAAACGTGGACGTTTAACTATTAATTGAAGTTATGATATGGAGAATATTAAAGTAATAAAGCTAGATGATAAGAAGGATTTAAATGTAAATGAGATTCATCAAACATTGCTAGCTATCAATAATAAAATAGACGAGGCTGTTGATAGTAATAAAGACCACATTGAAAGGAGTGATGATACAATTTCTAATTTGTTACAGTTGATGGATAAAAAGGATGAGGTTATAAAATATCTTGAAACTAAAAATGAAGAACTGAATCGTAAAGTATATGGCGATAAGCAACTGATAAATAAACTTCTTGGCGATATTGAAAGATTAAATAATGATATTGTTTGGTATAAAAGAACTTACGAAAAAAGAAGTTTATTAGGTACAATTAAAGAAAAGCTTTTTAATAAAAAGCCTTAATTATGATTTGATAGTTTTTACCTGAGTTTCACTCGGTGAAGTATTATTAATCCAATAAAAAATTATCCTTTAAATAATAAACAGATGTTGTAACCATCTGGGATTTATTTGTGATTGTCATAATTTAATTATGATATATCCCATCGTTTTAAGCCCTGGAATAATGAAAACAAATACACTTAATAACAATATAATTGTAAGAGGTTACACTGGATCATTAAGTTTAATGCAATTAGATAATCCTGTAGCGGTTGATTTATTTCCTGTATTTAATAATAATGGCCAGGATCTTACAATAGTTGTATTAAGTTTTAACAGGGTGTCACTTACCATCAGACTACTTAACTCAATAATCAGGTGTATGCCTGATTATAAGGGAAATATTTTAATTGTAGACAACGGGTCAGATACTGAGCAAATAAAATTGTTAGAAAAAAGAATTAGCGAGATAAGTTCTTTAAACATTGATTTAGTAAAGTATGGTGTAAATAAAGGTGTGGCAAAAGGTAGAAATGAGGCCATGGAGTACGTAAAAACAAGTTGGGTTTTATCGTTAGACAATGATATATACCTGATAGAAAACCCTTTGAATGGAATAGCAAAAGCCATAAAAACCTTAGGTGCTTATTATATAAATGTTCCATTGCTTAAACCTGATGGTAATACCATTGATGCTTACGGAGGTGATTTATGGGTTGAACCTTATGGTAACTCTTATCATATTAGCGGTAGTAGTAGTTACCGCCAAATGAGCAAAAGCTTATTGCCACAAAAACAACCCTTTTTGTCAACCTTTGTATTTGGAGGAGCCTCTGTTTTTTACAAAGATCATTTTTTAAAGTTTGGTGGTTATGATACCAATATGTTTGTTGGTTTTGAGGATACAGAACTTTCTTTAAGACTTTACAAAGAGGGCATAAAAATAGGCAATATGGCCGGTCTGTGCTTTGTTCATGCACACGACGTTCCCGAAAACGACACTGATAAAAATGCTGAAAAGGTTAGGTTCTCTTCCCTTGAAATTAAAAAATCGGGTGAATATTTTAAGCAAAAACATGGTCTGATTGTTTGGCAGGAAGGTATTGAGGACTGGATTAAAACAAAGTTTAAAGAACTGAAAATTAATAAGGCTAACAGCAAAACGGATGATGAAAATAATAATGATGATTCTGATAGTGATGGTTTAAATGTAGCTCAAAATGAGCTGGCTCCTTTAGTTGAAATTGAAATACTAAAAAATGAAGTACAGCGATTGAAGGGTAAGGTTGCGGCCATGGAAAGCAGTAAGTTTTGGTCACTAAGAAAAACTTGGTTTACCTTAAGAAAAAAGCTTCATATTGATAATGATGATTATTCAATTCTTGATAAAAGAGCTTACCAAAAAAGGAATAACAATTTACACTCAAAAAACGGTAGCAAACATCCATACGAATATCATAGACTTTTAAAAGATATAGATTTAACTGAAACGAAAGATAAGTCAGTGTTGATTTTTATTCCTTTCATGGTAGTGGGAGGTGCAGAAACGGCTATTCTTCAGGTAATCAAAGGTTTTAAAAAGAATAATGTGCATGTTAGTTTAATAGTCAGTGAGCACAGTTATTCCGAAATGGGTGATACTTCACATTTGTTTGCGACAGAATGCAATGACTATTATTTCCTGGAAGATTATAGAACCCTTTGGAATGACCAGGATTATTGGAAACATTGGAAAAAACTTACCTGCGAAATAATAAAATCAAGGGGAATTAATAATATACTCATCAGCAATTCATCCTTTGCTTATGAAATATTAAAAGACTTAAAATCGGAGTTTCCTTTTTTAAAAGTTATTAATCCTGTCTATAGTACCGTTGGTCATATCATTGATAATATCAAACAGGAAAAATACATTGATCTTACTGTTGTTGAAAATCCCAAAGTGGAAGATTATTTAATTTCCACATGCCAAAGAAATCAATCAAAAGTAAAAAGAATTGAAAACGGTGTAGATACATCTTTGTTTACTCCTCAGCTTACTAATAAGAAAGAGATAAATAACTTCATATTACCTGCTGATAAAAAGGTAGTTACATTTTTAGGTCGTTTGTCCGAAGAAAAAGGACCCGATATTTTTGTTGAAATAGCCGGGCGAATGAAAAACTGTCATAATGTACATTTCTTATTAGCAGGCGGTGGCCCAATGGCTGCAAGTATTATAGCACAGATTGAAAAACTAAATATTCACAATAACATTACCTATATAGGATATGCAGATGCAAAAGAGGTTCTTGCATTAACTGATATACTAATAGTTCCCTCACGTATGGATGGAAGACCGAATGTGGTTTTAGAAAGTTTGGCCATGGGTGTGCCTGTTATTTGCTCAGATGCCGGAGGTTTACCATGGTTAATTTCTGAGCAGAAAAAAACAGGTTTTTGCTTAAATCTTACGTCTTTAAGGTCATTTGAAAACGCCATTTTACAACTAATCAACAATGATGGTTTATATAACGAGTTTAGTCAATCGTGCAGACGATTTGCAGAAGAAAAACTTGATGTATGTATAACACAAAAGGGATATATAGATGTATTACAAGAACATAGCTTTAAAGCATAGTACGAAAATGTGATAGATTATTTAAACTTGAAATATGCTTTTCTTTTATAAGAAAGCGGGAGAGAAACGATAGAAAATGAAATATTGGATTCTTACAACTGAGTATCCTCCACAATATGGAGGGGGAATAGGGACTTATTGTTATCATACTGCGGTAATGCTTGCTCAAAAAGGTCATCAGGTATCGGTTTTTATTAACGATATGAGCGTGAGTGAATATAAGGTACAATCAGGTAATGGTATTCGTGTTATTCGTTTTAATCCTTCGCAAACAAATTCTCATTCTTTTTTGGGTCATCAAACTAATCTTAGCTATGAGTTTGCACATATAGTAAAACAGTTTATTGAACAAGAGGGTAAGCCGGATGTTATTGAAGCGCAGGAATATCTTGGCATTGCTTACTACTTACTACAGTATAAATACCTTTTGTACGATTGGTGTGTAGACGTACCTGTTTTAATAACTATGCATTCCCCTTCTATTTTAAGTTTTATATACAACAAAGTTTCTGAATACAGGTATCCCAATTATTGGATATGTCAGATGGAGTTTTTTTGTCTACGGGCTGCTACGCATATTATATCTCCAAGTAAATATATAATAGGTGAACTAGACAATAGAGTTGCATTGCAACAACAACAAATAACTATTATACGAAACCCATATTTGTACACGCAGACTGTAGAACATATTGATAATAATGAAAAACAAAACCAGATTATATTTTATGGTAAACTAACAGCACAAAAAGGTGTTTTTGAGCTGCTAAATTATTTTAAAAAGTTGTGGGATACCGGATTTTCAAGGTCGTTATATCTTATAGGGGGGCAGGACATTGTTTATCACCCGGAAGGTATTGCGATGGGTACAATAATCAAGAATAAATACACCCAGTATATTAGTGAGGGGTTATTGATTTTTGAAGATAGAATTAAGCCAAACGCAATTGCAAATCGTTTGGCAAGTGCTGAAGTAATTATAGTTCCAAGCAATAATGATAATTTTCCTTACGTGGTTTTAGAAATGATGGCATTGGGAAAGATTGTTTTGGTATCTAAACAAGGTGGACAGGCAGAAATTGTTGAACATGGGATTAATGGTTTTTTATTCGATCATCGATTGCCCGACACTTTTGCTGAACAGTTACAAAATATCTTATCCTTAACAAATTCGCAGCGGGAGATAATATCAAAAAATGCGATAGAAAGAGTTAAAATCATCAGTGGATATGAGGAAGTTTATGCAAAAAAAAATACTGTTTTAAAGGAATTATTGAGTAAGCAAAAGTTTCGTCCTACCGATTTTCCTTTCACTAACAATCAATCAATAACTAAAGATTATTCCCCACAAAATTTAGAACATACCAATAAAAAATTATCTGTTGTTATCCCTTATTATAATTTAGGGAAATATATAGATGATACTGTTAACGCAATTAAGAAAACATTATACGGTGATGTAGAGATTATCATTGTGAATGATGGTAGTAATGAGCAGCAAAGTATAAAGCAACTGGATAATTACCGAAAGGACAATATAATACGTGTAATTGATACTGAAAACAGAGGATTAGCCGCAGCAAGAAATATAGGTGCAATGCAGGCAAGAGGACATTATTTAGCTTTTTTGGATGCAGATGATACTGTTTCTTCAACTTATTATCCAATAGCCATAGCTGTTCTTGCCCATTACAAAAATGTTGATTTTGTTGGATGCTGGTGTCATTATTTTGAAAATGGTTCAGGAGTCTGGCCTACTTTTTCGCCGGAACTACCTTTGCTCCTGTTCCATAATATTATCAACTCCAGTGCACTGGTTTATAAAAGAGAAAGTTTTTTAAATGGCGGGGGTAATGATGAAAAGATGCCTTTTCAAGGCGTAGAAGATTATGACAGTGTAGTTTCAATGGTTGGCAAAGGTTATAATGGGGTGGTTATTCCAGAATTATTGTTCCAGTATCGGGTAAGAAAGAGTTCTATGTTTCGTCAAATTTCACCATCAAAAAAAATCATTTTGTCTCAATACATGGTAAACAAACATAGCGCATTATATGCTCATTTTGCAACTGAGATAGTTAATCTGTCTACAGCTAATGGTCCTGGTATTTGGGTGGATAATCCATCTCTTGATCTTCACCTTGCTGACAAAATGCCCTTTGGCTCCAAAATTTCACTAAAGTTTATCAGGCTAATAAAAAGAAACAAATTGGTGAGAGCGGCAGCTTATAAAATTTACTCTTATATAAAAAAATAAAAAATGCTTCTTAAGGTTGTGAAAGATTGGGGAGGACAATCAAACAAATTTGAAAGAATTTGGCTTTTGGCAAAAATTGAATTCAAGTTACGTTATTATGAAAATAAATTAGGATTGTTATGGGCTTTACTAAAGCCCATCATGGACATCTGTATTTACTATGTGGTGTTTAAAATAATTATGAAAACAGATGTTCCGGCATTTGCTTCTTTTTTATTTATAGGCCTTATACTTTGGAACTTTTTTGTAGAGTCCACTACAGGAAGTATTCAAATATTGCAGACCAAAAAGTATTTGTACGAATACAGTAATATGAACAAACTGGAATTATATATATCACAGTTATTCAGTAATTCTATTGGCTTTGTGTTTAATTTTTTTATGTTTCTTATTTTTTACAGTTTCCTTGAAAAGGATAGTATTGGCATTTCTTTTCAAATTTTATGGATGTTACCCATATATTTCAATTTGTTTATTCTCTCATTAGGGCTGGCTTTAATTTTATCTAGTATATACATTATTGCAAAAGACATAACACAAATATGGCAGGTATTTGTTTCGTTGTTATTTTTTCTGTCTCCTATTTTATATAATCTGAAGCTGTTTAAAAGTGCGTTACCCACTTTTCATTATTTAAACCCTATTGCAGGAATTATTATTAATGCAAGGCGTGTAACCATGGAAAAGTTACCACCTGATTTCAACTTGTTTCTTTGGAACATGGTGTATGCATTTGTTTTCCTATTTATAGGTGTATTTGTTTTAAACAAACTTGGCGCTAAAGCAGCAGAAAAACTTTAAAATTTATGAACGATAATATTATACTAAGCGCAAAAAACATTAGCAAAACTTTTGTCATTAGCGAAGACAGTCATAATACTGTTAAACATAGATTGTTTAATTTATTCAATCCACCGAGAAGAAAAAGGGTGGAAGCGATTAAAACAATGTCTTTGGAAATTACTAAAGGCGAATCTATTGGGTTAATTGGTAGAAACGGTTCCGGTAAATCAACCTTGGTAAAAGTACTCGCTGGAGTGTATCCGGTTAATACAGGACAACTGAGAATAAACGGCTCTACTATGCTGATGAATTTAGGCGTTGGTATGAGCCATGAATTAACAGCAAGGGAAAACGTTTACATATCTGGTTCTGTATTGGGATTAAAAATTAAACAGATTGACGCCATTTTTGATGAGATAATTGATTTTGCTGAGTTGCGGGAATTTATGGACACAAAGATTAAATTCTTTTCATCGGGTATGGTAGCAAGGCTGGGTTTTTCCATTGCGGTGAAGGCCGGTGCGGACCTTATGTTTTTAGATGAAATATTTGCAGTGGGTGATATGAAGTTTCAGGAAAAAGCCGTGAAGGTTTTTGAAACATCCTGGATTGAAGGTAAAACAGTTGTGTTAGTTAGTCATACAATGGATACCATACAAAAATATTGTAACCGCACAATCTATATGAAAAATGGTGAGATGATTTTTTTTGGCGATACGTTAAAAGCTATTGAATTATATGAAGCAGATAATGTTTAACTATTCTTTGGTAGTGCAGTTTGGGTTCCGCTTAATAAAAAAGGGATAAAGAAACCAAATAGCACTACACCAAGACTTCGGTCAAAATACACTTCGGTAATCATAGCGCATGCAAAGGTGATGGTGATGATAATGGCAAGTATATCTTTTTGTTTTAAGAATTGAATGAGCGGGAGAAACAACCAACCCAAAAGGAAAAGCAGTAAACCAATAACACCCGTGCTGTAAAGTATATCAAGGTAATTATTATGAACGTTCTTTCCGGTTTCAATGGCAAAATGAAACTCTTTTTCTTTATATAATTGGTTCAGGGTTGTGGCTTTATCGCCAAGTCCAACGCCGGTTACAGGATAATGCGTAAAGAGCTCCCAACCGCATTTCCAGGCAGCCAGCCGAAAGTTGGCACCATTCCACTGCTCTTTGGTTAATACGCCACCATAATGACTTTCTGCTGCAGTATTGTTGTATTGATAGCTGGTAATAGTTAACTCCTTAAATCTATTTAAGGTTTTTGGAAAGAAAATATAAACTGTTACAACACTTATTAATAAGCCGCACAACAAAGCAAGGCCTAGAAACCATTTTTTTTGTTTGAATATGATGTATATAAAAAGGCATAAAAAGGTAAAGTAAAGTTGAAACATCATAATACGACTGGCAAGCAGGTAACTGATGATGAATAAAAAAGCAATTGTAAGAATTAACAAAAACTTATGCTTGATAACATGATACTTTTTTATTAGAAAAAAGGCAAAAACATAGATGGAGATATTGACAAGCAGGGAAGTATAAATGGATTGTTGATTTATAAAGTAAGATAGTGCATCGTTATAAAGCCAGGCGTTGTCATCTTTTTTAATAGCTTGAAATATGGCATAATTTAAGCATGTAAAACAGAAGATAGTAGTAATAATAGCAAACTTTAAGAGTAAACCATCTCTTCTATCTCTGTTGATACGAATGAAAAGAAAAACGAGCGGAAATAAGAAAAGAGGAAGCCTGATACGTAAGGCTCTGGCACCATCCAACTGATCCGATAAGAGAAAGCTTATAACTAAATAAGCAAGAAAAAAAAATATATATAAAAACGGATTTGACAGTTTTAGTAAATCGGGTTTATATTTTTTTTCTTTTATAATAAATATAGATGATAGCACAAATGCACCTAGAAAAAAATACCTGATTGCCTGGCCAAATGGAAAAAACAATGAGGCAAAAAATAATAGGAGAAAGCCCGACCAAATGGTTTCTTTATTTACGAGGGATGCTTTTGTAGAAAACATATATCGAAGTTAAGAATAAAGCCATCAGCTCTTTTAGACAGTAATAAATATTTGATAGAAATTTTGAAATAATCCCCATGAAAACAATATCAGTTGTTATAATAACTTACAATGAAGAAAAAAATATTGCAAGGTGCATTAATGCTGTTAAGGAAATAGCAGATGAAGTTGTGGTGCTTGATTCTTATTCATCAGACAATACCCTGAAAATTGCTGAATCATTAGGTGCTAAAACATTTAAAAATCCTTTTGCAGGTTATGTTGCTCAAAAGAACAAAGCAATAGAACTGGCTACACATGATTATGTTTTATGTTTAGATGCCGATGAAGAATTAAGCGAGCCGTTAATAGAATCTATTAAAAAGGTTAAACAGGATTTACATTTTGTTGCTTACTCTTTAAGCCGTTGTGCTTTTTACAGAGGAGCATTTATTAAACATGGAACCTGGTATCCTGAAAGAAAAATCAGGTTGTTTAATAAAAGGTTTTTAAAATGGACCGGTGATTATATTCATGAACAAGTGGTTGCTAAACCGGGCATGGCAGTTTATCCCTTAGCCGGTGATATTTTACATTATATATGCGAAACGAAACAACAGCATATTGACCGCAGTAATAACTTTAGCACCATTGCAGCTTTATCAATGTTTAAAAAAGGTAAAAAAGCAAGTTTGTTTAAAATGCTGGCAAGCCCGTTTGTTTTTTTTCTGGTTGATTATTTCTTTCGTCGTGGATTTTTAAATGGCTGGAGAGGTTGGGCCATTGCTACTGAACAAAGCCGTTATCATTTTTTAAAGTATAAAAAACTAAGAGCATTGTATAACGATAAAAATATTCAGAAGTATAAAACGGTGGAAAATATTTTAAATATCAAACCATCTATTTCTACTAGGAATTTAATTCATGCGGCAAATAACAGGGTGCAGTCTAACTTTAAAGCACCGGTAATTAATATGTAAAAGTAAAAAGCTTATCACTGAAAAGGATAAGCTTTTTTTAAATAAGTTATATACAATTTTAGTTTGACCACAGTTCCAACCAGTCAATCATCCTGCTGGTAAAACCATATTCGTTATCAAACCAGGCAATTATTTTTACTTGTTTACCGGCAACGGATGTAAGCGATCCGTCAATTAAACAAGAATGTGTATTGCCTTTTACATCTAATGATACCAGTTGTTCCTCCGTATAATCCAACACACCCTTGTACTCATTGGCTGCAGCATATTTAAATAAATTATTTATTTCTTCGGGGGTTACCATGCGTTGCATTTCTACCGTAAAATCGGCCATAGCACCATTGGCAACAGGTACCCGAATACTAAGCGTGGCTACTTTATCTTTTAAGCCCGGCATTAATCTTTCCAGCGACTGGTACAAATCTACCTCTACAGGAATAATAGATTCGGCTGCAGCACGACCACGACGTGGCTGTTTATGCCAGGTATCTACCAGCTCCTGACGGGTAGTGTAGGAGTGTAACACATTTATTTGTGCCGATGCAATACCAATAGATTGCAGCAAGTACAAAATATGTGTAGAGCAATTGGTCATACAACCACCGGGAGAAACTATGTCCAGTTTGTCATTATCTTTTACATGGTTGTGCCCGTAAATTAATAATGGAATATCGGCCGCACCGGTTGTTGATAACAATACTTTTTTTGCACCGGCCTGTATATGCTGGCCGGCCAACGGTTGTGTACTAAACATACCGCTGCATTCTAGTACTGTTTGTACTTGTAACAACTCCCAGGGAAGCTCCGACGGATTGGGTTGTTGCAAATAAATGATTGATTTACCTGCAACATGTAAATGATTATCCTCAATAACAATTTTTTCGGGATAGGTTCCGTAAACGGAATCATATTGTAGTAAATATGCCAGACTTTCAATTGGCATAATATCATTTACGGCTACTATTTGTATTTGCTGGTGGTGTAATAAACGCCTGAACAAAAGCCTTCCAATTCGCCCCATTCCGTTTATAGCTATACGCATGTGATAATGTATTTTAAAAAATATTTTTGTGAATAACAGTTGTTTATGTGTTACTGCGTGAGGGATTGAAGCGGTTACCCCGGTGAAGCCCTGTGCTTAGCAGTTCCCCCTTTGGGGGTTAGGGGGTGTGCCGGAGTAATAGCGTAAAGCCCGACCCTTTGTTAGGCAACCAAGGCCGAAGCATGAGGCCGCAGGTTAGCATAACAAAGGGGCACGCCCCAATAAAACAATTAATTGTCTAGTTTGTTTTTTAATTCTACCGGATTATTTGTTTTACGCATACGCATATTTAAAATTTCTACCAGCAAAGAAAAAGCTATCATGGAGTAAATATAACTTTTGGGTATTTCCTGATGGAAAGCTTCGGCCACCAACATTACGCCAATAACAATTAAAAACGCTAACGCTAACATTTGTAAAGTTGGATTTTTGTTTATAAACCTGCTTACTGCACCGGCAAATATCATCATAATAACAATAGATATTACTACGGCTACAATCATAATAAATACATCGTCCACCAAACCAATAGCGGTTAAAATTGAGTCGAATGAAAACACGGCATCAATTAAAACAATTTGCACAATTACCGAACTTAAAGTGGCGTATATTTTTTTTGCAGTAGTGTTTTCTTGTACCGGTTTTTCTAATTTATGATGTATTTCCAATGTACTTTTTACTACCAGAAATAAACCTCCGGCTAATAGTATCAGGTCTTTCCAGCTCAATGCTAAATCGGTTCCTGTAGTTTTATCGGTAATAAAGGGAATGGTAATAATGGGTGCCGTTAGCCGCATAATCCAAGTAATGGTAAGCAGTAGGGCAATACGAAAAATCATAGCCAATGCTAAACCTATGTTACGGGCCTTGCGTTGCTTAGATGGATCCAGCTTATCGGAAATAATGGAAATGAAAATAATATTGTCAATACCCAATACAATTTCTAAAAAAGTAAGGGTAAGTAAACTTAACCAAATGGACGGATCGGAAAAGTCGGGAATATGCATATGCTAAATTATTAAAGTACAAAGAAAAGCTTTTTGTAATATTGCCTGTGCCAAATACATTAATAAAAAATATTAAAAGCCTGGTTGGTGTACAATATGCACCACAACCATTGCGCTCTACTGCCTTAGCAACTTTACCAGAACTGCAAAATGCATACCTTATTATTCAGGACGATGTTATTGCTGAAATTGGACTGATGGAGGAACTGCCGCAACAAGCCGCAAAAATTACCCACCAGATAGACGCCACTGGAAGCATTGTATTACCTGCCTGGTGTGATTCGCACTCGCATTTGGTTTTTGCTGCCAGCAGGGAAGAAGAATTTGTTGATAAAATAAAGGGACTTTCCTACGCTGAAATAGCAGCTAAGGGCGGCGGTATTTTAAACTCGGCCCGCAAACTGCACCATGCAACCGAGGATGAGTTGTTTAACCAGGCCTGGCAACGTTTACAGCAGGTGGCTGCTTTAGGTACGGGTGCTATTGAAATAAAAAGTGGTTATGGCTTAAGTGTGGAAGATGAATTAAAAATGTTGCGGGTAATAAAACGGCTACGTCAAAAATCGCAACTGGCCATAAAAGCTACTTTTTTAGGTGCACATACTTACCCTGAGGCTTACAAACAAAATCACGAAGCATACATACAGCTTATTATAAACGAAATGTTGCCGGTAATTGCTGCCGAAAAACTGGCCGATTATATTGATGTGTTTTGCGAAACCGGATTTTTTTCGGCCGAAGAAACAGAGCGTATTTGTTTGGCCGGTATGCAGTATGGATTAAAACCAAAAATACATGCTAACCAGTTAAATTTATCGGGTGGGGTACAAGTGGGTGTAAAATTAAATGCTGTATCTGTTGATCATTTAGAAACCATGGATGATGCTGCCATTAATATATTGGCTGCATCGCAAACCATTGGTACTATGTTGCCAACTGCTGCGTTTTTTTTACGCATGGCTTATCAGCCGGCCCGCAAGTTAATTGATAGTGGTTGTGCCGTTGCATTGGCAACCGATTTTAACCCGGGCTCATCACCATCCGGTAATATGAATTTGGTAGTAGCGCTTAGCTGTATACAAATGAAAATGTTACCTGAAGAAGCCATTAATGCCGCCACCATTAACGGTGCACATGCTATGGAATTACAACAAACCCATGGAAGTATAACCGTAGGTAAAAAAGCCAATTTAATTATAACGCAACCCGTGCCATCGCTGGCGTATTTGCCTTATGCGTTTGGTACCAATTGTATTAAACAGGTGTTAATTGCCGGACAAAAAGTAGGTTGATTTTTGTTTGGCCAGCTACAGTTCCCTGATTGAGCTGACCGTTGCGACGCTCCGTTTATCGTTCCGTTCGCTAATCAGCAGAAGAGAAGTCGGAAAGACGGGAAGACCGCAAGTTAGAAAAGACAGCATTATGCATTGAGCCTTCAGCTTTAAGCTTTAAGCCTTCCGCTTTCAGCTCATTTGCAACTTTATCCCTATCTTGTCACGTCATAAGTATATAATTTTAAGCAAAACAAAATGAGAACAAGTATAGCGTTTTTGGTTATGTTTTTCACCGTTTTTACTGCTTCGCAGTTAAAAGCACAAAAGCGTTTAACCGAAGCTACTATTTCCTATAATATTGTTATTAATACCAACAATAGCTCACCTAAAGCTGCCGATATGCTGGATGGTGCTACCAGCATTATTTACCTGAAAGGCAATTCCAGCCGGTCGGATATGGTAAGCTCATTAGGTACACAATCCATTATTAATGATGGTAAAAGCGGCGATGTAACCATTTTAAAGGATTATGGCCAGCAGAAGTACCTCATTAACCTTACAGCCGATAACTGGAAACAATACAATAAAAAATACGAAGGCGTAACTTTTACGTACGAAAATGAGTTTAAAACCATTGCCGGTTACAAAAGCCAGAAAGCCATTGGTAAATTAACAGATGGTAGCACGTTTACGGTTTATTTTACCAAAGAGTTATTACCGGTAAATAAAGATTTTCAGTACCTGAATAAAAACCTGCCGGGTTTGGCTATGGAGTATGAGGCAACACAAGGTACTACCAAGGTTACGTATACGGTTTCAACTATTAACCTGAGTTTGGTTCCTGCTGCCAAGTTCGATATTCCTAAATCAGGCTACCGTGTAATGACTTACGAGGAAAGTAAGGGCGGGGGTAACCAGTAATTACTTGTAAACAACTTATATACAAAAACCTGCCAATACCGGCAGGTTTTTTTGTTGTTAGTATATTTGCAGCGTTTAAGTACATATGTAATTGAAAAAGAATTTGTTAGTTATTTACAATAATGTAGCCATTGTCCGGTTTTTCCTTAGTAGTGGAATAATGGTATTCAACCCTTGTACAGGCTATATTAAACAGCCAAAAGTGCATTTTTCAATAAGATTTTTCTACTTTCGCACAAATGTGTACCTTTTACACAAAACTATTTCTAAGAACTTAATAATCAGCGATTGCGATGAAGCTTAGTTTTTATCTAAAATATTCGACGGCCTTTGGAGAAAGTCTTTTTGTATCAGGAGATATTCCTGAACTGGGAAATTTAGCTATTTCCGGTTTGGTGGCTATGGAGTATGTAAACGAATCATTTTGGAAATTAGATATAAATACGGATCGTGTTGATTTTAATAAAGTACCTGTTAAGTACAAATATTATTTACAATCAAAAACCGGCGAATTAATTGCCGATGCCGGTTTAGACAGAACAATTGATATTGCAGCCAAAGGCTACGAAAGTTTTACTTTCTCCGATGTATGGAACCATGCCGGCGATACAGAAAATGTATTTTTTACAGCACCTTTCACAAATGTTTTATTACCGCAGCCGGCTAAAGTAAAAGCAGTAAAAACGGTAGATGCAACCCATGTATTTAAAGTAAAAGCCCCTTTATTAAATAAACACGAAGTAATCTGTTTAGCCGGTGCCGGAGAAGCATTAAATAACTGGAATACCGAGCAGCCTTTGTTATTAAGCAACGACGGTGTTTGGTGGACAACCAAATTAAATTTAACCAACGAACAATTCCCGCTTACCTACAAATACGGCATTTACAATACAAAGGAAAAAGCCTTTGTTACTTACGAAACAGGCGACAATCGCATTATTCATGGTAATACCGGTGCAGGTCATTTATCTGTTTTGCACGATGGTTTTGTACAATTACAAAACAATAGCTGGAAGGGTGCAGGTGTAGCTATTCCGGTGTTTAGCCTGCGTACCAAAAACAGTTTTGGTGTAGGTGAGTTTGCCGATATAAAATTATTAATTGACTGGGCAGCTAAAACAGGTTTAAAGCTTATTCAGTTATTGCCTGTAAACGATACCACCGCAACACATACCTGGCAGGATTCTTATCCCTATGCTGCTATATCAGCTTTTGCATTACACCCACAATATATTAACCTGGCAAAAGTTGCCGGTAAAAAACACCAGAAGTTAGTTAATAGTGTAAAAAAGAAACAAAAGCAATTAAACGAATTATCTACTGTTGATTACGAAGAGGTAATGAAGTTTAAACTGGCTTTATTAAAAGAGCTGTTTGAAGAAGATGGAAAAGATTGTCTGGCTTCCGATGATTACAAAGCGTTTTACCAGCAAAACCAGCATTGGTTAAAACCGTATGCAGCGTTTAGTTATTTGCGTGATAAAAATGGCACAGCCGATTTTAACCAGTGGAAAACATACAGTAGTTATAACCCAACACAAATTAGTCGCTTATTTACTTCTACAGCAGGTAGTAAGCAGGTTCAGTTTTTTTGTTATGTGCAATACCATTTGCATTTGCAATTAAAAGAAGCAACTGACTATGCACATAAAAAAGGGATTGTTGTAAAAGGCGATATTCCTATTGGCGTATACCGTTTTGGTTGCGATGCTTGGGTAGCACCTGAATTATACAATATGGATCAACAGGCCGGTGCACCGCCTGACGATTTTGCTGCCGTTGGACAAAACTGGGGTTTTCCTACATACAACTGGAAAACCATGCAGGCCGATAATTTTGCATGGTGGCAACAGCGTTTCCAGCAAATGAGTAATTACTTCGATTTATTCCGCATTGATCATATACTGGGCTTTTTTAGAATATGGAGTATTCCGGTACATGCCGTACAAGGCATTATGGGCCGTTTTGTACCATGTGTAGCCGTACATTATGTTGAGTTTGGCGAAAACGGTATCTGGTTTGACCATGCCCGTTATTGCAAACCATTTATTAATGACCAGTTATTGTATGATACTTTTAACGGCCATGCAGATGCTGTTAGAGATACCTATTTACAATTAAATGACCGTGGCGGTTATGATTTATTACCGGAGTTTGATACCCAGCAAAAAGTAGAACAACATTTTGCTTTATTAGAAGAAACTGCGGACAACGAAAAAGTAAAACTGGGCTTGTTTGATTTAATAGCCAATGTAATTTTATTTGAACAAGAGGGTAGTAACGGGCAGGAGTTTCATTTTCGTATTGCTATGGAAAAAACTACATCGTTTAAAAACCTGATTCCGCATGTGCAGGATAAATTACGTGAACTATACATAAACTATTTTTATCGCCGTCAGGATAATTTCTGGAGAAAAGAAGCCATGCAAAAATTGCCTTTATTAAAAGAGGTAACCAATATGCTTATTTGTGGCGAAGATTTGGGAATGGTGCCAGAAAGTGTGCCGGAGGTAATGCAACAGTTAGGTATACTAAGCCTGGAAATTCAGCGTATGCCTAAAGACCCGATGAAAGAATTTTTTATTCCTGCTGAAGCTCCTTATTTATCAGTCATTACGCCTTCAACACATGATATGAGTACGGTGCGTGGTTGGTGGGAAGAAAACCAGCAAAAAACACAAACCTTCTTTAATCAGGTATTACATCAGCATGGGGCAGCACCTTATTTCTGCGAACCCTGGATAAGCCGTGCCATTCTGTTACAACATTTTTACTCGCCTGCTATGTGGAGTATTTTTCAGTTACAGGATATGTTGGGTATGAGCGAAACATTACGCCGCGACAACCCTGCCGATGAAAGAATTAATATACCTGCCAATGCCAAACATTACTGGCGTTACCGCATGCATATTAATTTAGAAGACCTGATAAAAGAAACCGAATTTAATGATGAAATAAAAGGTTACGTAACCAATAGTGGTCGATAATAAATTGGTGTAGCAAATAATAAAACAGCCCGATAAATTTTTATCGGGCTGTTTTATTTAATAGCTAGTTCGTAGTAAAACACCATTCATCATTAAAATATTTCACTTAAAAAGTGATTTTACAAAAAGTAGCAGCATACTGTTAACTTACGTACAGTTAACGCCTGCGGTGATAGCGTTTCCAGTCGTTATACTGATGGTGTCTGTAATTGTTGCGGTTAACATAACGGCTGTCAATGTAGTAACGGTTACCATAACCCTGGCGGTAAATATGGCCCTGCGGACTACGATAATAAAAACCGCCACGGGGCTGCCTTACTAATACATAACCCGGACCGGGAGTATTAATAATTAACGATACACCCGGCCTAGGTGGCGGTGGTGGGTGTGTAGCGTAAACCGTACGGTTACTACGACAAGCCGAAAAACTAACTACAAGCACAAAAAGAGCGGCAGATGTAAAAAGGGCGTATGTTTTCATATTGTTCTTTTTTATTTGACGATAAAAGAAACAAATCGTTTACCATAAAAATGTTATATGAAACACTTTATCATCCTGTTAACTTTAGTTTTAGTTTTTGTTAATACAAAGGCACAGTTAAGCGAAGATTCTGTTAAGGTAACTATCAATGCTTTTTTTGAGACTATGAATAATGCTGATAGTGCCGCTGCATCCAATATATTTAGTAGTACAGCTATATTACAAACCATCAGCGAACATCCTCAAAAAGGTGTAAGCGTACAAAACCAAAGCGTTGCTAATTTTACTGGCTCGCTGAATAAAGTAAAAAAAGGAATGCTTGATGAACGTATTGTATTTTCTGATATTAAAATTGACGGCCCTTTAGCATTTGTGTGGACACCATACCAGTTTTATTATAATGGACAATTCAGCCATTGTGGTGTAAACTCATTTCAACTGGTACGTTTTGCCGATGGTTGGAAAATTCAGTATGTGATTGATACAAGACGTAAGGATTATTGTAATTAATTTTTATTTACCGGCTGTATAGCCCTGATTGAAGCCTCCCCAACCTCTCCGAAGGAGGGGCTTAGGTAGATTCTGATAGTGCATGGATATTGTTATGTTATGAGCTACTGTGCTACTATCATCGTCCCTTGCGACGTTCCGTTCATCGTTCTGTTCTTTGTGGAGCAGAGAAGAAGTCGAAAAGATAGGGAGGCCGAAGTCGGTAGCAAACTTGCTATGCGGAACTTGCAGTTTCGCATTTTTATTTTATCGCTTTCAGCGATTTGTTTCTTAAAATTTCATTCGACGGTCCTAGCGCAGGTCACTTGACCTGTACTGTGTTGTTACTTGATTAAACAGATGGCGTTCAACTATTTTTTATTAAAAGCTAAGTAACGTATAGGCATAGGTCAGGAGACCTGCGCCAGATAACGACCAACGGGAGAAATGCCCTGCTACTATAATACTTTATTTATATAAGAAAATTTTCTTTCGGTCTTACGGACTTTCGGACTAACCTAACTTTCAATGTTGAATAATGTTATGCAGCACCACCGACAAGTCGGGGTACACCTTACACAGTGGTGAGTAAAGTTACAGGTGTACAAGCGTGCGACGCCCCGAATCAAATGCACAAGGCCAACTCGGGGTTAAAAACAAGGAACGATAATTAGAGTTACTACAGTTGGTAACATAAAAAAAGCGAAGTAGTTATAATACTACTTCGCTTTTTACAATTTTATTTTCTATTACTTTAACCTGTACTTCTTATTTACTTTACGGCTGTTAAAGTATTTATCTAAATCTTCTTTAGTCATTTCTCTTACCATCTCAATAGGAACATCGCTTAACTGAGCCTGCGTTTGTTTATATTCACTTTTTAGGGTTGCAATTTTTTTAGCAATATCTGGATCTTTTTCGCCAATAACCATGTTGTCGTTTAACATATACACCAAACGTTTGGTGGCCGAACGTATAAGTGTAGCCTGGTTTTGTTCAACTGTTTTGTTGGGTGATGTAGCTTCTTTAATAGGCGTTAATGCCACGCCTACACTTGGTAATACTTTGCCGGTGTTTTGCATGCCTTTATCGGTAGAAGTATTAAAGATAGTGCCGGTTAAAGCGGCAGTACCGGCCGTTACATCAAAACCAGTACGGGTGCCCTTGGTTTTACGTACCTGCTTATCCAGTTTAAAAAACAGGTATTGTAGTTTGGTTATATAATCATTTATGGCACTGTCAACAGCTCTGTGCTCCTGTACGGCACGTGGGTAGTTTAGCGCATCTTTTACCGTAATTTTTATATTGGCAGTATCCCGTACATGCTGACGGGTAGAGCCGATAAAGGTTAATGTTACATCTCTTTTTTTGCCTTCATCGCTTTCTGTTACAAAGTCGTAAGGAATGTCCCATTCAAACATATCATCGCAACGTTTAACTAATTTAAAGTTGCCAATAGGTACACTGCTGGAAAATAAAATATTTTCGATAGGGAAGTTACCGGCTTCACACAATACCTGAAACGACACTTTCTGGCCTTCATCAATAAGTAATGAACTACCTACGGTTAATTTTATTTTAGGTTGTACTATTTCGGTATTGAAAAATATAAGTGTAAAACTCGTGTCCACTCTTTCGGTTGGGTTAGCCAGGTTTTGTACACCAAGGTTTACGATATATTCCACATCGTACTTAAGCTTTCCGGAAAGGAAATAAGTTTTTTCAGCTTTAAAGGATAAAAGTCCGTTGTCCTTGTTAATACGCAAACCAACCGGTGAATTTTTTAAATACCAGTAGTACTTCTTTTCATCTTTATTAATATTCAGTTGATAATTCAAAGACGAATCGACATGAAGCGTAATAAACGGGTTAAGGTTTTGAATACGCAAAGGGGTATCCAATATTACCGGTGTAGGAATATGGATTAGAGAAGTGTCAATTTTTTCCGGAATAGTATCTGTTGTTTGTGAAAAAGAGGGCAAACAGAACCATAACATGAATAAAGCGAAAAAGCCTTTTTTTAGCATATATTTCATCCTTTACAGGATGCAATATTACTTCATTTGGTTGTAAATAACCGACTTACAACTAAGTTAAAGGCATATATGTTTGTAAATCAGGGGGAAAAAAGAATCCCCATCGTAGATACGACGGGGATAAACCAAAACCAACTGCTTATGAGAAAATTGTTATTCTTGTAATTATTGAATGCTTATTTGTTTAGACGCCGGCTTTTCAATTTGCTTTTTGGGCAAACTTACTATTAGCACTCCATTAACATATTTGGCGTCGATAGCTTCTACATTAATTTTCTCATCAACAGTAAAGCTGCGTTTAAAGCTTTTAAAGTTGTATTCCTTTCTAATGTTTTTATCTGTGTTTTCCTCTGTATTGCTTTTCTTTTCTGCGGCAATGGTTAGTAAATTTTGATCCAGATTTACGGAGAAATCAGCTTTGTCAAAGCCCGGAGCTACCACTTCTAACTGGTACTGGTTTTCGTTCTCTGTTATATTCACAGGAACAAAGCCGTTTTTACCGTTGGCAGCATCGTGTCTACTGATTCCGGGTAATTCGTTGAAAAAGCTGTCAAGTAGGTTGGTTAACTGATTGTCGAATGGTTGCGATTTAAACTTTACTTGTGTCATGATTATTTGTGTTTAATTTTTTAAAATTTTGTACAAACTCATGTAGTCAAATTACAGACCAATGAAAAAAAGAAGGTTTCTTAATGCCTAAGAGGCATCAATATCTAAATAATAGTGACAAATTGTCTTTGTTTTATTTTATAAATGACATAATGTCTTATTTAGGGCTGCCTTGGTTACGATCTTGAATAGAACGGTACTGTTCTGGTGATACTTCCATGTATTTTTTAAACAACCGGGAAAAATAATAAGGATCTTGGTAGCCTAAGTCTGCGGCTACCTCTTTTACTTTTTTATCGGTATTAAATAATAATAAACAGGCTTTTTGCAGTTTGAGGTGGATAAAATAGTCAAGCGGTGACATGCCGGTAGCTTTTCTGAATAAAGTAGAAAAGTGAGAAGCTGAAAGGTTACTGTGTTTGGCCATATCTTCAACCGTTAGTACATGGTTAATATTGTTACGCATGTACAATACCGTATCGTTTATCAGGTCTTTTGATTCCTGCTTTTTATCGTTAGCGTATTTACCGGGATACAAGAAGGTGGCTATTAAATGATACAGGCACATATTACTGTAGGTAATATTTTCCGTACTATAACCCATTTCCAGGCTTTGGTACATAGTTTCCCATATTTGTAACCCTTTTTCATTAAAAGTTATAGGCTGTGGTCCGTCGTATAAATCAATATGGTGTGTTTTATTAAACAGGTTTATACTATCGCCGCTAAAATGTACCCAGTAAATTGTCCAGGGGTCTTGTTCATCGGCGCCATAACTCATAGGCTGGGTAGTGGCAGGTATTAAAATAAACTCATTTACTTTAATAGTGAAAGTTTGATTTTTTATTTTAACCCAACCTTTTCCTTTTAAACAATAAATGAGAATATTGTCTTCGCAACCTTTTTTACGTTCACGATAATGACCAATAGCTTTAGGGAAATAGCCAATATGTTTAATGTATAATTGTTTTAACAGTGGATTAAGCCTGTTGGCTTTTTTCCAGATTGCATTGGGAATGCTTATAAACTTTTCGCCCTCAAAACCATCTTTTTTCTTTACCGACATAGTTGCAGCTAATAAGTTACCTGTTAATAATTTATTCATTTACTATTGACCGGAAAGATACAAAAAATGTAGTAGGATAATCCATTTTAACAGTATGTAAGTAAATGAACTGCGTTGTAGCAGATGGATTTTTATACGATATAGTAAATGTAAAAAGCCGATTGTTTGCCAGCTGAAGCATTATTTACCGTTTGTTGAAGTATTATTAAAGCTTGTGCGAGGTAAATTATGAGAATTGTAGCGATGTGATGGATTATATTATATAATTAGACTAATAATTTAAACGTAACAACTCCTCGAATAACACGATGATGCACAAAGAACGGGACGATGAACGGAGCGTCGCAACGAGTGTTCATCTGTGTTACTACAGGCGATAACAGAAAAATCATTTAACGGGATTGCATAACGACTTCATAAATAGAATGATGAATATTTCAATCGGGTGTAATAGGATAATCCATTACATTCCGAGAATAAACTATTGCTGTGCAGTGGTGACTGCTTTACTTTTGGTTCAGGTATTACGATTGATACTCCAAACTTGCTGTATATGAATAAACTTTTCTGTACGATAAAGCGGCCTTTATTTGCTGCTTTTATTTTCGTTTTTACATTTCTGCTTGCCGGTAATAATTTGTTACAGGCACAGGTTACTTCTAAAATAACAGTTACCGGAACCGTTGTAGATACAGCGGGTAATTTTATTGATGGTGCCAGTGTTATGTCTGATAAAGATGTAAAGGTTGGAACCAATACCGATATAAACGGACGGTTTATTTTAGAGGTTACACCGGGTACTGTTTTGGTTATAACCTATGTTGGTTTTGAGCAACAAAAAATTACGGTTAATACCGGTACTACAACACTGGCTATACGTTTAGTACCATCTGCTTCTACTGATGATGAAGTGGTGGTAGTGGCTTTTGGTAAAAAACAACGCCGGGAAGCTATTGTTGGCTCGGTTACTACGGTACAGCCGGGTAATTTAAAAATTCCATCCAGTAACCTGACTACATCATTAGCCGGGCAAGTTGCCGGTATGATTGCTTATCAGCAAAGCGGACAACCGGGTATGGATAATGCTACTTTTTTTATAAGGGGTGTAACTACTTTTGGTTACAAACGTGATCCGCTTATTTTAATTGACAATGTGGAGTTAACCACCAGTGACCTTGCCCGTTTACAGGTAGATGATATTGCCAGTTTTTCTATTTTAAAAGATGCTAATGCTACAGCTTTATATGGTGCCCGTGGTGCAAATGGTGTAATATTGGTTACCACCAAAGAAGGTAAAGCGGGGAAGCCTGTAGTAAACTTAAGGGTAGAGCAATCTTCATCGCAAAATACGCAGAGTTTAAAACTGACCGACCCGATTACTTATATGCATTTGTTTAATGAGGCAACGGTAACCCGCGACCCGATGTTACCATTACCTTTCTCGCCTAATAAAATTATTAATACACAAGCAACACTTGATAATGCACCGGGTAGTAATCCGTATGTTTATCCTGCCGTTGATTGGTTAGATATGTTGTTTAAAAACCGTACATCAACCCAACGTGCCAACTTAAGTGTAAGCGGTGGTGGCGGCGTTGCACGTTATTATATTGCCGGATCGTATAACGTAGACAATGGTATTTTAAAAGAAGATAAAATGAACAATAACGATAACAACGTTAAGTTCAGAAACTATCAGTTGCGCTCAAACATTAATGTTAACTTATCGAAATCTACCGAATTAATTGTACGCTTGTCAGGTAATTTTAGCGAGTACAATGGGCCTATGACGGCTGATGGTGGTTTCTCAACCGACTTGTATAATATTGCAACACATACAAGCCCGGTTTTATTCCCTGCATTTTTTCCTAAAGATTCTGCCCGTGCAAATTCCAAACATATTTTGTTTGGTAATGTAGGTGGTAATGGAGCTAACTCCATTCGTTATAATAATCCGTATGCGGCATTGTTACGTGGTCACAAAAACTCATCACAATCACGTATGTCGGCGCAGTTGGAGCTTAACCAACGTTTAGATGCTATTGCAGATGGTTTAGCCTTCCGTGGTATTTTTAATACCAACCGCTATTCTTACTTCGAGTCGTCAATGTCTTATTCGCCCTTTTACTATAATGTAGGCTCTTATGATAAATTGAGTAATGCGTATACCCTTAATTGGTTAAACTCCCAACCAACCGGCTCTAATGTGGCCACGGAATATTTAACTTATGTACCGGGCCGTACGGACATAAATACCTTTTTATATTTTCAGGGTGCATTGGATTATAACAAACGTTTAGGCGATCACAATATTAGTGCATCCGTAATTGGCGCAGCACAACAAACAACTTATGCCAATGCAGCTACTTTATTTAATGCATTGCCTTACCGTAACCTTACATTAGCGGGCAGAGCAACTTACTCTTATTTAAATAAATATTTTGTTGAGGCCAGCTTTGGTTACAACGGCTCTGAACGTTTTTCAAGAAATAATCGTTTTGGTTTTTTCCCAACCATTGGCGCAGGCTGGGTAGTATCTGAAGAAAAGTTTTTTGAACCCGTTAAAAATGTTATCAGTCGTTTAAAACTACGCGGTAGTTATGGTTTAGTTGGTAACGATGCTATTAGTGATCGCAGGTTCTTTTATTTATCTGATGTAAACTTAGCTGGTGGTGGCAACTATGCACAGTTTGGAACTTTAAATGCTTACGAACGTAGCGGTGTATTTATTAACAACTACGAAAACTTAGATGTAACCTGGGAAACATCTAAACAAACAAACCTTGCTTTGGAAATGACCTTGTTTAAAAACCTGAACATTATTGCCGAAGTATATAACTACGATAGAGAAAATATTTTAATGACCCGTGCCAGTATTCCAAGTACCCTGGGTTTAGAGTCATCCATAACCGCCAATCTGGGTAAAGCAAGGGCAAGAGGTATCGATTTATCGGTAGATTACAAACAAACAATTACACCTGATTTTTGGGCAGCCGTACGCGGCAACTTTACGTATGCTTACAATAAATATACTTTATACGAAGAACCAAATTGGGAAGAGCCTTGGCGTTATGTAACGGGTCAGGCCATTAATCGCAGTTGGGGTTATATAGCCGAGCGTTTATTTGTAGATGATTTAGAAGCAGCCAATTCACCACAACAAGTATTTTCTACAAATGGCCGTGCGCCACAAGGTGGCGATATTAAATACCGCGATTTAAATAATGATGGTATTATTGATGGTGCCGACCAAGCCTTTCTGGGCTTTCCCGAAGTACCCGAAATTGTTTATGGCTTTGGTTTTACCAGTGGTTACAAAAGTTTTGATCTGTCAGCTTTCTTTCAAGGTCAGGCAAGGGTTTCATTCTTTATCGATCCACGTCGTGTAAGTCCGTTTGTACCAAGTCCTGATGCTTATATCTGGGGTAATACACAGTTAATACAAGAGTTTGCCAATAGTCATTGGAGTGTAGATAATCAGGATTTATATGCCGTATATCCTCGATTGGGAACAACCGCTTCTGAAATTGAAAACAACTTACAAAACAGCACCTGGTGGATGCGTGATGCTTCATTCCTAAGATTAAAATCTTTAGAGTTAGGTTATACCGTTCCCGCTCGTATAACCAAACGTTGGAAAATAAATAATTGTCGTATTTATTTCAATGGCTTAAACCTGTTAACATGGAGCAAGTTTAAAATGTGGGATCCTGAATTAAGAGGCGATGGATTTAAATACCCTATTCAAAAAGTATATAACCTGGGTATTAATATAAACTTATAATTTTTTGTTACCGGCTGCAGTTCCCTGATTGGACTGATGTTGCGACGCTCCGTTCATCGTTCCGTTCTTTGGGCAGCAGGTATACCAAAACATAACAAACCTGAGGAAAAATATAAAATTGCTTGTATGAAAATGTTTGTAAAAATAATGATGATAATATTGGTGGTTACCTCCTTTACATCATGCAAAAAATATTTAGATGTTACACCTGATAATGTGGGTACGCTGGAGTATGCATTTAGAAACCGCAACGAAGCCGAAAACTATTTGTTTTCCTGTTATGCCTATTTGCAACGTTTAAGTGATGTATCAACCAATCCTGGTTTTACTACTTCGTCCGAGTTAATATATCCCAACAACCTAACTGATTTTTTAAATTTTAACCGCACAGGGTTTAATTTAATAAATGGTACACAAAATGTAGCATCACCGGGTTTAAATGCATGGGATGGCGAAAATGGCAACTACAGTCTATATCGTTCTATCCGCATTTGTAACATCATGCTAGAAAATATTGATAAACCGGTTGATCTTAGTGCCAGCGAAAAAGCAAGATGGATAGGAGAGGTTAAATTTTTAAAAGCCTACTATCACTATTACCTGTTTCGTATGTATGGCCCTATACCCATTACAGATGTAAACCTGCCTATTACCAGCACACCGGAAGAGGTAAGGGTAAAACGTGATGCAGTAGATGATGTGGTAAATTATATTGTAAAATTATTAGATGAAGCTGCCGAAACTTTACCAACGCGTATTGATAATCAGGCCCGCGATTTAGGTCGTATTACCCAGCCCATTGCATTAGCAGTAAAAGCCGAAGTATTAATGACTGCAGCCAGCCCTTTGTTTAACGGTAATCCTGATTATGCATCGTATGTTGATAAAAGCGGTAAATCGCTTTTTCCACAAGCTTATGATGCGCAAAAATGGCAAGCAGCAGCCGATGCTTGTCGTGAAGCCATTGAAGCTTGTGAGGCGCAAGGCATGGCTTTATACCAATTTGTTCCTCCGGCTACGGTAAGTAATATTAATGATGATTTAAGACGAGTATTAACCATTCAAAATGCCGTTACCGAAAGGTGGGAGCTTAATCCTGAAATGATATGGGCACAAAACCCTTACTTTCAGTACCAGGGGCATTCATCCGTTCGTTTAACATCACGTTCAGTAGTAAATGCATTTTCAAACCCATCTACTTTTTCAGCACCCATCTCAACACAGGAGCTGTTTTATACCAGTAATGGTGTTCCTATGAACGAAGACAAAAACTGGAACTATGCCAACCGTTACAATTTAAAAATGGCCACACAGGATGATAAAAATTATCTGCGTCCAAATTATGAAACCGTACAAGCGCATTTTGGACGTGAGCCACGTTTTTATGCCAACCTTGCTTTTGATGGTGCTGCCTGGTTTGGTAATGGTAAATTAAATGCAAACGATATGTACACCGTACAGGCTCGTGGCAATAGTGCCTTAGCTGGTCCTAAAGATCGTATTCGTTTAAACATTACTGGTTACTGGCCTAAAAAATTAGTACACTATTTATCGGTGTATGATGATGGCTTTCAGCCTATACATTTCAGAATGCCTTTAATGCGTTTAGCCGGTTTATACTTATTATATGCCGAAGCTTTAAACGAAGTAAGTGGCCCTTCTGCTGATGTTTTTAATTATGTAGATCGTGTAAGAACTCGTGCAGGGTTACAAGGTGTACAAGCATCATGGGCCAACTTTTCCCGTACACCTGCTAAACCTAATACCAAAGAAGGCTTGCGAGAAATTATACACAGAGAAAGAAGAATTGAACTATGTTTTGAAGCACAGGCCGGCTGGGACTTAAGGCGTTGGAAAGAGTTACAGCAGGTGTTAAGTGTTCCTTTACAAGGTTGGAATATTTACCAAACCGAAGCATCAAATTACTACCAACAGCAAATTCAATTGTTACCCGTGTTTAGGTTACGTGATTACTTATGGCCAATTAAAGCAAACAACCTGATTATAAATCCCAATCTGGTACAAAATCCATATTGGTAATTATAACACCAACTTATTTCAATTAACTCTGATTGCTTAATACTGAATATATAATTATGAAAAATAAAAAGTTTAGGACAACAGCTTTAATCCAACTAATGAGTTTTGCATTAGTGGTATTATTGTTTTCCTGTACCAAGGACAAAAATTATAACGAGCCCGCTTCCACCGATAAAACAAAACCCGGTGTTGTTACCAATATAAGGGTCGAAAACTTTAACGGTGGTGCACATATTATTTACACCTTACCCAACAGTGCCAACTTATTATATGTAATGGCCGGGTACGAAATAAGGGCCGGTGTAAAACGTGAAACCAAAGCCAGTTATTATACCGATACTATTACAGTACAGGGCTTTCAATCTGCAGGCGAGTACAAAGTTACTTTGGAAACAGTAAGCCGTGCTAATGTAAAATCAGATCCTGTAGTAGTTACGGTAAATCCCGAGGAACCTTATTTTAAATTATCCGCTGCCACAATTGAGTTAACTGCCGATTTTGGTGGTGTAAATGTTCGGGCACACAATCCTGATAAAAGATCCTTTGGTTATATTTTGTTGGAACTGGACCCAATTATTAACGAGTATGGCATAATAGAGCAGCACTATGATGCGGTTGAAAATGTAAATTTTTCAGTAAGAGGTTACGATACCCGTGCACGTAAATTTGGTGCATATATTTTGGACGAATGGGGCAATACATCCGATACTGTTTTTGCCGAAATAAGCCCGCTGTTTGAAACCCAATTAGTAAAGTCAAACTTTTTTAAATATGGGTTACCTTCCGATACAGAAACAGGTTATGGTTGGGAATTACCCTATCTGTGGGATGGTAAAACAGATGGCTATTCAAACGGTTGGCATACTAATCCCGGAGGAAGCTATCCAATGATATGTACTTTTGGTTTAGGAGTATATGCTAAGTTAAGCCGTTTCATTTTACATAATCGTCCTTTACAATTTGCATACAGCCACGGTAACCCACGCAAATTTTCGCTATGGGGTACCGATAAAGTATCACCACAAAATGCAGTACTGCCGGCTTATTCCGATGAAGGTACTGTAATAGGTGATTGGACAAACCTGGGTAACTTTAATTTTCCTGATCCGCCATCGGGCTTAATGCCCGGGGCCACCAATGCCAGTGACGAAGCTTTTGTTGCGGCCGGTGTAAACTTCAACATTCCGCTAGCCAGTCCCAAAACAAGATATATCCGTTTAAATGTAGCGGAAACATGGTCTGGTGGCGATTTTGCCCATGCAATGGAAATAACACTTTTTGGCGACCCTAATTAATACGACTAACACTTAACTAAAAGTAAAATGAGAAAGCATTATAAATTTTATTTCATTCTTACCATGTTGGTAACTGTATTGGTAGCCGCATGCGATAAAAGTGATAAAGAGTTCAGAGATTTTCTGGAAGATAAAGAGCTGATTTATCCCGGTGTGCCATTATCCATTAAAGCCCGTGCAGGAAACGAAAGGGTAATGATTTATTGGACACCTAGTCCTGATCCTTCCATTGAAAAATATGTTGTTTACTGGAACAATAAAGCCGACTCGGCTATAGTACCTGCACCTGCTACAAATACCAGAGATTCTATCAGTGTAATAGTACCCGGCTTGTTTGAATATACCTATTCATTCATCGTTCATGCTATTGACAAAAGCGGCAACCGTTCTATTCCTTTAGATTTAAATAATGTAAAAATTTACGGTTCCGTATATCAGGGTGGTTTAATTAACAGATTTCCCGACAATTCAAGCCCGTACGAAGTACAACCCAATGGCGATGTGTTGGTACGTTTTGCTGCAACCGATACAACCAATGTAGGTACAACTATTACTTACACTAACAATAACAATCAACAGGTAACCGCTTTTTTATCACAGTTCAACAATACGGTTACTTTAGTTAATTACAAACCATCAACAGCGGTTACTTATCAGTCGGCTTATGTACCTGCCACAAATGCTTTAGATACTTTTAAAGTAGTTACACCCGAAACTTTCCCTACTATTTATACCAATGTATTGTGCAATAAATCTTTGTTTGCAGCGCTTAATTTACCGTACGATGTACAACCTTATGAGTCGCAAACAAGCATTGCTAAATTATGGGATGGTTCAGTAGGGCAGCAAGGGTATCCCAATATTTTTCATAGTAATGGTAGCTCACTATTACCGCACCATTTTACGTTTGATATGGGTGCTGTGTATAATAACTTAGGTGTTATGGAAACTACCGGTCGTGATTGCTGCCATAACCCAACTGAATATGAAGTATGGGGTATTGAAAACATTACCGGTGCCGAAACAACTGTTCCCGGAAACGACGGAGGTTGGAAAGCAAATGCCATTTCAAAAGGCTGGGTTTTATTGGCCGATGTTATTCGTTCCGATGATGGTAAAGGTCCGTACAAAATAAATTTCATGGACAATCCGCCGCCGGTTCGTTACATCCGTGTACGTGTTAAAAAAGTAGCATCAGGCGAAAATGCGTATAGCAATTTAAGTGAGTTAAGCTTTTGGAATCGTCAGTAATATTTTTTAGTCAGCAGCAGTACTACTAGCATCGTCCGTTGCGATCCGATAGGATCAGGATTTAATTTATTTCCAGTGGAAATGAATTAAA
>DHEF01000052.1:52097-89589 GCA_002399735.1 Chitinophagaceae bacterium UBA4857
GAATTAAATACTCACTCTTGTACAGTAGTAATTCTATTCACCATTATGCAGTATTCCTTAATGTATAGTAGTGTAAAATATTATTGGCTAATAGGTGAACTTTCAAAACATTGATTAAACTGTATTGGCAAATTATCCAATTAACTAATTGTCTAATTGTTCTTTTGCATAGAAAAATCCATGTGTAGTATTATTTAATCCATTTATAATTTTTAAATGAATCAATAGTTTTGGGCTTCCTGATTTTCTAACGATTAATATTTAAAGTACTCATGAGATTGCGTTTGTTATATGCCGTTTTTCTTTCGTCAGTAGCCACATTGGTTCAAGCACAAACAAAACCGTTAAAAATATGGTTTGATAAGCCCGCTTCGCAATGGGAAGAAACATTGCCACTGGGTAATGGCCGTTTAGGTATGACCCCCGATGGTGGCATAACATCAGAAAAAATAGTATTAAACGATATTACCATGTGGTCGGGTGGCCCGCAAGATGCGAATAATTACAACGCATACAAGCAACTGCCGGCTATAAAAGATTTATTAGATCAGGGCAAAAACGATGAAGCCCAAAAACTAATTGATAAGGATTTTGTTTGCCTTGGCCCGGGTTCGGGAGGCAAACAATGGGGTTGTTTTCAGTTATTAGCCAACTTACAAATTGATTATAACTATGGCAGTGCTGCAACTGATACATATACTAACTACAACCGTGCTTTAGTATTGAATAATGCCATAGCCACTACACAATTTTCTTTAAATAACGTTAATTACAAACGTGAATACTTTACCAGTTTTTATGATGATGTTGATATAATAAAAATTGAAGCCGATAAAACAGGTGCCGTAAATTTTGCAGTAAGTATTAATCGTCCTGAAAAGGGTAGTGTACAACTGGTAAATAAAGCACTACAATTAAGCGGACAGTTAGATAACGGTACTGATGGTAAGGGTATGCAGTACCTAACCGAAGTACGTGTAAAAAATATTGGTGGTACTGTTACTTACGAAAACAATAAACTGGTAGTTAAAAATGCAAACAGTGTAGTCATATTTGTATCAACGGCTACTGATTTTAAAAACCCTAACTACAAAGCAGTAGTAGCAAAAAATATGGCAGCAGCTTTATCTCGTACTTATGTACAACAAAAGCAAAACCATATCACTAAATTTCAAAAGTTATTCAATAGGTTATCCATTGACTTAGGAACAGGCGAAGCTGAAAGTATGACAACCGATAAACGTTTGGCTGCTTACTATCAAAATCCGCAGAACGATTTAGGTATGCCCGCATTGTTCTTTCAATTCGGTCGTTATCTCAGCATAAGCAGTACAAGGGTTGGTTTATTACCACCAAACTTGCAAGGTTTATGGGCTCACCAAATTCACACACCCTGGAATGGCGATTATCATTTAGATGTAAACGTGCAAATGAACCATTGGCCGGTGGAATTGTCTAATTTATCGGAACTTAATTTGCCTTTGGCAGAATTGGTGCGAGGCTTAATGAAACCGGGAGCCAAAACGGCTAAAGCGTATTACAATGCCGAAGGTTGGGTGGCACACGTAATTACCAATGTATGGGGCTTTACCGAGCCGGGTGAGAGTGCTTCATGGGGTATCAGTAAAGCAGGCTCCGGTTGGTTGTGTAATAATTTATGGGAGCATTACGAGTTTACCAATGATGTTAATTACCTTAAAAGCATTTATCCTATCATAAAAGGTTCTGCACAGTTTTACAACAGCATATTGGTTAAGCATAAAAAAACAGGTTGGTTGGTTACTTCTCCCTCTTCATCTCCTGAGAATTCTTTTTATGTAGCCAATGGTAACCATGCCAGTATTACCGAAGGTGCAACGATGGACAACCAGATTATCCGTGAAATATTTAATAATGTTATCACTGCTTCAAAAAAATTAAATGTTGATGCTGATTTTAGAAAAGAACTGGAAGCTAAGTTGCCTTTAATTCCACCACCGGGAGTAATTGCGCCTGATGGCAGAATTATGGAATGGATTGAAGATTATAAAGAAACTGATCCGGAACACAGACATATCTCACACCTATACGGTTTGTTTCCCGGCAATTTAATTACACCCGATGCTACACCTGATTTGGCCGAAGCTGCTAAAAAAACATTGGAAGTACGTGGCGATGATGGCCCAAGCTGGACCATTGCTTACAAACAATTATTCTGGGCAAGATTACATGATGGTAACCGTGCTTTTAAATTATTACGTGAAATTTTAAAACCTACGTTGCGTACCGATATTAATTATGGTGCAGGTGGTGGTGTATATCCAAACATGTTTTCCGCCGGTCCTCCGTTTCAGATAGATGGCAACTTTGGTGCAGCCGCAGGCATTGGCGAAATGTTATTACAAAGTCATGCAGGGTATATTGATTTATTACCTGCAATACCAGAATTATGGAAAAAATATGGTAACGTAAAAGGCTTAAAAGCCCGTGGCAATTTTACGGTGGATATGGAATGGAAAGATGGTAAAATAACAGCCTATAAAATTAAATCGGCCACACCTAAAAAAGTAAAAGTTAAAATAAACGGTGAAGTAAAAACCATTACATCAACAAAATTATAAATCATGAATTGTTGATGGTTTTATATAGTTGAAATGCCCCGGATAGCAGTGGAAACCACGCTGAAGATTTGTAGCAAGGGGCTGTGGCGTAGTTGTAACGGATAGCCGGAACTGTAGTTGATAGTAGCACTGCAGTTGATGGCAGATAATTAAAAAAAAGAGAAGAAAAATAAGATGATTACATCGATAACCGTACAAGATAAACGTTATCCGTTAGGAAAGGGAGCAGGTAGTGATGCTATACACAGAGATCCGGTGTATTCGTATGCCGTTACGGAGTTGCATGATAACAGCGGACATACCGGTATTGGGCTGGCTTTTACATTGGGCGAAGGAAATGATTTGGTATGTAAGGCTGCTGCATTTTATGCCGAACAATTAAAGGGAAAAGATATTGAAACCATCATGCAGCAATTTGGTGCATGGTCATATCAGGCGTCAAACGAACAGCAATTTCGTTGGTTGGGGCCACATAAAGGTGTAGTGCAATTGGGGCTTGCATCGGTAACCAATGCCTGCTTTGATTTATGGGCAAAAAAAAGAGGTCTGCCACTTTGGAGTTTGTTAAACAGTTTATCGGCTAATGAAATTGTATCGTTACTAGACTTGTCATACTTGGAAGATGAGTTAACAACAGCCGAAGCCGTTAGTTTAATTGAACAACAAAAACCCGGCAAGGCACAACGTATGGGTATTGTTGGTAAAGGTTACCCCGGTTATGATACATCAATAGGTTGGTTTAACTACAGCGATGAACAGGTGAAAGAGAATGTTGCCCGTGCTGTAGCCGAAGGTTTTAGTGCTATGAAATTAAAAGTAGGTTCTAACGATCCTGAACGTGATATACGCCGTGCAAATATTGTACGGGAAGCAGCAGGCGATGCAGCAAGTATTATGTTAGATGCTAACCAACAATGGACATTACCGCAGGCATTGTATATATGTAATGCGTTAAAACAAATGAATCCGTTTTGGATAGAAGAGCCAACACATCCGGATGATATATTAGGACATAAAACATTGGCCAATGCTATTGCGCCTATTAAGTTGGCGGTTGGTGAGCATGTACCTAATAGGGTTATTTTTAAAAATTACCTGCAAACACAATGTGCAGGTTTTATGCAGGTAGATGCAGTGAGGGTAAGCGGTGTAAGTGAATTTATAACCGTAAGTTTATTGTGCCGCAAATTTGGTGTACCTGTAGTTCCACATGTTGGCGATATGGGCCAGTTACACCAGCACCTGGTTTTGTTTAACCATATTAGTTTAGGACACGAGGCACTGTTTTTAGAACATATACCACATTTACAAAAACACTTTGTGCATCCGGTACAAGTTAAAGGTGGTGTGTATGTAACACCACAGGAAGCGGGTAGTAGTTGCGATTTAAAATAAACATGAACTGATGATTGCTAATGTTGATATAGTTATTGCCTGTGCTTATATTTTATTAATACTGGTTATTGGTTTATGGGCCGGTATATCGCATAAACGAAAAAGTAAAGCCGCAGCCGCCGATGAATATTTTTTGGCAGGTAAAAGTTTGCGTTGGCCTGCTATTGGCCTGGCTTTGTTTGCCACCAATATATCTACCGTGCATTTGGTAAGCCTTGCGCAAAGCGGTTTTGATACCGGTTTTCTCAATGGCAATTTTGAATGGATGTCGGCCTTTACACTAATTTTACTGGCTTTGTTTTTTGTTCCGTTTTATATAAAATCAGGCGTAGCCACCTTACCCGATTTTTTAGAAAAACGTTATAACCGTTCCTGCCGCGATTGGTTAACGGTTATCTCCATTCTCTCCGCAATTATTATTCATATAGCTTTTTCCATGCTGGCCGGTGGCATTGTTTTAAAAACATTATTTGGTGTAAGCATGTACACCAGTGTAATTATTATTTCTGTAATTACTGCCGTGTACACCATCATTGGCGGATTGAAAGCGGTGGTTGTAACAGAGTCAATACAAACTGTGGTACTTGTTATAGGAGCAGTTATTATAAGTTATGCAGCCTTTAATAAAATCGGTGGCTGGCAACCCATGGTACAGGTATTACAGCAAGGTGGCGAGATGGAAAAATTATCCATGCTCCGTCCGCATAACGATGGTAGTGGTATGCCCTGGTATGCTATTTTTCTGGGCTATCCGGTATTAGGCATCTGGTATTGGTGTGCCGATCAAACTATTGTACAACGTGTATTAGGCGCAAAGGATGTTAACCATGCCCGTGCCGGAGCATTGTTTTGCGGATTTATAAAAATATTACCGGTATTTATTTTTGTATTGCCCGGGCTTATCGCTTATGCACTTACGCAAAGCGGACAATTAGATATAAGCAGTTTGCAAACTGTAGATGCCAATGGTAACACCATCACACAATCAAAAGGTATTTATACATTAATGATAACGCAGTTACTACCCAGCGGATTAATTGGCGTATTGGTAGCTGCATTGTTATCCGGTTTAATGAGCCAGGTGGCAGGTGCATTAAATTCAATTTCCACCATGGCCAGTTACGATGTTTATCAGCGTTACAAGCCCGGCGCATCCGATAAAAAATTAGTACAGATTGGTAAAATTGCCGCAGCTATTGCGCTTGTTTTTTCGTTGTTGTTATTGCCTTTATTAAACCGTTACGAAAGTATTTTTATTGGCTTAAACGATATTATTGCACACATAGCACCACCCATTACCTGTGTTTTTTTATTAGGTGTTTTTTGGTCAAAAGCATCAGCGCAGGCGGCAAAACATACCCTGTGGTGGGGCTCGTTATTAGGTGCTGTTGTATTTGGTATAAACAAATTAATGCCCGGCACTTTACTGGCGCAAGTACCTTTTATGATGATGGCTTTTTACCTGTTTTGCGTATGTGTAATTATGCAAGTGGCGCTGTCGTACGTATTTCCGGTGCAACACACCAGCGAGAGCAAAAATCTTTTTTGGAAAAAATTATCCGAGCCATTTACCATGAAGGCATGGCCCGGTATTGGAAATTATAAATTATTGACTGTCGTATTATTAATGGTAATGACAGTATTGTATTATATGTTTAAATAAACAGGAATTTTTATTATGGTATCGGCTGCATTACTACTATGCCCCCGGCCCCTAAAGGGGCGTTTGGTTGCGTCGCACTCTTGTGCACCTGTAACCATACTCACCATTATGCAAGGTGCAGTAGATTTTTCCCAATATTCCCTAATGCAGGAGTACAATATTCCTATTACTGAATTGAATACATAAACCATTATTCTTTTAACAACTACTACATGGAACAGTTAACAAATAAAATCATTTTTTTAACCGGAGGTTCGGCCGGCATTGGACTGGAGTGTGCAAAAAAGTATTTACAAAATGGTGCTGTTGTGGTAATAGTAGCCAATACCGCCGAATCGTTACGTACGGCTAAACAAATACTGAATAACGAAAAAGCACATTTTATTTTATGTGATGTAGCCAATGCGCATGATGTGGAACAGGCAATAAAAGAAACCCTTCAACTGTTTGGACAAATTGATGTAATACATAATAATGCGGGAGTGGCGCAACCTTCCAGCCCAATACATAATACATCCGATGATGAATGGGATCGCTTATTTGATGTGAATGTAAAAAGTATCATGCTTACTGCACGTTACGGAATAGAAGCGTTAAAAAAATCGACAGGTTGTATAATTAATACCAGCAGCCTTGTTGGTGAAATTGGCCAGGATAATCATGCAGCTTATGCAGCAACCAAAGGCGCAGTAAATGCCCTTACCAAATCAATGGCTTTAGATTATGCGTCTTGCAAGGTTAGGGTTAATGCAGTAGCACCTGCCGGTGTATGGACGGATATGTTACGTAAATGGAGTAACGAACAACCCGATCCGGGATCTATGGAACGTTACCTGAATAATATTCATGCATTGGGCTATTGCCCCGAAGGTGATGTAGTAGCCGATGCCTGTGTTTTTCTGGCATCGGAAAATGCCAGGTTTATAACCGGACATATAATGCCCGTATCCGGCGGGGCAGAGTTGGGTTACCGTGTAGTAACCGTACCAGAACCAGTTGTGTTGTAAAGGCAGCATGGTTTTGTATCATGTAAAAGTCCATTTTTTAAACAATATTATCCATTGGCTTTAGTACCATCCCTCAATAGTTTTGTAAGCTGTTAACTATATCTGTTTACCTGCTATATTTGGTAGTTAATTATATTGCTTGCATTATTTACTTTACCATGTCAAAATCTGTTGACAAAGTTTAGCTTGCCTGCATATACTAAACTGCATTTAAAACAAACAATTATGAAAAGGTTTTTGCTTTACTGTGTTAGTGTGTTATGTATCACATCAGTTAATAAAATAAGTGCACAAAATATAATTATACCGGTTGAAACAGCCGAAACTGCATTGGTGTTACAGGCCGATAAAAACAAAAACCTTTCTATTATTTATTTCGATAAAAAATTAAACAATAAAAGCGAGTACGAACAGGTAGCAGGAGTGTACAAACAAACCGGCGATTATACAGAAGTCTTGAATGCCGCTTATACCGGTGCCGGATCTAAAAATCTGGTAGAGCCAGCCATTACCGTAACACATGCCGATGGCAACAATTCTTTGGATTTACGTTATGTAAGCCATACGGTGCAAGCACAAGGTAACAACATTAGTTTGCTTACTGTTGTATTAAAAGATCCTGTTTATAATTTTGAAGTAACGCTATTTTATAAATCATTTTTTAAACAAGATGTAATTGAACAATGGTCAAGCATAAAACATACCGAGAAAGGCAATGTAACTTTACATAAATACGCATCTGCCAATTTACACTTAAAGGCAAAAGGCTTCTGGTTAAATCAATACTTTGGCGATTGGGCTAAGGAAATGCAATCAGAAGAAACTAAAATAACCCACGGTATAAAAACATTAGATTCTAAATTAGGTACCCGTGCTAATTTATTTCAACCATCGGTTTTTATGGTATCGTTAAACAAACCTGCTACCGAAGATGAAGGAACCGTTCTATATGGTGCGTTGGAATACAGTGGTAATTTTCGTACGGATCTTGAGCTTGATTTTCAGGATAACCTGCGCATTATTTCCGGTATTAATAATTATGCGTCGCCTTATACCTTAAAACCTGGTGAGGAGTTTATAACCCCGGCTTTTTTGTACTTGTTATCACATAAAGGAAAAGGCGAAGCAAGTCGTAAAATGCATGATTGGGCCCGTAACCACAAAGTATTAGACGGCAATGGCCAGCGTTTAACTTTATTAAACAATTGGGAAGCCACTTATTTTGATTTTAACGAACAAAAATTAAAAGAGCTTTTAAAAGATACAAAAAAATTAGGCGTGGATTTGTTTTTACTGGACGATGGTTGGTTTGCCAATAAATATCCACGTAATGGCGATGTAGCAGGCCTTGGCGATTGGCAGGTAAATAAAACCAAATTACCCAATGGTATTGCCACATTGGTAGAGGAAGCACAAAATAATCAAGTTAAATTTGGTATATGGATAGAGCCTGAAATGGTAAACCCTAAAAGTGAGTTGTACGAAAAACATCCTGACTGGGTAATTAAACAACCTAAACGTGACGAACATTATTTTCGTAATCAATTGGTATTGGATTTAGCTAACCCCAAAGTACAGGATTTTGTATTTAATGTAGTGGATGAATTGTTTATGCAAAACCCAAAGCTGGCTTATATAAAATGGGATTGCAATGCGGTTATTTATAATGCACACTCATCGTATCTAAAAAATCAGTCACACTTTTTTATTGAGTATATGCGTGGCCTGTACAATGTATTGCAAAAAATACGTAACAAATACCCAACAGTACCCATGATGTTATGTTCCGGTGGCGGTGGCCGTGTTGATTATGCGGCACTCCAATATTTCACCGAGTTCTGGCCAAGTGACAATACCGATCCATTGGAGCGTATATTTATGCAGTGGGAGTATTCCTATTTTTATCCGGCGGTAACCAGTGCTAATCATGTAACTGATTGGGGCAAACAACCTATTAAATACCGTACAGATGTTGCCATGATGGGCAAACTTGGTTTTGACATTGTGGTTAGCCATTTATCCGAAAAAGATTTAGCATACGCACAAAACGCTATTAAAGAATACAACGGTTTCAAAAACATCATTTGGCAAGGTAACCAATATCGTTTAACTAACCCTAAAGAGGGTAGTGTAGCCAGCATGGTATATATAAACGATGCAAAAAGCAAGGGTATCATCTTTAATTATCTGGTGAATAATCGTTACGGCGAGGGTAGTGTTTACCCCATTAAACTAAAAGGTTTGGATGCGAATGCCCAGTATCGTTTAAAGGAAATCTGTTTGTATCCCGGTAATAATTCTCCTATTGATGCTGTAAAAACCTACAGCGGTCAGTTTTTAATGACAGTAGGTTTTAACCCGCAGGTGAATAGCGGCCGTACCAGTGTGGTACTGCAAATAGAGAAAGCAGATAATTAATAGTATCAATACAATTATAAAGACGTAGCTATGCTGCGTCTTTTTTATGTTACGGGCTGTAGTAATTCTAACCACCGTCCCTTGCGATCCGTTAGGGCCGGGATTTAATTTATTTCCAGTGAAAATGAGTTAAAGACGCACTCTTGTACTGCATATTGCTAATCAGCAGAAGAGTCCGAGAATTAGTAAGTCCGTAAGAACGAAAGGGGAGCTTTTTATAATAAATAAAGTAACGGTTCAACACTACATCGCTGAAAACGATAAAAAAGATGCTAAACTGCAAGTTTCACATCGCATATCATTGACTATTCACTTACTGATTCTCTGACTTTCCGACTTCTCTCTGCTCCACAAAGAACCGAACGATGAAGGGTGCGACGCAACGGAAGCTCAATCAAGGTACTATAGCCGGGGTAATAATTAATTTAATTATTAGTGGATTTATTGTTCCAAACTATGGCCTGAAATATTACAAATGTCATTGATCCAGCGTCTTTTTAAGCTTTAAAAGCAGTTTTTGAAAAAAAGTTTAAAATTTTTTAAAAATTACGCAACGGTATGCATAACGTAGCGCAATTTTTTCACAAGCGTTTGCATAAAAACTGAGCCTTAAGCACTGATTTTTTTATAGTTAAAGAAATTATCTTGTAATCGTAAATCGAAAAAAACGAGAAAACAAGGTTAAAATTTTGCTATTGTTTTTTGGGATTTAAATCAAGAAAAAAAGTAACTGTTAAGGACTCAAACTGCAAGCGAATTATGGGAAAAATAACTGACAGCAGCTCAGGTGTTATAAAAGGCATCTTTTTATTTTCGTTAGCCTTAATTTCTTCTCAATTTAGTATGGGGCAAAATCCGGTTACGGATTCATTGGCAAAAGCTGACACCAGCTTTAAATTATCTACTATTACTGGCGTATCGTTGGATAGAGTAGCCGCTAATTCGCTAGATACTTTTAAGCAAGTACGCTTAAAAAGTGTTTTATATCAACCGTATATTTCTTTACAACAAATGTTAAAGGGTAACCTGGCAGGTGTATATGTTCAAGAACCTTCAGGTGAGCCCGGTACTGAGCAAAATATTTTTGTACGAGGTATTTCTACTCCTTTATTAAGTAAACGTGAGTTATTTGATAACCAGGCAGTAGTTTATGTTAATGGTATTCCACTGTCTATGGACAAGCCTTTTGCTTATGATATTCAACAATATGATTTTAATCGTATTGGCACTGCTACTAACTTATTAAGTGTAGTACACAACGAGAATATTGAGTCAATAGAAGTTATAAAGGATCCTGCTAAACTTGCGGCATTGGGGCCTCTTGCTGCTAATGGTGCAATTTGGATTATAACTAAAAATGCAAAATCGGGTAAAAGCGAAATTAGTGTAAACGGATATTATGGCTTTGCCATGAAAGAGGTAGTTACACCCATTAATGCAGCTTACGAAAATAAATTCCGCTTACCATATTATGATAGGTTTGGTAAACAAGAAGATAGGTTTGCTTATCCTGCTTATTTACAGGATTCATCTAATAGTGATTATTATGGCCGAGCTAACTGGACAGATTTATATTATCAGAACGGTGGGCTTTATAATGTTGACTTAAGTCTTACAGGCGGTACAGACAGGGCAAACTTTAGATTTTTTGGTGCAGCTACTAAAAATGCCGGTAATGCTGATAACACTTCACTAAATCGCTACATGGCTTCTTTTGCTGTTAATGTAGCTCCGTTAAAATGGCTTACCGTATCAACAATGATAAATGCCACATTAATGGACCGGTTTAGAAATAAAAATTTTAGGGATCGTTTGGCGGAAACACGTTATATACCGGATATGTCTAACCCGTTGGCACCTAATAAAGATGTTTATGGCGGTTATCTGGACTTATATGATCGTACTACCAAGGATGAAAATAGAAATAATGCAGTGCAAGGTTATTTTGCAATATCTGCAGATTTAAACAACTTTAAATTTAACAGCCGCCTAGCATTTGATTATAATGAAGCAACACGTGATGTGTTTTATCCTACTCAATTAATGGAGGGTAATAATTTTGTATCCAACTATTTTGGCTATAATCAACGTGTTGTAATTTCTAATACTATAGGCTACAATGTAGCGTTTTCTGAAAAGAGTAATTTGTTATTAGAAGCTGGTCAAAACTATCAGACAGATGTAAACAAGTTTGATTATTCTTACGCTTACAATGGCCCCAATAACTTTATTAAACTAAATATTGTTGATGGAATTACGTTAGCACCGGTAGGTTTCAGGGTGTACTTTTTTCCATCTAAATCAACTTCATCTTTAGCTTCTTTCTTTGGACGTGCTACATACAATTACAACGACTTTTTACAGTTAAGCGGTATAGTAAGTCGTGATGGATCTTCAGCCCTGCAGCCTGATAACAGGTGGAGAACAAATATGGCTGGTAGTGTACGTACATTTTTAAAAGAAGTGTTGTTTGCCAATAATAAAAATGTAAGTGCTTTTAATGCTTATGTTTCTTATGCAAATATGGGTCATTTATTCTCTGATGATCGCTTTTCAAGAGGCCCTAATTTACGTCCTGATTTATCTTTTACCGGTAACCCAACACTAGCTACTTATAACGGTTTTCCTGCATTAAGCCGCCCTTATAATACAGGTTGGGTTGGGTATGGTATTCCCTGGATGTACAGCGATAATATTTCTGGTGGAGTAGAAGTCGGGTTGTTTAATAACCGTGTGTTTGCCAATGTTGAACTATATAGTCGTACAACAAAAAATCAACTAATACCGGTTCCTGTACCTTTAGAGTGGGGTTATACCGGTGCTTATGCTTCTGGCTTATCAGTAAATAACAGTGGTATTGATGTTACTGTTTCTGCCGATATAATCCGAGCAAAAACCATAAATAATATTAGTTGGTCTGTTAACGGTAATTTGAATTACAATAGAAATGAACTGAAATCATTGCCCAATGGATTGAATGATTTAGTTATTGGTTCAACTAAATTAGAAGTGGGCAAACCTATTGATGCATTTTGGGTGTATACAAACGAAGGTATTTATAATACGGATGCTGATGTACCGGTAAATCCGGTAACTGGTAATAAAATGTCTATAAAAGGCGTGGCTTTTCAAGGTGGTGATGCTAAATGGAAAGATTTAAATGGTGATTTTAAAATAGACGAAAACGATAAACAACTAAGTGGCAATTACTTGCCGAAGGTAACTGGTGGATTTGGAAGTTTACTACGTTACAAATCCCTATCACTAAACTTACAGTTTTACTTTGCATTAGGGCATAAGGCTTTAAATCAATATGCTTCTAATCGTCTTGATTTTATTAATAGTGACAGCCGTGATAATATTAATGCGGTGAAAGAAATTACGTTTTGGGAAGAAAAAACTGATCTTAGTGAATATCCTTTCTATAACCCATGGAGTGATGCTATCCCATATCGTGCTGATCAGTCTCTGTTTTTACAAGATGCCTCTTTCTTAAAACTTCGCTCAGCTTCTTTGCATTACGATATTTTATTTAATGCTAAAAAGAAAAAAACTGCTTTCTCGAAGGCTGAAGTTTATTTGAGTGGTACAAACCTATTTACAGTTACTAAGTTTAATGGTGATGATCCAGAACTGATTCAGTACAACGGAATTTATAACGGAACAGGCTTGCCTATACCAAAGATGATTATTATAGGTTTGAAGTTGGATATTGTTAAGTAAAAAATTGTTGCAATAAACGCACTAACACATACACTATGTCTCATTTGAATATTGCGAAAAGAATATTTTGGGTATTAGGAGCAGGTATATTACTAGGTACATCGTTATCTTGTAATAAACAGTTAGAAAAAGCGCCTACAAACCAGTCAAGCGATGAAAACAACTGGAAAACGTTTGACGATGCTCGTGCCGGTTTAATAGGTATGTACGGTTTAACTCGTGCTGCTATTGCCGATAATAATGGGCATTGGCTTTGGGGTGAGTTGAGAAATGGAGATTTTACTTCTTATAATCGTCCTGATTTAAGAGCTATTATTTCCGGTAACTTAACTGCAGGTTATCCTGTTATAGAAGCAATTACTAATTGGCGTAGATTTTATGCTGCTATAAATGCCTGTAATCTTTTTATTGAAAACTCTGGTAAAGCATTGGAAGATACACGCTATACGGAATTAAACAACCGTGTAGATATAGCACAAGCACGGGTAATAAGGGCTTTTCTGTATTTTTATATGGTTCGTATTTGGGGTGATGTTCCTTTAATTACGCAATCACATGAAGGTAGCTTTAGAGAAGTAGCACGTACATCCCAGGAAAGAGTATTGGGGTTTGCACAATCAGAAATTGAATTAGCTGCCCCAATGTTACCCTTTTCTTATGCTAACAACGATCCTATATTTCCCGGAACTGTTTATTATACTGCAGCTAATACATTTTGGCGTAATACTATATTTAATAAGGTATCGGCTTATGCAGTTTTGGCGCATATTACTGCTTGGCAGGGAAATTACCTGGAAACAGTTTCGTACACAAATTTTGTATTAAATAACTATCAGCGTATTGGCGTTAATTATTTAACTATTGATGATCTTACAAATCCTACAGGCGTATTTAATAACCGTGGTGAAGGATTAACTTCTAATGCACAAATGCTTGCATTTCCCTTTCAGAGTGATAGAGGGGAGGCTACGGTTGACGGGCATATTGAGCAGCTAACGCTGGCGCAACCACTTGTTTCTAAGCTACGTCCCGATATGTATGTTACAAAAGATACGCTGGCTTCTATGTTCCGCCCATCAGGAGGTTACGACAGCCGTTTTGGTTTAGATACAGTTGGTCTGAACCAAGGCTTACCTACTTTGTATCGTGCAAAATATATTACTAACTATAGTGACCAGATTCCCATCTTCAGTAAAATTAAATCCATTAACGGCGGTGTGGTTTCTCAAAATGATTTTAAAGTGTTTACGTCAGCAATTTTGTTCACTCGCTTGGAAGAAATTGCACTTTTAAAAGCTGAAGCGCTGGCTGCATTGGGATCTGACAATACGGAAGCCTATACTCTATTAAATAGAGTGAGAAGTTCGAGAGGTTTGAGTACGCTTTCAGCAGCTGGTGGGAATAATTTGCTAGACGAAATTTTTAAAGAACGTCGTCGTGAATTAGTTGGAGAAGGATGGCGTTGGTACGATTTGGTTCGATACAATAAAATTAAAAGAAACGATCCGGAGTTTGTAGCACTTATAAATGAAGGTGGAATTTATTGGCCGATAGCCACAGAAGTATTGAGCCGCAACTCACTAATTGTTCAAAATAGTTATTGGAAAGACTAAGGTCATAATATAACCCCCAAACTTAATTTTTTTGAGAAGTAATAATACAACTATGGTACTAAGTTTCTTTCGTAAAATATGTTTTGTAATGCTTGGTGCAGCAGTAATACTTACTGCCTTACCGGGTTGCGAAAAGCATAGTAGTCAGTATTATGACTACGATGAACAACTAAGTTTGTTTGATGGGACTACGTATGATTATCTTGTTCAAAAAGGAGGGTACGATTCTCTTCTTTTAGTAATAGATCGTGTAACAGGGTTAAAGGAAGTATTGCAAAACGATGAAGTAACCTTGTTCGCTGTTCAGAATAGTAGTTTTGATCTCGCTCTTGAAGCATTGAATTTAGTACGAAGAACATCAAATCCTGTACGGACCCTGCATAATTTGTCCACTATTGATTCAGCAAATTTGGATACACTTACTTCCCGTTATATTCTTACGGGTTTATATGATGCGGAGAGTGCGAACTTAAAAGATGGTGCCTATATTCCCTCTTTAAAATATGGTTATGTGATGAATATGAAATATGAGAGAGTAAATGCTTCGGGTTACCAGAACGGAGGGCCACAGCGGCTATATTTTGGCGATACCAAAATAAGCAAAGACGGCATTATTCCTCCGTTTAGTTATTGGATCGTTTCGCCAACACAAATTGTAAATGTAAAAACTAAAAATGGTTATATCCATATACTTGCCTCTGGTCATGATTTTGGATTTGGTGATGAATTTGTTAAACGAATGAATAATCCCTAACTGTTTTAAAAATTAATAAGGTATTATAAAATATTAAGTATGAAGAATAGTACATATTTCGGTCTATTCATTTTAGGATTAGTTGTATTCATTACAACTGGTTGCCAAAAGTTTTTTCCGGAGGATCGGGAGAGTATCAGCGGAGAGTCATTATTTATTGAAACGACTTTTGAGCCGGTTTTAGGTAGAACTACACTCTACACCAAAATTTTTTCGAATCCTAATCAGGGTACATCATATCCGGTAGAGTTTAAAATAGTTAATCTACGTAAGTTTAATGGAGACCCTGCACCGGAATTGACTGATATATTTCCTGTACAAGTTTGGAATAAAGCATATACCGGTGAAGAAAAATCCTTACAGGAAATTGAAGATAAAAGAGGTTACGAAAATCGACCGCTTTTAGAGGTACGAAAACATTCGGGTGATGTGGTGCTTTGGTCAGAAGCCAGATCAGCTTTTGTATCACCTCAACCTGACTCTGGTTATGTATTTGATATAGAACTTGCCAATACAGGGGGGAGAAGGTATTTTAGAAATATGCGTTTAAAGCCGTTCCGTGAACGTGCGTTTGAGCCAACAACTATTGATGCGATAACGGGTCAATCTGTTAATACTAGAATCTCTCCAACTTTTTTCCGTGATATAACCGGTAATAAAACTAATGAACCTATGAGTGCCGGCGATGTACATGTATTTATTAGAAGAGCTGCCATACCAAGTGCTACCGGAAATACACTAAAGTTTATGTTTCTTGATACTTTATTTAAACCTATGAACCCTCAGTTATTTGATGAAACAGACTGGGATAATTTGGTACATGGGTTTAATAAAACCTTTACGGATACATCTGTTGTTTATAATATGGCTTATCCAATTCCTGCAATGACATTACCTACAAGGTTCACCACTTTCGATGGTACTAAAGCATCTGTTGAGTTTAAATTTTCAAGGTTAGCATTTGGAAACTTGCGTAGGGAAGGTATTATAGGGTTAAATTTTGCCATTTTTGAAAAAGGGGATTGGGAAATAGTTTTTGCATTTACCAGAGACAATCCAAAATTTGAAAACGACTGATAAAATATTTTGACTGTTTTTAAACTAACTAGTATGAGATTTTTTGTTACACTTATATTTTCTTTCCTGCTGGTTGTTGCCTGCAACAACATAACGGTGGCACAAACTACCAATACCATCGTAGTGAAAGGAAAGATTTTAGATCTTGTTGAAAACGAGCCTAAGGCCGGCGTTTCTATATCTGACGGAAAAAAGGTGGTGGGTGTATCTGATGCTAAGGGTGAGTTTTCTGTAAGAGTACCGTTGGGAACACAGCTTGTGTTTACGTTTAGCGGATTTGAAACGATTAAAGAAACGGTTACCAGTGCTGACAAAGAGATTGAAATAAAAATGTCTGCAAAACAGGACGCCATGAAAGAGGTGGTAGTGCAGGGGTTTTCGAGAAAAACACGTGAAACGGTAACAGGTTCTACTGCTGTTCTTAGTGGTAAAGATATTCAGGATGTTCCTGTAGCAAACGTATTGGAATTATTACAAGGGAAAATTGCAGGTGTAAACGTACAAAATAATACGGGCTCTCCCGGTGCAATGGGAACTATTAATATTCGCGGTATTTCTAGCTCACAAGTTTCAAGCGATGGATTTTTAACGCCAACAAGTCCATTGTTTGTTATTGACGGAGCGCCTATTGATATGAATAGCAATTATGAATATGGCTTTCAGGGTGGTGGACCAGGTATTAGTCCTTTAGCTTTAATACCTTCAGAAGATATTGAATCAATGGAGTTTTTGAAAGATGCCGGCGCAACTTCTCAATACGGTTCTCGGGGTGCCTATGGTGTAGTAATTGTTACCACCAAACGTGGACGTTCTAAAGTTCCGATTGTTTCCTATGAAGGAAGAGCTTTTATTAATAGTGCTCCTGCACAAAGAAAAATTTTAGGAGGTAGAGAGGAAAGACAAATAAGAATTAACCAGATATTGGATTATGATACATCATATACCAATGCAATGAGATTGATTAACAATCGTCCTTTTCTTGCCGATAGTTTAAACCCTTATTATAATAACTCAACTGATTGGCAGGACTTGTTTTTTAGAACGACATTTAACCAGTCACATAATGTACGTATTTCTGGTGGTGACAGAACATTTAACTATAAGGCTAACTTAAATTATTTTGATGAAGAAGGTATTATGAAAAATACCGGATTTAAACGTTATACTTTGAGTTTAGATGGCTTGTATCAACCTGTCGATGAATTCAGGATGATAACAAATTTAAGAGCATCATTGGGGCAAAGAAATAATGGTAGTGGTTTGGGGTTACAACAAACCAGTTTACAAGACGCAGTTAACTTATCTTCTTTACTGCCACCTGCATACTATGCAGATTTTAATGAAGCGTCAAACGGTAAAAAAGTTGATAACGATAATAAGATTATCAATGTAATGGTAAATATTGATATGCAATATGAACCAATAAAAGGTATTCAGTTGAAGAACTTATTAAGTTATGGCTTAACAACCGGTAATTCAGATATTTTTAGACCATCGTTTTTAAATAATAATAGTTCTCAATATTATAGTTACAATGATAAAAAGTATACTATCAATAACAGAAGTTCATTAAATTTCATCCGTTCGTTTGGTAACCATAATCTTACAACTTTTGTATTTAACGAGCTCACTTCCGAAAGCTTCAGGGCTAATGCAATACAGTTAAACCAAACTGCCAATGATTATATTAACGGACCATTAGGTTATAACTGGGTTGCCTCAAGAGGCGGTACCTTAAATAACGTTAATGAAATGAGAATTCATGGCTATGGAGGAACTATTTCTTATAACTATGATACAAAATACGTACTGGATTTTGCTTATCGCTTTGACGGAACCTCTACCAATGGTCCTTTTACCGGGTACACGCAAAACCCGGCACTAACAGGCCGTTGGAACTTTAACCGTGAAAAAATATTTGATAAAGCCTATTGGTTGACCTATGGTTCTTTGCGTGGTGGATGGGGTAGAAATATAGTACCTACCGGAAGTATTTTTGATGTATATGGTGTATACCGCTTAGGCAATTTGTATAATAATGATCCAACGGTTTATACAGATTGGACTTACGCACCTAATGATAACTTTAAGCCACAAACTAAAGAAAGGTGGAACTTAGGTTTAGAGATGGGTGTGTTTGATAATCGTATTGACGGTGTGTTTGATTTGTATTATGAAGCATTGGATAACCAATTGGCAAGTATTACTTTGGCAAATGTGAATGGTTTTAACCAAATAAGATTAAATGCCATAAGTCAGGTTAACTACGGGTTTGAGTGGAATGTTAATTTTCGCGTGTTTAAAAAAGAACGTGATATAAAGTGGACCGTTGGCTTTAATGGAGCATACAATCGTGATGTGCTTACAAAACTACCTGATGGTGAACGCCAACGACTTGATGCAACAGGAGTGCCTATCATTAAACGTTTAGGACGAAATGTTTTCTCTAATTTGGTATACCACAATAGAGGTGTATACGCAAGCACTGCTGATGTACCTGTAAATCCTGCTACCGGAAAGCGTTTGCAATACGGTACGCCTAATTCAGGTGTTTACTTTCAGGCAGGCGATCCAATATGGACAGATATTAATGGTGATTATGTAATTGATGATCAGGATAAAGTTACTATGGGTAATCCGGCGCCTCGTTTTTATGGTGGTATTAATTCAACACTAGAGTACAAAAATTTTATTCTTCGTATTAATGCTTCTTATACTTTAGGTCGTGATGTATTAAATGAAGCGCTTGCCGAATCTTTTAGAAACTATTATAACCCGGCAACACCAAGTGCATTGGTTCCAATTGATGGGTATAATTACTGGCGTCCATCGGGAACTAGTAAAGATGTTGGAACTGCTAATGCACAATACCCTAACCCTTTCGATTATTTAAGAGCATCTACTTTAAATACATACCGTACCGATCAGTCTTTATTTATGGAGGACGGTTCTTATTGGAAGATAAACCAAATTACACTTAGCTATAATATTGACAGAAAATATACGACCCGTTTTGGTATTACCTCTACCAGTGTGTTTTTTACAGCTAATAATGTGTACACATTCTCGAACTATTCTGGCCCCGATCCGGAGTTGGTAACACAGTTAGGAAGAGATTATTCCAATGGCTATCCTAACAGAAGAAGCTATACGGTTGGTGTAAATGTTCAGTTTTAACCTATTTGATTGTACTTTTTTTATGAAAAAAATAACGACACTTATATTATTAGCTTTTGTACTTACTACTGTAGGTTGCAAAAAGTTTTTAAATGTAGATCCTCCAAGTAATTTATCTGGTAACAACTTTTGGAAATCATACGAGGATGTTGATAACTATACCAATGGATTATTTGAATCTTTTAGAGCAGCAACTTTTCGTTCTAATATGAAATCCGGAGCCGGTAGCGATGAGTTTCCATTTTTTCCGTTTACTGGTGATATGCGTATGGCGCCGGTAGTAGAAAATACTGGGGCAGGTTGGCAACGTACTTATATCAAAGGTTTAAGGGATAATAATTTGCGTTTATTTTTAAACCCTGCTACATGGACTTATTCCGGAGTAAATAACTGGAATAGCTTATTTAATACTTCTCGTTTTTTTAATTGGGACCGTTTTTTTAAAGTAGTGGCTTCTGCAAATATCTTAATTGAAAAAGTTTCTACCGTTGATGTGTTGAGCGAGGCGGATAAAAAGCGTTTTATTGCCGAAGGAACGTTAATGCGTAATATGGCTTATTTTATGATGGTGAGGTTGTGGGGGGATGTCCCATATTACACCAAAGCCAATAACACAACCTCGTTATCCAGAACGAATATGCTTGAGGTATTAAGAAACTGCGTAGCTGATTTAGCCGCGGTTGAAAAAGATTTACCATGGACATATAATGACCCGGGAAGAAGGGCCGTACGGGGTATGCGTGGCGGTGCCTTAATTCTCTTAATGCATATGAAAATGTGGCTTGGCGGATTTGATGAACCCAATGCACAACAACATTTTCGTGATGCTATTGATTTTGGTCTGGAACTTACTACACAAAACGGTGGGGCATATGAGTTATTACCTTTTGAAAGATACAGAGAAATTTTCAGGGGACGTTCAAAAGAAGGGTTATTTGAAATACCTCAGAATATTAACTATGGCGAACGTTTTGGTTGGTCGTTTATATCTGACCACGTAACCCAGTTTTTGTTAACAAACGGTCAGTTAAAAAACACCTACATGTATTGGGATGCGGCCTTTTTAAATGAAATATTTCCTTCCAGTAAACCCGATAAAAGAACAACCAACTGGTTAAAGAACAGAAGTAATACTACAGGTGGTTTTTCATTAACAAAATACGCAAATACATTTATTACAGAGTCTGTTTTAAGTATTGATGATAGCCAGATATTATTTCGTTATGCTGATGCTTTTTTATTATTGGCAGAAGCGTATGCTGCAATAGGGGAAACAACACAGGCGGTAGCCAATTTGGATATTATTAAAGCCAGGGCAGGAGCCGATCCTTATTCTGGTTCATCACCAGATGATTTAAAAAAAGAAATATGGGATGAACGCTGCAGGGAATTTATTGGTGAGTCTCATTATTATTATGATTTGGTGCGCACTAAAAATATTCTGGATAGAGACTTAAGTTATTCAGGTACGGTACTAACAACTGAGCAATTTAGAGCCGGAGCCTGGACATGGCCGCTGTCAGATGCTGTTAGGGTTAATAATCCTCAGGTTACATATAATAACTACTGGAGATAACAAATAGTAAATAATTGATAAAATGCTTTTAAAATGAAGCTTTTGTTTATGAAAAAAATAATGAAATCTTTTATTGTAACGATATCTGCATTTGCTTTTTTACTAGTAGGTTGTAATAAAAGTAATTTTAAAGACGGCGGCACTACCAGCAGAAAGTTTAATGGTAATATTATTCAATACCTGGAGTCTAAAAAAGAGGATAATAAATTGTTGTTGGAGATCATTGATTTAGCCGGGTTTAAAAATACCTTATCAGACGAAACTGTTACTTTTTTTGCTCCCTCTGCACCATGTATTGATAGAACTATCAGGGATTTGAATAGAGCATTGTTTAGTACAGGCCGTGACACCGTAAGTGTAATGAGCCAGATTAAACCTGCTGTATGGCGTTGGGCATTGGGTAATTATATTTTTAGAGAAAAAAGATCATTGGTAGATTATCCGCAGGTTGATTTAAATAATAAAGCAGTTTTCAAAGGCCAAACATTTGAATCTTATACCGGGAGATTTATGAACGTTGGTGTAGAGTATGGGAATGCTTCGGGTATTCAATACGCAGGTTATAGGAACCTGGTTTTATCTTACCCTGTATCGCAAACCGACCTTGCCGGTTTTTGGTTTAATGGAAGAGTGGCCAGTAGTGATATAGAAACTGACAAAGGCTTTGTTCATGTTATTGCTATGTATGAAACTAACTTAAATGGTTTATATATAGAGCCACATTATTTTGGTTTTAGTTTTATTGATTTTGTAAACATGGCTTTGGATTATGGAATTGGAAGGCCATAAATGAAGCAGGCATAAGCCCAATAGAGTTGATGCAGTACAAGAGTGAGTCTTTAATTCATTTCCAGTGGAAATAAATTAAACTCCGATTCTATCAGATTGAAAGGAACGATGATAGTAGCATTGCAGATGGATACATAAACGAAAAATTTTTATTGAAACATACATCTAATTAGTTTGAAATAAAAGATATCATGTTAATGAAACTTATAAACAGATATAGTTACGGGCTAATAACTTTTCTTGCTATTGCAGGATTGTTTATGGCATGTACCAAAGAAATTGAAAAAACAAGTGTATATCCTGGTTCAAGTTATGAGGATATTAGCTTTTTAAGCGGATTACCTACACCATCACGCGGAGGTGAGGGTAGCGTGGTAAGTGTAAAAGTTAAAGGACTTAAGGGACGGGAAGGTAATTTTAAATTTTATGTTGGAGAGTTGGAAGCTGAGGTTTTGTCAGTGGCAGATAGTTCAATAACATTTAAAATACCGGTAGATGCTATTACCAGTACATTATATGTAAAATATCAGGATAAATTTTTCTTTGGTCCCGATTTTATTGTACGTGGCAAAGTGTTAATTGATCCTGCATTTGCCGGGTTTACCGGTGCTTTAAATAATGCTTCACCTGGTACTATTAATGATATTTTACCCGATGGACAAGATTTTATAATAGCCGGTTTGTTTGATAACTATGCCAACGCAGCTACTGCGGCTGCACCTATTATAAACCTGGCTAAAATTACTAATAGAGGTGCTTTTCAAAGTGCGGTAACAAGGGGTACATCATCAGGTGTTATTAATAGTATTACGAAACTTCCTATTCCCATTCCTCAATACCTGGTTTCGGGTGTTTTTTCTGAGTACAATACACGTAAAGGTGTTAATGGTATTGCGGGTTTACTAGCCGGTATGGCGTTGGATACGGTAATTATTGATGTTATTAATCCTGAACCTGTATTGCATCCTTTAGATGGTAAAGATACAGTGGCTACTTTTAATGGTGGTGTTTTAGGGAGTGTATTAAAAACTTTTGTTACTACCGATAATAAATACATTGCTGTAGGGAATTTTAGCCATTATGTAAGTCACTTCTACGAGAGATCTACCAGGGATAATAAGTTAATGGATTTGGTTCCGGTGTCGACCATTATGCGTATGAATGCAGATGGAAGTCTGGATTCAACCTTCAATTATGATCTCGTTGCGCATCGTGGTAATCCTGCCGCTAATGGAAGCATTTCTTCAACGGTACAAATAAGCGATAAACGTATAATTTTAGCCGGTTCATTTATAAAATACAACGACGTTGATGCCTCTCGTATTGTAGCAGTTAATGAAAGTGACGGATCTATAAATACTTCATTTAATGTGGGTAGTGGGGCCGATGGTGTTATATCTCAAGTATCATACAATGCGCTAACAGGTAAATTAGTAGTAGTAGGTGAGTTTCGCAATTTTAACGGAAGGCCTGCTAATGGTATTGTAGTGTTAAACTCTGATGGGTCATTTGATAACACATTTAATTTGCAAAATTTAGAAGGTGGACGTATAAGTTTTGGTGGCCAACTTGAAGATGGTCGTATAATTATAACAGGTAGTTTTAAAAGATACGCAGGTAAAGGCCGCCCCGGTATAGCTGTATTAAATGCTGACGGTTCTTTAGCTCCGGGCTATAATAGCATGGGGGCTTTTGAAGGCCAGATAAATAAAATGATTGAGGTAGTTGCATCGTCAGGTAATGTGGGTGTAATATTAGTAGGCCAGTTTTCCAGGTTTGACAATGTAAATGTAAACAGCATTGTTTTTTTAGAGCTTATGCCTTAAATACAAGAAGTTTTGTTAACCGGCTATAGTACCCTGATGGAGCTGATGTTGCGACGCTCCGTTCAACGGCAGTAATTCTATTGAAAAGAAATACAGGATCGTTTAAAGTAAAAAACTAAATAAATAAGAATTCAACCAAATATTGCTGATATGGTAAACATTATTAAATATAGAAAAATATATAAGCTGTTTGCAGGGATAATGTCTGTATCGGCTATGGTCTTTTTCTTTTCCTGTAACAAAGATTTTCCTAATACACTTACTGAAACTGAGGGAGTGGATTCCACGTCTGCTGCTAAGATGGAACGTAAAGTATTATTGGTAGTAGTAAACGGTGCAAGGGGTGAAGCTGTACGTACGGCGAGTATACCAAACATGGTAAGCCTAAACGATAATGCTATTTACTCGTGGAATGCGTTAACAGAATATAGCAATGTAGGTAGTCCTATTGCCGATGCAACAGGTTGGGCAAATATTTTAACAGGCGCTACATCTGCCGAGCATAATGTAACAACTAATGATTTTACTGGTAATAACCTCGCGGCTTACCCTACTTTTCTGTCACGTATTAAGGCCGCAAAACCTACGGCAAAAACAAGTGCTTTTGTAAGTTCAACTGCTTTAAAAACAAATTTATTAGCCGATGCTTCTCAGGTACAGGAGTTTACTACTGATGCCAGTTTACATACCGCTGCCATGACAGAAATTGGCACTGGTACCTCATCCTTAGTTTTTGTTGAGTACAACGGTGTGGCAATAGCGGGTGATGCATATGGGTACGAAACAACAACAGCCCAGTATATGAATGCCATAAGCCAGGTAGATGCCTATGTTGGTGCACTGGTTGACAGGCTAAAAAGCAGAACAACTTATAAAGACGAAAACTGGTTGGTAATTATTACATCAAACAAGGGTGGTGCCACCTCAGCTACTCCTAGTGATCTTTCTGCCTACGGCGATTCCTGGAGAAATACTTTTACCATTATGTATCAACCTAAGTTTACACCACAATTTGTGCCTAAGCCAATATCCAGTCGCGGGTTTTCACCTTTTAAAGATTCGGCATTACGTATGTATGGCCGACCCACAGATGCTACAGGCGGAACAAGGGTTGTGGTACAAAACAAAGCAGGCGAAACAAACCAAACAATTTTCGATTTGGAAAATGGAGCATTAACGGTTGAAGCGAAAGTAAAGTTTAATAAATCAGCAAGCGGTAACTATAGCTTTAATTATCCTCCAATATTAAGTAAAACAACTGCACGTTCGGGCAGTACTGCTGGTTGGTCAATTTTTAAACAAGGCAATGGCTTTACTGCCTATGTAGCCAATGGTACTACTAACTTGCAAATAGGTACATCATCTACAGGTGCTATTACGGATGATTTATGGCATACCATAGCCATGGTGATGTATAGAGATGGTGCTGTTTTCCGGGTTGAGTTTTATAAAGATGGTGATTTGGCTATTAGTGGTAACTATACCTCTACTACAGGCATAACATCTAGCGCACCGGTTACAATGGGTTTTAATCCTGAGGTGTTTACAACAGAATATATTAATATGCAAATGACTGATGTGCGTATATGGAAGTCACGTGTTTTACCGGCCACTATTAACAAATATGACTGTTTTGATATGATACCTCCCGATCATCCAAACTATGCAACATTAGTGGGTAATTGGTCTACTGTAAAGTCAAGATTGAATACGACAACAAATAGATTTACAGATTTAACGGGCAATGGTAGAGATGGTTTAATTGATGCGGCAAATGGCGGTACTATCCAATGGACCAAGTTTGATGAAATTAGCCAGAACTTATGTCCAACGGGTGATGATGGTTATTATAAAATTGTACCTAACAATATTGATATAAGTGTACAGGTAATGCAATGGATGGGAATTAACACAACTACGTTTAATTTAAAAGGCAGAAGCTGGATAACAGGTTATATTAACCTATAGTGATATACAGTATAATTAGCTATAAAACAATGAAAATGAAAAAATATTCTTTGTTACAACATATTGTTTTTACAGTATTTACCTTGGTAGCTTTTACCCAGTGTATTAAAAACAAGTATAGTTTTGAAGATGGATATGATAGAGGGGGCGAAGTCGACTCTAACATTACTGTAGATACTACCTTAAAGTTTATTGATGTATCAAAATTTGCGGCTGCCAGTGTATTTCCCGGACTGGTTTGTAATGCAACAGAAAAGCCACGATTAATGAATCATACACAAAGCTTCAACTTTAATTACTCATTTGTAGGTGAAGGCTTGCGTATAAGTGTAGCTCCTCAACCCTTGTTTAGTACCGGTTTGTATGTGGCACCCGGTGAGTTGTTAATTGTAGATGTACCTATCGGATTAAACTCTTTATCTATACAAGTTGGAGCCTGGACAGATAATTTATCTAACATTCCTGATGCACCAAGAGATGCATTGATTTATTCACGATCGCAATTAGCACCCGGAAGAAACTATTTCAGAAATTTATACGGAGGACCTATTTACCTTACAGCACTACGTCCCATAACGACACCGGTTAACTTAACGTTTAGTAACGTATTAAAAATGGCGGATTTTGATTTGGAATCCGGCATGACTGACGCTGACTGGAAAGCACAATTAAATGCCAGTTGTGTACCTTGGTTAGAGTTAAAAAGCAAACATATCATCTTTACTATATCTAAAGAATATTGCTTGTTAAAACCTATATCTGATGTTGAAAGGCTAATGAGAAGATGGGATGAAATAATAAAAAGAAATTATTACGATTGGGAAGGGTTGTCTGAAAATGCTTCAGATCCCCGAGATCAGTCTCCTTTATTGCCATGGCGTGTGGTTTTGGATATTAAGCCTTCCGTAGGGTATTTGCATAGCGGTTATCCGGTGGTTGGTACCAACGATTTTGAAATATTTGACGAGATAACTAATTATGAACAACGTGTTTCCAGGGGTATTTCTTGGGGTATATTACACGAAATAGGGCATAATAACCAACAGGGTAGGTATTGGAGTTGGGGTAGTTTGGGCGAGGTTACCTGTAATATTTTTGCTTGCCGCGAAACTAAACGTCAAGGATATTTTAACCAAGCACATCCGGCATTACCAACAGATATTCCAAAGGCTTTGTCCTTTGCTAATGCAGCAGGTACAAAAGATTTTGATGGTACCGATGCCAATATTAATACACCATTTGCCAGGTTAACGCCTTTCTTACAAATCATGTTTAAATACCCTAATGGCGATTCACTGATTACCAAAATGTATCAGGCTGCCAGAAGGGCGCTTCGTCCATCTAATAACGATCAGGATAAAAGGGATTTTTTTTACGAAACCATTTGTGACGCAACGCAATTAGACTGGATTTTGTTTTTTGATAAATGGGGGATTAAAATAAGCAATATATCGGCTAACAAAATTGGAAATAAAGGGTATGCTTATTACACTAAGGAACTATGGAAATATAATCCGCTTACGGATACAGGGGGCGACACTGAAATCAACCTCTATAGTCGCTCTAATTGGTCCATTACAAATTTTAGTAGTCAGGAAGCTACTGGTGAAGGCCCTCCAAGTGGATTAATTGCGGCAATACTGGATAATAACCCTTCTACATTTTGGCATTCGGTTTGGTCAAGTGCTTCAGCTACACCACCGCATAGTTTTACTATTGATATGAAAGTGCCGTTTAATATTAATGGGTTCTTTTTTACACAACGTCAAAGTTTGACCAGAAATATTAGAAATATTAAAATTGAGGTAAGTATGGATGGTACTATATGGGAAATGATACCTAACAGTACTAACCCATCCAGTCCAACAACATTTACATTGCAGTCAATTACAGCGCAACAGGACTTTACCATTCCTACAAAAAGGTTCAGATATTTTAGAGCAACCATACCAACGGCTGCTGATGTATTTGACGGTACTAATAATGCAGCCCTGGCAGAAATTGGGGTTATTTATTAAAACAGTTTGGTTGTATAACTATAAAGAAATAATGATGAAACAGATTTTAAATAAAAAAACGTTTTCAGCTTTTACCGTTTTAAGTATAGTTGTTATGACTATATGTTTTACTGCCGGATGTAAAAAGTATGCTGACCCCCCTCCGGTTTTTGAGGAAGATACAAGCACTGCCGTAAATAACCAGCGTAAAATGTTAATTATTGTAGTTGATGGATTGGTAGGTTCGGAAGTAAAAACCATTGACCCACCTACTATAAAACAATTGCTGGAAAAAAGTAAGTACACTTACAAAAGCAAGACAGAAACTGTTACAACAGATGCTGCTACCTGGAAAACTTTACTAACCGGCGTTTCATACGGTAAACATAAAATTAAGGATAGTACTTTTATGTATTCTGCACCGGGTGGTAGTAACCCACATGATGCACAACCTGTTTCATACCCATCTATTTTTTCCAGAATACTTACTACACCAAGGGCTGGTTTGTCATCTGTTTTAATAACACCATGGGCTAATATGGCCAATAAGTTGGGTGGAGAATTACTGAATAATTCTATGGCAGTTAGTAATGATCAGGTAGTGAAAGATTCTGCTGTTAGCCTGTTGACCAAAAAAAGTAACGACATTATTATTGTAAACTTTACTGGTGTTAATAAAGCAGGATTAGCAGGCGAGTTTAGTGCATCCAATACTGGTTATCGTGACGCAGTTACTACAGTAGATGGGTATATTGGAGATATTATGACGGCAGTAAAGGCAAGACCCAATTATAATAAAACGGAAGAATGGTTAATAGTAGTTACAGCTAGCCATGGTGGCGTTGGTAGTACGTATGGTGGTGCCAGCGATGCTGAAACGAATGTTTTAACACTATACTATAACGAACATATTAAAAAGCAAGAGCTGATTAATAATAGTTTTAATTCAGTACTTATTACTGGTAGGGATGCAGCTACTATTAAAGCTGAAGTGCCAAACGGGGATGGCAGGTTTAATATTGGTACAGGGCAGCAAACTATTGAAGTGAAATTCCGGCAAACAGCTACAGCTGGGAGTTGGCCACATTTCTTTTCTAAGATGTCAGATTTTAGAAGTGAAAATCAACCCGGGTGGTCATTTTATACTAATAGTTCTGGCGGCGGTTGGGCAATAGGTTTAAAAGGAGTAAATGGCACAACTCGTAAATTAGAAACAGCAACTCCAGGTGGCATACTTTTAAACGATAAAAAATGGCATACATTGACTTTTATTGTTTATGATACTTTGATAGGGACTGTAATGGAAAGGTGGGCTAAAAGATTTACGGATGGAGTAAGAATTCCTGATGTAAACTCTAGGTTAAAATCAGGAGGGGTATATGAAACAATTGAAAATACTGAGCCGATTAGAGCAGGATGGGGGACTAACATTAGTTATACAAACCCATCTTTTAACATGGCAGATATAAGAATTTTCAATACTGCTTTGACAGACCAGGAAGTAAAGGATAATCTTTGTTTACGAGACATTACTCAACACCCTAAATATACTAATCTAATAGGATTTTGGCCATGTAATGATGGATATGGTACCGGATTTGCCAATAACGGGCCTAACAATAGAGCTTATGGTTTTAACCTTATTGGTAATTATAAATGGGCAGGTGTAGAAGAAAATCCCTGTGTAATGCCTGCACCTGCGGCAGGTGACGTTGCTTTTTTACCAAAAGTTGTTGACGTAACTAGACAACTATTTTATTGGATGCGCATACCTGTAAAAGATTCATGGAATATGGACGGGACAGCTTGGTTAGAACTATACGATAGCGAGTTTATAAAATAATTATTTCTCATAAGTAGTTAGTTTTGGTTAAGCCCGGATGATTTTCATTCGGGCTTTTTATTTGATACATTTATTTATTGTATTAATATTTTTTTGGGCTATCATCTGTAAAACATTACTCAGCATTAGTCCGATGCCCGCCTGCAATGTCCGCTTCGCTACCATTTACGTCTAAGCAGCGCAGCCCTTCATCATCAGTTACGCTAATCAACAATCGTAACTCCGTAGGCGTAACAACTTTATTGTAATAGCCAACCTAACATTAATACATGCAAAGTATTATCTTCACAATAGTTTGAAATAGGTATTTTATTCCTGATTATTATTTTAAAGTATTAATGTATGAAATTCTTTCTCTTTTCAATCTGTATATCATTAGCCGTTTTGTCTGCTTGTAATAACAATAAAAAAAGCAATGAGGATAAGCAATATCTTCAAAAATTGAGTAAGGAAAAGGAAGAGGCCGATGCTTTTTATGCAACCAAGTATCAAGCCTACAAGCTTGATGATTTACGTGATTCACTAAAAAAATATCAATTGCGTTTATTTATTTCACAACCTACAGGTGATGTAGATACAGCGCAAATTATAACTTTAACAGAAACAGATTTTGGTTGGGAAACGTCGGTTAAAAATTTTATGTTTGGAACGCCTGTGGCCAAAAGAAACACATCTGTGAACGCAAATGCAACAAGTGAGAAACCTTCTATGACATGGGAAAGGTTTTTTAAAGAATTAGAAGCTACAGGTGCTTATACCTTGGGTAGCGCTGTAGTTAAATCATCCGATTCATTGTATGACACAGAAACAATACGATTAGAAATTGTAAAAGATGGAAAGTATAGTAATTACAGTATAGTTAATTGGAATGCAGTGCAGGACAAATCGCAATTGGTAAAAATTGAAAAACTTATTCAGCTTTTCCGAGAAGGTTTTGGATTTGAGCTACATCCCTTGCACTCAAATAGTACTACTAATACAACTACGATATAATAAATCAGCACTTCGATTTAAGGAAACCGCATACCAAATGCCCAATAGTAAACAGAACGTTGAAGAGTGCGACGCAACAGACGATGCTAGTAGCAATGCAGCCGGTAACATAAATAAAAATGGCCGCTTTACAGCAGCCATTTTTATTAGTTAAAAACCTGATTATGCGTTACGGTTAATACAATTCAAATCTTCAAAAGCAACTTCTAAACGTTTGCTGAAGTTTTCTTCGCCCTTGCGTAACCATACACGCGGATCGTAATACTTTTTGTTTGGAGAGTCTTCGCCTTCGGGGTTACCTAATTGTGCTTGTAAATAGCCTTCGCTTTTTTTGTAGTTATTTAAAATGCCTTCCCAGAAAGCCCATTGCAAATCGGTATCAATATTCATTTTAATAGCACCATAACCAATGGCTTCACGTATCTGATGTTGCGGAGATCCGCTACCACCATGAAAAACAAAGTACACGGGCTTTTTGCCGGTACCTAAAGTTTTTTCAATATGCAACTGGCTGTTGTTTAAAATTTCCGGACGTAACTCTACATTACCGGGTTTGTACACACCATGTACATTACCAAAAGCAGCTGCAACGGTAAATAGTTTACCAACTTTACCTAACTCAGTATAAGCATAGGCTACGTGTTCTGGTTGTGTGTATAGTTTGTCATTTTCCACATCACTGTTGTCTACACCATCTTCTTCACCACCGGTTACACCCAATTCAATTTCAATACCCATGCCCAATGGTTGCATACGTTTAAAAAACTCAACCGATGTTTCTATGTTTTCTTCAATGGTTTCTTCGCTTAAATCTAACATATGCGAGCTGAATAATGGTTGGCCTTTTTCTTTGTAAAACTGTTCGCCTGCATCAATTAAACCACTAATCCATGGTAACCATTTTTTAGCAGCATGGTCGGTATGTAATACTACCGGCACACCGTAATGTTTGGCTACATTGTGTATGTGTAAAGCACCGGATATACCACCGGCAATATTGGCTTGCAATTTATCGTTTGGCATACCTTTACCAGCAATAAACTGTGCACCACCGTTTGAAAACTGAATAATAACGGGTGAGTTTACTTTTGCAGCAGTTTCTAAAGTTGCATTAATGGTATTGGTACCAATAGTGTTAACCGCAGGTAGGGCAAATTGATTGTCTTTAGCATCATTGTAAAGGGCTTCCAGCTCGTCGCCAAATAATACCCCGGCTCTGTACTTACTCATATTGAATATTTTGTTTTTTTAGCGGTGCTAAGGTAACATTCTAGGCCGGTGAAAAAAAGAAAAGTTATGGTCATTTTATGCGTATTGGTGTATTAAAAGCTGATTTATGCCGGCTTTTAGCCAATAAACGTACAACCGTTTATTATAAATCTTGTTAACGGACTATAAATTCTTACAGCAAAGCAGTAATTTCATGGTATGGCCATTACAACCAATACCACCGATCCTATAACCATATTGCAACAAGCTTTGCAAGCCGTTGCCGGTATGGATGAAGAGCATTTTAATTTATCGCTTGATTGCTGGGAATTAAAATCGTTTGGAAAGAATGAATATTATAATGAGTACAGACAGGTTTGCAAACACCTGGGTTTTATTTTACAAGGCGTATTTCGCACTTATTATATTGATGATAAAAGCGGCGAAGACAAAAATGTTTTTTTCTTTTCGCAACACCAGGTGGTAGTATCCTTTCAAAGTTTTATACACCAGGCACCGTGTAACTATTTTACACAATCCATGACCGATTCGCAAGTGTTATACATTCACATAAACAAGTTGCAGGCCTTGTACAAACAATCGCATCAATGGGAAAGGCTGGGACGCATTATTGCCGAAATGGCTTTTAGTATTTCTATGCAACGTACCGAAGGATTTTTATTTCGTTCGCCGGAAGAACGCTATTTACAATTAGTAAATGAACATCCCGATATATTTAACAACGTTCCATTGTATCATATTTCTTCTTACTTAGGAATACAAGGACCATCCTTAAGCCGCATCCGAAAAAGAATTTCGGACCGTTAATTCGATTTTAACCCAGGTTAAAGTTTTTACAGTTTTTAAAATTGAGCTTTGTGTTATCAAATCAGAACATAAACTCAAAACTTAAAAACTAATAATCATGCAAACTTTACAATCAAAAACAATCGTATTTGTAACTGGTGCTTTTGTAACTAATTTAGGCTGGAGAAACTGGCAAAACTATTTCGAGACTAAAGGCTATACCACTTATGCACCGGCCTGGCCTCATAAAGAAGGTACTGCTGCCGAAGTGCGTAACCGCAAACCAAACGATATAGCATTGGCTCGTGTTACCATTAAAGATGTGGTGGCCAACTACGAAAACCTGATTAAATCATTACCCGAAAAACCAATAATTATTGGTCACTCATTTGGCGGTCTGGTTACCCAAATATTATTAAACAAAGGTCTTGCTGCGGCTGCCGTTGTGGTACACTCTGTTCCTCCGTTTGGTGTAATACCTTACGAGTTTAGTTTCTTAAAAGCCGGCTGGCGTTCATTAGGTTTGTTTACTCCTTTAGATAAAACTTACCTTATGTCTTTTAAAACATGGCAGTATGCTTTTGTAAACGGCATGTCTTTAGATGCACAAAAAGCAGCGTATGAAGAAAACACCATTCCAGAATCAAAAAGAGCTGCAAGAGGTGGTTTAACCCTGGCTGCCAAAGTTGACTTTAAAAAACCACATGCGCCATTGTTGTTTTTAGCCGGTGGTAAAGACAATATTATTCCTGCCACTTTAAATAAAAGAAACTTTAAGCGTTACAGCGATAAAAATTCTATTACACAGTTTAAACAATTTGATAACCACAACCACTTTGTAGTTGGCTTACCCGATTGGCAACAAACAACCGGATATATTTATAGCTGGATTAAAGGGTTGTAATTAAGGCCTCCTCAAACCCCTCCGAAGGAGGGGCTTTGTATTTCTTCTATTCTAAGCTGCTTTATTTTTTTTGATTTTTTACTTTTCATTTTTAATTATTTGTTTACCGGCTGTATTACTACTAGCATCTTCTGTTGTGTCACTCACTTGTACGTCCGGTAATTCTATTGAGCAATATGTAAGCAGCTTTGTTTTTTGTGTAAATCCAATTGGCACATTTCCCAATCACCAAATTCTCAAATTTTTTTCCGTTCGCTAATCAATAAGACCTATAAGGTTTTTAAAACCTTATAGGTCTATAAAAATAAATCTATAAACACAAAGAAGCCGTTGAAATATTCAACGGCTTCTTTATTATAAAATCTTCAATCAAATCAACTCTCCCAAGCCAAAGCACTGGCTCCTAAAATCGCAGCATCTGCTTCTTTTAATTCGCTAAACACTAATCCCACTTTATCACGGAAAATAGGTAATAAGTTTTTTTCCATGTGCTCACGGGTAGGATTTAAAATATAGTCACCGGCTTTTATTACACCGCCAAACAATATAATAGCTTCTGGCGAAGAGAACATGATAAAATTAGCCAACGCCTCACCTAAAATTTGTCCGGTAAAACGGAAAGTTTCTTTAGCCGCTTCATCGCCCTTCTCTGCACACTCATAAACAATTTTTGAGTTTATTTCTTCTTCTTTGTAATTGTTTAATAAGGAGTCGCTATGTTTTTGTCTTAATTCTTTTGCAGTAAGTGTAATACCAGTTGCCGAGCAATAAGCTTCCAACGATCCTTCCGCTCCGGTTGACCAATGTAGTCTGCCACCATGACGAATAATGGTATGGCCTAATTCTCCGGCAAAACCATCATGCCCATAAATTAAATGACCATTAGCAACAATACCACTACCAACACCGGTACCCAGGGTTATCATGATAAAATCCTTCATACCACGGGCAGCACCATACATCATTTCGCCAACTGCAGCTGCATTAGCATCATTGGTAAGGGTGCAGCTTACGTCAAATTTTTCGCCAATCAATTTTGCCAATGGTATAATACCTTTCCAGGGTAGGTTAGGGGCATATTCAATAGTACCTGTGTAATAATTACCATTAGGTGCACCTACGCCAATTCCTCTAATCTTAGCTTTTGATTCCATAATAATCGGCGATAAAGCATCATACAAATCATTAATAAAATCGGTTACATCCGGACTACGGTCTGTTGGAATATCGCCTTGGGCCAATATTTCCCCACGGTGGTTTACCAATCCATATTTTGTATTAGTACCACCAATATCAATTCCAATGGCTAACTCGCTCGACAAATCTAAAAGTGACATATTCTGTATTAATAATAATAAAAAAATTAGTGACCGCCTCCGGCTACTTGCTGGTCAAAATCAATGCCTTGTTTTTTAAGTGCATTTTTACTGCTTATAGTATGCCATACAATGTAAGCAAAACAAATAAGCGGCACAATATAAGACAAATGTGTCCACGGTCCTGTAGTTACACCATTTACCTCAGTTCCTAAATCCAGATCAATTAATGCACCCTGTGCCGGTGGTATAATAGCACCGCCCAAAATCATCATAATTAAGAAAGCCGAACCCTGACTGGCATATTTACCAATACCTGCAATAGCCAATGTAAAAATACCAGGCCACATTACCGAGCAGCATAAGCCACAAGCAATAAGGCAATAGTTGGCTAGCATACCTGTGCTGAATAAAGAAACTACTACAAAGCCAATGGCTAAAGTAGAAACGGCTAATAAAAGTTTTACCGGTTTTTCCTGTGCATACAAGTTAGCGCCTACTAAGAATAATAAGAAGATTGGGTAATACTTAAAATCCTCAATGGGATTGCCTTTTAAATAGTTGGCCAGGCAAATAATACCAAATGCGAAGAATGGTACAATGGTAACCATTAAACGTTTTGTTTTTTTGCTTAGGTTAAACACACTCACCGCACCTGTCCAACGGCCAATCATCATACTGCCCCAGTATAAAGCAATTAAGTGTGAGTTGTGTTCTTCATCAAAACCACCAAACTCGGGTCTTAATAATAAAGCACCAAAGTTGTTATCAATAGTTACCTCTACGCCTACGTACACAAAAATGGCAATCATACCTAATACCAACTGAGGGTATTGCATGGCTCCCCAACCGGTTTTATCTTTTTTAGCCATAAACATACTGGCAAATAATAAACCTAATATGATAATTAATGAAGCGTAAATGATTACTGATTTAGGAATACCTGTACTTTCTTTAATGGCATCGGCAAATAAAATAGGTAAGAAAACCAATCCAATAATTAATAATACGGTTAACGCTTTAGGGCTTCTTTCCAATTTTTCGTCGCTGGTTACTTTTGGTAATTTAGAAAAGGAGAAGATAATAGCGGCCAATGTAAACAAACCTGCTAAAATAAAGTATACCGTTTCAATATTACCTAATGTAGCTTCTTTCGCGGCACTAACACTACCAAATAACATGAAGCTTACTGCTAGTGGGCCAAGTAGTGTACCAAATGAGTTAACACCACCCGCCATGTTTAAACGATGCGAACCAGTTTCAGGTGAACCCAACGCAATGGCAAATGGATTGGCTGCTGTTTGCTGTAGCGAAAAACCAAGTGCTATAATAAAAAAGGCTACCAGTATTAAATTAAAAGAAGGAGCATCGGATGTACTGATTAAGGCAAGTGAAACCGCACCTACTACAGATATTAATAGTCCGTAAATGATACCTTTTTTATAACCAATTTTATTCAGTATATCTACATTACTTAAATATGAGAACAAATACAATAACAAAGAACCATAAAAGTAAGCACCATAAAATGCCGAACCAATCAATTGAGATTGAAGCTGGTCCAGATCAAAGTACTTTTTACAAAAAGGAATGAAAATACTATTACTGGCCGCTACGAAACCCCAGAAGAAGAAAACGATAATGAGGGTGCCGAATTGCGACCATTTGGTTTGTTGACTCATAGCAAGTATCTATTTTTAAAGATTAAGACCCCAAAATAATCAGAAATATGCGTTTCAAAAATTTTAATTCCCAGTTTGCTCATAAAAAAGTGGTATTTTGAAAATTAAAAGCCCTGCATACATAATCTGTTTATGGTTAAACGTTTGTGTAAATATTTTAGGGGGATGGACTAATAACAAATCTGAACCTGTTTTTAAGATTTTTGTTTTAATAAGTAGTGCTTATGTAAGGTAGATGTATATTGATTTGTGAGGATATACCAACTAACCAGATAGTAAGTTTAGTAGGTAACGTAGAGGTTGTTTGGTAGTGTTAATACGTTGAAAGGCTGCCCCGCTTAGGCGTAAATAACCCGGCCTTAAAGCCGGGATATTGAAGACGGGCGGGGAACTATAGTTGACCGGAGTTACTACAGCTGATAGCCCCCAATTAATTAACCCAAGTTGCTAGTCAATGGAGAAAGAAAGTGAGCATCTAAGGATTTAATTTTGAGTTACCACACTTAAAATCAGATCAAGATGCTCACAGAGGATAAAATTATAGGGATTTACTGTATTATCGATGACATTTTATTAGGAATCGGTCATAGAGAAGATGATCGTCGCAAGGTAAGTGACAGTGAGATAATAACAACAGCACTGGTATCAGCTCTTTATTTTGGTGGTCATGTAGATAATGCCCGAAGCTTTATGAAAATGACAAAATTGATTCCGAATATGTTAGGTAAAAGTCGTTTTAACCGGCGTCTTCATTCGGTTAGTGAACTGGTCTTTTCTATGTTCTGGCAGTTGGGACATGAGTTGAAAAGCATGGCGGGAGCATCGGAATATGTAATCGATTCATTTCCGGTAGCTGTATGTGACAATATCCACATTAGTCGTTGCAAACTGCTAAAAGGCAAACAATGGCGGGGTAAACAAAGTAGCATGCACCGGTATTTTTATGGGGTAAAAGTTCAGATGATGATAAACGCTCAGGGTATACCGGTTGAGTTTGGCTTTGTACCCGGGTGTGAAAGTGATGTACAAGCATTGAAAAAGTTACCACTGGCTGTAGCACCGGAAAGTAAAATATATGGAGATTCGGCATATACTGATTATCAGGCAGAGGATGATATGAAGGAGGCAGAGCTGATAAATTTAATGATATGCCGG
>DHEF01000037.1 GCA_002399735.1 Chitinophagaceae bacterium UBA4857
CTAAAGGTCGCACTCTTGTACTGTTGTAATTCTATTGAGCAATGTGTACGCTTACTAATTTATTGCAAGGCGTATCTTAATGCTACTTATAAAAGTTTAAAAATATAAAGCTGCGATTTATAGTCGCAGCTTTTTTAAATTATTATGTAATAAAATTTATCTATTCACATTTGCGTTGCATAAAACTGTTTAATCTTCCGACCACTCACCGGCTCCTTTTCTTATTAACTCAAATGGTTCTTTGGTACAATCAACAACGGTGGATGGTTTTATACCACCAATGCCGCCGTTAACCACAATGTCCACTTCTTTCATAAAGTTTTCATACATAATTTCAGGATCGGTATAGTCTTCAATATTATCGCCGGGTAAGGAGGCACTTAATATGGGTCGGCCAAGTTCCTGTACAATGGCCTGTGCAATATTATTGTCGGGTACACGCAACCCAATCGTATCTTTTTTGCTCTGTAGTATTTTGGGGACCATTTTACTGGCCGGTAAAATAAAAGTATAAGGACCTGGCAAATGCTCTTTTAAAATACGGTAGGTTGAGGTAGGTAGTTGGCGGCTGTAATCGCTAAGGTGACTTAGGCTGTTACAAATAAATGATAGCTGTGCTTTTTTAGGATCCACTTTTTTTAACCGGCAAATTCTTTCAATAGCTTTGTGTTGTAATATATCGCAACCCAAACCATAAATAGTATCAGTTGGATAAATTATTACACCACCTTTAATTAAGGTTTCCACCACGGTTTTAATTTGTCGTGGCTGCGGATTATCGGGATGTATATGTAAAAGCATACCTCAAATTTACAACCTTATTTTTTAATGGTTTATTTGAAGGTTTTTTTATAACAATACTGTATTACTTTTAGGTGGAGTAAATTTTAAAACAAGGTTTCCCAATAAAAGTTGGAAACTAACACTATGCTGAATAGCATTACTGTAGCACAATAGTGCAACGCAACCAAACTTCCCTTTTAGGGGCAGGGGGCATAGTAGTACTGCTACAGACTTAACAAAAAAATTGCCTAATGAAAAATAGAATAAACACTTGGATGGTTTTAACCGGCATTGTATTGCTGGTGGTTAGTGGTATGGCTGCTACAAAACTGGACCATACAAAAAAACGAAACCTGAAAGTATTACCAAAAGATATTAGCGATGAAAAGCTGGATAGCTTAATGCAAACGTATAATAAAGCATTGGGTGTTAACTGTGCCTTTTGTCACTCGCCGCATGCCAGTATTAAGGATAGCCTTGATTATGCGCTGGACGGTAACCCGATGAAAGAAGAAGGACGTAAGATGATTCAACTTACCATTGACATTAATAAAAACTATTTTCACTACGATAAAACTATTCCGGCAGCATATTTAAATGCTGTTACCTGCATTACTTGTCACCGTGGAGAACCCTATCCCTGATAAAGTATTTTTGCCCGGTAATACTTTGGCTAATACTAACAAAATGAATTAATTGTAAAATGTTATGTTGTTTTACAATTGTGCAAACGTTTGCACTTGTATAATAATTACGCAAAAACCACGTAAAAACGCCTAAACGTAATATTACTAGGGGCAAACTTAGTTTTACTGAATTTTATATAAAACAGTAACAGATAATATGATATACCAAAAATATCACACTATCTTGTTGTCGCTAACATATAATAACCACCACCATTATCCCTATATGAAAACCTGTTAACATGCCTTTATTAGAAACCATAGGATTAATTTCCAGTATTGCCATTGCTTTACCTATAATTGCAATACTAGTATTACGTTTAACCACTTTTAAAACGTACTCCTTTCTATTACTTTACCTGGTAATGATTTTTGCATATAACTTTTTACAACTGGGTTATATTAGTGCCAGCGAAAATTTTATTGATAAGGCTGCGGCTGCTGATAATTTTTTAGATGTGCCGTTGATGTTGTTATTTACATTGTCATTATATCCATCAAAATTATTTAAAGGTATAGTAACGGTTGCAGTGGCGCTGCTTACATTAACATCGGTATTAATTATAAGTATATTAGGTTTTAGTATTTATACAGCTACTTATGTTTTAGGTCCGGGTATATTGATTTTATTTTTGTTAAGTGTTTACCTTACATGGAATAACCTGCGTTTAAGTGTACGCCGTAAAAGCGCAACCGGCAGGGCTATTATTTCAGCAGGATTATTATTTATGTATGGCTCGTATTTAATTTTATACACGATTGTGTATGTTTTAAACGACGCCCATATTGAACAGGCCTTATTACTTTTCTACACCTGTACTACTATTGCTTGTATTGCTATATCAGTTGGAGCATATTTTGAAAGCAGAAGATACTACCGTTTAAAAGAATTAAAAATTACCCGCAAGGAACTTTCGCAGATTTATGGTGGCCAAAAACAAAATAAGGCCTCTCTGTTAGAAGCGGCCTTATTTCCCGGGGAACAATTTACTGTAAAAAATTAAAAGCAATATTTGCCTTCGGCAATTACCTTATCAGCCAGTCGTCTGCGGGCATCTTTTACATTAAATGGTTCTGCTTTTGTAAAGCGGCGTAAGCCCATTAATATCATACGTTGTTCATCGCCTTCGGCAAATGCATTTAGGGCATCTTTACCCGATTTTAAAATTTTATCGGCAGCGTCGTATAAATAAGTACGCATAATATCCTGCTGCAATGTGGTGTTTTCTTCGCCTTTAGCCTGCGATAATTTTATTACACGCAGTAAAACACTTTCGGCATTAAATATTTCTATAGCCATATCCGACAGGTTCATTAATACTTCCTGTTCACCTTCAATTTTCACCATCAACTTTTGCACGGCTGCGCCGGCTGCAATTAAAATGGCTTTTTTAAAGTTGGCAATTAATTTCAACTCACGGCTAAAAGTCGTTTCTTCTTCGCTGCCAAAATCGGGAATGCTCATCAAATCTTTTTGTGCATTCATGGCTGGCCCCATTAAATCCAAACGTCCGCCCATGGCACGTTTCAGCGTCATATCTAAAATAAGCAAACGGTTAATTTCGTTTGTGCCTTCGTAAATTCGGTTAATACGGCTGTCACGGTAAGCACGGGAAATATTATACTCCGCACTAAAACCATTACCACCATGTATTTGTACACCTTCATCCACTACAAAATCCAACACTTCACTACCATATACTTTTAACATAGCACATTCAATAGCATATTCTTCGGCGGCACCTAATAAAGCATCATTAAATTGTTTACCACTTGCCAGCAATGCTTTTTCTTTTTCATCTATCCATGCGGCAGTACGGTACAATACCGATTCGGCCACATAGTTTTTAATAGCCATTTCGGCTATCTTATGTTTTATAGCACCAAAGTTGGCAATAGGTTGTTTAAACTGCTCACGGGTTTTAGCATACACAACCGATATATTCATGGAACGACGGGCACCACCCAATGCTGCTGCACATAATTTTAAACGGCCAATATTTAAAATATTAAAAGCAATTTTATGGCCTTTACCAATTTCGCCCAATACATTTTCTACAGGCACTTTTGCATCCTGAAAATATAGTTGTACGGTCGATGAGCCTTTAATACCCATCTTATGTTCCTCAGGGCCTTGTGTAAATCCTTCGGTACCACGCTCCACAATAAAGCCGGTAAATTTATCACCATCTACTTTTGCAAACACCGTGTACACGTGTGCAAAACCGCCATTGGTAATCCAGCATTTTTGCCCGTTTAAAATATAGTGTTTACCATCCTCACTCAACTTGGCTGTAGTCTTTGCGCTTAATGCATCACTACCGCTGTTAGGCTCTGTAAGTCCGTAGGCACCTGCCCATTCGCCGGTAATTAATTTAGGAATGTATTTTTGTTTTTGTTCCTCGTTACCAAAGTATAAAATGGGCAATGTACCAATACCCGAATGTGCTGCCACAGCTACGGAAAAAGAGTAACCGCCGCCTAAGTATTCATTAATAATGGTAGAGGTAACAAAGTCTTTACCCATACCGCCATACTCTTCCGGAAACGCGGTAGAAAGTAAACCCTGTTCACCGGCTTTAGCCACCAGCGATGGCATTAAACCTGCTTCCAGCGCATCAATACGATCCAGATTGGGATATACTTCCATATCCAAAAACTGGTCGCACATTTCTTTAATCATTAACTGCTCTTCTGTAAAATCATCGGCAGTAAATGTGTCTTCCGGCGCAGATGTTTTTATTAACCACTCGCCTCCTTTTAATGTTTCTTTTTCTGTTGGCATAGCTTTGTGAGTTATAAGTTTTAAGTATTAAGTTTTAAGTTTGTGTACACCAGATTTTTATGTTATCAGCTGTATTACTACTATCATCGTCTGTTGTGTCACTCACTGCATCGTTCTGTAATTCTATTCGGCATTGTGTAAGTGTTCCTATATTCAGCCTTAAGCATTATGCTTTAAGCTTTCGGCTTTCAGCTTACTTTAAATTATCATACACCACCTGCAACACCTCTTTACATATTTCTACCTTTTCCGGCGATACGCCTTCTAATGCTTCGTTCAATGTTTCTTCGGCAATATCCATGCTTTCCTGCTGTAGTTTTTGCGCTTGTTTGGTAAGGTATATACGGTTAATACGCCTGTCGTTTTCGGCAGCAATACGTTTTACCAATCCGGCCTTTTCCAGGTTATCTACCAAACGGGTAATACTTGGCTTATCCCGAAAAGTAGCTTTACACAAATCCTGCTGACTAATACCCTCCTGTTTCCACAAATGGTATAATACACTCCATTGCTCAATCGTCAGGTTAAGCGAAGCCGTATTAAATTTTTTTTGCAGCCGGCGGGCTATAGCAATAGATGCCTTACCCGTGATAAAGCTGTATAATTCTCCTCTTTTAAAATGGTTGTTTGGCATACAGTTGTTTGTGCAACTAATTTATATAAAAGTAATTTTTTTTTCTTTTTTTACAAAAAAACTTTTGTTAAGGCTTTAATAGGGGTGTAAACAAATACATATGCTCACTAATAATTAACTTCCGCATTTGTATGCAACAAGTAGGTTTACCGTTTAATAATTCGCTGATTAATGTAAATGTGTGGGGCAATGGTCCACTTTTGCTGTTATGCTTTCATGGCTATGGCGAAACGGCTATGCATTTTCAATTTTTGCAAGCCTTGCAAAATAGTTATACGATTGCTGCTATTGATTTACCTTTTCACGGGCAAACAACCTGGAACGAAACAGCTAAACTAAAACCGCAGGAACTGGTTTCAATTATTGAAATATTAGAAACTCGCTTACGAGCAACTAATCCGCAATTACAGGAAAAAATTACATTATTGGGTTACAGTCTTGGTGGTCGCATTGCACTTAGTCTGTACCAACTTATGGCCGGTAAAATTAACAAACTGGTATTGCTGGCACCTGACGGACTAAAACTAAACAAGTGGTATTGGCTGGCTACACAAACTACATTAGGGAACAGGCTTTTTAAATATACGGTACAGCATCCCGGCTGGTTTTTTACAACGCTTAATTTATTAAACAAAGTAGGTGCGGTCAATAGTAGCATTTATAAGTTTGTGAACTATTACATTGGCGACCCTGTAGTGCGTAATTCGTTATACCATCGTTGGACAACCCTCTCCTTATTCAAGCCTGATTTAAACAATATAAAAAAGCAAATAACGCAACAAGCTACCCGTATAAATTTAGTTTATGGCCAATACGACCGTATCATATTATCGGTAGTAGGAGAAAGGTTTAAAAAAGGTATTGAGGACTACTGTACCATAAAAATATTACCCGCCGGGCACCAAGTATTACACGAAAAATGGCTACCCTATATTGAAAAAGCACTGTATACATAAGGATTACAGCCCTTGTTTGTTTTTGAATACATAAAATATGCTTATTTTGCCCCCGTTGTTTTTTAAAGGAACATAATAAGGAAACAACCTATTTAACAAGGAATAAGTAAAACGCTATAACTACATTATGAAATTACTAGAAAACAAAGTTGCCATTGTAACCGGCGCAGCTCGCGGTATTGGCGAGGCTATTGCATTATTATTTGCCGAACATGGCGCCCATATAGCATTTAGTTATGTAAGCGACAGCAGCGCAGAAAAAGCGGCTGCATTAGAAACAAAACTACAGGCTTTTGGTGTTAAAGCTAAGGCTTATCAAAGTAATGCCGGTGATTTTGCGCAATGCGAAAGTTTTGTAAACGATGTATTGAAAGAGTTTGGTACTGTAGATATTTGTATAAACAATGCCGGTATATCAAAAGATAACCTGTTACTACGTATGACACCCGAGCAATGGAATGATGTTATACAGGTAAACCTGAACGGTGCATTTTATATGACCAAACAAGTAATCAGGCCCATGATGAAAGCCAAAAGCGGCGTTATTATCAACATGAGTTCAGTAATTGGCGAGTTGGGTAATGCGGGACAAAGCAGTTACTCCGCTTCTAAAGCCGGTGTTATTGGTTTTACTAAATCGGTAGCTCGTGAGTTAGGCAGCCGCAACATACGTTGTAATGCTATTGCACCGGGGTTTGTAGAAACGGATATGACCAGTTACTTAAAAGACGGCGAAGGGGCCGAAAAGTATAAAGCAGATATTCCTTTAGGTCGTTTTGCAGAAGCCATTGAAATTGCCAACGCAGCACTGTATTTATCAAGCGATATGGGCCGTTATGTTACCGGCCAGGTATTAAGCGTTTGTGGCGGTATGAATATGTAAGAAGATTTTAAAAAATAGTAGCTAAAGCAAACAACATGTAAATGTTGTTTGCTTTTTTTATTTAAATGGTTAGGCATGCAGCGCTTAACGTAATATTGTTGTTATGGGTATTATTATAACGTTAAACAAAAGGGAATGAAAATAATTAGGCATACCTGTACTATCGTTTTTCTTTTGTTTCTGTATGCCTGTATTGGACCCCGTTATTATACTTATAGTCCGGTACCGGCTCCTGCCCCTTTTTTTACTTCAAAAAATAATAGTACTATCGATGTTCAAGCTACATCTTCACTCGAATTTGAGTCCGGACATAAGGATAAATCAATTGGTGTAAAAGTAAATGCGGCATATGCGCTTACCAATCATTTTGCTATTACTACCTCTTTTGATAAAGTGTATCAGGTAGATAACTACAGCAGAAATTGGAACGATGGTGTTCTGGATTACGACAGTAACAGTATAAGATATCATAAATATTTATGGGAGGCCGGTATAGGCTATTTTACACGTATGGGTGAGTCAAAAACATTTTTTAATATTTATGCTGGTATAGGTCTCGGTAAAGATAAAGTAAGAGATCAAGGCTGGCTGGCAGATAATAAACTTCCTGAAAACGGCTTCCATAATCGAATTCAAAAATTTTGGCTACAGCCCGCCTTACATTTTATTTCAGGTAAAAGAGTAAGTTTTGGTGTAGGTACAAGGCTTGTTCTGTTAAAGCACCAACAGGTCTCCACTTCATTTACACAAGTGCAATTAGACCATAGAGATTTACAGTCAATAGGACGCAGAAGTTTTTTTTATGTAGAACCACATTTGAATACCAGGATGACCGTTTATCCAAAATGGTTAAGCGTTAATATTGGACTGGGTTTTTGCCCCAGTGTACAAACTGATAACGATGTAGTGAATGATAAATCAAGACAAAGAAACCGCTATGTGATTGGTAGTTTGGGTTTAAGTTTCGATCTTCATAAAATAAGCATAAAATAACTAAACATGAGTATCCTGTCTTTAAGAAAATATGTGTGGGTTATTTATCTATATGCCGCCTATGGTTTGTTCAGCGCCTGCAAAACACCACAGTATTATGCACATGCACCATCTTCCGTAAATAATCCGTTTTTGCAAAAAAGAAATGACACACGTTTAACCGGTAATTTATTGTTGGGCGACGGAACAAACACACCGGGTGTTGATGTACAAGGGGCATACGCTATTACCAATAATATAGCGGTGGCCGCATCGTTTACAAAACGTTTTGAAAGAGACAGGTATAGGGATTATGATGCCGGCATATTTGGATCAAGCGATGACAGTGGTACTACAAGATATACCCGTAATATGACAGAGTTGGCAGTAGGTTATTTTGTACCATTAAACGAAAGAAAATCCGTAGTAGTAAATGTGTTCGGCGGAGCAGGTGTTGGTAAAAATGTTTTAAGCGATACAAAAAGGGATGCTAGCAATAATATTGTTGAAAATGATTACAATGTGCCGGTAAGAAAGTTTTTTGTTCAGCCATCGATAAACTTTATTAAGGCAAAGGTTTTATCTTTTGGTGTTGCGGCCAAAGCATCCTGGATACATTTTGGTAACGCCAATACCAATTTTACATCACAGGAGTTGCTAGAAACCGGACTTGCGAAATATACCAACGTTACTCGTTTTTTCTTTGAGCCAGCTTTTATTTCACAGTACAGGTTTAAGGAGAGTGGCGTAGCCTTAAATGCAAATATTAATTTTTTAGCTTTTCCCAATAACAAAAATGATTCTTATGTATATGAAACGGCTAAAGTAAGAGCTATAACTGTTTCGTTAGGAGCAACCTTATTGTTAGATAAATTTTTCAAATAAAGCAAAAGCCTCACTAAGTGAGGCTTTTGCTTTTATCGTTTATTACCCGTTATTCTCGGGGCGCATTTGCGGGAAAAATAAAACATCCTGAATGGAAGGCTGATTGGTTAACATCATACATAACCTGTCAATACCAAAACCAATACCCGATGTTGGCGGCATGCCATATTCCAATGCTCTTAAAAAGTCATAATCAATAAACATAGCTTCATCATCGCCACGTTCCATTAATTTAATCTGGTCTTCAAAACGTTCACGTTGGTCAATAGGATCGTTAAGTTCACTGTAGGCATTGGCCACTTCTTTACCATTTACCATCAGCTCAAAACGCTCTACCAGTCCGGGTTTGCTGCGGTGCTTTTTAGTAAGCGGACTCATCTCTACCGGATAGTCTATTATAAAGGTTGGCTCAATATAATGGTGCTCGCATTTTTCACCAAACAACGCATCAATCAGTTTGCCTTTACCCATACTGTTTTCTACACCAATATGCAATGCTTTACAGGTTTCACGTAACGTATCTTCGTCCATGTTACTTACATCGTAGCCCGTATGTTCTTTTATTGCATCATAAATGCTGATGCGTTTGTAAGGGGCTTTAAACGAAATTGTATTCTCGCCAATGGTAACATCGGTGGTACCATTAACATCCATCGCTGCTTTTTCCAACAGTTTTTCTGTCGTATCCATCATCCACAAATAATCTTTGTAGGCAACGTAAAACTCCAATACGGTAAACTCAGGGTTATGCGTACGGTCCATACCTTCGTTACGAAAGTTGCGGCTAAACTCATACACCCAATCAAAACCACCTACAATCAGGCGTTTTAAATAAAGTTCGTTGGCAATACGCAGGTAAAAAGGTATATCCAGCGCATTGTGGTGGGTTTCAAACGGACGAGCCGCTGCTCCACCGGGAATACTTTGCAACACCGGCGTATCTACTTCCAACGCACCTTGTTCGTTTAAAAAGTTACGTATTGAGTTAATAAGTTTTGTTCTTTTAATAAAAGTTTCTTTAACCGAAGGATTAATTACCAAATCAGCATAACGCTGGCGGTAGCGAAACTCCGGATCCGTTACTTCGTCAAAGGCATTGCCTTCCTCATCACGTTTTACAATAGGCAAAGGTTTTAAGGATTTTGCCAACAACGTAATGTTTTGTGCATGTATAGATGTTTCGCCGGTTTTAGTGGTAAACACAAAACCTTTAACGCCTAAAAAGTCGCCTAAGTCAAGTGGTTTTAGCACAAGCTCCCAAAAGCTTTTGTCCTCATCGGGGCAAATTTCATCACGTTTTACATATAACTGTATAATACCCTTACTGTCCTGAATCTTTATAAAAAGCACCTTACCCATTCCGCTCATACTCATTACCCTTCCTGCCAAACATACGTCGGCAAAACTCTCTTTTGTCTCTTCGGTGTAGGCAGCTTTAATATCTGCCGAATAATGCGAAACCGGAAAAAGCGGTGCGGGGTAGGCATCAATACCTGCGGCCTGCATTTTTTGTAGCTTTTCTCTTCTGATTAATTCCTGTTCCGACAAATGTTGTTCGCTCATTAAAATGTATTTTTTCGAGGCGCAAAGTTAGCCTATGTAAGCCATATCAGCAAAGTTGGCTTGTGCAGCCTGTGTCAGGGGATAAAAGTGAGATATAATGTAACCTGCTGTTGCACGATGATGATAAGCGAACGGAACGATGAACGGAGCGTCGCAAGGGAAGATGATTAGTATTACTGCTGCCGATTTAATAAATAAAAAACACTATTTAACCTGCCGTCCCTTCCATTCATATTTGCCAAAAGCACCCATGAAACCCGCTAGCACCGTATACAAAACGTGTAAAGGTTGAAAAAAGAAAAAGTATTTAATCGTGTGTTGCTGTTTAAAAAACCGGGCCATGGCAGCATAAAAAGGTAGCTCTACCAAGGTTTTAGCAACCCATATAAACAACCAGCCAATTAGGTAAAAATGGTTACCCGAAATGAATGCCAGCAGCGGCCATACTAAAAAGAGGCAGTTGGTAATGTACACCCAAACTAATACGCCGAAAATTTTTTTATCCTCGTAATATTTTGCTTTGCTGGCCCAACGTATGCGTTGGTTAAAAAAACTTTTCCAATCGGGCATGGCGGCGGTACTAACAATAGCTTCGGCCGCAGGTACATAACTAATACGCTGCGGATGTAGTTGCGCTATTTTATGCATTAACAGCATGTCATCACCGGAGGCAATATTATCAATACCCGCAAAGCCGTTAACCTCGTAAAAAACACTGCGTTCGTAAGCCAGGTTGGCGCCATTACACATGGCATGTACACCCTGTGTAACCGAAGCGCCGGTAATGCCTTGCAATACCATAAAATCCATTTGCTGAAACACTTCCACTAAACTACCCTTACTGCTAAACACCACCGGTGCAACAATAAATGCTGCATTCGTTTGTCGGTAACATTGCTCAATAGTTTGCAGCCAATTGGGTTGCACCAAACAATCTGCATCGGTACAAACAATCAGTTTGCCTGTTGCATGGGCAATGCCTATTTCTATGGCTTTTTTCTTGTAAGAGTTAATGCCATCGTTGGTTAACGATAATAAGGTTACCTGCGGAAAATTATTTTGTACAATAGCGGCTGTATTATCGGTGGAATGATCGTTTACTACAATTATTTCTAATAAATGTGCAGGATAGGTTTGTGCCATTAAACCGTGTAACAATGCTGCAATATTATTAGCCTCGTTACGTGCCGGTATTATTACCGAAAGCGTTGTTTGGCCAGTAGAAGCATTGGCAGTAAATGGTTTTATTTTTTTCCAGCTAAGCCAATAATACATGATTAATGCGCTATAACCGGTTAAAAAAAGTACAGTGATGAGTATGAGTATCATGCCCTGCAAAACTAATGAGTATTGTGTGTAAGAAAAATTACACTTTGTGACAGGAACTCTTGGTAATACCGGGAAAAGGTATTTGTCACCCTGTTTTTAACCCCGCATAGCGTGGGAGCTTGACGAAGGGCTACGCAGCAGAGTAAGAGTTCTCCGCAGGCTTCGTCAATTTCAGTCTGACAATTTTCCTTTTCATTAAAAGCTTACAAAGTGAATATGAAATTTATATTAAGATTAGAAAATCTCATTACCAAATCACCCAATCATCACATTTCCTCTACAGCCTGGAATAAAATGCTAACTGTACAATATGGTTATTGGAATTGGGTGTACCGGCACTACGTTCTAAAAACTGGTGCATATAACCCAGTTCTATATCGTATTGTTTGCCTAAGCGGTAACCAACGGATGCGTAAGCCCTGTTTTGATCAAACACTTTGCCGTTTAGTTTTTCTTTGTTTTGAACATTGAAAAATAATTCGTTTTGTATAGAAGCAAAGAGTCCCTGATCGAATGGTTTTTGGGTGGACTGTGTTAAAGGAATGATGCCCCTGAAAAAATAACGGGCACGTTGTGCAAAAAAGTCAGCATCGCCGGGGCGTTGTAAAAAACGTTGTTCAAACCTTGCACGATGTTGCACAGCGGCACCGAATATTTTATGCGTATAAATATATTGTTCCCAAATGCGGTGTTCACCAATACGAGTTTCGTTGGCATCTAACTCGTCAAGCGTTAAGGTAAATGCATAACCTGCTGTAATAGTGTGGTTAGGCTTTAAATAATAATTTACGCCAGGACGAATTAGGAGGATGGCACCGTAGTTCCATTTGTCACGCATACGAAGTTGTATATCGTTATTAATACCCCATTTGTTGTTAAGCTTTACATTATTAAACCAACCGGCCCAGATGCTGCTGTAATGCCCTGCTTTGGTAGAAGGAGTGGTTTGGGCATAGGCTGTTGGTATTTGTACAACACAAAAAAAACATACAAGGGCAATAACAATAGTTTGCTTAAACATGATGGCGAAAATTTTTTAAAACTTTAAATGGTGGTGGCGGTGGTTTTGTTGTATTATTTGTTACACGGACATTTGTTGACTTACACCTGCTATGCGGAGTTGTGCACAATGCTGAATAGTATTACTGCAGCACAAGTGATAGTATTTAATTCGTTTCCACTGGAAATAAATTAAATCCCGATTCTATCGAATCACAACAGACGATGATAGTAGCAATGCAGTCGGTAACATAATAATTAAAATAACAAGACAACCATTCATACGAAGATAGGACATACAGATGTGTATGCCCCATGGATTGAATTATTTTAACGAATAGTTTAAAACCTATTCTTCAAACTGCGTAACAATTAAAGTGGATGGAATATGTGCTAACCACGGGCTATCTTCTTGGGTAAGCTTTGTCCAGCTTTCCATGCTGATGATTAATAAATCATGCAATTGTAAAAACTGACTATCGATGGTGGCTAACTGTAGCAGGTTAATATGATTGGGTGCCATTTGTTCAATAGAACGAATGCGCTCTTTAATGTTGGAATCGGTTTTAATTTCGCCGTTTATATCCAACACCGTTACCTGTGCTCCGTTATTATGAATAAGTTTTTGCACGTAGGTAATCAGGTAACTATCATTGGCGTCCAACATGGGTACACAAATATTGTTTACTCGGGTTAAATCTTTATTGATGAAAATACCGATTGGCGTGTTGGACCTGGCCATGATTAACCGCGTACGCTCGTCAAACGGTGATGTTTCAAACAATTTTTCTTTACCGGTTACGGTGTTTAGTATTTTTTCAGGATTAATAATTCGGGTAGTAAAACCTAATAATTTGCCTAGGAGTGTTCCTTCAAAAATAGATTCGCTCATGTTCATTAACAGCAAATCATACTCGCCTTTGTTGGCTACTTCGGCAATTTCTATATCAATATCGTTAGCGGTTTTAAATAAGGTAGTTACCGGCTGATTTAGTTTTTGTGCTTCTTCAATTACGGGAACAAAACTTTCCTGCTCATACTCGGCCTCGTTAAAATGATGCACTTGGTGCGGTGTTAAATGCATGGCAGTAACCGCCGCATTTTTGCCTAATTTTTTTACCAGGCTGTTGGCCAGTAATAACAATGCTTTGCCGGATTGCGGCGTATCAAACGAGAGTAATACTTTAAATTTTCGGTTTTCTTTTACCTCATAAGGTACGGGCTCCGGTTTTTTACGGAAAATAAAATTGATAAGGTCTAAGGCCGGACCCGTCATCATCGTAGTGGCTAAAGCCATAATAACCATCATGGCAAAAATTTGCGGGGTAAGTACACCCAGGTCGTAACCAATATTCAGTACCACCAGTTCCATTAAACCACGGGTGTTCATGAGGGCACCAATAATTAAACTGTCCTTCCAGTTTTGTCCCACAAACCTTGCCGCCAATGCACTGCCTATAAACTTACCGGCAACGGCAAATAAAATAATTACGCCGGTTACTTTCCATAAATAGGGATCGTTTAGTAAACCTATTTCGGTACGTAAACCGGTGTATACAAAAAAGATGGGTAATAATAATACCAGCGCAACATCCTCTACTTTTTCAATAAATATGCTACGGAATTTAATGTTCTCCGGCATAATAGCACCGGCCATAAAGGCACCGAATAATGCGTGAATACCTATTACCTCAGTAGCAAAAGAGGAAAGTAAAAGGGTGAGAAAGAAAATGGCTACAACCGATTTGCTCAGGTTTTCACGTACGGCATGTAAATCGCCTACACGTTTTAAAAATGGACGAACCACTTTTATCATTAATGCCACGTAAGCAATAGCTGCCAGAATGGTGTACAAGGCACTTACGAACGTACCGGCTTTTACAATGGCAATTACAATGGCTAAAATACACCAGGCGGTAATATCATCTGCCGCGGCACAAGTAATAACTACCGAGCCTAAACGGGTTTTGTTCATGCCTCTTTCCTGTAAAATACGGGCCAGTACCGGGAAGGCTGTTATGCTTAACGCAATACCCATAAATAAACCAAAGGAGGTAAAGCGAACATTGGCAGGTGCAAAAGTTTCGTAAATAAAGTAGGCCAGTATTAACCCTAATGCAAAAGGGAAAATAATACTGGCATGGCTTATTACAACGGCGTCTTTAGCCTTGTTGCGTAATACTTTTAAGTCCAACTCCATACCCACTACAAACATGAACATAATTAAACCAAACTGGCTTAATATTTTGAGGTTGCCAAATGAGTCGGGCGGGAAAAGTGTGGCCGAAAAATCAGGGAAGTACATACCAAACAAAGAAGGCCCCAACACTATACCTGCTATAATTTCGCCAATAACCGTAGGCTGACCAATTTTTTTAAATACCCAGCCAAACATACGGGCCACCAATATGATGGTAACAATTTGTATTAACAGTATTGCGAGCGGGTGACTAAGATTGGCTTGCATGGCATCTACAAACTGTTGCCATTGTGAGCTGTCGGTGGGTTTTGTATTAAACACACGGCCCTCCTGCAAATTTTTACCATATTGTATTATTACAAAAATGAGGACGGAAAAAAATCCGATAACCCCCAGGTAAAAAAAACTGTTCTTAAACTTTTTCATGTATGTTGCTTTAGCACATATGGCTAATCGTTATTTATTTGGTAAGGCCATAAAACGCATACAGGTGTTAGCTAAAACAGATGTAGATATTTGGTGGCTAAACTAAATTTGCGCTGCAAAAATGCAGTACTATTAGTTGATAATTTCAAAAAAGTAAGCAATCTGTTTAAGAATGTAACAAGGCAATTAAATGTTGTAACAAAAACTAATTCTTTAACTGCTGAAGAAAGTTTTGCCTGTAAATATCGCTTAAAGTTAAGCGCACAGGTTGTCCGGATTCATCCGCCAGGTTCAGGATAATCTCATCAAAAGAAAAGACCTGTACCGTTTTTATAGCAATTAGTTCTCTTTTGTTAATGCGGCAAAAATCGCCGGTTGGTAACATTTCAAGCAGTTTTTCAAACGATATATTCTTTAGTGTAAATGTAATATTATCGGACAAATAAGCAATTTTATCGCGGCTGTCATTTTCCGACGTTTTTACATACAGCAATTGGTCAAAAAATACCAGTGTTTTGCCTTTTTCGGTATTCCACTGAAAGTATTGTCTTGGTTTTACATCAGACTGTAAGCGTTGAACAGCCTTCTGTACGGCCTGTTGCAAACGCTCCATTTTTACCGGCTTACGTACATAATCAATGGCGTTTAAGTCAAAAGCTTCGGCCGCATATTCTTTATAGGCGGTAGTAAAAATCACCGGTTTACCATTTAACAGGTTGGCTACCTGTAAGCCCGACATTTCCGGCATTTCAATATCTAAAATGCATAAATCAAAATCCAGTCCGGGCGCCTCGGCTAAAAGTGTTTGCGGATTATTAAAAGCTTTTACCACTTCCAGTTCCGGAATTTGATTGCACAACATTTTCAGGTACGTTAATCCCGGCAACTCATCATCCAGCAGTAAACACTTTAGCTTTTCTTTCAAGTAAATTTATTTTTAAGTGGGCAATATAAACGTCTTCTTCTACAAAGCGGTCCAGTTTGTAATCATCTTTATATAAAATATTCAAACGCTGATCCAGTGTTTTAGTACCAATGCCGCTATTGGTTTTTACCATACTTTTCTTTGGCGACATTTTATTAGAAACCGTCAGGTAAAAACAACCGTCCTTAAATTCAAACACAATAGAAATAAATGCATCCTGGCTTTGCAGGTCGGCATGTTTAAATGCATTTTCAATCAGGTCAATAGAAATCAACGGTGCCAAAATGGCTTCTTCATACAGCGGATCATCTTCTTTAATCTTTGTTTTTACTTTCAACTCAAACAAAGGGCTTACTTTAATTTTATTAATTTCTATCAGGTTTAGCGCAAACTCAATTTCTTCCTTGGGTGTAACCAGTTTATTGCGGCTTTCGTATAAAATATAGTCCAATACATTGGCCAGTTTGTCCAACGCAAAATAAGTTTGATAAGCGTGAGATTGTATCGAGTTCAATACATTTTTAAACAAGTGTGGGTTAAGCCTTGCTTCTAATGATTGCAATTCCAGCGAGTCAACTTTTTGTTGCAGGCCATTGTATTTACCCACCGCATCGTTCACCACTTTTTGCTGCTGCGTTGTTTTTTTAATTAAAACAATAATTATAAGCACTGCCAGTAATAACAATCCGGCAATGGCATATACCACCCATGAATTGTTATTTATTTGAAGTAGATGCATATTGTTATTTGTGTAAAGTTATTGTAAAATAAAATGAATAGGGTTTTACTAAAGGTTGATGGAGAATTTTTATGTTACCAGCTACAGTTCCCTGAGCATCTTCCCTTGCGTCGCACTCTTGTACAGCATATCGCTAATCATCATCATGTTGGTTTTGGCAAAGTAGTAACAGTATTGGAATTGTAGGAAAATAGCTTTTAGCTTTATGCGTTAAGCTTTCAGCTTGTACAGCATATCGCTAATCATCATCGTGTTGTTTTTGGCAAAGTAGTAACAGTATTGGAACTGTAAGAAAATAGCTTTCAGATTTCAGCGTTAAGCTTTTAGCTTGTACAGCATATCGCTAATCAGCATCGTGTTGTTTTTTAGCAAAGCATTCGGAGTATTTAAAAAGTAAACAAATAGCTTTTTGCTTTATGCGTTAAGCATTTAGCTTGTACTGTGCATAAAAAAGCTAACTTTAATAGCTCTGTCATTATTCATCAGTTTACACTTAAGCCCATGTTTAAAAAAATAACTGCTTTGCAATTTAAAAGTTGGTCTATACTAACTGTGTTTATTTTATTTACCCATTGCGTAGTAAATGATGTAGCAGCGCAGGCTACGCAAAAACCTCCATTGCATGGTAAACATTGGATGGCCATAACAGGCAAGCCATTGGCAGCCACCGCCGGTGCTATTGTTTTTCAAAAAGGTGGTAATGCGGTGGACGCAGCTTGTGCTATGTTAGCTGCCACTTGTACCATGTGGGATGTATTAAGTTGGGGCGGCGAAACACAGGCGTTAATATATAATCCTAAAACAAAAAAAGTAATTGCCATTAATGCATTGGGTGTAGCTCCTACGGGTGCTACTGTCGATTTTTTCAAAAGTCAAGGTTATAGTTTTCCACCGGAGTATGGCCCGTTAGCGGCTGTTACGCCGGGTACCGTTGGCGGACTTTGTTTAATGCTGGCCAATTACGGTAAACTAAGTTTAAAAGAAGTGCTTGCACCTGCTATGCAAATGGCCGCAGGTTATCCTATTGATGCGCAAACCGCCAATAGTATTGAACGTGGTAAAGACCGTATTAAACAATGGCCATACAGTAAAAAAGTTTTTCTTACTCATGCAGGTGAAAAAAGAGAAGCACCGGAAGCCGGAGAGTTATTTGTACAAAAAGATTTACTGGCTACTTTAACCAAAATGGTAGAAGCAGAGCAAGATGCACTACGCAAAAAGAAAACCCGGAAAGAAGCGATTATGGCAGCTTATGATCGTTTTTACAAAGGTGATATTGCACAGGAATTTGTACGTGGCAATAAAGAACAAGGCGGATTAATTACCATGCAGGATTTAGCTAACTGGAAACCGATTGAAGAAGAACCATTATCAGTAAATTATAAAGGCATTGATGTTTACAAACTACAAAGCTGGACACAAGGCCCTGCATTATTACAAAGCCTGAACATTGCTGAAAACTTTGACCTGAAAAAGATGGGCTATAATTCAGCCGAATATATAAATACCATTTACCAGACCATGAGCCTTGCCTTTGCTGACAGGGATTTTTATTATGGCGATCCGGCTTTTGTGCAAACACCTATAAAAGGTTTATTAAGTAAGGCCTATGCCAAAGAAAGAGCAGCCTTAATAAACCCTAACTATAATGTAGCCAATGTACAACCGGGTAATCCTTATGCATTTGAAAATAAAACCAACCCGTACACCAAATTATTAGCGCAACGTAGTTTATTAACGGATACAGGCAAGAGCAAAGTTCCTACAGATTTTGTACCCAAACACGACGCCAGCTTTTTAAACAACGGAAATTTATTAGATCAATTACTGGCTGGTAATAATTCAAACGAAGACAGTTTGTATCAGGATCGTTTGTGGCGTGGTACCACCAGTATAGAAGCTGCGGACGAAGAAGGCTGGGTAGTTTCTATTACGCCAAGTGGCGGTTGGTTGCCGGCTTGCATTGCGGGTAATACAGGCATAGGTATGAGCCAGCGTATGCAAAGTTTTGTATTAGATTCTGTTTTGTCGCCTTTTAATGTAGTACAACCGGGCAAAAGGCCAAGGGTTACGTTAACACCTTCTTTAGCATTAAAAGACGGTAAACCATTTTTATCATTTGCGGTACAAGGTGGCGATACACAGGACCAAAACTTGCTACAATTCTTTTTGAACATGGTAGAGTTTGGTATGACGGTACAACAAGCAACGGAAGCTGCTAATATAAATTCCAACCAATTGTGGTTATCGTTAGGCGGCACAAAACTAGACGACCGCAAACCCAAACCCGGCAGCATTTTACTGGGCCGCACTACCAGCGACAGTGTGCAAACAGCGTTAAAAAAGATGGGTTATATTATTGCCTTGGGCAACCGCACCAGCGGCCCCATTAACGCTATTTATTTTGACGATAAACACAAAACCCTATGGGGTGGTAGCAGTAATAATGGGGAAGATTATGGCATTGGGTGGTAGGTAATTTGGCGATGCGATGATTTGGAGATTTGGAAATGAGGGTTTACTATGTTAATAAGAAACTTACATAATGCCCAGTAGCATTACCGAACGTACAAGTGAGTGACACAACAGACGATCATAGTAGCAATGCTGCTGGTAAACAAAAAAAAATACCCAATAAAAAAGCGGTTTGCCAAACACAAACCGCTGTAAATATCTTACTTCTAAAAATCACAGATCAAAGATTATTAGTAGCTCATTATCTTATTCACTGTCTCATCCAACCTGCTCTGGGCCATAAAGTTTTTTTCCAATTCTATATTAAACGGAATAGGCGTATCCAGACTGGCGCAACGTAGTACCGGTGCATCTAAATAGGTGAAACAATTTTCGGCAATCCAGGCAACAATTTCACCGCCAATACCACCGGTTAAGCTGTCTTCGTGTAACACAATTACGCGGCCGGTGCGTTTTACGGCAGCAGCAATAGCGTCGTAATCCAGTGGTAACAGTGTACGCAGGTCTAAAATATCAATACCAATTTCCGGATGTGCGGCGGCATAATCTTCGGCCCAATGAACGCCGCTGCCATAGGTAATAATGCTCACTTCGTCGCCTTCACGCACATGACGGGCTTTGCCAATTTCAATTTCGTAATACTCCTGCGGAACCGCACCACTTACGCTGCGGTAAAGTGCCTTATGTTCAAAAAACAATACCGGATTAGGATCGTTAATAGCGGCAATAAGCAAACCTTTTGCGTCCAGCGGGGTAGAGGGGTAAACCACTTTTAACCCCGGAGTATGTACAAACCAGGCTTCGTTACTCTGGCTATGAAAGGGCCCTGCACCAACACCACCACCGGTTGGCATACGTATTACCACATCGGCCGCCTGACCCCAACGATAATGTATTTTAGCCAGGTTATTAATGATTTGGTTGAAGCCTACGGTAGCAAAATCGGCAAACTGCATTTCCATTAAACCTTTGTAACCTTTTAGGCTAAGCCCCAATGCGGTACCAACAATAGCACTTTCGCAAATTGGTGTGTTACGAATACGTTCCTTGCCAAATTCCTGTACAAAACCTACAGTAATTTTAAAGGCACCACCATACTCCGCAATATCCTGACCCATTACTACCAGGTTAGGATGTTTTTGCAAACTTTGCTGTAAGCCTTGTTTAATAGCATCCAGCATACGCAGCTCCGGGCCTTGTGGTGGTTGGCCGCTAAAAGAACGGTCATTGTTTATTACCGCTACATTGGCATCGGTAATTTTTGGCGCATATATATCTTGCAGTTCTGCATGGGTGTCTACTACCAATGGGGCAGCATTAAAACCAAGTTCCAGTTCAGCATCCAGCTTTTCTTTCAGTCGGGTTTTTATATGCGTAATATCATCAGCAGTTAACACACTTTGCTGTTGTAAAAAAGTTTCGTAGTTACTAATGGGGTCTTTTTGTTTCCATAAGTCAAACAAATGTTGCGGAACATACTTGGTACCACTGGCTTCTTCGTGGCCACGCATACGAAACGTAATAGCTTCTACTAAATAAGGTTTTTGGTGTTTAATGCAATATTCCCGTACACCTTTAAGCGTATCGTAAATGGCTAAAATATTATTGCCATCTACCGTTACACCGTCCATGCCGTAACCTTTGGCTTTATCTACCAAACTTACACAACGGTATTGTTCGCTGGTTGGGGTACTTAAACCATAACCATTATTTTCAATTAAAAATATTACGGGTAAATCCCAAACAGCAGCAACGTTTAATGCTTCGTGAAAATCGCCTTCGCTGGTGCCGCCTTCGCCGCTAAAGGCAAGGGCTACTTTTTTTTCGTTGCTTAATTTATGTGCCAGTGCCACACCATCGGCCAATGCCAGTTGCGGTCCCAGGTGCGATATCATGCCGCATACATGGTGCTCCTTACTGCCAAAGTGAAAACTTCTTTCACGGCCTTTGCTGTAACCATCCTGATTACCCTGCCATTGTTTAAACAATTTATGTAAAGGCATATCGCGGGTAGTAAACACGCCCAGGTTGCGGTGCAGGGGCATAATCCATTCATCGGCATCCAGCGCCATGGTAGCACCCACAGCAATAGCTTCCTGTCCTATACCACTAAACCATTTAGAAATTTTTCCCTGACGTAGCAACACCAGCATTTTCTCCTCAATCATCCGCGGCCACAACAATCTTTCGTAAAAATCTTTCAGCTGCTGAGCGGTGTAATCCTTTCTTTCAAAATTCATGAAGCATGCAAAATTTAGAACGGTAAAATTAGCCAATAAAAACGTATAATTTTTTTTATTTGGTTACCGACTGCATAGCCTTGATTGGGCTGATGTTGCGACGCTCCGTTCAACTGCAACAATTCTGTTGATCAGATTTTGGGGTACTAAACTTACTACGGCTTAGTCCAAAACAAATCAGGGTTATTGGTTTTATATTGTACAAACTTTACACCGCTGTTGCTATAGGTGGTTTCTTTTTTTTGTGGCGTCTGCTCCAGTCCGTCAAGTGGCAGTAATTCTATATAAGTAATTTCTTTTCCCATTGTCCATGTTTCGGAGTTGTATTCGCTTACCTGCGGTGTTTCTAAGCGGTACAGGTTTTTAGCCATATAGTTTTCCAGGTATCCTTGTTTGGTTTGTAAGTTCTCCCGGTTCCAGTTGGCGTCGGCATTTAATACCAGCGGTTTACCGCTTATCAGCCTTTCTCTTACTTCCTGTACACCCAGCAAATTGCCTTTTTCGTCCATTACATAAGCATCAAAAGTGGGGTCAATCCAAATCCATTTATTTAAATCTTTAATAAAAACCATATTAATCACATGGCAGTCGTCAAACTTAGCTTCCTTGGGCATACAGGTAATATAACGTGAGGCAATGCCCATCGATAAATAACATTCATTTAATATAATGCCCAGCATACGACAGTTTACACCACGGTTTTCAACCCTGCAGGTATTAATTAAATCAATCGCATTTTTTAAAGTAGGGTTGTTGCTGTTACCATCGTGACGAACCAGGTTATGTATCCAATGCATCAGGTTAAAAACCTTCGATAATTCATCACCTTTACCGGCAATAGAATCCAGTTTTAAATCGGTTCTGATTTTTACGAGCGCAGGGTGAGTGGCTGACTGGTAGGAAAATGCCGGAATAAAACGTTTATCGGCGTAGTTATATTTTCCGGCTGCTTTCAGTATATTCAGGCGGGAAGGCTGGTATTTAATTTGTGTTTTTGCAGAGTCTTTTCCGTTGAGCAAAATCACAAAATCATAGGCTCCTACTTTTGGATCCACTTTAAAAGTAATAGAATCAATGTCCGTATAAAAAGTTACTTTTTTCCCTGAAGTAGTGTATACATCCAGTTTTTCTTCAGGTACAATACGCCAGGCATTTTTACGCAGTTCGCCATCATCTTTAATATCAACCTGTAAAGAACTCGCTTTAATAACCGGTAAGTTTTTTTGAGCCAGCAGGGATTGGCTAACTACCAATACCAAAATCAGTAGTAATAAGTTGTGTTTCATCATCGATTTTTATGTAAGGAATATAGCTTGAAACGTAAGCCGCATTATTTTTGTTACAGGCATGGTAAAATAATTAAGCTTGTACCGAAAATTGTTGGCAGATGGGGAAATAACCTATATTTGTTGCCATGTATTTACTCATACATATCTGTAATTCTTACTCCTGCTGCTGTTGTTAGGCAGTTAATACGCTATTTTTGCAGCGCAAATTTTACACAAAAAAACTGTTGATTATTATTACCTCTGTTGAAGGGGTGGAAATATGCTAATTAGGTGATTTGAAAATTTGGAAATGAGGGGTTTACAATATTTATAAGAGGCTTACACAATGTTGAATAGAATTACTGAACGATGCAGTGAGAGTATTAAATTCATTTCCTCCGGAAATAAATTTAATCCCAACCCTATAGGGTTACAACAGAGGATGATAGTAGCACTACAGCCGATAAAATAAAAAATATTATGAGCGAGTTAAAAGTATATAATTCATTAAACAGGGCAAAGGAAGTGTTTAGCCCATTGGTACCAGGACATGTAGGCATGTATGTATGCGGACCAACGGTAAGCGGCGAAAGTCATTTGGGTCACTCAAGGCCATACATAACTTTTGATGTGGTGTATCGCTACTTGCAGCATTTGGGTTATAAAGTACGTTACGTACGTAACATAACCGATGCGGGCCACTTTGAAGAAGAAGGGCGTGAGGCGGAGGATAAGATTTCGAAAAAGGCGGTGTTAGAAAAACTGGAGCCGATGGAGTTGGTGCAAAAATACACCAACCTTTTTCATTGGGGTATGCAGCAGTTCAATACGTTGGCACCATCTATTGAGCCTACCGCCACCGGGCATATTGTAGAGCAGATTGGCATGATTGAAAAAATTATTGCCGATGGTTATGCGTATGTAGTAAACGGATCGGTGTATTTTGATGTAAATAAGTATGCGGCTAACTATGATTATGGTAAACTAAGCGGTCGTAAAATTGACGACCTTTTAGAAACAACCCGTGAACTGGACGGCCAGGAAGAAAAACGTGACCGTGCTGATTTTGCTTTATGGAAAAGTGCTGCGCCGGAACATATTATGCGCTGGCAAAGTCCTTGGGGTGTAGGGTTTCCGGGTTGGCATATTGAGTGCTCGGCCATGGCCACCAAATATTTAGGCAGCCAGTTTGATATACATGGCGGGGGTATGGATTTACAGTTTCCACACCACGAAAGTGAGATTGCACAAAGTACTATTTGCAACCACGAAAAGCCGGTGCGTTACTGGATGCATAATAACATGATTACGATTAACGGCCGCAAAATGGGTAAGAGTTATGGCAACGTAATTACGTTTACCGAGTTGTTTAGTGGCAGCCATCCTATTTTGGAAAAGGCTTTTCATCCGATGGTGATCAGGTTTTTTATTTTACAAACACATTACCGCAGTACATTAGATTTTAGTAACGAAGCTTTAATGGCATCTGAAAAAGGATTGAAACGTTTATGGGAAGCGTATGAAAACTTAAATAAGTTAAGTTATACCACCGCCAGAAATTTTGACGCAGAACTGGATGCCAGAATTGTAAAACTGGTGAACGAGTTTGAAGAATTTATGAATGATGACATTAGCACTGCTAAAGTGTTGGCCAATATGTTTGAGTTGGCACCTGTTATTAATTCAATGAAGGATAAAACCATTGCAGTAGAAAGTATATCGGCCGAAACATTTGCTTTATTGCAAACGCAAATGAAACTGTATATGGAAAACATACTGGGTTTACAAGCGGTTACTGATACCGGCGATGATAAACTGCAAGGGGTAATGGAACTATTAATCACCATCAGGAAAGAAGCAAAAACCAAAAAGGATTTTGTTACTTCCGATGCTATCCGTAATCAACTAAGCAAATTGGGTATTGCATTAAAAGATGAGAAAGATGGTAATACTACCTGGAATATAGAATAATAAGGTTGAAGGCGTAGGGAATAAGGTATAGCGTATAAGAAATACTTTGCACCCTATATCTTACTCCTTACAACCCTAAGCCTTTTTGCCTGCTCGCAGTATTTCTCTTTTACCCGGTGGTCCGGGTATTTTTTCTACGGTGAACCCTGCGGCAATCATTGCCCGGCGTACATCGCCTTTGCTGCAATAGGTAAGCAGTAAACCTTCGGGGTTTAACATGTTAAATAATTTTTCAAATACTTCTTTGGTCCATAATTCCGGTTGTGCGGTAGGTGCAAACGCATCAAAGTAAATAACCGAGTAAAAATTGTCCGATGTAAAGTTTAATACACTGTTTTTTATTTTAGTCAGCCTGAAATAATCAGTTATTTCAAACATTTCATCCCAGGGGCCTTCGTGCATTTTCATAAACAATCGCTGATAGTCTGGTTCATTCAGTAATTCACAATAGTTTAAAGCAGTTGCGTGTTGTTCACTTAACGGGTACAAATCAATACCGGTATAATAAATACGGTTTTTATGTTTATCGGCTTCCATTAAAGTAAGTAAAGCGTTTAAGCCGGTGCCAAAGCCAATTTCCAATATTTGGTGTACACCTATGTAGGAAAATAAATCTGATGCTTTAAGGCCGGCTTCAATAAATATATGTTTGGACTCCTGTATGGCACCGTGAATAGAATGATAGGTAACATTTAGTTCCGGTATGGAAATAGTGTGAGATCCATCTTTTGTTAAAACAACCTGCCTTTCCATATAAATTTATTTGCTGCTAATATAATACACCTTACTATGCCTTTAACTTTTTAATTTTTCCTTTTTACTTAATGTTGTTTCCTAACTTTATCGGCCTATTAAATGGTACAATTGTTATGAATATATCTACCTCCATTGCATTTGAAAAAGAAACTGCTATAAAACAGTTTCAGGAGCAGCGGCTGCAAGCGTTATTGCAGTACCTGAATACCCATTCAAAGTTTTACCAAAAGTGGTTTTATGCGCAAGGCGTACGGGTAGATGCGATTAAAACATTGGAAGATTTACAACAAATTCCGCCGATAGAAAAGGAGCATCTGCAATCGGAAAACGAACATTTTTTTTGTGTGCCGCCCAGCCAGATAGTTGAGTATGTAGCTACATCGGGCACTTTGGGCAAGCCGGTAACCATTGCTTTAACCGATAACGATTTGCAACGCCTGGCCACCAATGAATATAACTCCTTTGTTTGCGCCAATGGTTCGGTGTCAGATATATACCAGCTTATGTTAACGCTTGACAGGCAGTTTATGGCAGGCATGGCATATTATACAGGCCTGCGTAAATTAGGTGCAGGCATTGTAAGGGTAGGGCCGGGTGTACCCTCGTTACAATGGGAAACCATCGAGCGCATAAAACCAACGGCCATTGTAGCGGTGCCCTCTTTTATTGTTAAATTAATACAGTATGCACAGGAGCAGGGTATTGATGTAAATAAATCCTCCGTAAAAAAAGCTATCTGTATTGGCGAAAATATTCGTGACGAAGATTTGTCACTCAACGTATTGGGTAAACGAATTACCGATGTATGGAATATTGGGTTGTATTCTACCTATGCTTCCACCGAAATGCAAACCGCATTTACGGAATGTCATGTAGGTAATGGCGGACATTTACAACCCGATTTATTAATAGTAGAATTATTAGATGATAATAACCAGCCCGTTATTCCGGGTACTGCCGGCGAAGTAACCATTACTACCTTAGGCGTAGAAGGCACGCCGTTGCTGCGTTATAAAACCGGAGATATTTGTATTGCGTTAACTGAAACCTGTGGTTGTGGTCGTCATAGTTTACGACTATCACCCGTACTAGGCCGTAAAAAACAAATGATAAAATACAAAGGCACTACTTTATTTGCACCGGCCCTGTTCGAAATACTGAATAGTATGGATACCATTAAAGATTATGTTGCCGAAGTGACTGCCAATGAAATTGGTACGGATGAAGTGTTGTTACATGTAGTGCCGGTAAACGACACAACCGAAACCGCCAATAAAATACGGGCCTACCTACAAGCAAGGTTGAGGGTAAGCCCGCAAATAAAATACTTAACACCGGAGGAAATGCAAAAACTACAATTTCCGGATGGTGGACGTAAGCCCATTAAGTTTATTGATAAACGCTAAAGAACAATCAGCGAATTTAATGTTGTGTTTTTTGTTAGTCGGCTGCAGTGCTACTATCATCGTCTGTTGTGATTCGATAGAATCGGGATTTAATTTATTTCCAGTGGAAACGAATTAAATACTATCACTTGTGCTACAACAATTCTATTGAGCAACTTGCAAGTGTCTTTACTTTTGTAAAAAAACCATTACCAAATTTCAAAATCATCACATCACCAAATCCAGCATCCTTACTTAATAAAGCTATACTTAAAATTGTAGTAACCGCCGGGGTTAAAATCTTTTTGATCTTTATAATAACTCGTAATAGCCAGTTTTACTATTTTGCCTTCGGTTGTTTTTACAACAATCACCCTGTCTGCAATTGGTTGTATGGTATGGTCTTCCATATTGTAACTGTACCAGCCATTACCGCTGCCGCTTTGTATAGCACTGCTGCCGGCACTATCTTTTTTAAAGCCTGTTGTTGGCGCTTTGGTCAGTTTGTCAAAATTGGTACCGCTTACAAGTTGTGCTTCAACTTTACCTTCAGCACTATTTAATTGTATAGCTGTTTTGCTAAAAGAAATATCCCAGGCCTTATTGGTTTTAGCCACGGGTTGATTGGTTTCAAGGTCATAATACACAATGCCGTCAGCGGCGTTCAGGTTAAATTGTTTTTTTTCTTCCTGTGCCTGCATCGTGGTTACGCTAAAAACGGCTGCAGCTAAAATGAAAAGCTTTAATCGCATGATGTGTATTTGTTTTAACTGTAAAAATATTTACTGCCAGTGGGTTAAAGCTTACTAAATCGGGAAAAACTGTTTTATTTTAGGATGATTGTTCGGAAAGGAGCTTTTGGGGGTGAGAAAAATTCAGTTTTTTAATGTGTATTAAGTACATATTTACTACCTTCACGCCCTAACGGTTAAAATTTTGCTCATGAAGAAGGTTTACTTACTACAGTTATGCCTGTTGTTATTTGTTTGCGTAAGCCAGGCGCAATTACTGCATACCGCTCCGCAGTTTGCAAAGGAAACAGATAATATTACCATTACCATGGATGCCAACTTTGGCAATAAAGCACTGTTAAACTATTCCAATACAAACGATGTGTATGTGCATATTGGTGTAATAACCAGTTTAAGTACCGGCCCAACCGATTGGAAACATGTACCATTCGAATGGACTTCCAATACAGCACAAAACCGTGCAACCTTTCAAAGCAACAACAAGTACAGTTTTACTATTAATAATATCCGCAGCTTTTTTAATGTAACCGGTACCGAGGTAATACACCATATTGCTATTTTATTTCGTAGCGGCAATGGCAATACCGTTCAGCGTAATAGTAATGCCGGCGATATGTATATAAAACTATATGGTGCCGATACATTGGCCGCAGGTTTTTCACAACCTTTCATGCAGCCATTTTACAATGCTATTCAGGAACCATTAAGTAAAACATTAGGCGAAACTTTAACCGTAAATGCGGCAGCCAACAAACCGTCTACCCTTAATTTATATTTAAACAACAACTTAATACAAACGGCAACCGCTGCCTCTACTATAACTGCTACTCCTATATTAAATACTGTTGGCAATAATACTTTGGTGCTGGAAACCATTAATGGAGCCCAAACCCTTACTGAGCATATTAATTTTAATGTGAACAATGCCGCAACAATTTTACCATTACCAACCGGCGTAAGAGATGGTATAAACTATAATCCGAACAACACCGAGGTTACGCTGGTACTGTATGCGCCTAATAAAAATCGTGTTTGTGTTATAGGTGAGTTTACCGGTAGCAGCTGGCAGGAAAACGCCTCTTTTCAAATGAACAAAACACCGGATGGTAACTACTGGTGGAAAACAATAAGCGGACTTACACCCGGTACCGAATACGCTTTTCAATATTTAGTAGACGGCACGTTGAAAGTTGGCGAGCCTTATGCCGAAAAAATATTGGATCCCTGGAATGACCAGTACATTCCTGCGGCCACTTACCCTAACTTAAAACCTTATCCTGCCGGGCAAAACGGAATTGTAAGCATTTTACAAACTGCTGCCCCTGTATACAACTGGACGGTGCCCAATTTTAATCGCCCCGATAAACGAGGCCTGATGGTGTACGAATTATTGGTACGTGATTTTATTGCTGCACATAACTGGCAAACTTTAAAAGACACTTTAGATTATTTAAAACGTATTGGTATTAATGCCATTGAAATATTACCCTTTAACGAGTTTGATGGTAATGAAAGTTGGGGTTATAACCCTGCTTACTTTTTTGCACCCGATAAGTATTATGGTACAAAAAACAGCCTGAAACAGTTTATTGATGTATGCCATACCAAAGGCATGGCGGTTGTAATGGATATTGCTTTAAACCACTCAACAGGCAGTAACCCGCTGGCTCAACTTTATTGGAACAGTGCTACCAACGAAACCGCTGCCGATAACCCTTGGTTTAATGTAACAGCAAGACATCCCTTTAATGTATTTCATGATTTTAACCACGAAGCACAACCCACAAAATATTTTAGCAAACGTGTAATTGAACACTGGTTAAAAGAATATAAAATTGATGGGTATCGTTATGACCTTTCCAAAGGCTTTACACAGGTTAATTCAATCGGTAACGAAGGTTTGATGGCACAATATGATGCCAGCCGCATTGCCATCTGGAAAGATTATTATACGGCACAACAGGCGGCATCGGCAGGCAGTTACGGTATTTTAGAACACTTTGCCGATAATCAGGAAGAAAAAGAACTGTCCGATTATGGTTTGATGTTCTGGGGTAACTCCAACCATGCCTTTACCGAGGCTGCAATGGGTTATATGGGCGGTTCAAATTTTTCATGGGGTTTACATACCACACGTGGATGGACTAATCCTAACCTGGTAACATATATGGAAAGTCATGATGAAGAAAGAATCGTTTACAAGAACATCAACTTTGGTAATGCTTCGGGTAGCTATAGTATAAAAGATACCGCTACCGCATTAAAACGTGCACAATTGGCCGCTGCTTTTTTCCTGTCTATGCCCGGCCCCAAATTAATATGGCAGTTTGGCGAGTTGGGTTACGATTATTCCATTAACTATTGCGAAAACGGAACCATTAATAACGATTGTCGTACCAATAAAAAGCCAATCCGTTGGGATTATATGCAACAGGCAAGACGTTACAACATTTACAAACTATATCAAAAAATGGGAACATTGCGTTTTACCCCTGCCTACCAGCATGTTTTTGAAGCGCAAAACACGCAAATAACCCATAAGCTGGATACGGCGTTTAAGTGGATAAGCCTTCGTTCGGCTAACGATACATCTTGTTTATTAGTAGTGGGCAATTTTGGCTTAACCCAACAAACACAACAAGTTACTTTTCCGGTAGCGGGCAACTGGTTTAATTATTTGGACAGTACGTTTATAAACATTACCGGCACCACACAAAACATAACATTGGCACCGGGTGAATATATTGTTTACCTCAACCGTAATTTGTTAAACATAAATACCAACCCTCCTGTTAATCCTGAGCCCGAAGAACCCGAAGAGCCGGAACAACCGGAGGAACCGGGTAATGAAGTACTGGCTACAGTGTTCCCCAATCCTTCACGCGGGCAACAAACCTATATAAAATTACATTTACCTGCTTCCGGAAGAGTGCAGGCCAGTATCTTTGATGCTTCGGGCAGGCCATTGGGCACTGTGTACGACGGAACTTTAAGCAGGGGCATACATAACCTGCCTGTTAATAGCCGTTACACACATGGCGCAACAGGCTTGTACTGGATAAAAGTAATAACAGGCAGTACTACTAAAACAGTAAAGCTGGTATTGTAACTACTACATAAAATGTAAACTAATTGCTACCTTATACCGAACCAGTCATTTAATTTTATATTTCAATAAGTAGAATGTATGGCCAATAAGTCACTCTTAAAAACCGCGGAAGCAGAAAAAATAAGTCACCTCGATTATTTTAAAATAGCCATTTCGGTTGACTGTGTTATACTTGGTTACGAACAACAAGAGCTAAAAGTATTGCTCATTAAATCCGACTTAAAAGAGTTTTCTAACCTGTATTCTTTATTAGGCGATTTAGTAAAACCCGATGAAGATTTAGATGCAGCATCTTACCGGGTACTACACGAACGTACCGGCCTTGACGATATTTTTCTGCAACAGGTACATACATTTGGCACCATTAACAGGCACCCTTCGGGCCGTGTAATTACCACTGCTTACTTTGCTTTGCTGGATATAAATAATGTAAAGCTTAAAATAAATAATAACCATCTGCACTGGCACCCGGTTAACGATATTAAAAAAATGGCTTTTGACCATAAAGCTATTTTGGACACTTGTTTAAACCGTTTACGAGAGCAGGTAATGGATCATCCGGTAGTATTTAATTTATTACCCGAAAAGTTTTCGTTGCGGGAATTGCAGGAGTTGTACCAGGCCATTTTAAATACCGAACTGGACAGACGTAATTTCCGTAAAAAAATGTCTATTAAAGATTGGCTACACGACCTCGGTGAAATGGAAGTAGACGTACCACACCGCCCCGGCAAATTGTACAAACTTAAACCTGCACTACGCAAAAGGGCCGGACAAAAAAAGGTAGAAAAGGTATAGTTTACCTGCAAAATATTAGTATCGTAAAAGCTTTTATACACCCACAGCGTTCAGTTGTGGGTTTTTATTTTTGTTAACCAGCAGCAGTACTACTATCGACCCTAAATCCCTAAAGGGACTTTAAAGTCTGACTAAGTATAATGCTTTTTTTGTTATCAACGTCCATCCCTTGATTGAGCTTTACTTGCGTCGCACACTTGTGCTGTATAACGCTAATCAGCATTGTGTTTTAGCATGGAGCGTTTTGTTTGTAGGAGCGTGTTGTCAAATATTAAGAAAACTGTCAGGCTGAGCTTGACGAAGCCCGCTGGGAATTTATATTGTGCTTGCGTCACCCTTCGTCAGGCTCAGGGTGACAAAGAACTCTACTGTCGCAAGCTATGCGAAACTTACAGTTTAGCATTAATATGCTATCGCCTTTGACGATGTATAAGCGGTTAACGCCATAGGCAATAATTAAAGCCTTTTTTGCATAACACGATGATGCCCAAAGAACAGAACGATGAACGGAGCGTCGCAACGGGTGTTGAGCAGTGTTACTGTTGCCGATAAAAGAAAAAAAATTTTGTGGTATCCATTTATTTGTTTTAACATTGTGTATTAAATACACATTATAGTATTTTTAAACGAATTGCTTAACTCTTAACGATTGCTTATGTTGTGCACAAAATGGCTTCGTGCAGCCGTAACATTTTCCCTGTTATTTATATCGTTGTTTGCATTAGCGCAGGATAAGGTTATTACCGGTAAGGTATCAGACCGTGATGGTGGTCCTGTTGCAGGTGCTAACGTTTCGGTAAAAGGTACTACCAGGGTAACCCAAACCGGCACCGACGGTTCTTTTAGCATACAGGCTGCCGCCAATGCTACTACACTTGTTATTTCATCAGTAGGTTTTACTACGCAGGAGGTAGACATTGCCGGAAGAAGTTCCGTGGATATTTCGCTGGCATCAAGTAATACCGATTTGGAAGATGTAGTGGTGGTAGGTTACGGTACGCAACGTAAAAAAGAAGTGACCGGCGCTATATCAAAAGTAACAGGTGAAAAAATGAATGCTATTCCTGTTCCAAGTTTTGAAGCAGCTTTACAAGGTAAGGCACCCGGTGTACAAATTATGCAGGGTAACGGTTTAGCCGGCTCGGGAGCGGTAATACGCATAAGAGGTGTAGGCTCTATATCCGCCAGCGCTGATCCTTTGTATGTAATAGATGGTGTACCAATTGTAGCTGATCCGTTTTTACGCGGTAACAGCGGCGGTATGAACCAAAATCCATTGGCCTCTATTAATCCTGCTGATATTGAATCGGTAGAGATCTTAAAAGATGCCGGTGCTACCGGTATTTATGGTAGCCGCGGTGCAAATGGGGTAATTTTAGTTACTACAAAACGCGGCAAAAGTGGTAAACCTTCTTTTAACTATTTTAACAAAATTGGTTTTTCAAATGCTGCTATAAAGCCTGAATTTGTAAACGGACAAGAGTGGTTACAATTACGACAAGAAGCATGGCATAATAGTGGTAATACAGGCCAGGCGCCTTTACCCGGCAATCTAACCTATGCGCAGGCAAATGCAAATAATACCGATTGGTGGGATTTATTAACACAAACCGGTATTATAAACGAACATAACTTATCATTAAATGCAGGTACCAAAAAGTTAAAAACTTTTGCCAACGTATCTTATAGCGATAATGAAGGTTACATAAAAGCAAACTCCTATACAAGATTTGGCGCCAGGCTAAACATGGATTACATGCCGCACCGTATTGTAAAAATTGCACTTACAACAGGGTTTAATAAGGGCATTAATAAAAGAGTACCTGCGGCTTGGGATGGTGGTATTGGCGATGCTATGTCTGGAGCCTTACCCATTTTTTCAGTGTATGACGAGGATGGAGATTATAATGTAAATACTACTAACCCCATTCGTCGTTTAGAACAAACCAAACGTAGAGAAGTTGATAACAGATTTTTAGGTGGTTTGTCGGTAGAAGTGCAACCGTTTAAAAATTTCTTCTTAAAAGCATCGGGTAACTTAGAATACAGAAATGCTTTTGATGACCAGTTTGAAACATATATCTGGACACAAAAACCTGTAGAAGATTCAGGGGTTATTCGCCGTTCACCATATTGGGGTACTAACTGGAACACTTCGTTAACTGCTAATTACTTATGGAACATGGGTGAGAAGCATAAGTTTAATTTCTTAGTGGGTCAGGAAAACCAATCTGTATCATTAAAAGACTACAGTGGTTACGACTTTTTTCAATGGTCGGGCAAGCCTTACTGGACAGATGTAAATACTCGTCAGAGCTATAAAAATTTAAGAAAGAGGAATTTGGATAACGACCAGATTGTTGAAAGACAAAGAGAGGCATGGACGTTTACCAGTTTCTTTGGACGTTTAAATTACAGCATAGCCGATAAATACTTTTTCCAGGTTACCGGACGTTTAGATGGGTCCTCTAAATTCGGTACTAATAATAAATACGGGTTCTTTCCTGCCGCTTCTGCCGCCTGGGCAGTTTCCGAGGAAAGCTTTTTGCAGGACGTAAGCTGGGTTGATTTATTAAAATTAAGAGCCAGTTACGGTATTGTTGGCAATGCTAATATACCATCAGGTGTTTATTATGATAACTTTCAACGTGGTGGAACAAACTACAATGGCGCACAAACTTTATATTTAAATAGCTTAGGCAATCCGGATTTACAATGGGAAAATATGCGCAACCTTGACGCAGCAGTTGAGTTTGGTTTATTTAAAGGACGTGTAACCGGTGAATTAGCTTACTATAGAAAAGTATCTACAGACATCTTGTTGTCGCCGGGGATTTCACCATCAGCTACAGGTGTAGGTAATATTTGGCGTAACCTCAACGATACTAAAATTTTAAATGAAGGTCTTGAGTTCAGTGCCAATATTAAAGTAATTGATAATAAAGATTTAAAATGGACAGTTGGTGGCAACATTGCCCGCAACTATAATGAGGTATTAAAATATGAGTTGGGCCCGGATGCGGTAAGTGGTGGTACCAATGATACCCGTATTGTAGAAGGTTTACCATTAGGCGTTAACTACCTGGTACGTTACCATGGCGTTGACCCTACCGACGGTTTACCTATTTGGTTAGATAATACCGGTAAACAAACCAAAACCTTTTCTTTAAATCATCGTGTTTTTGCCGGCTCAGTATTACCGGATTATATTGGTGGATTTAATACCGCATTAGAATATAAAAACTTTGAATTAAGTGCTTTGTTTTCATTTGTAATTGGTGGTAACATTTACGAAAACTCTGCTAAGTATCAATTCCTGGGAGCATCAACCAGAAACTGGAATTTTAGGACTGATTTATTAGATCGTTGGGTTAACCCGGGTGATGAAACACAGTATCCTAAAATAATGTACAATGCTGCTGATTATCCTGGTGTACCTAGTGAAGATCAGTTTAACTCAACCATGTTCCTGCGTGAGGCAGATTACATGAGACTGCGTGAGTTGTCTTTAAGTTATAGGTTCGACCCGGCTAAGTTGGCTAAATGCCGTATAAAAGGTTTACGCTTATTTGCTACAGCAAGTAACCTGTTTACCTTTACTAAATACCCTGGTGGAGATCCGGAAATTACCCGTGATTTTGAAAACCCTCAGGATCGAAACCTGAGCCCGAATATTACTTATTTAACAGCGCCATCGCAACGTAATATCATTTTTGGATTAAACCTATCCTTTTAAGCCTTAAACAGATTGCAAGTATGAAAAAGATAATATATTTCACCCTGATGGCTGTAGTGTTTACAAGTGCATTCAGCAGTTGTAAAAAATTCTTAGAAAGACCACCGGCCGGTCAGATGACAGAAGAAGAAGCCTTAAAAGATGAAGCCGGATTTATGGCGTTATTAAATGGTGAGTATACTCTGTTAGCCAATAACGAATTTTTTGGTGGCCGTTTACAGACAGCAGCCGAACTGTTAGCAGATCAGGTAGATGGAAGCCGTTTTACAGGCGATTTTTCTGAAATTTTCAGAAGACAGAATTCCATATTTGGTGGTTTTAGAGACGGATTATATAACAACGGTTACCGTGTTATTAATGTTGCTAATTTATTATTAAGTAAACTAAATCTAATAAAAGCAGGTGAACAGGATAATGCGAAAGGCCAGGCATTATTATTCCGTGCCATTGGGCATTTTGAAATGGTACGTTTGTTTGCACAACCATATGGGTACACCAGTGATAACAGCCATGACGGTATTCCTTTACGCATATCAGTAGATATTACTTCGGTTCAACGTTCTACGGTTGCCGAGATATATACACAGATTATAAGTGATTTAAAAGAAGCCGAACAGTTATTACCTGACACTTATCCCAGTAATTATAAAGCAACCAAATGGGCTGCAAAAGCTTTTCTGGCTAAAGTTTATTTTCAAATGAATGACTTTACCAATGCTTATGCATCGGCATCTGAAGTAGTAGGTAATACGACATTTGTGTTGGATAATGCTTATAACTTGCGTTACTCACCGGCTTTAAGTAAAGAGGGCATTTTTGCCATACAAAATGTAAATAACTTTTACAGTCCGGGTGGCGAATTAAGGGGTAACTATCGTTCTGACTTAGCTATACCGGTATTAAATTATACCAATCAGTTTTTTACATTAGCTACACAAGATCCGGCTGATGTACGTAAAGCTTGGTACAGCAGTACTTTACAAACTGACTATAAAGTTCTGACTAAATACAATCGTGACTTTTTTGATTTGCCAATTGTACACCTAACCGAAATAAAGCTAATATTAGCAGAAAGTGGTGCTGAAATTGCTGCTGCTAATCCGGGGGCTTTAGCTGCTGCCATTACTAACATTAATCAAATTTTATCTCGTGCTTACGGGGGTACAGCCCGTAACCTGGGTGTAAATGCAACAGCAGGGTTGGTAATTAGTACAGCCCGTAAAGAAAGAGAATTAGAATTGGTAGGTGAAGGAAACCGTTATCACGAAATAAAGCGTATTGGTGCCCGAAATAATACCAGTGTAGATCGTCGCGGTTCGCCATGGAATTGTAATGGCTTTATACTGCAATTTCCTAAAGCCGAGCAGGATGCTATGACCAGTTTCAGATTAAACCCCGAAGGCGGTTGTTTTTAAAAAAATTAAACTGATTGTTATATGAAAAATATTATTCTAAAAATTTCATTCTTACTTTTTATTTCAGCCGCAATTATTGGGTGTCAGCCTGATAAAGTGGGCGAAATAGGTGCTATAAGAGATGTTCCGGCCAGCTTTGCAGGTTCATGGAAATTAACCAAAGCAGTACAGGTAGATGAAGATGTGAAACGTAAAGGCAGTAGTTTCATCTTTAATACTATCGATTTAACAACGCTGTTCCCTTATACGGATTTTAAGTTAACCTTAAACGCTAACAATGGTTCGCCAAGTACTTTTACCGCCGATGCCGGTGCTTCACCTGCTATTATTGGTTTAACCAATGGTACATGGGCTGTAGATGACATGAAAGCGCCTAAAGCAATTATTTTTAAAAACGGCTCATCAACAGAAGAGGTTACACTCGGAGCCTATCCTATAGGCGGTAATAACAAGCTAACGTTCAGAATAGAACGTAATGATGTAGAAACGGGTAAGTTGATGATGTCTTACACCTATGAATTTACAAAACAATAAAACTGTTGTTGTATGAAATATGCCGGAAAACCCTAAGGCGCAAGCAAGTTTTTTTGGCAAATTCCAAGTAGCATTAAAAATAATCACATGAAAAAAATATTGTTTACATGTTTAATAATGGGATTGGCTTTTATTACAAAAGCACAAAATCCAACCTTTTCTCCGGCTATTTTCAGTGCCGAGGATGAGGTTACGTTTATAGTAGATGTGAGTGGCACACCACTTGCCGATCAGCCGGAAGCTTACCTTTGGATGTGGTCTAGTGCAGGAGATAGTCCGGCAAATGGAGATTGGGGTAATTCCTCAGAAGCAGCAAAATTGACACATGTTAGTGGAAATAAATGGAGCTATACTTTTACAGCTACAATTCTATGGGGGCGTCCGCCTTCTGACTTAACAAGCTTTGGGTTCTTGGTAAAAACAAAATCCGGCTCGGCAAAAACAGGTGATTATAATCCGTTTGCTTTTGACCCGCTCATTTTCGTACCCACAATGTTAAGAGTATTTCCTACTAAAGCAGGTAGTACTGATATAATTACAGTAAACTTTGACAGAACTTTAGGTGCTACGGTTGATGAACAACGTATGACACCGGTAACAGCAACTATTACTGCATTTGATGAAACAGACGCTCAGGTAGGTACTCCTATCACCATTCCTGTTCGTGTTTTACAAACCAATATATGGGCCGCAACCTTTAATCCAAAGTCTCGTTTTACACCGGGCGCAGGCCATATATTAAAAAAGTTTACCTATAAGTTTAATGGTACCGTATTGGGAACAAGTGGTGCCCCGGTAAATGTAAGTTCGTCAGAAGCTTCTTACGAATTTGTAAACCTTAACTAATACATAGCTCTTGTCATATTTAAAATGATTATGATGAAAAATATTGCTCTTTTTATAACTGCAACATTTATAATCCTAACAGGTTGTAAAAAAGCAGACTTTAACGATAACACCGTAACCGGTGAAGGTCTGGTTGATTTTTCTTTAATTGAACCAACTTCAGGTTCTTCATTACAACTAAACTCGGCCATACCTAATACTGTTATTCCTTTTAAATGGAATGCGTCTAAACCGGGTTTAAACACAGCGCCCCAATATAAAGTAGTAGCCATTTTAAGGGAGGCTGGTGATTTTGCAGCACCCTTGCTTTCATTCGAATCAGGCAATGGTGGCCAGGCAACAAACCTCGATCTTACTTATAAACAATTAGATGATGCATTAGCCGCTAAAGGCATTGCGGCAGGTGCAACAACCAACTTAAAATGGTCGGTAATTGCCAGCAATGGTGATAAGGAGTTATTGTCACAAAGTGTGTTTTTTCTTAACGTAAGAAGATTTAAAGATGGCGCCAGTCCTTTTTACTTATTAGGTCCGGTTTCTTCTATGAAAACAGTAACACTAAACCCTGGTTCTACTACACAAAACATGGTTTTTAACTGGACACGTTCTAAGCCCGCATCCGGAGGACCAGCCATAACTTATAAAGTATTGTTTGCAGAAAGAAAAGTAGATGCAGATGATAATGTATTACCTGTAGACTGGAGCAATCCTTTGTTTTCTATCAATGCAGATAACGTAGGAACTGATAGCCTCGCAACTATTTCTTATAAAAATTTCAGTGATTTATTAACTGCAAATGGTTTCACAAGTTTACCCGCTGCGGCAAATCTTTTATGGACGGTATCTGCCACTTCCGGTGACTGGCGTCAGGTATCCGACTATCAAAATGAGTTATCTATAATTCGTGAGGTAAAAGTATATATAGTTGGCGGAGCAACACCAAATGGTTGGGATATTGCTACGGCATTACGTTTAACCGAAGATCCTCGCTTTCCGGGTACTTATTTTATTTATGTTTACTTAAAAGCTGACCAGATAAAATTTGCCAATGCACAGCAATGGCCTCCGGCCGAAGGTGTAGTTGATTGGGGCCAAGCTCCGGGCCAACCCGCAGGCACATTAACAGAAGATAGCGAAGAAAATATTAACATTACAACAGCAGGTGTTTACCGGGTTACGGTAGATTTAACGAATAACAAATATTATCTGCAAACAGCAACAGCCAACGGTATAGGCGGTATGGGTATGATTGGCGGTTTTCAGGGCTGGAGCCAGCCGGCAACAAAAATGCAATACCTCTCTCAAGGGCTGTTTATGTATATTACCAATATGAACCAAAATGACGAATTTAAGTTTCATGATGGTAACGATTGGGATAATGGTGCTAATAATAAGAACCGTTGGTTTGCATTAGATAATACTGAAAAAATGGTTATCGATCCGGGAGCGGGGTATGGCAACTTTAAATGGCCAAATGCTAACGGTAGAGTAAGGGCTATTTGGGATGGTTCAAACCCGTTAAACCTAACGTATCTTATTAACTCGGCTGACGAAATGCGTGTAGTGGGTGATGGTATTAACCAGGCGGGAGTGTTAGATTGGAACCCACCAAGTTCTCCTCAAATGACTTATGCCGGCAATGGTGTGTGGACAATTACACTTGCCTTAAAAGCCAATGGCGAAATTAAATTTCTTGCAGGTAATGATTGGGGAGCATTTGACTATGAAGACAATAGTGGTCAGAGTAACGAAATTGGTGTAGCCAAACCTATAAGCTGGACAGGTGGAAATGGTAACTTTAAAACCCCTGCCACCGCGGGTACTTATACCATTACGCTAAACGAGTATGCGCAAACGGTAACCATACAATAAGGCATAAACAACACAACATATAAGCCGGTGCAATCTATGCATCGGCTTTTTTATTTGCAGTGTCCTTTGCTTCGAGTCTTGTCACATAAACCAAGGTTCGTTCCTCGCCTACTTGCTCACAGGGCACTTATGCAGGGCGGGTAACTCGTTAGCCACCTTCGCAGAAAGCAATCTTTACAACTTTATCACTCAGTTATGTTATATCTTTTGCCGCGGCTACATGGCCAATCTTTCGCAAAAGGATGTCGCTACAATCTCTCACTCTTTTGCAATTGACAATTGCAGTATGTTGCTTGTCATGATAGAAGCATAATAGCTAAACGAATGCAAATTTTGTTATGCCGAGACACAAATAAGAGAGAGGTTAAGTTCTTTAAAATGACAAGAACACTGTCAGGTTGAGCCTGACGAAGCCCGCACACTCATTTTACACGAATTGAATAATTGAAACATTTGATAATGTTGATTGCGTAGCGGTATAAAGAATGGTATCTGGCTGCAGTGTTATTTGTTTAGCCCGACTTAGGCTGCCATTAAAAACTATGAATGATTTATCAGAAAGCTAAAAGAAGACTTCAGGTTATTTCTTTGTAATTCTTTCCTCAATTACCTGGTTATACTTTTCCAGTAGTTCAAGGTATTTATCTTTCCATTTTTCCAGCAATTGAATGGCATCTTCCAATGTAACAGGTTTACTGTAATTATCGCCGGGTTCTTCCACAATATATTTGGGCATATCGGGGAACTCTTCCGTAAAATCATAACGAATAGCTTTCCCGTAAGCCATCAGGATATGGTAGTCCAGCGTGGGATTCTCAATATGTTTGTAATAAGCCGAACGACTGTACCCGGCCTTATGGGCCACATCCTCTTTATTGCGGCCGGTTCCCTCCACGACAGTAGCTAATACTTGTCCACGGTTTAATTTAGTTCTTTTTGTTTTCACCGTAGTAAAGAAATTAACTGATATGTATAAAAAAAGCTACAAAAATTTACAATAGTAAACATTTAATTGTGTAATATTGTTTACTGTTGTTCATTTTATTAAAAAAATTACTCAATTGTTTACCGGTTAGCCTTAATTCATAAGGTTATAAACAGGCATAAATTGTATAAAGCCTGTTATCATCGTTAAAAAACATAGCATAGTTAAAATCATTGAGCAATTGAACAGGTGATGTAAAGAACAGCAGTTAAAACATTAAACCATTTAAAATAACTGATGTGTTAAACCCTTATCACCATAAATCAATACATCTCCTGCTGACAAGGTTTGCCTGTAAACCTAAAAACCCTGTGTAGTTAAGATTCAAAAGAATAGTATATTTTTTTGTTTACTTAACTAATTACTGATGCAAAACATTCTTTTAAAAGATTGTTTAGAAAACTATTTCCATCACCATGGCTTTGTTACCGGTGAAGAAAAGTCTTTGGAATATGTTTATAAACATGCCTGGCCGCCATTACAACAAACAGGCCTCAATATTATCAATAACGAGTTTGTAATCTCCTGTTTGCTACAGGACGCAATAATTAAATGTTGGCAACACAGAACTGACATGGAAAATATCCGGCATATTTATTTTTTTATCAGGCAGGACCTGGTATGGAAATGTTTTGCATGGTTACGTAGCAGACAGTACATCTTTTACCATCGCCGTTGTACCGGGCTTGATAATATCAGTCCGCCTGAAGAATACCAGGCCGTATTAAACCAAACCGGTACAACAGATATGTATCGGAACCAGGACGAGTTAACCAGGTTGGTTTATAATGCGATGCCTTTTCTGCCTCAAACAAAGCAAAATATGATGACGCTTGCTTTTAAATATGGCTTTAACAGTAAACAAATAGCGAAACGGTGTGGGGTTTCTACCATGGCAGTGGCCCTTCAACTAAAGGAGAGCATACAATATCTCAGGAAAATAATTCATAAAAATCCTGCTGTTCAACAAAAACCAAAAGATGAAGTAATTGATTTTAACCTGAACAAGTTAGATGCCATCAAGGCAAAAATTGTTGTGATGCGACGTATGGAGAACAAGAGCTTTGATGGTATAGCAGCCTCTATTGGGTTAGACTCAACAGAAGTAAAGCACCATTACATGGAAGCCTTAAAAATAATCAGAAATAAAAATGATATACCGGTAAAAATGTAAACCACATATACGCAGGTTATACTTAGCCATAAACCGGCTGTCACCCGTTAAACAATTTTTATGAAAAAAGACACCGTTTATTTAACCAGAAAAATTCAGCTTCGTATTAATCATCCTGATGCCGCAACAAGAAAAAAGATGAATGATACATTGTATAACTGGCAATACAACTGTTTTCGTAGTGCCAATTATATTTTCATTCACCAGTTTTTACAGGATAATATTGCTTCTGTATTTTATTTTAAAGAAGACGTGAAACTCAAACTGGCCTCTTTTTTAAAAGATGATGAAGGTGCTTTAACTACGTCCCGACTGAATACTACTTACCAGGTGTTGTCCAGTTATTTTAAAAAGAAACTACCCTCCGATATTTATACCGGCCTCAACAACAAATTGGTTAATCATTACAATAAAGACCGGGAACTGTATATAAGTGGCAAAAAAGCATTACCCAACTACAGAAACGATATGCCGATGCCTATAAAAAAGCGAAGTATAAAATCAATGTGCTGGGATGCGGAACAAAAAAATGTACAATTTACACTGTTCGGTATTCCTTTCGTTACGGTATTGGGTCGGGTGTATGATGATAAAAGAATGTTATTGCAAAACCTGATGAACGGCAGTTTACAATTTTGTGATAGTGCCATACAAATTAAAAACAGGAAACTATATTTACTCGCTACTTTTCAACCAAGGCCCGAAGAAAAACCGGACACGGCTAATCTTGTGGCTGAAGTAAACTTATCTATTGACTATCCATTACAGGTGAAAATTGAAAAATACCAATACAATATTGGCAATAAAGAGGAGTTTCTGTACCGGCGCCTGGCTATACAGGCTGCAATAAAAAGAGCGCAGGCTTCGGTTGGTTTTACAAAAGGCGGGCATGGTACCAAACGTAAATTTAAAGTTGTTACAAAATATAAGGAGGTGGAGAAAAATTATATCACACAAAAACTGCACCTGTACAGCCGTCGCCTCGTGCAACTATGTAAAAAACACCATGTAGGTGCCATTATTCTTTTAAACCAGTCGGCAAAACAAACCGCTATACGTGAAAAAGAAAATAGTTTCCTCTTACGAAACTGGAGTATGTCCGGTTTAAGAGATAAAATTGTGTACAAGGCCAGGCTTGCTTCTATAGAAGTGATAGAGGAGTAAATATAAAACTATACATACTGAGGTTGCTTGTACAACCGTAAGGTGAGATCAGGGATACTCACTAAATGTAATTATTTACATATGCAACAAAAACCCGATTTAAGTATATACGAAGGGCAAGAGCAAGATTAGTTTTCTTGACATTTTATTATTAAGTGATACTGTTTACGGGCTGCCCGATGCGCAGGGTTTTGTGCGGCGCAAAGCGAAGCACCGCAGCCCGGAGCAGCGGGAGCTGTAGCTGCATAATGAACTGGACGATGACAGCCCCTGCTAAAAAATTATTTACCCGGTATAATGTTAAACGGACTTAAGGGGGGAAACACCAGTAAAATAAGATGTGTCGTTAATAAATTTACGTAAACGATATACCACGAAAGTAGTATTTTGATTTTATGACATTAGTCAAAAAGATTTATAATTATACTGATAAACAAGCCTTATAACGTAATATAATTGACGTATAATAAATAATTAAATATATAGTACTGTTCTTATTTACAAAATAAGTTTTATCTTCATAGCGAGCCATTAGACGCCGTGGAAGATTGATAACGGATTAACGCAACCACTTGAACCGAACCATTAGCCATTTGCTAACCTGCTTATGCATTTTGTTTAGCTGTGTATCATTGCAGGCACAAGACGGGCAATCTATTGATACCGGCACTCATTTGGTTTCTGCCAGGTATATCCAATCGGTTCAATCTACCGCTTCCAACCTTGAAGACAAACTGGACAAAAAAACAGAGAAGCTACTGCGCAAATTACAGCAACAGGAATCCCGCATTTATAAAAAACTACAGAAGACGGATAGTACAAAAGCCAAAGCTTTACTAGAACAAAGCGAAGCCCAGTATAAAAAGCTGGAACAAAATATAGCGAAGCTTGGTAAGAAAGGCAATACCTATATTCCCTCCTTAGATACACTTACCAGTAGTTTAAAATTCTTACAACAAAACCCTCAGTTACTTCAATTAAAAGACAATGCCAAACAGCTAACCGGTGCCATGGACAAAGTGCAGGGATTGCAACAACAATTTAACAAAGCCGAGTTGGTAAAAAAACTGATAAAGGAAAGAAAACAAACCCTCACCAACCAATTACAAGGTTTGGGTTTTATAAAAGAACTCAAACAAATCAACAAACAGGTTTACTATTACCAGGACCAGGTAAACGAGTATAAAGAACTACTCAAAGACCACAAGAAAGCCGAACGCAAAGCATTGGAACTATTAAGCCAAACAAAGCTGTTCAAGGATTTTATGCAAAAGAACAGTCAACTGGCTTCACTATTTCGTTTACCAACCAACAACCCAACAGACCCTGCTGCATTAAATGCATCACTGGCCGGTTTACAAACCAGGACACAGGTAAATAATTTACTGCAACAACAATTATCCACACCCGGTGCCATGGATCAGTTCCAACAAAACATGCAGGATGCGCAATCACAACTGAGCAGTTTAAAAAACAAACTGGGCAACCAGATAGGTAATACCGGAAGTAAGGATATAGATATGCCTGACGGGTTTAAACCCAATCAACAAAAAACAAAAAGCTTCAAGGACAGACTGGAATACAACACCGACTTCCAGAGCCAGCGAAGCAGCGGTTACTTTCCTACGACCAGCGATATAGGTCTATCAGTAGGTTATAAACTCAACGACAAAAGTATCATTGGTATTGGCGCTGCCTACAAACTGGGCTGGGGCAAAAACATACAAAATATAAAGATAACCCATCAAGGTATAGGCCTTCGAAGTTATATAGAGTGGAAGATAAAAGGCGGGTTTTGGTTAACGGGCGGGTATGAACAAAACTACCGCCAACAGTTCAATAGCATCGCGGTATTAAAAGACCTCAACAAATGGCAACAGAGCGGTCTTATTGGTCTTAGCAAACAAATCAACCTGAATTCAAAAATATTTAAACGAACCTCCGTAAAACTGTTATGGGATTTTCTGAGTTACCAGCAGGTACCCAGAAAACAACCTGTATTGTTTAGGGTGGGGTATGGATTATAAAATAAGTTGAAATGAAAAAAAAGATAAAACTGGTGTATATTTTTTTTATGTTCATAGGTTTAAAGGGTTTTTCGCAAGGAGGAAATAATGATTTTTTCTCTATGAAAAACTTTACACCCCCAACGCCTAACCAGGCGGCAATAAGTAGGTATGGTGAAATCCCTGTTGACTTTAGTACCGGTTTGCCATCTATCAGTATCCCTATATTTGAAGTGACATCGAACAAAATTCCTTTATCTGTTTCTTTAGACTACCATGCTTCAGGAATAAGGGTAGAAGACATTTCATCCACGGTAGGATTGGGCTGGGTATTGAGATGTGGAGGGACAATTACGAGAACCATAATAGGGCTGGCAGATGAACAGGGCATTTTGGTAAATGCCAGAAGGCTTAAAAATCGTTCTGAATTAGAAGGATTATTTTATAATGGAGAGGACTTCTTTGACTTAAATATGCTTTCAAGCGGAGTGTCTGATAGTCAGTCTGATTATTATAATATCTCAATGCCCGGGATTAGCGGACAATTTGTTTATGATACTTTAAAAAGGATAGTTTTTTCAGGAGTGGACAAACAAATAAAGATTGAAAGGAATAATAATAAATTTAAAGTAATTGATGAAGATGGTACTGTGTATATATTTAATGAAGAAGAGCAGACATTAAACTGGTCAAAAACTTCTAATACTACAACTTGGCATATTTCCTCCATAATATCGGCAGACTATAGCGATACTATTGTTTTTAAATATATATCAGGAACACCTTTTAAAGACACTTTAGAAAGTTATTCGCTAATGATAGATGCACCAATAAATACTGATCCTATGGTTGGTTGCGAACAACTACCTGATGTATGGAATTATGCTACTTCTGCAAACTATTATACTTATTACCCTAAATTAATAGACTCGGTTATATTTTCCAATGGTTATATTAATTTTCTGTATCAAAGTGACCGAAAAGATCGGGGCGGATTTGAAAGGTTAATTAAAATAAGAATGGGAAACTTAAATGGATTAGTGAAAGAGACAGAGTTAAAACAGTCCTATTTTTTATCTGTTGGATCTGGATTTTCGCATGATTTGCACCGGTTAAGATTAGATTCAGTAGTAAATAAAGACAACGCATTGGAAAAGGTTAATACATATAAGTTTGGTTATAATCCGTTGTCGTTACCATCCTATAAATACAATTACAATTATAAAAATACGCAAATTGATTTTTGGGGGTATTATAACGGAAAAAGTCAAAACAGTTTATTGCCTAAAGGGCAACGTCAAAGACTTAAAACATTTATTGAAAACTTTTATTATGTAGCAAGCAATAGTTATTTAGACAATTATGATGCAATCGCAGCAGATCGAATGCCAGATCCTTTATATACACAAGCGTGTATTTTAAGTCAAATAACTTACCCAACCGGTGGAAGTTCTTTTTTTGAATATGAGAACAATAGAATTGCCAATAACGGTAATAGTGCTGATTATGTTGGGGGGGTGAGAGTTAAAAGATTGGCATCCATTGAGCCAGGCAGTAAGGATACCTTGGTAAAGACATATCTGTATGGCGAAGGGGCAAATGGGCTAGGAATGCCAATATCAAAATGTATTCCCGAGGATTTTATTTATGACATAAGAACTTTAACCTGGAAAACAAGTTATGGCGGTAGCCATATGGGTTTTTGTACCGCAGGAACTTTATACTTTACGGCTAATCCAATTAATAGTTTTGGCTCTTACAATGGAGCGCCCATATTTTATACCAAGGTTACGGAGCTTCTAGGAAAAAATTCAACGCATATTGGCAAAACAGAGTATACATATAAATTTGAAATAGATAGTATTTATAGTGTAGACTATCTAAATAAATATTGGAATTTTAATACGAGCAGACCTTGGATGCGTGGAAAACTACTAAACCAGAAGGTTTACAGGTCTTTAAGCGAGCATGAGTATGTGTTAACAAAGGAATTGAGTAATTATTACCAAGATTACGGACGTAGGACAGTGAAAATTGGTCAGATTTGCGAGGTTATGACTGATATGCGTAATTCATCTTTAGAAGCATATATGGCTAATATAGCAGTAACCCCAAGTGGTGACCGGCTATTATTAACACACTTTGATTATGTAGATGTTTATTTGTCTTATGGTGTTGAAAAATTGGTTAGAACTGAAGAAAAGGAATATATAGGAGTTGATTCGATTCAGAAAATAGAGCAGTATTACTACGAGGGTAATAATCATTTATATCTTACAAGTAAAAACAGTCAATTAAGCAACCAGAAAACGTTTTTAACTACTTTTAAATACCCTCAGGATAAGGCAAATCTTTTTAATCTAAGCCCTTCAGCCTCTAGTGGTATTGACACATTATTGGCAAGAAATAACCTGCACTTAGTGTTGGAAAACGAAGAGTACCAAGACAATGTTTTTTTAAAGAGTAAAAGAGTTGATTTTAAAAACTGGGGTATTAAAGGGAATGTTTATCCAGAGTTTGTTCATACAAAAATTAAACAAAATGATATCGAAACAAAGGTCGAATATCTTTCTTATGATGACCAGGGCAATGTTACGAGTTTAAAATACCAGGGTGGTGAGAGCCTGGTATTTATGTGGGGATACCGTCAACGTTTTTTAATAGCAGAAGTCACAGACGCACTTGTTAATAATGTATTTCATACCTCTTTTGAAGACATGGAGGATGGGTTTACATTAGGCGGCAAAACCGGAAGAAAAAGTGCTTTGTACGGGTTTAGCAAACACCTTTCCGGATTAACAAACGGAAATTATGTTTTAAGTTATTGGGTTAATGTCGGCGGCATATGGAGCTATGTTGAAAACAGTATTACTGTTACTACAGGATCTTACACAATTAATATCACAGGACATATTGACGAAATAAGGTTTTATCCGCAATATGCAAAAATGGTTACTTATACCTATGAACCTCACGTTGGTGTATTAACTAAATGCGATATCAATAATATTATCACTTATTATGAATATGATAACACGGGACGTCTGGCAGTAATACGTGATCAGTATAAGAGGATTATAAAGACCATCTGTTATAATTATGCAGGCCAGGTGGAGGCTTGCGGCATAGTTAGTACACTACCGCAATGGGAGTCAACAAGCCTCACCCGTTGTCAGCCCTGTGCTGCCAATAATAGCTACACTTCTAATATTCAGGAGTATCAGGAAAAAGACAATAATCCTAATAGTGCGACATATAATACTTATAGATGGGTGTCAGATGGTGTTAATAGTAATTGTATGCCACAAGCCGACTGGCAAAACACAGCTACCGCCATACGTTGTAAGAAAAACGAAAATAATCAGAATACTGGCGAACAGGAACGAGAACAACGTGATATGAACCCTTGTTCCGCTAATTACAATCAATTAAGGTGGATAGTAACCGGCACAAATTTGACAAGCTGTCCTTTACCACCAACTTGTAATAGTTCGAACTGTTCAGGGGAGAGCAAAAAGTGTATCAATGGTGTGTGCGAAACAGGAATTCGGGTATGTACTGATTCTGTTTACGATCCCTATAGCGGTATGTATTTTAATACCTATCATTATGAGTGGTCAGATAATAGTTGGTCTTCGAACTATACTGAACTAACTGAATTTGCTTGTTTTTAGATTAAAAATGATTTATATGTACAAGTCTGTTTTTTTTGTCTTTCTTACCTGTTTTGGTTATGTAAAGGGTAGTGCACAATCAGTACACGGACCTACTGTGCATTTGCGTATTGCGCAGAAATTACAGGATACGCTTGGTTTAAGTGCTGCACAAAAGGATAGTATTTATTCTATTAACCACCAGTTGCAAAACAAGAAGATGCTTGCTCGCCAGCAATACACCGGTACTGATTCCTTGGGTTATCATCTTCAGCGCATAGAGAACACCCGTGACTCGTTATATAAGCCTGTTTTAGGTGCGGAGAAGTATTTATTATACAAACAAAAAAAGCGCAACCTGATCAGTGCGAACTAAAAGGAATATAAAAATTATGTTACCGGCAGTAGTAACACCGGTCATCGTTCGTTGCGTCGCACC
>DHEF01000043.1 GCA_002399735.1 Chitinophagaceae bacterium UBA4857
GTATTAAATTCATTTCCACTGGAAATAAATTTAATCCCAACCCTATCGGGTTACAACAGACGATGCTAGTAGCACTACAGCCGGATACAAAAATATATTTTCCTTTAACAATACTTTATACATAAACACAAGGTTATGCTTGTGTAATAAAAATTTATTTTACATCTGAATAACGAAACCTACTTACAAGCAAGCGTTAACATTGCTACAAAAGAGGACATATTATTAGAACAGTTTAAAATTTACAACATGAAAAAATTATTAAGTGTATTATTATTGTTACCCTTGTTTGCATTAGCACAAAACAATTCTTTTTCCGAGGTTGAACACTCACCTTATATTGAAGTAACGGGAACCGCTGAAAAAGAAATAGCTCCGGATGAAATATCTATACGAATAATATTACAGGAAACAGCCGAAAAAAACCGGACAACTATTAAAGAAATGGAAGAAAAGTTGTTGGCTAAATTAAAAGCCAGCGGCATTGATGTAAAGAAATTGGTTTTGCAAAATGCAAACGCCAGTTATCAGAAAATAACTAAGAAAAACAGCGATGTAATTAACCTGAAGGAATACATTTTAAAAGTAAACGGCGCCGAAGATGCATACAAAGCGTTTGCCATTTTTGACGAAATACAAATTAAAGATGCTCGTATTGTAGAATTAAGCCATTCTAAAATTGAAGACTACAGACAAGAAGTGAAACTAATGGCAGTGAAAGCGGCTAAACAAAAAGCAACAAATATGTTAGCTGCTATTGGCGAAAGCATTGACAAACCTTTGGTGATTAGAGAAATTGATGATACGCCGTATGTTTTGTACCGTGCTAACATGGTATCAAATGTGGCAGAAGGTGGTGGTTATGCTTCGGATGCAGCAGAAGTTTTAGATATAAAACCGATTAAGTTGCAGTACCAAGTGTTTACAAGGTTTAAAATAAAATAAATAAAAGGTGGTCTTATAAAAAACGCCGGAGTATTGCTCCGGCATTTTTGTTTATTTTTTTTCTTCACTGAATATGACTGGAGGTGCAAACCTAAACATAATTACAGCCAACAAAGCCAGTATAAAAATGGTGATGAATAAAGTGTTGGGTGTATCGCCCTGGAACGCACCAATAGCAGCGGCCACCAATGCGCCGGCACCCATACGCAAGGCACCACCTAATGCGGAAGCTACACCTGCATTTTGCTTAAACGGCGATAAGGAAGCCGCCATTACATTGGGGTTTATAAAACCCGTTAAAAACAAAATAGAAAAAATAGCGGCTACTAAAAAGCGGTAATCAATAGCCGACACAAATAATAAAGTGCCTAATGCAACGGCAGTTACCACCAATAAAATACGAGTTGCAATGGCGGCTATTTTTAAGAAGTAAATCTTTTTGGTAATTAATCCGTTTAGGGAGCTACCCAATATTAAACCACCGGCGTTAATGGCAAAAATGATGGAGAAGGTAGCTTTATCTAAACCGTAAAAAGTTTGAAACACAAAAGAGGCAGAAGTAATATACGCAAACAATATGGCCATGGATAAACTACCGGTAATAGTGTACAGTAAAAAAGTGCGGTTTTTAAGTACGGCCAAATAATTTTGGCTGACTTTTTTAATGCGTAGTTTATCGGGGTTGTTAAACCTGCTGGTTTCCGGTAGGAAAAAATAGATAAGCGCACTTACCAATGTTGCAAATATTGCCAGAAAACTAAAGATGTAAGACCAGTCGGCTTTTTCCAATAAAATACTACCAATACTTGGCGCAATTAAAGGCGCTACGCCCATTACCAGCATAATTAAAGAAAAGGCTTTGGCCATTCTGTCTTTTTCGTACACATCGCTGATGATAGCGGTAGAAGCCACCATGCCCACACAACCACCCAAGGCTTGTAAAAAACGCATGGCAATCATGGTATCGATGGTTTGTGAAAAGGCACAACCCAATGCGGCAATAATGTAAATGAACAAGCCAAAAAGTAGTGGCTTTTTTCTCCCGTATTTATCTACTATGGGGCCGTACAATAACTGACCAATAGCAATACCTACAAAATAGGAAGTAAGGGTAAAAGCAACATGTTGTTCATCGGTGCCCAAGTCGGCAGCAATTTTGTTAAAGCCGGGCAAGTACATGTCAATAGAAAAAGGACCAAGGGCTGCCAGAATACCTAAAAGTATAATGAGGAATGTTTTGTTGACCTGCGTTGTTTTCATAAAAAGAAAAGCAAAAGTAGGCGATACGCCAGCTTTTGCGGGTAATACTTTTTTGTATTACGCAGTTATAACAATTTGAGTGAGGATTGGTTGAGGAGTTAGTTATTGTTTTTTGTGGTAATAGTTTGTGATTTTGATGCAGCACCAATTTATATGAAATATAAACGAAGGTTGTTTAGGCGATTGGCATACGCAAACGCCGCTGTTGTGTCTTGCGTGTGGATATTGCAGCATGGCTAAAAGACCAACAGCAAAAGCCGTAAAAAACTTATCTTAGATATTGCTACTATGACACCAATTATTACAGCATATCCGCAATTTTTTACTGCCACAAATTTGCAGTGGAAGCGTTTATTGAAGCCAGATAAGTATAAGAATATTATTATCGGCAGCCTACGGTTTTTAGTAAATACAAGAAGAGTAAAAGTTTTTGCTTTTGTAATTATGGAAAATCATTTACACTTGATTTGGCAAATGATGCCTGACAATGACCCTGAAGCCGTACAACGAGATTTTCTAAAATACACAGCTCAGCGAATAAAAAAGGATCTACAAAAAAATCATCCGGAAGTACTATTACATTTTAAAGTGAATGCTAAGGATCGACAGCATCAGTTCTGGGAACGAAATGCCCTGAGTATAGAATTACGAAGCCATCCGGTTTTTATTCAGAAATTGGAATATATACATTGGAATCCTGTAAAGGCTGGAATGAGTAAGTTGCCAACAGGGTATAAATATTCCTCGGCAAGCCTTTATGAAACAGGAGTAGATTACTGGGGCTTTTTGACGCATTACCGTGATTAGCTGTATAACCCTATAATTTTGTTGGTGTTTTTGCAGACGCACAGGCTGACACGCAACACCAACAAAGGCGGAAAAGATTAATAATTAACTGTAATCTCTTTGTAGGACTCGTCACCTTGTTCAAATGTAAAATCATGACGAATTTGCTCTCTGTTTTTTTCCAAAGCAAAGTCAAACCTATAAGTTTTTTCACGGATGTTATAATAGGACAGTTTATGATTGATAAATGTGTCAATTGCTACATGCGAGCCACTGGCAATAGGCCCGACTAAATATTTGTTTTTGTCCTTTGGTCTCAGAAATAACGTATCTAATTGATTAAGTGGTTTTGTGAAATGCACTTTTATAACCAATGTGTCAATTTTTTTGTACAAGTATAATACATGCAGGTTAGTGTTTGTACGAGGAGGTAAGTTATACCAACGAGGCCATAGGTTGTTATATTGAGTTCTGTCAACACCTTCAATTGAGATATTATTAGGATTTGTGCCTCCTCGTAAAAGTCCATAATTTTCATCGGCCTTATAACTAAATACAAACCGGCCATACGCATCAGTTTTTATAAACTCATTAATACCGGAAACGCCTCCTATGATACCATATTCTGCAGACTGCCTTATGTGTAGTTCATAATTAGAAACAAACTTAGGGTTACTACTACTCTCCAATATTTGGCCAACAAACTTGTAATTAATTAGTTTGTCTCTTTTACAACTAATGAACAATAAAAAAACTAAGAAAGTGATGAGCCATTTCATATCAAATTGATTTAAGGTAAGCAATAAGATCACTTTTTTTGCAACATATTAAGCCTAATTCCAACAACAATACTTCGTATAAAAAGCCTGTCATCTATGATGGTCACTTCTGGACGGATATTAGATAAGCCATGATTATAAGAAACAAATGGCAGCCATTTATTTTTAATTGTTAAAGAAGCCTCCAATAAAAGCCCCCAGTTAACTTTTTTTAAATCGTCGTCATAATCATCCCCATATAAAAGGCTTCTGTTAATATAAGAAATACTCATATCGGGGTAAGGATGAAGGCCGCTTATTTTGGCTTTTCCAAACAACCCATAATTTATATAAGGTCCTAATTTTGTAATAAGATTAAGGCCGTGATTAAGTTTTTTATTATAACCGATTGAACTGTTTACTTGCAAAAAATGAGGATTATACTTATTAAAAAAAGTAGTGTTGTATAGCGAATGTAAGCGGCCACGGAAGGGTGTGTTATGCAGTAATAATGAGCCGGAAAAAACGAGGTTGTTTTTAGGAAATGGTGATTGAAATACAAAACCCACCTGGTAACCGGGTTTTACAGTAAAGGAATTGGCATCACTGAACTTGTTGTGTTTTTCAAAAAAACCGGCATGTAAACCACCGGATATAAACAACTGGTTTTGAGCCCAAAGAGGCAAAATTGCCAGCATAAAAAGGTTTAATAGTAGCAGTCTCATACTGAGACTGACAATGAATTTTGAGTTTTCGTTGTATGTGTAATGCAGAATGTTTATTTAAGACGAAATAGAGTACTGCAAAAGCATTGTTTTTCGTTTAAGAGACTCTTCCCATTTTTATTGATTGGGAGAAGTTCCCCATCCATCAAATTCGCAGTCAAATTTATAACCCAATTCACACATTTCTTTTGTCCAATTTGCAACAACCTTGTCTTCCATTTTCATTTTAGTTGTCCAACCGGTAATTATAAAACTGTTGTCATATGCGGATTGTTTATCTGTTACTTCGTAGTTTAATTTTTTTATTTCTTCCGCAAACAGTTTCGCTTTATCGGCTGTGTTTGTGTAAAAGAAATATTCAAGTTTTAGTTCCGTATCTTCCGAAACATCTATTTTTCTAAGTTGTTCCATTGTCTGCGGTGTCATTTACATTTGACTGGTTAAATTACTTTTAAATGCCGACTCGGTCACATATTGGTTATTAGCTTTTTGTTTTGGTTTCAAGAAATCAAATAGTCCCATAATATATTTTTAGAATTAGTCAGGTTGCTCCGGAAATTAAAAAATGTTTTGTAATCACATTGGTCAACATACAACACAAAAGGTAAGTTTTTCAAATTAAAAACGTTTCATACAATTCATGCACACTCTTTCCAATTTTGAACTTTTGAAAAGGCCGATAAAGAATAAGGGAAGATAGATTATAGCGCCAAGGCATCCTCGTTTCCAGCCAAAGCGCCTGCGATTGTTTAAGGCAATTTGTGTGCTGCCACATCTGGGGCATTTTACTTTAGTTTCGTTTTGCATGATAGTTTAATAGCATTTATTTGAGTTTGAAAGCGTTGTTACATTTGTTTCTTAATGACCAACTAATCTAATTCCCGTTTTGTATTCAATAGAAATTCCGTAAAACTATTCTCTGCCATCTGAATATCCATTTGCCCTTCTTCATGGTCTATAACCACAACTTCAGTTTTGTTTTCATAAAATTTAATGGCAATCATATCTCCGCTATCAACCTCTCCAATCGGTAATATATTTAGTGGTAGTGCACCCCATAGTTCAGTCGGTTCAGGATGTTGCGGTAGTTTTAAGTTCATCAATGGCGTATCAAAATTGTCGGGGTAAAGACCGAACAAATCACATAGATACCCGCTTATCGGCATGATTATATTTTTTAACTCACAAACACCGCCATTGTATTTCAGTAAAAATTCTCTGTAGTCATCAGGTAAAACATAACCTAATGCATTTTCAAAATTTGCAACCTCTTCTTCGTTTGGCAGGCGATTGGCATACCGTTCAAGCTTTACAGTTGTTACAATATTATTTAGAATGTTTCTTTCATATCATTTTGGAAATGGGCTTATTTAAGTTCTGAGAGTATTAACTTCTTTTGCTTAAAAGTGTTCTTGATTGCTTTTTCTCTCACTGCTGCATCACTACTGTGTATGAGTTCAAAATATTCAACCGGTACCACCTGCCAGGATAAACCATATTTATCTTTACACCATCCACAAGGTCCTTCTTCGCCACCATTCGTTGTAATGGCTTCCCAGTAGTAATCAACCTCATTCTGGTCTTTACAATTTATTACCAGTGATATAGCTTCATTAAATTTAAACATAGGCCCTGCTGCAAGAATGGAAAATTCTATTCCGGCAAGTTCCATTACTGCAGTTTCAAAACTGCCGGCACTGCCGTTGCCGTCACTATCGGGCATACTTTCAAACAAGCGATAGTCTTTTAGTTTACCATCTTTAAATATGGATAAATAATAGTCAACAACGGCTTTAGCATCTTTTTCAACCCAGAGACAAGGCGTGATTTTTTGATTGTTCATGGTGTTTTATTTTTGGTTGTTTTAATTAAGGTTTGATTAAAGCAATTTACAAAAAACCGTTCTCACATAGAATGTTGATTTAATCAATAGTATTTTTTATTCAGATAGATTAGCTTCTCATTTTTTTGAACGATTGTCCGAAAAGCCAACAGTAATTAATAGGTCCTTGAAAATATACTTTACTTGTTATTTTTCAATTGCAAATCTTTATATATCTCGTTGAGCATTTCTCCTGGATCCATATCAATCGCTAATGCGATCAAATACAATTCATCAGCTCTTAATTTCGTACTTTCATTGGATGTGAGCTGCGTTAGTCGTGATTTACTAATGCCTGTCCTTCTAGAAATCGCAGCTTTATTAACGGACTTTTTCGCCAAGTATAGACCTAATTCTGTCATTTTGTGTCGATTATATAAACGTAAATTTAGAAAAGCGAAACAATTGTTGATAATTATTGAACAATTGTTTTGAAAATGGGTTTACTATCTATACTTTTGTTTCGAAAGTAGAAACAAACGTTTAAATAATTACACCATGAAAATTTACACAAAAGCTAATCTTGAACAAATAGTTATGACGCAATTGGAGAACCTGAATGCTATGAATGATTTATTAAGTATCATGAAAGTGCAAAATGAACTGCTGCACAATGCCAATAAAAAATTAAAAGATGAAATTTCCGAATTCAAGGAAAAACACTTTGTATATCCAGTTACCAAACGAAGTCGAAAGTAATATCAATCTTAAAGGTGTGGATCTATATATATATATATATGGGTTTTGTGAAAGGTCGATTGGGAATTAGAATTCCACCTACCCATAACCGCTGATGATTGAAAATATATAGTTGAAGTTAAGTACAAAAGATGATAGTAATTCATCTGGCTGAACTGAAACTGGATTTGCAATTTGCTGATGTCACAAGGTCAAGCCCAATTTCCATAAAACCCAATATTTGCAGAAGTTATTTTTTAAATTTAAAATATTCTGGGAGGTCAAACTCTTCAAAAATCAAACGTTCAATTTTTCCATACTTTTCGGCAACTTCTCCTTTATAAGGGTAATATGTGTCAAACCTAAAACTGTTGAACTTGCGATGAGTTTTTATCTCAACTGTATAACTTGAAAATGGTTGATGTAACGGTAATTCGTCCAAACCCTTTTCATTTGTCAAGTCTAACAAATTCAGATTATCAAGTTTAATTTTAAATTCGTCGAAGCCGCTTTTAGGTTCAATTTTAATTTGTTTATAATATTGTTTTGTTTTCTTGCCTTTTGTCAAAAAGCCAACTTCGGCAAAATAACCTCTGAACTTATCTAAACTATCTTTTGAAATAGATATTACTCTGTCGATAGAAGTGCTGTTATTAATCCATATCCTAAAAAAATATTCTGCATCACTTGATTTTACTGGAAAAAATCTGTCACCCGAGGTAGTAAAGTTTTGAAAAGGCATAACAGCCTCTCGTTTTGTTGAACAACTAAAAAAAGAAAAGAAAGTAATGAAAAAAAATGTCGTCCATTTCATATGAGTTCGTCAAAGTTTTTGGAATATAATTTCTGCCAACGGGCAGGTATTGCCGATGGTGGGGAATTCTATATTCGTCTGCGGGAACTGCTGCCTGGCTTTTTGATAAAGTTAAATATTAAAAACTAAAGCTGGGCTTTGCAGGTCCAGCCCCGAACCACAGCACAACATAATTACTGCTGCCGATTGCTCCAATGTCCCGCCCCACTATTGGCAATACCAATGTTAGCTGTTGCTCTTTTTTCTTTTAAAAATCAGGTTGTAACTGTCAGTGTCACCGCCAAAAGTTGGAATCACAATGAGCAAAATTACACCACCTTCATAACTGTCCAAAAGTAAATCTCCATTTTTTGTTAGTCCTATACGATTAACTTGTTTCTTATACAGGTTTAATAGGAAGTAAAAAGGTGAAACAGAAGATATTTTTGTAAGCTTAAAATAAAAATAATTATCGGACAATATTCCTTTTATTTTTTTTGTTTTAATCGCTTCCTCATGTCTATAAACAGTAATTTTCAAATGCCTATCATCAAGTGCTTGAATATTCAGTCTAACGTCTTTATAATTAAGATTGTCATGAGTAAAATTAATTAATGACTTCTTGTTAGTGAAAGTTAATGCTCTGGCTAATGTCGGGTAAGAAGTGTCAGACGATAATACTTCGTAGTCTCCATCAAGTTTAGCAATGCTTTCCGAATTTAACGGTTGCAATAAATTATTCTGTGTTACCGGCTTTAATGAGTTGCAGGAAACCAGACATACAACAATTAACCAGCTTAAAATATTCGGATTTATTTTGGAAGATATTTTTTGTTGAGAGTCCATAAGTAACAGCTAAAGTACAGGGCTTGCTCCTGTGCTGGTATTTTATAACGTCCAGCCCGGAACTGAAGCCGAATAGAATTATTGATGATGAAGTTAAGAACAAAAGCTGAATAGAATTACGTCTGACCGAACCGCTGCTGATAGCGAACAAAAAGATGAGGATTTATTCGTCAGCAAGCATAGCAGCAAACCCCATGTTAGCCGCTCGCCTTTCATCGCTTACAAGTCAGCAAAATTGTTTGTAAAGTTTGAGTCTTTGGGCAATGAAAGTACAACATAGTGTCTCGGCAAAAACCAACTTATTTGTTTTAGTCTATAGTTTAGATGGTCAATTGATTCAAAGTCCTCACGGAAAATATTAAATGCCAACTCTTGAATTACTTGTCCGTCAATTGTACGGCAAACCATCATAATTTTTGGGCGCTTAATTCCGATACCCTGTAAAAACGATTTTAATGCTTGTCTTGTTTGTCTCGGAAGGAAAGATTCAGATGGTTGAGCCAATAAAACCTTTTCATCCTTTTTTATTGTCTCTTCATTTTGAATTTCAACTGTGTCGGTCTTTGTGAAAAGTTCTTTATTTAAATGCAGATTAACTATGTCGCCATAAGAAAACACCCAATCTACAGAATTATCTTTTGGATTAATTGCTACACCAAATCCTTTGTCTAACAAAAAATCATCTTTCATATTCCTAATGCAAAAAGATTCAAATGGTTTATTGGGTTCAGGTGTCTGCAAAACGAAATAGGGAAATCCGTCAGGTCCATTAAATACCTGTGGATTTCCACAAGCAAAGCTGGCGGTCTGCACATTGTCATAAAATGTTTGTCGCCAACTCTCGTCTCTTTGTTCTTGTGGAATTTTGAAAAGGTCAACCATTAATTGTGTTTTTGTAATATCACACTCGGGTCTGTCAGCTTTCGGCTGAACAGGTTTCTCTATTGTCTTATCTTTTGTTTTAAGGAAATCAAAAAGTCCCATTGAAATTATTTGCTTTAATAATGCTGTGTTAGTTGAGTGTTGTGTTTAAGGTGGCGGCTAACGTAGAGGGCTTGCTGCTGT
>DHEF01000053.1:0-125612 GCA_002399735.1 Chitinophagaceae bacterium UBA4857
CTCATTAGCTAAATGACATTGTCAGGCAGCCCGTCAGCGGTATATTCTTAATAATGTGAACATATATCGAAAAATATCAGGAGAAATGAAATTTTATGAAGATGCGAAAACCTGCCTAAAGCCATTACCATGCAGGTTGCCAAAAAAATGTCATTGGAAATATCATTTTAAAGTCCACTCAACAAAACTATTCATAACCTCTTTCCAATGTGGTTTATCGTAGTTTGTTTTTCCATTTTCTGAGACTTCAAAAAAGTTATGTTCTAAATTTAAGTATCGTTTATAAGTAAGGTAGTTGTTTTGTTTTCTAATAAAATACAAAGGAACTAAATCGCACAAATCACTTGTAATATCATTAGTGCCATAAGCTAAATATATTGGCTTTGGAATTTTTAACCAATCATCTATTAACGGTTCTGAAAATGATTTCCACGCAATCAAATTTGGACTTGTTTTTAATTTTTCCGAATCATTAGCATCCCGCATGGTTTGATATTCTTTTTCAATTTCTTTTTCAGCATCTTCCCACGAAATTTCATTATTTTCAGCTTGTTTCCTATAATGCCTAATATATTGATCAATTCTTCCAAAGGGGTTAGCTCCCAATAGGCCTAATTTCGTAACAGGTTTATAATTCTTTGCAATTTTAGTCGCCACTTTTGAGCCCTGTGAATGTCCTGCAACAATAAGTTTTGAATTGTCAACCCAGGGCTGTTTTCGTAGAAATTTCAGAACTTTTATTGCTCTTTGAGTATAGTTTTCTAAATAGTCTGCCTTTAGAAATTCTTCTGTTGGCACATTTTTATTTTCAGAATTGCCAACATACCAAAAGGATTCATTTATTTGATTTTCATCAGCAACCAAAGGTGTTTTAGGCATTGAAATAATAACTAAATGATAATTTCTGATAATATTTTGAATGTCAAAATTTGTAATACCTCCGCCAATTAGCCAGATTCCGTCCTTCGGCTTTATATAAAGTGGGTAGGGAAGGGAGCCTTGACACCAAAGAAATATTGGTTTTTTAATTTCAAGTTTCGTATCAAAAACTATAAAATCAATATTGTCCTTTTTGTTTTTTAATTGGAAGCTAGTAGATTCATTGTTTATTATATTTCCCTTTTGTGCAAAAGTGAAATTTGAAATCAGAAAAAGTAGTAAAAGGAGTTTTAGTCTCATTTAATATGTGGTTTTAATGTTACTGTGCAACGATTATGCAGGTATAAAAAGCTATTAGTTTACTTGTTGTGTACTAACCGACCAATGGTTACCGGCTAAATCATAAAACGAACCGCGGGTATCAGGATCGCCGCCTTGGTTTACGGGTTCGCTAATGGCAATGCAGCCGTTTGCAATAGCTAATTTGTAAGTAGTAAAAACATCAGGCACGTATAAATGTAACATGGTTTTATGGGCAGGATAATCATTGGTACTATCACTTATCATAATCACCGAATCTTCTATCAATAATTCAATATGCATGATTTTGTCATTTGGTTGATCGAAACGGCGTAAAATAGTAGCATTAAAAATAGTAGTAAGTTGGTTAACTAATGCCTGTGCATCATCAACAATTAAATAGGGCGAAAGTGAATTGTAGTTTTGAGGTTTGTATGTAGTCATTACATAAACATTTTAAGGTTGATAGTTTAAAGTTACTGTGTAAGTAAATTTTTTAGCCTTACTGTAACCAATTTTAGTGCTATGGTGTTTAACTGTTGCATAAAGTTATAAAGAGGAGGGGCTGCCCGATTGCAACGGAAAGCCCGCAGGCCCGACGCAGGAAGGGCCGAGGACTTGGAGTGAAAAGCGGGAACTGCTGCTGACCGGAGTTACTACTGCTGACAGCCCCTGATAAAAAATGTGTTTGGTAACTAGTGTAACATTTTTCTAACTTTACAGGAACTATATTTTAAACGGTTTAATATTTATACCATGCGTTATGTTTTTTTAGCCTTCTTTGCTGCTTTAGTTTTTACTTCTTGCGGATTAATTGACCACAATACCGTACAGGGGAGTGGCAACCGAATTACTGATGTAAGAACAGTGGGCAGTTTTGATGAAATTGATGTAAGCGGTGGTATAGAAGTACGGTTAAAAGTTAATGGTACCCACAGTGTACAAGTTGAAGGCGATGATAACCTGGTAGGTTTAATTGAGGTATCGGTTAATAATAACGAACTAAAAATTAAACAGCAGGATAATACATCTATAAGTTCTAAAGAAAGACTAATTGTATATGTAACGGCACCATCAATAAAAAAGTTTGATTTATCAGGTGCTACAAAAATTATTGGTGAAGGTCAGTTTGTGGCTACTAATCAAATGGATATTGATTTAAGCGGTGCATCACAAATTGAAGTATCGGTTAAAGCACCTGTTGTAAATGTACAGGCAAGCGGTGCATCAACAGCTACAGTAGCCGGCGAAACCCGTAACCTAAATGTGGATGGTGATGGCGCTTCTAAAATAAAAGCGTATGAACTACTTGCGGAAAACACTACCGTAGATTTATCTGGAGCATCACATGCAGAAGTACATGCGAGTGTGAGCATTAAAGCCGATGCCAGTGGTGCCAGCCATGTAAAATACAAAGGCGGTGCTACTGATGTAAAACAAGAAGCAAGCGGTGCAGGAAGTGTGAAGAAAGCGGATTAAAGAATGCTGAAAGCATAAAGCTGAAAGCTGAATGCAAAAGCCTCTAAATGTACAGAGCGAAAGCTTTGCCAACTAAAAGACCAGGTGTTGAGCTTTAAGCATTAAGCTTTAGGCTCAACAACCCATTAAACCAAACCTTATCTATATGAGCTCTCGCAGGCAGTTTATTAAAACGTCGGTGTTAGCCGGCGCCGGTGTATTTGTGGCAACATCGGGCTTTAGCAATGTTTTTATAACACGCAAACCTAAAGTAATTATTATTGGTGCCGGTTTTGCTGGTCTTGCGGCCGCAAATTATTTACACAAAAAGAAAATAGATTTTGTAATACTGGAAGCCCGGAACCGCATTAGTGGCCGGGTTTTTTCGCATACTTTGCCGGATAGTGATGGACTGGTAGTAGAACTTGGTGCAGAATGGGTAGGTGCATCGCATGAAAGGGTACAAAACCTTTGTAACGATTTTAATTTAATGCTTGATGATAACCGCTTTGAAAGTGATTTAATTTATACCGGCAAACATTACAAAACCGGTGAATGGGATTACAGCGAAAAATGGAAACAAAAATTTGCATCTATTATTAAAAACTACGAACACCTTACACAAGCCGATAAACTACGACTGGACAAAATGGATTGGTGGCGCTTTTTAGTAAACAATGGTTGCGAGGGGCGTGATTTAGATATTAGAGAATTATTGGACAGTACAGATTTTGGCGAGAGTATCCGCCACGTTTCCGCTTTTGCAGCATTGGCCGAATATGCGGAGAGCAGCGAGAAAAACGAAATGGATTTTAAAATAAAAGGCGGCAATAGTTTACTGGCACATAAAATTGCCGATAAAATTGGCCAGGATAAAATTTTACTGGAACATGCTGTAAGCAAAGTAGTACAAACAAAAACCGGCGTTACTGTTTATTGTGAAAATGGCAAACAATTTACGGCCGATAAAATTATTTGTACTGCACCAACTTTTGCCGTAAAAAAAATAAACTGGCAACCGGGTTTACCTCCCGATCAGGTAAATGCGTTAAACGAGTTGCAATATGCCCGCATTAATAAAAACCCATTGTTGTTCAACGAAAAGTTTTGGCAGCGAGATAATTTTGATATGGTGACAGACCAAACACTACATTATTTTTATCATGCTACAAAAAATCAACAGAATAAAAAAGGGGTGTTACTCTCTTATACCATTGGAGATAAAGCAGCAGTGGTAGCCAACCAAAGCGATGCATGGCGCATACAAACCATACAACAAACCTTACAGCCATTTTTTGGTGATGTGCAAAAAATGTTACAAGGGCAAACAAACTACTATTGGGGACAGGATAAATACACGCAAGGAGCTTATGCTTTGTACGGAGTAGGGCAATGGTTTAAGTTAATGCCAATTTTAAAACGTTCGCATATACACACGCATTTTGCCGGCGAGCATCTGGCCGATTGGCAGGGCTTTATGGAAGGTGCTATTAATACGGGTGAAGAAGCGGCGGGGAAAATTAGCTGATTAGTTAATAGTTCATAGATCATGGTTCATAGTTTGTACAGCTATTAAACACCGGTAATTTTATGCAGAATTTAGTGGTTTATCCATGAACTATCAACTATGATCTATGAACCATTAACTATAAATCCACAAACTTCACATTTATCCTTATATCCCTATTTCGTCCTTTGTCATCGGTGCAGCTAATTTTATTACTGCCTTCTTCGGGCATAAAGAACTGTTTTTCGTTGGCTAAAGCCGATTTAAAGAACTTGTTGTTTACATACCAGTAAACCATGGTAACATCATTGGCTGTTTTGCAGGATAATTGCAAAGGTTCCGGATGTTTTTTGCTGATTAAATATTCTGTACCACTAACCGGTGATTGAATAACCGGTGCACTGCCTTTAAAAATCATTTCACATTCCGGATTGTGCGGTGGTATTTTATCGTAGGTAAGTTTGTTTTCTTCGTACCAGGCAATCATATCGGGCTCGGCGTGTTTAAACATTTTTTTCTTATAACCGCTTTCCGGTATGCATGCTTTACAGTACGATATTTTTTCATCCACACTCACCGCTACTTCTCGTAAATGATCGCAGGTTTTTGTAGATGAAATAAGTGGTACAAAATAATCGGTAATTACATTGGTACAATTGGCCGAAGGCGTTAAGCCCGTTTCGCTACATATGGTTCTAAAATCAATATCGGCCGGCGGACTAAACCATTCCTTATCATTATTATAATCAATCGTATTAAAAATTTTAAACAGCAGCGGTGTGGCAACTCCCGATCCATTTAAATCGGCAGCACCCACCCCTGAAAAGTTACCTACCCAAACACCAATGGTGTAATGGGTGTTGTAACCAATGCTCCAAGCATCGCGGCGGCCATAACTGGTGCCGGTTTTCCAGGCAATTTTAGGCATACGTTCAGTGGCGGTCCAGTTTAACGGAAAGTCAGGTCGGTTAACTTTTGATAAAATTTCGTTTACCATAAAGTTAGCAGCCGTACTTAAAATACGGGTCTTGGTTTGTACCGAATCTCGTTGCAAAAAACTGGGTTTTATATACAAGCCGTCATTGGCAAATATGGAAAACTGTCCGGTTAACTCTTCTAACGATGTACCACAACCTCCCAATATTAAGGATAAACCTAACTTGCGCTGATCCTTTTGAATTTGTTTAAAGTTGCACAACACCAAGGTTTGAATAAACTTTTCGTGTGTTAGTTTTTGCAAGCTTTTTACTGCCGGAATATTTAAAGATTGTTCCAATGCATATTCCACCGTTACCTTGCCATGAAATTTTTTATCATAGTTTTCCGGTGCATAACCATCATACATAATGGGTACATCGGTTAAAGTTGTTTTGGGTGTAAGTAAACCTTCGTCAAAACAAACGCCGTATAACAAAGGTTTTAAGGTACTGCCTGGTTGCCGTATGGCTTTAATGCCGTTAACCTGACCACCATCCAGACTATCATAAAAGTTTGACGAACCTACATAACTAATAATTTTATGCGTACGATTATCAACAATAACCACCGCCGCATTTTTTATATTACGCAATCGTTGGGTTCGTATATAATCTTCCACCAGTTTTTCGGTTTTCAACTGAGTGTTTAAATCAATCGTAGTCTCCACCAACGGTGTATTACTATTACGGTAAATATTTGCCAAGTGCGGTGCATAGCGTGGTACTTGTCCACGTTGCGCATCCAAAGGTTCGGCTAAAGCATCAGCAATTTCTTTTTCGGTAAAAATATTTTCATCTGCAAATTGTTGCAGCCAGCGGTTACGTTCGGTAACAATGCGGTCGTTATTACGGCCAATAACCAACGATGATGGCCTATTAGGTATAATACTCAATGCAGTAATTTCTGCCAACGATAAATGGTCCGGATTTTTTTTAAAGTACAGTAACGAAGCCGCTTTCACGCCCTCAATATTACCACCATACGGCACCAGGTTTAAGTATAGTTGCAAAATTTCGTTTTTGCTATACTTAAGTTCTAACTGTAAAGCCCTGAAACTTTCAATAATCTTACTTAAAAAATTACGTGGTCTAGGTTCCAGTGCTCTGGCTACCTGCATGGTAATGGTACTGGCACCGCTGGTGCGTTTAAAACGGATAATGTTTTTAAAAAATGCCCGGATAACCGCACCGGCATTAATACCGGGGTGCGAATAAAAATATTTATCTTCCTTAGCAATAATTGTTTTACGCAACAGCGGCGATATTTCGTCCAGCTCCGTTTTCATGCGCCATTTTTCATCTGGTGTTAAAAACGCATGAATAGTTTCGCCTTTGTTATCGGTAATTACGGTGGAGTACGCTATTTTATCCGGCACTGGAAAAATCCAGTTCAATATAAAAAAAAGCACCACCATGCTTAACAATGCAATGCCTGTCTGCTTTAAGCGTCGTAAAACTGTTTTTCTGGTTATCTTAATTTTCAATGTTGTTATTTATGGTATCGGCTGTAGTACTACTATCATCGTCTGTTGCGTCGCACTCTTCATCGTTCTGTAATGCTATTGGGCATTGTGCAGGTGCCCTGCGTTTAATGAAAGACTGATTCGCTTATTTTTAAATTACTTTCCATCTTCGTTATCCAGCTCAAGTTTAACTCGGTCCTCTTCAATCAACTGTTTTAATTCGTTTTCATCAGGTAGGTAAAGACGGTATTTGCTGGCAAATAGTTTTTCATTTTCGGAAAGCACCGAATATTTTACAATTGTTTCGTCTTTTTCTGTACAAAGTATTATGCCAATTGTCGGGTTATCACCTTTCGTTGTTTTCAGGTCATCATACATCCGCACATACATGTCCATTTGGCCGATAGCTTCGTGTGTAAGCCGATGGGTTTTTAAATCGAGTAATACAAAACATTTCAGGTAATAGTTGTAAAATACAAGGTCAATATAAAAGTCAGAAGTATCAGTAACAATATGTTGCTGTCGTGCTACAAAAGCGAATCCCTTTCCAAGTTCCATAAGAAACTGTTGCAAGTGTGTAATCAATGCTGTTTCTATTTTGGTTTCAGTTTGTCCTGTGTTTACAGGCAATTTTAGAAACTCGAAAATATAAGGATCTCTTATAAAGTGAGAAATTTCTGGCTGATCAGTCCGATCTTCAGGTAGTTTTAATAAACGTCCTAAGTATTGACTTTTAATATTGCGTTGTAGTGTTCGGGTATTCCAGTTGCCTTCAATAGAATGCGATATATATTGTTGTCTAAGTTCTTGATTTTCAATACGACTAATGATTCTATAATGTGTCCAACTTAATTCTTGACGCACTGCGTCAAAAATTGGGAAAGCTAAAAAAAACTTCCGCATATTGGTGAGGTTTGTAAAGTCAAAACCTTGTCCAAATTCTAATGTTAATTGCGATGCAAAATTTTTTAAAACTCCTTTGCCGTATTCGGCACGGATATTTCCATTTTGTTCATCTTTAACAATCAACTGGCCAATGTGCCAGTACATTTTAAGCAAAATAGTATTGTTGCTTTTATAAGCAGTTATTCTTGCCTCTTGAATTATACGAGAGATAGAATTGTATAAAGATTGAGTTGTATCCTGAGTGCTCTTCGACATTTATATTATGTATTCAGTTGATAGTGGGACTAAGGTCGTTATTTTTAGTATTAATCATCATAAAGTATCAGTAGAAATTTAATCTCTTGTTTTTTACAAAAAGTAACTTGATTGTTTGTCACCATTATATAAAATTTTGCAAATGCTTTTGTTGTAATACAAGGTTTTTGATACCTTAGTTTTTAATTAGACTTTTGAGTATTAATTATTTGTAAAGGCAGTTGATATAAAAGCAAAATAATTTCACTACCACCCTCTACCGAACCCATGCTTTTATTTAACTGCCATATACCGGGGCATGCTTTAGGGTGTTGCCCAATAGAAAACAATTTGACAATTAGTTAATTTGAAAATTTGGCAATGAGGTTTTCTGCGAAAATAGGAGACCTGCATAATGCCCAATAGAATTACTGGACGTTGAAGAGTGCGACGCAACCAAACTCCCCTTTAGGGGTTGGGGGCATAGTAGTAATGCAGCCGGTAAACAAAAAATTATGTAATTAGTAGCAAAAGTGTATCCCTATATTAAGAAAACAAATTCTGCAAAATACAAACCAACCATATGCGTATTCCTTATCGCTTGCTCGTTTTCGTATCAATAGTGGCATCGTTAGTGCTGGCGTCGTGTAAAACCAACAAGGTTTCGCTGGATTATACCAATGCCAAAGACGAAATGCCTTTGCTTACCAATATTGTTTTTCAGTTTAATCAGCCGTTGATGGCCGATTCGTTGTTGAACATTTGGGATAGCACCGATTTTGTAAGTTTTTCACCGGCCATTAAAGGAAAATTCAGGTGGCAAAGTCCGGATGAGTTGGTGTTTTCGCCATCACAACCATTATCGCCGGCTACCAATTATACGGCTAGTGTAAATAAATCGGTATTAAAATTTAGTAAGTACGATAAAGTTACCGGCGGCGGTGATATTAAATTTCATACGCCAGATTTGGCGTTGGTAGCATCACAAGTAATTTGGCAGGGCGAAAGTGCCACATCGGCCATACCACAAGTGGATATGCAATTTAACTACGCCGTTGACCCCAATGCGTTGAAAGATAAATTAACCATTGAAGTGGATGGTAAAAAACAAGATTTTAGTTTAGTAACCGTGTCGCCCGATACAAAAATATCGGTGCGTCTGGCTAATTTAAAAGCCGAGGATAAAGAATACGAAACAAAAATTACTTTGGCTAAAGGATTAAAACCTGAAGCGGGAAATAATAGTACGGGTAGCGATATTACAAATAACTTATCAATACCATCGCCATATGTTTTAACAATACAGGATGTACAATCGGAGCATGACGGAACAGAAGGTATTGTAAGGGTAAGTACCTCGCAACAAGTTACCGGTTTGGATGTAAGACAATACGTGAGTTTTGATCCTGCAATTGCTTATACCGTAGATTATACTGAAACCGGTTTTAACTTACGCAGTGACAAGTTTGATTTAGAAAAAGCTTACAGCGTAACTTTTAAAAAAGGCTTACGTGGCAAATTGGGTGGTGTTTTAAAAGAAGATTTTCAAACCAATGTAGCGTTTGGACAATTAGAAGCGGATATACGTTTTAGTAACAGTAAAGCAGTTTATTTATCAAAACAAGGCGGCAAAAATTTAGAAATACGTATTACCAGTGTGCCAAAAATTAAAGTGGTTGTTTCTAAAATTTACGAAAACAACTTGTTAATGGCGCAACGTTACGGTTATTATCCGCAGGAAAAGACTAACAATAGCCGTTACAACGATTATGAAGGCGACTACTACGAAGGTGATTATTATGGTGGTGGAGATGTTACACTGGGTGATGTGATATTTGAAAAAGAAATTGATACCCGCACCTTGCCAAAATCTGGTGGCGGACGTTTATTAAACTTTTCGCAGTTTGAAGACAGGTTGCCGGAGTTTAAAGGTGTGTACCATGTAATGATACGTTCTACCGAAGAGTATTGGGTAAGGGACAGTCGTTTTATTTCTTTGTCTGACTTAGGTTTGATAGCTAAAGAAGGCCAGGACAAAATATTGGTTTTTGCTAACTCAATAAAAACAGCCATGCCCGCCAATGGGGTTGATGTAATGGTATATGCCGCCAATAACCAGTTATTAGGTACGGGTAGTACCAATGCGGATGGTGTTGCGGAAGTAGCGTATACTAAAAAAGACATTAGCGGTTTTAAACCGGCCATGGTTATTGCGAAAACGGCTACTGATTTTAACTACTTGCCATTTAATAATACAAGAGTTAACACTTCTCGTTTTGAAGTAGGCGGCAAACGTACTAACCCAAGTGGGTTTGATGCGTTTGTTTATGCCGAAAGAGATATTTACAGACCGGGTGAAAAAATAAATTTCTCCTTAATATTACGTAACACTAAATGGGAAACACCGGGGGCCATACCATTAAAATTAAAATTCTTAATGCCTAATGGTAAGGAATTAAAATCTTTCCGTAAAAACCTGAACGAAGAAGGTTCGTTGGAAGCTTCGGTGGATTTAGCTACGTCTGCTATAACAGGTAGTTACAATTTAGAAGTTTACACCAGCAATGATATTTTATTAAGTACAAAAAGTTTTTCAGTAGAAGAATTTGTACCGGATAGAATTAAAGTAGCAGCTAAATTAGATAAGCCATCATTACGTCCGGGTGAAACTGCTTCCTTAGCTATTAATGCCACTAACTTTTTTGGTCCGCCTGCTGCTAACCGTAATTACGAGTTAGAGGTACAGGTAAAACAAAAATATTTTACCGCCGAAAAGTTTAGTGAGTACGATTTTAGTTTAAGCAACAAGCAAAGCTTTTTTGATAAAGTGTTTCGTGAAGGTAAAACCGATGAAAGCGGTAATGCTACACAGCAATACGAAGTGCCAACATCGTACAATAATATGGGTGCATTACAGGCTTCGTTTTATACTACGGTGTTTGACGAAACCGGCCGACCGGTTAGTCGTGGTGCCAGTGCAGATATTTTTACACAATCGGTTTTCTTTGGTATAAAACGCGACTGGTATTATTACCAGCCTTTAAACCAGGTGGTAAAAACAAATATTGTTGCGGTAAATAAAGATGGTAATTCCGTTAGCGCAACCGCCTTTGTACAGGTTATTAAAAAAGAATACAAAACAGTACTAGCTAAAAGCGGTAGTTATTTCCGTTACACTTCACAACGTGAAGATAAAGTAATGCAGGAAGGTAATGTGTCTGTATCCGGCAACACCGTATATAGTTATGTACCACGTTCACCCGGTGATTATGAAGTAAGGGTGTACATACAAGGTTCTAATACCTATGTTGAAAAAACGTTTTATAGTTATGGTAGTTATGGTGGCGACTATAATTCTTTTGAAGTAAATAACGAAGGCAATATTGATATTGAACTGGATAAAAAAGAATACAATACTGGTGAAACAGTAAAAGCATTATTTAAAACGCCTTTTAGCGGTCGTATGTTGGTTACTTACGAAACCGATAAAGTAATTGGTCACGAGTATGTAAATGTAGAAAACAGAAGTGCCAGTGTTAACCTAAAACTTTCGGGTGATCATGTGCCCAATGTGTATATAACCGCTACATTAATTAAACCACATGAAGTATCGGATATTCCGTTAACGGTTGCGCATGGTTTTCAGAATGTAGCCGTAACAGAAAAGAACAGAAAAATAAATGTAGAAATACAAGGTAGTAAAACTGTTAGGTCAAAAACAAAACAGAAAATAAAAGTAAAAGCCACACCGGGTAGTTTTGTAACCCTGGCTGCTGTGGATAATGGTGTATTACAAATCACCGATTTTAAAACACCGGATCCTTACAATTATTTCTACCAGAAAAAAGCATTACAAGTAACAGCTTACGATTTATATCCATTGTTATTTGCCGAGGTAAGAGCTAAGATGAGTAGCACTGGTGGTGATGGTGAATTGGATATGGCTAAACGCACTAACCCAATGCCTGCTAAACGTGTTAAGGTAGTAAGCTTTTGGAGTGGTATAGTAAAAGCCAATGGTAGCGGTGAAGCCAGTTTTGATGTTGATATTCCGCAATTTAGTGGTGAGCTGCGTTTAATGGCAGTGGCTTATAAAGGTAATAGTTTTGGCTTTGGCGAAAATACCATGACAGTAGCAGACCCCATTGTTATCAGCTCAGCATTACCAAGATTTTTAAGTCCGGGTGATACTGTGTTGGTACCAGTAACCATTACCAATACCACGGAAAAAGCGGCGAATGTTACTGCCGGCATAAAAACAGCAAACGGTACGGTTAAAGTAATAGGTGCGGCAAAACAATCAGTATCGTTACAGCCAAAAGCCGAGCAGCGTGTATTGTTTAATTTAGTAGCCGATCCTAAAATTGGTGTTGAAAATATTTCGGTAACGGTAGATGGAATGGGTGAGCAGTTTGTAGAAGCTACTGATATTTCGGTAAGGCCACCATCTACTTTACAAAAACGTACCGATGCAGGTTCTGTACAGGGTGGTAGTAGTAAACGAATAGCCGGTGCATTAAGCGATTTTATTCCCGGTACAGTTAATTATGAGTTAGTGGTTAGCCGTTCTCCGGTAATAGAATTAGGTAGTCAGTTACAATACTTGGTACAGTATCCTTATGGTTGTACCGAGCAAACTATATCGGCTGCATTCCCGCAATTGTATTATGGTGATTTAGCCGATTTAATGAAGCTGAATAAAAACACCAACGCCAATACCAATGTAATAGAAGCTATACGCAAAATAAAAATGCGTCAGTTATACAATGGTGCCGTTACCATGTGGGACGGCGGCGGTTACGAAAACTGGTGGACAACCGTTTATGCCGCACACTTTTTATTAGAAGCCCGTAAAGCAGGTTTTGAGGTGGATAATAGTTTAATAGAAACCATGCTTACTTACATTACATTAAAACTGCGTAACCGTGAGTTAATCACTTACTATTACAATCGTGAGCAAAATAAAAAAATAGCCCCTAAAGAAGTAGCTTATGGTTTGTATGTGTTAGCCTTAGCAGGCCGTAGTAATGTACCGGCAATGAACTATTACAAAGCTAACCCAGGTATATTGGCGTTAGATAGCCGCTACTTATTGTCCGCTGCTTATGCCATTGCTGGCGATAAAAAATCATTTGCTGCATTATTACCTCCGTCGTTTAGTGGCGAGGAATCGGTGCCGCAAACCGGCGGAAGTTTTTACTCCGATGTACGTGACGAAGCCATTGCCTTAAATGCATTGATGGATGTGGATCCGGGTAATAAACAAGTGGGTACTATGGTAAAACATGTAAGCGATAAACTAAAAGCAAGAGGTTGGTTAAGTACGCAGGAACGTGCCTTCTCCTTCCTGGCTTTAGGTAAACATGCTAAACAAGCCAACCAATCAACCGTTACTGCCGAAATAAAAAGCGATGGTAAAACCGTAGCAAAAGTGGATGGTGGTAGCTGGCGTGGCGATATGGCTGTTTTAAAAGGCAGCAACATTGAAATTGTAACCAAGGGTAGTGGTAACCTGTATTATTTCTGGCAAGCCGAAGGCATTAGTGCTACCGGCGAGTACAAAGAAGAAGATAGTTATTTAAAAGTACGTCGCAGGTACTACAACCGTTTTGGACAAGCCATTGATGGCGGCAGCTTTAAACAAAACGATTTAATTATTATAGCCGTTACGCTTGAAAAAAATTACAGCGGTACGGTGGAGAATGTAGTAATAACCGATTTATTACCTGCCGGTTTTGAAATCGAAAATCCACGTACCAAAGAAATACCGGGTATGGATTGGATTAAAGACGGAAGCACACCGGATGCATTGGATGTACGTGACGATAGGATACATTTCTTTGTTAACGCAAGCTATAATAAACAAACGTATTATTATGCGGTAAGGGCCGTTTCACCGGGCTTATACAAACAAGGTCCGGTTAGTGCCGATGCCATGTATAATGGTGAGTATCATTCCTACCACGGTGCAGGATTGGTTAGAATATTACCGTAAGTATTTTTTGTTATCAGCTGTAGGAATACTAATCATCGTCCCTTGCGTCGCACTCTTCAACAGCATTAACACAGATGAACAGTTAGATACACTATAAACAATAAAGCCCGGCTAATACCGGGTTTTATTGTTTATTTTATGTAACCCATTCGCTATGTTGGGTGTGTTCATCTTTGCCATGGTGCGTGTCCTCACGCATCATAATGTTAGAAATTATAAAAACGCTTATTTTTGAAAGATGAGTAATGTATTAAAATCAGTAATATTATTATGTAGTACTGTACTACTATTTGTGTCGTGTAAACAAAAGCAATTAACTAAAGTAGAAGAACAGTTTATTTTTAATGAAGCACCTTTTGCACAATGTCATGCATCCACCATTGTAGCTTTACCTGATGGTACTATACAAGCTGCTTGGTTTGGCGGGCCTTACGAGGGTAACGATAGTGTAGCTATTTGGTCATCGGTGTATAAAGGTAATAAATGGACGACGCCTGTAATTATTGCAGATGGTGTTGAAAGTGATAGTGTGCGTTATGCGTGCTGGAATCCAGTATTGTTTCAAACCAGTGATAAAATACTACACTTGTACTATAACCTTGGCCTTAACCCGAGAGAGTGGTGGGGCATGGAAAAAGTTTCAACAGACAACGGACAAACATGGTCTGCTGCTAAAAGGTTACCTGCAGGCGTATTAGGGCCAATAAAAAATAAACCAGTACAAGTAAAAAATAATATCATTGTTTCTCCATCCAGTGTAGAACTGAATGAAAATATTTGGCGGGCACATATTGAAAGATCAACTGATAATGGTAAAACCTGGACAATTATTCCGATTAACCATATTGATTCTTTTAATGCCATACAACCATCGGTTTTACAACATAAAAATGGACAGTTGCAATTATTATGTCGTAGTAAAGAAGGGGTGATTACACAAAGCTGGTCGAAGGATGATGGATTAACCTGGTCGCCAATGAGCAGGACAAGTGTAATTAATCCTAATTCGGGTATAGATGCAGTTACATTAAAAGATGGAACACACTTACTAGTGTACAATCCGGATGTGCCTGGCAAAGATTGGTTTAACGGACGTGATAAATTATACTTGGCGCAAAGCAGCGATGGTATAAACTGGAAAGACATTGCCGTACTTGAAGACGGTGACAAAGAGGAATATAGTTATCCTGCTATTATACAAGCCCCTAATGGTGATGCTCATATAACTTACACGTATAACCGAAAGAAAATTAAACATGTAGTGTTTAAATATTAATTAATAATGAGTAATTAATATTTAATAATTTGTCTCTCCAGTGGGTATAGCTTTCCTCAGTGCTACTCGGTGTAAACCCTCTGTGTTTCTCTGTGGTTAAGTTAGAAATAAGCTAAAGATGTAACTCCGATTAAAGTACGGAGTACTACACAATGCCCAATAGCATTGATGCACTCCGATTAAAATACGGAGTACTGCATTTTGGCCAATAGAATTAATGCAGTACAAGAGTGCGACGCAAGGAACGATGATCAGGGAACTGCAGCTGGTAACAAAAAAAATAATCTGGTTGATGCAATGGTTTATGAAAAGCTGTTGTCAGTATATTAAAACCAACACTATGCAACGTATAAATAAGCTGCTGGCGGCTTTTATTGCCTTGATTTTTTTAACCGGATGCTTTAAAGATAAAGTAACGCATACTTACACTTTATTGAAACCTGTGTATAGATCTAAAACAGAAGTATTAAGCCAGGTAAAGAGTAACGCGGCGCAAAGCCTGGCCAACCCCGGTAAAATTTTTGTGTACGGCGATTATTTGTTTGTGAATGAAATAAACAAAGGCGTACACGTAATTGATAATAGTAACCCTAAATCGCCGGTTAATAAACGGTTTATTAATATTCCAGGTAATGTAGATATTGCCGTGAAAGGCACTACGCTGTATGCGGATATTTATACTGATATGTTAACGCTGGATATATCGAACCCGTTGGAAGCAACAGTGAAGAAGGTGACTAACAGTGTTTTTCCTGAGAGACAATATGGGAATGGTTTTGTGGCCGATAATTCTCAATACATAGTTGACTGGATACGTAAGGATACAACGGTTGATTATGAGAGTAACGGTTGGCCATGCCGGGGTTGTGGCATTTGGTTTGAAATGGCTGCTTTTAATAGTGCAACACCACAAACAAGGGCTGCGTTAACTGTTGGTATAGCAGGTTCAATGTCGCGGTTTAATATTGTAAGTAACTATTTGTATGCAGTAAATAAATCATCATTGGTGGTATTTGATATAAATAATCAAACACAACCGGAGAAGGTAAATACAGTACCGGTAGGCTGGGAGATTGAAACCATCTATCCTTTTAAAGACAAATTGTTTATAGGATCTACAACCGGTATGTTTATATATGATATTAGTAACGCTGCTGCACCGGCTTATGTAAGCAGCGTATCGCATATCCGTAGGTGCGACCCTGTAATTACTGACGGAGAATTTGCCTATGTTACATTACGTGCGGGTGTAGTGTGTGGCGGTACTACTGAAAGTCAGATGCAGGTATTAGGTGTTAGCAATGTGGCTAACCCCGTTTTGCTCAAAACCTATTCGCTTGAAAACCCTTATGGTTTGGGCAAAACAGGTAATTTATTATGGGTTTGTGATGGTAAGGCCGGCTTGAAAGTCTATGACGCCACCAATCCTTTACAAATGACAGTAAAACACCAGTTTAAAAACCTGGAAGCTTTTGATGTAATACCATTAGGCAATAAAATTATTGTTAGCGCAAAAGAGGGTATTGTGCAGTTTGATGCCAATGATCCGGCTAAAATTATTGAATTAAGCAGAATAAGTAAACAATCTAATTAAGGGTATGATAAAAGTTGGTTGCTCGTTTTTATTAGCTTGTATTTGTTTAATTGCACAGGCACAGGATAAACTAACGTACCGCTCCTTTAACACCATTGGGGTAGTGGCGGGTGATAGTAAATCGGCTTATCAGGTATTAACCACGCATGGCGTAAATTATAAAACATGGTATGCGGGTATTGGTTCCGGCATTGATGATTATAGGAACAGGAGTATACCGTTGATTTTATCGTTGTCAAAATACCTGTTAGCGCAAAACAATCTGTTTGTAAATATAAATGCAGGCTCCAATTTTGTTTGGGGTAAAAATGAAAGAAACCGATTGTGGAATCAATTAGATAGTAAAGCCCTACCTGGTTTATTTGCCGAAGCAGGTTTTGGTTATAGATTAGAAACTGCTAAGAAAGGGCAGGGAGTATTGTTTGGCACTTATTACTCCTACAAAAACTTTAAAGAAAGATTTACCGTACCTGGTGTTTGTAATAACCCGCCTTGTGAAAATAAGAATGAATATATCAATTCTACATTTAGTCGTTGGGCTTTTAAGGTGGGGTTTGTGTTTTAAAATATTGGACGGCTTAATAACATAAAAGGGATAAGCATTTGCTTATCCCTTTTATTATTCTGAGAATAATGTATATTAAAACTTATAATCAGGATTTAATAAAGCCTGAATGCTATGATCTAAAATATCATTTTTCTTAGCTACAAAAATGCTCATTTTATCTTCCGGTAATCTTAATTGGTAAGTACTTGTTTTAGCTAAGGTTTTTTCCAAAGTAGGGTTAAGGCTGTTAAAATCTTTTTCTTCCATTTCTAAAAACTTGGCCATTACCCTTGCATTATAGCGACCGGTAATCGTTTGTGTTTTAAAACTATCATCAATTCCTACTGTGCTCTCTGCAGGTTTAGCTAAAGTTCCATCCAATTGGTAGGCCGCTACTTCCAGTTTAGTAAGTGTGGTAATACCTCCTTCACCTTCCATAATATAGTGGGTTGCAATAAACTTTTTAACATGGTTACGCGATTCTGCCGGTAAGTAGTTTTGTAGTTTCCAAAAGTCTTTACTGCCACTGCGTTTTATAGCCGAGTTTACTTTACCAGGCCCACCATTGTATGCCGCAATAACTAATAACCAGTCACCATAAAGCTCATATAAGTGTGTAAGGTATTTGGCTGCAGCGTAAGTGCTTTTTTTATAGTCTCTGCGTTCGTCAATATATTTGCTTACACGCAAACCCATAACACGTGCAGTGGCAGGCATAAACTGCCACGGACCTACCGCACCTGCCCAGGAACGGGCATTGTTTTTTAAATGCGACTCAATTACTGCTAAATACTTTAATTGATTAGGTAAGCCATACTCGGTCAATATATCGTCCATCATATCAAAATACGGACGACCCCAGTCCTTCATATCAATCATGGTTTTACCCATTTTTGCTACATAGTCATCTACAAAACTAATAGCCATTGGGTTTAATTGCTCAACGGTCATGCCGTTTGATAAAGCTGTTGGAATAAACAAGTCTTTAAAACCTGCTTTGGGGTTTAATCGGGCTATTTCTTGTTTTAATTTTTCGTCCAGTATAACCGAATCGGTTTGCACAACATCATTCGTATCCATTGTGTCAACAGCCTGGGGTTGCTGGAGCTGGGTAATAGTAAGGTTATCCTTAAAAGTGTTTTCCGCTTTTGCAAACGAAAAGGTAAAAAATGAACAAACGGCTATAAAAGCCAATTTCTTAAACATGCCTGTCGAAATTTTAGGTCAAAAAAATCTTGCGCCTTAGTGCTAATACTCGTGCAGGTATTGGTTACTTGCTATTTTTCAAACGTAGTAATTCGTCCGAAAAGCGAAGCAAAGATAACTCATTAAAACGGTTTGTCATAACCTGCAGGCCAAAAGGCAAGCCATTTTCGTGCCTGAAAAGTGGGAGAGAAATTGCGGGAACGCCAACCAGATTTGCCATAACTGTGTAAATATCAGCTATGTACATGGCAATGGGATCTTTGTTTTTTTCGCCGGCCTTAAATGCTGTAGTTGGCGATGTGGGAAGTATAATACAGTCAAACTCATTGAAAATCAACTGAATTTGATTTGTTAAAATTTTCCTTACTTTTTGTGCTTTGGTAAAGTATGCATCATAGTAGCCGGCACTTAAAACAAAAGTACCCAACATAATGCGTCGTTTTACTTCTTTGCTAAAACCTTCTGTACGGTTTTTTTTATAAAACTCAACCAGGTCTGTAACCGGTTGGTTGGTACGGTGCCCATATCGTACCCCATCATAACGGGATAAGTTGGAGGACGCCTCCGCCGTAGTTAATATATAATAAGCAGGAACAATGTAGTCAATCAGGTCAAACTTCACTGGTTTTACCTCGTGGCCAAGTGCTGTAAGTTCATCCAATTGTTTGTAAATAGCCTTACTAATAATGGGGTCAAGGCTTGGGTGGTCTAATGCTTCGGGGAAATAAGCAATTTTGTATGTATCCTTATGCGGAATGGTAGATGTATAATCGCCAGGTGGTTGTTGGTAAGCAGTACTGTCATATTCGTCCGGACCGGCCATTATTTCCAATGCCAAGGCAATGTCCTCAATATCGTTACCAAAAATACCAATCTGATCAAACGATGAACCGTAGGCAATTAAGCCATAACGGGAAATACGGCCATAAGTGGGTTTAAACCCAATCACCCCACAAAAATCTGCAGGTTGCCTTACCGATCCGCCTGTATCGCTACCAAGGCTTATCATACAAAGACCAGCTTGTACAGCAACTGCCGATCCGCCGGATGAACCACCCGGTACACGGGTTTCGTCTGCAGCGTTCAGTACTTTGCCGTAAGCCGAGTTTTCGTTGGTACTACCCATGGCAAACTCATCGCAATTAAGGCTGCCGATAATAATGGCATCCTCGGCTAATAGCCGCTCAATTGCTGTAGCAGAATAAATAGATTGAAAACCTTTAAGAATGTTAGAGGCTGCACCCAACGGGTGGCCTTTGTGGGCTATTACATCTTTAATGCCGATTACTACACCGTGCAAACGTCCCATGGCTTTACCATTCAGTCGCTGCTCGTCCAGTTTTTTCGCTTGTAATAATGCTTCATCGCCATAAACATGTACGTACGCATTCAGGTGGCGTGTAGCCTCTATTTGGTTAAGGTAAAACTCAACTGCTTGTACGCAGGTTGTTTCCCCGCTCTTTAATTGCGATTGGTAAAGCGAAATAGATGAAAACTGGAACAAAATGTAGTGTTAGCCGTGTAAAAAAGAGATACAATAAAATAAAAACAACCTAAGCTTAGCTTAGGCGTTTTTAATATCGTTAGCGCTTTCTTCAATTTCTTTTTTTACATTGGTTTTGGCATCGTTAAACTCACGAACACCTTTACCTAAACCACGCATAAGCTCAGGAATTTTACGACCTCCGAATAACAACAACACGATCACCAGAATAATGATGATTTCATTTGTACCCAACATGCCTAATAAATGTAACTGTGTCATATTAACTGTAATTATAAGTCAAAGATAATAAGTATAATGCTAAAAATCCCACTATTTATTGTTAATAGCATATACGATATCAACAACTAAAAAGTTCAAAGGTTTGCATAAAAAGAAAAACCTGTAATTAAATTAATTATTTTTTTGGGGATACTGGCTGTGGTTCCCTGATTGGGCTGACTTTGCGACGCTCCGTTCGGGGTTCCGTTCGCTAATCAGCACAGGGAAGTCCGAGAGTCAGGAAGACCGAAAGTAGCAGTGAATAGTCAATAGTGAATTTGTGCGTTTAGCATTAAGCGTTCAGCCCGATGAATAGCGAACAGAAAGTACAAGAGTGCGACGCAACAACAGTTTAATCAGGGCACTGCAGCTGGTAACATAAAAAAAATCTCAGACCGTAGCCTGAGATTTTCTATAAAATTATTTTCTGCTGTAATTAGGCGCTTCTTTGGTAATGTCCACATCATGCGCATGACTTTCACGCATACCGGCATTGCTTATTTTTACAAAACTGGCATTTTTTAAAGTGGTTAAATCTTTAGCACCCACATAACCCATACCGGCACGTAACCCACCAACATATTGGTACACAATTTCTTTCAGGCTTCCTTTGTAGGCAACACGTCCTTCAATTCCTTCAGGTACAAATTTTTTCACATCATCCTCGGGATCTTGAAAATAACGGTCGCTGCTACCGGTGGCCATGGCACCTAATGAGCCCATGCCACGGTATTCTTTAAACTTGCGGCCTTCGTAAATAATGGTTTCACCCGGACTTTCCTCTGTACCGGCAAATACACTACCCATCATTACACAACTTCCGCCGGCGGCTAATGCTTTAACCATGTCGCCGGTATAGCGTATACCACCATCGGCAATTACCGGAATGCCACGGCTTTTTAACGCACTATAAGCACTCATAATGGCAGTAAGCTGCGGTACGCCTGCACCGGCAACAATACGGGTGGTACAAATAGACCCCGGTCCAATACCCACTTTTACCGCATCGGCACCAGCATCTGCCAGGGCTTTAGCACCTTCGGCAGTGCCTACATTACCAGCTATTACATTTATTTTTTTAAAGCTTTTGCGTACCAGTTTCAATGCGTCAATAACACCTTTGCTATGGCCATGAGCACTGTCAAGTGCAATAACATCTACCCCTACATGTTGCAGGGCAGCTACACGGTCCAGCAAATCTTTGGTAATACCTACACCGGCACCAACTAATAAACGACCAAAACCATCTTTAACAGCGTTAGGGTGGTTTTTTAGTTTTAAAATATCGCCATAAGTAAATAAACCGGTTAGTTTACCTTGTTTATTAATAATGGGTAGTTTTTCAACCTTGGTTTTTTTAAATAGTTGTTCGGCTTTTTTAAGGTCGGTACCTTCCGGTGCTACATAAAGGTTTTCTTTGGTCATTACCTCACTTACTTTACGTTTCGGGTCCGACTCAAAACGCATATCACGGTTAGTTAAAATACCCACCAGTTTATAATCTTTATCTACAATGGGAATACCGCCAATTTTGTTTTCACGCATCAGGTAAATTGCATCACCAATGGTTGCGTCGGCAGTTAAGGTTACGGGGTCAATAATTAACCCGCTTTCACTACGTTTTACTTTACGTACCTGCTCGGCCTGTTTTTCGATGGTCATATTTTTATGTAATATGCCCAAACCACCCTCACGAGCCAAGGCAATTGCCAAACTGGCTTCGGTTACGGTATCCATTGCGGCCGATAATAAAGGAACTTTTAAAGTAATGTCTTTGGTCAATTTAGCGGAAATATCCACGTCACGAGGTAATACCTGACTGTAACCGGGAATCAGTAGTACATCATCAAAAGTTAAACCATCAATAAAAGTAGGGGAAGCGTTTTTTGCTGTAGTTGCTAATTTTCTTGTTGCCATGTGCAAAGATAGGGTGTCAATAAAATACCTTCCAAAAAAGAATTTTAATATGGGTTACAACAAATACAAAAACTAACGGAAAGCAGGTATTTTTTGTACGGTAATTGACGGTTTACAGGTATATGATTTGGTGGATTGGGATAATAGTTTTGTTGCATCAAATAACTAAAAAGCAATCACTTATTTATGAAAAAGTCATTAACAAAACTATTTACACTAGCCCTCGCAGTAGTGCTGTTTACTGCTTGCAGTAAAGATGGAGAAAAAGGCGATACAGGTGCAATCGGTCCTGCCGGACCTGCGGGGCCTGCCGGACCGGTAGGCTCACCTAACGTAATTTACTCCGATTGGTTTTCGCCAACAACCTGGACGGGTACGGGTACTCAGTTTTCTACTTTTGTAAAAGCTGCTCCCGGTATTACTGAAGCCATTAGAAACAACGGCACTATATTGGGTTATGCGCAATTTGTCAGTGATGGGACTAATGTAAGACCGTTGCCGGCTACAACAATTAATGGTGCCTTTATTACGCATTGGAACTTTTTTTCAAATGCAGTGGGTAGCTTGACGTTTAGTTGCTTTGGCGAAAATGGTTCTGTTATGACACCGTCAACAAGCAATAAGTTCCGTTACGTAATTATTCCCGGTGGTGTATCGGGAGGAAGATTTATGCAAGGCGGTAATAATGACGGAGGTGTGGCATATAGCGAACAGGAATTACGTGCAATGACTTATGATGAAGTAATTGCCGCATTAAACATTCCTAAAACAGGTGGTAACGATAAATAAAGTATAAATATAATAGTGTATCAGTAAAAGCATTTCTGAAAAGAAATGCTTTTTTAATATTTATAATATGTAACCAGTGTGTGGTATAGTAACGCCTTTTTTTACATAACTGGTTGTAAAAAGCCAACCTTTGTGGTATTGTTTAAGGATACTTGCTAATGTAGTTTTGTTATGAAAATTCCATTAACAATCAAACCTTATTTATGAAACATTTTTTTGTAGCCATTGCGGCCATGTTAACCTTATCTGTTTTAGTTTCTTCTTGTAGTAAAGATGGTGAAAAAGGCGATCCGGGACCAACCGGACCAACGGGGCCATCTGGTGCAGCAGGACCTGCGGGGCCAGCCGGACCAACAGGCAACGCCAATGTAGTGCAATACAATTTTAACGGGTTTACGCATACAGGTTCGGATGTATTTAAAACATTTGCATTAACACGTGAACACTATGAAAGAAGCCTGTTATATACTTTTGTTGGCCATTCAACTTATTGGTATCCCATTCCCGGATTTGTAAATAATAGTACAAATGAATATAGAACCTATTTCTCCTCGCCCAATACAACAACAACAGGTATTTATTTAAAAAGAGCATCAGGTACCGGAAATCAGGTGTTTACCGGCATGAGAATATTTGCAGTAAGGTCAAATTCAGTTGTAAATGCCGGTGATGGCAGAAGTATGCAGACGATAAAAACACCTGACGGAAAATCATATACTGAAAACGAATTAAGACTTATGAGTTACGACAGCTTTTGTAATGCATTAGGCATACATCGTAACTAATTATATATTCCCAGCCCTCTAACCGTACTCTTCTATTATGCCTGTTACTATTCTGTAACAGGCTTTTTTTATAAAGGGTATGTATTATTTGTGGGGCTGTCAGCAGTAGTAACTCCGGTCAGCTTTTGTTCACGCCTTCTGTAGTAGTGTGCAGCTCCGGCTGCTTTATCTACGCTGCCTGCACAGCTACTACTGCCAGTCGTGCAGCCCATCAACAGCAGAATATATATGATTGCTGATTTGTTGATGTCTGATTTAATCTCCGATCTCCGATTTTTTTGATCTGAGATATAGAGAGTCAATATTACCATTTACTAATAATCTTCCGGTCTTACTGACTTCCCGACTTCTCTCCACTATTTTATTAAAGTAACCGTTCCTTTTTGAAAAACCTGCTCGCCTGTATCGCGGTGGGTATAATTAAGGTGCCAAACATAAATACCCGAAGCTTGTTCTACACCATTTACTTTACCATCCCAGCCGTCTTTCCAATCAGTCATGGTAAATACACACTGGCCCCAACGGTTGTAAATACTAAACCGTAAATTTTGTGCTTTTACTGCGTTATTTGGTCGTATTACATCATTCAATCTATCGCCATTAGGAGTAAAGGCATTGGGTACAGCAATATAACAGTTGTTTAAAACCCGTAGTTTTTTTTGTACCACATCACTACAGGCCAGCGCATTGTTAGTTGCCGTAAGTGTTATGGTGTAAATTCTTTCTTTATTATCTTTTATAAAACTTAAAGGTAGTGGTGCCCTAACACTGCTATTACCCAATAAACCAAAATTCCAACTCCAGTTATCAATTAATCCGGTACTGGTGTTTTCAATAGTAAGGTTATCTTCCGGGCAAATATCATCGGGCATTACAAAAGAAGCAATCACTTCATTGTCTAACACAATGGTTTGTTGTGTAGTATCGCTGCAAATACCATTACTAACAATAAGCTGCGCATTGTTAGTACTACTGGCCGAAAATATTTGTTGGCAAGTGGGTGTACTAAAAGTTGTTGCATTATTAAAAGTCCATAACCATTTATTTACATCATGTGCTCCATCATGAAAAAAGTCCAGTGTATCCAATCGGCAACCTAAAGTATTATTATAAGTAAATGCTGCACTCACTGTATCTACGGTAGTAAAAGTAACGGATGTGGGTTGTATAATTTGACCGCATTCGTCCCTTACTGCGCCGCCACCAACACTTAATCGTGGTGTTACTGTAAACGTTCCGCCAACATGTATCGGGGCTGCAAATCTTAAAGTAATTATGTCGCTCAGTCCATCCGTACAATTACCGGTTGCACTAACAATATTAACCGGTTCTGCACCGGTTATACTAAAATTAGTACCATTAGGAGCAATGGTGCTACAGTCTATTTTTTTACTAAAATGTAAGTTTATTTGTTGTGGCGCACAGCCAACTGTTGCTACACTGTCAATAGGTATAGGCTGTGGTACTGTATAGGTAAACGATACAGATTCGCCTGCCGGAATACTTCTATCACAGTTATCCAACATGGTATTACCATCGCTACCATTATTTATAATTAAACTATACGTTGCGGATGGTAATGCGTTACTTAAATTAATAATTATTTCTTCGGTATTAAAGCCGGTTGTACATCCAACTTTTGATACTGATTGGATGGTTGCATTGGCAGGTGATAAAGAGAACTCACTTCCATTTGTACTAAGACTACTACATTTCATTTCCTTATTTAATAGCAATCGTAATTGTGTGCCATCGCAACTGGTGGTAATGGATTGCAAATGAGGTTCTTTAGGGTCGGTAATTACTGCGGTACCACCACCAAATGAAAGGTCGTAACCACTTTGCGAATCGGTGTAATGGCTTACTAATAAAATGTATTCATGTCCGGCAATTAGGTTAGGCGATCGGGCAAAGTTGGGACGGTTTTCTTCAGGCGATGATGCACATTGGATGTAGGTTACACCCGAAGCAGAAGCACCAGTATTACCAGGTGTAGCAGCCCAGTTGCCGGTTACAATAATATTTCTGTTGGTAAAAACCTCATCCGGGTTTAAACCTGTAATATCGTACAGCTGCCAGTCGTAATCATCGTTCATATTATCCGGTGAAATAACAAAACTTAATGTGCCGGCAGTATAACAGGTAAACTTGTACCAGAACGGATTTTTATTTTCGTAATTAGCGCCATCTCCGCTACAGCCAGGTACAAACAAACTTCTTGTACTGCATATAGGCACATTGCTTTGATGAAAAGTACTGGTACCACAAACCGGGAAAGCGGTAGACGGGGTTTGCCCCAATGTGGTACATTGCTGAGCCCGGGTTACTGTAATATTACCTACTAATAAAAAAAGCAGTAAAAAGAAAAATTTAAACTTCATTTCGTTATAAAACTTACCGGTTTTACGGAGTATTTTTTCTGACAGCAAAGGTATAGTTTTCGCTGCCTGTGTAAAATGTTATATTTTATTAGTAGTTATTATTATTTTACCGGCTGCATAAACCTGATTGAGCTGATGTTGCGACGCTCCGTTCATCGTTCCGTTCGCTAATCAGCAGCGGGAAGTTGGAAAGTCCGGAAGTCAGAAAGACCGTAAGATTGAATTGACAATGAACAAGTGACAGTTGATAGAATTCACCCGATCAACAATCAACGATGAACCGTTAGCTAAAGTGCCGACAAATAATATGCAGCACAAGTGTAAGTATTTAATTCATCTCCACTGGAAATAAATTAAATCCCGATTCTATCGGAACACTACGGACGATGCTAGTAGCACTGCAGTTAGAAAAAAAAATAACTATACCAGTTTGTACATTTTCCCCGGAAGTGGGAGTACAATATTTTGTAACTCCAGGCTTAACATAGCGGCTGCAATGTTGCTATTGCTTAGTGTGGAAAGTGCCGTTATTTCATCAATATGAATGGAGTTATGATTGTTTAATAAATCCACAATTTTTTTTTCATCGGCAGTAAGTTCCAGCATCAAGGGTTGTTGTATAGCATTGGCTTTTTGCTTTGTATTGTTCTTATTGCTTTTCCAACCTAATGAATATAAAATATCGTCGGCATGTTGTAAAAGTTTGGCACTGCCATTTTGTATAAGCATATTACAACCCTTGCTTTTTATATCGGTTGTTTTGCCGGGTAAAGCAAATAATTGCTTTTTATATTGCATGGCAAGTTGGGCTGTAATCATGCTGCCGCCTCTTTCCGATGTTTCTATAATTACAGTAGCATCACTAATGCCTGCCACTATACGGTTACGCCGCGGAAAGTTGTAACGTTCGGGTAAAGATGCACTCATAAACTCTGTTAACAAACCGCCACCTGTTTTCAATATTTCTTTAGCCAATGCAGTGTGTTGTGTAGGATAAATTCTATCTAAGCCATGCGCCAACACACCAACGGTTGGTGCCTTGTGTGCAATGGATGATCTATGGGCAATAGCATCTATACCGGCTGCCATGCCACTGATAATATGAATATTTTCACCGGCTAAATCTTTTACCAATTCCTCGGTAACGTCGCGGCCATATTGCGAGTGGGAACGGGAGCCAACAATAGCAATATTTTTTTGATGATTTAAATCTGCATCACCTTTATAATACAATACCGTTGGCGAGTCGTGAAACTTTAATAAACGCTGCGGATAATTTTCGTTGGTATAAAGTAGCGGCGTTATTTTATATTTTTCTATAAATTTTAATTCCTTTTCTATACGGGAAAAATCGGTGAATTGTTTTATGCTTTCGGCCCTTGCATCGCCAATACCTTCAATTTTTTCAATGATAGTTTTCTTGGCTTTAAAAATATCTTCTACGGCAAAATGTTGCAATAATAATTTTGCTTGCACAGGTCCAATTAAAGGAACCTGCAATAATGCAAGGTGGTAAAATAAAGGAGTAAGCATTTGGTGTTTTTCGGTTACAATAAAAATAAGGAAATAAGTAAAATGCTGCGTTTACTTATTAGTTATTCTTATTTCTGTGCGTCGGTTTAATGCTCTTCCTTCTTCGGTTTTATTATCTGCTACAGGTTTTGTTTCTCCATAACCAACAAAACTTAAACGTTTAGGTGATATAAATTTATGTTGCAGGTAGGCTACAACACGTTTAGCCCTGTTTTCAGATAAAAGTTTATTATCAGCAGGTTTACCAACATTATCTGTATGTCCCGATATTTCAATTGTGACCTCCGGGTTGTCATTTAAAAACTGTATCAGTTTATCCAGTTCAATGTAAGAGGCAGGTTTAATATCAAACTTGTTTACATCAAAAAACACATTATTTAAAACAATACTGGCGTTAGGCTCTATAGGCTGCAAGGCAATGTCTTTTTGGTAGGTAGAATCGGCCTCTGTGCCAGCTACAAGAAACCTGTCCGAAAAAAATAAATAGCCTTTTTTGTTTACATTAAAAACATAATCGTTACCAACGGGCAGCGTAATTAAATAATCGCCATCTTCATCCGTTCGTACAATATTAACTACCTGATTATTGGAAAGGTTTATTAGCTCAACTGTTGATGCGATGCCTTCGTTCGTTTTTTTGTCGTGTACTTGTCCTGTAATCCATAACGTTTTTTTCGGTTGCACCTCTTTTGGCAGATCAAAGCTATATATATCTAAACCGCCTTTACCTTCCGGCCTTTCACCTGAATAGTAAGCCGTTGCACCATCGGCAGTTATATACAATGTTCCTTCTTTGTTTATTGTATTAATAGGATAGCCCAGGTTAACGGGTGCAGTGGTGAAATTTCCGGCACTATCTTTTTTGGTAAAAAACAAATCATCATCGCCGTAACCTTGCCAGGTGTTAGAGGTAAAATACAAAGTCTGGTTATCGGCATGAATAAAGGGGCATTGTTCATCACCGGCTGTGTTTACCTGCGGGCCTAAGTTTTCAGGCTCGCTCCAAAAGCCTTTTTCGTTTAAACGAGTTACATAAATATCCATACCGCCATAACCGCCGGGGCGGCTACTGGTAAAATAAATTTCTCTTTTATCAGGCGATAAACTTGGTTGTGAATCCCATTGGTCGCTATTTACTTTACGGCCCATGTTGCGTGCTGCTGACCATGCACCATTTTGCAAATAAGCCATATATAAATCACAACTACCTAATCCATCCGGACGATTACAACCGGTAAAGACAAGCCATTTGCCATCCTGCGAAATTTGTAAAGCACCTTCGTTATAACTGGTATTTATTTCGCCGGCTAAAGCCTTAGCTGTGTTCCATTCGCCGTTAATAAAATTGCTGGAATAAAAATCTTCATTACTCTGGTTAATACGTCTGGTAAAAGCCAATTCTTTTTTATCAATAGTAAGCGAAGGAAAGTATTCAGATTCTTTTGTATTAATAGATGGTCCGGCATTTACAGGATTAAAACTGTATCGTCTGTCCTTTAAAAAAGTACTGTCATATGCAACGGCAAATTCATAGTTTTTTTTGCGTTGTAAGTAGGCTGCTAATTGTTTTTCATTTTTGGGTGGCGTAACAGTAAGTACATGATTTAGTGCAGCCAATGCTTTTTTAAATTCTCCCACCGATGCCAGCATGGTAGAATAGAGTAGTTTATCGGGTATAGTGTAAATACTGTCTATAGCAAATGCAGTTTCAAAACTTTCAATACTTTTATTGTAGGTGTTTAATTTGCTGTAAATACTGGCCATAGCAATATGTGCATCTACATAGTTGTTATCAATGGCAACTGCCTGAGTAAGTAAGCCAATGGCGCTTACATAGTTATTGTCATTAGCTCTTTCGATAGCTTGCTGATAAAGCGTCACTGCCTTTTTATTCACTTTAGCAGGATTATAATTTTGTCCGTTTACACTATAAGTAAAAAAACAAAATGTAATCAGGAGCCAATATTTGAAAAATATGTTGACCATAATATAGTAACGAATCTAAATATTATTTATTTTTAGGGTGCTAGATGTTCTTAAAATTATTGTTGTCCTCTACAACCAAGCCCTCTTTACCACATTTTATTAGTTAAACGTATGTGAATTTCAGGGTTATCAATACAATTGTATTCAATTAATAAATATTTGTGTAAAATATTTAAAATAAAAGAAAACCGCACCAAAATATTGATGCGGTTTTCTTTTATGTTCATTTTTTATTATGGCACATTAATATATTTATGCAATTGCAGGCTAAGCTCCCATTGCGGGTTGGCCTTAACATACTCAACAATTAACGGAACCATTACATCAGCCTTACTCCATTCAGGTTGTAAGTATAATTTACAATCGGCAGGTACTTGTGCCGCAAACTGCTCGCCAAAAGCAAAATCCGATTTATGGTAAATAATTACTTTTAATTCGTTAGCCGCAGCCACCACCTCGGGTAAAGGAGCTTTAAACTTTTTTGGCGATAAACATAACCAATCCCAGTTTCCTGATAATGGCGATGATCCCGATGTTTCAATATTTGTTTGTAAACCTGCTGCATGTAGTGCATCGGTTAACGCATCCAATGGGTGCATCAATGGCTCACCACCGGTAATAACTACAATTTTAGATGGTGTTGCTTTTACTTCATCCACCAATTGTTGTATGGTAAAGTGCGGGTGCGCATCGGCGTCCCAGCTTTCTTTTACATCGCACCAAACACAGCCCACATCACAGCCGCCCAAACGTATAAAGTAAGCAGCATGACCCTGATAAAACCCCTCACCCTGAATGGTATAAAAATGCTCCATTACCGGCAACGTACTTGTAGCCGTTAAAAGGGGAGTATCTATATTTTCAGTAGTTGCTGTCATATTTTTCTTAAACAATCAAAAGCTTATTTAGTTGTTTTCAACGCAAGCCTGATAGGTATTTTTCATCAAAGCCGCAATGGTCATAGGGCCTACACCACCCGGTACAGGCGTTATCCAATCAGTTTTATCGGCAACTTCGGCATAAGCCACATCGCCTTTTAGCCTAAAACCACTTTTACGGCTGCTGTCTTCCACTCTGGTAATGCCTACATCAATAATTATGGCACCTGGTTTTACCATGTCAGCAGTAACAAACTCGGGTATGCCCAAAGCCGCTACAATTATATCGCCTTGCAGGCAAAGTTCTTTTAAGTTGGTAGTATGCGAGTGACAAATAGTTACCGTACAGTTTCCCGGGTTACTATTACCACTTAACAAAATACTCATAGGGCGTCCAACAATATTACTACGGCCAATAACAATAGCATGTTTTCCTTTTGTATCTATTTTGTAATGCTTTAACAGCAACATAATTCCGTATGGTGTTGCCGGAACAAAAGTTGGTAAGCCTTCTACCATTTTACCCACACTTTCAGGATGAAACCCGTCTACGTCCTTCGCAGGCGATATAGCGTCAATTACCTTTTTAGCGTCAATATGTTTTGGTAATGGCAGTTGTACCAAAATACCATCAATATCCGGATCGTTGTTAAGGTTATCAATTTCTTCTAATAATTGCAGTTCATCTATAGTGCTTTCAAACCTAACTAAGGTCGATTTAAAGCCTGTTTCTTCGCATGATTTTACTTTTGCAGCTACATAAGTTTCGCTGGCTCCGTTGTTGCCTACTAAAATTGCGGCTAAATGCGGTATTTTTTTTCCTTCGTTTGCACGTTGGGCTACATCCAGTTTCAGTGCATCTTTAATAGCCTGAGCGGCTAATTTCCCGTCTAATATTTGCATGGCGCAAACCTACATAAACTTTCAATGTTTTTGGTTTTAAATCTGTATTAACGGCTACATTTTCTCATTTTTATAGTAACATTTTTTGTTTACCGGCTTCGGTTCCCTGATTGATCGTCCCTTGCGACGCTCCGTTCGGAGTTCCGTTCGCTGTTCAGGAGAGAGAGTAGGGAAGTCGGGAAGTCGGAGAGTCCGTGAGTCGGGAAGTTCAGGGGCTTCTCCCTATTAACTATTAACAATGAACCATTAACTACCAACACCTCATGCCAAATGATGAATAGTATTACAGCAGTACAAGCGTGCGACGCAACGGAAGCTCAATCAAGGGAGGGACGCTGGGAGCAAAATGCTCATGTCTAATATCAGAAAGAAAGCCTCTTAAGTGTTAACGCTCTATGTTACTTATAGCGCCTATCAAAAAACTTATTCCGCACATGATAATTGTATTCCAATAAAATACGTAAATTACGATAAGCTAACCTACCTGAGTTTTGAGAAACATTAAACTGCTTTTAATGGTTCTGCCATTTTGTGCAAGCCATAACCTGTATGCACAGTTGGTGCGTAAACCCGTAAGTTCATCTTATGCAGGTGTCGGGGCGTATTCCGCCACTCATTCCGATGTATTTTCTGTTTTGTCTAATACTGCTGCACTGACAAAAGTGAAACAGTTTAGTGCCGGTGTATATGGCGAACAGCGTTTTATGCTGAAGGAGCTTATGCATTATTTAGGTGCTTTTGCTTTGCCCACCCAATCGGGAAACTTTGCCGTAACAACTGCTTATCAGGGCGGTAGTTATATGAATGATTATCAGATAGGATTGGCTTATGCCCGAAGTCTGGGTAAAACCATTGATATTGGTGTAAGGTTTAACTACAACGGATTAAAAGTAAATGGTTATGGCAATGCATCAGCAATTGGCATGGAGCTGGGTACTGTTTTACATTTTACCGAGAAGCTGCATGGCGGTTTACAAGTGGTAAACCCGGTAAGTTCAAAATTCGGGATAAATAAACAGGAAAAGTTTGCCTCTGTATATTCATTAGGTATAGGATACGAGGCGTCGGAGAAGTTTTTTGTAAGTACAGCCTTTGTAAAAGAAGAAGATAAGGCAAACATCGTACAGGCAGATGTACAATACAAAATTTTACCTTTTTTACAATTACGGGGTGGAGTAAGTACGGGTACAACCAGTTATTGGTTAGGAGTTGGTTTAGGTTGGAAAAATATACGATTAGATATTGTAAGCGGTTATCATAATCAGTTAGGGCTATCGCCGGGACTGATGATTATATATGAAAATAATCATCAGCCATGAAGAAATATGTTTATTATATATGTATACTAATTTTATGTTGTCGGTTTCAATTGGCTGCACAAACGGTACCGCCTGTAACCGAGCAACAGTTAGAAAGTATGACTGCTGCTGAAGAAGCCGAAACAGAAGATGATAGTTATTTACAACAATTAAGTTATTACAAAAGACATCCCTTACATATAAATACCGCATCGGCAGATGAGCTTCAGGGATTATTGTTGCTGACCGATTTGCAAATACAAAACCTGCTTATTTATCGTAAGTTATTGGGTAAGCTGGTAAATGTGTATGAGTTGCAGGCGGTACCGGGCTGGGATATTTTTACTATACGAAAACTATTGCCTTTTATAACTATTGCTGATGATATAAGTTTAATAAACTCAATAAAAGACCGGTTGAAAGGTGGTGAACATAGTATTATTATACGGGCGTCGCAAATAATGGAGCAAGCCAAAGGGTTTGATAAAACTACAGCCGGCACAAAATACCTGGGAAGTAAACAACGTTACTTTTTGCGGTACAGGTATATGTATAAAAATATACTACAGTACGGTGTGACAGCCGATAAAGATGCTGGTGAACAATTTTTTAAAGGAGTACAGCAATATGGTTTTGATTTTTATTCTGTACATGCATTTGCACGCAACATAGGTGTGATAAAAGCGTTGGCACTTGGTGATTTTACTGTAAATATGGGCCAGGGTTTAATACAATGGCAAAGCCTTGCTTTTAAAAAGAGTGTAGAAATAAGTGCTATAAAAAGACAATCAACGGTTTTAAGGCCATATACTTCGGCCGGTGAATATAATTTTAACCGTGGAGTTGGTATTACACTGCAAAAGAAAAATATTGAACTTACTTTGTTTGCATCCGCTAGAAGGCTAAGTGCTAATATGATACAAAGCGCTGATAGTGTAGATGCGGAAGATTATTTTTCTTCTTTTGTTACTTCGGGTTATCACAGAACTGCATCGGAAGCAGCTGATAAAAATAAACTTAGGCAAATAAGTTATGGAGGGAATTTGAGATACTCTTTGGGTAAAGGGTACATAGGTATAAATACAATAAGCTATCATTTTTCAGCAGCTTTACAAAAGCGGGATTTACCCTATAATTATTTTGCTATAACAGGAAAAACATGGTTTAATGCCAGCATTGATTATGGCTACACACATAAAAACGTTCACTTTTTTGGTGAAGCGGCTATTGATAAAAAAATGAACAGGGCTTTTGTAAACGGCCTTATGATAAGTGTTGACAGAACAGTAGACATTGCTTTGTTGCAAAGAAGTATAGGTAAGGGTTATCAGGCTGTAAACGGTAATGCATTTACAGAAAATACTTTCCCTACAAATGAAACCGGTTATTACATTGGGTTAACCATGAGGCCAACGAGTAATTTACGATTAGATGGGTATGCCGATTTATTTAAATTTCCTTTTATAAAATACCTGGTAGATGCACCAGCCAGTGGAAGCGAATATGCCGCCCAGTTAACTTATACTCCAAATAAAGCAAGTGAATTGTATCTGCGTTTTAGAAAAGAGTCAAAACAACTTAATCAACCGGATAATGTAACCAGTTTAAATTATCTGGTTTATCAAAATAAGGTCAACTGGCGTATGCATGTAAGCCATAAATTAAATACAATCATTACGGTGCGCAGCAGGGTAGAATGGTTACAGTTTGACCGGGAAAGGAATGATAAAGAACAAGGTATACTATATTTTGCCGATATAATATATAAACCGATGACGAAACCTTTAGCTGCCGGGGTAAGGTTACAGTATTTTGAAACAGATAGTTATTATTCAAGGGTTTATGCTTTTGAAAACGATGTATTGTATAGTTATAGTATTCCAGTGTTTTATGATAAAGGTTTTCGTTATTATTTAAATCTTAATTATGATATAAACAGAAATATTACGGTATGGCTTCGTTGGGCACAGATGATTTATAATAACAGGCAAACGATAGGTAGTGGGTTGGATGAGATAAATGGGAATAAAAAGTCGGAGATAAAGGCGCAGATAAGAATGATTATATAATCAATTGTGAAGCAAATGCTTACTAACTTCCCTTTTCCCTACCTTCGCTATAAATCAACTCACATGACGGATCAGCAACAGCCTAACCAGTTAAACATAGAAATATCAGAAGAAGTAGCAGAAGGTAACTACGCCAATCTGGCCATTATTACACATTCGCATGCCGAGTTTGTGGTAGACTTTGTAAACGTAATGCCGGGTACGCCAAAGAGCAAGGTAAAATCGCGTATTATACTTACACCGCAGCATGCCAAACGTTTAATGAAGGCACTGATAGACAATGTAGAAAAATTTGAAGCAAGTAACGGCGTAATTAAAGATCTGGACGAAGTACAGATTCCTTTAAACTTTGGTGGTCCTAATGCCCAGGCTTAATTACATTAAACCTTGCTCTACAAAACTATAGTAGCCTGTTTCACTAACAATAATGTGATCCAGTACTTTTATATCCAGGTAACCTGCAGCCTCGTACAATTTGTTAGTTAAACGTTTATCTGCTTCGCTGGGGTTAAGGTTGCCAGAGGGATGGTTATGGCTAATAATAATATTAACGGCATTGTGTTCCAAAGCCTTTTTTAATATAATCTTCGGGTCGGCTACAGTACCTGTAACACCTCCTTCGCTGACAATTTCAAAGTGATTTATTTTATTAGCCTGGTTTAAGTACATAACTGCAAAAACCTCATGCTTAAAATCGCCAAGTTTTAGCTGCAGCCATTTGGCACAATCACTAGTACTGGTAATGAAAGGTTTAGCCAGCAATTCTGCAGCTTGCCGTCGTTTTCCTAACTCCAATGCGGCCACCAATAATACCGCCTTGGCTTCGCCAATTCCTTTTATTTTAGTAAGGTCTTTAACGGTAAGTTTTGCTAACTCTTGCAAATTATCTTTTCCCAGGCGTAGTATTTCCTGCGCTACATCCAGCGCCGATTTATTACGGGGTCCATTACGTATCAAAATGGCCAAAAGCTCAGAGTTGCTTAATCCTTTGGCTCCGGACAATAGTAGTTTTTCTCGGGGCCTATCGTCTTTTGCCCATTGTTTTATCGGGTACTTTTGCTCTTGCATGATATCAATTTAACAAATAATTTTATCCCGTTAATTAATTACAAAAAAGTTATATGTGATTAATTAGCGGAAAACCATAAAATCTAATATCATGAAGCCTAGTAACCTGACTACCGTAGGTGCATTGCATCCCATTCTTTTCTTTGCAACCGTTTACATTGTTGCTTTACTTCTTTCTGTGTTTATCTGCACATCCATATTTAAAAGTTTAAATAGTAGTACTGCCAGCCAATACAATAAAGAGTCACAACCTGCTACAGTAGCCGTTTCTACGAAAAGTATACCCAATACCACAATTGGCGCAGTAGTAGCTTTGCGTTAATTATTTTCAGTTTTTATAGCTAGTTGTCTGGGTTCATTGGCCCTATATTTATATCTTCGCCACTCATTCCACAACCATGCAATCAGCTAAAATATTCTCAGGTACAGGTTCACAGGACTTATCAGCAGAAATCTGTAAACGGTACGGAACACAACCCGGACGTATTAATGTTCAAAAGTTTAGTGATGGTGAAATTTCACCCAACTTTTTGGAAAGTGTTCGTGGCGATTACGTTTTTTTAGTACAAAGTACTTTTGCCCCTTCCGAAAATTTTATGGAATTACTGTTAATGATTGATGCAGCCCGCAGAGCATCAGCCTATAAAGTAATTGCCGTTATTCCCTATTATGGCTATGCCCGCCAGGATCGTAAGGATCGTCCCCGTGTTGCCATTGGCAGTAAACTTGTAGCCAATATGTTAACCGCAGCCGGTGCTGATAGGGTGATAACCATGGATTTACATGCTCCGCAAATTCAGGGTTACTTCGATATTCCCGTTGACCACCTTGACAGCCACGCTGTTTTTATTCCCTATATTGAAAATTTACGCTTAGAAAACCTTACCTTTGCCGCCCCCGACGTAGGAGCAACCAACCGTATACGCGAAATTGCCAACTATTTTGGGGCCGAAATGGTTATTTGCGACAAACATCGCAAACGTGCCAACGAGATAGCGAGCATGGTGGTAATTGGTGATGTTACCGGTAAAGACATTGTTATTATAGATGACATTTGTGATACCGGCGGAACACTTGCAAAAAGTGCAGCTCTTTTAAAAGAAAAAGGTGCCCGTAGCGTTAGGGCCATGATTACCCATCCGGTATTGAGTGGCAAAGCCTACGAAAACATCGAAAACAGTGTGCTGGAAGAGCTAATTGTATGCGATACTATTCCTATCCGCAAACAAAGCGAAAAAATAAAAGTAATCTCAGTAGCCGAATTATTTGCTGTAGCCATACGCAATGCGTTCGAAAACAAAAGTATTACCAGTTTATTTGTTCACTCGCAACGCCGCACTAGCCTGTAAGGGTGTAGGGTAGTAAGGTTGGGGTTTAAGGTTTACGTGTTTTATTCTGTATACTAGTATACTGAATATTAATGACTAATAATTATTTTACCAACTGCATTACTACTAGCATCGTCTGTTGCGTCGCACTCTTGTACTGTAGTAATTCTATTGAACATTGTGCAGGTAACGGAATAATAGGATAAACTAAAAAAGCAGGTTATTAAAATGGCAGTTAACCAATAACTGTTAGCTAATAACCGCTTTAAAAAACAGAGAATTTTTTATTCATATAAACAAACAAAAATGAGAACAATTACAATCGAAGGGAACTTGAGGACCGATTTTGGCAAGTCAGCCACCCGCCAAATTCGCTCTCAGGGTCATGTGCCTGGTGTAATTTACGGGGGTGCTCAGGAAATTAGTTTTTATGCTCCTGCTGCGGCTTTCAAACACTTTGTGTACACACCAAGCTTTCAAATTGCTGAAGTTAAATTAGATGGTAAAACTTACCGTACTATCTTAAAAGACTTACAATTTGATAAAGTAACCGACGCTTTAACACATATTGATTTGTTAGAGTTAGTGGAAGATAAAAAAGTTATTGCAACTATTCCTTTGAAATTTACAGGTACATCTGTAGGTGTAAAAGAAGGTGGTCGCTTTGTAGCTAAATTTAAATCACTTAAAGTGAAAACTTTACCGAAGGATTTAAAAGAGCAAATTGAAGTGCCTATTGACACTTTAAAAATTAACGAAAACATTCGTGTAGAAGATGTGAAAGAACCAAATTTTGAAATTTTGAATTCTCCACGTATTCCTATTGCATCAGTAGTTATGACTCGTCAGCTTAAACAAGAAGAAGCTGCTGCTGCTAAAAAATAATCAACGTAACTTGATTGATATAAAAAGTACCTGCAAACATGCAGGTATTTTTTTTAGGCGTAAGCTGTTGCTAAAAGTTATAAAGATGATGGGCTGCACTGCTTAGCCGTAAATACTTTGCCACGTGTAATTGCAGGTTTGTGCCGGGCTGGCAAAGATTGAAGGCGGGCAGTGAGCTGTAGCTGAATATTGTTGTTAGAGCCGAAAGCCCCAAATTTGTTTTATTGTTACATATATTGATAATTATTTTTGTGTTATGAAATGTTTAATTGTAGGCCTTGGAAATGTAGGTAATGAGTATGCTCATACAAGACATAATATTGGTTTTGATGTGGTAAATGCTTTTGTGATGAAACATGGGGGGCAGTTTAAGGTAGACAGGCTGGCTTATATGGCAGAGGTAAAATGGAAAGGGAAAATATTTATTTGTATATGTCCTACAACATATATGAATTTAAGTGGTAAGGCTGTTAAGTACTGGATGGATAAAGAAAAAATAGCTATAGAAAATGTATTTGTTATTTTAGATGATCTGGCATTGCCATTAAATAAGCTGCGTATACGCCCCGAAGGCAGTGACGCAGGGCATAACGGATTGAGAAGTATACAGACTTTGTTAAACAGTACCAATTATCCCAGGCTAAGGTTTGGTATTGGTAACGATTTTCCCAAGGGTATGCAGGCCGAATTTGTTTTGGGAAAATGGATGGAAAATGAATTACCTTTAGTGAAGAAGAAAATTGATGTTTCGGTTGATATAATTGAAAAATTTGCGACTATTGGCGTAACCCGAGTTATGAATGAAATAAATAATAAGATATTTTCATTATGTGATATGAGTTAGATTACTTATTTTAGCGTCCCCGTCCAACCAAAATCCAGTTGATACATGATTGCCTTATTGGGATAATACCTGAGTAGCACAGCTATCATGGTATACATCTTTATATTTAATCATCAACAACCTCTAAAATGAAAATTTTTTGTGTAGGCCGTAATTATACCGAGCACGCAAAAGAGTTAAACAATGCAGTTCCAGACGAGCCGGTTATTTTTATGAAACCGAAAAATGCATTGCTGCAATCTCATACTCCTTTTTATTATCCCGAATTTACAAACGAACTGCATTATGAATGTGAGATAGTATTGCGTGTTTGTAAAAACGGTAAATACATTCAGGACAGACATGCAGGTAAATACTATGACGCCATTACAACCGGTATTGATTTTACTGCAAGGGATGTGCAAAACGAACTAAAAGCAAAAGGCTTGCCTTGGGAAAGAGCCAAAGCATGGGACAACTCGGCTGTAGTAGGTAGTTGGATTCCGTTGGCAGAAGTAAAGAATAAGAACGATATAAACTTTAGCCTGCAAAAGAACAAAGAGCAGGTACAAAAAGGCAATACCAAGGATATGATTTTTGCCTTTGATGAAATTGTATCATTTATATCCAACTATTTTTCTATTAATATTGGTGACCTGATATTTACCGGCACACCTGCAGGTGTTGGCGAAGCAGTAGTGGGTGATGTGTTGGAGGGGTTTGTAGATGACAAGAATCTTTTTAGCCTGGAAGTAAAATAAGTATTGCCAGTTAATTGTTATAACACAAAGCCCCGTTATTGCTAACGGGGCTTTTATAGTTGTGCCTCATGTGTGTAAGCTTATTGTTTAGGCGTTGGTGCTGCAGCAATAATAGCAGCATCTACACCATCTTCGTATTTTTTAAAGTTGCTTATAAACAAGTTGGCTAAGTAATTAGCCTTTTTGTCGTAAGCGGCTTTGTCCTTCCATGTGTTACGGGGTACCAAAACTTCATCGGGTACATTGGGGCAACTATTGGGTATGGCAAAACCAAAAATTGCATCAGGCATAGTAGTTACGTTATTTAAACTACCGTCCAATGCTGCGCTAATCATGGCACGTGTGTATTTCAATTTCATACGGCTACCTTCACCATAAGCACCACCGCTCCAGCCGGTATTAATTAACCAAACATTTACCTGGTTTTCCTGCATTTTTTTACCTAACATGGCTGCATATTTTCCCGGATGCAATGGTAAAAAAGGTGCACCAAAACAAGCGCTAAAAGTTGGTTTAGGTTCTGTTACTCCGGCTTCGGTACCGGCAACTTTTGCTGTGTAACCTGAGATGAACTGGTACATAGCCTGACCAGGTGTTAATCTAGAAATAGGAGGTAATACACCAAAAGCATCGCAGGTTAAAAAGAATATATTTTTTGGTAAACCGCCAACCGAGGGCTCCATGGCATTACTAATAAAATGTAAGGGGTAAGATACACGTGTGTTTTCCGTTATACTGGCATCATCAAAATTAATGGTGTTGGTGTTGGGGAAAAATGTAGTGTTTTCTACCAATGCGCCGGGGCGAATAGCGTTAAAAATTTCCGGTTCTTTTTCTTCGCTAAGATTAATAGTTTTAGCATAACAACCGCCTTCAAAATTAAAGATGTTGTCATCGGTCCAGGCGTGTTCATCATCACCTATCAGCTTGCGATTAGGATCAGCACTCAGGGTTGTTTTACCCGTACCGCTTAAGCCAAAGAAAATAGCCGTATCACCATCATTACCCATGTTAGCACTGCAATGCATACTCAGCACATCTTTATCCTGCGGCAGTATATAGTTTAAGATGGTAAAAATGCCTTTTTTAATTTCGCCGGTATAACCTGTGCCGGCTATTAAAATAGTTTTATTTTTAAATGAAACAATGGCTGCATTCGCTTGTCTGGTACCACATTCCTGCGGATCTAATTTTAATGAAGGGGCAGATAAAATATGCCATTCAGGTGTAAATGTTTCCAGTTCAGCCTCGGTAGGGCGCAGGAACATATTATAAGCAAACAGGTTGTTCCATGGTTTTTCGTTTACTACTCTTATATTGGTTTGGTATCTTTTATCGGCACAGGCATAACAATCACGCACCCATATTTCAGGTGCCTGATCTAAATGCTGCATTATTTTTTTACGAACAATGTCATAATATTTTTCATCAATGGAAATGTTAAAGTCGTTCCAGTTTACAGTGTCTGTGGTAATAGCATCTTTTACAATAAACTTATCTTTTGGCGACCGGCCGGTAAATTCACCGGTTTGTATTACTAAAGCTCCGGTATCATTTAATACTCCTTCACCGGTTCTTAATGTGTCCTGAATTAATTCATCGGCAGATAGTTGGTAATGTACGTTTGGGGTGTTTTGTAATCCAAGTTTTACAAGCGCCTGTACAGGCAATGAAATAGTCGGGTATGACATATAACTAGCAAGTTTGTTAAGCAGCAAAACTACAGAAAGATTTTATATTTAACGAACAAGTGTTAGTTGTACACATTGAACAAATTATTGTTATTATGTAGAAAGGTTAGTTTTTATTTAAAAAAGTACAGCTTTATTATAACATATTTGTAAAAAAATAATTTTAGGTGTGTTTATTTATAAAGTTTAGGCAACAAAAAATTATTTAAAAAATAGTATGATTAGTAATTGCGGGTTATTTTAAAACTACCTACTTAAATATATTTTAACCCAAACCAACCGTTTCTTTACCGGTTATAGTATAAATGAATTTTGGTTGCTTATTTTGTTATCATTTAACAGCTTAACACTTAGCTTGCATTGTCAATTCAACAAGCCTGTTTATCTTTAACCTCTTTTTAAAATAGTAATAATGAGAAACTTACCCATAGATTCTAAATTGTTCTCGCAAAACAGAAAGCGTTTTATAAGTAAAATGGAAAAAAATAGCATTGCTATTTTTTTAAGTAATGATGAAATGCCTACCAATGGTGATGCATTGTATAAGTTTAAACAAAACAGTAACCTGTATTGGTTAAGTGGCGTAACTCAGGAAGATAGTATGGTTATTCTTTTTCCTGACAACCCCGATCCTAAATACCGTGAAGTATTGGTATTGGTTAGGCCTAATGAATTAAAAGAAAAATGGGATGGTAAAAGATTAAGAGTAAACGAAGCAACTGCTTTAAGTGGCATACAAACTATTGTTTGGGCCGATACTTTAGACGGTTTATTACAACCCTGGATACACCTGGCCGATAATATTTATTTAGACAGTAATGAGAATGATAGAAAAGGTTCGTTATTACAAACAAGAGATTATCGTTTTATACAGGAAACCAAAGCCCGTTACCCATTACATAATTACCTGCGTGCTGCTAAAATAACCAAAGAGCTACGCGCCATTAAAACACCCGAAGAAGTTGCTGTATTACAAAAAGCAATGGATATTACAGAAATTACATTCAGACGTTTGTTACAATTTATCAAACCCGGTGTAATGGAGTATGAAATTGAAGCCGAAATATTTCATTCCTTCTTATCACAACGCTCCGAAGGTCCTGCCTACAACAGCATTATTGCCAGTGGCGATAATGCAAGGGTTTTACATTACCTGTTTAACAACCAGGAGTGTAAAGATGGCGATTTAGTATTAATGGATTTTGGTGCAGAGTATGGCGGTTATTGTGCCGATCTTACCCGTACAGTTCCTGTTAACGGTAAGTTTAGTAAACGCCAGAAAGAAGTGTACAATGCTTGTTTAGCTATTCATGATTATTGCAAAAGCATTTTAAAACCAGGTATCAGCATAAATAACTATACCGATAAAGTAGGTGATGAAGCCACCAAACAGTTTCTTAAAATTGGTTTAATAACTAAAGCCGATGTTAAAAACGAAGATCCGGCTAACCGTGCTTACCGCAAATATTTATACCATGGTATTTCTCACCATTTGGGTATAGATGTACATGACCTTGGTACTAAAACCGAACCTATCAAACAAGGCATGGTATTTACCATTGAGCCGGGTATTTATATTGAAGAAGAAAAAATGGGTGTACGTATCGAAAACAACTTCTGGATTACCAAAACCGGTAATAAAGATTTAATGAAAAATATACCTATTACCGCCGAGGAAATAGAAACTTTAATGAAAAGGAAATAAAACAATTTAACTACAGCCACTCTACATGAAACAGGTTCCCAATTATTTTACGCTGCTTAATCTGGTATTTGGCTGTATAGCCATTATTGTAACACTGCAAAACGGATTTATTGTTTACAATGATCCACAAAGCGGGCAACAATTTTTAAGGGTTCCTGAGAGTATAGCGTTGGCATCTGTGTTTATTGGTTTAGCAGCCGTGGTCGATTTTTTAGATGGATTTTTAGCCCGCCTGTTAAAAGCCGATTCGGAAATGGGTAAACAGTTAGATTCATTAGCCGATTTAGTAAGTTTTGGTGTTGCTCCCGGGTTAATCATGTATCAGTTTCTTAGGTTGGCCATTGCTGCCGAACCTGATGGATTAGATAGCTCGGTTATCTGGTTATTGCCTGCATTATTTTTACCGGTGGCTGCTGCCTGGCGTTTAGCAAGATTTAATATTGATACCGATCAGAAATTTTATTTCAAAGGTTTACCGGCACCTGCTGGTGGTTTGTTAATAGCCTCTTTGCCATTAATTTACTGGCATGGCAATGTAGATGCGGCGGTTACCTTATTGCAAAACAAATGGGTGTTATATGCCATCATTGCTTTTACCGCAATAATCACGGTAAGCAAATTGCCCTTACTTAGCCTTAAGTTTAAAGACTTTACCCTTAAAAATAACCTACCCAAAGTAATTTTATTAGTTATAGCTATTGTAGCAGGATTATTCACCGGTTGGTTAGCAATTCCTCTTGTAATAATCGCTTACATACTCTTATCTTTGGGCTTTAAAAATAGTATAGCATGACATATTCGGTAGAAGTAAAAGTAATGCCGTTAAAAGAGTTATTAGATCCTCAAGGTAAAGCGGTAATTGGTGGATTAAAAAATTTAGGTTTACAAAGCGTAGAAGATGTGCGCATTGGCCGTAACATCACTTTACAAATCAACGCATCATCTCCCGAAGAAGCCAAAGCCATCGCCGAAGAAGCCAGCAAAAAATTATTGGCCAATCCGGTAATGGAATATTTCGAAGCATCGGTAATATAATTTCAATTAATAAAACCGTACAACTAAATATACATTTATTTGGTTGTACGGTTTATTTATTTGGTTACCAGCGTCCCTCCCTTGATTGGGCTTCGGTTGTGTCACTCACTTGTACGTTCGGTAATTCTATTGAGCATTGTGCAAAAGCAAGCTTGTAATTCAAAGTAGTTTTAGCTTAACAAAAGCAAACGTTTTGAAACCTATAAAATTTCGGAGTCTTTGTCGTCCTGAGCTTGACGAAGGACAACTTTAATAGGGCTTCGTCAAGCTCAGCCTGACAGATGCTTTAGCCAAAGTGTTTACTTTAACATTGGTACTATTAACAAATAACCAATAACAATTAACATCAAACGGAGTGTCAGAAAATAACAATCAACCATCGCAAGGGCGTTTATACTTAGTGCCCACACCCATTGGCAACCTAAAAGATCTTACTTTTCGTGCCCTGGAAATATTGCAACAGGTTGATTTAATTTTAGCCGAAGACACCCGCACCAGCTCTCATTTATTAAGACATTATCAGGTTAATAAACCTGTTACTCCGTACCATCAGCATAACGAGCATAAAGTATTACAGCATTTGGTAAGCCAATTAGCCGAAGGCAAAACCATGGCCATGGTTACTGATGCCGGGACACCCGGTATTTCTGATCCCGCATTTTTGCTGGTGAGGGAATGTGTAAAAGCCGGCGTGCCTGTTGAATGTTTGCCCGGCGCCACTGCTTTTGTCCCTGCTTTAGTTAACAGCGGTATACCCACCAACCGTTTTGTGTTTGAAGGTTTTATCCCCGTAAAAAAAGGTCGCCAAACTTTATTAAAAGAATTACAAACCGAAGAACGCACCATGATATTTTACGAGTCGCCCATGCGGTTGGTAAAAACATTACTAGACTTTATTGAATATTTTGGTGCCGACCGTAAAGTAAGTGTAAGCCGTGAGCTTACTAAAATGTTTGAAGAAAATAAACGCGGCACTTTACAGGAAGTGCATGATTATTTTGCCGCCAAAACCGTTAAAGGCGAAATAGTGATTGTGTTGGAAGGGAAGGAGTAGGGTTACTAAATAGTATTATTTCCCTTGTGAGATTTCTGGGTATCTTGTTCTGATACGTCTTTCCCAGTTTTTTCTCCCAATAAAATATTTTACACGAAATGCAACTCCGTGTTTGTATATATTACTTTCGTGATTGCTGCCAATTTTAAATGAGTAATTGTAAGTAATATCACAGAACAGTAGATTAAAACCAATGCTTGGTCTTAAGTAATGCTGTTTTGCAGAAAAATCATGCAGATACTCACCCCTTAATGTGTAGTTTCCTATTAGAAGAAAAGGCAAAAAATTATATTCATAAAAGATACCCGCTAAATGATGAGGTTTGTGTTTCAATTTTGATATATTATAACTTACTCCCCAACTTGTCATATCATAGGATCCCATTCCTCTATCATGAATAGAGGCAAGACCATTAGTTCTACCAAGGCTAACACCTAATTCCGCATTTCTGGCGAGTAATAAGTGGGACGCAATGTAAGTGGAGTTACCCCAAAATTTATTCTTTGTTTTGTTCTTCACATAATTGTAAATAGAATCTGATGAATAAGTGTTCGTCGCAGGAGTATCTGAGCTGTCTTTTATTATTGTTTGTGCATAGCTGCTGTATGTAAACAGCATAAACGTTAATATAGTAAATGGTAAATGCATAATTATTATGAGAAATAAAGATAGCAATATGAAGGGATTTGTTATACAAATCAAAGGCTGCCGGACTGACAGCAGTAGCTGCAATGGTGCGTAGGGGAGGAGCGTAGGCATTGCACTACTGCAAAAGGCCGGAACAAAAGTTGACCGGAGTTACTATAGCTGATAGCCCCAAAACAATTGAAAATGAACAATGCACAAGTGACAATTCTCTATTCTGACCTTCCGCCAGCATTAACATATTTTCTAGCGATACCGCACCAATAATTTTGTATTTTCGGCCATTGTATAGTTTAAAATAAGGCATATGATTAAAGCAATTGGCGTTTTTGTATTTACAGCCATATGTGGTGTAGCATCGGCACAAGCTGACAGGTGGCAGCAAAAGGTGAAATACACGATGGATATTGATGTAAATGTGGAAACAAATCAGTTTACCGGAAAGCAAAAACTGGAATACTGGAACAACTCTCCCGATACATTGAAAAGAGTTTTTTACCATTTGTACTGGAATGCTTTTCAGCCCGGAAGTATGATGGATAACAGAAGCCAAAGACAAGGTACTATTACGGTAGGCCGTGGTGCCGATTGGGATGCCCGTGTAAAAGACCGTATTGCCAACCTTAAGCCCGATGAAATTGGCTACCAGAAAATTATTTCGCTTACCATGAACGGAGTTGCTCAAAAATTTGAGATTCACGAAACCATTTTAGAAGTTACGTTAAGCAAACCTATTTTGCCTAAAAGCAAAGTGGTGTTTGATATGAACTTTGAAGCACAAGTGCCTTTGCAAATTCGTAGAAGCGGTAGAGATAACCCAAGTACTGGTGTTAGATATTCCATGAGCCAATGGTATCCAAAAATGAGTGAGTATGATTACGATGGTTGGCACCCCAACCCTTATGTGGGGCGTGAGTTTTATGGTGTGTGGGGCGATTTTGATGTAAATATTACTATTGATAAAAGTTATGTACTTGGTGGTACAGGGTATTTACAAAATGCAGCGCAAATAGGGTACGGTTACGAGAAAGAAGGAACGAAGGTTACACAACCTGCCGGTAAAAAACTAACCTGGAAATTTAATGCACCTAATGTGCATGATTTTATGTGGGCCGCCGATCCGGATTTTAAACACTTAACCCGTAAAGTGGGTAATGATATTACTTTACATTTACTGTATCGTCCGCAAACTGGTAATCCAAAAACATGGGAAAAAATTCTGGATGATGCGGAAAAAGTATATCCGTTTATTACCAAAACATTTGGGCCTTACGATTATAAACAATACTCCTTTATACATGGTGGCGATGGTGGTATGGAGTACCCAATGGCTACTTTATTAGCAAGTCCGGGTGCATGGTTACACGAATGGATGCATAATTGGTACCAGGGCGTATTGGCTACAGATGAAGCACAATACCCTTGGATGGATGAAGGTTTTACCAGTTATGCCGAAAGTAGGGCCGATGCTTTTTTAAGTGGTAAAACAGGGTTTGCTTATAAAGGAGATTATGATGGTTACTTTACTTTAGCTAAAGGCGGACTGGAAGAACCCTTAATGACACATGCCGATCACTACAATACTAACAGAGCATATTCAAGCGCTTCGTATTCAAAAGGAGCTGTGTTTTTAGAGCAGTTGGGTTATATAGTGGGTGCTGATGTTAGGGACCAGATTTTACTTTCGTATTATAATACTTGGAAGTTTAAACACCCGAATGTAAACGATTTTATTCGTCTGAGCGAAAAGATTAGCGGTATTGAGCTGGATTGGTACAAAGACTACTGGGTAAATAGTACTAAAAAGATTGACTACGCTTTTGATAGTTTATGGGAAGATGGTGGCAAAACCAATATTCGTTTACGCCGCGATGGTTTAGTGCCTATGCCTATTGACGTAGAAATAATTTATGCCGATGGCAGTAAAGAACTTCATTATGTTCCGTTAGATTTAATGTATGGGCAAAAACCTAACGAAAATGAAACGGTTAAACGTAAAGTGTACCCGGCCTGGAAATGGACAAATGGGACCTACACTATTCAATTGGATAAACGCTTGCTGGATATTGCTGTAGCAGAAATAGATCCTTCGCAACGTATGGCAGATGTTGAGCGGAAAAATAATAAGCTGGAATTAAAACGGCCTTAATATTTTAAGCAAGTAATAATGCAAAAGGCTACCATTGGGTAGCCTTTTGTGGTATTTGATTAAAACCCCTGTATTAAAAATGGATAAAGTGCATGCTATGGTTAATGGTTAAGTATAATGCGTTTGCAGGGGCTACAATGGTAGTGCTAAAGTAGTGCTGTTTACTGTTCCCTACAATACCACAAAAGTGGTATTTTTAGGTAATTGCTATGTGGAAAACCATAAAAGCCTCCGCTTCTTAATGTAAAATTAATGTGAATTAACGTCCGTAATACTTATTAACTGCTTCTACACGGTTGTTTACATGCAGCTTTTCGTAAATATGGTATACGTGTTTACGTACTGTTTCCGGACTTAAAAAAATAGATGCGGCAATTTCTTTATAGCTTAATCCTTTTGAAAGCCATTCCAGTATTTCCTTTTCACGAACAGTAAGTTTATTAATTTGCTGTTCAGTTTCTGTATTAACCGGCTGTTGGTTTTGAAATGCGGCTACTACTTTTCTGGCAATCTGGCTACTCATAGGGGCACCACCTTCATACAATTCTCTGATGGCAGATAGTAATAAAAAAGGACTGGTCTTTTTTAGAATGTATCCACTGGCACCGGCACTTAGAGCCTCAAATATTTTTTCATCTTCTTCGTACACGGTACACATCATAAAGTTTGTGTTGGCAAGCAATGGTTTAAGTACACGTACACAGTCAATGCCGCTTTCAATACTGCCAAGGTTTATGTCCATTAAAACCACATCGGGGCGAAGGGTAGGGATTTCAGTTACTGCTTCTTCGGCAGTAGCTAAAGTACCAATGCAAACATAACCGTCAGACATTTCGATAATATCCCTTAATGTATTTCTTAATTGGCTATTATCGTCTACTATACATACCTTAATATCGTTCATAATGCAAATTTCATTATTTGCTTATTTACCAACAATACCACAAAGTGGTAGTTATTTAACCTTTTTTGTGGGTAATTGGTTAACGGGTTACGTATATAATAAACTTTTCTTTAAAGTAATCTTCTGAGTATAAGCCTGTTATGTCAATAATCTTGGGTTTTGTCTGGCTTTCTTGTATTTCAACGTTCAAATCGCCGCCTTTCAGACAAATTAAACCCGGTGCATGGTTTAGGGTTTGGGTGGGCTGAGTGGTAATTAATGGGCGGCTCCAGTGCCAGAGATCTTTTAGTGGTGCTACCGCACGGGATACTACATAATCAAATTTTCTGTTTTTTACATCTTCAACACGGGAGTGTTGAGTAGATACATTTGTTAATCCAAGTTCATCGGCAATAGCTTGTACAACTTTTAGTTTTTTGGCAATACTATCCACTAAATGAAAATTTACTTCCGGAAAAAAAATAGCCAACGGTATACCCGGAAAACCTCCACCGGTCCCTAAATCTAAAATCTTTGCTCCGTCATTAAATTCAAAAATGGCTGCTATGCTTAGTGAGTGTAGTATATGTTTTTCGTAAAGGCTGTCTATATCTTTTCGGGAAATAACATTTATTTTCTCATTCCAATCTGTGTATAAAGCCTTCAATTGTTGTAGTTGCTGCAATTGTTTATCCGTAAACTCCGTAAAATATTTTGTTACAATTTCCATGTTGTAAATTTTGTTAATAGTTAATCGTTCATGGTTAATAGGATTTCAACATAATTGTATCAAACATTGAACTTCTTGAACATTGAACCTTTTGAACCTCCGACTTACCATGTCTTTTTTGCTTTCCTGAATAAGGATGGTGCAAAAAGCAAATAGTAAAAAAATAACCAAAGATCAAAAAATAATAACCAACCAAACAAGTCGCCTTCACCTAGTTTTTTTAGTGGTCTATAAAAAACAAAAAACTGTGTAACTAAGCGTAATGCAACAATACCAACAGCCATGCGCCAGTCAAACCAAATAGCAGTGGCAGCAGCTAAGGGATAAAAAATAAATTGACTGCCTGCGTACAAGCTTAATAAAAACTTGTGAACAGGTTTGTAATATTTAGCAGTAGTATAATGTCGGCGTTTTTGTTTGCGCCATTCTTTCCATGTTTTTTTAGGTACCGATAAAGTGCTTGCCTCCGCATCAAACACAATAGCCGTATTATGTTTGTTAGCCACTTTATTAATAAACAAATCATCATCGCCACCCGGTAGGTGGTTAATAGATGAAAAGCCTTTGTTATTTAAAAACAAACTTTTTTTGTACGATAAGTTACGCCCAACACCCATATAAGGCAAGCCCGCCATCGCATAAGAAAAATACTGAATAGCCGAGTGTACCGTTTCAAAACGAATTAATTTATTAAGCAACCCCGGTTTTTTATGATAAGCCCCATAACCAATCACCACTTCAATGCCGTTAGCATAACCATCCTGCATTTTATCAATCCAGTTTTCGGTAGCGGGTACACAGTCGGCATCCGTTAACAACAAAACTTCGTGTTTGGCTTCTCTAATACCTATTGATAACGGATACTTTTTTCCCGCAATTAATTTAGCTTCCTGTGTTAACTCAACAATATGCAGGTTTTTAAAAGTTTTACGTAGTTCTTCTAAAATATACTTCGAGTCGTCCAGCGAGTTATCGTTTACTACAAGTACTTCATAACTGGTATGGTATTGTTGTACCAAAACGCCGGGCAGGTTTCGGGCCAGGTTTTCGTCTTCATCCCGGGCACAAATAATTACCGACACAGGGTGTGTTTGCGATTGTGTTTTTTCCCGGGGTTTAAAAAACGATAAACGGGCAAAAAAATATAAATAGTAAAACAATTGCACAGCGGTGGTAGCAATAAGCAGGTAGAAAAGGATGTCTTCCCAATGAATTAGTGGCATAAGTGGGCAAAGATAATACAGTTTGTTATCTGAAGTTTACGCTAAGTACTTAACTTGCCGCCGATTTGCAGCGTTTTTTGTATTAAACCGGCTGCATTGCTACTATCAACCCTAAATCCCTAAAGGGACTTTAAAGCCTAGGTTGGCATAATGTTTTTTTATGTTACCGGCGTCCCTCCCTTGATTGGGCTTTTGTTGCGTCGCACTCTTCAACTGCAGGAATACGGATGAGCAATGGGCTGGTGTACAATAGAAAAGATAAAACATAATTTTCATGGCGGCATTAAGTTTTCAGTTACAACACAACGATAAAGAATCAAAAGCCAGGGCAGGGCTTATTACCACCGATCATGGGCAAATACAAACGCCTATTTTTATGCCGGTAGGTACGGTAGGTAGCGTAAAAGCAGTTAGTCAGCAATTATTACATAGCGATGTAAAAGCCCAGATCATTTTAGGCAATACCTATCATTTATACCTGCGTCCCGGTTTAGAGGTTTTAGAAAAGGCAGGAGGCCTGCATACATTTAACGGCTGGCATAAACCTATACTTACAGATAGCGGTGGTTACCAGGTTTTTTCGTTGGCCGGTACCCGTAAAATAAAAGAAGAAGGTGTAACCTTTCAATCGCATATTGATGGTAGTAAACACTTATTTACTCCCGAAGGAGTAATGGATATACAACGCTCCATTGGCGGCGATATTATTATGGCTTTTGACGAATGCCCTCCCGGGGGAAGCGAATATACCTATGCCAGGAAAAGTTTAGAATTAACCCATCGTTGGTTAGACAGATGTGTAGAACGATTTAATAGCACCCCAGATAAATATGGTTATACGCAAAACCTCTTTCCTATTATACAAGGGGGTATGTACAAAGATTTACGTAAACAGTCCTGCGAATTTATTGCCGAAAAAAATGCAACAGGTAATGCCATTGGCGGTTTAAGCGTAGGTGAACCCGAGCCGGTTATGTACGAAATATGCGACTGGTGCTGCGATCATTTACCGCAGGAAAAACCCCGTTACCTGATGGGCGTAGGTACACCATGGAATATACTGGAGTGTATTAGTATGGGTGTAGATATGTTTGACTGTGTAATGCCCACCCGAAACGGACGTAATGCCATGTTATTTACCACCAAAGGGGTAATAAATATTGATAATAAAAAATGGGAGTTTGACTATTCGCCTATTGATGATGGTATGGATAGCGAAATAAGCAATTATTACAGCAAAGCCTACTTGCGACATTTATTAAAAGCCAAAGAAATATTAGGACTAACCATTGCCAGTACTCATAACCTGGCTTTTTATTTGTGGTTGGTAACAAAAGCAAGGGAACATATTATTGCCGGTACTTTTCAAAGCTGGAAAAACGAGATTATACCCGTACTTAAACAACGTTTATAAGTTTTACTTACTCCCAAAAACAAATTAAGTATTTCACCTGATTAAAATTGGTGTTGTTTTTATGCACTTTTTTACCAACATTCCTGTTTTTTCCATTTTTTACAGCAAACAGCCGTTTTAAATGGTAAATGGGTGATATGTGAATAACTCAGACGGGTGTAACAGAAACATATTATTAAGTGCGTAAAAACACTAAAAATATCAGCGTTTTTAACGTAAGTTTGATTATCGATTTTTTACCCCTCTAACCCAACAGGCATAAACCTGTATAAAACCAAACTAATGGCTGCTGTTCAGGAAATAAAAGTTGCTATTGCCGATGACCACAAAATTTTTCGTGATGGCATTCGTATGTCTTTGAAAGACAGGGAGTACCTGCGAATTTTATGGGAAGCTGAAGATGGCAAAGATTTAATGCATAAACTAAAATTGAAGGAACCGGATGTTTTACTAATGGACATACGAATGCCTGAAATTGATGGCATAAACGCAATAGGTTTAATAAGAAAAGAGTATGAATCCATTAAAATCATTGTACTGACCATGTACGATGATCAGGAAATGATTACCAAGATGATGGAAATGGGCGCTAATGCCTACCTGACAAAAACCACCGACCCCGACGAAATTTACCAGGCCATTATTACTTGTATGAATGATGATTTTTACTTTAATGAGCTGGTAAATAAAGCAGTACTACTTAAACTACAACATAAAAAAACGGTTCGCCAGTTTTATCCCAATCCCGTAAAATTCTCCGAAAAAGAACTAAAGATTTTAAAACTCATAGCCGAGGATAAAACAACTGAAGAAATATCGAAGGTGGTTTTTTTAAGCCCGCGTACAATAGAAACCATACGACAAAACATGAAGCAAAAAGCAGGTGCTAAAACAATTGCCGGTTTGGTAATGTTTGCTATGCGTAACAAGTTGCTTGAATAATACTTGTTGTTTAACTACCGGTGGCTTTGTTATTTGTTTACTTTAATATACCTGCATGGCAAATATTAACGATATTTATTTTGATGGACATTATAAAGATATATGGCGTGAAATAAATCCGCCGGAGATAACCAAAGTTGAAGTTGATTTTATGATTAGCCATTTTGGCTTAACCAAGGATAGCGCTGTGTTGGATATGATGTGTGGCTTTGGCCGCCATGCTTTGGCGTTAGGGCGGCAAGGAATAACCGTTACTGCGGTTGATAACCTGAAAGCTTATACCGACGAAATAGCGGAAACTGCTACAAAAGAAAATCTGCCTGTAACTACGGTGCAGGATAATATTTTTACCTATATACCTTCACAACAATATGACCTGGCTATTTGTATGGGAAATAGCTTAAACTTTTTTCCGGAGGAAGAACTACTGGTTATTTTAAAAACAATAGTTGGTAGTTTAAAACAAGGTGGATCCTTACTGATACATAGTTATTCTTTAGCAGAAACTGTTATTAAGCATTTTATAGCCCGTACCTGGACAGATATTGGTGAGTTGCGTATTTTAAGCAAAAGCCGATACTTATTTTTTCCTACACGTTTAGATACCGAAACCATGATGATAACAGCTGGTGGCGAAATTGAAGTGAAACAAGCGGTTGATTATATTTTTTCCTTAAGCGAAATGAATAAAATACTGGCATCGGTAGGGTTAAGCTTAAAGGATGTTTACACTATACCCGGCCGTAAAAAGTTTGCTTTGGGCGACCCTTATGCTTACATGATTGCTACTAAAGCGTAATGAATATATAATAATATACAAAAACTGCTTTTTATTTTACCCGCTGATGGTGCTGATTTGATGTGCAGATTTTCGCAAATCGAAATCTTTTTTTACAAAATTCAGGAGTGGTTTTATCTGCGTAATCTTCAGGACGCTATTTAGTTAGGATATACGTATTTATAATTAAGTTTTTGCAAAATGTTGATAACTGATATGCTGATGACTGGCTGCACTGCTTAGGCGTAAATGTTTTGGTGCAATGGCCGGGCAGCTTGGCTAAAACATTGCAGACGGGCAGTGGACTGAAGATGATAGTAGTACTGCTGCTGACAGCCCCAAATATTGCTAACTGGTATATAAATAGAAAAAGTCCCCCGAAGAGGACCGTTTCATTTGTTACTGTTACGAAAAAAAGTTTTGACCATTTGGGGTCAACCTTTCAGAAGGCTTAACTGGTTCTTTAAAGGTATAATGACTTAACGGATAATATTATAAAATAGAAAGTTGATGTAGACGGGTTCTTGTTTTGGTTTTGTCATTGGATTTGGAAAGAACTTTTCTGGACGGCTTTGGATATTGGATAACAAGTATCGTTTTCACCAACTTTCTGATACAAAAATATATCCACATAGGCATGTGCACAAGAGCACTATTCCTCCATTTAATTTTTATGGTTTTTACTAGGTGTATCGTATTTTTCAGGGGAAAATACTTACTTATAGTATAAGTGTAAACTATTATACGTTGACTATTGTCAACCTGTACTTTCCGCAAGGTATAAATCAAGTACTTCTACTATGGTTTATGTCGCGGGATTTTTCCACCTTGTGGTCGAATTTTACCGAATCCAATTTTTTTGAGTAATTACATTTAAGTAAAACCAATTTTAGTCCCAATGAGAAACGACGCAAACACTGCAATTAAAGTAGCTATTGCCGATGACCACACACTGTTTCGTACCGGTGTTAAAACATCTTTATCCAGCCGAAAGGATATACAGATGGTGGCAGAAGCGGAGAATGGTATGCAACTGCTTAATTTGTTAAAACATATACAGCCGGACGTTGTATTGTTAGACATTCAAATGCCCATTATGGATGGGTTAACTACACTTCCTGAAATTAAAAAGTTATATCCTGATGTTAAGGTAATTATGCTATCCATGCATAATGACCACTCGGTTATATCTAAGATGATGGAAATAGGCGCCAACTCCTATTTAACCAAAGAATCGGGATCGGAAATGATTTACGAAGCTATTAAACAAGTGTACGAGCAGGATTTTTATTTTAACGATCTTACCAACAAAGCACTGTTAAGTGGTTTACGTACCAAACGTGTGGTAGAAGCATCGGCACCTCCGGAAGTGAGCCTTACCGACAAAGAGGTAACCATTTTGCGTTTAATGTGCGACGAAAAAAGCACAAAAGAAATTGCTGATATTGTTGACCTTAGTCCACGTACGGTAGAAGCCATCCGTGATAAACTAAAAACAAAAACAGGTACTAAATCAATGGCAGGTTTAGTAATGTATGCTGTTAAAGCCGGTTTAATAGAGCAGGCTTAATTAGTTACTGTTAATAAAATATTGTACAACCACCTTTTAAGGGTGGTTGTTTTGTTTTGGGGTGTAGTTTTAGTAGTAAAACCTAAATAACACCTTTAATGAATAATCAGGTAAGGTTGTGAACAAGAAATACAAAGAAATTCCAGATAGCATGAATAATACTAACCATGTAAAATTTATTAATTTTTTTTCCTTGCCATAAATGATAAGCGGTTATTAAAATACACCCAACCATTACCCCGTAAAAAATATAGTCAATACTTTGGTAATGCATTGCGCCAAAAAGTAAGGCGGAAATTGGTAAAATGAAATAGAAAGGAACTCTTTTTTTTGATAAAAAATTATATGGTATATGTTGCAGAAAGTATGTTTCAATAAGCGGCGCAACAATACAAGCTAGTATAAACTGTTCCCACAGGTTCATATTTGAAATATCATTTTTTAGCGTTGCTTTATAATTAAACAGTATTTCTAATAGGGAAAGAAGTTGGCCAAAAGCCAAACTGCCTAATAAAGAGATAAAGAAAAATAATGGTATAAATTTGAATGGATTTGTATATAAATCTTTAGGTAACTTCAATTTTAGCATCATAGTTTGGGTTAGCACATTCAAATGTATGAAGAATCATTAAACAGAATTATGGGAAAAAATATGTTTTGATTAGTAGTTATATTAAATTCTCCATTTAAGAATAAGAATACTTTGATTGTATGAATTATGTAAATATTAATAACTCATTGGTACCGGCTGTAAACCCGCAATTGTTTCATAACAATAAAGCGTACAGGTATGGCGATGGTTTGTTTGAAACCATGAAAGCAACCAACGGCGAGATAGCATTATTTAACTATCACATTAATCGCTTGCAGGCGGGTATTAAACAACTAAAATATATAATGCCAACCTATTTTAGTGAAACATGGTTGGCTGATACTATAACACAAGTATGTATTGCTAATAACCATACAAATATGGCCAGGGTGCGGTTATCATTGTATCGTGGTGATGGTGATTTGCAAACCAATACTGAAGCCGGTATTATTATAGAAACATATGAGTTGCAGGAAACGCAATTACAACATCCGTTAACTATTGGTGTATATAACGAGGGTTGTAAAAATTGCGACAGCTTTAGTAATTTAAAAACGGCTAATGCTTTGTTGTACAGCATGGCGGCCATTTATGCAGGCGAGCAGCAATGGCAGGATTGTATAATTTTAAATAATCACCGACGTGTGGCCGAAACTACTATTGCTAATATTTTTTGGATAAAAAAAGGAATAGTGTTTACGCCTCCGCTGTCAGAAGGCTTTGTAGCAGGCGTTATGCGCCAATATATATTGGATAATACTGCGGTGACTTTGCAAATTTGCACCCTAGATGATTTATTAACTGCCGATGAAATTTTTTTAACTAATGCTATACGTGGTATAAGGCCTGTTACCGTTTTTGAACATAAAAATTACGTATCTTCACTAGGTTTGCAACTGGCAGCAACACTTTTGTAAATTTTTAGCCTTCTCCGTTTAATATGTGTTGTACGCATAATTTTTAGCTGCCGTTTTTGTAAGTAAACTTATAACCGAAAATTTGTCACATGCATAGTAAAAATATTTTTGTTGTAGATAGTGATATGGACTGGGAAGAACTTGATGCTGGCATTAAAAGAAAAGTAATGGTGTGGAACAATGACCTGATGCTAGTTAAAGTAGCTTTTGAAACGGATAGCATTGGTGTATTGCATCAACACCCGCATACACAAATTACACATATTGAAAGTGGTGTTTTTGAAGTAGAAATAAGCGGAATAAAAAAACTACTTAAATCCGGCGATGCTTTTTGCGTGCCACCAAATGAAATACATGGTGTGGTTTGTTTACAGGAGGGTGTGCTGATTGATACCTTCAATCCCATGCGGGAAGATTTTATTAAATAAACGAATCAGGCTTCAATAATTAAACCGGCAGTATTGTTTTTTTGTATGCCGTTGTTGTTGGTAAATACATCATACAAAGTATCAATCGCTTTTATTCCTTCGCTGCCTAAATCAAGACTGTACTGGTTTACATATAAATCAATATGTTTACGCATAACGGCTTCTTCCATGGCTTGTGCATGTTGTTTTACATAATCACTCACCTGCGGATAATTTGTAAAAGCATATTCCAAACTTTGTTTAATTAATGCATTTACAGTACTAATAACAGTTGTATCGAGGTTTCTTTTTATAGCAATACCACCTAATGGTATGGGTACATGCATTTTGCTTTCCCAATGTTCGCCAAGGTCCGTTACTTTATACAAACCTTTTTGCTCATAAGTAAAACGGTTTTCGTGTATAATAACACCCAGCGAATCATTGTTATTAAGTACACTGTCTTCTATTGCCGAAAATAAAGTATAGGTTTTATTAACGGCATTAGGGTAAGCAAAACTGAATAGCAAATTAGCCGTGGTATTTTCACCGGGCAGGTTAACCTGCATTTTTTCAACATCTTCCTTTTGTAATATTGCATCATTAGCTTGTACCAGTAATGGTCCCACACCTTTGCCCAATGCACTGCCCGATCTAAGCAAAATGTATGCTGCGGTTGATTTAAAAAAAGCAGGAAAACTTAGTTTAGTAATATCCAGTTTTCCTTTTAACGCATATTCATTCAGGGTTTCCACATCTTCCAGCACGGTTTCAAATTCAAAACCTTTGGTATCAATTTTATTATTTACCAGCGCATCAAAAATAAAAGTATCGTTAGGGCAGGGACTAAAACCTAATGTCAGTTTCATGTTTTGTACTTAAAGTTTGTAACAGCTCAATTAATTCGTTATTCAAATTGGTAATGGCAGCTGCAATTTTCCATTTCTTTTTATTGCGTACACCCACCAGGTTTGATACGGAGCGTATTTGTAAAAAAGCCACATTTTCCATCAAACAAACATAATGTAAAGCAGCACCTTCCATACTTTCTATTGCAGGGGTCATTTTTTCTTTATACCATTCAATTTGTTTGGGCCTTGTGCTTATTTCATTAACAGTAACAGCAGTAACCGCCTTTAGTTTGGTTAACCCCAATAAATTTTTATAGGGGTTGGTAAGTCTGCTTTTTTTATAAGGTTTTTCATTTTGCTTAAGCAGGTTTAACGCAAATAAGTCTTTAAATTCACCATCTTCCCAAACCCCTGCATCTACAAAATTGTCGTGTCTAACAGCAAATACTTTTTCTATATCGGTTTCGGTAAAACTGCCCGCAATACCCGCTTGCAACACTAACGAAAACCTGCTTTTTTGCAAGGCTTTGGTAAGTGCATAGGTAGCAGCGTTGCTACCCACACCGGTAATCAATACGCTAATTTTTAATTGCTTAAACTTTCTTTTATGTTCTTTCCACCATTGCAATGCCGCATCTATTTCAAGAGTTGTGGCGGCTGTTAACAAAATATCCATGCTGCAAATATCGTGTATTGATAAGATTGAAGCCGTTGTAAATGCGAATGTTATTTATGTTATCAGCTGCAGTACTACGATCATCCCTTGCGTCGCACTCTTCAACTGCAACAACGCGGAGCATCAATGAGGCTAATCCAATAACTAATATCGAATTAATTCTATTGAGCAATTATACATAGTGGTTTAGATTGTAGTAAGAGATAAGCAAACCGGTATTTTCGAATAAATGTTTATTAGTTAATTGATAGTTAGATAGTTGTGATTTTTTATTGGTTTCATCAATGAATAAACCCATCTGTAAAGAGCTGCTAATCCACCTTTAAAACTGTATTATTCTTAACGGGTTATATATTAACTTTGCAGCCCGCTTTGACGGAATTTAATTTTTCAAAAAATGGTGTATTTAACAAGGGTTGAGCATTTTAATGCGGCCCATAAGCTATACAACCCTAATTGGGACGAAGCTAAAAATGAAGCTGTGTTTGGCAAATGTGCCAACGAAAACTGGCATGGCCATAACTACGAACTGTATGTTACCGTAAAAGGACAACCCGATGCGGATACCGGTTTTGTATTTGACGTAAAACGTTTAAGTACCATTATTCAGGAACATGTAATAGAAAAAGTGGACCACCGCAACCTGAATATGGATGTTGATTTTATGAAGGACAAGTTTTGCAGTACTGAAAATCTGGCCATTGGTATTTGGAATGAGTTAACGCCACATTTACCGGAAACTGTAAAATTACATGCCATAAAATTGTACGAAACACCCAAGATATATGTTGAGTATTTTGGCGAATAATTATTCACCGGCTTTAAGCTTTAGGCTTTAAGCGTTTTGCTTAAAAAAATGAATAAAGTAGCCGTATTTAGAAAGGAACAGTTTAATGCTGCACACCGGTTGTATAACCCGGCTTGGGATGATGCAACCAATGAAAAAGTGTTTGGTAAATGTGCTTTACCGCATTATCATGGGCATAATTATGAATTGGTGGTTAAAGTGGTAGGAGTGCCCGATGCTACAACCGGTTATGTAATTGATTTAAAAATTTTAAGCGATATCATTCAGCGGGAAATACACGAAAGATTTGATCACCGTAATTTAAATTTAGATACGGTTGAATTTAAAAACCTGAACCCTACTGCCGAAAATATTGCCGTAGTTATTTACAATTTATTACGACCGCATATTGACAGTGATAAGGATTTACAAATTCGCTTATACGAAACACCAAGAAATTTTGTGGAGTATCCGGTGACGTAGTTCATAGTTAATGGTTCATTGTTAATAGTTAGTAATAAGCATTAAGCTTTTAGCTGTTGATTAGTGAACAGAAAGCACAAGAGTGCGACGCAACAGACGATGATAGTAGTAATGCAGTTGGCAAAATAAAAAAGTATATAGTATTAAGTATTTAGTTTTGAGAAAGAAATTTTGTTGTATCACGATAACATTGAACCTCTGGAACTTCTTGAACATTGAACCTTTGAAACTTTTTACCACGATAACGTTGAACTTTGGAACGTTGAACTTTAAACATAAATAGCAATGGCATATAAAAAGATTGAGCAGTACGACGAGGAAACCACACAGGGTTTAATGAAAAATTATAAAAATGTGTTGGGTTATTTGGGCGAAGATGCAGAGCGTGAGGGTTTGATAAAAACCCCTGAGCGTTTGGCAAAAGCCATGCAATATTTAACGCAAGGGTATCAGCAGGATGCGCATGCTATTATTAACTCGGCCAAGTTTCATGAAGATGTAAGTGAGATGGTGATTGTAAAAGACATTGAAATTTTTAGCATGTGCGAACATCATATGTTACCTTTTTTTGGTAAAGCGCATGTGGCTTATATACCTAATGGTTGGATAACTGGCCTTAGTAAAATTGCAAGGGTAGTGGATGTGTATGCCCGTCGTTTACAAGTACAGGAAAGGCTTACGGTTGATATTATGAATGCCATTAAAGAAACATTAAACCCGATTGGTGTGGCCGTTGTAATTGAAGCCAAACACCTTTGTATGATGATGCGTGGTGTAGGGAAACAAAACTCTGTTACGACCACTTCGGCTTTTGACGGTGAGTTTCATAAGGATTCAACCCGCAGTGAGTTTGTAAAATTAATAGGAGCAGATTTACACTAAAAAACGTAGGTTTGCCACAATATTAAAGTTTGGTTGGAGGATTAATCCGGTCAGACTTTTTTTGTCACCATAAGTATAAAAAAATAGCAACGCATGAAACATGCATATGTATTTCCGGGCCAGGGTTCACAGTTTTCGGGTATGGGTAAAGGGCATTATGATAACAGTGCTTTTGCCAAAAAACTGTTTGAACAGGCGAATGAAATTTTAGGTTTTCGTATTTCCGATATTATGTTTACCGGAACGGATGAAGATTTAAAACGTACCGATGTAACACAGCCTGCTGTGTTTTTACATTCGGTAATTGCATTTAAAAGTATTGATAACGCCAAACCTGAAATGGTGGCCGGGCATTCACTGGGCGAGTTTTCGGCATTGGTAGCTAACGGAACTTTAAGTTTTGAAAGTGCTTTACAGTTAGTGTCTATACGTGCCAATGCTATGCAAAAAGCTTGCGAGTTGGTACCATCTACCATGGCTGCTGTATTAGCTTTAGCCGATGAAAAAGTAGAAGAAATTTGTAAAGAAGTATCGGCAGAAACTGGTGAAGTAGTTGTACCTGCCAATTATAACTGCCCGGGTCAATTAGTTATTAGCGGCTCGTTAAAAGGTATTGAAATTGCTTGCGAACGCATGAAAGCTGCCGGTGCAAAACGTGCCTTGGTATTGCCGGTTGGTGGTGCTTTTCATTCACCATTAATGGCACCTGCTAAAGAAGAATTGAAAGCTGCTATTGAAGCTACAACGTTTCATGCACCATCATGTGCTGTGTACCAAAATGTAGCAGCCAAAGCGGTGTTGGATAAAGAAGAAATAAAACAAAACCTGATTGATCAATTAACCGGCCCTGTGCGTTGGACACAAAGTGTACAGGCCATGGTTGCCGATGGTGCCAGGTTATTTACCGAAGCTGGTCCGGGTAAAGTGTTACAAGGCCTGGTACAAAAAATTGATAAGACAATGGAAGTAAATGGTGTAAACTAAACTACTTTTATAAAAATAAAGCCGCTGTAGAAACAGCGGTTTTTTATTTGTATAAGAAAAATTATTAAAACTGATCTATATCCTGCCAGACAATACTATTGTCGGTTACAATGCTGATAAGCATACTCGCAAAAGCGTTCTGACTGGTATTGGCATTAGTAAAACGGGTATTTATGGTAAAGGCTACACTCCATCCCGTTGATGTTCTGAATACAAGTGCCTGTGTGCCGGGTAAACTTCCAAAGTGATACCAGTTGCTGGGAGTCCAGCTTTCGGCGCCTACATATATACCACTTGCATAGGCATTGTTAATTGTATTGGGTGTACGCATAAGTTTTAATGTGGCACCGGTTAAAATATCAGGACGGGTGTTGCTGCTGTCAATAGCAGTAAGTAAACGTACCAAATCTGTCGGTGTGGTAATCCAGCCGGCTGCGGCATCGTTACGTTTCCAGGGGTCTGTGTATACATAAGTCACTTCACTGCCTTGTCCGTAATATTTTACTTCATTAGTTTTTCTTTCTGCTAAAGTATTGCCTGCTATCTCAGTATTGGTAGCTTTTATGGGTGCAAGTATGTCTTGTTTTACATATTGCTCATAATTTTTCCCCGATACTTTTTCAATGATACGGCCTAGTATTAAGTAACCCAGATTAGAGTACTGAAAAGTTGTGCCGGGGTCGTTGGTTAAAGTCCTGTTGTTTAATGTCCATGTAATTAATTCTTTTGCAGTAGCATCGGGTTGCTGAAAAGCAGGATCCTGCGGCCATGCGTTATTCCAACCGCCGGTTGTGTGGTGTAATAGATCTTTTACTGTAATATTGGCTACACGTGTGGTATAAGGTGAGGTACCATATTCGGTACCTAATATGGCACCTGTACCAAATACTTTCTGGTCCATGGTTAATTTGCCGTCCTGAATAAGTTTCATAATAGCAACCGCCGTAATGGTTTTAGAAACGCTGGCTACTCTAAAACGATCATTTATCGTAACTTTTTGGTTCGTTTCTTTGTCTGCAAATCCGTAACCTTTGCGGTAAACTAATTTACCATTTTTACTAATGGCCAGTGAAGCACCGGGCACATTATAACTAGTCATAAAACTGGCAACTTTATTATCAATCGTTGCAATATCGTCTTGTGTAATAACCGGAGCCGGTTTATCACTTTTGGAACAAGCAGTAAAGAATAATATGCACAATAGTCCTAGAAAATGATTCTTTTTTAACATAACGAGGTTTTAAGGCTGAATGAGTGATTTATGAATGTAAAGCTGCTATAATACTCAGTTCCGATAAATACTTAATTTGTAGTAGTGACAGGGTTATTATGGTTGAAGCTTTTATATTTGGTAAAATTAAACCAACCGCTATCTGTATGTATTGGCTGCGTTATATGATAATCTTTGTTTTGCTGCTATTATCAGTTTCGCGTTTAACGGCGCAAACATCAAAAATTGACAGTCTGAAACTGTTAATTCGTGCAGAGAAAGAAAAAAGAAAGTTATTACCCCTGCTTCAACAGTTGGGCAACGAACAATATTCCATGAATATTGATACGGCAATGTGGTATGCCCGGCAAACACAAACCCTCGCAAAGGAAACAGGTAGTGAGTCTGATAAAGAAATGGCCGCTTATATACTGGCTACGGCTTACTGGCGAAGTGAGGTTAATGATACCGCAATGTATCTGATTAATCAACATTTACAAAAAGCAATACCGGAACAGCTTGTTGATAGGGAGTGGTATTTTAAATGGTTGGTGTTACGTATAAGGTTGTACACTACGAGTGCCATGTTAAATGAAGCAACGGAAGATGTGTACAGGTTAATGGCCGATGCAGAGCAGTATAATGATACGGTGAACCGTATTATTGCTTACAATGCTGTTGGGTTGCTGAAACGGAGGTCGGAGAAAAGTGCTACTGAGTCTTTAAACTGGTTTTTAAAAGCGTCAGCTTTAATAAGGGCCAATAAAAAGTTTGATAACTATCCTATCGTGTACGGTAACCTGGCCAGGGCCTACTTGAAAATGGGGAAAAAAGATTCGGCGGTATGGTATGCCGATAAAGCGGTTGTGAATGCGAGGACAACGGGAAATCTTTCATTTTTACAAACTATCCTGTCCATTCAAACAGATGTGTTAAGTGGTGCCGGTAATTATGATGGTGCCGAAAGCGCCTTGATGGAATCTATCTCTATATCCAATAAAGTTAGTGCCGATACTTTGTATGCAGATGACATTCACCGGCTGGCAAACTTTTACAATGTTACGGGACAATTTGATAAGACAATAACCCTTTGTAAAAAGTACCTGGAAACAGATACGGTACCGGAATACCAGGTAATGTATTTAGAGCCATTGGCTGAGGCTTACAAATTAAGCGGGCAGCAACAATTATATACCAGAACAATGGAAGAATTGCTGGTAGCCAAAGAGCTTTTTTACAAGGCCGATTTTGCCAAAACATCGATGGAGATGGAAACAAGGTATGAGGCCCAGAAGAAAGAGAATACCATTATACAGCAGCAGTTAGATCTTTACCGAAAGGATTTGTTTTTTTATGGTTTATTGGCACTGTTGTTTATAATAGTTGTGATAGCTTTAATGAGCTTTTACAATTACAAAAAAAGAGAAAAATTAAAACTGCGGATGTTGCTGCAGCAGGAAAAAGATGCGTCACTACTGGCAGTAACGCAGGCGCAGGAAAGCGAACGTAAACGTATTGCAACTGATCTGCATGATAACCTGGGTGCTTATGCAGCATCAATAGTATCTAACCTGGAGTTTATTAAAACAGAACAGGATAATGAGCAAAGTAAAACGGCTATGCAGCAATTAAGGCATAACTCATTGTCAATAGTTGCCGAACTTAGCGATACTATATGGGTATTAAAAAAAGATGTTTTATCCTTAACGGCCATCAGTGACAGGGTGAAGTTGTTTGTAAAAAGAATGCAACCCAGTTTTCCTGATACAGAAATTCAGGTGGCAGAGGATATTAGTTTTGATCGTGATTTTTCTCCCGCAGGAGCCTATCATTTATTTCAGATTATACAGGAGATTGTAACCAATGCATTAAGGCATAGCAGCTCCCGGCATGTGGATATATTTCTGGAGTCTGATGATAAAGACTGGAAAGTACAGGTGGCAGATGATGGCATTGGCATGCCGGCTATAGCGGCTACTGATAAAAGTGAAGGAGGAAACGGACTTACTAATGTGCAGGCGAGAGCAGGTGAAGCAGGTTGCCGGGTAAACTGGCTACCGGGTATAGACGGTGGAACCGTAGTAGTTATAAAGGCGAAATAATGTTTTTGAATAATACTACAAATTGGGTATTGTATCTTAATGGGATATTAAACAACTTTACAGCATGGCAACAAATTTTACCATTGCGTTTGTAGATGATAATAAAGTGAACAGGAATACTTTTATGCAAAAAATAAAACTGTTGCCTGAACTGGATTTGTTGTTTATGGCCGAAAATGGTCATCAGTGTTTAGAAGAATTACGGGGTTTGCCGCATCAGAAAATTCCGCAGGTAATTTTCATGGACCTTGAAATGCCGGAAATGGATGGCGTAGAAGCAATACGATTGGCAAAAGCCCTGTACCCTTCGGCACATTTTATTGTACTGACAGTTTTTGATGATGATGAAAAAATATTTGAAGCAATCAAAGCAGGGGCATCAGGTTACTTATTAAAACATGAGCCGGCGCAGGTATTGTATGAATCTGTAGTGAATGTAATTGAATTTGGTGGTGCGCCTATGAGCCCGGCAATTGCCCGTAAGTCGCTGCAACTATTAAGCCGTTTACAGGCAACAGAGATTAATACCGAAACAGGGGCAACCAAAAATACTTTGCCGCAGGCAATTACCCAGCGTGAAAAAGAAATTTTACAGCATATGGTCAATGGCTGGGATGCCAAACATATAGCCTCCGTAGTGGACTTAAGTGTACTTACTGTCCGTAAACATATTGCTAATATTTACGATAAACTTCATATTAACTCAAAGGCGCAGGCTATCAGCCTGGCACATCAGCAAAAATGGTTTGACAAGTAATAATAGTATATAGTATCAAGTATTTAGTATGTAGAATAAGTTATTCAAATACATACTAAATACTAAAATCTAAAAATTCAATGAACAGTTAATCCACTCGCCATCTAAATTTGCATTGTATTTTTTGTAAAAGTTAATGGCGGGTTCGTTCCAGTCTAATACCTGCCACATCATACCGCTAAACTTTTTTTCTTTACACTCTTCAATTAATGTGTCCATTAGCTTAGCGCCAATACCTTGTCCACGCATAGCTTCGTTTACAATAATATCTTCTAAATACATACGTTGTCCTTTCCAGGTACTGTAACGTATATAGTATAAAGCCATGCCTACAATTTTACCTTCTAACTCCGCCACAAATGCCCACCATATGGGGCTAGGGCCAAAACCGCTTTCGGTAAAATGTTCAAGGCTAACAGTAACTTGTTCCGGTGCTTTTTCGTATAAAGCCAGTTCATTTATTAATGTTAACATAGCCGGACAATCGTCGGCTACTGCTCTTCTGATTTGTGTGTTCATTTTTTTCTTTTGGCTTTAAATGTGCCATTGGGTTGTATAAAACTTAATCCGGTAGCTTCTTGTTTATCGTTCATATCAAACTTAATACTATATCCTTTGGCAATAGTCAGGTTAAATACATGGTCTGATGCCGGTGCTAATTCATAATCAGGTTGGCCGGGTACTAACACCATTAAGGTTTTATTATTACGTATGTAAACATTAACAGTTGCTCCCTCCAAATCATATTCACCCGTGTACTTTTTCAGGTCGGTTTCTTTTACATCAATACTAGGTGCCAGTTTGCTGAATTTTATTGCGGCTACACTTGGCTCTATTACACAGGAGAGGTAATCTATATTTCCCATTACATCTAAATGAAACTGTATTTTAGTCGCATCTTTAACCTCGTTAGGTTTTTTTTCAGTTGATAATATCCTGAATACATCATAATGATAATGCACTAAATAGGAAGTTGTTTTTTTACCTGCTTCGTTATAATCAATCCAAAGCGTATCGTTTTCTATAAATGTTTTTACGATGCCATAACCTTTGTTTTCAAAGTTGCCTGCATACGCAGTCAGTGCTAATGATGGGCGGGTGTTTGGTTTTTTATTAATACTATCTGTATTAGGCAGCGTATTACTTAATGAGTCGGCTTTTTGGCGTGCTTCCAAATCTCTTTTACCCCAACTTCTATCAGTTAATTTCAGCATTTTATCTGCTATAAAGTTTCTTACAGCAGTAGTTACTTCCGATTGACTGCTGACTACAAAAATGCCAATACTATCCGATGGAAAAAAACCAGTGGAGCTGATGAATCCATCAATACCACCACCATGTTCAACACGGTAATGACCACGATAACTGGCCATGCTCCATGCTAAACCATAAGTGCCAAAATGTATATCAGGGTTTATAGTGCCGGGTACGCCACCTCCTGTTGTAATTTGTGGCGTAATGGCTTGTGCATAATAACTTTTAGGAATAATTTCTTTGTCGTTATACTTGCCTCCATTAATCCAGGTGATTAACCATTTAGCCATATCATTTGCACTACTGTTAATAGATCCCGCGGGGCCAATTGCATCAATATTACGATAAGGAATGGCTTTGGTTTGTTTATTCTCTAAAGAGTAAGCAAGTGAACGGTCATCCGATTTTTCTAAGTCTAATACAGAAGTGTTACTAACACTCATACCTAATGGAGCAAATATGCGTTCCTTAACATTTTGCTCCCAGCTTTTGCCGGTTAGTTTTTCTATTACAACACCTTGTGCCATAAACATAAAGTTGTTGTACTGGTAGCCCTGTCTTAATTCTAAAGAAGGCTCTAAAAATTCAATTCTGCTTAGCAACTCTTTACGGGTAGCGGTACTGCCATACCAGGATGCATCATGCCTGGGTAAACCACTGCGATGCGTCATCATATCACGTAGGGTGATATGTTTATTGGTATAATCGTTTTTAAACTTTAACTCCGGTAAATAATCTCGTACCGGTTTATCAATATCTACCAATCCTTCTTTTTGTAACATGCCCACTAAAGAAGCCGTGAACGCCTTACTACAAGAGCCAATGGCAAATAGGGTATTGGCTGTTACCGGTAACTTTTTTTCTACATCACGAAAGCCAAATCCACCAGTGTACACCACTTTATTTTTTTCAATAACAGCTATAGATACACCTGGTGCCTGAAAATCCTTCAGTATTTTTTCAGCAAATACATCCAGACCTTTTAAGCGGCCATCAGTAGGTTTTTGGGCAATGGTAGTAAGGCTTAAAAAGCCAATACTAATACCGGTTAAAATGAGTTTGTGCATAATAGAAATTATAGTTGATTGCAAAGTGAAATAATAAAGCGTTTTATTTATTGTAAAGCCTGTTTTAAATCTTGTATAATATCCTGCACATTTTCAATACCTACACTCATACGAATCAATCCATCGGTAATGCCATACTTAATACGTTCCTCACGTGGTACACTGTAATGCGTCATAGATGCAGGATGCGATAACAAGGTATCACAAGTTCCTAGTGATACGGTACGGGTACACATTTGCAGTTTATTCATAAAATCAATGCCAGCTTGTAAACCATTTTTTAATTCAAAGCTTAACATAGCACCCGGGTGACGCATTTGTTTTTTGGCAATAGCATAATCGGGGTGGTTACTTAAACCGTTATAGTTAACTTTTGCAATGGCAGGATGTTGTTGTAAAAACTCGGCAACCTGTGTTGCATTATTACAATGGCGCTCCATACGCAGCTCCAATGTTTTCATGCCATTGATTAATAAAAAAGCGTCAAACGGATTGGCATTGCCACCTAATGTTTTTGCCATTGTTCTTACTCGCTTTTTCATTGTTTCTGTATCGGTACCTAATAATATGCCACCAATGGCAGTACCATGTCCGTTTAAAAACTTAGTGGTGGAATGTACAATATAATCCACCCCAAACTTAAATGGTTGTTGTAAATATGGTGTAGCAAAGGTATTATCACAAGCGGTTATTAATCCATATTGCTTAGCGGTATTTACCAGTACTTCAATGTCCACACATTGTATGGTAGGGTTGGCGGGTGTTTCTATATACACCATTTTAATAGCCGGATCGTTTTTAATGATATCCGGAGCAATTGACGCATCCCGCAAGTCGGCAATAACTGCTGTAATACCCAAGGGGGGTAAAACGTTTTTCATTATTTGTTCGGTACCACCGTATAAAGAAAAATGGGATAAAATTTTATCGCCGGGTTTTAAGGTAGATAATAATAAAGTGGTAATAGCTGCCATACCCGATGCATGTAAAATGCCTTCGGCTTGTAAAGCATTACCTTCTTTATCCTGCAAACCAAAACATTCCAGTGCGGCAATTTTTTCTTCTGCTTCTCTAAAAGTAGGATTCCCCCAGCGGCTATAAATATAACCATCTTCCTGTCCGCTAAAACGGCGCATGCCTTGTTCTGCATCATCATATACAAATGTGCTACTGGCATAAATGGGTACTAAGTGAGCATAGTTTGGGTCTTGCGTATGACCGGCATGTACACAGGCCGAACTGAAACCGTCGAAGGGTAAAATATTAGTATTCAAGAACTATAAATTGAGGGGTTGAAAATGAGTGGAAAGATAAAACAAAATCGTAAGTATAAGTGACAATTGACAATGGACAAGTGAAAATTTGAATACGCCTAAATGCTGAAAGCTGAATGCTTAACGCTAAATGCAAAGAAATGAACATACTGCTGATTAGCATTACCGAACACCCCGATTAAAATACCCCGAACAACGGGGTTAGAAACGGGGTACTGCACAGTGCTCAATAGAATTAATTCGACATTAGTTATTGTATTAGCCTCATTGAGGCTTTGCGTTGTTGCAGCACAAGTGAGTGACACAACAGACGATGATAGTAGTAATGCAGCTGATAACAAAAGAAAGTATTTAGTATGTAGAAAGGGGCGCCTACATGATTACTATAACCTTGAACTTTTGAACATTGAACTGCTGGAACTTCTTAAACCTTTGGAACTTAATAATCTTACATAAAAAAGTACGCAACACTACAGTGCTGCGTACTTAAAACTTATTACTTATAACTTACTACTACTTACTGTCGTAAGCCCACTTTAACCAGGTAGCTCCCCAGGTAAAGCCACCACCAAAGGCAGCTAACACAATGTTGTCGCCTTTTTTAAGTTTGCTTTCCCACTCCCATAAGCAAAGCGGAATAGTTGCTGCGGTAGTGTTGCCAAATTTTTCAATGTTAATCATTACTTTTTCTTTGGGCATACCAATGCGGTCGGCAGTAGCATCTATAATACGCAGATTAGCCTGGTGTGGCACCAGCCAGCTAATATCATCGCCTGTAAGGTTGTTTCGTTCCAATAGTTCGGCACTAACATCCGCCATGCCTTTAACCGCAAATTTAAATACCGTTTTACCTTCCTGAAAAGCAAAATGCTCACGTGCTGCTACTGTTTCAGCAGTTGCCGGATAAGCCGATCCTCCGGCTTTCATACGCAAAAATTCTGCACCGCTACCATCACTTTTTAAAATACTGTCTTGTATACCCAAATCTTCTTCGCTGGGTTCCAATAAAACCGCCGCAGCACCGTCGCCAAAAATAATACAGGTAGCACGGTCCGTGTAATCAATAATGGCACTCATTTTATCGGCACCTACTACCACTACTTTTTTGTAGCGGCCACTTTCAATAAGCGATGCGCCTAATGTTAGCGAGTATAAAAAGCCCGAGCAGGCCGCCGACAAATCAAAGCCCCAGGCATTTTTTGCGCCTATTTTATTACAAACTACATTGGCAGTAGCCGGAAAAACCATGTCGGGGGTAACAGTACCCACAATCATGCAATCAATTTCCAGGGGGTCAATGCCACGTTTTTCCAATAGCTGTTGTACAGCAGGAACAATCATTTCCGATACGCCTTTTCCTTCGCCTTTTAAAATGCGACGCTCCGAAATACCGGTACGGGTCCTGATCCACTCGTCATTGGTATCAACCAGTTTCTCCAGGTCAAAATTGGTTAATTTATCTTCCGGAACATAGCCTCCAACCGCAGTTATAGCGGCTTTAATAGTACTGCTCATGCAACAAATTATTGTTAGTCTTAAAAAATTGGGTACGAAGATAAGGCAAGCAGCATGAACAAAAATTAACTGCCCCCAAAACTTGTTTAAACAAATGGTTGTTAGGTGTTTGGGGCTGTCATCGTCCCGTTCATCTATCAGCAGCAGTACCCGCTTTGCGCTACAAATCCGGCACAGCCCCTCAGCACCCATCCTCACCGGGTTTTTCGCTGCAATCGGGCAGCCCGTGAAATGCAGGATTGCTGATATCTGATTTGCTGATGTCTGATTTGATCTGTGATCTAATATTTTTTGATGTAAGATCTTTTAGTCTTCATTGTTAAAGAGTATTAGGAACAAAATCCAGTGTACTCATGACAATCTTGAACTTTTGAACATTGAACCCTTGAACTTCCTTCTTCCTGATTAAAATCATATTTCCGTCATTACCACGTCATTAATTAACCTGTACCAATACAGGAGGTTTGCATAGGAAAGGATAATACATCTGGTAATACATAATACCAACTATTTTGAAAGACGCAATACATAAAGTAAAGCAAACCTGTTACCACTGTGGTGAGGACTGCGCAAAAACAGTTATAAAACTACAGGATAAGGTTTTTTGCTGCGATGGCTGCAAACTGGTTTACGAAATATTAAACCAAAGCGAGTTGTGTGCTTATTACGATATGAATGCTCATCCCGGACTTACACAAAAAATAAAAGTAAGAACCAATAAGTTTAGTTTTCTGGATGATGAAAAGATTGCACAAAAATTGATTCAATATACCGACGGTAAACAAACCCATGTAACTTTTTATTTACCACAAATGCATTGCAGCAGTTGTTTGTGGCTGTTGGAAAACCTGCATAAAATAAATGCAGGTGTTATTTCCTCCCGGGTAAATTTTAATACCAAAGAAGCTTTTATTGTTTTTGATAATGATAAAACAACTTTACGTAAAGTTGTGGAAACGCTTACTGCTATTGGTTATGAGCCGCATATTAGTTTACACGATATTGGCGGCGTAAAAACAAACCATTACAATAAAACCCGTTTATATAAAATGGGTATTGCCGGCTTTTGTTTTGTGAATATCATGATGATGAGCCTGCCGGAATATTTTGCTGTGGATGAAAGCATGCAGTTAGACATTGGAACTGTTTTTAAATACATTACCCTGGTATTGTCCATACCGGTTTTATTGTATTGTGCATCTGAGTTTTTTATAAGTGCGTGGAAAGGGCTTAAAAACAAATACCTGAACATTGATGCACCCATTGCTTTAGCCATTGCTATTACGTTTGGCAGAAGTTTGTACGAGTTTTTTATAGTGGGTGGCAATATGTACCTGGATAGTATGAGCGGCATCGTATTTTTCATGCTCATTGGTCGTTGGGCACAGGAAAAAACACAACAATCACTTTCGTTTGACAGGGATTTTAAATCGTTTTTCCCTATTGCCGTAAATGTAAAAACAGATAATGGGTTTATGCCGGCCCCCATTGAGCAAATTGGCGAAAACGATATCATAGAAATTTACAACAACGAACTTATTCCGGCTGATGCCATTATTTCCAAAGGGAAAGCTGTTATTGACTACAGCTTTGTAACCGGAGAAAGTGTTTTAATTACCAAAGAGGTGGGTGAAATTGTGTACGCAGGCGGTAAACAATGTGCCGAAAAATTGGAGTTGTTGGTGGTTAAAAAGTCATCACAAAGTTACCTTACCAATTTATGGAATAAGGATGTGTTTAAGGAAGAAAAGAAAGAATCATTTTTTATACATGCATTAAGTAATTACTTTACCGTAATTGTATTTATAATAAGTGGTATAGCAGCGGCTTACTGGTTATGGCAGGGCCAAACACAAACCATGTGGGATGTATTAACTACTGTGTTGATTATTGCATGTCCCTGTGCTTTATTATTATCCTCCACCTTTACCAACGGTAATGTATTACGTATTTTAAGTAAAAACAAATTGTACTTGCGTCACCCGGATGTAATACAACAAATGGCCGAAGCCGACCATATTGTATTTGATAAAACCGGTACACTTACTCAGGGCAATAAATTAAAAGTAAGTTATGAGGGTGTAGCACTAAACGCAGGGCAACAAAAACTGGTGGCGTCGTTACTGGCTCAATCTAATCATCCGCTTAGTCAATCGGTTTTACAATATCTGGATATAGCTGATTTATATGAGGTAAAAGACTTTAAAAATCATACAGGTTCCGGTATAGAAGGCTGGATTAACGAAACCTATATAAAAGTAGGTAACGCCACTTTTGTAGGTATAGTACAAGAACGTGAAAAGCAATCCGGCTCCGCTGTATTTGTAAAAATTGAAAATGAAGTGTTAGGCCGTTATAATGTAAAAGGTGTTTACCGTTTGGGCTTTGCTCAACTAATGGCCGAGTTACAAACAAAATACCATGTTTCCATCCTTAGCGGCGATAATGATGCAGAAGCGGCAACGTTGGAAAAAGTAATAGGCCCTAACTGTGAAATGTTATTTCATCAATCACCCGAGGATAAACTGGCTTATATAAAATACCTGCAAGATGTAAAAAAACGAAAAGTGGTAATGGTTGGCGATGGTTTAAACGATGCGGGTGCTTTAAAACAGAGTAATGTAGGTATTGCACTTGCCGAGCAAAAAAACAATTTTACGCCGGCTTCCGACGGTATTATGGAAGCCTCCGTTTTTGCCAACTTCAACAAGTTTATGCAGTATGCCAATAGTGGTAAACGTATTATCATTTTTAGCTTTATAATATCTATCATCTATAATATCATCGGTTTATTCTTTGCCGTACAGGGCATGTTAGCGCCGGTAATTGCGGCTATTTTAATGCCGGCCTCTTCTATCAGCATCATATTGGTTACCTACGGATTAAGTGAATGGCGGGCCCGATCATTCCGCCTTACAATGCCATGACAAAAATCATATTAAGGTATGACGCAGGGTAATCTTACTTAACAAAACTTAAACAAATTTTGTCCTTCCATGAGCATAATAATTATAACCGCATTAGTAAGCCTTTTTATAGCCATTTTTTTCCTGGGAGGATTGATTTGGAGTGTAAAAGACGGCCAGTACGAGGACGATTATTCTCCGGCTAACAGAATATTATTTGATAACGAAACAAGCACCAAAACCAGTAAAAAATAAAGTAAGGTATGGAATTACAAAAGTTTTCTTACGACAACAAATTGCCTAAGTTGTTTGCTATTGCCACCATTATTTGGGGGGCAGTAGGTATGTTAGTAGGGGTGCTGGCTGCATTTCAGCTGGCGTTTCCGGCATTAAATTTTAGTTCGGAGTTTACCACTTTTGGTAGAACAAGACCTGTACACACCAATGCAGTGATTTTTGCATTTGTGGGTAATGGTATTTTCACCGCTGTATATTATTCTTTGCCCAGATTACTAAAAACACCCATGTGGAGTCCTAAGTTGGGCAAAATACATTTCTGGGGTTGGCAGTTAATCATCGTATCGGCAGCCATTACTTTATTGGCGGGTTTTACTTCCGGTAAAGAATATGCCGAACTGGAGTGGCCCATTGATATTGCTATTACTTTAGTGTGGGTTGTATTTGGCATAAATATGTTTGGTACTATACTTACCCGCCGCGAAAGACATTTATATGTTGCTATCTGGTTCTTTATTGGTTCGTGGGTTACTGTGGCCATGTTACATATTGTAAACTCTTTTGCTATACCTATTTCATTTATGAAAAGTTATTCATGGTATGCTGGGGTGCAGGATGCGCTGGTACAATGGTGGTATGGTCATAATGCGGTGGCATTCTTCCTTACTACACCTTATTTGGGTTTAATGTATTATTTCTTACCTAAGGCGGCAAACCGTCCTATTTACTCATATAGGTTGAGTATTGTTCACTTCTGGAGTTTGATCTTCATTTATATATGGGCAGGCCCGCATCACTTGTTATATACTGCGCTGCCCGAGTGGGCACAGTCTTTAGGTGTTGCTTTATCCGTTATGTTATTACTCCCCAGTTGGGGCGGTATGATGAATGGGTTATTTACCCTACGCGGTGCCTGGGATAAAGTACGTGAAGATCCTGTTTTAAAATTTTTCGTAGTAGCCATAATCTGTTATGGTATGGCCACTTTTGAAGGCCCGATGCTTTCTTTAAAAAATGTAAATGCTATTTCTCACTATAGTGACTGGACTGTAGCACACGTTCACGTTGGTGCCTTGGGTTGGAACGGCTTTTTAACTTTTGGTATGTTATACTGGTTGTTCCCTCGTTTTTATAACACCAAATTGTATTCAACCAAACTGGCAAGTACACACTTTTTAATAGGTACATTGGGTATAGTGTTGTATGCAGTTCCTATGTATTGGTCAGCTTTCCGTTCATATTTTATGATGAGTTCTTTTACTCCCGAAGGACAGTTGCAATACCAGTTTATGAATGTGGTTCAGGAAATAGTTCCGTTCTATATTCTTCGTGGCGTGGGTGGTTCGCTGTTTTTTATAGGTGTAATTATTATGATGTACAACCTGTACAAAACTGCTAAACAAGGTGAGTTTGTTGCTACTAATGATGCCGAAGCACCTGCATTGGCTAAAAATTATGTGGCTCCCCAAAAAGCATTCTGGCACTCGTTTATTGAAAGAAAACCTTTGCTATTGTTAAGTCTTAGTCTGGTAGTTGTGGCCATTGGTGGTTTAATAGAGATGGTGCCTACGTTCCTGATAAAAGAAAACGTACCAACTATTGCCAGTGTTAAACCATACACACCTTTAGAGTTGCAAGGCCGTGATATTTATATTAAGGAAGGCTGTTATAACTGTCACTCACAAATGATACGACCTTTCCGTTACGAAGTGGAGCGTTATGGTGAATATTCCAAAGCAGGGGAGTTTGTATATGACCATCCTTTCCAATGGGGTAGTAAACGTACCGGTCCCGATTTAGCTCGTATCGGTGGTAAGTATCCAGATAGCTGGCATTTTAATCACATGTTAGATCCTACATCCATGGCTGAAGGATCGGTAATGCCTCCTTATCCTTGGTTATTTAAAAAGAAAATTGATCTGGGTACTACCAATTCTAAAATTCACGCCATGCGCAAATTAGGTGTGCCATATCCGGAAGGTTATGAAGCAAAAGCGAATGATGACCTGAAAGCGCAGGCGGAGGGAATTGTGCAGAATTTGAAAAAGGAAAAAATTGAGATTAGCAGCGATAAGGAAATTATAGCACTGATTGCCTATTTGCAAAGAATGGGTAGAGATATTAAAGCAGAAAAGAAATAACCCTTACAACAAAAAAATATACGTTATGAAATTTGTGAATTATCTGGAAAAAATAACCGGTGTAAGTGTTTATCCCATGATATCGCTGCTATTATTCACCACCGTTTTTATACTGGTAGTAATATATGCTTTTAAAGCAAGCGATAAAACGATTAAGAATATGGAAAACCTGCCTTTAGATCAATAAAAATAACAACCAACTAACAGGCAAAGCCGGACAGTAAAACAACTGTTTAATGTTCCCGGCTTTGCCAACACCATCAACTATAAAAGCAATAAAATAAAGATGAAAAAGTTTGCTTCATATTTTTTAAAACCTGCCGGTGTATTGGCACTGCTAATTTTTATGATGGCTACTGCAAATGCGCAGGCAGTTACACAAGCAGAGCCGGGCTTTACACTGAATGTAAATACCGTATTGGCATTTGTTGTGATACTGTTGTTTGTATTGATAGCTGTGTTGGGCTTAACGGTACGTTCCTCCATGGATATTCATCGTAAAAGAAAGGCGGCTGAAAAAGCAACAAATGATGGCGGTGTAAAAACATTATTGATGATATTGTTTTTCTCTATGCTTTCTATTACTGTTTTTGCACAGGAAGTTCCTGAAGTTGCTACATCTGCAAAAGTTGATTTAAGCGAAAATACTATCCTGCGTAACCTGCTGTTATTTATTATAGTATTAGAAGTAATTACTATCCTGTTTTTTGTAAAATGGATAACCTTCTTTACCGGAATAGATGAGTTGCGTCGCAGTAAAGGGAAAAAGGGATTATTCAATATCGACTTTAAAAAATTCTGGATTAAAGCCAATAAACTTAAACCTATTGAAGAGGAAGACTCTTTAGATGTTGGACATGAATATGATGGTATCAGAGAACTGGATAATGCTACGCCACCATGGTTTACCATTGCCTTCCTTGCTTCTATTGTATTTGGTATAGGTTATTTGTGGCGTTATCATGTTGCTGAATCTGCTCCTAACCAGATTAAGGAATATGAAATGGAAGTGGCTGCGGCAAAAGTGAAGATAGCCGAGCACATGAAAAACCAGAAAGACCTGGTAGATGAAAATACGGTTACCATGATGGCCGGAGCTGATATTGATAACGGTAAAGTATTATATGCTAATAACTGTGCAGTTTGTCATGGTGCAGCAGGTGAAGGTAAAGTAGGCCCCAACTTAACCGACGAGTATTGGTTACATGGCGGTGATATAAAAGATGTTTTTAAAGTAATCAAGTTTGGTGCTATTGAAAAAGGTATGATGAGTTGGAAAGGTGTTTTCTCTGCTACCGAAATTGCCCAGATAAGTAGTTATATAAAAAGTATTGCCGGTACAAAACCTGCAGGTGCTAAAGAAGCACAAGGCGAATTGTATAAAGAGACGGCACCTGCTACCATTGCTGCTGATAGTAGTGCGGCAAAACCTCAGCCTGAGGTAAAAAAGTAATTTGATAATGAGTATGAAAGAAACAATTGGCCCGGATAAAGTTGGTGATAGTTTTAGAGACAGGCACAGCAATACCTCTGCTAAAGGAAAACGTAATTGGGTGTATGCGTTAAAGCCTAATGGCAAATTGTATAACTATCGCAAATATTTATCCTGGTTTTACTTTCTTTTATTTTTTGCCTTACCACTGATTAAAGTAAACAATATGCCTTTGGTGATGTTCAACTTCACCGAAGGCAAGTTTATTTTATTCAGTAAAATATTCTGGCCAAACGACTTTTTCATTTTTGCGGTGGGTATGGTGGCGCTGATTATTTTTATAGCCCTGTTCACTGTTATTTACGGTCGCGTGTTTTGTGGGTGGGTTTGTCCGCAAACGGTATTTTTAGAGTTTTTATTCCGCCCGATTGAATGGGCTATAGAAGGCTCTCCCGCCAAACAAAAAAAACTGAACAACGGCCCATGGACTACCGATAAAATTTTAAAAAAGAGCTTAAAACATTTTATCTATTTCATTATATCGTTTCTTATTTCGCATACTTTTTTATCCTACATATTGGGTATTGATGAAGTAATTAAAATAATCAGAGAACCACTGGCCGATCATTTACCTATGTTTTTTGGTCTGTTGTTTTTTACGGGTTTATTTTATTTAGTGTTTGCATTTGTAAGGGATATTGTTTGTACTACTATTTGTCCCTATGGCCGTTTGCAAGGTGTATTGTTTGATAAAGATACCATGCAGGTTTCCTATGATTACAGCAGGGGCGAGCCTCGCGGTAAGATGATGAAAAATAAGCAACAGGATTTTGGTGATTGTATTGACTGTAAATTATGCGTACAGGTTTGCCCAACGGGTATTGATATACGTAATGGTGTACAAATGGAATGTGTGGGTTGTACTGCTTGTATAGATGCGTGTAACGATGTGATGGAAAAAATTAAACGTCCGTTGGGGTTAATTCGGCTGGCATCGGAAAATGAAATAGCACTTAAAAAGAAATTCAGGTTTAATGGTAAGGTTAAAGCATACACAGGCATCTTAATTGTGCTAACCGTTTTAATGATATTTTTAACCATTACCCGAAAAAGCATTGATGTTTCTATGTATCGGGTTAAGGGGCAGTTATACCAGGAAATTGGAACAGATAGTTTGGGCAATTTATTTGAAGCCAAGTTTATTAATAAAACCCGTGACAACCTGCCGTTTGAATTAAAGCTGGAAGGTATAGCCGGACAAATCAGAATGATTAATGCACATAAAATGATTCTGGAAGCTGAGTCATTAAGCGATGCTTCGTTTTTTGTAGATATACCCCGTAGTGAAATAAAAGACCGCACAACCATTATTCAGGTAGGCGTATATAGCAATGGTAAAAAAATACAAACAGTAAAGGCTAAATTTTTAGGGCCATTTATTTAGTTCAATATTTTAATTTAAAAATATGAGTTGGAAATATATTATTATACTGGTGTTAACAGCATTTGTAGCCGGTGTTGTTTTTATGGTCATTACAGCCTCTAAACAAACCATCGATATGGTTGATGCTAATTATTACGAGAAAGAATTAAAGTATCAAGGAGTCATTGATGCCCAGGAAAAACTATTGGCAGTTGGCGATTCAATATTGGTTAAAGATTCTGCTGATTTAGTAATGGTGCATATTCCTGTAGAAGCAACCGGCAATATATCAGAAGGGTATTTAGAGTTTTTGCGTAACTCCGATAAATCAATGGATACTACTTTTCCTATTCGTGTAAACTTACAAGGGGTACAGTATATACAAAAGCAAGCTTTTGCAAAAGGCCATTATAAATTACGTGCAAAATGGATTAACAGCGGCAGTACTTATTACGACGAAAGAAATGTTTTCTTTCAGTAAAACTGTTTTACCATGCAGGCATTTTTTTTAACAGGTTTAACCATCGGCATTATAGGTAGTTTTCACTGCGTTGGCATGTGTGGCCCTTTGGCTTTGTCGTTGCCTGTAAATAAAGCCGGTAGCGGGTTTAAACAAATTGCGGCTATTATGGCTTACAACCTTGGCCGTGTAACTACCTATTTTAGTTTGGGTGTATTGTTTGGTGCCATTGGTAAATCATTCGCCTTGGTTGGTTTCCAACAAGCCCTATCTATTGCTACCGGTGTTATATTGTTATTGGTTTTATTGTTGGGTAATAAATTGCAAACAAAAATTCCCATTGTTGCAAGGTTTCATCAGTGGATAAAGCAAACACTTTTTGCGCTGCTAAAAAAACCACAGAACACCGGCGTATTTTTCTTAACCGGTGTTATTAATGGCTTATTGCCTTGCGGTTTAGTGTACCTGGCTATTGCGTCGGCCGTAACCACCGGTAGTGCGTTAAATGGAGGCATTGTAATGGCCGCATTTGGCTTGGGTACCATTCCCTTAATGGCCATACTAATGGTAATGGGCACATTTATCTCTCTTACCTTTCGCTCAAAAGTTAAGCGTGTAATTCCTTATTTTGTTGGTCTGGTTGCCTGTGTTTTAATATTGCGTGGTCTTAATTTAGGCATACCTTATGTTAGCCCTGTAATGCCAGGCACTACTAAGGTTGATGTAATTAGCTGTCATCCTGATAGCATCATTATAAGCACTATCCGACATTAATTTTTTTGTGTTACCAGCTTCAGTAATACTAATCATAGTCCCTTGCGTCGCACTCTTCAACAGTATTAATTCTAATCATCATCTTGTTATGCGAAGAGTAGCACAGAGTTTTTTCACAGAGGTACACAGAGGAGAACAGGATTTTGTTAAATGTACTAAAACGATTACGAGCTTACTGTTGAATGATAAGATAGGAACAATTGTTTTGCTATTGCACATTGCTGAATAGAATTACCGAAAGCACAAGTGAGTGACACAACAAAAAACAATTAAACAATTAGTTAATTTGAAAATTTGGAAATGAGGGTTTCCAATAGAATAGGAAACTCACTTAAAGCCCAATAGAATTACTGAACGTTGAAGAGTGCGACGCAAGGAACGATGACAGTAGTAATGCCGCTGACAAAACAAAAAAGTAAAAAATAAAAACGCTACATTCAACTTGTATAAGCTGTGTTTAACAGGAATACAAAGCCCCTCCTTCGGAGGTTCACGTTAGGGAAGTAACGAAGTTAGGGGGAGGCCTATTTCACATGCAGATACTGCTGCAATGCCTTTACATATTGTTCAAAAGCTTTAATGCCTTGCGATGTAATTTTACAAGTAGTTAGCGGGTAGTTGTCTTTAAATTGTTTTTCAACAGTTATATAACCGGCGTCTTTTAATTTTTGTATTTGCACACTAAGGTTACCGGCAGTGGATTTTGTTTTTTCTTTTATATAGGTAAATTCGGCCTCTTTTAATCCAATAAGAAGGCTCATCACGGCAAGGCGAAGCTGGGAGTGTAATATGGGGTCAAGATCTTTAAACACTACTATGTTGTTTGTATGCTTTATTGGCCATATGCCCTGGAATAATATAACCAATTAATGCTGCTGCCGCTTGTATATACATAATCATTTCAACGCTGGTAACAAATAAACCTGCAAAGGCAAGGCCCCAGGTTATAAAGGCCGCTATAATGGATGGTTTAAAATTACTGGCAGCACCATAAATTAACATCCAGAAAGCATATAGGTTTATAAGTAAGGCAAAACCAAATACAATACCTACACCTTTGTTAATAGCAATAATGATAAACGACAAACTTATAAAAAATCCAATGTTTAATAGCTTAAACAAGTCATTATAATATGTCTGTACATCGTTTTTCTTTTTTGAGTAATATTTTTTAATAACGCCGGCAATTAATAACAGAATTGAGCAAATGCCAAATGCGTTCCAAAAGGCAAATGTTTGAAACCATGAAAAGCGTATGTTTAGTACAGTAAGTATGCTTACTGTAAAAAGCATCCAGCCCCAAATAATCCAACCCATGCCATTATCTTTCTGCTCTTGTTTGGCAGCGTTAATCATTCGTTGAATAATGGAAAAACTTTCCTGTTCCGTCATTACTTGTTCGGGTTTCATTTGTTTTCTTTTTTATATTTTGCTTGCAACATATAACCGGGAATAAGCCATGCTACTATAATGGCAATTACTAATAATAATAAATGGTATTGTGCACTTATTAAACTGGCTACAATGGCTAATAACCAACATACAATACCACCTGCTTTTAATGGTATAAATCGTAAAATAATACCGCTTAAAAAAACAGGCATACCATATAATGCCAGTATTTGCGGATATAAAAAATCCCAGTTGCCTTTTATGCTTGTTATAATAATGGCTATTATTAGTAAAACACCAAAGGTTAACCAGATGTAACCATACAGTAAATCGGTATATGATTTTGTAGCACGGTTGGTTTTGTGTTTTAGTATATAAAAAAATTGGTAAACACCGGCTGCAGCGGTAAGCCACCAAACCTGGTAAGGTTTATCATACAAATTAAAATATGCTAAAACAAAATTTGCAGCGCTGCAAAAAAGAATAACCCAGCCCCAAAACAAATACAAGTGACCGTTTTCACTGTATTTGTTTCGGGCCTCTTTAATCATGCTATCAATTAATCGGAGACTTTCTTGTGGCGAAAAGCCGGTATTGTCTTGCATATTATTACTGTTTTAGTATATGGTTACTGGCAATCTTTTACCACTTTTTCTGCACTCTCTTTACCCCAAGTAGGTGCAATAGTACTAGCAGCTTTAAATTTTTCGTACAGCTCTACCGCTTTTTGTGCAAGAGGTTTTGCTGTTGCGCAGCCACCGCCAAATTGCTCGGGAGTATTTTTTAAGCTGTTTGCTTCCAGCATATACGGACGCGGGTTTGTTGGGTCAGCTTTTTTTGCTGCAGCCAGATAGTTAGCTGATAATTCGCCATATTCCTGCCAGCGACTCATAGGATCAACCATTAGCTTGGCCATGGCATTAAAACTTTTTATACAAAGTATTTCACTGTTGTCTTTACTAATGGCTTCTGCTTTCGCTATAAAAGCATCTGCCTCATTGGCTAATTTATCTTTATCGCCCTGGCCAGCCATACTCATTCTGGTTTTTACTAAAGCTGCATAATAGTAAGGCAACCATTGTGTTTTTTCGGCATCGCCAATACGTTCAAATTTTGCTGCCAGTGCAGCTTCTTCTTCGGCTGTTTTAGCCTGTTCCATACCTTGCAAGGTAGCCGTCATTGTTTGCACATATTTTTCACTTTGCGCAACGGCCATCATGGCAATAGATAACATGAAAAGGGTAAATACAATTTTTAAAGATTTCATTGTTGTTGTTTTATGGTTTAATAATATTTTACAAATTGTTATTAATAGCATCCTGAGTACGGTTAACACCCCAGCTTAAAAAGCAACCGATAAAAAAGAAACGCTGTGCCGGCGGATTAATAGCTTGTTTAAATGTACCATCATGGTTATAATTATAGCCAAACACTTGTTTTGAGTTTAATACATTGGTTACACTGGCCATAATAACTAAAAAAGTTTTTGCTTTGGCGTTACCTGCTTGTGGTACATAATTTACACTAAAGCCAAGGTTATTGTAAGGTATAGTTTTGCCGTTGTCCTTAATCTCAAATTTATTACCCGTGTTTTGCATAAAGTAATAAGGACGGCCGGTAGCAAACGTGTAAGTGAAATTAAAGCCCGTTTTCCATTTCATGACAAACTTTTTAGTAACTAAGTTGGCTGTGTGGTTGGAGGCAAAATTAGGTTGTAATTTTTGCGGGTAATATAAAAAATCACGTTTGGTGTCAAGGTATGAGTAGCTAATCCAATAGTCTAATTCTTTAATTGTTTTTTTATCACGCCAGAAAACTTCAAAACCCTGGGCGTAACCGGTACCATCGGTATTAATGGCCGGAAAAGTTTTAACCAAAGCATTGTATTTTTTGTAAAATGCTTCTACCCTAAAAATTTGCAGATCGGTCATACGTTGCCAGTTAACAATATAGTGGGTAGCTTTTGTGTAATTAATATCGCGGGTAAATTGTAAAATATCGTTTTCCGGTTTTTGGTAAAACATACCGTAAGCAAAACTCATTTGCGATGCTTTACCTGTTTTATAAGCCATAGATAAACGTGGGGCAATATTTGCTTTTTGTATAATGGACGAGTATTCAAATCTTGCACCCAATTTAAGTGCTAAATCATTAGTAGCATGTATATCCGTTTCGGCAAAAACACTGGTCAACTGATCTTTTAAAGAAAAATCAAAAGCATTGTATTTTATGCGGGTATCATTATACCAATGTTCTGTACCAAAACGTAACATATTTATGCCCACCATTCTTTTTTCAAAAACTACTTTCACTTGCGAAAATTGCTCCAGTCTGTTTAAGGCAAAGTTGGTGGTATCAATATAATTAATGCCGGTAGTGGTTGGTTTGTTATCAGCATCTAACACTTGCAAATCAATTAAATCTTTATTGGTACTGTAAGTAGCACCCAATTGCATTTTCCAACCATTTTTTAATGTTTCCCGCCAGCTAAGGTTATTATACCAGTTGGTATTGTTTACATCAAAAGCATTTTTAATGGTAGCGTTGTTTATGTTAGGGCGTCTTAATCCCATTTTACCTGCCGAAAAAGTGGTGTAATATTTTACCATGCCCTTTTTTGTTTTAAAACGGGCATTGGCGTCGGCATTGTAAAAAGCAGGTTTTTTAAAATAGTCAGGCTTTTGTTTTACAATAGCAAAATAGGCCGATAAATCTGTGTAACCCGCATTAATACCAATTGACGATTTTTTTGTTTTATCAACATGCTGAAAACCGGCACCCAAAAACACTGAAGAAATAGAGGCACTTGCTTCCGATCTGTTTGGGATGTCAATACTCTCCAGAATAAGTGCCGATGATAAAGCCTGACCATACAATGCTGAGTAACCACCGGTGCTAAAAACAGTTCCTTTAAATAAGTTGGGCGAAAATCTTCCTCTTGATGCAATGTCCGGTACGCTGGTACCAAAGGGATTGTTCACCAACATACCATCAATAAATTGTTTGGTTTCGTAACCCGCACCACCGCGTACAAACAAACCCTCCTGTTCGCCAACCTGTTGTGCACCGGGTAAGGTTTTTGCAGCCGATGTAATATCTGCATTGGCGCCACCAACCGTTAATACATCTAAAGTGGTTAAAACTGTAGCTGCTCTTTTTCTGTCACTGGCTTCAAACGATCCGGCAGTAATGGTTACAGCCGATAGCTCCGTTACTTCTTCTTTTAATGTAAAATTTATATTGATGTCTTCAGCAGCGAGTGTAATATTTTGTTCGGCAGTTTTATAACCCACATTTCTGGCTTCCAGTATAAAATTTCCTTTCTCGGTAGTGGTAAAACTAAATTTGCCCGATGAGTCGGTAATGCCGCCATCGTAGGTGTCTTTTACCGTAATGCTGGCACCAATTATTGGTTTGCCTTTTGCCGCTACAGTACCGGTTATTTTAACCTGCGCCTGCACAACAGCACAAAGGCATAAAATACTAAAACAGAAGGTAAACAGTGATTTCATTTGACTAAATATAAATCAAATGTAAACTGGTTTATATTATAAACCAAATTTTATTCTAGGACCAATTTCTGTTTGTAGAGCTAATAAAAGCGGGTTTATTTTTGTTAATCAGCTGCAGAAATACTATTGATCGTCCCTTGCTTTTTAACCCCGAGTTGGCCTTGTGCGTTTGATTCGGGGCGACGCTCCGTTCGACAGCATCTCGCTAATCATCATCGTGTTATGCAAGTTGTACCACAGAGTTGCCAGGAGTTTTTTTCACAGAGTGACACAAAGTTTTTCTCCGTGCCCCTCTGTGAAAAGCCTCTGTGTTACGCTGTAGTTATCTTCTACAAAATTTTCAACAACCAACTTCGCAAATCTTCGCCATATACATCTTTCGCAATGATAGTTCCTGTTTTATCAATTAAAAAATTTGTAGGGTAGGCAGATACGCTATAAATCATGGCAGCTTTATTATCACTGCCTTGTAAATCGGTAACATTTACCCAGGGTAAGCGATCCGTTTCAATGCCTTTTATCCATTGTGCTTTATTCGTTTCGGCTGCTACACCCAATATTTCAAAGCCTTTATTTTTATGGTCGTTATAAATTTTAATCAGTGTCGGATTTTCTTCTCTGCATGGTTCGCACCACGACCCCCAGAATTCTAACAGAATAACTTTGTCTTTTATATCGGACAAGGATATGTTTTTACTGCTACTATCTTTTTGTGTGAAATCCACAAACTTATCGCCAATTTTAAGGTTGCGATTTAGGGTAATAAAATTGTTGATTTTTGTTCCGTAACTCGTGGATTTAACATCAGCAGAAAAAGATTTGTATAAAGCTGTAACGGTATCCTTACCCCAACTATTAATGTATACACTTAAATTATGTGCAGCTATTATTGAAGCAGGGTTGTTCTTTATAAACCAATAAGTGGCTGCATCTTCGTTATTTGCCTTGGTTAATATATTCATATACTCGCTCCACTTTTTTTGATTTGCTCCACCCATGATAACAGCTTTATTAAAACTGCCTTTATCGGCATTAAAAGAAGTTACGCCCTTTTCTAGCCATAGTATTACCCGGTCGGCATAATCAGCCGTGCTGATGCTTGCTTTTAAATAATCGTTTATTAAGCTGCCATTAAAACTAAACCGGTTATTAAAGATTATAACAGAATCTATTTTTTTATAGCTACCATCAGTAACATCGTTTAAGTATAGTTTGGTGCCATTGGTAAAACCTTGTACTTGCCCTACAATTTTAAATGCCTTACCAGGGTTTTGTGCATGTAAAAATTTTAAGATAAAAAGAAATATGAGCGTAACAATTGATTTGATCATTTTTTGATAGTTGAGTGAATAGGAAAAAGCGAACGTCACCTCGACGAAGGAGAGGTCTCCTAAACCTTAAAGTAGTTTTGTATATTGGCAGGAGTTGCCTCCTAACGTCGGCATGACGTTATCCTTATGTGGACAATACCGAAAGGTTCGAATAGCTAATGTCGTTTTTTTTCTTTTTGGTATTACATATTGTATCAGTCGCCACACCCCCCAAGCTAAAGCACCTATTGTACCACCTAAACTGTTTAATATAATATCATCTATATCAAAAACGCCGCAGCCGGTGTATAGCTGTATATATTCAAAGCCACAACTGATTAAGCAAACGGTTATTATTGATAGTATAAAACCAAAGCGACGAAAAGCAAGGAAAGGGAGTAAAAAACCAAGTGGCATAAAGCCTATAATATTGCCCGCAATGTTTTTAAATTTATAAGTGGTGCTTTTGTTGCTGTAATATATTTTTTTAACGGATGCAAACGGAATGGTGTTGATGCCACTTTGCCTTTTGTTGTTGGAGTGCTGTTGCACACGAAATGTGCCGGGCTCGTTTTTTAGTAAAATAAAATGACAAAGTACCGCCATATTGAGTAATAAAACTAACCAACCTGTTTTGTGTAGTATTTGTTTCATCTGTGTAGTTTTGAGTGCTTGTATGTAACAAAATTGTATTGCGGTATATTTTTTAGCAATTTGTTTCTGCAAACGGGCAAAATTTGTCTGCAAACAAAAGAGTAGGTCTGTGTAGTATCGGCTATAATTGTAGATTTGCATATGCGTAGCCGGTATTTGCTTTTTGCGGTTTGTTTTGTTGTTTATTATTTACTGTTACATATTGCTTTTGGTTTTCCTACGCTAATGCAGTATGGCTTAACCCGTCGTGTTTTTGAAAATATTACTGTACTGGATTTTGTTTTTTCTTTACTCACGGCTTTTGTTCCTTATGTCGTTTTATTACGTTGTTACCCTGCAAAAAAATGGCTGCATTGTATTGGCTGGGTAATAATTGGGGTGGGGCTTCTGTTTCTCATGCGCTATGGTATTACAGAAGTAATCTCAGTAAAAGGCAGCGAAGCTGCTTATCGTAATCCCGTACGATTGCGTACTTTTTTTAATCGTTACATTTTATACATCATTGTTTATACCATTTACGGCATTGGTTTTTATTTTATCCGGTATGCTTATTTTCAGGAGTTGCAACAAAAAGAGCTGGAATTGCAAAGCCGGCAGGCGGAATTATCTTTTTTACGATCGCAGGTTAACCCCCATTTTTTGTTTAATACCTTAAATAATATTTATTCCTTGGTGTATTTGCAATCGCCAAAAGCGTTGGAAACCATTACGGGTTTTTCTGATATTATGCGGTATATGCTGTACGACAGTACCAAAGATGTACCATTGGCGATGGAAATAACCTACATAGAAAAGTATATTGATTTGCAGCAATTAAAAAATGCCCAGCCGTCAACCATAGTATTTACAAAAAAAGGTGATATGGAACATACTTATCTGCCACCATTATTATTAATTCCCTTTGTAGAAAATGCGTTTAAACATGGTGAATTATCCGAAGCAACAGATAAGTTGGAATTAGCCATTACCAATGCAGATAAACAAACTGTTTTTTATTGCCATAATAAAATTGCCAATATTAAAAAAGATGCAACGGGTGGTATTGGATTAAAAAATGTACAGCGCAGGTTGGAATTATTGTTTCCCGGTAAACATGTATTGGAAATAATAAACGGCCCTATTTATTTTACCGTAAAACTAAAATTAATACATGATTGAGGCATCGGTTATACGTTGTGCAGTAATTGATGATGAGTTTTTGTCGGTAGAACTGATAGCTAACTACATACGACAAACACCCGGCCTGCAATTAGTATTGGCTACTACCAAACCCGGTGAGGTATTGCAGCTGCTGGCACAAGATGCGATTGATTTACTTTTTGTGGATATACAAATGCCCGAATTGACAGGTATAGAAATAACCCGGTTAATTGGTAAAAAAGTAAAAGTAATATTTACTACGGCTTATGCAAATTATGCAGTGGATGGATTTGAACTGGATATAACCGATTTTTTATTGAAGCCGGTTGCTTATGATAGATTTTTGACAGCAGTTGATAAGGTAAAAACTAAAATGAATGAGTTGCCTGCATTAGTAACAGCACCCACGCTTGACCATATTTTTGTAAAAACTACTTACCGTAACAAGCGGGTAAATTTTTCCGATATTTTTTACCTGGAAGCCCTGCGGGATTATATTGGTTTTCATACTACCGGTGGTAAATTGTTAACGCTGGCTAGTATGCGTAACCTGGAAACTATTTTACCCGCTGACCAGTTTATACGCATACATAAATCCTACTTAATTAATAAAACCAAGATTGATTTTGTTGAAAAAGGCCAGGTGGTTATTAATAATGTAGCACTACCTATAGGTAATGCTTACCGGGAAAGTTTTTTGAAGGGTGTGGGGTTGTGATAGACTGTTTTATTTGAAAATGATAAAAATATTTCCCGCAGATAAACGCTGATTTCTCTCGCAGATTTTCGCCGATGATTTGCCTATCTGCGACAATCTGTGGGAGAAAAATAATCTACAAACTGCCCAATTCATAATCCACAGCCCAAAAGCTGCCCGATTGCAGCGAAAAGCCCGCAAGCCCCGACGCAGGAGGGGCGAGGACTTGTAGAGGAAAGCGGGGACTGCAGCTCATCCGTGTTACTACTGTTCACAGCCCCAAATCACTAATCTACCGAACAGTTTAAGCCGCAAGCAGTTTATACCTTAATTTTGCCGCCATGATAGCGTTTTTAAAAGGAAATTTTGCGGTTAAAACCCCTGCCATGGTAATAATGGATGTTGGTGGCGTAGGGTATGAGCTGCAAATAAGTTTAAACACTTACTCACACATACTGGATCAGCCATCGGGCAAGCTGCTTACCCATTTGTTAATACGGGAAGATGCGCATATTCTCTTCGGCTTTTTCGATCAGGCCGAAAAAGACATGTTTTTACACCTCATCAGCGTATCAGGTATTGGTGCCTCCACCGCAAGGGTAATGCTTTCGTACATGAAACCGGCCGAGGTTATTGCGGCCATTGTGGGTGGCGACAGTAAAACGCTGGAAAGTGTAAAAGGCATTGGCAAAAAAACAGCCGAAAGGGTAGTGCTGGAGTTAAAAGACAAGCTGGCAAAGCACCCTGTAGAAACAAATATTTTACCGGTGAAAAACAATACTTTGCGTCAGGATGCGTTAAATGCCTTGGTTACCTTGGGTATTGGCCGTCCGGCTGCCGAGCAGGCTTTGCAAAAAGTGCTTGCACAAACACCGGATTTACCCCTGGAAGACCTGATAAAAGCTGTTTTACGTATCCTCTGAGACCAATGGTTTTAAATTAGCCTATTATTTTTTGGTTGTCGGCTGCAGTACCCTGATGGATTGTCCCTTGTTTTTAACCCCGATTGAGGCTTGTGGGTTGGTTCGGGGCGACGCTTCGTTCAACAGTAGTAACACCCATGATCATTTGGCACCTGGTGGTTTAAACTTTTGTGTTTTATGGGAAAAGCAAAAACATACACACACAAAAGTTAACCTTAGTACCATGGTAAAATCAATATTTAAAACATTGCCTCCCAGAAGAATTTTTTTCCGGAAACTAATTAGATTGTGAGAGACAACAACCAGAATTTGAACACTGCTACCATCGTTCGCACATTGGTTACAATTTTTATATTGTGTACCTGTCATTTCTCGTATGCAGGTTTTTTGCCCAATAAAAACATTTTTGATACCGTACCAAAAGGCAATGACAGCCTGCGTTATCCCTTACGCGACCGCTACGGCGACCCCTACAATAACCGCTACCGCAACAGTTTTGATTTAAAAGATACCGGTTTTGTAAAACGTAACATTGAGTACGATCCCATTACCAAAGAATACTACATTATTGAAAAAATAGGCGACAAATATTACCGTTCGCCCATGACTTTTAGCATGGACGAATTTTTGCGTATGCAGGGTAAGGAAGATGAGAACGAATACTTTCGTAAAAGGTCGCAATTGCTTACCAATATGAACCGCCGGGGCTATAAACCCAGGTTTAATATTAAAAACGAATGGTTTAACCGCCTGATTGGCACCGGCCGTATTGATATTAAACCATCCGGTTATGTAGATATGTTGGTGGGGTACCAGGGCCAGAAAATTAATAACCCAACCTTACCCGAACGGGCCCGCCGCAATGGGGGACTGGATTTTGATATGAATGCCCAGTTTCAGGTAGATGCCAATATTGGCGATAAACTGCGTTTACCCATTAACTATAATACCCTTGCCAACTTTGAGTTTGAAAACCAGTTAAACCTTAACTACCTGGGTAAAGATGATGAAATTGTAAAACAATTTCAGTTAGGTAATGTAGCGTTTAACTCAAAAGGAACTTTAATACCCAGTGTAAACTCCTTGTTTGGTGTACGCACCCAGTTGCAGTTTGGTAAATTATTTGTAACGGGAGTGTTGGCCAATCAGCGTGCCCAGCGTCAGTCCATGCAATTGCAGGGTGGGGCAGCTTCAATGGATTTTTCGTTACGTGCCGATGAATATGAAGAAAATCGACACTTTTTACTGTCGCAATACTTTCGCAACAACTTTAACAATGCCATGAGTGAGCTGCCGATTGTAAAATCGCCGGTTCAGATTTTAAGGATGGAAGTATGGGTAACCAACCGTACCGGTGTTACTACCGATACCCGCGATGTGGTAGCTTTAATGGACTTAGGCGAAAATGCTCCTTACAATCCGTCATGGGGCGGCAGTCCCGATGTACGGGCATATAATAATGCCAATACATTATATAATACCATTACCGCTAATCCGGCCAACCGTAGTTCATCCAACGTACAGAATTATTTATCGGGTTTAGGCATGACGGCGGTACAAGAGTTTGAAAAAACTTTTGCCCGTAAACTGCAACCTTCCGATTATTATTTTAACCAGCAAATAGGTTTTTTATCGTTAAACCAACCCTTACAGCCGGATGAGGTGTTGGGTGTGGCTTTTCAATATTCCTACAACGGACAAACATTGCAAGTAGGAGAGTTTTCGCAGGATGTGTCGCCGGATTCCACCGCCAACTCGCAAAAAGTGTTGTTCTTAAAAATGTTGAAAGCAACATCGCAGCGTACCAATCTTCCAATCTGGGACCTGATGATGAAGAACGTTTACTCCGTGGGTTATGGTAACCTGGAACGTCAGGATTTTACGCTTGATGTTTTGTACGAAGAACCGAGTTTAGGCGAAAAACGTTACCTGCCACCAACCGATGTTGATCCGCAGCATGAAGGTCAGCCCATTATATCATTATTAAATCTGGATAGGTTAAATAATCAGAACGACCCACAACCGGATGGTAAGTTTGACTACATAGAAAATTATACCGTTTTATCGCAAATGAGCCGGATTATTTTTCCGGTGCTGGAACCTTTTGGTCGTGATTTAGAGTATGTATATAGCTCACCGGCCATGCGTGAAAAATATATTTACTATCCGCTGTACGATACTATTAAAGCTATTGCACAAACTTATGCCAACTTAAATAGGTTTAAAATTAAAGGCCGTTCAAAAACAACCTCTATGGGCGGTGGTTTGGGCGAGTATCAATTAGGATTTAATATTCCCAGAGGCTCGGTAAGTGTAACTGCTGCCGGGCAAATTTTACAGGAAAACATTGACTACGAAATTAATTACGATTTAGGCACACTAAGGGTTATCAATCAGTCCATTTTAAACTCTGGTGTACCGGTTGATATACAATATGAAAACCAGGCTACCTTTGGTTTACAGCAAAAAAACTTTTTAGGTGTAAGGTTAGATTACTTACACAATAAAAACCTGAGCATTGGTGCTACCATGGCCCGTTTGGGCGAAAGGCCGTTTTTTGTAAAACAGGCTTATGGCGAAGATCCGGTACGTAATACGATGTATGGTTTAGATATTGATTACCGCAAGGACGTACCTCGTTTAACCAAGTGGTTAAATAAATTACCTTTTTACAATAGCCAAGCAATGTCCAATATAACCGGATATGCCGAAGCAGCCTATTTAAAACCAGGCCACGCCAAACAAATTGGTAAAGGCAACAGCGGTGTAATTTTTATTGATGACTTTGAAGGCACCCGTGCAAATATAGATTTACGTTTTCCTATCATTAGCTGGACACTGGCTTCTACGCCACAAATGTTTCCGGAAGCAACTTTAAATAACGACCTGGCTTATGGTTACAACCGTGCAAAATTGGCCTGGTATAATATTGAACCGGTTTTACAGGAAAAAAATAATCCCAATAATCCGCTACGCAGCGATTTGAATGAGCTGTCTAAGTTTGAAGTACGTCAGGTATTGCAACGTGAAATTTTTCCTAATCGTAGCCTGGACTTTGGACAAGGGTTGTTAAATACTTTCGATTTAGCTTTTTACCCACGCAGAAAAGGCCCTTATAATTTTGAAAACCGTGCCGGTCGTATTGATGCCAATAACCGATTAACCAATCCCGGACAAGCTTGGGGTGGTATTATGCGTAATATTGATCAGATAGATTTTGAAACCAATAATATTGAGTACATCGAATATTGGGTACAAGATCCATTTATTAATAATCCATCCAGCCCCGGAGGTAAGTTAATTTTTAACTTAGGTAATATTTCTGAAGATGTATTAAAAGATGGTAAACGCCAATATGAAAATGGTTTACCTACACCTAATAATCCTGGTGCCAAAGTAGATGAAACAACGGTTTGGGGTAAAGTACCTGCTAATCCCATGCAAATTACCAATGCCTTTAATATTGATGAGGCAGACCGTGTACATCAGGATGTAGGTTTTGATGGTTTATCTGACGAAGAAGAACGAGTGAAGTTTGCCGCTTATTTAAGTAGCTTGCCACCGGCGGCGGCAGCAGCAGCACAAGCCGATCCATCTAACGATAATTTTAAACCTTATCGTGATGCTTCTTACGATGCAGCCAACGCCGGTATTTTGGAGCGTTACAGTAATGTAAATAATCCGCATGGCAACTCACCAATAAATAATGGTACCAGCCAGTTTGTAAATGCATTTACACAGTATCCCGATGCGGAAGAGTTAAACCGTGACAATACCTTAAATGAGGCGGAGGAGTACTTTCAATATTCGGTCGATATGAAACCCTTTATGACAGTTGGTACTAACTTTATTACAGATGTACGTGAAGTTCAGGTGCAATTGGCCAACGGGAATACTTCTATGGTTAAATGGTATTTATTCCGAATTCCTATTAAAGATTATGAAAGTAAAGTAGGTAATATACCCGACTTTAAATCTATCCGTTTTATTCGTATGTTCATGACCGGCTTTAACGATGAGCAGGTAGTACTTCGTTTTGGTAAATTAGAGTTGGTACGTAACCAATGGCGCCAGTACCAATATAAAATTGATACAACCGGTAATTACAATAATATACCGGCCAACGATCCTACACAGTTTAATACGCTGGCGGTTAACATGGAGGAAAATGACCAGCGCCAACCGGTTAAGTATGTAATGCCTCCGGGTGTTGACAGACAACAACAAATAAGCAATAATAATGTGCAACTGTTTTTAAATGAGCAGGCATTAAGTGTACAGCTTTGCGATTTGCCAAAAGGTGAAACAAGAGGTGTATTTAAAAATATGAACCTGGACATGCGTCAGTATGGTAAACTGCGTATGTTTATACATGCCGAAAGCCGTGGTTTTGGCGGTGCTGATGTATTGCGTGATAATGATTTGTCGGCCGTAGTAAGAATTGGTAGCGATTTGCAGGGTAACTATTACGAGGTGAAAATTCCTTTAAAGAAAACGCCTTTTGGTGCAACAGATAGTTTAGCCATCTGGCCTGAACTAAATAATCTGGATTTTGATTTAAACATCCTGACCAAATTAAAAATGAGCAGGAACAGTAGTGGTGCCAATGCTTCGTTGTACTATAAAGAAGTAGATGCAGCCACAGGACGTACCTATGCTATTATGGGTAATCCTAATTTAGGCGAAGTACGCTCCATGTTAATGGCGGTAGAAAATACACAATTGGAAACAGCCTGTGCGGAAGTATGGTTTAACGAGTTACGTTTTTCTAACCTGGATGAAGATGGCGGTTGGGCGGCAACGGGCCGTGTAGATATTACATTGGCCGATTTAGGTCGTATAACCGTTTCAGGTTCGGCCAGGAGTGCAGGTTTTGGTACACTGGAACAAAGGGTAAACGAACGTAGCAGGGAAGATGTATATAATTTTGACGTGGCCGCGAATATAGATGCCGGTAGATTATTGCCACGTAGCGCATTAATTCAAATACCGGTGTATGCCGGTTATAGTCGCATGGTAAGTACACCGGAGTATGATCCGTTTGATCTGGATATTAAATACAAGGATAAATTACGTGCAGCTAATGCAGCCGACAGAGATTCTATCAGAGGCCAGGCGCAGGATGTTACTACTATTAAAACATTAAACTTTACCAATGTAAAGAAAATGCTGGCGCCGGGTAAAAGGCCACAACTCTGGAGTTTATCCAATTTTGATGTTAGTTACTCATACATTAACACCACCCGTTATAATCCTTTAATTGAACATGAGGAGCTGGAACGTACCCGTGCGGCACTGGGCTATAACTATTTAATACAACCTAAGTTTGTGGAGCCGTTTAAACGCCTCATCAAATCAAACTCAAAATGGTTAACCTTTATTAAAGAGTTTAACTTTAATTACCTGCCTTCGCAGTTATCATTTAAGGCCGATGTGTATCGTCAGTTTGGTGCTATACGTCCGCGTAATATTGGTGGCGGTAAATATAAAATACCCGAAACCTACGATAAGTATTTTACGTTTGACAGGTTCTATATTTTACAGTGGGATTTAACCAAATCCATCAACATTAATTTTAATGCTACCAATTATGCCCGTATAGATGAGCCTTTTGGTAGAATTGATACCAGAGAGAAAAAAGATTCGGTTAGGGGCAACCTCTTTAATGGTGGCCGCAACACCCAATACATGCAGGACTTAACAGTTGGCTATCGTTTGCCAACAGAAAAATTTCCGATATTGGATTGGACAACAGGGCGATTTACCTATAAAACTTCTTATAACTGGTTAGCCGCTTCGTTGTTGGCACGTGAATTAGGTAATACATTATCTAATGCACAAACCCGTACGTTTAATGCCGAGTTAAACTTTGAACAGTTATATGCTAAAAGCAGATTTTTACGGGCCGTAAATTCCGATCCGCAACCACGTAATGCCAATGGTAACAGGGGGCAAAATAATCCGGCAGCACCTGATCAACCGGCGGCTCCAAAAGTAAAAGCACCACCCATTGTTATTACCGATTCTATGCGGGCTAACATGACTAAAAAAGAAATCCGCAACTATATACGTAAAGCTAAAAAAGAAGCTCGTCGTTTGGCCCGTGATGAAAGACGTAAAGAAAGAGAAGCAAGACGTAATCAACCCATGGAAGTAAATGGTGTGGTACGAGCAGTAGGCAATGTTGTTACGGCTGTTAAACGTGTAGGTATTGATTATTCGCAGGAGTTTGGTACCACACTACCGGGTTATATGGATAGTACACGTGTATTAGGTGCTAACTTAAGAAGTGGCCAACCCGGCTTTGGATTTATTTTTGGTTACCAGCCCGATACATCCTGGATTAATAATTTTGGTGCCAAAGGTTTATTATCAACCGATGCTATGTTAACCAGTATGATACAGCAGCGGTATAACGAACGTTTATCTATCACCGGTCAGTTAAGCCCAATCAGAGATTTAATGATTGATGTAAACTTTGATAAAACATTCAGCAAACAATACTCCGAATTATACAAGGATACATCTAATGGTGCTACGGGCCTGGCACGTTTAAATGCGTATGCAGCGGGTAGTTTTAGTGTTAGTTATATTTCTTTCCAAACCATGTTTGGTAAGTTTAATCCCAACGAAGTATCCGAAACCTTTAAGCAGTTCGAAGCTAATCGTGTAACATTGTCTGGCCGGTTAAAGGGTTTAAATCCTTATGCTTCCGGTGCCAATCAGGATGCTGAAGGTTATTGGGAGGGTTACGGACGTTATGCGCAGGATGTGGTTATCCCATCTTTCCTTGCGGCCTACACCAAAAAAGATCCTAATAATATCAGTCTAATACGCAATGATAATCCGAACGTACAGGCCAATCCTTTCCGTAAAATTTTGCCAAAACCAAACTGGACGGTAACATATAACGGATTGTCGAGAATACCCGGCTTGGATAAAATATTTACCAACGTTACATTAAGACATGGTTACCATAGCACTTTAGGTATGAACAGTTTTAATACGGCCTTGTTATTTACCGATCCGTTCCGTGTGGGTTACCCCTTATTCCGTGATAGTATTTCCGGTAGTTATGTGCCGTATTTCTTAGTGCCAAATATTACTATACAAGAAAGTTTTGATCCGTTGATTGAAGTGGATCTGACATTCACCAATCAATTATCAACCCGTATTGAGTTTAGAAAAACAAGACAACTGAGTTTAAGTTTACTCGATTATCAATTGGCCGAAAACCGCAGTACCGAAGTTACTTTTGGTTTTAACTGGCGTAAGAAAGGGATACCGTTTATGAAAAATGTAACCCTTGGTAAAAAAGGTTTAAAACTTGATAATGATGTAACCTTCCGTTTCGATTTCAGTTTACGTGACAACGCAACTGCAAATAGTAAACTGGATCAGGAGCAGGCCTTTGGTACGGCCGGACAAAAAATAATTCGTATAGCACCGTCTATCGATTATATTTTAAATAACCGCATAAGTTTAAAACTATACTTCGAGCAAAACCGTAACATGCCTAAGATTAGTAATGCTTTCCCTATTACCAATACCCGTGGCGGATTGCAAGTGCGTATTTCACTGGCACAATAGTTTACATACAGTATTTGTATATAGCAACCGGGTAGTAATATCCGGTTGTTTTTTTATGTAGTTGGTTGTAGTGCTACTATCAACCCCAAACCCCTAAAGGGGCTTTAGAGTCTAAATAAGCTTAACTTTTTTTATGTTACCGGCGTCCCACCCTTGATTGAGCAATAGTTGCGTCGCACTCTTGTACAGCAGTAATTCTATTGGGCATTGTGCTCGTTGTCTTTTTTTGTTTGCTTAAAGCTTTTTTGCATAGGAGTTCCTTCGCTTTGCTCGGGATGAAGGCCACTGAAGTTATAGGACTCCGTCATTTCGACCAACGGGAGAAAACTCCTGCAATACCCCCAAACATTTTAGCAGTTTATAATAAGCTATTTGCCTAAGTACTGAGAGGCCAACTTTTTGCCAACGGAGTTACGACTGCTGATTAGTATTGCTACAGATGAAGGGCTGCGCTGCTTAGACGTAAATGGTAGCGCAGCGTACATTGAAGGCGGGCAGCGGACTGTAGCCCATTAATGATATGCTGATGATAGCCCCCAAAATAAAAATAAAATATCATCAAAATTGTTTTGTAATACAAAGGCTGTTGTTGTGTTATAATATTGTCATGTAACTGTAATTATTTGTAAGTGTTTTCTATATGCTAAAACGTATTTCCTGTATTCGTAAATAAGTTTTTTGCTGGTGGTGTAATATTGCGGCCGCTGCGAGTGCATGAAATATTTTTTAAGGAAATAAAATAGTAAAGCATATAATATAAACCACAACAAAATACGTATGAGTAAAAGAAAACTACAACAAAAAAAATATAAGCAAAAAGCTGGACTTGTGTTATTGGGAGGCTTATTAAGTTTTGTTGTACAGGCCCAAACAGATACGGTGCAGGGTACTATGCCCGAAATTCAGGTTATTGGTAAAAAAAATGATAGAATATTTAAGTCGGTACCAGGATCGGTAGATGTTATTTCTAATAAAACTATTAGCACTATTGCGCCGTTAAGTACCAGCGATGTGTTAAGACGTGTGCCCGGACTTAATATTATAGATGAAGATGGCGCAGGTTTAAGAATGAATATTGGTGTACGTGGTTTAAACCCTATACGTTCCAGCAAAGTATTGGTGTTGGAAGATGGTGTGCCGGTTACGCTAAACCCTTATGGCGAGCCGCAAATGTATTTTAGTCCAATTATTGATAAAATGCAGGAGGTAGAGGTACTGAAAGGTAGTGGGCAGCTTTTATTTGGGCCGCAAACAATTGGTGGTGTGGTTAATTTTATAACGGCTCATCCGCCAGAAAAATTAACCAATCGGGTTAAGTTAAGTGGTGGTGGTAATGGCTTTTTTTCAAGTTATGTAAGCCATGGTAATACAATTGGTAATGTTGGTTATTTGGTAACCTATAATTATAAACGTGCCGATAATTTAAATCGTTTAACTTTTACGGCTCATGATGTTATGGGTAAAGTACGTATTAAGTTAAACGAAAAATCGGAAGTAGGTGTTAAGGTGGGGTTGTACGACGAAATTTCCAACTCTACTTACTTAGGCATGACACAAGCAATGTATGATGAGGGAGGTTATGATAAAACTATTTTAACACCACACGATCACATGCCTGTGCGTAAAATTAATTTTAGTGCAACACACTTGTACAAGTTTAATAGTAATGTACAATTACAAACAACAGCTTTTGTGTATGATATTATTCGTAACTGGCGTAGGCAGCAGTTTACCCGTAACGGGCCTAATGCCAATTCGTCGGGTGTTGTTTGGGGCGACCCTTCCCGTACAGACGGTGGTGCTATTTTTATGAGCAACCGTACCGATTGGCGTAACCGTCAGTATTTGGTGCGTGGCGTTGAACCTCGCTTAGATATTAAACACAAATTATTTAATGTAGATAATACTTTAAAAACCGGTGTAAGGGCATTATGGGAAACCGCAACAGAACAATTTGTACAGGGTAATAAACCCGACTCTTGGGGGGGCAACATGCGTGACAATGAAATAAGAAATGGTTTTGCCCTAAGTGCTTATGCTACCAACGATATTAAGATTACCGAAAAGTTATCGGCCAATGTTGGTATTCGTGTAGAAAATTTTGATTTTAATCGTCGTATATACAGAGGCCAGTTTCCTATTGGTGTAAATGGCGCTAATGTAGTTGCCGATACCAATGTTTTGTTTAAACGCAACACATTTGCTTTTTTACCGGGTGGCGGACTTAATTATACTGCAACAGATAATATTACCATTTTTGCAGGTGTACATCGTGGGTTTGCACCTCCGGTTGTTAAGAGTGCTATTACTGCCGTGGGCATAGCTGATGAAATTGATAAAGAGCTTAGTACAAACTATGAATTAGGCGCAAGGTTTGCTTTAAAAGATTACATTAATATATCTGCTACTGCATTTTACATGCACTTTGATAACCAGGTAATACCCGTTACTCTGGCAACCAACGCAACCGGCTCGGCAAATGGCGGTAAAACAAATCATAAAGGCATTGAAGTAGGTGTAGATGTTGATGTAACCAAGGCTTTAGGTTTAAAACATGCTTTGCCGGTTGGCGGTAACTTTACATATACTGATGCCCGTTTTGCAGGTAAAGAAAATGTAGTGGATAACCTACTGCCATACTCGCCTAAAGTTATGTTTAACGCTTACATAGGTTTTGAGCATACAGCAGGCTGGGGTATAAGGTTGTTTAACAATTATGTTAGCAGCCAGTTTAACGACCAAAATAATACTGTTACTCCAACGCCTGATGGGCAAATTGGTAAAATTGATGCCAGAAACATTGTTGACGGATCGGTATTTTACACATTGCCCAACAAAAAAATATCTTTTAACGTAGCCGTTAAAAATTTAACCAACGAAAGGTATATTGCATCCAGAAATCCGCAAGGTATACGCGTTGGCATGCCACGGTTTGTAACTGCAGGCGTTGATATTAAATTTTAAGTAAACACTAATAAAATTATTAAAAGCTGCATTGCATTTTTCTTGCAATGCAGCTTTTAATTTAAACAAACAGATTATGAAATTAAATTTTTTTACTGTTATTCGTTATGCACATGCCATTTTAGCAATAGCTATAGGTTTGTTTTTTATTACTAAAGGTTACGAAAAATTTGGCCCGCTTAAATTGCGTGAAAAAAATATTACTGTAGAAAACAAGGATATAATTGTTCAGAAAATTGTTGAAGAAAAAAACTACGAAGCACCTTATGGTTACGATATTACTATGAATACCATGCGGCAAAGCGGGTTTATAAAAGTAATAGGCTTATTTCAAATACTGGCAGGGTTATTAATGTTGTTACCACAAACCAGGTTAGCCGGTATAATAATTTTACTGCCAATAATTATGAATATATTTTTAATGCATTGGTTTTTTGATAACCGGCCACACGAAAATATTGAAACAGGAAGGTATTTTGCAGCCACCGTATTATTGTTGTTGTTTTACTGGAAACCCTTAACCGCTATTGTTTGGCAAAAAAAGAAATGGTTTTAAACTATTGAGTTAAAAGCTTTGTAAAGGTTGGTGTGCACACTGTTTATACACCAACCTTTTTTTATACAGTTTGATGTTTTTATTTGGGGCTATTAACATTAGTAATACTGCTCAACAACAGTTCGCTGCCCGCCTCCAATGTACGCTTCGCTTCCATTTTCATCTAAGCAGCGCAGCCCTTCAACTTTAGTAATACTAATCAATATCGTGTTATGCAAAGGTTACCTGCATGTATATTAGTGTTTTTAAGTAAGGGCTAAAAAGGGTGTACTAAAAAGTTTGTTTAGTGCTACTCTTTTACATTAAAAATAAATCCTACGCTATATACATTATCAATACTTACTTTTTCAGATGCTGATAGTTGCTTACGCAAACGAGAAATAAACACATCCAAACTGCGGCCAATAAAATAATCGTTTTCGCCCCATAACTGTACTAAAATGTCTTCTCGTTTAAGAATGCTGTTGCGGTGGTTATATAAATATTGCAGCAATTCGGCTTCTCTAACAGTTAACGCAACGGATGGTTTGTTGCCTACTTTTATTTTGAGCAAATGTTTTTGAAAAATTACATCGCCAAAAGTAATTGCATCAATAGCGGTAATAGTATTGTCTGTACTAATGCTGGCTGCTTTACCCGGAACCCTGCGTTTGATTATATTTTTTATTCTTAAAACCAGTTCATCAATATCAAAAGGTTTGGTTATATAATCGTCAGCGCCAATGCTTAACCCGTTAATGCGATCTTTTTTTTCACCGCGGGCTGTTAAAAATAAATAAGGCGTGTTTTTATTATGCTCCTGAATTTTACTAGCCAAATCAAATCCGTTCATGCCGGGTAGTTGTACATCAATTACCAGTAAATCAAAATTTTCAGGTTTGGCAGCATAAGTATCATAGGCGTTTTTTCCGTTCAGGCTCCACTCTACATCAAAGTCCATAATCTCAAGGTATTGTTTTACCACATTGCCTAAATCACGTTCATCTTCTACCAAAAGTATTTTACTTTTCATGTGTGTTCACTTTGTTTGGCTACAATAAATTAATAATGATAGTAAAGGTACTGCCAACATTTTCTTCACTATCCAGTTTTATTTTCCAGTCATGCGCTTCGGCACATTGTTTGGTGTAAAACAGCCCAAGTCCTAATCCTGATACATCATCTTTTTTATCGGTGTTACGATAAAACTTATCGTATATATGTTTAATTGTTTTTTCTGACATACCTACACCGTTATCACTTACAGCTATTTCGGCTGTTTTGTTTATCACCGTAAGTTTTACCGTTATTTTTTTAAATTCCTTTTCATTGTATTTTATACCGTTCTCAAAAAGGTTGAGCAACATAGTGGTGAACCAAAATTTATCCAGCATGGCTGTAGCCTGCTGGGTGTTATTTAACTCGTACAATACATCTACATTGTTTTCGGTTAGCTTTAACCGATAATCATAAATAATCTCATCCAGTAATTCAGGTAAAGCATATTCGGTTTTTTGCATGGTGGCCTTATCCATAATGGCTATATCCAACACCTGACTAAATAAATATTTTAAGCGTGTTGCTTGTCTGAAGATAACATCGGTCAAAGGTTTTATGTTTTCTTTTTTTTCAATAATTTTTTCACTCTGCAGGTTTTTATTGGCAATCATAATGGTTGCCAATGGCGTATGAAATTCGTGTGTAATACTATTGACAAAATCCGATTTCATATCGGCTAGTTTTTTTTGCTTTTGCCAGTTACGAAAAGTAATCAGAAAAAGAATCAATACAAAGGCAATGGATAATAACGAAAGCAGGAAGGTGGGAATCATTGCTTTTAAAATGGACAAAGTTCTGCTTTCTTTATCTGCAAATAGTTTGAAAACAAGTTTGTAGCTATAGTCTTGTGCACTGCTTACTGTTAAGCTGATAATATTATTTTGAGGTGCTATATCCGTAAGCCTTCCACCTAATTTTATACCATTTTCGGTTTGTTCAAGGTTTTTATTGTAACCGCTATAGTGCTGTAGGGGAGTATAAAGTTTTACATATTTGTTCGTTACAAATGCTATTTCTAATTGACTGAAAAAAAGTGCATATTCAAATTTTGGAGAGAGATTGTTTTTTATTTTTATGGCTTCAAATATCGTATCTACGGGGTTTTGGGCTATTAACTCCGTAAACAAACTATCACACACTTTTTGTTTAAATAAATCAAAAGCCTGGGCATCGGTGTTGTAAAGATGCTCCATTTTTTGCAGGTTGTTATGAATGTATTTATCAATAATGGCGCTGCCACCGGGGTAAACATTGTCGTTTAAAATATATTGACCATATGCATAATTGATGGTTTGCTTTTCTTCTACAAAATACCGTTCGTTTTTAAGCTTGTAGGTGTTGTACAGCAGAAAAAATTGTACTGCCGACAGTATTAAAAAGCTGATTGCTGCAATTAGTTTATAAGAAATATTTAATCGTCTCATTATTAATATTAAAGGTCGTGTAAAATATGATTGGCGCTGAATTTTAAATAGTCGTTTAATTTCCGTTAACAAGTTCTTTAGTGTCTGTTGACAAGTTTGGAAATAGGTGGTGAATATCTTTAGGAGGTTCAAAACAACATAGTATGAGACTTTTTGCCTTTACAAAGGTGCTGACTTTTCTGTTTGCATTATTATTTACTTCAACTGCTTTTGCTCAACTGTCAATGCCGGCAGAAAGAGATGCCAGCCGCTTAAATTGGTGGAACGAAGCTCGCTTTGGTATGTTTATACACTTTGGCGTATATGCCGTACCTGCCGGTGTACATAACGGTAAAGAAGTAAGTGGTTTAGGCGAATGGATTATGCAGGATGGTAAAATTCCACGTGCTGATTATTACAAATATGCACAACAATTTAATCCCACACAGTTTAATGCCCAACAATGGGTTAGTATGGCCAAAGCTGCCGGTATGAAATATATTGTTGTTACTGCTAAACACCACGATGGTTTTGCATTATTTGATACCAAGGCAAGTGATTACAGCATTTTAAAAACAGCGCCATACGGTAAAGATTTAATTAAACCTTTAGCGGAAGAATGTAGGAAACAAGGCATCAAGCTAGGTCTGTACTACTCACAAGCTAATGATTGGTTTCATCCGGGTGGTGCAGCATCTTTTGGACATTGGGATAAAACGCAGGAAGGGGATATGGATGAATACCTGAAGAATATTGTAGAACCGCAATTGCGTGAAATACTTACAAACTACGGTGATATAGCGGAGTTATGGTGGGATACTCCCATTAACATGACAAAGGAACGTGCAGAAAAATTATACAACCTTGTAGAAACTTTACAGCCGGGTATTATAATGAATGATAGGCTGGGTGGCGGTTACAAAGGTGACCTAACTACACCGGAGCAATATGTACCTGCCACCGGAATTGCAGGCTCTAGTTGGGAAACCTGCATGACGATGAACGATACCTGGGGTTTTAAATCAACCGATCATAACTGGAAAAGTACAGAGCAACTAATTCATACTTTAATTGAAGTATCATCAAAAGGCGGCAATTTTTTATTGAATGTTGGTCCCGAGGCATCAGGCGTATTTCCTGCACCAATTATTGAGCGTTTAAATGGAATTGCTGATTGGATGAAAACCAATAGTGAGTCGATATACGGAACAACTGCCAGTCCTTTTAAAAAATTACCGTGGGGCAGAAGCACTAAAAAAGTTGAAGGTGGTATTACTACTTTATACCTGCATGTATTTAACTGGCCGGCTAATGGCGTACTGGCTATTCCCGGTTTGAAAAACAATATTGTTGCAGCCACTTTATTAGCCAATGGCAGCAAATTGAAATATACCAAAATGGCCTCTGGTTATCAGTTAACGGTGCCAACTAAAGCCTTAGACCCGATTGCAACCGTTATAAAAGTGGTGGTAAAAGGTTTTCCTGAAGTAGAAGATGCACCAATGCTAGCTACAGCTAACGGAGATTTTTTACTGGAAGCCGGAATGGTAGATGCCCACAACAATGGTAAGGATGGTGAAATAAATGTGGAAGATAAAAACAATCAAAAGAATATAGGTTATTGGACAGATGCCACCGATTGGGTTTCATGGAAAGTAAAAGTAAATCAGACGGCAACATATAAAGTAAATATTAACCTGGGTACAGTTGGTAATGGGGCTGTAATTAAAACCGGGGTTAACGGTAAAGAACTTACTGTTTCATTAAAATCGACAGGAGATTACCATAATTACGAATTAGTAACTGCTGATGGCACTTTGTTTTTAGAAAAAGGGGTGCATGAGTTTTTTATTAAATCGGAGAGAAAAGGATGGCAACCAATAAATATCCGTTCGGTAGAACTTAAAAAGGTGAGTAATAATAAATGATTTTAAAATCCAACGTACTTATAAAAATTTTATTCCAAAGACTAACTATTATTTTTTTTAACCCAAAACTAAACTGTAAAAAAGATGAGCAACCTGTTTGATGGGTGCAAACTCAGTATGAGAATTTGTTTTTTGCTGGCAGTTTTTACAATGCTCGGTTTGACTGCGAAGGCGCAAACTGAAGAGATTATTGTAAAAGGTGTTGTACGCTCCGATTCCAGTGTATTGGAAGGTGTAAGCATTTTTCTCAAATCAGATCCTGACCGGTCAACCCGTTCTGATGCCCGGGGTGAATATGTGATTAAAGTACCTGTAAACAGTACTTTGTCATTCACATTTGTTGGCTATAAGCCGGTAGATTTTAATGTTAAAAAAGAACCCGTATTGGACGTTGTTATGCAGGCTATTGATGCCACATTGGACGAAGTGGCGGTTGTGGCTTACGGTCAACAACGTAAAAGCAGTATGGTGAGTTCTGTTACCACGGTGAACCCAAAAGATTTAAAAGGGCCAACCAGTAACCTTACTACTATGTTGGCGGGTAGAATATCAGGGGTGATTGGTTATCAGCGTTCCGGTGAACCGGGTCGTGATAATGCACAGTTTTTTATACGTGGCGTAACAACTTTTGGTACAGGTAAAGTAGATCCGCTATTAATGATTGATGGTATGGAATCAACGCCAAATGATTTGGCAAGATTGCAGCCGGATGACATAGCAGGGTTTTCCGTATTAAAAGATGCAACTGCTGCCTCTTTATTTGGTGCCCGTGGTGCAAACGGTGTAATTATCGTTACAACGAAGTCCGGCGCCGAAGGAAAAGCAGCTTTAAACTTCAGGGGCGAAAATTCCTTGTCGAGCAATACACGCAATTTTAAGTTTGCCGATAATATTACCTACATGAATTTGGCTAACGAAGCATTGGTTACCCGTTACCCGTTAAGAGCACCATTGTACTCACAGGAAAAAATTGAAAAAACTGCTGCCGGTGCCGATCCGTATTTATATCCTAATAATGATTGGTTGGATATGTTGATTAAAGATTACACCAATAACCAACGTTATAATGTTAGTTTAAGTGGTGGTGGTAAAGTGGCACAATACTATGTATCGGGTACTTACAATGTAGATAATGGGGTGTTGAATGTAGACAAGCTGAATAACTTTAATAGTAATATTAAACTAAGGAGTTATCAGATAAGATCAAATGTAAATATCAACGTATCTCCTTCTACTGTGGCAATCATTCGTGTATCGGGGGTGTTTGATGATTACAATGGTCCTGTTGGTGGCGGCGGTAATATTTTTAACCAGGCCTTAAAGTCTAACCCGGTAATGTTTTCGCCGGTATATCCTTCCTCTTTTTTACCTAACCTGTCGCACCCGTTATTTGGTAGTGCATTGGATGAAAGCGGAACAAGATATAATAACCCTTACGCCAGTATGGTATCAGGTTATCAGGAAGCCAATACTTCTAACATGATGGCACAATTGGAGTTGAAACAGAACTTTGGTAAAATATTGCGTGGTTTAACAGGTCGTGTGATGGCTTATACACAACGTTATGCCTACTTCGATTTATCTCGTCAGTACAATCCTTTCTACTATCGGATGGCTTACAGCGCAGATGGTAAACCAACGCTGAGCTCATTAAATACCGATGGTACTGAATACCTGAATTATACACCCGGAAATAAAGTGGTGAATACAACGGCTTACATGGAAGCAGCATTAAACTATTCAAGAAATTTTAACGGACATTTTGTATCAGGCTTTTTAATTACCAATATGCGTAGTTACCTGACGGCTAATACAGCCATGCCCGATTTACAAAGCTCCTTACCTAACCGTAACCAAGGTGTATCGGGAAGGTTTACTTACGATTATGATAACCGTTATATGATGGAGTTCAATTTTGGTTATAACGGATCGGAAAGGTTTGCCAAAAACAATCGTATGGGCTTTTTCCCATCAGTAGGCGCTGCCTGGAATGTACACAACGAGAAATTTTTTGATGCATATAAAGATGTAGTGAACACCTTAAAGTTCAGAGCCTCTTATGGTTTGGTGGGTAATGACCAGATTGGTAATGCAGACGAAAGATTCTTTTATCTGTCGAGGGTAAATATGAATGATGGTACAAGGGCTGCCACGTTTGGCGAAAACTTTGGTACTACCATGAATGGGGTGAGTGTGTTACGTTATGCCAACGACCAGATTACCTGGGAGAAAGCGTATAAAACCAATATTGGTGTTGATTTAAAGTTATTTAATAGTCTTAACCTGATAGTAGACGTTTATAAAGAACGTCGGGAGAATATATTAATGAGCCGTGCTTTCATTCCTGCATCAATGGGTTTGAATGCTAATATACAGGCAAACGTAGGTGAGGCAGAAGGTAAAGGTATAGATGTGCAAATGGACTATACCAAAACTATTGGTAAGGATATGTGGTTGCAAATGCGTGGCAACTTTACGTTTGCGCAAAGCAAAATGTTAGTGAACGAAGAACCCCTTTATCCGGAAGTTTACAGAAGCAGGGTAGGTTACTCTTTATCGCAAAGATGGGGTTTGATAGCTGAAAGACTTTTTGTGGATGATAATGAAGTACGCAATTCGCCAAGACAAGACTTTGGTGAAGTAAGAGGCGGTGATATAAAATACCTGGATGTGAATGGTGATAATATTATTGATGGTAATGATCAGGTGCCAATGGGTTACCCGGAAGTGCCAGAAATTATTTATGGTGGTGGTTTCTCCTTTGGTTGGAAAAAGTTTGATTTCAGTGCTTTTGTACAAGGCTCTGCACGTTCCTCCATTTTTATTGACAATGATGCTATACAGCCATTTAAAAAAGAAGGCGGATCGGAGAGTGGTTTGTTACAGGTAATTGCTAACGACCACTGGTCGGAGAGTAACAGAAATGTATATGCATTTTGGCCACGCCTTAGCGACAGAACGGTTTTAAATAACTATTGGACCTCAAGCTGGTGGGTGCGTAACGGTGCTTTTTTAAGATTGAAAAATGTAGAGCTTGGCTATACTGTTTCTCCTAGTTTTTTACGTAAGTATAAATTGTCATCGGCTCGTATTTATGTAAATGGTATTAACCTGTTTGCGCTTAGCAAGTTTAAAGAGTGGGATCCGGAAATGGGAAGCAATGGTTTAAACTATCCGGTACAACGTGTGTACAATATTGGTGTTAACCTTAATTTTTAAAACGGCTAACACTTGATGTATGCAGGACTTGATTGAGGAAAGGGTTTGATGATTAGCGAACGGAACGGTCAACGGAGCGTCGCAACATCTGCTCAATCAGGGATCGGAACGATGACACAAAAAAATACTATTCTTTTAAGTTATTATTTAATTCAATAAAAATGCAATCAGTTAATAAAATTACAACCGCATTACGCAACCAATGGCAGGTTGTTACAGCGGTGATGGTGTTGGCATTTTTTACAAGTTGTAAAAAATTTATTGATGTAGTACCCGATAACGTGGCTACTATTGAAAATGCTTTCAGTATTCGTACAGAAGCTGAAAAGTATTTGTTTACTTGTTATTCTTACTTACCATCAGAAGGTGACTTTGCCGGTAACCCGGCATTTGGTGCCGGAGATGAAATATGGCAGGATCCTACGTTTTCTACCATCAACCCGGCTGCAATGCGTATAGCAATGGGTTTTCAAAGTGGTAACGACCCTATTATGCATTACTGGGAAGAAATGTATAAAGGCATACGTGACTGTAATATTTTTTTAGACAATGTACACAAGGTGGTTGATCTGGAGCCTTACCTTCGCACCAGATGGATTGGCGAAGTATTGTTTTTAAAAGCCTACTACCACTGGTACTTGTTACGCATGTACGGACCAATAAATATTGTTGATAAAAATTTACCTATTGATGTAACTGCAGAAGAAGTGAAAGTGCCACGTGTTGCAGTTGATTCAGTGGTAAATTATATTTCAGCTTTATTTGATTCTTCGGCCAAATTATTACCGGCTACTATACAGTCACGTACAACAGAGTTGGGACGCATCACATCGCCTATAGCTTTAGCAATGAAAGCAAGATTGTTGGTAACAGCTGCGAGTCCGTTGTTTAATGGTAATGCCGATTATAACAATTTTAAAAATGTTGATAACACGCCTTTAGTTAACACAACCTACGATAAGGAAAAATGGAAACGTGCTGCCGATGCCTGTAAAGCTGCTATTGATGCGGCGCATGCAGCCGAAATAAAACTGTTTAAGTTTAATGACAACCTGGTGAGTTTATCTCCGTTTTTTAAACAACAAATGACGATACGTAATAGTGTTTGTGAAAGATGGAATGAAGAATTAATCTGGGGATCATCGAACAGTCCTATGGGTAAATACATGCAGCGTTTAGCTTTACCAAAATTAAATCCTGCACGTTTGGGTAACCAGGAACCTTTAGGCCAACTGGCACCTACTATTAAAGTGGTGGAACAGTTTTACAGTAAAAACGGTGTACCTATTAATGAGGATAGAGATTATGATTATGCCAACCGCTACAAGCCACGTACGGTAACAGCGGAGTATGGCGAGTATTTGCAAATGGGTTATGAAACGGCCGGCTTAAATTTTGACAGAGAGCCTCGTTTTTATGCCAATGTATCTTTTGATGGCGATAAATGGTTTATGCAAAATGGCATATGGCCTATTCAGGCAAAATGGGGGCAAAACCAAAGCCGTAAAAATGTATTTGGTTATTCGGTTACCGGTTATTTTACTAAAAAAATTACCAGTTGGAAGTTTGTAATAGAAGAGGGTCAGGCCAGTAATACAGAAACCTATCCTTTCCCGTTATTCCGTTTAGCCGATTTGTATTTGTTATATGCAGAGGCTTTAAACGAGTATGCCGATGCGCCAACGGCAGAAGCATACACCTACATTAATACCGTACGTGAACGTGCCGGTTTACCAACTGTACAAGATGCATGGAGCCAACACTCCCGCAATGCCAATAAGTTTACTACTAAAGATGGTTTTAGAGCCATCATACAACAGGAGCGTTTAATTGAACTGAGTTTTGAAGCGAGCCGTTTTTGGGATTTACGTCGTTGGAAACGTGCTATTGAAGAGCAGAATAAAATAATTCTTGGTTGGAATACTGCCGGTGTTTCTCCGGTAGAATATTACAAAGTAGCGCCACTGTTTACACAAAGTTTTCAGGTACGTGATTACCTATGGCCGTTACGCAATAGCGATATTTTAATTAACCCTAAACTGGTACAAAACCCAGGTTGGTAATAGGGTGTTTTATTATGTTTTTTGTAAAACTCAAACTAACTAAAATGCAAAAAAATATATTTAGTTTACTTATGCTGGCGGTATTATTAACCACAGCAGGTTGTAAACGAGAGTTACATTCATCTTTGTACGATGATGGTTCAACGCCATCACCCATTAGCAATACCACCGTGCAAAATTTGCCGGGTGCTGCGGAAATTACTTATAGCTTACCGCACGATAATAATATTCTGTATGTAAAGGCCGAGTATGAAATCAGGCCGGGTGTTAAACGTGAAGTAAAATCATCTTATTATAACAATAGCTTGTTGGTAGATGGTTTTGGTACTACGAATGAATATACAGTGCAGTTATACGTGGTTACTCGTAGCGAAAAATTTTCAACGCCTGTTACTGTTAAAGTAAAACCGCTTACACCACCGGTTGTAGCTACATTTAACAGCCTGAATGTAGCGGAAGATTTTGGTGGTTTAATTATTAATTACCTGAACGATGCCAAGGCCGATTTAGCTATACATACCTGGGCGGCAGATTCAACCAGTGCAATGGTAGAAGCGAATACCAATTATACTACGCTTCCATCGGGCCGTTATACTATTCGTGGCTTTGATAGTACAACCCGTAAGTTTTCGTTTTTTGTAAAAGACAGGTTTGGCAATATTTCCGATACATTAACTGCAACCTATAAACCACTTTACGAAAAGCTATTAGATAAAACTTTGTTCAGAGCAGTTGTTTTACCCACTGATGTAAAAGATGACTGGGGTTTACCTATGCAAAATATGTGGAACAATGGTTACACCGACTTCTGGGATATGTTTCATACGCAAACGCAAAGTTTTCCTATGTGGTTTACGTTTGATTTGGGTATAACTGTTAAGTTAAGCCGTATGGCTTTATGGCAACGTCAAAGCCCTGCAACTGATTGGGCTTACAATGCCAATAATCCTAAAAAGTTTGAAGTATGGGGCTCAACCAATCCTGATGTTGATGGTGGGTGGAATAACTGGATTAAACTTACCGATCATGAAATTGTAAAACCTTCCGGTTTGCCATTGGGTCAGGTGTCCGCAGATGATATTGCTGCCGCAGCAAAAGGAGAGGAGATTGCTATTCCTTTAGCCATGCCGCAGGTGCGTTATATAAGGTTAAAAATTTTGGAAACATTTACAAACTCAGCTACCAATATTGCCGAAATATCAGTGTGGGGGCAACCATAACAATGGGTTTATAAATACAACCAATCAACTAATTTTTAAAGCAATTACATGAAAAATATTTTAAAGGCTATTACAGCACTCACCATACTGGTTGCAACATTACAATCTTGCTCCAAGATGGATGATTATAAAAAATATGTACCCGAAAAACCAAAAGTATATCCGGGTATGGCCGATTCTATTACCATTTTTCCCGGTAATAACCGTGTAAAATTACAGTGGATTCATAAGTCGGACCCAACCATTACACAAGCTAAAGTATTCTGGAACGGTCGTGCCGATTCAGTTACTGTACCGGTTAATCGTACAGCAGGTGTTGATACGGTAAGTGTCATCATCAATAACCTGGATGAAACATCTTACACTTTTGATGTGTTTACGTACGATAAAGAAAATAACAAATCGGTACCCGCAACAAAAACCGGCAAAGTGTATGGTGCTAAGTACCAACAAGCGTTACAAAACCGTACCGTTACCGCTGTTAATTTTATAGCGCCTGCTAATATGTTAATAGTTGTATGGGCCGAGGCCGATACCGTTAACGTAGGTACTAAAGTATATTATACGGATGCTGCCGGTGAAGAAAAAATATGGCAACTGTCCGCCAACGAAAGTGTAACACCTCTATCATGGAAAGTTGGCAGTAAAGTGTATTACCAATCAGCTTACAAACCTACATCTAATGCCATCGATACATTTACTGTCTTGCATAAAGATTCTGTTACAGTGACCAATGTGCCGGTGCCAAAAACAGCATGGTCGCAGGTTACATTGCCTAACGATATTGGCACCAACGCATGGGGCACTAATCTTAGTTGGATATGGGACGGTAAAGCCGCTGACTATCCCGAAATTTATCACACCGATGGTTCAGGTATGCCACATCATTTCACATTCGATTTAGGCGCATCCTACCATCTTACACAGTTCGAAAATATCGGCCGTCAAAATAGTAATCCCTATCACAATCCTTTAAAATTTGAAGTGTGGGGTACTAATAGTTTAACGGGTGCAGCAACTACATTGCCGGCAGGCGATCCGGGTTGGGCTAATGAGTCCATCGCCAAAGGTTGGACTTTATTAAAATTTGTACAACGTACCGATAATGGTACTGCACCATACAAAGTTGATTTATTGGAAAATATTCCTGCTGTGCGTTATATCCGCATCAGGGTATTGCAAGTGGCATCGGGAGCAACCGATAGTCATATGAGCGAAGTAAGTTTTTGGTTTAATCCATAATGTAAATTAGTAGTAAGTTTTTTTTCTTATGATGGCGTGCCCCCGATTGCACAAAACTACGGCTCGTACCTCGCCGGTTTTGTTGCAACGGGGTCGGGTTTTACGCTATTACTCCGGCACAAAGCCAACACACAAGGCTTCACCGGGGTAACCGCTGCAATCCCTCACGCATGGGAGTCCGTATATCGTAGTGTTGGATATTGGTGTAAAAGAAACCGTAGTTTGGTAAAAGCATAAATAAATGGGGGTTATTTTTCTTTAAAATAATAAGAAACGTGTCAGGCTGAGCCTGACGAAGCCCGGTAAGAATTTATATTATTCTGCGTAGCCCTTCGTCAAGCTCCCACGCTATACGGGGTTAAAAACAGGGTGACAAAGACTTTGCTTCTCAGTCGATTCTCCCGCAGGGGACTCGGCGTAATAAAGCAATTCGGCGTAAGTAAAACGACAATCAGCAAAATATTTTGTAATTAAAATATATACTATTCAATAAGCAGTTAAAAAAAAGAATGATGACACGTACAACAAAAAACAGGTTTTTTCTTTTGGCATTTGTGAGCATTATGTTGTCCATGCCGGGTGTAGTGGTAGCACAGTTAAAAAGTATTAATGCAAAGTTGCCGTCCTTACAGCAGTCTTTTGTCGATTTACGTTTTGGTATGTTTATACACTATAACATACCTACCTACATGAACCAGGATTGGGCCGATCCTGAAGCTTCTGCTTCTTTATTCGATCCTAAAAAACTGGATTGTAACCAGTGGGCACAGGCGGCCAAAAGTGCTAATATGAGTTATGGTTGTTTAACTACCAAACACCATAGCGGTTTCAGTATCTGGGATACTAAAACCACACCGTACAATGTAATGAACAGTCCCTTAAAACGTGATGTGGTAAAAGAGTTTACCGATGCATTTAGAAAAGCCGGTGTAAAAGTAATGTTATACTATTCTATTTTAGATACGCACCATAAACTGCGTCCTAATTCTATAACACCTGCACATATTAAATTGGTTAAAGAACAAATTACTGAGTTGTTAACCAAATACGGAAAAATTGAAGCCCTGATTATTGATGGGTGGGATGCACCATGGTCAAGAATTAGCTATGACGATATTCCGTTTGAAGAAATTTATTTATTGGTAAAAAAACTACAACCCGATTGTTTGGTAATGGATTTAAACGGTGCAAAATATCCTGCCGAGGGTATGTTTTACACCGATATTAAAACCTACGAAATGGGTGCGGGCCAACGTGTAGAGGAAGAAAAAAACCGTATGCCTGCATTAGCTTGTCTCCCATTAAATACATCATGGTTCTGGAAAGAAGATTTTCCGACAACACCGGTTAAAGATCCGGTAAAGTTGATTAACGAAACATTGATTCCGTTAAACAAAGCCAACTGTAATTTTATATTAAATGTGGCACCCAATAAAGATGGTTTAATTGATGACAATGCCCTTGAAGCTTTAAAAGTAATAGGTAAAAACTGGAGCAATGCAGGGCCTTTAGAGCAGTTACCTGCTTTGGATGCGCCTATCATTTCTTCAAACCTGGCTACAAACAAACCTACCAACTCAAGCTGGAGCGATGATATGAATATTATGGACTTTGCTAATGATGATCGTTATAGTTCATCATGGGTTTCTAACCATACAGTAAAACAACCTTGGATTGAAATTGATTTAAAAAAAGCAACCGGGTTTAATGCTATTTCTATTACAGAGTCTAATCCTAACATTAAAAAGTACCGTATTGAGTATTTTTCAAATGGTAGCTGGAAAACTTTACTGGAAGGTGATGTAAGCAAGAATGTAAAAGTACATCGTTTTGCATCGGTTAAAGGGTCGAAAATTAAAATTCATATTCTGGAAGCCAGACGTCGGGTATCCATTTCAGAAATAGGTGTGTACAACGAAAAGATTTAAAAAATGACATTGCGAATAATACAGTTAGTTATTATGTTTTTAGCATTTGCCGGTTTTCAGGCAAATGCTAAAAACATAAAAGGGTTTACTATTACCGGTAATATAAAATTTATAACCGGCGATAAAGTATTTCTTACTTATGGTACAGTTGGACAATCATCTATTGATTCGGTAATAATAAAAAAAGGCAGCTTTATTTTTAAAGGCAGTGTAAGTGAGCCAACGCCTGCTATGATTTTTTCCAGAGATTATAAAGTACGCCTTGATTTGTTTATTGATAATGGCACCATAACCATTACCGGTAATGCAGACTCATTGTATAGCTACCGGGTTAAAAGTAAATTACCTGCGGTAATGGAGTTTGAAAAGTTTAATCAAGGCATTATGGCTAACAGGCAACAAACCATTGCTTTATTTAAACAGGCTTATGACTTAAAAACTGCCGGTGATACCATAAAGGCAGCCGAAATACAAAAGCAAGCTGATACCCAATATAAAAGCGAGTTTGAAGTGCGTAAAAATTATGCATTGACGCATGCTGATAGTTATGTAGCAGGAAAAGAATTATTAGCTTATACCGATATAGCTAATTTAGCTATTGCCATAGAAGGCTATGAGAATATGACTGATAAAATTAAAAACTCGCTTATTGGTAAAGAGTTGTTTGAAAGAATTAATATTCTTACAAGTGTAGAAGTAGGTAAACCTGCACAGTTATTTAAGCAGACTGATACGTTGGGGAATTTGATTGATGTGACATCTTACCGTGGCAAATATGTATTGCTGGAATTTTGGGCAAGTTGGTGCGGACCTTGCCGTGCAGAAAATCCGGGTCTTATTGAAAATTACAAACAGTACAATAACAAAGGCTTTGAAATATTAAGTATATCATTGGATGATAATAAAGACAAATGGCTTGCCGCCATTGCAAAAGATGGTTTGTTGTGGAAACAGGTATCTGACCTAAATGGCTGGAATAATAAAGTAGCTTTATTGTATGGCGTAAGAGCCGTGCCTGCGAGTTTTTTATTGGACCCCCAAGGTAAAATAGTAGCCAGCGGCCTGCGTGGCGAAAGCCTGACGGCAAAATTGAAAGAGATATTTCCCTGATGTTAATAGTTTTTTATTAAATGAATAGGCCTTAGTTTTGAAGGATATTGTTTATTAAACCCTAAATATTTAAAAGCCCTGTACAATTTATAAATTTAAGGGGCCTAAAATTTGACGAAACATAAGGTTTAAAAATTTTTGCTATGTAGGTTGTATGCAGGCGTAAGCGGGTGAGGGATAGAAGCGGCATCCTTTTGCGAAGGGCTGGCAAATGGCAGCGTGGCGCAAAAGATACAGCGGATAGCCCGACCCACCGGGGCACCCCATTATATCTCTATTTATTTGTAGCATTGTTTTTACCGGTGTTGCGTTATTTCGTAAAAATAAATTCATGAAAAAGGTTTTGCTTTCCATTGCTGCTTGTGCATTGGTGTTTACCGGTCAGGCGCAAATTGTTGACAAAGTTGTTAATCCGATAGATTGGGTAAACCCGTTAATGGGCACCGATTCTGAAGTAGGTCTTTCCAACGGAAATACTTATCCGGCTATTGGTTTGCCGTGGGGTATGAATTTGTGGACACCACAAACCGGTAAAAATGGCGACGGATGGCAATATACTTATCGTGCCAATAAAATTCAGGGCTTTAAGCAAACACACCAGCCTTCACCGTGGATGAACGATTACGGTCAGTTTTCTATTATGCCGGTAGTAGGTAAGGCTGTGTATAAACAAGAGGAAAGAGCCAGTTGGTTTTCGCACAAAGCCGAGGTGGCAAAGCCAAATTACTACAGTGTGTACCTGGCCGATCATGATGTGACAACCGAGTTAACACCAACAGAAAGAGCGGCTATGTTCCGTATTAGTTTTCCTAAAACGGATAGCGCATTTATTGTGGTAGATGCATTTGATCGTGGTTCTTATGTAAAAGTAATTCCCGAGCAAAATAAAATTATTGGTTACTCTACACGTTATAGCCGTGGTAATTTAAAAAACTTTAAAAACTATTTTGTAATAATTTTTAATAAACCCTTCACCAATATTTCAACCTGGAACAAAGATGAGTTGAAAAGGAATGTAGCCGAAATGAGCAGCGACCAAAGCGGTGCCTTGGTTGGGTTTTCCATAAAAGATAAAAAAGATGTGGTTATTGCTAAAGTAGCTTCGTCGTTTATTAGTGCCGAGCAGGCAGAGATCAATTTACAAGAACTGGGTAACGATAATTTTGACCAGTTAGTAAACAAAGGCCGTGCAATATGGAATGATGTTTTGGGCAAGGTAGAAATAGGCGGTGGTCATATTGATGATATCCGCACTTTTTATTCTTGTTTGTACCGTGCTGTTTTCTTCCCAAACAAATTATACGAAAAAAATGCCAAGGGTGAAATAGTGCATTACAGTCCTTACAACGGGCAGGTATTGCCGGGTTATATGTTTGGCGGTACCGGTTTTTGGGATACTTTCCGGGCCTTATATCCTTTCCTAAATTTAATGTATCCTGCTATAAATAAAGAAATGCAGGAAGGCCTGATTAACGATTATAAAGAAGGTGGTTTTTTACCAGAGTGGAGTAGTCCGGGCTTTGCCGATATTATGATTGGCAACAACTCTGCATCTGTTGTATCAGATGCTTACATAAAAGGCCTGCGTGGTTACGATATTAATAAGTTATACGAAGCTTTATTACATGGTGCCAATAACGAAGGCCCTATGACAGCCGTTGGCCGTAAAGGTGTTAAATACTACAACCACCTGGGTTATGTGCCTTACGATGTAGGCATTAATGAAAACGCAGCTCGTACATTGGAATATGCTTATGCCGATTTTACTATTTATCAATTAGCAAAAGCATTAAAACGTCCGCAAGCGGAAATTGATTTATACGCAACCCGCAGCCAGAACTACCGTAACTTATATAGCAAAGAACATAAATTAATGCGTGGCCGTAATAAGGACGGTAGTTTTCAATCGCCATTTAACCCTTACAAATGGGGCGATGCATTTACCGAAGGTAATAGCTGGCATTATAGCTGGAGTGTGTTTCATGATGTACAAGGTTTAATAGATTTAATGGGTGGTCGTTCATTGTTTAATAACATGCTGGATTCGGTATTTATTATGCCGCCTGTTTTTGATGATACTTATTACGGTGGTGTTATACACGAAATACGTGAAATGCAGATAGCCAACATGGGCCAGTATGCACATGGCAACCAACCCATACAACACATGATTTATTTGTACAACTATGCCGGACAGCCATGGAAAACGCAACACTGGGTGCGTGAAACCATGAGCCGCATGTACAAGCCAACCCCTGACGGGTATTGTGGCGATGAAGACAATGGTCAAACCTCGGCCTGGTATGTATTTTCGGCTTTAGGTTTTTATCCGGTTTGCCCTGGTACCGACCAATATGTGTTTGGTACGCCATTGTTTAAAAATGTAACACTTCATTTAGAAAATGGTAAAAAGTTTGTTATACAGGCACCTGCTACCTCTGAGCAAAATAAATATGTTCACTCACGTACGTTAAATGGTAAGCCGCTTACAAAAACTTTTATAACACATACCGATGTGTTAAAAGGCGGTCAGTTATTGGTGCAACAAAAAAATACGCCAAGTTACACATTGGGTGTACAGCCTAATGAAGTGCCTTACTCTTTTTCGCATCCTTTATATAATGCTGATTATAAGAAATATGTTCCTAAAGATGTAGCCCAGGCAGTAGCGGAGTTAAGTAGAGGAAATCGCAAAGATTCGGTTACTAAAAATGGTTACACACTGGTGTTTCATGTAAAAGATGAAAACTTTAGTGCCGTTACGCAAAAACGTATGACCGATGCTTTTTTTGAAGTATATCCAAAATTAGCAGCGGAATACAATACCAATACACTTAAAAAAGTAACCTTTATTGTCGATCCTTTTTATGGTGGTGTGGCGGAAGCCAGCAATGGCATAATAACATATAGCCCGGTGTGGTTAAAAAATAATCCGGAAGATATTGATGTGGTAGTACACGAGGCTATGCATATTGTTCAAAACTATGGTGGTAACAGAGTACCCGGTTGGGTTACCGAAGGTATAGCAGATTATGTACGCCATAAATACGGTCTTAATAATGCTGCTGCCAAATGGGCCTTGCCTACTTGGGATGCTAAACATAATTACAATAACAGCTACCGCATTACCGCACGTTTTTTTAACTGGATTGAAACAAAAGTAAAAGCTGGCACTATTGTAGCCTTAAATGAAGCAGCAAGAGAAAATAAATTCAGTAACGATATCTGGGAAAAAGTTACCGGTAAAAGTTTAACTGATTTGTGGGCGGCTTATGTAACAGCAAAAGGTGAATAATTTTTTGGTTACCGGTTTTTAACCCCGAGTAGTGATTTGTGTTTGGATTCGGGGCTGTAGTGTCCTGATTGATCGTTCCTTGTTTTTAACCCCGATTTTGGTTTGTGTGATGGCTACGGGGCGATGCTCCGTTAAACTGTATTAATTCTATTGAGCAATTCCGCAAAGCGGAACAAGTAGTGCAAGCATACTATAAAAACAGAAAACCTAATTGGCAAATTGTCTAATTAACTAATTTTCTAATCATAACAAACCTCTAATCATGGCAACAATTAAATTAAACGACCAAACCGAAATTTACTATAAAGACTGGGGCACCGGTCAGCCCATTGTATTTCATCATGGCTGGCCTTTATCATCCGATGACTGGGATAAACAAATGTTGTTTTTCCTCGATCATGGTTACCGTGTTATTGCACATGATAGACGTGGACACGGCCGATCTACACAAACCGCCGATGGCAATGAAATGAATACCTATGCAGCAGATGTAGCAGCACTTGTAAAAGCATTAGATTTAAAAGATGCCATTCATATTGGTCACTCAACCGGTGGCGGCGAAGCTATCCGTTATGCAGCCAAACATGGTGAGGGCCGTGTTGCTAAAGTTGTATTGATTGGAGCGGTTACACCTATCATGGTAAAAACAGCCAACAATCCTGATGGCGTGGAAATGAAAGTGTTTGACGATATACGTAACAATGTATGGACCAATCGGCAGCAATTTTATCAGGAGCTTCCTATTCCTTTTTATGGTTATAACAGGGATGGTGCAGAAAAGTCGCAAGGTATTCTTGATAATTGGTGGAGACAAGGAATGATGGGCGGTATAAAAGCACAATACGATTGTATTAAGGCTTTTTCCGAAACCGATTTTTCCGAAGATTTAAAAAGCGTTGATGTTCCTGTATTGATTTTACATGGCGAAGACGACCAGATTGTGCCTTATAAAACCACTGCTGTAGCGGCAGCCAAATTATTGAAAAACGGCAAGTTGATTACTTATCCCGGTTTGTCGCATGGTATGCCTACCATTAATGCTGATAAAATAAATAAAGATATTTTGTCTTTTATTAAGTCGTAAAAGTAAAAGGGTAGTTATGTTGATTACACTATTTTTACGCAAATAAATTTACACTTTCATCGTATTAAAACATAATGATGTTATCTAAAGTTCTTTTGAGTGCAACTGTTGTTTTATCATTCTCTGCAACGGTTGTTGCTCAAAATAATGGCAATAATTTATTGCAATACGTAAAACCAACTACCGGTACAGCCCGCATGGGGCATGTGTTTCCCGGGCCTACTGTGCCTTTTGGTATGGTACAATTAAGTCCTGATACAGATACTATACCTTATGAAGTAAATGGTAAGTACAATGGCGATGTATATAAGTATTGCGCCGGTTACCAGTACGAGGATAAAACCATTGTAGGGTTTAGCCATACCCATTTTAGCGGCACAGGCCACTCCGATTTGGGCGATGTATTGGTAATGCCAACTGTTGGTAAACTACAATTAAACCCGGGTGTAGCGGCTGATTCTAAAACTGGTTTCAGGTCAGCGTATTCGCATGATAATGAAGAAGCTTCTCCGGCTTACTACAAAGTAAAATTAGACGACGATAATATTCTGGCCGAACTAACGGCTACCAATAGGGTAGGGATTCACCGTTATACATTTCCGCAAAGTAACGATGCGCATATTGTGTTGGATTTAATGCATGGCATTTACAATTACAATGGTAAAAACGTTTGGACTTTTGTACGGGTAGTTAACGATACATTGGTTACCGGCTACCGCCAAACATATGGTTGGGCACGTACACGTACCGTATATTTTGCTATTAGTTTTTCCAAACCATTTAAAAGTTATGGCAGCAAAAACTTTGACGAAAAACAACCCTACCGTGGTTTTTGGGGCCGTTTTGATCAAAGTAAAAATTTTCCCGATTTGGCTGCAAGAAACCTGCGCATGCATTTTGACTTTGATACCAAAGCCAACGAACAGGTGCAGTTAAAAGTAGCTTTATCATCGGTAAGCCAGCAAGGCGCATTGGCTAATTTACAAGCCGAAGCACCACATTGGAACTTTGACAAAGTAGTAGAAGATGGCCGGGCATTATGGGCTAAAGAGTTAAACAAAGTAGTAGTTCAAGCAGATGATACAGAAACCAAAGAGAATTTTTACACGGCTATGTATCATGCGGCTTTATCACCTACCACTTACATGGATGTTGATGGTCGCTATCGTGGTTTAGATCAGGAAATACATACGGCAAAAGACTTTACTAATTATACTACTTTCTCCTTATGGGATACTTACCGTGCTTTACATCCATTGTTCAATATTTTGCAGCCTAAACGTAATGCAGATATGATACAATCCATGTTGGCGCATTACGACCAAAGTGTTATGCACATGTTACCCATCTGGAGTCATTATGCCAATGATAACTGGTGTATGATAGGTTACCATGCGGTTACGGTTATTGCCGATGCGGTAATGAAAGGTAATATAACAGGTTATGATGCCAACAAAGCATTAGATGCCTGTATTGCCACCGCTAACCGTCGTGATTTTGATGGCATTGGATATTATATTGATAAAGGTTATGTACCCGAAGATAGAAGCGGTTCTTCTGTATCAAAAACATTGGAATATGCTTTTGACGATTGGACGATTGCACAACTGGCTAAAAAATTAGGTCGTATGGATGTGTATGAAACATTCATTAAACGTTCGGAGAATTACAGAAATGTGTACGATGCCAGTATAGGTTATATGCGTCCTAAAATGTTTGACGGAACTTTCCGTAAAAACTTTGATGTATTAAGTACCCACGGACAAGGGTTTATTGAAGGTAATGCCTGGAATTATAGTTTGTATGTGCCACACCAGCCAAAAGAATTAATTAAGATGATGGGTGGCGATAAAAAGTTTGTGGCGCACCTTGATTCTTTATTTACCATGCATTTACCCGATGAGTTTTTTGCCGATACAGAAGATATTACCCGCGACGGTATTATTGGTAACTATGTACATGGCAACGAACCATCGCACCACGTAGCTTATTTATACAACTATGCCGGCAAACCCTGGAAAACGCAGGAACGTACCCGTATGATTTTAAAGAAACAATACCATTCAGGTCCTGCCGGTTTAAGTGGTAATGACGATTGTGGCCAAATGAGTGCCTGGTATATTTTTAGCGCCTTAGGCTTTTACCCTGTTGCACCAGGTAGTACTTATTACGATATTACCAGCCCTGCGGTAAAAGCGGCGGTTATTAATTTGGATAATGGTAAAAAGTTTGAAATAGAAACCATCGGACAATCCGATAAAAATGTGTACATCAGTAAAATTTTATTAAATGGTAAACCACATAATAGCTGGCAGATTAACCACGATGATATTATGAACGGTGGTAAAATAATTTTTTATATGTCGGCTAAACATGGTAAGTAAAACGTTAAATGAAACTGTCAGGCTGAGCTTGACGAAGTCCGCTGAGAATTTTTGTTGTACTGGGTAGCCCTTCGTCAAGATCAGGGTGACAATACCAAAAAGGGTCGTGTATCACGACCCTTTTTTATTGGGATTTTGTATTGCAAAATTTTTAATCTAAATAAATTGCCATCAAAATATATCAAATAAAACAAGCTTGTAAATTTGTACTCATTGAAAAAACAAGTGTACATATTTAGCGGCTTAGGTGCAGATGAAAGAGTTTTTGACAAACTCGATTTTGCTGGTCTTTCCGTAACTTTTGTTAAATGGATTACACCGTTAAAAAATGATACCATTGAGCAATATGCAACAAAATTGTTGTCGCAAATAACAAAACCTAACCCAACATTAATCGGCCTTTCATTTGGTGGCATGATGGCGGTCGAAGTCGCTAAACAAATAGAAACAGAAAAAGTAGTACTGATTGCATCTGCCAAAACAAAACATGAGGTTCCATTTTATTATCGTTTTGCCGGTTATATAGGTTTACATAAATTATTGTCTGCCGGATTACTTAAAAGCTCCAATGTTTTTACTAACTGGTTTTTTGGCTTAACGGAAAGTTGGGAAAAGCAATTGTTAAAGCAAATTTTAAAAGATACCAATCCCGTATTTCTAAAGTGGGCGGTTGATAAAGTTGCTTGCTGGTCTAATAAAACGGTACTGGACAATATATTTCACATTCACGGATCAAGCGATAAAGTATTACCGCTGGCTTTTGTAAAATGTAATGCAGTAATTGATAAAGGCGGGCATTTGATGACTTTAAACAAAGTTGAACAGTTAAATAAAATTATAAGGCAGCAAATTTTATAAATAGTTTGCACTCTCAAGTTGGTGATACAAGAACAAGGAGGAATGCCGCCGCAAATCTGCTGTTCCTCTGTGTTAATGTTGTTGAACGGAGCGTCGCCTTGTAGCCATCACACAAACCCTCGGGATTAAAAACAAGGGAAAGTCATTAGCGTTCCCTCAGCTGGTAACATAATAAAATCTTATATCCGGATATGAGATGTTCCATTAATTCCGTATTTCCTACCTTTGTGCCCTAAAAATACCTTTGCTATATGTCAGTGAATAAAGACCAGTTTGTAAGTCCGGATTATTTTGGAGTAGATGAGTTATTGAGCGAGGAACATAAGTTAATTCGTGAGTCGGTGCGTAACTATGTAAAAAAAGAAATTTCGCCAATTATAGAAGACTATGCACAACGTGCCGAGTTTCCGCAGCAGATAGTAAAACAAATGGGAGAGCTGGGCTGTTTTGGTCCAACGGTGCCGGAACAATATGGCGGTGGCGGACTTGATTATATCAGTTATGGTTTAATGATGCAGGAGTTGGAGCGTGGCGATAGTGGCGTACGCAGCACCGCATCTGTACAGGGTTCGTTGGTTATGTTTCCCATTTATGCTTACGGCAGCGAGGAGCAACGCAATAAATATTTACCCAAATTGGCCAGCGGCGAGTGGTTGGGTTGTTTTGGTTTAACCGAGCCTAACCATGGCAGCGACCCAAGCAGTATGTTAACCAACATTAAAGATGCCGGCGACCATGTTATATTAAACGGATCTAAAATGTGGATCAGCAATGCGCCTTTTTCGCAGATAGCCGTTGTGTGGGCTAAAGATGAAGCAGGTATGGTGCGTGGATTAATTGTGGAGCGTGGTATGGAAGGGTTTAGTACCCCTACTACACATGGTAAATGGAGTTTACGTGCAAGCGCCACCGGCGAGTTGGTGTTTGATAATGTAAAAGTGCCTAAAGAAAATATTTTTCCGAATGTGCAAGGTTTAAAAGGTCCGTTAGGCTGTTTAACTAAAGCCCGTTACGGTATTGCCTGGGGTGCAGTTGGTGCTGCTATGGATTGTTACGATACGGCTTTGCGTTATAGCAAAGAGCGTGTACAATTTGGCAAACCCATTGGTGGCTTTCAGTTGCAACAAAAAAAGCTGGCCGAAATGCTAACCGAAATTACCAAGGCGCAATTATTGAACTGGCGTTTAGGTGTATTAATGAACGAAGGCAAAGTAACACCCCAACAAGTAAGTATGGCCAAGCGTAACGCTTGCGAAATAGCAACGAATATTTGTCGTGATGCACGCCAAATGTTAGGAGGTATGGGCATTACAGGCGAATACAGTGTTATGCGTCATATGATGAATCTGGAAAGCGTAATTACTTACGAGGGTACACACGATGTACATTTGTTAATTACCGGTATGGATGTAACAGGGTTGAATGCATTTAAATAAATGCTGAAGGCTTAAAGTTAAAAGCTTAATGCTGTTGCTGACTATTCTTAATTCTTAATTACTAATTATTATGTAGTCAGCAGCAGTACTACTGTTATCGTCTGTTGCGTCGCACTCTTGTACTGCATCAATTCTATTGGCCATTATGCAGTACTCCGTATTTAGATCGGAGTGCCTGTAACTTTACTCAGCATTGTGCAAGGTG
>DHEF01000053.1:125706-156058 GCA_002399735.1 Chitinophagaceae bacterium UBA4857
TTACTCAGCATTGTGCAAGGTGTTCCCCGATTTATCGGCGGTACAGTAGTAATTCTATTCAGCATTGTGTAAGTTTCCGTTGGTTATTACAATGTCTTATTGGCAAGCGTTAGCTCATCTAATGGTCAATTGTTTTTTTAGTAAATGAGTAAATCTTACCATTAACTATTAACCATTAACGATGAACTATTAACAATGAACTAAAAACAATAATGAAAATTTTTCTCATAGGATTTATGGGCACCGGTAAAACACACTGGGGCCGCTTGTTAAGTCAAAAACTGGGTTTGCCTTTTTTTGACTTAGATGAGCAGATTGTAAACTCCGCCGAAAAAAGCATCAACGAAATTTTTGCGGAAAAAGGCGAAGAGCAATTCCGTTTACTGGAAAAAGAAACCTTATATATTATTAACGAAAGCCACGAATCGTTTATAATGGCTTGTGGCGGCGGTACACCTTGTTATTTTAATAATATTGTGTACATGAAAGAAGCCGGCATGGTAGTTTGGATTAATACCAGTGTACCCACTATATTTGAACGTTTGTTAAAAGAAAAAGAACATCGTCCGTTATTACGTGATTTAACCGATGACCAAATGCGCAGTTTTATTGCAAAAAAAATATCGGACAGGCGTATTTATTACGAGCAGGCACAAGTAGTACTGGAAGAAGAGGATATGAATATTGATAAACTGATTGATACTTTATTTCATGCATAAATCATATTTAATGTCGGCTGCCTTATTAGGCGCATTAGGGGTAGTGCTGGGTGCATTTGGTGCACATGGTTTAAAGGAGTTGGTATTACCCGAAACAGTTGAAGCATTTAAAACCGGTGTGCAATACCAAATGTATCATGTATTTGCTTTACTGTTTATTGGTGTATTGTGGAGCAGGTTTGCTTCCAGGCCGCTACGTTGGGCGGCTAACTGTTTTTTAATCGGTATTTTATTATTCTCCGGCTCCTTATACGTTATAACCCTGCTAAAAGCTACTGATACCATCGGTTTGGGTAAACTGGGTATTGTTACACCCATTGGTGGTTTATTTTTTATTGTAGGTTGGTTATTACTATTTGTTGCGTTATTAAAAAAATCACCAGAACAAGGGCAGGTTTAAAATAGTTACCGTACCGTCGTTTGCAAAAATTTCGTAGGTGCCGCCAATACCTTCCATACGGCGTTTAATATTGTTTAAACCGTTACCAAACCTGCGAATGGCATCCATATTAATACCCTTACCATTGTCTTTAATGGTTACTTCCAGGTGTGTATCAATCGTAACTTTAATGCTTACTTCACTGGCGTGTGCATGTTTTAAAATATTGTTCAGGCTTTCCTTTACACTTAAAAATATATTACGTCGTTTATCGCCTGATAATTCAATATGCGGCAGGTTTTCGGGTATCAACTGAAAACGGAGGTTAATATCGGTGTTTTCAAAATACTCCTGTGCATAGGCCCGTATGTAGGATACGGTGTTGTCCAGCGAGTCGTTACCACTGTTCATACTCCATATAATCGCATTCATTTTGTTTAACACATCATCAGCCGATTGCGATATTTTATCTATTTCTATTGGTGTATCTTCTTTCATTTTATGACGGGCCATTTCACTCATCAATCTTATCACCGTCATGCCGGCACCCAATTCATCATGCATGTCGGCCGAAATACGCTGACGCTCTACTTCCTGTGCTTTTAATACGGCTAACTCTTTTTCGTACTCCTTGCGTTGGTTTTCGGCTTTTAGCCTTTCACTTTCACTGGTTTCTTCTACAATACGTCGATTGTTTTTATAATTTAAAGCAGCAAGGAAAAACACTAATTCCAGAAAGAGGCCAATTTCGTATTGAAAAACGGATGACTTGAAAACCGAATTACTAAACGGTAACTGCATAACAATAGAGGAAAGAGAAAGCAGGGAAAATATAAGCAGCATCAGGTTGCCCCAAAACACATAACGCATCAATTTGTCGTTCCAGTTACGGCGGGCATACACAATAAAAATAAGCATTACAATAAGCAAGGCCAGCTTCATGCCGTTTTCTAAACCATACTGTAAAACAAAATTATCGGTGAAATAAAAAACACAGCAATAAATAATTAAACCAACAATTAAAATCCAGCTACCGGAATTGTATAATTTATACAAAAACGGGTGTTTTTGTTTAGTATTAAGATAACTACGCATAAATATCATGTAAAAAATAATACCCACGGCGTGTAGTATAAAATCAAACGACTCCTCAATTATATAACCCGGCGTCATAGCCCTGAAAGTGAAAACGGCTTTGGTAAAAAGCATTAGTCCGGTAAAAAAGGCATATCCGGAATAATATAAAAATTCAATATTACCTTCCTGGTAATAATTGGCCATGGAGTATAATACCATCATGGCCAATAAGCCGCAAAGAAAGTAAGTAACTATTTCGCCGGTCTTGTTATGACCGTGTTGTTTAGCCGCAAAGGCTTCCATAAAAGGCTCGCCAATAAGACGGGGAATAAAACGGTTAATATGCGTTTTTATGCATTGTAACTCTATAACAAACGTAGCAGAATCATTAGGAGCTACAGATAGTTTCCGGTAGCCAATGCTGTCTTCGGTATCCGGAAGAATTTTGGGTTGGGCTACCAGCTTGTTATTTATGAGTTGGTAAACTTCAATCTGCCAGAAATAGTAACCGGGGAAAAACCAGACCGAAGCAGTGGAATCTTCATCGTTTCGCACATTAAACTTTATAACCAAAGGTTGTGTTACTTGTTTTAAGGTGTTTCGTTGTGGGGGTGTGCCGGCGTCTTTTAACCTGTCAACATTAAATGTATCCGTAAAAATTTCCCGGTCGGCAATATGTATTCCACGGGTATATGCCGAAATTTCTTTGTAAAAGTTTATATCGTTCAGGTTAATGTACGCGTCCAGTTTACTGGCAGGCTTGTTTTGGGCAATGGTAGTTGTAGCAGTAAATAGTTGAAATACTAAAAAAGTGATACAGGTGTAAAAAAAATACAGGTTTTTAACCCGCAGCATGTTGATGTAACGGTTAATGGAAAGGGGCATACTTAATTAGCTTTGGTATAACTGGTTAATCAAACCTACGAAAAAATATTGGGTTTGAGCACTGTTAATCAATTAGTAAAGGTTGGTTTAATGGGCATGATACCTGTAAAAAAGTATTGTATGGGTTTAATAAAAAACTGTTACCTTAACAATGTTAGTATTTAAATAGGCTGTTCGTTTACATAAGGCTACTATTAAAGGAGTGGGAACCTTGAATAAATGGTAAATAGAGTTATGACAGTACCGCCGACAAGTCGGGGTGCACCTTGCACAATGTTGAGTAAAGTTACAGTCACTCCGATCAAAATACGGAGTACTGCATAATGGCCAATAGAATTGATGCAGTACCGCCGATAAATCGGGGAACACCTTGCACAATGCTGAGTAAAGTTACAGGTGTTCAAGAGTGCGACGCAAGAAAAGCCCAATCAAGGGAGGGACGTTGAAAACAAAAAATATTTATAATCTAAAGTTGTTATAAAGTTTAAGGTTAAAATTTAGTTGTTTGGGGTAAAAAAACTATAAAAAATCAAACTACATTATCTTTGCGCACTATGGCTAATAAGCTGAAAAAAGAAACGCCGAAAAAGAAGACGACAACTGTAGCAGGAGGGAAGGCCTGGAAAGCGGAAAAGTCGGAAAAGATTGACCTGAAAGCATTGGCAAAAGACGAAAGAACGCACAAAATTTTAGGTGCGCTATCGCTTCTTTTGGCCATTTTTTTGGGCATTGCTATACTGTCCTATTTTGCAACATGGCGACAGGATCAGGATGAGGCATTCCGGGGCAGCAGTATTTTGTGGGATGATCGTGTGTCGGTGGCCAACCTGATGGGGAAAATTGGTGCGTTGGTATCACATTTTTTTATTTACAAAGCATTTGGTATTGCCTCGTTACTGGTGTGTACGTTTTTCTTTGTGTTGGGCATTAATTTATTGACCAGCAGAAAAGTATATTCTATTGGACGCAACCTGAAATATGTAACGTTGGGTGTGCTGGTTTTATCGGTTTCGCTGGCGTTTATTTTTAGAAACAGCGAGTTTTCCTGGGGTGGTGGTGTAGGCCGAATGATGAGTAACTGGCTGATTGGTATTTTAGGAAATATTGGTACAGCCGCCATATTACTATTGATGGCCGTTGGTTACTTCATCTGGCAGTTTAATCCTGCGTTTAACCTGCCCGTTAAAAACAAACCGGTGGACGAAGCCGAAGTGCATGAAGAAGAATTGGAAGAAGAAACACCGGACGAATCCATTACTGAAAAACCGGTGGTTAAACCTGTAGTGGCCGAGCCTATGGTTGTTAAGCCAAAAGCTAATACGCTTAAACAGGGTAATGAAGAGGCCCCTGTTGTAAAACCTATTATAGAAGAAGAAAAACCGGCATTTGATTTTACCTTAATTGAAAAAGAAGAAGTAGAAGAAGAAAAACCGGCTGCTACACTTACCATTAACGATACGTATATTGAGAAGGAAGTTGTGGCTGATATTTTACATACCCATGATGAGGTAAAGGAGGAAGAACCGCCTGTATTAGAAGAAGCCGAAGAAGAAGAGGAGGAGGAAACACGGGAAGAGCCACAGCAGTCTAAACCGTCAGTGTTGGTTATACCACCAACTAGTAAGCCTACTAAAATAGTAACGGTTAGCCCCGGCGATGGCGGCCTTACGTTGGAAATAAAAACAAATACTGAGGAGAAACCGGATGAAGAGCCGGAAATAAAATCGGCTGAAACAGTAGCCAAATTACCGCCTTACGAGTCAACCTTAGATTTAAAGGATTATAAATATCCGGGGCTTGATTTACTGGAAACCCATGGCAGCGAAAAAATAGTACAGGATCCTGCCGAATTGGAGGAAAATAAAAACCAAATTATTAATACGCTACGTAACTACGCTATTGAAATACAAAAAATCAGTGCCACGGTTGGGCCAACGGTTACCTTGTACGAAATAGTTCCGGCAGCCGGTGTACGTATATCACGTATTCGTAACCTGGAAGATGATATTGCCCTTAGCCTTGCTGCATTGGGTATTCGTATTATAGCCCCAATACCCGGTAAAGGAACCATCGGTATAGAAGTACCCAATACCCGTAAAACGGTGGTGAGTATGAAAACGCTGCTGGAGTCGGAAAAATTTATTAACAGTCCGCATTCCTTACCTATTGCTATTGGTAAACGTATTGATAACACTGATTTTATTGTGGATCTGGCATCTATGCCGCATTTGTTAATGGCAGGTGCAACGGGTCAGGGTAAATCCGTAGGCTTAAATGCAATACTGGTATCGTTATTGTATAAAAAGCATCCATCACAGTTAAAGTTTGTTTTGGTAGATCCTAAGAAGGTGGAGCTGAGTATTTACAAAACGATTGAGCAACACTTTTTAGCCAAGCTGCCAAACGAAGATGAAGCCATTATAACCGATACACGAAAAGTTATTAATACGTTAAATGCTTTGTGTATTGAAATGGATAATCGCTACGATCTGTTAAAAGAAGCAGGTTGCAGAAACATAAAAGAGTATAACAGTAAGTTTGCGGCCCGAAAATTGAATCCAGAAAAGGGGCACCAATATTTACCGTTTATTGTGTTAGTGGTAGATGAGTTTGCCGACCTGATTATGACGGCCGGTAAAGAAGTGGAAATGCCGATTGCACGTTTAGCACAGCTAGCCCGTGCGGTAGGTATTCACTTAATTATTGCCACGCAGCGTCCGTCGGTAAATATTATTACGGGTACTATTAAAGCTAACTTCCCGGCACGTATTGCCTTTAAGGTAAGTAGCAAAATTGATAGCCGTACTATTTTAGATGCCGGTGGTGCCGAGCAGTTAATTGGTAAGGGTGATATGTTGATAAGCTTTAACGGCGAAATTGTGCGTTTGCAATGTGCGTTTGTTGATACACCGGAAGTAGATAAAATAACCGATTTTATTGGTTATCAGGAAGGTTACCCGCAAGCATTTTTACTACCGGAATATGTGGATGAAAAAGAGCAGGAAAGCAAAGATTTTGATTTAAACGACCGTGATAGTTTGTTTGAAGATGCGGCTAAACTGATTGTGATCAGCCAAAGCGGAAGTACATCTTTGTTACAACGTAAAATGAAACTGGGGTATAACCGTGCAGGTCGTTTAATGGATCAGTTAGAGGCTGCGGGTATTGTTGGACCTAACCAGGGTAGCAAACCCCGTGAAGTATATATTAAAACCGATATGGAGTTGCAGCAGCATTTAGATTTGTTGGGTTAGTTTAATGTTAAGAAAACAAATCGGTTGCAACCAAATTATCTCCAAACGGGTCTTGCAGTAACGTAAACCTATATATTTGCAGGCCGTTAAATGAATAAATAAAAAATTATGAAAAATTTCTATTTGAGCGTATTGTTATTAACTGTGGCTTTTACCGGCTTACAGGCTCAAAAAAGTGATCCGGAAGCGAAAAAAGTTTTAGATGCTGTAAGTGCAAAATTTAAAACCTATAAAGCCGTGCAGGTAGGATTTTTATATTCTATCGAAGACGCCAAAGGAAAAGTACAAACCAAAAAAACAGGAACGCTGTTAATGAAAGGCGCAAAGTATAAAGTAACATTTGGCGATCAGGAAATTTACAGCGATGGTAAAACCACATGGAACTATGATAAAGGTGCTAAAGAAGTAACCGTTAACAATGTTTCGTCTGATGCCAATGCATTTACACCACAAAAATTATTTACCAGTTTTTACGATAAAGACTTTTTATATGTATTAAACGGTGAGAAAAAAGTAGGTGCTAAAACCTTACAGGAAATACAACTTACACCAACCGATAAAAGCAAGGCTTTTCATAAAGTGTATTTAACCATCGATAAAAATGCTAAGACCATTCAAAGCACAAAAATTTTAGAAAACGGTGGCAACAAAATTAACTACAGTTTAAACAACATGGTTACTACGGTTAATCCGGCCGATGCATCATTTGTATTTGATGTTAAAAAATATCCCGGTGTGGAAGTAGTAGACTTACGATAATCAGCACAAAATTTTTATACAAGGCCCTTGCTATTGCAGGGGCTTTTTTATTATGTTACCGGCTGCTGTGCTACTATCATCGTCTGTTGTGTCACTCACTGCATCGTTCCGTCCGCTAATCAACAATATGCAATACCCAAACCTGTTGGTAAAATGATGTTTTCCGTAGAGACGCCAGCATGGTGTCTCAATATTAAATTATACAACAAGACGCCAGCATGGCGTCTCTACAAGTCTTTCAAATCCCAAATCTCAATTCTGAAATCTCCATTTCCCCCTAAATCCTACATCAAAAAATCAGAAATCCTAACCTCCCTCAAACCTCATTTCCGTTTATCTTTGCACCAATTATTATGCAAGTACATTATAATATAGATCAGCTACCCGAATTTAAAAATGCAGTAATCACTATTGGCACTTTTGATGGCGTACACATGGGCCATCGCCAGATAATTGATAAGCTTAAACAAGAAGCTGCTGCTAACCATGGAGAAACGGTCATTATCACTTTTCATCCGCATCCGCGTAAAGTAGTGTCGTCTGCTATTTTAGGTATCAGGCTTATTAATACTTTGCATGAACGTATTTTGTTATTAGATAAATTAGGTATCGATCATTTAGTGGTAGTGCCTTTTACCGATGTGTTTGCCAACCAACCGGCAGAAGATTATGTAGAAGACTTTTTAGTAGCTAAGTTTAATCCACATACCATTATCATTGGTTACGATCATCGTTTTGGACGCGACAGAATGGGTGATTACAGGTTGTTGGAAAAACTGGCAGCAACTTATAGCTATCAGTTAAAAGAAATTCCTAAACATATATTAAACGACATCTCTATTAGCTCTACCAATATTCGTGAAGCTGTTTTACATGCCGATACTGAAACGGCTAATAATTTATTAGGCTATCATTTCTTTTTTACCGGTAAAGTGGTACACGGTGATAAATTAGGCCGTGAGTTAGGTTATCCAACTGCTAATTTATTAATTGAGGATGAAGAAAAAATATTACCCGGTAATGGTATTTATGCCGTATATGCAGATGTAATGGAATTGGTATCTGCTAACGGTGTAGCAACACTGCCGGAAAAACCCACTTTGAAAGGCATGATGAGTGTTGGTTTCAGGCCAACGGTAAACGGAACCAAAAGAGTAATTGAAGTAAATCTGTTTGATTTTAACGAAGAGATATATGACAAATATGTAACGGTTTATATAAAAAAATATTTGCGGGATGAAGTTAAGTTTGAAGGATTGCCCGCATTGGTGAAACAAATAGATCAGGATAAAATTGATAGTTTGGCTGTGTTGTAAAACTAATTAGTACAAATTCATTATAAATAAAAAACCGTTTCAGATTTGAAACGGTTTTTTATTTAAACCTCTGTCTCGTCCTGAAATAAAGATTTAAAAACTTATTTTAAATTCCAATGCAGTTGGGTCTGTAATGAAATCGCTTAAGCCACTGGTAATGGTTACTTTCTTTTTATCTTCAGAAAGTATGGCATTCTTTCCCTCTACCTTTTTTGCAGGCCTTGGTAAATTATAAACAATAGTACTTTTAACATCCATTCCCATATCTGACATTTCCTGAAAAGCTTTAGTAGCTTCGTCGGTATCAGAAGGTAGGGGTTTGTCTTTGTTTAATTTTTTCTCAATACCGTTTTTAGTATACGTATAATTAAAGTATTCGTCAAAAGTGGCACCTAGTAATGATTCATTTTTAGCAGGCTCTTCATCCTTGCCCTCATCTAACACCTGGTCCATTGTATTACTTAGAAATCGTTGGGTTAAAATATTCAGCTTTTCAATATCTGTTACTGCATTAAAAGAAACAAAGGATTTTGTATAAAAAAGGTTACTGTCAACATTTATGTTAACACGAATATTGCCATTAGCAATAAGCTTTTTTTCTTCAGCGGTAAGGTCGGTAGCTTTATCAACAATATCTTTTATTTGTATTAACGAATCTACTTGTTTCGATCTCGCCTCTTCTAACTGCTGTTCCTGCCCCATAGAACGTACCATCTCAAAAACCTCGCCCATGTCAATCTTGGTTTCAAATGTACCGCTTCCATTTTCATTAATACGAATGTTACGTACAATTTCCAGACAACCGGTTAAAGAAAACGATGCGGCTATTAATAGTAATCCAAAAAACTTTTTCATGTAGTTGTATATGTTTGAGGGCAAAAATAGCAAGAAAAAAGCCGACTTATTAAAGTCGGCTTGTATTTAACAATTAGCTTACGATTAAAAAGCTTTTCCTGAACCGGAGGCTTCTTTTGCTAAATCAATCATTACACTTAATTCATCTACTAATTTATCGTCACTACCACTAAAACCTACTGATTTAAAACGTACTTTACCATCTTTGTCAATAACAAATTTTGTAGGTATACCATCTACTTTAAAATCAGCTACCATTTTACTATCATTATCTAACAATACATCAAAAGTGTAGTTGTTTTTTGTGATAAAATCCGAAGCATTTTTCTTCTTATCTTCTACATTGTTTTCCCATGTGTTTACAAATAAAAATTTCACATTAGGGTCTTCTTTGTATTTGTTAACTGCTTTTTGCATACCCGGAAAAGAAGCGATACAAGGTCCACACCACGTTGCCCAGAAGTCAACTACAACAGTTTTACCTTTTAACTCTGCGATGTCAGTTTTTTTACCATCAAGATTGTATAAGGCAAAAGTAGGAGCCGTTTCGTCCAGGATAGATTTTTTCAACTCCTCCACCATTTTCAAATAACTCTCTCTTTCTAAAGCAACAATGTAATCAGTATAACCTGCATCTGACTTGTTGGTTTTTACATAAGCTTCTTTCAATATGTTTTTAATATCGGAATTAGCTTTTCCGTCTTTTACAAATGTTTCTAACTGTTTTTTATACTTGGCAACCGGTAAAGCCTTCGATGCAATTAATGCATAGTTACCATTAGCATCAGCGTCTTTGCCCTCGGTAACAACCAATGCAGCATCTTTAGCATAGGTTAAAGCTTTCTTATAATTACCTAAGCGATATTGAATCATGCCGTAAGTATCTGCATACATGCCATACGATGATTTGCGTTGTGCATCCCATTGTTTGGTAGTCATGTAATCGGGCTTTTTCCCGGTTGGTTTTTTCCACTCAGCTTTGGTGGTTTCTACTGCAAATCTTGATAGCTCTTCTGCTAAAGCAAGGTTGGTACTGTCTTTCTGCATGTCCCAGGCTATGCTGTTATAAATTTGCGCTAAAGTTGTTTTTTCTTTAATATCCGCATCGGCAATAGCTTTTTTAAAACCATCCCAGTCTTTTGCTTTTATGTAAAGCGGCAATAAGCGTTGTTCATAAAACGGAACCGAAGTGGCTAAAAACTTCCAGTTAGAATCGCTGGCAACTTTGGCTTTAATATCGGTAATCATTTTTTGCTTTTTAGCAAGGTCCTGTTCACGGTTAAAATTATTGATAGCTTCTGTAGCTACCCATTGACCTGCAGGGTACTTTTCTTTTTTTAGCTCGGTAAATACTTTGGCCTGCTGTGGTAATTTGGCTAAACCATATAAGGAAGTAAGCGAGTTGTAATCCGCTTCAGTTTTTAAACCGTCTTTTAGTAAAGCTTCTATTTCTTTTTGAATACGAGCCGGTGCTTCGTCTTTGTTTACGGTATTAAACATACGCAGGTAAGCTACGTTGTTGGCTTTTTTACTTTCCGGGTAAAGCTCAAATTCTTTTTCGTAAGCTTTTAAAGCTGCCTCGTTGTTAGCCTCTAAGCCAACTGTTGTGCCATAATACTGATCGTAGAATGATTTACTTAAATAGCTACCTTGTTTAGGTTTGCCATCTTTATACAAATGAATATAAAAGCCTTTATTGTAGTTGTTGTCAAATTTTTTGTCGGCAGTAAAAGCAAAGTAAATAAAGTTACTGGCTGTATCGGTAGGTACCACACCTACTAAACGTCCGTTACTACGGCGTAAAGGGAACTCCACTACCTTTTGTCCTGCTCCCATTTGGTACCCAATGGCTTCGGGTAGTAATTGAATACCGCTAAGATCGCCACCTTGTTGGTAGGAAATGTGGATGGTATCGCCGGCCTTTGGTTGCTCTGGCGTGTAGGTGAAGTTTGATTGGGCATAAGCGGCACTGCTGCCTGCTATTAATACGCCTAGAAGTGCAGTTTTAATATACATGACTATAACATTTACGTTTTAAGAAAAAAAACAACAATAAAAGTTTTTTACATAAGGGCTATAAGCAGTTAAAGTTGCTTACATAACAATCGTAGTACTGCAATGTTGCTAAATGGCATTAATGCTTTTCCCAATTGAAATTGGGGCGCTGCAAAATGCCCAATAGAATTACTGCAGTTGAACGGAGCGTCGCAAGTAAAGCTCAATCAGGGCTATACAGCTGGTTCCATAATATTAACTATAGGCAGTGTGAAATGGTGCTGCTAAAGTTACATTACTTTTTTAATGTTGTTTCAAATAATTTTAGAATACGTTTGTACTCATCGGTCCAACTACTTGGTTCTACAAAGCCGTGATTTTCTACTGGGTAAGCTGCCAGTTCCCAATTGTCTTTGCCTAACTCAATTAGTTTTTGTGAAAGTTTTACTACGTCCTGGAAATGAACATTATCGTCCACCACACCATGGCACATTAACAGATTACCTTTTAGACCGTCGGCAAAGTAAATGGGTGAACTGCGTTTATAAGCAATGCTGTCCTGTGCCGGCTCGTTTAATATATTGGCTGTATAGCCGTGGTTGTACTGAGCCCAATCGGTAACAGGGCGCAGTGCAGCGCCTGACTTGAATACATCCGGCTCGGTAAATAATGCCATTAATGAAATAAAGCCGCCATAAGAACCACCATAGATGCCAATATTTTGTGGGTTGACACCAAAGTTCTGGGTAAGGTATTTTACGGCATCAACATGGTCGCTAAGATCTTTACCACCCATATGGCGATAGATACCTGTGCGCCAGTCACGGCCATAACCGGCACTTCCACGATAATCAATATCCATTACATAATAACCGGCATCGGCCAGCAAGTTGTTAAACATGTATTCGCGGAAGTAAGAGCTCCACCATTTATGCGCATTTTGTAAATAACCAGCACCATGAACAAATAGCACAGCCGGTTTGGACGCATGTGGGTTGGTTGGTTTGTATACACGTGCATACACTTGTGCACCATCAGCCGCAGTAAAACTAATTACATCGGGTTGGCGCCATGAGTATGATTTAAATTCATCGGACCTGGCTTTAAAAGTAATTTGTTGCGGTTTGGCATTAGGCTGATTGGCTTGTATATATAACTCCCATGGTTGGGTTGGTGTAGAATGCAGGAAAGCAATTTGTTTTTCGTCCGGCGACAATACCACGGTATTAGCGCCTTCCATATTGGTGATACGTTCTTTTTTGCCACTGGCAATATGTAAGCGATAAAAATGTTTTTCGCCGGGATGCACTTCGTTGGTGATGATATAGAAGTGTTGGTTGTTTTGTGACAACTGAACGTCCTGCACTTCATAATTACCATTTGTTAATTGTGTTCTTTTACCGGTTGTAAGATTGGTTAAATAAATATGCGCATAACCGCTTTCTTCTGATTGAAACCAATAAGTATCGTTATTAATCCAGCCGCCACTGCGCCAGCCACCGGGACCGCCAACCCATGCTTCGTTACGTTCACGATTTAAATAGCTGATTTTTTTTGTGGTTGCATCCCAACCCAATAACCATTTGTCTTTATTATCTAAGGATCGTATTTGAATAGTAGCATACTTACCATCGGGTGACCAGCTTGCAGTACCCCAGTTTACTTTTCTGTTTTCGGGTTTTTTCTTAAACAGAGCAGGGTAGTCTTTTGCATAGTCGGGTGCATCCTGAATACCGGGAATTGAGTCTGTTGAAAAACTATAAATGGTGTCCAGTGTTCTGTCGTAAATATAAAACTCGTTTGGCGTTTGTACACTGCCTACCTTGGTACGTGCAGGTATGTTGGTGGTATAACCTGATACCGTAACATAGTCGGGCACAAAAGTGGACTGTGAAGTACCGGCTGGTTGCGGACTAAGTGTGTAATTTACAAAACGTGTATCGGGACTAATGTTTAAACCACGGAGGGTTTTGCCGTGTAGTTGTATTCCTTTTTTGGCAGGTTGTTCAATTGATTTGTTATAGTCGGCTCTTTCTTTCTTTACACCTTCGCGTTGACGCAGTACTTCAAATAAAGATAGTTGATCAGTCTTAAGCCATTCGTCCTGTTTGTTGGTATTTTGATTGTTTGAACCCTGGCCTTGGGAACTACGACCTGCAGCACCGCCCCGGCCCATAGCAGGTGGGGGAGTGAATGATGCACTGCCGCCTTCGGATTTAATTTCGGTAAGTTGTTCGGTGGTGCCTGTTGCAATATCCCAGGCATACAGGTTTTGAGCACGGGAATAAACAATTTTACTGTCGCTTACATAAAAACCGGGATTACTTTCCCAATCGGCTGTTTGGGTTATGCGTAAGGTGCGGGATGGCTTTAGGGTTGTATAAAAAATGTCACCATCTTTTACATATACATAAGCCGTGCGTTTGGTGTTGTACGTAACACCGCTGGCATACTGTATATTATTTTTTTCCTGCGGTGTTGCCTTTACCGGAGTTTTGTTGGTACCGGTAATATAATAGATAGAATCACTTGTATTATTATCGGGGTTCCAGTTAAAGTAAATGGTACTGCCATTAAGATCCCAGAAAGGAGTTCCGGGTTGTGTACCCATCCATTTTGGGTCTCGCATAATTTTATCTACCGTAAGGGGTGATAATGATTGTGCTTGGGAAAAGAGGTATAAACAAGATACAGAGAATAGTACTAGTGCAAAACGCATGATAATTCCAGTTGAAGTTTTGAATAAAGGGAGCTAGTAAAAATAAGTAATGTTAAGTAAAATAAAAAAACCACCTGTGAGAGGTGGCTTTATAATAGTTTATAAAACTTTTATGCCAATATCGATATATGGTTTAAGCATGGGATCATCCGGTGGAAGTTCAGTGATTAACGTATCTATTTTGTTGATTTCACAAACTTGTATAGGTTGAAATGTATTTACTTTCTCTGTAATAGCCATTCCTATTACATGTTGCGAAGATTCAATCATCGCTTTTTTTAGTTGTACAACTTCCCAATCGTTATCTGTTACACCGTGTGACATGTCAATGGAATTAATTCCTAAAAAGCAAATGTCAGCTTTTACCTGTCTTATTTTAGAAATAGCTTCAGGCCCAACAGTAATTTTTGAATTTTTAGATAGCCTGTCGCCTATGATTATTACCTCAATATTCGGGTGTTTCATGTATTCCAGAATTACAGGAATACTTCCTGAAATAAAAGTAGCTTTTAGTTGAGGGGGTAAAAACCTGGCTAATTCAATAATAGTTGTTCCTCCACTTGTTAGGATAAACATACCATTATGTATCATGCTGATAGCTTTTGCCGCAATTGTTTTTTTGTGGGTTTGAGAATAAACGCCTCCGCTATCAAAATGGACATCATTAAAAGAATGCGATAAGGCACCTCCATGTACCTTTATTAACTTTCCTTCATCAGAAAGCTCTTGCAGGTCTCTGCGAATAGTATCTTCAGATACATCAATGTCGTTGCAAAGTGTTGCAGATAAAACCTTATTATGCAGATTAACCTGATGTAAAATATATGCTTGTCTCTCTTTTTTTAACACTGTACAGTCGTTTTAGTAAACTAATATACAAATGTTCCTGCACAAAAACGCAAAAAGCCGATATTTTTTGCAAATTGTGGAAAAATATCGGCAAAATACGGTTTCCGCATAAAACTGCAGATATAATTAATGGTCTAATGAGCGTTTGTTTTTGAAGCACGTTTATACTTTTTACGTTGCTTATTTTTCGATGTAGCCCCTGTGCTGTTAATAACACCGTTCAAGGTAGTTTTTACTAAATAGTTTATAGATGATCTGTCTTTTAAACGTTCAAAAAATACAATTCCTGTTCTCTTTTTATTATTACGTTTAATAACAAATGTATTGGCAACAAAACTTATAGTGCGGGTTAAAAAGTTTTTGTTTGTTTCATCACCATTTTTAAAAAGCTGAATACGAATGTTTTTATATTTCATATCCATGGTGCCGTACACATAATCATCATTGCCGGCTACAGCCATCTTTAAACTATCAATCCTGCCCGACTTAAATTTAGCGGAAGCTAAGGAGGCTAAAATGGGATTGATACTCGTCAACTCTGCGCTACCCAAGTCTACTGTCATATTAAACCCTCCCATACTGTCGGTATATGATTGTGCTACAAATAGTTTAGTTGCGATCGTATTTTCTAAATGGGCAAAAGCATGTATGTAAAGGCTATCGGTTGCTGTATGGTCATAGTTTTTTGCATGATATATTTTACTGTTCAGCCGGTTCACATTAATCCTGCCAACCGAATTAGTTTTTTCATTTATCTCCTCGTATTGTACCAATCCGTCGTTTAATGTTATACTATCAACCGATAATTTTATAGGTATGCTATTTAGACGTCCAACGGGTAGTGGTTTTATATTACCCGGTTTACGGGGGATTCTTTTGTCTCTAAAAGTGCTAATAAAACCATCGTTAATAACAATGCTGCCTACATTAAAACTACTGTCCTTAACATATTGCTCCCAGTTAAAGGGGCCAATATGTATCTCCTTGGTTTTCGCCTGTAAGTAGTCCGCCTGGTCTTCCAGTTGTTTTACAAATTCATCTCTGCTTAAAACAGGGGAGTAGGCGAAGGAGTCAATGGTAAAACTGCTGTTACTTTTTTTGTAACGCAGGTTATACCAGTCAAATTTATTGGCATCATTCAGAAAACTACCTGTTACATCCGAAAGCGAAAAGTCTGCGTTATTACTTATTAAATCATATGGGCGTAATAAATAAGTAGGCTTAATGGTAATATTGCTCAGCTTGGCTTTATCAATTATTAATTTACCTAACTGGTTTTTCTGTAAGCTATCAAATATCAATTTATTTGCTGTAAAATAGTTGATATGTGTTTCCCATTCTACACCGCCGGTTTCTGTGGCTGTTAATTGGGTATAGTTCAACGCTATTTCAAATGAGCCATTATCGCTTTTTAACAAGTGTTTATTGGCAGTAAGTACAGCAATTCCTTGTGCCGTTAAATTTGCAACACCAATCTGTATAGTATGATGATCATTGCTGCTGATATTTTGCAGTTGTAATTTGCTCTTAGCCTCTTTGTCTAGCCAGGTGATTTGCGTGGTGCCATTCTCGGTAATGGTATTATAATTAATAGTAGGATTGTTAACCAGTAAGTTACTTACTTGTAAAAGAGGGAAATTTATTCTTTCTTTTATAGCTATATCTGCTATTTCATTTTTGCTGTAGTAATGTAGTACCGGGTTATTTATTACAATATCATTGGCCGTAATATTTTGTGCCAGCAACTTATTTACATCAGGCGTAAGTTTAATATCCGGAATATTTACTACTAAAGAGTCTTCTGCATTTTTATTCGCAAAACGGATATTGCGGGCAGTTGAGGTTTGCAGATCCTGTATATTAAAGGTTTCTATATTTAACTCAGTTCTTTCTTTTAATAAGTTTAATTGTTTGCCATTTGCATTCAATCCTATTATTACTAACCCGTTTGAATTATTGGTATTAGCTATACTGTTACAGCTTACTTTTTCCAAGTATGCACTTAGGATTGAACCTTCGTTAGTTATCTTAAACTGCGTATTTTTTCCATTTAACTGTTGAATAATAAACCGGCTATCTGCTTTATGTTTCTGAGGTACATTGTTTATGATATTTGCACTTGCCCCATCCCAGCTTAGCTGATTGATAATAAGTTTATTCAACTTTTCATCAAAAGAAAAAGCATTTAAACTTACATTGTTGGCCGTAACGCTGGTACCGCTTTTGTCTTTATACACCATCGTTTTCGCAAGCAATTTATTATCATTACCGGAAAATTTTATATCCTGCAACTGAATACTGGTGTTACCATTTTTATAAATGCCTTTGGAAAAATTTACAGTTTGTAAGGCTTGTTGTATATCGGCAATTTTATTTGACTGTACCAGCTTTTCGCCTAAAATAGAAAAGTTTGCGCCATATAAATTTAACTTGCTTTTGTCCGGAAGTATTACCTCTATTTGGCCATTTTTTATATGCAATTGATGTAGTTGCATTTGTTTACCCAAACCGGCCAGCGTTTCGTAAATGCTGTTATTGTTATACTTTTTTTGTGGCAATAAAGTGTACTGAATTACCGGATTTACCAAAGTTACATTAGCCGCTTTTACTACACGTTCCAGCACAAGGTCGTCCCAGGATAAGCCATCCAGGCTAAACCTGTCCATGCTAATAGTATTGATAGCTTTGTTGTTTTTTAATTCGTGGTAAACAAATTTATTTAGGTTTATCTGGTTGTTGTAAAACAGAATACTGTCAAACTGTATACTGTAAGTACTGTCTTTTAAAAAGTTTTCAAAATTTCTTATGCCCATATTAAATTGCTCAATAGCAATTGGCTTAGGCGCATTTTGTAAAATTTTTAATCCTTTTAATTCAAAATTGTTGTGCTCAGATGTAAAGGTATTGGGTACACCATTCCGTTCGGTTCTTATATCAAATGAGCCATCGCTGATGATTACATTTTTTAAAGCAATGTTTCCTGTAAGCTGTTGAATGATCTTATCAATTCTTGGCCCTTTGGCCGAATCTTTATTATCAGGTAAAGTAATATTTAACTTAAAAGCCGGACGGGTACAATAAACCGAATCGGCCTGAATAATTTCTTTATGGTATAGGCTATCAAAATTCAAGTTGGTAAGTTTCAGTTTTTCAAAAAAGACAGCGAAAGTGTTATTCTTACTATCACTTTCAGTGGCTTCAATGGTACAATCATCAAACTCTACCATTTTTTGTTGTACATCCAGTTTAAAGTCTTTAAAACTTAAAATATGCCTACCATCGGGAAAATGTATATTTTGTTTATGAGTTGTAACCGTAAGGTTATCGCTGAATAATATTTTTTTACTGGCAATACTGTCTTTACCACTAACAAAAATGTTGTTCAGTAGTAAATTAATATTAGTGATACGTAAAGGTATTTCGTCTGTCGTTGTATTATTTAATAGCGTGAAGGCTGCATTCTGCATGTAAAATTTTCTTACATCCAAAACATCCAGTGCTTCCTGTATACTGTTATATACTTTACCCATTTCCTGTGGAATGGATAATTGTTGCTGCATAGTATCGGTACTATTGGCTTTTGTACGAAGCTGGGTAACGGTGATAGAAGGATTAAAAAGTGACAGTGAGTCTATCAATAATTGTTTGTCAATGATAAACGGTAAAACACCTTTTACGGATAGTTTTACTTTTTGTACCTGCAGGTCGTATGCCGTGTTGCTGGTGGCGGTATCAGTGGAGTAGAAATGGGCATTTTCTAATTCCATGTGTTTGCTAAACCAGTTAAACTTAAACTTTTTTACTTTCAGGTATAGTTTTCCATTCGATTGGGAGGAAACCATGTTTTCAATAAATGTTTCCGCATGGTTTATAAACCAAAAATGAAAAGCGATTAATAACACCAAAAGTCCTCCGATTATGAAGGACAAAATTTTGAGTATTTTTTTCCATTTATGTGTACCGGTAGCTATACTTTCTTATTTAGTCTTAAGTTAAACAATTAAATCATCAGTTGGTAAACTGGCTACAATCGTGCCTGATATATAAATCTCTTACTTATTTGCATGGAAAACAAGTTTTAGGTGTTTAAAGTTGTAAGAACGCTTAAAGCTGAATGCTAAATGCTCAATGCCCAATAGAATTACCGAACGATGCAGTGAGTGACACAACAGACGGTGATAGTAGTAATTCAGCTGGTAAAATAAAAATGGTTATTGAAAATGACTTAAAAAAATCATTCCCAATAACCATTCAAAATTAGCCAGTAACTTTTAATTAACGCCTGCGCCGTTATTAACCACACCGTCGGGGTTAACAAAATGCAATTTGCCTTCAGCATTTTCAGCCATTAAAATCATGCCGTTACTTTCTATGCCACGCATTTTACGGGGGGCCAGATTGGCAACCACCACTACCTGTTTATTAATAATTTCTTCGGGCGTAAAATGTAAAGCAATACCCGAAACAATAGTTCTGGTTTCAAAACCAAGATCCACTTCCAGTTGCAATAATTTATCGGCCTTTGGCACTTTTACTGCGCTAATGATGGTGCCAACTTTTAAATCCAATTTGGCAAAATCATCATACTGTATGGTTTCTTTTACGGTTGGTTCGACAGGTGCAGGTGCTGGCTTAGCGGCCTCTGTTACTTTTACTAAACCGGCTTTTAATTTTTCTACTTGTTGTGTTATTTCAGCATCTTCAATTTTACGGAACAATAATTCCGGTGCTCTTAATGAATAACCCGGCTTTAATAAATTAATGGTACCTGCGTTTGACCAGTTTAACATTTTATCTACCACCTTCATCATATGCAACATTTTTTGCGAGGTGTTGGGCAAAAAAGGATTTGATAATATGGCTAAATTAGCCGTAAGCTGCAAACATAAATGCAGACTATTGTCAATACTTTTTTGCGCTTCAAGATTTTCGGCCAGTTGTTTGGCTACAATCCATGGCTCTTTCTTTTGCATGTATTGGTTGCCCTTGCGGCTTAAATCAATTACTTCAAACAACGCATCTCTGAATTTATATTCTTCCAGGTAAGTTTCTACCCGGCGTTTGGCCATCTTAATTTCTTCAATCAGTTGCTCATCTGTTTCGTCTAAAATATCGGTATGTAAAGCAGGCACTTTGCCACCACATAATTTATGCATTAACACAAATGTGCGGTTAACAAAATTGCCAAAAATGCTTACCAGCTCGCTATTCACTGCATCCTGAAAACCTTTCCAGGTAAACTCACTATCCTTGGTTTCCGGGGCAATCTGCGTAAGGTAATAACGCAACATATCTACACATTGCGGCCCGCCATTAGGTTGCTTTACAAAATCGTTAATGTAGTCACGCATTTCCAGCTTCCAGTTACGGCTAGTACTCATTTTATCGCCTTCCAGATTTAAGAACTCGTTAGCCGGTACATTTTCAGGTAAAATATAACCCCGCTGTTGTAACATAATGGGGAAGATGATACAGTGAAACACAATATTATCCTTACCAATAAAATGTACCAGTTTGGTTTCTTTATCCTGCCAGTAAGGCTCCCATGCTTTATTGTTTTCTATAGCCCATTGTTTGGTAGCACTTATATATCCAATAGGTGCATCAAACCAAACGTATAAAACTTTTCCAGCCGCATCGGCCAATGGTACTTTTATACCCCAATCCAGATCCCTGGTTACTGCACGTGATTGTAAGCCACCTTCAATCCAGCTTTTACATTGTCCCACTACGGTTGCACGCCAATCGTTTTTATGGTCTTCTAAAATCCATTGTTTTAAAAAATCTTCATGTTTCCCTAGCGGTAAGTACCAGTGTGTGGTTTTCTTTTTTACCGGCGGCTGTCCGCTTAAAGTACTTACGGGGTTAATCAATTCATCCGGGCTCAATGTACGTCCGCAGTTTTCACACTGATCGCCAAAAGCCCTGTCGCTGCCACAATTGGGGCAGGTGCCTTTTATAAAACGGTCGGCCAGAAAAGTTTTCGATTCCTCGTCAAAAAACTGTTCGGTTTCTTTTGTTTCCAGTTGGTTACGTTCGTGCAGGTAAGTAAAAAACTCCTGCGCCGTTTCATGGTGTAATGGTTCGCTGGTGCGGTGGTAAATATCAAAGGAAATATTCAGGTCAGCAAAGTCCTGTTTCATTTCTGCATGGTACTTATCAATAATGGCACGTGGGGTGGTATGTTCTTTCATTGCCTGAATAGGAATAGCCGTACCATGTTCATCACTGCCACAAACAAAAACCACATCACGCTGTTGCGCACGCAGGTAACGTACATAAATATCCGCAGGAATATAGGCGCCGGCCAGGTGCCCCACATGTTTTAAACCATTAGCATAAGGTAAGGCCGAAGTAATCAAGTATCTTTTAGGTTGTGTCGACATTTTTTTTTATTTTATCAGCTGTATTACTACTATCATCGCCTGTTGTGTCACTCACTTGTGCTGCAACAATTCTATTGAGCATTTTGTAAGTGGCATCAGTTTTTGGAAAATTCTTTTAATACAAAGCTGTTTCTTAAAATTATCCTTATACATTATAAGGATAACGGATGGCAAAATTACCATATTCGCACCATTGCTCAAAACGCAAACATTATGTTATCTTCCCAACATGAAAAGGAAAAGTTTTTTACAGGCTACAGCCACGCTGGCAGGTCTTTCGGCTTTGCCAACCGGGGTAAGCCATGCGGCCCGTAATATGGCTCATACACCTGTACCCATTATGCCTTCTTATTTGCAAAAAGGCGATACAATTGGCATTACCTCACCTGCCGGATATATTACTTTGGAAGAAATTGAACCGGCAAAACAATTAATGGAATCCTGGGGTTTTAGGGTAAAAGTGGGTAATACCATAGGAAAACGCCATTTTACTTTTGGGGGCACTGATGTGGAAAGAAAAGAAGATTTACAGCAAATGCTGAACGATAAAACCATTAAAGCCATCATGTGTGCCCGAGGTGGTTATGGGGCCGTAAGAATAGTGGATCAGCTGGATTGGACGGCTTTTAAACAATACCCAAAATGGGTAATTGGCTTTAGCGATATTACGGTGTTGCATAACCATATTAACAGTAATATGGGTATTGCCAGCATTCATTCTAAAATGTGTAACAGTTTTCCATCAGTTTGGGTCAATGCCGATGCCCAACAAAAAGAAACTATCCTTTCCATACAAAAAGCATTAACCGGTGTAAAGATGGAATATACAGCCGGTATTAATACATTTAATAAAAAAGGTACTGCTACGGGTGTATTGGTGGGTGGTAATTTAAAAACAATTGAGTCACTGGCTGCCTCATCATCTGATTTACGTACGGCTAATAAAATTTTATTTGTAGAGGATACAGGCGAATACATGTACAGCATGGATCGTATGTTCTGGAACCTGAAACGTTCTGGTAAATTAGATAACCTGAAAGCGTTAATAGTAGGAGGGTTTAAAGAAAAAAAAGACGCCGGTGATGACGATTTTGGTAAAACCTTACAGGATGTTGTGTTGGAAAAAGTAAAAGAATACAATTACCCGGTTTGTTTTGATTTCCCCGTTGGGCACCAGCGTAATAATTTTGCTTTAAAATGTGGTGTTACACATCAATTAGTAATAACCGATCAGCATGTTACCTTAAAAGAACAGTAGTAAAGCTGCTAGGAGTGGAATACCGTTTTTATCTGGTCAACAATTGTTTCATCAGGGGTTATTTCAATTAAGTAGTCTTTGGTACTCCTAAAAGCAGGAATTTTCCTTTGTTTCAATGCTTCAATCATATTTAGTGGATTATAGCTCATTTCTACTGTTACCGTAGTGTTTTCAGTAAAAGATTTTAATGAAGCCAGTTCGTATTGGATGAGTTCTACCAAAATCCGGTCGGTAAGAATACTTTTCTGTTGTAATAAATAGTTTGCAAAATCGGTTCCGTTATCTGAGGCAAAAAGTTTTGGGGAGGCCTCTTGCCAAAATGTTCTCAGCAGCGTATTAAAGTTTTCCATTCCTAAAGTAAGCATCAAATAGCGGCAGGTTAATTTTAATGAACTTACCAGTAAAGAACCTTTAAATTTTTCAATCAGGTCTTGTATGATAGTGATGCCTTTATCTTTTATCAGGGTTTCTGCCAAAACTGTTTTGCTTTTTAGCGGCCTTTTAATGGCTAGTAAACCCAATGTATTTTCCCATTCTGATACGGACGGTGTATAACTTGTTGCCGCACTATTATTACTGTTCACCGGTTGATGCCTCCTTTTGCAATTGGTGCCTCGTTTATCCCATATCCGGTTCATTTTTTCTAATTGCAGGGTTATATCTTTTTGGGGAACCATGGTAATATACTCCGGCAACATTTCAAAAGTTATTGCTTTTAAATTAGGCAATCTGCGCACAATCATTTCAAAAAGTTCAATTACTTCATCGTTGGATGGGCCGGAATGAGCGTCGAGATAATATCCATTAAAATAAAAGCCTCCTGCTAAATGTATTTGGGTGATGCGTTCATGGCTCAATTGGTTAAAATAGTCGGTTACTTTTTGGCGACCATTTTTTTCGTTGACTAAAACATTATGTATGTCCAGTAAAATATTGCAGTCAGCCTTTTCTGCTATTTTATTTACAAAAGCGCCGTCTTCTATTTCAAATGGTAATGGTGCTAAGTAGTTTACACCTGTTTCAAATAAAAAGGGAATGTCGAAATTCTTTTTATAATTAGTAATACCGGCAACGGCAGTATTAATCCCTTCATCTGTTTGTAATGGCGATAACAAAAAATTAGTATTATACAACTCATTATTAATACTTAGGTTATTAAAACTTAAATGTTCGCTCAAGGTAACGGGTTGTAACCGTTCCATCATTTTATATAAACATTGCAGGTGCATGGTATCGGCCGGAAGGCTACCTGCAACGGGGTAACCAACACCATGAAAAGTAATGGGCTTGTTTAATGAACTTAAATAATTAACGGCTGCTTCATCATAAGCATAAGCAGCCAATCCGTTATGTAACCGGTACCAAAAGGTCTGTGGTTCTATTTCAATTACTTGAATTAATTCCGGATTGGCTGCTATTGTTTCTTCAAACCCGGAAAAATAAATAATTCCAACACCTAACTCGGGAATTTTCATTTTTCTTTAATTAAAAGGGTTATGGACGAAATTGTAATTTTTCGTCAAAAATAAATCGACGCTCAAAATCAAAGCGAATGTCGAAGCCGGAATGGCAACCCGGACAACCAAGTTTACCCAGTACTTCGGCGGTAATTTTGTTCATAGATTCGAGGTTAAAAGCCGCACTGGCAGGTACTGTTACTTTAATTACTTTACTATCCAGTTTGGATAATCTTTTGAATTCTGCTTTCATAAAAACTAAGGTTTAATAAAATTGTTTCCTTATTAACGCAAAGGAGAATAACGTCTAACTAAGCCAGTTAGAATAGCTATGTAAGCATCACCTGCTACGATGATGTAGTAATAATAAAATTTATAAGTGAAGGTTTACTCCAATAGGTGGGTAGGAGCAGGATAGGTTTAATGCAAAAATGAAAAGGGTTAATGTTTACTAAAGGTAGTATTGCCAAAAGCATTTACCAATACCACAAACTGGTAATTTTTTTTCGTAATCCTACAAGGTTTATTACTATTTCTATGTGATAATTGTCAAACTGTATTTAATATTTATAGCTTATAATTGTAGTATAAAACTTTTGTACAGATGATTAAAACGCCTCCTTATTTAACACCCGGAGATACCATTGGTATAGTTTGTCCATCAGGATATATGGATGCAGCAAAAGCGGCTGAATGTATTCGTGTATTACAGGAAGAGTGGGGATACAAAGTTAAAGTTGGTAAGACTTTAGGCGGCGACTCTGAAAACTATTTTTCCGGTACAGAGGAAGAACGGTTAAATGATTTTCAGCAGATGTTGGATGATGATGAAGTGAAAGCCGTTTTATGTGGTCGTGGTGGTTATGGCATGACGCACATTATTGATAAAATAAATTTTAAAAAGTTTAAAAAACACCCCAAGTGGGTAATAGGATATAGTGATATTACTTTGTTTCATACCCATCTTTATGCTAATTATTACATCTCATCGCTGCACTCACCCATGGCAGCAGCTTTTAACGATGCAGGTTATATAAACCGTTATGTACAATCATTAAAGCATGCGCTGGAAGGAAAGTGGGCAAAATACGCCTGTGAAGCATACGAACTGAATAAACCGGGTGAAGGAATTGGTGAATTGGTTGGGGGCAATCTGGCATTGTTAGCACATGGTATTGGTTCTAATGCAGAAATAAAAACAAAGGGTCGTATTTTATTTATAGAAGATGTTGGAGAATACATATATAACGTTGACCGCATGATGCATCAATTGAAGCGTGCCGGGAAATTAAAAAATCTGGCTGGTCTTATTATTGGCGAGTTTGATGATGTAAAAGATACTACCCGTCCGTTTGGAAAAAATATTTATGAGTTAATATCGGAAATAGTAGCGGAGTACGATTACCCTGTGTGTTATCATTTTCCGGTAAGCCATACGGAACGTAATTATGCTCTAAAAATTGGCGTGGGCTATAAATTAAAAGTTACCAAAGCAAAGGTTACGTTGGAGGAATAGTTTTTTAAATGTGCTAATGGAATACAATTTGGAAATTTGGTGATTTGGAAATTTGGCAATGAGGTTTTACGATAAAGTAGGAAACTTACATAATGCTGAATAGAATTGGTGCAGCAAAAGAGTGCGACGCAACAAAAGTTCAATCAAGGGTTGAACGTTGGGCTCCAAAAAATAATTCTACTTGCTCAGTCTTTAAAGCCCCTTTAGGGGTTTGGAGTATAACATAAAAAAACCGTTCCGTAAAACGGAACGGTTACACAAAACCATAACCTAATAAATTAGGCTTAGAGTGCTTTTGTGTACTATGCAATCAACATAGCGGAAACAAATTTAATCAAACTTATTATAGTTCAAAACGATCAAGGTTCATTACTTTGGTCCAGGCTGCTACAAAATCCTTCACAAATTTTTCCTGCGCATCACTACTTGCATACACTTCGGCAATTGCTCTTAATTCTGAGTTAGAACCAAAAATTAAATCGGCACGTGTGGCAGTGTATTTTGTTTCGCCGGTATTGCGGTTGGTACCTTCAAAAACTTCTTTGCTGGCATCTGTTGCTTTCCACACCGTGTTCATGCTTAACAGGTTTACAAAAAAGTCATTCGTTAAGGTTTCAGGTCGGTCAGTGAAAATACCATGTTTCGATCCGTCAAAATTGGTATTTAAAGCCCGCATTCCGCCAATCAATACTGTTAGTTCAGGAGCTGTTAAGGTTAAAAGTTGTGCTTTGTCAATTAACAATGCTTCAGTAGCCACGGTATATTTTTTCTTCAGGTAATTACGGAAACCATCAGCAATTGGTTCTAATACAGCAAAAGATTCAACATCTGTTTGTTCATCATTGGCATCCGTTCTTCCGGCAGTAAATGATACGGTAATAGCATGGCCTGCATCTTTAGCTGCTTTTTCAACAGCGGCATTACCAGCCAGTACAATCAGGTCGGCAATTGAAACTTTTTTTCCGTTTGATTGTGCGTCGTTAAACTTTGTTTGAATACCGGTTAAAGTATCTAACACTTTTGCTAATTGTGTTGGATGATTTACCTGCCAATCTTTTTGTGGTGCTAAACGAATGCGGGCACCATTGGCTCCACCACGTTTATCCGACCCACGGAAGGTAGATGCCGAAGCCCAGGCTGTAGATACTAATTCTGCTACAGATAAACCGGCACTTAAAACTTTTGCTTTAAGTTCAGCAATATCTTCAGCGTTAATTAATTCATGGTCAACAGCGGGAACCGGATCCTGCCAGATTAATTCTTCCGCAGGAACTTCTGCACCCAGGTAACGGGCACGAGGGCCCATGTCACGATGGGTAAGTTTAAACCAGGCACGGGCAAAAGCATCAGCAAACTGGTCCGGATTTTCTAAAAACCTTCTCGATATTTTTTCATAGGCCGGATCAATGCGTAATGATAAATCCGTGGTTAACATTTTTGGTGCATGTTTTTTATTAGGGTCATGTGCATCCGGTACCGATGTGGCACCCATACCATGCTTAGGTACCCATTGGTGTGCACCGGCCGGGCTTTTTTCCAATTCCCACTCATAGCCAAACAAATTCCAGAAAAAGTTATTACTCCATTTTGTAGGCGTGGTTGTCCAGATAACTTCCAGTCCGCTGGTAATGGTATCACCACCTTTACCGCTGCCAAAACTGTTGCTCCAACCAAGGCCTTGTTCTTCAATGCCGGCTGCTTCCGGGTCGTCACCCACATGTGTAGATGGTGCAGCACCATGCGTTTTACCAAATGTATGACCACCGGCAATTAAAGCCACTGTTTCTTCATCATCCATAGCCATACGTTTAAAGGTTTCACGTATGTCGTGTGCTGCTGCAAGCGGGTCAGGATTACCATCCGGTCCTTCGGGGTTAACATATATTAAACCCATTTGTACGGCTGCTAAAGGGTTTTCTAAATTACGGGTATGTATTTTACCATCAGCATCATCGTCCGATGAAACTACACCACCTTTTTTCTCCACACCTTCCGATCCGTCAGCGTATCTTAAATCGCCACCTAACCATGTTTTTTCCGATCCCCAATACACATCCACTTCAGGCTCCCAAACATCGGCACGGCCACCGGCAAAACCAAAGGTTTTAAAACCCATTGATTCCAGTGCTACGTTACCGGCAAGTATCATTAAATCGGCCCAGGAAATTTTATTGCCATACTTCTGTTTAATAGGCCATAATAAACGACGGGCTTTATCCAGGCTCACATTATCCGGCCAACTATTTAACGGCGCAAAACGTTGTTGTCCGGCACCTGCACCACCACGGCCATCGGCAATACGATAGGTACCGGCACTATGCCATGCCATGCGAATAAATAATGGTCCGTAATGGCCAAAATCTGCCGGCCACCAATCCTGCGAGTCGGTCATTAATGCGGTAAGATCTGTTTTCAGTGCTTGTAAATCCAGACTTTTAAATGCTTCAGCATAATTAAAATCATCTCCCATTGGGTTTGATAAAGACGAATTTTGACGAAGCAGATTAACCTTTAATTGATTAGGCCACCAGTCGTTATTTTGCGTGCCACCACCAGCTACAGGCTTGTTCATACTGCCGTTGTGAAAAGGACACTTACTAATGTCGTTTGAACCGTTTTCCATTTTTAAAAGAAGTTTAAATGTGAATCAATCGTTTTAAATATACTTTATAAATATTAATTGAATATTATCAGTTTTATTTTTTTTGTTACCAGCGTCCATCCCCTGATTGAAGCCTCCCCAACCCCTCCGAAGGAGGGGCTTAGATAGTGTCATATACAAAATACGTATTTTATGTTACGAGCAACTGTGCCACTATCATCGTCTGTTGTGTCACTCACTTGTACGTCCGGTAATTCTATTCAGCACAGTGTAAGCCTCTTTACATTTTTATGTACCCCTCATTACCAAATCTCCAAATCATCTAATTTCCAAATTGTTTTCTTGCTTTACAAATTTGTGACAATACATTTAATAAATCAAATTGATTAATTTTATACTCTTATAGTTAAAATCTATTAAAATGACCATTGTACAGTTAGAATATATTGTTGCCGTTGATACCTGGCGCCATTTTGCCACAGCAGCTGAAAATTGTTTTGTTACGCAACCTACATTAAGTATGCAAATACAAAAGCTGGAAGAAGAATTAGACGTTAAAATTTTTGACCGTAGCAAACAACCCGTGGTGCCAACTGAAGCAGGCATAGAAATTATTGAACAAGCCCGTGTAATTATTGCCGAGCGCAATAATTTGTTAGAAAGCATACAACGTAAAAAAAGAACCGTAATGGGCGAATTGCGCATTGGTATAATACCCACACTGGCACCTTATTTACTACCACTGTTTGTACAACCGTTCACCAAAAAATATCCTGAGGTAAGGCTTGTGGTGCATGAAATGATGACAGAGCTGATGATTGCACGTTTAAGAGAAGGAAAAATTGATGCAGGTATTTTGGTTACACCATTACAAGAGCCCGGTATAAAAGAACTGGTGCTGTTTTATGAAGAACTGATGGTGTATGTATCTAAGAAAAATAAAGTGTACCAGAAAACATATGTATTGCCACAGGATATTGACCCGAATAAATTGTGGTTGTTAGAAGAAGGACATTGTTTTAGATCGCAGATTGCTAATTTATGCGAACTGCAAAAAATGAGTAAGGAGTCAACTCAGTTTGACTATGAAGCCGGTAGTATAGAAACCCTGCGCCGCATGGTGGAGATGAATGACGGTATTACCATTATTCCCGAACTGGCTACATTAGATATGCCGGCTAAACAAGCCCAACTTATCAGGCATTTTAAAAAGCCTGCACCTATGCGTGAAGTAAGTTTGGTAGTACACCGCAATTTTGTAAAAAAGAGTTTAATTGACGTATTAAAACAGGAAATACTAGCAACTATACCTGATAAAGTAGTGAAAAATAAAGCCAATAATGTAATTGGGATTGAAGCTTAATAATGCTTATTGCAAAATGGTTTTTAAAGTTTGTTTGTACTCATCAAACTCATTTAAATTATTATGCTCACCATCTTTTATGCCCACAAGATTTATTTTATCATGCACAGCTTTTAATTGTTTAGCATGGCGGTAGGGTATAAGTCCGTCATTGGTGCCATGTAAAATTGTTACCGGCGCAATTACATCTTGTAAATAGGTATTGGTTGGTAAATGGTAATTAGATATCCAACTAATAGGATAAATAAGGGTGTAGTTACGCATCAAACGATCCATGCTGTAGTATGGTGTTTCTAAAACTAAATGTTTACAATCTCTTATAGATGCCAGTTGTGCAGCAATTCCACTACCTAATGAGCGGCCATATAATATAATACTGTCTTTGCCAAAACTGGCCCTGGCCATTTTGTATAAAATCATGGCATCATCATACAAGGTTTGTTCGGTTAGGGTGCCGGTGCTTTTGCCAAAACCCGGATAATCTGCTATCCATACTTCGTAGTTGTTTTGGGTAAAATCATTTACCCTGTCGGCGTAGTGTTCAACATTGTTGCGGTTACCATGAAAGTACAATACAACACCTTTACGTAAACTGTCCGGCACGGTAAATTTAATAATGCTGTTTATTTTTTCGACGTTTACAACCTGGTTTACTTCCTGAAAAGGTTGTTTAAATGCATAAACATGGTTGGCCGGTAAAGCCTTGGGTTTAAACAATAACTTATCCTGCACAAGGTATAAGATAAAGCCAATAGCTACATATATGAATAACAGTAAAAGAACCCAACGCTTAATTTTTTTTCGCATGCCTGTAAACGGTTAAAGCGCAAAGGTATTGGTAGGCGGTGAGAGAACATAATTAGACAATTATATAATTTGGTAATGAGGCGTTTTCCTTTTTGTAGGAAACTTATACAATGCCTAAGATAATTTAATTCGGTATTAGTTATTGGATTAGCCTCA
>DHEF01000053.1:156153-173747 GCA_002399735.1 Chitinophagaceae bacterium UBA4857
GCCTCATTGATGCTTCGCGTTGGTGCAGTACAAGTGAGAGCCTTGAATTCATTTCCACTGGAAATAAATTCAATCCCAACCCTATCGGGTTACACAACAGACGATGATAGTTGCACAGCAGTTTGTAACAAAAAAAATCCCGGCTTTTTACAAACCCGGGATTATAATAAACTTAAAAAATATATTATGCTCTTTGTTTAGCAGGAGATTTTTTCTTAGTTGTTTTTTTCAATGCCTCTTCAATAGCTGCGCTAATGTTGGCGTAGGTTACTTTACCTTTCAAGGGTTCATCGTTAATGAAAAATGCAGGAATTTCCTTCACACCACGGTCAATGCCCTCTTTCAGGTCATCTTGTACCTGCCAGCCAAATACGCCGTTCACCAAGGAGTCTAAAAAGTTTTTACTTTTTACACCTGCTTCTTTCGAGTGTAGTTTTAAACTGGTAGTGCCCAGACTGCGGCGATTTTCGAATAATACATTATGCATTTCCCAAAACTTACCTTCCTGTGCAGCAGCAATTGCAGCTTCGCCGGCTTTCAGGCTACGCTGGTGTATGCGGGTTTGCGGAAAGTGACGAAAGTTAAATCTTACTTTACCGTCATAATTTTCCAAAATTTGCTTTACAATTTCATTGGCTTTAGCGCATTCTTCGCTCTCGTATTCGCCAAACTCCATTAAGGTTACAGGTGCGTTTTTATCTCCAACAAAAATATCTTTTGGCTCAATGATGATCTCTATTTCCTTCTTAAGTGCCATATTATGCTTTAACGTTTAATTTATATTATATAACCACGACTGGCATGATTAAGTAACAAATTTTAAGCCATTTGGTTTAAAATCATGGTTTAATCAGGCTGTATGAGCGGGTGAAGGTAATTTTTTTTTAACATCAGCAAAGTAATATTGTACACTAGAATGTTAAAAAGATTTAATTAGTTGATTATTAACTACTTATTTAATAAAGGTAAAACCTTTTTTAATGATGACCGGAAATTTATTCGTTAATATAATTTTAACCTTTGCGGTTGGGCATCTATAAATTTTTTTTACCAAACCCAATGCCAGTAAGGGTTTTACGAAAAAAAGAATGGGTTTAACACACAAAAAATCATAATAAGTTGGTTTCATCTGCTACTTTTCCCGCATTACTTTTACATCATCAAACAAGATAACACCTGATTGAAGAGATAAAAGCAGGTAATCTTCCCTAACAAAGGCTTGCCGCCCGGCGATTGTGAACCAGAAACGAAGTAGAGTATAGCCTTATTATTTATAATTATTAAAAGTAAAGTCATGAAAAAACAAACATTAAACATCCGCACCCTTGCTTTTGCACTTATTGCATTAGTAACAGTAGCTTTTGCTACACCCGTTTTAGCAAATAACGACAACGAAGAAAAACCAGTACAATTAACTTTTATTGGTAACTTAAACAACCAACCGGTTTATAAGCTTGATTTAAATAACCTGAACGAAGCTGAATACAGCATTGTTATTAAAGATGCTGCAGGCGAAGTGTTGTATACTGAAAAAGTAAAAGGCACAAACATTAGTCGCAAGTTTCAGTTAAATACTGCCGAAGTGGAAGAAAATGATCTTCGCTTTGAAGTAGTAAACCGCAAAAGCAATGCTGTAAGCATCTATGCCATCAGCAAAAGCATTTCTACAGTACAAGACTTATCGATCAATAAGATAAAATAAGTTTTATAAAGTTTTTGTAACACGAAAGGCCGCGTTTAACGTGGCTTTTTTTGTGTGTGGTATAGTAGCTGATAATAAAACAGCAACAAAAACCTACCTTAGCTAAAACCGTTTTTGTTTGCCACAAATTGTCTGGTATATATTATTAGGTATTGTTGTATTGTCTGTACTTGCATTTTTTTTGCAGGACAGGTTTATTTTTAAGCCCGAAAAACTGCACAAAGATTTTCAGTTTAAATATGACACGCCGTTTAAAGAACTTTTTTTTGATATTGAACCCGGCGTAAGCATTAATGGGCTGCATTTTTACCGCCCCAATCCCAATGGATTAATTCTTTATTTTCATGGTAACAGCCGCAGTATAAAAGGCTGGGCCAAGTATGCCAACGATTTTTATCGTTATAATTATGATGTGGTACTGGTAGATTATCGAGGCTTTGGTAAAAGCACCGGTAAACGCAACGAAAAAGAAATGTTGAATGATATGCAGTTTGTGTACGAACGCCTGACCGAACAATACCCCGAAAATCATATCATTGTTTATGGACGCAGCATTGGCAGCGGCTTTGCTACCAAAATTGCCAGCGACAACAAACCCCGCTACCTTATTTTAGATGCGCCTTATTATAGTTTTAAAAAAGTGGTAGAACGTTTTTTGCCCATCTTACCCGTACGTTACGTATTGCGCTACCACCTGCGTACCGATTTATGGATACGCAGCGTAACCTGCCACACCTACATTTTACACGGCACTAAAGACAGGCTAATACCCGTAAGGCATAGCGAAAGGTTACAAGCCATACGTCCTAAAAAAATTACCTTAATCCGCATTCGTGGTGGCGGGCATAACAACCTGCCGCGTTTTAATGAGTACCATAATTTTATTCGTGATATTTTAAAAAGTGAGTAACACAAAAGTTCCAGAAGTTCAAAGGTTCTAGAGGTTCAATGTTATCGTGATAAGGCAGGCTTCTTTTTCTACATACTAAATACTTTATACTCTATACTTTTTATTATGTTACCGGCTGCAGTGCTACTAGCATCGTCTATTGCGTCGCACTCTTGTACGTTCTGTAATTCTATTGAGCATTGTGCAAGTTGTCTTACTTTTTTGTGAAAACCCACATTACCGAATTTTCAAATTGTCTAATTGTCACATTGTTTCACTTTATGTTAATAGATTTGTAATTCGTTTGATACTTGTAATTTTTATAGCCCTTAAACAGTCATACAATAAAGAACGCTTATGAAAGCAAAACTTTACCTAATTATACTTTTAGCTGTAACAACTCTGTACTCTTGCAAAACTGCCAAAAAAATGTACAATAAAGGGCAGTACGAACAGGCTGTATCATTGGCGGCTAAAGAGCTGGCTAAAAAACCCACTGATGTCGCTTTGCAGGATATTATCTTAAATGCGTATCAATATGCTATTGAGGACCATGAAGCCCGTATTGATGCGCAGCTCTTAAGTCAGTCGGACTTGAGGTTTGAAAAAATTTACGGCGAATACCAAAGTTTACAAAGTTTGTACAATGCTATACGTAAATATCCTACAGCTTACCAACTGGTAAACCCAACGGATTACAGTTCCTTTATAACTACCTATAAAGATCAGGCAGGTAGTGCAAGGGAACAACGAGGCGACGCCTTAATGAACCAGCAAACAAAAACCGGTTATAAAAATGCTTATTTCGAGTTTCAAAAAGCATTAGGGTTAAAACCTAACGATATTGTTATTAAACAAAAAATGGACGAGGCTTATATGAATGCGGTTACGCATGTAGTAATCAGGCCGGTTGTTCGTTACGGGCTTCAGTACAGTTCGTTAAATTACGATTACCAAAATTTTGATTACGACCTGTTACGTTATGTACAACAAAACAACCGTGGTCAGTTTTTAGCGTTTCACAACAATGCCGACCGTTATCCAGTAGTAGATAATGTGGTTGATTTACGTTTCAGTGATGTAAATATTGGCCGCTACCGTGACCAACGCAATACGAGGGAAGTAAGTAAACAAATTGTATCAAAAGAAATTGTACATAAAAAAGATTCGGTTACCTACGAGTATATTACTGTAAAAGCAAGAATTACTACAACTACCCGTACGTTACAAGCCAATGGTTTATTACAAGCCGCTATTTTTGATCAGGCTGAACGTCGTATATGGAGCAACACTTACACCGGTGACTACCGTTGGATGACAACCATTACCACCTATACCGGCGATGAAAGAGCTTTAAGTGATAACGACAAAAAACTAATTAACCAAAGACCGGAGTTTGCACCGTCTAATGATGAAATTACCCGTCTTATTATGAATGAACTAAGACATAAAACAGCGTGCGGCATCAGTGATTTTTATAATGCCAGATATTAATAGTACTAAGTTATTAAATCAAAAGGCCCCGAATAATTTATTCGGGGCCTTTTGATTACAGTAGTAATTATTTTAATGAATCAATAGCTGCACTGTAATCAGGTTCCTGGGCAATTTCAGGAACTTGTTCGGCATACAAAACTTTACCTTCTTCATTAACCGTTACAACGGCACGGCTTAATAAGCCTTTTAAGGGAGAGTCGGTAAGTGTAACACCATAATCACTGCCAAAGCTGCTTCTGAAAGCAGATAAACTTTCTACATTGTTTAAACCTTCTGCAGCACAAAAACGGCTTAAAGCAAAAGGCAAATCATTAGAAATACATAAAACCGTAGTATTATCTAAACCCGAAGCTTCTGTATTAAATTTTCTAACCGATGCTGCACAAACACCTGTATCAACACTTGGAAAAATATTCAGTACAACTTTTCTGCCTTTATAATCCTGTAATGTTTTTTCCGATAAATCTGAAGCTGTTAATTCAAATGCCGGCGCTGCCTGTCCGCTTTGTGGCAAAGTGCCTGATGTGTGAACGTCATTGCCTTTAAATGTAATTGTACTCATTTTATATTTTTTTGATAAAATTAATGATGGTAAAGTTAAACAAGTTTGGGCTAAGGTGGTAAATGGTTATTTTTTCATATAAACCAAAGGCATACTTTTATAGTATGCCTTTGGTTTATTCTTATTTCAAAATTATTTGCCGATTATTTATTTTCAGTTTGTGTAAACTCGCCGTCAGCTTTAATACGTACTTCATCGCTAATAATTAAAGCGGGGAATTTTTCACCAATTGTAAAATCAGAACGCTTAATTGTTCCTGTAATCTGGAAACCGGCAGTTTGTTTTTTGCTCATTGGGTTTTCAACCGTGCCACGGTAGGTAAGGTCAAGTGTTACTGGTTTGGTAACACCGTGTAAAGTAAGGTTACCGGTTAATTTGTATTTGTCTTTTGATGCTTTGGTAATACCCGTGCTTTTAAAATTTAAAGTGGGGAATTTTTCAGCATCAAAAAAGTCAGCACTTTTTAAGTGATTGTCCCTTGCTTCCACTCTGGTGTCAATTGAAGATGTTTTAGCACTTAATTCAAATACTGCATCGCTAAAGTCAGCTTTTGATGTTTTTACTGTTACATCAAAGTCGTTAAAGGTACCTGATACATCACTTACACCAAGATGTGTTACGGTAAATTGAATTTGCGAATGCGCATCATCATTTTCCCATATTTTGTTAAAAGTGGTAAATGCCGTTAACGCTACAAATGCGACTGCTCCAAATAAGATTTTCTTCATGTTCTTTGTTTTAATATATAATAAAAAGTGAGTTACTTATCTTTTAATAATAAAGCAAAGTTATTGAAGCACTATTTGCTATGTCTTGTTTTAAAGCAAGAAAAACCATTGATGTAGGTCAATGGATAAATGTACGCGTTATAAAATATAAGAACCGTTGTACCTACAACGGTTCTTATGATAGTAAATCAAGTATTCAGAAAAAGTAAGAAGTAAATTATTATAAACTCTCGATCCATTCTTTTACTTCTTCTTTGGTTTTTCCAATTTTTTTCTGAATTCTTCCTACTAATTCATCATCCTTGCCTTCCTCGTACAGTAAATCATCATCTGTGAGGTCGGCATATTTTTGCTTAGCCTTACCTTTAACTTCATTCCAGGTGCCTTTCAATTTAAGTTTCCACGATTCCATAGTAGTGTATTTTAAGTGTTAACCAATAATGCTTAAACTATCTGATGTAGATTTTATACTATTTACTTATGTAAAAACTGTGCCAATTGCTTGAATTTAAATATTACCGTGCTTTAAATAACTTTTTGTTGATCGTTTTCAGTCGGTGGAATGTTTGAGTGGCTAAACTGCAATATATCTTATTGTGAAATATTTTTAAATTGAAGTAGGTATGCTTTATTTGGTATGAAGGTTGCTATATTTAACCCTACTTGCCCCTTTAAAATGTTGCCTATTGTTTCACTTATACAATTTATACCCATGACTATTAAAATTGGACAACTGCAAACATTTATTGCAGCCGGTCCCAAAGAATCCTGTATAAAATTTGGCGTTGAAAACACCGTTAATAAATATGCTCCCTTATTAGGAGATACACTCGATTTTCATAACAGTAGAAAAGTTGCAAATGATTATTGGTTTGATGCGGTAGAAGCCCTGCATTTAAACGAACTGTTTTATAATGATGAAACGGGGTTGTTTAAAACAGATGCTGATATTACACCTTTAACAAAGGCTCACCTATCTGTTATTAATAATGCTTATGATCTTTATTTTGAGTCAAACCCAAAATGCAAGCCCGGCAAACATACTGCAGTTGGTATTGATGGCCGTTTGAATAATATAAAACCGACTAAACAAGATCATATCGGAGGTGATATAATGTGGTTACGTTTTTGGATTAACTATGCGACCAGTTATTTTACCAAACCGGTTATTGCTAATGTTGAGTATTTGTATGTATAACTGAATACACGTAAAAAGTATTACACATCATTTTAATTATATACCTCTTTTAGTGAAAATTTTTTACTGTAGACTGTAATATAAATCCATATTCATTTCCTTTTTTTACATAATACCAGTTTTGGGTTTTGCCCATAATCGTTAATGTATCATTTTTGGGCAATGTTTTTATTGTTGTAAATTTTGATGCCGGTCCTGCCTTTAATTCATTTTTATTATTTCGGGTAATGATTTTTCTGCTTAACATGGTATCGCTAAATGCCGGAATAGGTAATTGCTTTACAAACAAATGTGGATCCATCGCTCCTCCACTGCCATATACTCCAAAATGTAAATGAGGCACTGTTGTTATAGCATTACCGGTATTGCCTATTAATCCTAGCGTATCTCCCTTTTTAACCTGCTGTCCATCTTGCGCAATTATACTATCCAGGTGTGCATAGTAAACCGATCTTTTATAAACGGCATCTCTTAACCATACTTGTTTACCACCCAAGCCCCGGTTACCGGTCGAGGTTATTCTGCCATCGGCAACAGCTAGTAACGGTGTGCCTCTTGGCGCAACAATATCAATACCTTCGTGTAACCGTCCGCCTCCATCACGGGCAGCGCCCCAAAAACTACTGATGGCTGCATTGCCTTTACCTGCAACAGGAAATAAATAGGCCGGTTGCGGATATATACGTAACCGGAATAAAGAGCGGTTGTGTATAACTGGTTGTATTAATACAATAACAGTATCGTTACTTGAAAAAGCTCTTTGTAATGAAGTGTTATTGCCTGTTATAGCTTCGAGCATATTATATTCATCCGGGTTGTTCTTTTTGCGTTCATATATTTCTACAAAGAAGGCAATGCTGTCTGTATGCCTGTCAAGTTCTACCACCAATACTTGCCCGTTGTTAACTACCATGCTATAACCTAAAGCATTTAAACTTGTATCCGGTATTTTTATGGTCATAGCCAGTGGAAGATCAATAGTGGTTGGATATTGTAATGCGCTTGAATAAGCGAGTTGCCAGGACTTTAATAATGAGTCGGGGCCTTTGTAGTTACGTTCATATTTTTCACGTGCGCTGAGATTAATAACATTGCGAATATTACATGATAGGCATAACAACGAACTGATTAATATGAATAAAAATTTACGCATTGTTTTATTGTATGCAAAGAGCTGGCCAAATGCCTTATAACAATGATGTAATTACATTAGGAGACTAATAGGTTGTTGAGTATGGTTGAACTGAAGAAGGGCTGCATTGCTTAGGCGAAAACCCTTTGTTGAAGCGTTGCCGGGTGGGAAGGGCAAAGGTTGTAGCCGGGCGGTGGTATACAGTTGATCAGGGATATGTAGCTGCCAGCCCATGATAGAAAATCAAAAATATCAAAGGGGAAAGCCTGTTTTCAGAGGGGAAGGCTAAGTTTTTTGCTGTAATTTTTTCCACCGTCAATCCCTAGTTTTTCACATTTTGCCTCGCATACGCCTCGGAAAAGCCCTGTTTTGCCTTATAAACTATAGAAAATGGCATGTAGTTATACTTCTTATGGTTAAGGGACGAAACTAAATAATAGCCCTGTTTTTTTAAATAATGTTTTTATATAACTTTAATCTCAAATTAATTTTTTACTAACCCAAAAACTCTAAAATGGCAACTTCAAAAAAGGCTGCACCTAAGAAAGCGGCAAAAAAAGCGGCTCCTAAAAAAGCAGCTCCTAAAAAGGCTGTAGCAAAAAAAGCAGCTCCTAAAAAAGCTGTAGCAAAAAAAGCGGCTCCTAAAAAAGCTGTAGCGAAAAAAGCAGCTCCTAAAAAAGCGGCAAAAAAGAAATCGGCTCGTAAGCCTAACGCTGCATTTTTAGCTCCATTAACGCCAAGTGCAGAGCTTGCAGCGGTTATTGGAAGCAAACCGGCTTCTCGCCCTGATATTGTTAAAAAAATATGGGATTACATTAAGAAGCAAGGTTTACAAGACAGCAAAAACAAGAGAATGATTAATGCTGATGATAAATTAAAACCTTTATTTGCAGGTAAAGCGCAAATATCTATGTTTGATTTAGCAAAAGTTGTTAGCGCTAACGTGAAATAATTGATAACAATTTAGATTGTAACAGAAGGGGTGCATATAAATGTATCCCTTTTTTTATGTCTGAATTTTTAGGAAACTTTGTACAGAATACTTAAGAAATGGAAATAGATGAAATACTGGACAGTATATATGTATTACCCGAGGTAGCTAAGCAAAAGTTAATTGACTGTATTGCTGAAGTACAGTATACAAAAGGACATGTGTTGCTGAGAGCAGACAGGATTGAGCAAAAGATTTATTTTATTAAAGAAGGTATTGCCAGGGGGTATGTTAGTTACGATGATAGTGAAGTGACTTTTTGGTTTGGTAAAGAGGGTGATACGGTTGTGTCGATGCAAAGTTATGTAAACAATAAAAGAGGTTATGAGGATATTGAGCTGCTGGAAGATTGTTGGCTGTATGAAATAAGTGGGGCGGCGTTACAAAAACTTTTTGCTGAAAATATTGATGTTGCAAACTGGGGGCGAAAGTTTGCAGAGCTGGAACTGATTAAAACCGAAGAACGATTAATTGACCTGCAGTTTAAAACGGCAACAGAACGTTACAAAGTTTTATTGGAAAAAAGTCCTGATTTAATTCAGAGGGTACAATTAGGATACATTGCTTCTTACCTGGGAATTACGCAGGTAAGTTTGAGCCGTATAAGATCAGAGATACGATAGGCTTTTTATCATTTGTAAAATTTTTTCTTTTAAAATCGGTTCACCTTTATACTCAAAAAAAGGTATGAACTGGATTTTGTTAGTCATAGCAGGATTGTTTGAAGTGGGCTTTGCGGTTTGTTTAGGCAAGGCAAAGGAAATGGAGGGTACAGCCGCTTATTGGTGGTATGGTGGTTTTTTAATTTGCCTGGGTATAAGCATGGGCTTGTTAATAAAAGCTACGCAAACACTGCCTATCGGTACAGCCTATGCTGTATGGACAGGGATTGGGGCAGTAGGTACTGTATTGGTTGGTATTTTTGTGTTTAAAGATCCTGCAAATTTCTGGCGTATATTTTTTATTATAACCCTTATTGCTTCTATCATTGGTTTAAAGACTGTGGTACATTAACACATTTACCTGATAGATGAAGTTATTGTAATGGTTTGACAATAATAATGAAATGGCTTATTTTAGCGTGTAGTTGCGCTGTGAAACCCATTTCATGCATTTTGTTTACCTGAAACAGGCATGTTATTTAACCAATTATAATAATTTCACCGTCAGCATGCGCCTCTATTTATTATTTATTTCCGCAATTTTTTTAAGTATTTTATTCTCTTGTAAATCATCCAATAATGGTAATACCGCAACCATACAAGGTAAGTGGCGTTCATTATGGGAGAAGGATATGACACTGCGTCTTGAGCTGGACACAACTAATACTTTTAAAGTTATACTTACACGGACAGGTCAGGTGCATACTAATATAGGTTGGTATGATACAGAGGGAGATGTGTTTATATTAAAAGATTCTTTGGATTTTCCTTTGCCTGTATGTAACCTTACGGATACCGGCAGGTATAATTTTACAATACATAAAGATACGCTGACGTTTAAGGTGATTGACGATGTATGTGACAGGCGTGCATCGGCACTACAACTAGAGCGTTTTGTAAGAGTACAATAGGAGGCTGCTACCTGTCGAACCACTTTTTAAAAGCCGGTGCTTTTTCGCGGCTGATATCAATACTAAGTTTTAAGGGGGATTTTAATGTAAGCGTTAATTTTTGGTTATCGTGCAGTTGTATGCTTTGTATGGCATCAATATGCACAATGTACTGTCGGTTAGCACGGTAATATTTTACAGGATCTAATAACTCTTCTATTTCTTCCAATGTGTTATAATCAACAATGTAACGGTCACCTGCAAATGTGTGCAGATAGTGCAGATTTTCTTTAGCAAAACAGGCTATTTCACTGGTGTTTACCGGCAACCACTGATGCCTGATTTGTACAATGAATTTTTCTTTAAAAATGGAAAGTGGTGTACCGTTGCTAAAAGATTTAATCATGCGCATTAAATCATCGGGTACTATTTTTACGGGTTGCCGACGCTCTCTGCATTTATTAATAGCTCTTTTTAATTCTTCTTCATCCACCGGCTTTAAAATATAATCAATACCGTTTACTTTAAAAGCTTTGATGGCATATTCGTTATAAGCGGATGTAAAAACAATCATGCTTTGTAATGAAAATTCGTCCAGTAGTTGAAAACTAATGCCATCACCTAATTGTATATCCATAAATAAAATGTCAGGCTCGGCGTTTTCCATAAACCATTTTCTGGCGGTTTTAAGGCTGGGTAAAGTGGTTACAATCTCCACATCATCGGCCACCATATTTATTTTGGCAGCTAATTCACGGGCTACTAATACTTCGTCTTCAATAATTACTGCTTTCATGTACAATCAAAAAATTTATAACAATGGTATTTTAACTGAAAAAGATTCTGCTGTTTCTACAATCAAAATTTGCTGACCGGAAAGATATTGATACAGCGATTTGAGACTAGCTAATCCCTGACGGTTGCTGGTTTCTACAAAATGCTTTTTGTTTAAGGTGTTTTTTACTATAAGGTTATTGTGTTCTACATAAATATTAACCACTAAAGGATCTTCTACTGTTACTATATTATGTTTTATAGCATTTTCCAAAAGGTTTTGTAAGGTAACAGGTGCTATTTTCATATGACGGTGGGCTTCAGGAACATCAATTTTTACCTGAAGTGCATTTTCAAAACGGGTCTTTTGTAAAAGTATGTATCGTTCAGAAAACTGTAGCTCATCAGATAAGCTTACTAATTCTTTATCCCTGTTATTTAAAATATAACGGTATATTTTGCTCAAACCATCTAAAAATTCTCCGGCTAGTTTTTGATTAATGCGTATGAGACTACTAAGGGATGTTAATGAATTAAACAGAAAATGAGGATTAAGTTGCTGTTTCAGGTTTTCATACATAATCATAGCCTTTTCTTTTTCCAGCAGACTTGCCTTTGTTTTTAGCATAAACAATCTTTTCTGATTTCTTAACCTGATTGCATACACCATATACATGATTGCCAAAATGGCTAACACCACTGCAATACGAAAAGTATTGGTATTGTAAAAATATCCGGTAACAAGTATTGGCAATGCAATAACGGCACTATCGTCCTGGCCGGCATTACCAATAGCTCTGACTTTGAAAACATAGTTGCCGGGAGCCAGATTTGCATAACCGGCATACCGATTGTAAGTATGAACCCAATCTTTATCAAACCCCTCCAACATATAAGCATAACGTTGCTTACCGGTCCGGTTGAAGTTTATACTGGCAAATTCAAAAGAAAAAATATTTTCAGATGGCTCAAGCATTATTTTATGATGAATACCTAAATCTGTACCATAAAACCTGGGTAGTCCTTTTACTGTAAAGGAAGTAATAACGATGGGTGCTGTTAAGTCAGGTTTATTTAAGGCAGCCGGGTTAAATTGATAATAACCGCCAATAGCGCCAATGACCATTTGACCGTTTGCGAGTTCGGTTATATTATTCCCGATAGATGATTGTTCCAGGCCATCATCCCACCCGTAATTACTGATGAGAGAACGGGCAGGGTTTAATTTACACAAAGCGGTTTGGGTAATACACCATATCTGGTCCTGACTGTCGGCATACACAAATTTTACTATGTCAGAGGATATACCATCTTCGGCAGTGTAAATTTTTACCGGTTTAATATCGACACCTTTAATATGGTATTGCAACAAGCCCACATCGGTTCCAATCCAAACATCATTACTTGTGGAGGATATAGAATGTATCACTCCTACTATAGCCCTGCTATTAAGTGATGTAGATATGGTTTCGATCTTTCCCGATTTATGTACACGGCCTAAAAAGCCGTTTCGGGTGCCAATCCATAGACGGCCATTTTTGTCTTTATGTATAACACTAATTGCTTTTGTAGGTATATGGGTAAATGAACTATCAGGTGTATAATGTTGTACGATTTTGTCAAGCTGACTGTTATAAACAAATATGCCATTACGCAAAGTAGCAATCCATAAATTTCCATCAGTTGCTTCGGTAATACCTAAAAAGTAGTTTCCTTTTTTATGCCCCGGCACTAAGGAGGGTTGATGTTTTTTTATTAAACGATTTTGTTTGGTGTCAAAATGATAAATATAGTCCCTGCTGACTATCCATATCTTTCCTTTGCTATCCTGCATTACATCATTTACCAGCATATTGTTTTCTTCCTCCGGAATAGATTCAACCGGTAAGACGAAATTGCGTTTATTTTTTTTGTCTTCCACATGTAAGCCATCTGCATACCAACTTGCCATGAAAGTGTAATCGGTTGTTTCAAAAATTTTACTGATGACATGATTACCGTTATTGGAAGAAAACTTAACCGGTACTTCGTTAAAAGAAAATTTTTGTGCCTGATACCAGACTTTCATAAGTCCTTTGGTAGAAGTAACCCAGATATTATTAGCCCGATCTTTAAAGATTGATTTATAATCTCCGGATTTATTTTCTTCCTTTGAAAAAGTAAAAGTAAACTGATGATTTTTTTTGTTAAAGAACCCCAGACCCCAATCATTTGTAACAATAAAAATAGAATCGCTGTTGGGTTGGGTTTGTAATGCTGTTACAATATTATTGGTTGATGCGGTAGGAGCGAAAAGATAATGTTTCCATTGTTTGCTAGGTATATGGTATGATGCAATACCACCAGCCCAGGCGCCCAGCCATAGATAGTCTTTTTCCCTGGAAATGGTCATGAAAAGTTCTTTATTAAATGTGTCGCCAAAAAGCGGTTCGCTTCTTACCGGCTTCATGATGTTTTTAGATGGTACAAAATAATATAAGCCTGCCTGTGTTGCTAACCAAAATACACCCGGCTCATCTTCGTATATATCATATACTGTATTATGAAGATCATTCATAACAGTCAGGTTGTCAAAAAGCAGGTTAAAGCGTTCATGTTTACCGCTATGTTTATCCAGCTTAAAGATGCCTTTCTGTTTAATGCCAATCCATACTTCATTCTTAGCATCAATATAAAGACTGGTTACTTCGCCTGCTTTTGTTTTAATAATTTCGTTGGGGGTGTTTAAAGCGAAATGATCAAACTTACCGGTGGCAATATTGTAACGGCTAATGCCGTCATTAATAAATCCAATCCATATATCACCTACTTTGTCTTCTGCCAGTTTGGTAACAAAGTTTCCTTTAATGCTATTTTCGTTTGTAGTGCTTTTTCTAAGCGTATTAAAGTTTATACCATCAAAGGTATTAAGGCCATCCGGCGTTCCTACCCATAACATACCCCTGCTATCCTGTAACACACACCGGATTATACTACTGCTTAAACCATCGGCCTCAGTATAGGTAGTTATTTTTAACCGTTTTGATTGGGCATTCAAACAAATACTACCGCTTAACATATAACATAGTATATGTAAAATAAACAGGCGATATTTTTTGAATGTGTACTTCACTGAGTTACAAGTTAAATAACAGTAAAACTATTAAAAACTAAATTTTATACAAGTTTATTTGACTGAAGTGTAGTTATTGGGTACTGAAGCGTTTTAGCCTCAAAATGCCTTAAACGGTTTAATGCTTTTTTTGCCTCCTTCGCCGATAAATGTAATACGGTTGAGGAAGTAATACTTTTTGCCGGCTAATTCTGTAAATATGTTTGCATTGTCAATGACGTTAATCATTAAACCTTATCATCTACAATTAACATTACTATTAATCATTAAACCTTTCAAAATGAAATCAAGCGTTGGTATTACCAGACGAGTAAAATTTTTTGTCTTAGCACTTTTAACTGTTGTATTTGTGGCAGCACTGCCGGCCTGTAAAAAAGACAAGCCCAGCGGCAACCTGATGTTTTACACTTTTTTAAATAGCACGAAATTTGATGCAATAAAAATTTATGTAAACGGCAAGCAGGTTGGTGAGTTAACCATCCCACATATTGAAAAGCCTGCATGTGGTACAGCGAGTAGTGTTAATGTAATAAATGTAAAACTGCAGGCAGGTGAACACAATTGGTACGCCAAACAATTTAAAGGCGGCGTAGAAATTGATGAGTGGGATGAACGATCAGAAACTGTAAAAGATGGCGAATGTAGTTATATAAAACTTACTGAATAACTTAAATAATAATTAAAACTGCTACAGTAGTTAGAAATAATTTATCATGGACGGTAAATTCTCTACATCAACCAGGTTGAGTTAATAACGGGTATCTGTTTTAATAATGCCGGGACGCGGCCAGTGAACAGATAGCCCGTATGCTCAACAAATTAATCACTCAGGCTATAAATATAGTACCCAAAGAAAATTATGCAGTGCATCGTTTAAAATGCACTACACTTTTGTTTTATACTTAATTGTATTGGCAGATTAATAGTAAAGCCTCTCAGCTTCTTCTTTAATGAATGAATACTATGTACAACTGTTTAAAGTTTATTTGATACGCTTTATTGGAAATATAATACGTTTGGTATGTATATACTTTTTTTAGGGTTGGCGTAGTGTAATTTTACATCATAATCGTAAGCAACTAAAAGCAAATAAAAAGATGAGCGCACTTTATACAAAAAAGCATGATGCTACAGGTGTTTTACGAATGCTTATAAAGATATTGCCTTAGTTCAAGAGACATAAAAGTAAAAAAGCATAACAACATATAGTTATAAGTAATTTAAGACGGTTTTTCATAGGATATTGGATTAAGAACGGGCTGGATTTCTATCCGGCCTTTTATTTTTTAGCTATATGTATTAATAGAAAACCCACTCGTAACGGAGTGGGGTTTCTATTAAGATTTTATGGGTGTTACTTCACAACTATCTCGTACAATTTTTTATGTATTGCCTGTAACTTATCCATGGGCATTTTTAAAACTTTACGGTCGTAAGTAAATAGCCCGTTTGTTTCTAGTTCCACATCGGTGGTTTGTGTATAAATAGCGGCAGATAAACCGGCTTCTATTAATTCATGTAATGATGCAATCAGTTTGGTATAACGTTCTAACAATTGTTCTTTATTTGTAAAAGATTGATAACCCCAGTTACCTTCGTCCAGCCAGGTATGGTCGCTTACGGGTAAACCAAGGCCGCCAAATTCGCCCAATATTAAAATTTGTTCACTGCCATAAATAGCTGGGTCGGGCATGGCCGGGCCGGGGTAGTAGTGTAAATCAACTATAGGACTAACACCAATAAAAAAGTTGCCACCACTAATACCGTTTACTAAACGTGATGGATCGTGCTGCATGGTATGGGTGACAATTTCTTTTGTTTTAAACTGGCCCCAGGCTTCGTTAAAGGGCACCCAGGAAACAATAGATGGGTAGTTATGCAAACCATTCATAATGGCCTGCCATTCCTTACGGTAAATAGCTTCCGATTCGGGTGTACGTTTTTTATCATATACTAAACCCGGCATTTGTGCTTGTAGTAAATGATGATTATCCACTTTTTCGCCAGCAGGCATTTTAACCCTTAATTGTTGTATCCAGTCATTACCACCTCTGTCGCCGTTAGGCATATCCTGCCAAACTAAAATGCCTAATTTATCACAGTGGTAGTACCAGCGTGCAGGCTCAACTTTTACGTGTTTACGTATAAGGTTAAAGCCCATTTCTTTTGTTTTGGCAATGTCAAATTGTAAAGCCTCGTCAGTTGGCGCTGTGTACAAACCATCGGGCCACCAGCCTTGATCTAACGGACCATACTGAAAAACAAACTCGTTGTTTAGCTGCATACGCTGTATGCCTTTTGCATCTTGGGCCATCGATATTTTACGCATGCCAAAATAAGATGCTGCTTCATCAATTGTTTTACCATTACGTACTAACTGAATTTTTAAATCGTATAAAAATGGTGTTGTGGGCGACCATAGTTTTGCATCAGGTATATCTAATAAAATATTTTCAGCTGTATTATTAGTGGTAACTGTAGTTACTTGTTGTTGTCCGTCCCATGCCGAAATTTTTATTACATCATTCGCTTGCATATTATGAATGGTGGTACTAATATGTAATTGCTGTTTGTCAATATCAGGCGTATGTTTGGTAGCAACAATATATGTTTCGGGTACAGCCTCTAACCAAACAGTTTGCCATATACCTGTAACAGGCGTGTACCAAATACCATGAGGTTTACTTACTTGTTTGCCTACAGGTTGGGGGCCGCTATCACTCGGGTCCCACACACGGACACTCACCGTTTGTTTACTTCCTTTTTGCAATGCCATTGTAATATCTATAGTAAAAGCATCGTAGCCGCCTTCGTGGCTGCCAACTTCAACACCATTTACATATACATTCGCCTGCCAGTCAATAGCACCAAAGTGTAAAAGTGTTTTACCTTTTCTTAAACTTGCAGGCACATCAATTACTTTATTGTACCAAAGTACACTGTCTTTACCTACTGTTTTTGCTACGCCGCTTAAGGCAGATTCTACTGCAAACGGAACAACAATATCACCATCAAAATGCTGTGGTATGTTGTTGCCCGATGTTTTTGGTTGTATAACATATTGCCATATACCGTTCAGACTTTTCCAGTTGTTGCTGCGGGTAAGTTGTGGACGGGGATATTCGGGTAGTGGATTGTTACTAATAACTTTTGCGGACCATTCGGTTTGTATTTTTGGCTTTAAGGTTTGTTGTGTAAAACCTACGGAGCAGCTAAGCAATGATACTATTGCGGTAAAGAGGAAGCATCGTTTTTTCATGGTAGAAAATTAAGCCAGTTTTTTATAAAATACAAGTAAACAATTTTGTGTCAGCTGTAGTAATACGCATCAACACTCGTTGCGACGCTCCATTCATCGTTCCGTTCGCTAATCATCATCGTGTTATGGGTAGGGTTGTACTGTTGCGTTATGTACTGTGGTTGACGGGCTGCGGGACAATGTCATTTAGCTAATGAG
>DHEF01000051.1 GCA_002399735.1 Chitinophagaceae bacterium UBA4857
TAGCTAAATGACATTGGGCTGCGGGATACGACGGGTTTAGTGCGTAGCTCAGCGAAGCACCGGAGCGAAGCGGAGCCCATAGTAGCCCGTACTAAAGCTGACCCATGTTATACAGTTGATAGCCCCAAATAGTTAATTACAATGATTGAATGTTATAAATTTTTTTGTGTACTAACGCTTGGCTTGCTTTTTGGAGGTATAAGGTAAATATGCTTTTATGTGGCAGGCCTTTTTTTTACAGTTAAGCTGGAAAGAATTATTGGTTGGCGATGAAGAGTGGTTTTTTTTATTAGAAATAGTGTTACGTGCTTTTATTATGATAATTGCCATTATACTGGCATTGCGCATATTAGGCAAAAGAGGTGTAAAACAATTATCCATTTTTGAACTGGTGGTTATTGTAAGTTTTGGTTCGGCAGCAGGAGACCCCATGATATACAAAGAGATTGGTGTACTAACGGCGATGGTTGTGTTTTTGGTTATTATAGCCGTGTACCGGTTAATTACCTATTTTATTGGCCGTAACCAACGCTTTGAGAACATGATGGAAGGCAAGCCGATTTGTTTAATAAAAGAAGGCCGTTTTTCCATCAACAATTTTAAGAAAGAAGCATTAGGTACACAGGAGTTATTATCGGAGTTGCGTTTAAAAGGGGTATCACAATTAGGGCAAATAGAAATTGCCATAGAAGAAATATCGGGTGAGATAAGTGTATTTTATTATGATGATGAAGCGGTACGTTTTGGCTTACCCATTATGCCGGCGGCATTAAAAGGAAAACAAACACAGTTTGATGCAGCGGGGTACTACTCCTGTTGTTATTGTGGATTTACGGAAATAAAATCGGCGGCTGATAATAATGTTTGCGAAAAATGTGAGCATACGGAATGGCTGCCATCCTGTAGTAAAAAGCGGGTTACATAAGCCGGTAATTTTTTAATAGACCTTTATAAACGATTGTTATTATGTTTCAAGAAACTATATTACAAGAAATTGGCCATGTATTACACAGCCGTAAGGAAACCATAGCAGTCGCCGAGAGTGTTACCTCGGGTTTTTTGCAATTGGCTTTTTCACAAATACCCGAAGCTACTACTATATACAAAGGAGGCATTACCACTTACTGTATTGAAGAGAAAATTAAATTACTAAAAGTGGATGCTACTGAAGCCGAGGTAGAAAATTGTGTATCACAAAATATAACCGAACAGATGGCAAAAAATGTGGCCGGACTTTTTAATACTACCTGGGCTATTGCTACAACGGGCTATGCCACACAGGTTCCGGAATCGGAAGATAAACAGTTTGCCTATTGTTCTATTTATCATAAAGGTGATTTGCCGGTGTCGAAAAAAATTGAATTATATCCGCATACAAATCCAAAGGATGCACAACAGTTTTATGCCGAAGCTATATTGTTTGAGCTGCATGCACTGTTGCAACCGGGTTTATAAGGCGTTAAGTATAAATACTTAAAAAATATCTGGTAGTTCAGTTTATATAACGTTTTTTTGTCATCTTTGTGCTATGAGTAGCAAGTTGGGTTCCTGGCTGTTTTTAACCATTTTATTCACGGGTTTTGGTAATGTTGCTTTATTATCTGCACAATCTTCTACACATAAAACACCGTTTGATAGCGTCTACTATCATATTGCTACAACACTTGCCGCACAAAATGGTGAACAGGCTATAGAGCAGGCTACGCTATTATTAAATCAATCAGCCGACAGTTTACAAAAGGTGAGAAGTTTGATGCTATTGGCAACACTTAATAAAAGGACTGGTAAACACACAGAAGCTTTATTGTTTGCTGTCAATGCAGCACATCTGGCCGGAAAAATAAATAATACCGAATGGCATTTACGTATTTCGGGTTTTTTATCAACCACATTTAGAGAATTAGGTTTAATTGCAGAGGGTAAAAAATATATTGAGGAAGCAGATAAAGCTAACACTGGGACGAGCAGTTCGCCATTAATACAAATGTTTGTTCACCAGGAAAAAGCTTATTACGAGATTGCCGATAAAAATTATACGAAGGCACTTGGCGAAGTAAACCTTGCACTTGAACTATTGGGAGGTGCACCTGATAGTCAGGCTAAACACATTTTTTTAGCTACTTGTTACCAGTTGGCGGGCAACTGTAATTTGCAGTTGAATAATATTATGGTAGCCGAGGATTATTTAAACAAAGCATTGCAAACCCTGGAAGGTCAGGACAGTGAATTAAAAGGTTTTGTTTACCAGAATCTGGGTGAGTTAGCTTTAAAACAAGGTAGTGCCAACGAAGCTATTAAGTATTTGCAAATGGCATTGGATTATGCCGCCTCATCTGATAACTTTAATCTTAAAATATCAACCTATAAAAGTTTACAGTCTTATTATCTGCTTAAAGGTGATAAGGAAAAGGCCATCAGTTTTCAGTCGGATTATATGAAATTGATGGAAAAACAAAGCCTTTTAACAAAGGCTGTATCAAATGCATTAATAGAAAAGTTTGATTATGAGTTGGGTAAAACCGCTACAAAGAACATAATATTATATGTTACCTGCTTAGCCTTATTAGGCACTGTTATTTGTTTTGTCGGGTATACGGCCTGGTTACAAAAAAAAGAAAGAACAAAATATCTGGTATATATTGATAAGCTTAATTATCAAAAAGCTGCGAGTGTTTTGCATGCTAATCATACTGATAGTGCATTTTCCGCTACCACCACTTTTACGTATAATGATAGTCCATATATTTTTACTGATAATAAGTTAAAAGGTAGCAATACCATTTTACAACATGAGGGTGAAGCTGAACTTGTTGAAGAAGAGTTGCAGGAAAGTGCGGTTGATGAGAAAAGAACAGTATATAACATTCCAAAAGAAACAGAGGATAGAATTCTTAGCCAACTATTAACGTTGGAACAGGGAAAATTCTATTTGGAAAACGATATTAACCTTTCTTATTTAGCCGCTACATTAAAAATAAATTCAAAATATCTTTCACTTATCATCAACCGGCATAAAGGAAAAGATTTTAATAACTACATCAACGAGCTGCGAATTAATTATATTATAGACAAGCTGCAACATAATGCCGCCTATACATCTTATAAAATTGCTTATTTAGCTCAGGAGTCAGGCTTTTCTACACATAGCAAGTTTACCACAGCCTTTAAAAATGTAACCGGGATTTCGCCATCAGCCTTTATCAGTAACTTGAAAAAAGATTCAATAGGGTAAATTAAACAGCACTCATTAATACTATTCTCTTCTTTACATTGTTGGTACTAATGGTAGCAAAGAATAAGTAGCGACATGAATATTTTATAAATTAATATTAATTGTAATTTATAAAATACTTTTTATTAAATATTTACACTTTAGGTATTATCCGTTTTCAAGAAAATGGATAGTGATTCGCTTTTTTTCTATTGACAAGCTGACTTTTTTTGTGCAAAATATAAGCACTCAATGAAAAGGCAACCAGACACAAAAAGCAGACATCAATCACAAAAAATTAATTGTTGGCAGTATATAAAAATGGCAGGCATTTGTATGCTGGCTTTGTTCAACTTTCAACATATGCAGGCACAGTTTAGCTGTGCAGGTTTAAATACTACACCAGTAAATTATACCGGCGGCCCTCAAACGTTTATTGTACCGGCCGGTGTTTCGCAGGTACGTGTAAGCATAACGGGTGCTAGTGGTGGTAATGCAAGTGGCGTATCAAATATGGCCGGTGGCGGTGCAACCGTTTATGCCTATATAAATGTAGTGCAAGGCGATGTACTAAGATTTATAATTGGTCAACAAGGAGTCAGTAGTGCCATGCAAGCTGGTGGTGGTGGTTCCAGTGCGGTGTATAAAAATGGTGTTTTAATTATGGTAGCCGGAGCTGGTGGCGGAGAAGATAATACGGGCAATGGTGGCAACGGCCAGGCATCGGAAGATGGCGGTAGCGTAAGTGATAGTGGTGCAGGTGGCTCAAACGGTTGTGGCAGTAGTGCTTTAAATGGGCAAGGTGGTGTTGGCGGTGCAGGTGGTAATCATGGTGAGTTTTCTACATCCTGCCCGCATGGCGGTGGTGGTGGTGGTGGTTTGCTTTCACCAGGTCAGGGTAATGGTAATATAAATGCGGGTCAGCCCGGCGGACAAGGAAATATAAATGGAGCATTAGGCGGAGCAGGTTCTTTAGATGATGCTGTGGGTGTTAACGGTGGATGGGGATGGTCTGGCGGTGGTGGAGCCGATTATCTTGAAAGCGGCGGTGGTGCAGGTTACTCAGGTGGTGGTGGTGGTCCAGAATCAAGAAATCCTGCAGGCGGTGGCTCCTTCGTTGCTCCTAATAATACTAATGGAATAACAGAATCGGGAAAAACTAACGGCACAGGGACAAACGCAGGATATGATGGTTATGGTAGCATTTGCAGCCCTGTTGTAATGACATTGCCTGTAAATTTTTCGGGGTTTACTGCACAAAAAAAATCAAACGGCATATTACTTAAATGGACTACCGCAAATGAAACAAATACAGCTTATTTCCAAGTAGAAAAAAGTGAAAACGGTATTACATTCACAAGTATTGGTCGGGTTACTGCAGCAGGCAACGTACATGAAACAAAAGAGTATAGCCTAACCGATAATATTACTAACTCAGGCAAAGTTTATTACCGTATCAAAGTTGTCGATTTCGATGGTATGGTTACTTATTCAGCTGTCAATATTGTTAACACAGGAATTGAAGAGGCTTTAAGCATATTTCCTAACCCCGCTACAGAAAGAATTACTGTGACGTTGCCCAATAATTGGCAAGGCCAAAACAACCGTTTGCAAATTATTGCTGCTAACGGGCAGGTGCTAATTGAAAAGAATATAACGCTTTTACAAAACGATTTAAACATAAGTACGCTATCTACTGGAATGTATTTAATTCAGGTAGTTAATGGTAAAACAAAAAGGATTGTATCAACCAGGTTTGTAGTGCGTGTTAAATAAAGTGACAGGTTATGTATTAATGAAGTTAAAAGGAGTTCTTTTTTATATCAGCCGAAGTTCTGATTAGTTTGATAAACATTGGTATTACATATTTCCGGACGGGATGGTTATATGGTATCAAATGTTTTTATGTTAAACTAGGTGTTTTTCATAGGTTAGCAGGCCGGGTTTTTCTAAACCTGGCCGTTTTTTACATTAAGAACCTGTCAACTAATTAAGTTGTTACATGTTTTCATTTAATAACTCACACACTTTAGTACTTAAATAATACACTTCAAAGAATAAAACTTTTTCTCATAGCTGTTGCGTTATACTTTACATTCCTAATGTTGCAACGGCTTTTTATATTATTGATTGGTTTACCCCTGTTATTAGCAGGGCCAATGAATACATTGCTTAATACAGCATTATTTGCACCTGAAAAGCTTGGGGCTTGCCAGCCTTTGCCGACACAGGATCCGGTTAAAAAATGTACACCCGTAAAAACCTGTAGTCCCTGCTCATCAAATTATATAGGTATAGAAATACCTGTTACCGATTGGTTTGCTTTTAACTCCGACATTTACCGGCATAATACACCTGTTATAAATCATTATTATTTAGAGTACAACGGTGATATATGGCAACCGCCTGACATAAGATTGGGTTCTTACAATCAGACGCACAACTATCATAAATAAATTATCAAAAAAAAACAATGAAAAAGATATTAATAATGGCTATGGCCTGCACTTTAGTTGGAACTGCATTTGCACAAACAAACAACGATGAAAAAAAGAATAAAAAGAAACATCAAACAGAACAATGTTGTAAGAAAAAGAAATGTTGCAAACCTGCTGTAGTAAAATGTTAAGCCGGCAACAGCCTGTAAGTAAACTGCCCCTATGGGGCAGTTTTTATTTTTATAGAAGCCTTGGTTTTGGAAAGCAGTTGAGACAGTGTATATATCACCGGTAAGTCATTAACTTTTATGCTTTTTTATAAAGCGTATTTCTATAAGCGGTTCCCCATTTTGCAATTTCGTCAATAATAGGCACAAGGGTTTTGCCAAACGCTGTAATCTGATATTCAACCGTTATCGATTTCGTGTTACGTACTGTTCTGATCACTAAGTGGTTCATCTCCATATCCTAAATGGGTTACTAAAAATGGGGCTATCTGACGTTGGAAAGGTCAATAGGATAATTTGCTACAAAATAAAGCCGCTTTTGACTACAGCGGCTTTGTTTACTAGTTAACATAACACTTTGAATAAACTACTGCGCACGTTTTAACCTGAATTTTGCTGATATTTTGATTGTTTTTACTTCTGGATAAGGGCAATTCCCCTGCGGTTGATATTGTTCTACATTAAAGCTACCCGTGATAAATTCTCCCACATTGGTGCGTTCAATATTTTCAATTTTCACATCTCCCGGTGAGGGCATTAATAAAGGTCCGTCAATGGGACAGTCCCACCAATGACTTTCATACCCGTTTGATGGCCCCAAACCATAAAGTACAATTGATGTACCTGCAGAAAGATCCCAGAAGTAAGGATAATTTCCGCGAAAATCATTTTCCGAGTTAGCAGTTAAGGTGACATTCAAATTAGGTAACCCGCCTTCACCCCATGTAGCCAGGTGAATATTTCTACCCGAACGTGCATAATGGATATTTTCAAGTTCCTTCGGTGCTCCGTTTACCGTAAGTTTAAAATAGGTATTGTCTTTATTGCCGCTTCCGGTCATATCATCTTCCTCTTTTTCCGTGCAGGCAATTAACGAAACCAATAAAATTATTAGGACTAAATACTTTTTCATAATGTTCATAGTTTGTTTGTCGTAACAAAATTACCTTGGCATTTAACGGTTCTTTATAAGCAATGATATTCATTTACATGGGTAGTATTACTTAAACCTCGTGGATTCGTCTTATATCCAAAAAATCTCCTTTAATCAGTCTTGAAGTATCAAATTTTAAATACTGAAAAATGGAAAAGCTAATTCTTATAACAGAAGCCAAGCCAGCTCAGGAATGGGTAAGGAAACCGCTGAACAATTAATCGCAGAAGGTTACATCGTTTACAGCGTAGCAAGACGTATGGATGAGATGCAGGATCTGAAAAAGCAGGGTGGAAATCCTATCAAAATGGGCGTGACTATTGTATCAGAGCGACTGTATTCGTGTGGCATTAATGCAGTTCAGTATTAATCTGGTGGTATTAGAAACAGGTTTTATTGCTACAGAATTTGGTTTGGTGGTGCTGAAATAATTTGATAAAATTAAAAGGTAGTGCTTATAAGAATATAGTGGACAAGATTATTACGGCCACCCAAAAAGAGGAAGAACGGGAGGTAATTCTGATCCGAAAGTCATCTCTGATGTGATTGTAAAAATCATCAACAGCAAAAAAACGAAGACAAGGTACAAAGTAGGTAAATTCTCAAAAATGATTTTCTAGATGCGGGTGCACCTCGGTGATGCGGTGTTCGACAAAATAGTGGTGAGCCAGACAAAATAAGTTGCATCCTGAATTAATATTGTTCAATAATTTTCTAATAATAAAAATCAAATCAGGAGAAAAAAATTATGGTAATGGTATTGATATGGGCTTTTGTTACCACACTCAATGCACAGACAAAAAACAGGTTGTAATAGTTTGGACTACAACTGCATAAGGATAACAGTCAGTTGTGCAGGTGATTTTGTGTCTTTGTTGTCCAGTTGTCAAATTGACGAGTTCGTTTGTTTTTGTAGAGTGCTGTGTCATTCCATTAACTGTTCTGAAGTTAGGTAAGAGAGCTGAAAATAGAAGCTGAAAATTTCAAACTTAGCCGTTACTCCACCATTTAGGTGCAAATGTTTTGTGTTCTAAAGTCATTTTCTCCCTGCAATAGTCTCTCTGTGATTCTTTCCCCAATCCGTCATCATCTGGATAATCGGTTTTAACGTCATACAATATTCCGTTACCTCATATTCAATGGTAACGGGTGTAGTATCATACACGGTTCGTGTAATCAGTTTATTAACTTCCAGGTCTTTCAACTCTTTGGACAAAACACGATTGGTAATCTTAGGGATGCTGTTCTGAATTTCTTTAAACCGTTTATTGTTATTATACATTACAATCAGTATAGAGAGCTTCCATTTACCATTCACCGCGGTATAAAAATCTTCGATGTATTTCAACTTTTCTTGAATATGCTTTTTGTTCATTATCGGTATCCTTTTGTATATCGGTTACAAATATATACTAAGTATTTTATAAATTTGCACTATCAAATAAAAAAGGAATGATGGCAAAAAGTAAAATCGCATTAGTAACCGGCGGTAGCCGTGGAATCGGCCGGGAAACTGTATTGAGCCTTGCTAAAAAAGGTATGGATGTTGTTGTAACATTTTATTCTAAAAAAGATGAAGCCGAAGCGGTTGTTACTGAAGTGGAAACTTTAGGGAAAAAGGCATTTGCATTACTATTGAATGTGGCTGATGTAGTTTCACTGGATCAGTTTATCGTTGATTTAAAAAGCGGGTTGACTCAAACTTTTGGTGTAGAAAAAATTGATTATTTGGTGAACAATGCAGGCATTGGTCTGCCGATCCCATCTATTGAAGCAACCACGGAAGAGCAGTTTGATACCTTGATGAATATTCACTTGAAAGGGACATTTTTCCTGACACAAAAATTAATTCCAATACTAAATGACAACGGAGGCATTGTAAATATTACCACCGGTTTGACACGCTTTACGCTACCGGGAAGTGGAGCTTATGCGATGATGAAGGCTGCGGCAGAATCTTTCACCAAATACCTGGCAAAAGAATTAGGGTCAAAAGGTATCCGTGCAAATGCTGTGGCTCCGGGAGCTGTGGCAACCGATTTCAGCGGCGGACGTTTGCGTGATACACCACAGGCGCAGGAATGGGCTGCCGGCATTGCAGCATTAGGAAGGGTTGCTGCACCGGATGATATAAGCGGTGTGGTATCATTTTTATGTTCGGACGATGCCAAATGGGTTACAGGACAGCGCATTGAAGTTTCCGGCGGAGCATTTTTGTAAAATATTTTGCCCCGGGAGATAGAGCGAACTATTTCGGCAAAAAACACTAAATGATATTCTTAACGAATGTTGAGAAATAAAAATAAATAGGGAATGAAAATAATTATAACCTGAACCACAGGAATGGTAGGCGAAGGTTGGAATACCTTTCAGATACACCGATAACGGATGTGTTGAGACCTTGTGGTAAATCGTATCCCAAGCATAAAGAATACCTGAAAGATTACCTGGAAACGGTTGATATTAAGGATGACTTTTCTCTATCGGTATACCAACAAGGGGATGAAAGAGGATTCAATGTTTTTGTAATGACGCCAAAACGTTGGATAGAAGGCACAAACGCTATTGGCGTTGTGTCAAAGTCAGGGAGATACGGAGGGACTTGTGCACACATAGACATTTTTTAGAATTTGCATTGTGGATTTCTATAGAATTTAAATTTTACGTCATCAAAGATTTTCAACGACCGAAAGACGATGAGAATAACCGATTAAAATTAAAATGGAACTTACAGCGGACAATTCCTAAAATCAATTACCCAATTCATACAGATGCCATAAAAGGAAATTTATGGGAATGCGATTTCCGCGATACCGCAAATGCTTAAGCATTCGAGGAAGGCTAAATAATACTTGCCCCATAAAAAAACACCATTTAACTACATCATTCACTGATTTGGCTACATCAGAGAATTTACTTCTGGCCAATTTTACATTATCATTTTTAACATTAAAAATTGTATGGTAAATATTTAGTGGCAGATATTGATAAAAGTTGATTAGCATTACTCCAGTTGAATGGCTGCCGGATACGTAGGGCAGCCGCCTAAGCGGCTGGTGCCTTAGCACCGAGCGTAAGCGAGCCCGAAGAAGCCGGAACTGAAGCTGAAAAGTGATGCTTAGATGATAGCCCCTAATGTATTTTCTTACCATTACATTTTTACATTAACAAAAAAATAATGGAAGCAAAAAAAGTATGGTTTGTAACAGGAGCGTCAAAAGGTTTAGGGCTTGTTTTAGTAAAAAAATTATTAAAGAGTGGCTATTATGTTGTAGCTACAACACGGGATGTACAATCGTTGGTTGATAACGTGGGCCCGATTTCTGAAATGTTTTTACCTCTGCATGTAAACCTGACGGATGACAATGATGTGAAGATTGCCACTGAAAAAAGCGTAGCACATTTTGGGCAAATTGATGTAGTTGTAAATAATGCAGGTTATGGGCAGTTGGGGACATTGGAGGAACTGACAAATGAAGAAGCCAAAGCAAATTTTGATGTAAATGTTTTTGGCACTTTGAATGTTATCAGACATGTGATGCCCTATTTAAGACATCAAAAATCAGGGAATATTTTCAATGTTTCATCGGTTGGTGGGTTGTTTGGAAGCTTTGCAGGCTGGGGTGTTTATTGTTCTACAAAATTTGCTGTTGCAGGCTTTACAGAAGCACTGGCTGAAGAGGTAAAAGAGTTCGGTATAAAAGCAACAGTTGTGTATCCCGGTTATTTTAGAACCAATTTTCTTGACAACGGCTCGTTGGGTTTACCCGCGTCTCCAATTGCAGCATACGAAGCCGCAAGGCAATCAGAACACCTGCATCTTAACAGCATCAATGGCAATCAACCTAACGACCCTGAAAAAGCAGCCGAGGTGTTAATAGCCATGAGTAAGGAAGAAAATCCGCCCGTACACTTGCTCCTCGGTAAAGATGCTTATGACTTGTGGCAAATTAAAATTGATATTATAACAAAAGATGTAACGCAATGGAAAAAGTACGGCGTATATACCGCATTTTAATGCCGACTGTGTTTTTGATGGTAGCTTGTACAAGCAATAAAAACGTAATAATGCAGGAAAGTAAAACAATAGAAGAGACGAAAAATTATATTGGAATGTGGGTAACAGAAGACGGTTATATTAGACACGAATTATTACCCGACAACCGATATGATGAAGCGAGAGGAGATCGTAAAAGTGCCTATCAGGGCAGTTATAAGGTAACAGGTAACCACATTGATTACAAAGATGATACAGGCTTTACAGCAGATGGTGAATTCAGAGATGGTATTTTGTATCACGCTGGAATGGTGCTGTACAAAGAAAAAAACTAAATTAGCAAGTATGGAAAAGATATTTCGCTTTAACTCAATAGCAGAATTTCACACATTCTGTGGTTTGTCAAATCCAGAACATCCGTTGATTAGCCTGATAGATTACAGCAAAGTTTCCTATCCGGTGAATGATCATGAACTGAAATGGATACAGCATTATTATTCAATTGGGTTAAAGCGGAATATCAATGCAAGGTTTAACTACGGGCAACAGGAGTACGATTTTAATTCGGGAGCACTGACCTTTGTTGCTCCGCTTCAATTTTTGAAATTAGAAATCAATTCGAATGTCGTTGTTGAACCATCAGGCTGGCTTTTATTGGTGCATCCCGATTTTATTTGGAACACATCGTTAGCGAAGAAGATAAACGCGTATGAGTTTTTTCAATACGCAGTTAATGAAGCTCTTTTCTTATCGGATAAAGAAGAAAAGTTGATTGTGGATATTCTTCAGAACATTAAAAAGGAATATCAGTCAAACATTGATAAGTTTAGCCAGGAACTCATTATCGCCCAGATTGAAATGTTATTGATTTATTCCGAACGATTTTATGAGCGACAGTTCATCACCCGAAAGAAATCAAATCACGAGTTATTGAAACGTTTTGAAAAAATATTGCTGGACTACTTCAATGCTGAAAAACCGTTGCAAAATGGTATTCCTACAGTCAAAGCTATTGCTGCGGAAATGAATATTTCGCCCAATTATCTGGGAACACTTTTACGCTTGCACACCAAACAGAGCACTCAACAGCATATTCAGAACAAACTGATTGATTATGCGAAACAGCAATTGAGTACAACCAATTTGTCGGTTAGCGAGATTGCGTATGAACTGGGGTTTGAACACTCCCAGAGCTTCAGTAAATTATTCAAACAAAAGACCAGTCAAAGCCCAATGGCGTTTAGGCAGTCATTCAATTGAAGTATAAAAAGTCTTGCGACAAATACCCATTTGCCTAGTAGCTCATTGTATGCGGTTTTTTTCGTTCAATAGTTATTAGTAACCCAATCAATTCTTTCGCCTGATTTTTTGCTTTTGAAATAATAGCTTCCTTTGTATATCCTGCATTAACTGAAGTGCCGTGAAAATAAAAGGGTTCAACGTAGTTCATTTGCGTGTAATATGCGGTTTGTTCCAGGTTTTTACAAAATTCATATATTTTGAAGTGGTGTTGGCCGAGGGTGTGATATTCAGTTTCTGAGGCACCTACGGTAAAGCTCGGAATAAAATTTTTGCCTTTCAATTTGTCTCCCGTTTTTCCGTAAGCAAACCCGTACTCTAAAACAGTGTCGAACCAGTGTTTCAGAATTGCCGGCATATTGTACCAGTAAACCGGATATTGAAAAACGATGGTCTGATGCCGCAAGAGGGCTTCCTGTTCTGCTTTTACGTCAATTTTATAATCGGGATATAAATTGTGAATGTTCCTGATTTCTATGCCGGGACAAGCCTTTTCCAATTCTTCAATAATTGCGCTGTTTGACAAAGATTTTTCAAAATCGGGATGCCCTAAAATGATTAATGCCATAAGTGTTTTGTTTTAAAAAGTAAACTATCAAAATTATAGTCGCAAAACTATTTTTAGTTGAATACATTTGCAATAACTATCCATTTAGATAGGCTATTAACCCTCTTGATTTATGAAAATGGAATGTTTAGGAAGTCATGTTAAGTTAGGGCAGAAGATGTACCCCTGTTCCGTAAGTCTTGTCATGGATTTGGTTGGCGGAAAGTGGAAAACTGTCATTCTTTATCATTTAAAGGATGGGGAAAAACGATTCAGTGAAATTCGTAAAGAATTATTTTCTGTTACAGAAATGACTTTAAGCCTTCAATTGAAACAACTTGAAAAAGATGGATTGGTTTCTAGAAAGGTTTATGGCAAGAAGCCCCCGATAAAAGTTGTTTATAATCTAACCGGTTTTGGAAAATCTTTTATACCTGTTTTAGATGCTATTACAAATTGGGGAAATCAAATTGTAGAAGAAAAAGGTGAGTTTGTTGACGCGGTTGTATAAGATGTCATACTCTGTAGAGAAACCCTGGTTACCTGTAAGCTTATTCAATCAACCTCTTAATTTTCTTTTTCAATGTTTGCTTTTCCGTTTTTGATTTTGTCAGCTTAAGGGCTGTTTCAAAATTTTCGATTGCTTTCGGAATTTCTGTTTCTGAATACAAATAACCTAGCAATGCGTGGTAATAATGGTTGTCTGTAAGCTTCAGTTTTTCCGCTTCAACCACAGCTTTCCGGTTTCCATAAACTTTGGCAAAGGCGAATGTCCGGTTGAGTGCTGTAACAGGTGAATATTCGATGAGAATAAGCTGGTTATACAGCTTTAAAATGTTTCGCCACTTTTTTTTATCTGTTGATGTAGTGTGCCAATACGAAATTCCTGCTTCCAAGTGGTATTTTGATATTTCGTCTGCATTTGTAGCGTTTATCAAATAATAATTTCCTCTTTGGATAAGCGATTGATCCCACAGATTTCTGTCCTGTTCTTCAAACAAAACGGCTTCGTTTCTATCGTTTGTTCTGGCCGCTAATCGTGAACTTTGAAAACACATTAAAGCCAGTAATGCATTTACCTGAGCGGTATTTGTCAATGGATTTTCCGTTAATAATACCGCCAATCTTGTAGCTTCAGAACAAAGCTCAATACGTACTTGCTTATGGTTGGTTTTAGAAAAATAACCCTCATTAAAAAGCAGGTACAAGGTTTTCAAAACCACATCTACCCTTGATTTTATGTCGATCCCGGTTAATTTTTTAATTTGAAAATTGTCGTTCCGGAGATTCGTTCTTGCTCTCTGTAAACGTTTTTTTATCGTTTCAGGTTTGGAGAGGAATGCATTGGCAAGCTCTTCCACACTAAAGCCACATAGGATTTGTAGTGCCAAGCAAATTTGGCTTTGGTTTGAGTTGGCAGGATTGCACACCGCAAAAATCATGGCTAACTGACTGTCGGCAATGATTTCCGGGCTATATTCAAAATGCTGTTCATCCTGCGTTTCTTCCAAATTGATCGGGTTCCTGATTTTGGTTTCAAAGGCCGATATATTTTTAAAATAGTCCTTGGTTTTGTTTTTTGCAACGGTATAAAGCCAGGCTGTCGGGTTTTCGGGCACTCCGTGGAGTGCCCAATGCTCAGAGGCTTTAAGAAACGTGTCGCTGGCCATGTCTTCGGCAATCTCAATATGCTTTAAGCCAAAATGACGGCATAAAACAGCCGTCATTTTCGCATATTCCTGTCGGAATAAGTGCGGTAAAAGTTCGTGATGTGATTGCTTTATATCCAAAACTAATCTCGTTTTAAAACCTCACGCACTTCAATGTTTCCGCCTATTTTGAAAATCGGATTTTCTTTGGCAATTGCTACCGCTTTGTCAATCGTATCCGCTTTTATAACAATATAACCGCTGATAAATTCTTTGATTTCGGTATAAGGCCCGTCCGTTACCACATTGTCCGGTTTTACCGTTTTCGCACTTCCCGGAACGGGCAAAAGCGTGTTGCCCTTGTCCACCAGTTGATTTTGTGCTGCAATACCTGCGAGCCAATTCATTCTTTCCTGCATTTGTTCGGGAGAAGGCTTAAAGTCTGCCATATCCTTCAAGCGGAATATTAACGCAAATTCTTTCATTGTTTTAAAATTTTGTTGTTCAACCTAATGACGATTGACTTTAAACATCGGGGACAAATTTTGTGATATTTTTTTGCATGCATTTCTGCGGTGTTTACAACTAAGACAAAATAAGTGCATTTGTTTCCAATCCCCCACTTAATGCCTCTTTGTAATTTGACTACATATTACAAGGGGGTAGGGTTATTGCGCCATCTGCTTTACAATATTCTGAATAAGCTCTTCCGTACGATGATATTTCAAAATGGGTGCTGCCTGCCCTGCCCAAAATGATTTTAGTTCAGGATTGGACTCCGAATTAGCAGGATAAGCTCCCAGTTTTCCAACGATTTTCCCCTGCAGCGGATAGGGGGCAAAACTGTTTTGAAATTCTTTTAATTCCTCTGTTAAACGGTTTTTGATTCCCCGTGATAACCTTCCGGTAAAAGCTTTGGTTAAGGTGGTGTAGCGGGCTTCTTTCGAGAATAGTTTTTCACGGTGAATTTTACTTGTTCCCGATTCTTGTGTGGCTAGAAAAGCCGTTCCGATCTGTACGGCATCTGCTCCCAGGGCAAATGCCGCCTTTACGCCCCTCGCATCTGCAATACCTCCTGCTGCAATAACCGGTATTTTCACTGCATCAGCCACCTGAGGAATCAGTGAAAAGGTACCCACCAGGCTTTCTTCCGCTTTATCTAAAAATGAAACACGATGACCGCCCGCATCAAATCCCGTAGCAACAACCATGTCTATACCGGCCTTCTCAATGGCAATAGCCTCGTCCAATGTGGTGGCTGTACCTACCGTTCTGATATTTAACTGCCGGCATTTTTCCAGGATATCCTGCGATGGAATGCCAAACACAAAACTGAATACAGTCGGTTTTATTTCAAAGATGGCCTCTATCTGGTTTTCGAAGGCCGGACTTTCCGGTAGCGGAAATGCCGGAGGGGTTACACCTGCTTCATTAAAATAAGGTTGGAATAGGCGGATAACTTTTTGAAAAGCGACTTCATCAAAGTCTGTGATATGCTCATCCTGATCATTTACCCAAAGATTGAGGTTAAAGGGCTTGCCAGTCTGTTCTCGTATTGCTTTTGAGATATCAACAATTTCATGGGCATAGAACGGCTGACAGCCATAAGAACCTAATCCGCCCGTATTGGAAACGGCAGCTGTAAGTTCAACAGAAGAAAGCTTCCCGCCAAAAGGGCCTTGCACAATAGGTAAATCAATGCCTGATAGTCTGGTAAATTTGGTATCTGTCCACATAATCATTGTATTTTATTTTTGTCCGACTAATTTGAACTGTAAAACAAATTCGTCATAAATCAGTTTATCCCCTAAATTGGATAGGAACTTGCCCGATCCATACCGGATATTGTATAGCGTACGGTCTATTTTTATTTCACCTAAAGCGTGCAGAAAGTCGGTTAAGAGGTCTATTGTGGTTGTAAATGTCACAGGGTGTGTGATGTCTTTTATGGTTAAATCGCCCAAAACTTTATAGGCATCGTTTACTTTGGCTGCTTTCGTAATTTTCAGTGTGGCTGTTTTGAATGCATTTACTGAGAAAAAGTCATCGTTATTCAGGTGATCGAAAAATTCTTTGTAAACAGACCTGTCTGCGATATCCGTAATGACAATACTTGTCATATCTATTTTAATTTCCCCATCGATTAAATGGTCTTCCGAAAAAACGAGATACCCACTTTCAATATTAATGGTTCCGGTGTGTAAACCGAGGATTTTCTTGCCGGTCCAGTTAACAGTACTGCTTTCTGTCTGAATGTTAAATGTTGTCATTGCTTGTTATTTTTAAATTTCACAAGGCAAAATTCAGACTATTAAGGGCCGTGGCGAAGGACATATCGCACAAAAAAACTGTGATGTAAATCAATTTACTTTGAAGAGTAGAGCCGACTCAGTGTTTCGCGGGTAAGTCCCAGATAGGAAGCCAGAATGTGCTTCGGTAGCTTTTGCACCAATTCCGGGTATTCCCGAAGAAACTGCTCGTACCGTTCTTTTGCATTGCTGCTCAGCAAGGATAGAATGCGATTTTGTAATGCGACATTTCTGCGGTTGGTTTTCTTTCTGAAAAAGTGCTCAATCTGATGTAACTCCCGACACAGTTTTTCCCTGTTTTCGTTGCTCAAACATAATACTTCGGTATCTTCCAAACAGTCAATATTGACAATAGCCTTTTTTTGATAATAATACGCTTCGTAGTCCGTAATCCACCAATCTTTAACGCCGAAAAGCAAAATGTGCGTTTTACCGTTTTGGTCAATGAAGTAGGATTTGACGCAGCCGGAAAGAATAAAATAATCATAAATAACATCTTGATTTTCCTGTATCAAAAACTGATGTTTTCTGAATTTTTTAAACGTAAAATGACTGAGTATATACTCAAAATCCACATCCGAAATTTTGATAACTTTCTCAAACTGTTCTTTCAGGATTTCACTCATTTTTATTTCTCTTGGATTTTTAGTAAATGACTTTCTCATGCGTTTTCGTAGCTTGACTAAAGAGCAGATCAACTATTGCTGTGTTACTATGATAGATAATAAGAATATATGCAAAAACGAAAAATAATTGGTGCTATATTCCTTGAAAACGCGTTTTGGATGAAGAACGATATCTAACCGCAAGCGTGAATGAAGCTACCCGGCTAATATATGCTATGGGCAAGGGTTTCAGCGAAAATGAAAAAGGACAAGTTGAGGGTAATTTCAACTTGTCCAGTTCAGTGCCCAGGACTGGAATCGAACCAGCACACCTTGCGGCGGCAGATTTTGAGTCTGCTGCGTCTACCAATTCCGCCACCTGGGCAGCTACTTGCGAATTGGGTTGCAATATTACATATTTACCGCTAATATTTGGCCGCTCAACTAAAAAAAATTATTTGCAGCATTTTTTAGGCGGAAACAATGTCCGCCAAACGGCTTTTATTATTTTTCTGATTGTCAGCATCTTTTAACGACAAGTTGAGATTGAGTATCGTAAATTTGCGCCTATTATTTTAACCTTTTAATGTAACAACTGTTTTATATAAAGGTTTACGATTGCAAAAATACTGGTATGATTACAATAGGACTTATAAAAGAAGGGAAATCTCCTGCCGATAACCGTGTTGCGTTAATTCCTTCGCAATGTAAATGGATACTTAAAAACCTGCCTCACGTAAAAATAATAGCCGAAAGCTCGGCTACCCGCTGCTTTAGTGATAAAGAATATATCAGTGCCGGGGTTGAAGTAATGGAATCCGTTGCCGAAGCAGATATATTATTAGGTATAAAAGAAGTACCCGTACAACAACTGGTAGCTAATAAAACCTATTTGTTTTTTTCGCATACCCGCAAAAAACAGCCCTATAATCAAAAATTGTTACAAGCCATACTCGAAAAAAATATAACGCTCATCGATTACGAATGTCTAGAACATGAAGATGGACAACGTATAATTGGCTTTGGTTTTTTTGCAGGTGTGGTAGGTGCGCATAATGGTATAATGGCTTACGGTAACCGTACCGGTTTATACTCATTGGAACGAGTGTACAAACAACGCAGTTTTCGTGAGTTAATACATACTTACTTTGGTTTACGACTACCTAATCTTAAGATTGCGGTAACCGGATCGGGTAGGGTAGCGCATGGTATTATTGAAGTAATGAACCTGATGGGCATACACGAAGTTGAGCCGGATGATTACCTGAAACGCCGTTTTTCTTATCCGGTTTTTACCCAATTAAAAGGTGCCGATTTATACGAACATAAAGAAACCGGTAAGTACAGTCGAGAAGATTTTCATAATACTCCCGGCAACTATAAATCAAAATTTTTACCCTACGCTTCACAAACCGATTTGTTAATGAACGGTGTGTACTGGGATAAAACCATTCCACGTTTGTTTGAAAAAACAGATGTGGCTGCCGATGATTTCATCATACAATCCATTGCCGATATAACCGATGATGCTGATGGTTCTGTACCTATTAACGTAGGCGACCAAACGATTGAAGATCCCGTTTACGGCATTAATAAAAAAACTTTGCAAAAAGTAGCTCCATACAACGCCGATACTATTGACGTAATGGCTGTTGGAAATCTTCCCAATGAACTTCCCCGTGATGCTTCCCGGTATTTTGGTGAGCAATTAATAAAATTTGTACTGGAAGATTTATTAAAAGGCAGTTCGCCATTATTAGACAGGGCAACAATTACCAAAGAAGGACAGCTTACAAAACCTTACGATTATTTAACTGATTACGCAAAAGGAATAGTAGAATAATTTTTTGTTACCCGACTCCAGCACTACTATCATCGTCTGTTGCGTCGCACTCTTGTACTGCACCAACGCGGAGCATCAATGAGGCTAATCCAATAACTGATATTGAATTAATTCTATTGGCCAAAATGCAGTACTCCGTATTTTAATCGGAGTACTGTAATGCTATTGGGCATTGTGCAAGGGATTGGCTTTTGGCATGAAGCATTATGCTTTCAGCCTTCTTACAAATGCAGATAATACGGTTGTAGCAAAGTAATAAAATCAGACGTATAATTGTTTTCGCTATTACGAATAGTTAGCTCATTTTTTACAGGCAATAAACCTGCTGTTGTAGGTGCACCCATTATCATGGTACGGAAATAACTGTGTTTCTCCGTTTGTTTTACATTAGTAATTTGAATAGCGGATAACTGTTCCTTCTGTATGAATGCCAATACTTCGTTTTCACGTTTGTAAGGCAGTAATAAGAAAAATATGCCGTTGTTGTTTAGCTGGTGTTTTATAATGGCTATTAAATCCTGTAACAACAAACCTGCATCATGATGAGCCAGGTTTTTATTGCCGGCGTCTGAGCGTAAATCGTTTTCGTAAAAAGGCGGGTTGCTTATAATAACATCGCAGCTGGTAAAAGGTAAATGTTTTATATCCGTATGTGTTACCTGTAACCTTTTGCTCCAAGGTGATTGGTTAAAGTTTTCTGCTGCCTGTTTCGCTGCTGCTAAATCAATTTCAACAGCGTTTATACTACCGGTAATTTGTTGTGCCAGCATCAGACTTAATAATCCTGTTCCGGTGCCAATATCAAGTATGTTTTTTGCAGCAGGATAATTTTGTGCTATTAAGCTAGCTGCCCATGCACCAAACAAACAACCATCGGTAGTTACCTTCATAGCACAGTTACCCTGTTCTATTTTAAACTGCTTAAACTGGAAATAACTATTAGGCAAAATACTAATGATGAGTTATGAATGATGAATTATAAATTACAGGAATGCCATTAGCATATCAGCACATTATTTCATTAGCTAATTAGTAAGCCTACCATTCTGCTCGGGCAGTTGTTTCTACATTCATGGCATCAAAAGCACCGGCTTTGTATTTGTAATAAGCGGTTATGGCTATCATGCCAGCATTATCGGTGCAGTACTGAAAATCGGGTATATAAGTTTTCCAGCCATGTTTTTTACCGGCCTCGGTTAATGCAGTACGTAAACCGCTATTGGCCGATACTCCACCCGCAATACAAATATGTTTGATGCCGGTTTCAATAGCCGCACGTTTTAATTTGCTGATTAATATGCCTACAATACGATGTTGAATACTCGCACATAAATCGGCCAGGTTATCCTGTATAAATTTATTTTTTTCTTCCTCGGTGGCTAAAAACTCCGGTTTATACATATGACTTTTGCCTGCGTTTTGTATAAAATACAGGATAGATGTTTTTACACCACTAAAGCTAAAATCTAAACCCGGTATGCGGGGTTCGGCAAAACTAAATTTAAGCGGATTGCCTTCTTTAGCGTATTTATCAACCAATGGTCCACCGGGGTAGGGTAGACCTAATATTTTAGCGGCTTTATCAAAAGCTTCTCCGGCAGCATCGTCAATGGTTTCGCCAATTACTTTCATTCGTAACGGACTTTCACACAAAACAATTTGTGTATGTCCGCCACTAACGGTTAAACATAAAAAAGGAAACTCAGGTTTAGGATCGTTTATTAAATTGGCCAGTACATGTGCCTGCATATGGTGCACTGCCAATAATGGTTTGTCTAATGATAAAGCTAAAGATTTTGCAAACTGTCCGCCCACTAATAATGAACCTATTAAACCTGGTGCTTTGGTAAATGCCACCGCATCTAATTGTTGTAACGTAGTATTAGCTTCTTGTAAAGCAAGCTCCACCACCGGTACAATATTTTGCAAATGCGCACGACTTGCCAACTCGGGCACTACGCCGCCGTATTGCTCATGTACTTTTTGTGTGGCAATTTTATTGGATAAAATCTTACCATCTATACAAACCGCAGCCGATGTTTCGTCGCAGCTTGATTCGATGGCGAGTATGGTTGTTGTTTTGTTCATTGTTTAATTAGGTCATAGTTGATGGTTCATAGTTAGTGAATAGTGAGTGGTGAATATTGAATTATTGACTACTCACTATTGACTATTCACTACTTTCTTTCGGACTTTCCGACTCACGGACTCCAGACTTTCCTCTGCTGCCCAAAGAACAGAACGTACAAGAGTGCGACGCAACCGGGATGCCATGAAAAACTGCAGCCGGGTCAATAAAAACTTACTGTTAAATACTAATTCTGCGGGGCAAATTTACGATTATTTATTTACTGCGGATGGCTACCACAGGATCCATACGGGCAGCTTGCGAAGCAGGTACAATACCGGCAATGATGCCTACGGCTACACAAATAATGAAGGTCCAAACCATATTGCTAACCGATATAAAAACGGGAAAATCAAGCGCACCCGAAAGGATAAGCGATAAAACATACACCAGCGATAAACCTATTAAACCGCCAATGATGCAAAGGAATGCTGACTCCAGCAAAAACTCGGTAAGGATTACATTTTTCTTTGCACCGATAGCTTTTTTTAGTCCTATTTGTGCGGTGCGTTCCCTTACGGTAACAAACATAATATTGGCTACACCAAATAAACCAACAATTAAGCTGATGCCACCAATAACGGCACCACCAATGTTAAGGCCTACAAATAAACCGCCAATAGCATCGGTAAAATCGTTTACATCGTTAAGGGCAAAGTTGGGTTCCTGTGTGGGGTTTATTTTGCGTATGGCCCGCATGGTGCCAAACAGTTCGTCTTTCAGCGCTTTACTGCTCAGGTCGTCCTGACCTTGTACCATAATTACAGGATCGGCTTTTAACTCGTTCATCATAGTTCGGGCATACTTGTAGGTGATGAGTACGCTTTGGTCAAAATCCCAGCCACCAATCATTTGTTTGCCACGCTTCTTTATTACACCACAAATGCCGGCTTTTTTACCACGGATAATCACTTGTTTATTGATGGCTAACTCGGCATTGCCAAATAGTTTTTCTGCAATTTCATTACCTACTACAACGGCCTGGCTGCCATTGTTAAATTCGGCATCGGAAATAAAACGGCCATAGGCAATTTCCAGGGGCTGGATTTTTTCAAACTCTTCGGATATACCGTATTGTTTTACGTTGTTAAGGGAGCTTCCTTTATAATCAACCGTACCGGTAGTTTGTAAACAAAAAGCGGTGAATTTAGCGGAGGAGGTGCGTTCCTGTATCAGTTTAACTTCTTCAAATTTGGGAACAGGCCGGTTAACAAATTTCCACCAGGGGTAATCGCCATCGCCGCCGGCACTGTAGTCCCATTTATCAACATAAATGGTATTGCTACCCAGCGATTGTATTTCGTTTTCAATATTACGTTGTAAGCTATTAACTACGGCCAGTACACCAATAATGCAAAAAATACCAATGGTAATACCAAAGAGGGATAAAAACGTACGCAGTTTATTTTTCCATAACTCAAGTATGGCCATTCTGAAACTGCCGCTAACTATTTCAAACGTACGTCGTAGCATGAGCCAAAGTTAGTTAATAGAGTTGAGTAAATTTTGCCGTTTGTACCTAAAAGCCGGTTAGTTGTAAATGAGTTAACTCATCATTTTGTACACCATTTCTTTTAATAAAGCGGCATCGCCGGCATTGGTGCTGTTAATGCCTATACTTTTTAAATTGTACTGGTGTAATAAAAGTAGTGCTCTTTCGGTGCCCTGATACTGGTATATTTTTGAAGCATGCATATAGTCCTTCATAAAAAACGGGTTTACACCAATAGCACTGGCAATGGCTTTTTCGTCGTTACTGCCGGCACCAAAAATCATAAACACTTTACTGAAAAAGCTATACAGGGAGGGTAAAATAAGTTGTATGGGAGCGGCTTTAGGGTTCGCCTCAAAGTACTGTATAATACGTATAGCTTTGGCCAGGTTGCGGCTGCCAATGGCGGCTTGTAACTCAAAAGTGTTAAACTCTTTGTTTACACCTACGTAGTTTTCAATATCGTCTTCGGTAATACTTTTACGAGTGCCCAGGTTAACGGTTATTTTATCAATTTCCTTTTCCAGACGGCTAAGGTCGTTGCCAATATGATCTACCAATAATGCGTTGGCTTTGGCGTTTATATTTAAGCCTTTTTCCGTTACCATTTTTTGCACCCAATCCGGCAACTGGTTTTCGTACATTTTTTTGGTGGTTACCATTACTGCTTTGGTCTTAAGCATTTTGGCAAACTTAGTACGGCTATCTACCTTTTTATCTTTATACGCTATTACCAATATGGTAGATGCTAAAGGAGACTCAAAGTAAGGTTCCAGTTTTTCTATGTCTTTCATAAACTGGGCTTCCTTTAAAAGCACTACTTGCCTGTCGGCAAACATGGGGTAGCGGCGGCATGCGTTAACTACATCGGGCCAGTTAGTATCGCGGCCGTAAAAAATGGTAAGGTTAAAAGAGGCCTCACTTTCAGGTAAAATATGGTGTTCGGCATATTGCATAGCCGTATCTATGTAGTATTCTTCTTCCCCTTCTAACCAGTAAACGGGTTTAAACTCCTTCTTTTTCCACCCCGAAATAATATTTTCTACCGCCATAATGCGCTAAGTTACAGGCATTGGGCTTTTGCCAAGAAAAAGAATTTTAAAAATTATAAACTATTTATATATTAGATTGGCACGGTTTTCGGAACAGGGTGCAGCGAAGTTCTTTTATTATGCAGTTTTGATAATAAAGCCAGACAGGATATGGTTAATTAAAATATAAATAAATGCTTTATTTTCAATTAAATATTATTAATAAACACAATTAATAGTATGTTGTATAATCAAAGGAATATCACCTCTTAATCAATTTTTAACGTAGTAAAAACAGCTACAAAAATTTTTTAAATTAAAACTTTTTATATGGCAAACACGAACTATCCTTCGGCTACTCCGCAGTATGAGCAAAACCCGAATAACAGACCAGCTGGCAACAAGAACAAAAACATTTTAATTGGCGTTTTAGCTGCAGGCCTTTTAGGTACCTGGGGTTATTTCTTATACGACAAAAATAACGAAAATAATAAAGTAGAGATTGCTCAAACAGAGTCATCTAACTATCTGGCTCAGAAAGAAGCTTTAGACTCATTGTATAAAGACGCTGAGGCAAGATTGGATCAAATTACTGGTTCTAACAATCAGTTACAAGGCGAGAATGCCGAAATGAAAAAGAAAATTGAAGGCAATCTTGCTGAGTTAAACAAATTACGTAACAGCAACAATATTACCGCAGCCGACCTTAAAAGAGCAAGAGCTTTGGTAAGTGAGCTTAACGGACAAATTGCGGCACTTGAAACACAGGTTGCAAGGCTTACCGGCGAAAACCAGGTATTAACAGCTAACAATACACAGCTTACAGGCGAAAAGCAAGTGTTGGAGCAAAACCTGCAAACAACCGTTACTGAAAAAGATGCCCTGGCATCAACAGTAGATGTAGGTTCAACTTTTAGTGCATCGGGGATGGCTATAACACCTATTAATGAAAAAAGAAACGGTAAAGAAAAAACAACTACTACCGCAAAAAGAGTAGATAAATTAAGCGTATCGTTTAATGTAGAAAACAGAATTGCTACATCTGGCCCAGCCGATTTATACGTAATAGTTACTGCTCCTGATGGTTCGGTTGTTTCTAACAGCGAATTAAATTCAGGTTCTTTAACAACACGTATGGATGGTGACCGTCAGTTTACAACTAAAGTTCCTGTTGAGTATGAGCAAGGAACCCGTAAACCCGTAAGCTTCCCAATCCGTCAGGAATCATTCCAAAGAGGCGATTACAAAATTGAAGTTTATCACAACGGATTTAAAATAGGCGAAAGTATTAAAACATTGAAAAAGGGTGGTTTATTCAGTTAAACATGTTGCAATTTACTCCTGCAGCAAAGCCGTTCTGAAATTTTCAGAGCGGCTTTTTTTGTGGAGGAAAGTTCATGGTTAATGGTTCATAGTTAATAGGGTAATGAAAAAGTTCCAGAAGTTCAATGTTCAAAAGTTCAATGTTGTCGTAAAAATGTAGATTTCTTTCTAAATACTACATACTTTATACTGCATACTATTTTTTTTGTTATCATCTGCAGTACTGCTATCATCGTCTGTTGCGTCGCACTCTTCTACTGCAGCAATTCTATTGGGCATTGTGCAATACTCTTTTTTTTGTCTACACTGTTTATTGTGCAGTAGTGATGCCTGCATTTTGTAGAGACGCCATGCTGGCGTCTCGTCCCTGAATAAAATAAAAAAGACGCCAGCATGGCGTCTCTACTATCGATACTAATACATTCTTCCATTAACTATTAACCATGAACTATGACCTTCCGACCAACCCCTCGCAAATATTCCTGGCAATACCCGGTCCTTCGTAAATAAAACCTGTCCATACCTGTACCAGTTTAGCACCGGCTTTTTGTTTTTCTATAGCATCGGCTGCGGTATAAATACCCCCCGAGCCAATTACCGGAATGCTACCACCGGTTTTTGATTGTATGTATTGCAATAAGGCAGTATTTTTTTCTTTAACAGGCAGTCCGCTTAGTCCGCCGGTTTCTTTTGCGGTTTGTTGTGTTTCGTTGCTATTGTCCAGGTTATCGCGGCTAATGGTAGTGTTACTTACTACTAACCCATCCAATTGAATTTCTTGGGCCAGGTCTATCACATCATCCACCTGAGATTGAGTCAGGTCGGGAGCAATTTTTAATAAAATAGGTTTAGCATAAGCCTTACCGTTATTTATCATTTGCAGGTGACGTAAAATTTTACCTAAGGATTCTTTCTCTTGTAGTTCACGTAAACCCGGTGTATTGGGGCTGCTTACGTTTACCACAAAATAGTCTACATATGGGTGTAATTCTTTAAAACAAATTTCATAATCCTTCCACGCATCTTCGTTGGGGGTAACTTTATTTTTACCAATATTACCGCCAATAATCAGTTGTGTGTTTTTATTCGCTTCCCGCCATTTTATTAATCTTTCTTTTACTACAGTTACACCATCGTTATTAAAGCCCATGCGGTTAATTAATGCCTGCGATTTTGGCAAACGAAACAAACGGGGCTTGGGGTTACCATCCTGTGCAACAGGTGTTACGGTGCCAATTTCTACAAAGCCAAAACCTAAACATTCCAGTTCCCGCAGGTAACGGGCATTTTTATCAAAACCGGCAGCCAGACCAACGGGGTTTGTAAAGGTTAAGCCCAATGTTGTTACCTGCAAAGTTTTATCGGTAATAGTATATTTATTTTTTAGTGCCTTACTTACCAGTGGAATATTACAGACAAGTTTCAGGCAGTTCATGGAAAAATAATGTGCCTTTTCGGCCGGAAGATTGAATAATATATTGCGAAAAAAATTGTACATGCTATTATTTATAAGATTCTATTTTGTTTATCAGTTCACTGTCAAAAATTATGGCAATCATACCTTTTGATGTATCGTAATTTAAAAAACACCAATCTGTCTGGTCATCTTTTTTTGTAGCAACTAGCCGGGATGTTGTTTTAATATCCAATGCGTTTTCCTGTGGTAAAACGGTGGTTGATTTAGTGCCGAACTGGGCATCCATCATAGGCACAATAAAACTCCAGAACAAACTGTCCTGGGGTTGGGTAAACTTCATGCGCATATTCATCTTGTATTTTACAACGGTAAACTTTTTATTATCGTGTAAAAAAACAGGGTAAATAGTATCCAGTACCGCCGAATTTATTTTCATTTCCATTCCTTCATTAGCAAAAGCTTCTTGTAAAGCAGCTTTAACATCTTCCTTTGAGCCAAGTGTAAATAATTCAGGGCAGGTTAAATCCAGTATTTTATCAAAGTCATTTTTTACTGTAACCTCAAACATATTGTTCAAGCGACTTACCAAAGCATTGTCATGCTGAGCAAAAAGCGAAAGGTTTATAAAGCCCGCCAAAAAAATAGTAAACAAAATTTTTGACATCATAAAATTTTGTCAAAGCAACCACATATAAAGTATATCGGCAAAAAAATTTTGCTTAAAATGTAAAAGCATTAACTTTGATATAGAAGGTTGCATAAACAACTATTTTAGTTAATAATTAAAAATGAATAATTAATAATTGAGTTTGTTGAATTGTATTGGAAACTTGCGCAATGCTCAATAGCATTGGTGCAGTACAAGAGTGCGACGCAACAAAAGCCCAATCAAGGGTGGGACGTTGGTAACAAAAAAGTTACAGGTGTAAACCACTTATAACTTATTACTTAAAACTTATAACTTAATAATATGCAGGAAGCTTATATAGTTGCCGGTTACAGAACGGCAGTTGGAAAATCAAAACGCGGTGGTTTCAGGTTTTACCGGCCCGATGATTTAGCCGTGGAAGTAATTAAAGGTTTAATGGCAACGGTGCCGCAGTTAGAAGCATCACGGGTGGATGATGTGATAGTGGGTAACGCTGTACCCGAGGCGGAGCAAGGGCTACAGTTTGGTCGTATTATTTCAGCCAGGGCTTTAAATTTTGATGTGCCGGGTGTAACGGTAAACAGGTATTGTGCATCGGGGTTGGAAACCATTGCCATGGCTACTGCTAAAATACGCATGGGTATGGCCGATTGTATTATTGCCGGCGGTACCGAAAGTATGAGCCTGGTGCCTACTGCAGGTTGGAAAACAGTACCATCGTACGAAATTGCGAAAGATGATCCTGATTATTATTTAAGTATGGGTTTAACGGCAGAAGCAGTAGCAAAGGAATATAAAGTGAGTCGTGAAGATCAGGATGAGTTTTCTTATCATTCGCACCAAAAAGCTATTAACGCTATACAAAACGGATATTTTAAAAGTGGCATTTTACCTATTACGGTGGAGCAGGTGTATGTAAACGAAAAAGGTAAACGTGCTACAAAATCGTATGTGGTTGATACGGATGAAGGCCCACGTGCCGATACATCGGTTGAGGTGTTGGCTAAGTTAAAGCCTGCATTTGCTGCCGGTGGTGTAGTTACGGCCGGTAACTCATCGCAAACATCGGACGGTGCTGCTTTTGTAATTGTTATGGGCGAAAAAATGGTGAAGGAATTAGGCATAAAACCAATAGGCCGTTTGGTGGCTTGTGCATCGGCCGGTGTGCCGCCACGCATTATGGGTATTGGCCCGGTAGCTGCTATACCAAAAGTATTAAAGCAGGTAAATATGAACTTGGGCGATATAGATTTAGTAGAACTGAACGAAGCATTTGCATCGCAGGCTTTGGCGGTTATACGTGAGGTTGGTTTGGATAAAGACCGTGTAAATATTAATGGTGGTGCTATTGCATTGGGGCATCCGTTGGGTTGTACTGGTGCTAAATTAACCATACAGGTATTAAACGATATGAAACGCCTGAATAAAAAATACGGTATGGTAACCGCTTGTGTTGGCGGCGGACAAGGTATAGCCGGTATTATTGAAAACCTGGATTAGTAATTACGTTACAACATAATAGCCCTGCATGGTAGTAATACAGTGCAGGGCTTTTTTATAGGCCCGGCAGCAGTAATTCTAATCAGCTTTCGTTGCGTCGCACTCTTGCACTGCAACAACTTTATTGATCATTGTGCAAATTCCCAGTGTTTATACAACATTTCGTCTGCAATACTTTGTGTATCTTTTCGTTATTTAAGCATAGTTTTTGCTTTATAGTTGCTAATGTTTTAAAAGTATTATCATGCATAAATTATTTGTCGTTCTGTTATTAAGTACATCTGTATTATTCTCCTGCCAAAAAGAAGCCGGCTTTGCCTTGGAAGCCGGGGAAGAGCTGGATCCATCTGATCCTTCTAATACATCGGCCTTATTGGTAGGTGTTTGGAAAATGTCGGCTAATACGGTAACACCTGCTATCGATTATAATGGAGATGGCAATGTTGTAACAAATGTGTTTCCGGTAATGGAAAACTGTGAAAAAGATGGTACCATTACATTTACAGCCGATAAAAATGTAACTGAAGATGAAGGGCCAACAATTTGTGATCCTGATGATCCTCAATCCGGAACAACTAAATGGTCTTTGTCTGCTGATAATAAAACTTTGTTTTTGGAAGGTTGGGGGACACGGGAAGTTGTTTCTATTACAGCTTCTACGTTAATTCTGAAATACAAACTTTATGATGCGGAGGATGATATTGAATATACGTTTACGGTAACGTTTACCAAACAATAAGAAAAGAGCAAACGGTTTTAAATAATAATTAGTAATGTGATTGTTGACTACTTAATTCTCACATTTTCAAATTGGCTAGTTCTAAAATTCTTTTTTACCTTGCGCTACATGAGAAAGCTTATCTTTTTTTGTGTAGCGCAAGTTGTTTTTTGTAGTACACAAGCCCAAACTACTACCACTGTTTTCGAGCAATCTGCAGGAACTAAAACTCCCACTTATTTTGAAATAATTGATTGGTGGAAAAAGCTGGATGCTGCCTCGCCAAAAGTAAAAATGTTTACGAAGGGTAATACCGATGCCAACCTGCCGTTACATCTGGTAATAATAAGTAATAACGGTGTGTTTGATATTGCTAAACTTAAACAGGCTAATAAACGTATTGTGTTTGTAAACAATGGTATTCATCCCGGTGAACCGGACGGTATTGATGCCAGTATGTTGCTGGCAAGAGATATAGTAGCCAATAAATACAAACTGCCAGATAATATTGTGTTGGCATTAATTCCTGTTTATAATATTGGTGGTAGCTTAAACCGCAGCGAATATTATCGTATTGACCAGGAAGGTCCCGAAGCTTTTGGTAGCAGGGGGAACCCGCAGAACCTTGATTTAAATCGGGATTTTATAAAAAGTGATAGCCGTGAGGCTCGCAGCTTTGCACAAATTTTTCATGAGTTAGATCCGGATGTTTTTGTAGATAACCATGTAAGCAATGGGGCCGATTACCAGCATGTTATTACGCTTTTAAGTACTCAGCATAATAAGTTGGGTGGTGAAATGGGTATGTATCTGCAAAATGAATTTGAACCGGCTTTATATGCATTGATGCAGGAAAAGGGTTTTGATTTGATACCGTATGTAAACCATTGGAGTAACCGTAAAGTAGAAGAGGGGTGGAAAGGCTTTTGGGATAGCCCACGTTATAGTACCGGTTATGCAGGCTTATGGCATACGTTTTCGTTTATGCCCGAAACACATATGTTAAAACCTTACAAACAACGGGTAGAAGCTACTTATGCTTTAATGCAAAGTTTTATTGCGTTTACATCCGGCAACAGTGAAAAAATAAAAACCTTGCGTGCCAACGCTAAACAGCAGATAAAAACACAACAGGTTTTTCCCATACAGTTTGAGCATGATACAACGGTGGTAAAAACCATCACCTTTAAAGGTTTTGAGAGTGGTAATAAACCAAGTGGTGTTTCGGGTTTAAGCAGGTTGTATTACGACCGTACCAAACCCTTTACCAAACAAATACCTTTTTATAACCAGTTTAAACAAACAAGAACAATTGAAAAAGCCTCGGCTTATATTATACCACAAGGCTGGTGGAAAGTGATAGAACTATTACAACTGAACAAGGTAGTGATGTACCAGCTAAAAAGTGATACGGTGATAACCGTTGATGTTTACCGTATTGAGAAGTACAACAGCCAGGCAACGGCTTATGAAGCGCACCATGTTAACACCAATACAGAAGTGAGCACCACCAGTAAAGCCATGCCGTTTAGAAAAGGTGATTGGTACATACCACTTAACCAGGTAGCTAATCGTTTTTTAATAGAAACCTTGGAGCCCACTGCCGAAGACAGTTATTTTGCCTGGAATTTTTTTGATGGGATTTTAGGACAAAAAGAAGGTTACGCTGCTTATGTTTTTGAAGATAAGGCTGCCGTTATGTTACAAGAGAATGCAGCATTACGTAAAGCGTTACAGGATAAACAACAGGCAGATTCACAATTTGCAAAAAGTGCCCGTGCCCAATTAGATTTTGTATTTAAACAAAGTCCTTATTACGAACCGGATCATTTACGCTATCCGGTGTACAGGGTAAAGTAAGCTGCTAATGTGATGATTAGCTAATGTGCTGATGTACTAATGGAAACGGCCTTTGCATAACAGGATGTTGATTAGCGATATGCTGTACCGCCGACAAGTCGGGGTGCACCTTGCACAATGCTGAGTAAAGTTACAGGTGCACAAGTGTGCGACGCAAGAGACGATGATTAGCATTACTGCTGCTGATAAACAAAAAAGGCTGAAGAGATAATTATCTCTTCAGCCTTTTTTGTTTATTGCCATGGTTTGTGTCTCACGAACCATGGCAATTTTATTTTTCAAACACCAGCCAACCGCCTTTTTTAAGCACATAATTTTTTGTTGCGTTTACATCAAGGGTTTCGCCGGTAAATACATTTTTGTAAGTGCCGCTTATGTTAGTATCGTTAGTACTAAAGTCAACGTCATCATGCGATAGGTTAAGTAACACCAGTACTTCTTTATTATCTTTTTTACGTACATAGGTTAACACTTTATCGGGTGCAGTGGTTTGTAATAAATGTGTTTGAACGGTTGCATCGCCACCACGTAATGCCGGGTTATTGCTTTTTAGGTTTAAAAGTGTTTTATAAAAATCGTTCAATTCATATTTATCGTTCCACTTAATGGGGTCTTTTTCAAAAAACTCCAAACGTTTATGGTTAGGTAATTCCTGACCGCTGTATAAAAGTGGTACACCATTCCAGGTGGCACTAAATACTGCTAAGGGCAATGCTAAATCGCCGTATTTTTCATACTCGGTACCGTTCCAACTATTTTCGTCGTGGTTGGTAGTAAACCAGGCACGCATGGACGCATCGCCAATATGGCTGTATCGTTGCAAAAGATTAACCAGGCTGTCCAGCGATATTTTTTTATCGGCATAATCACGGGTGCTGTGCATCCATTTCCAACTATAGCTGGCATCAAATATTTTTCCGTAATCCGGTGTTTCCAATTCATCAAATTCGCCTAACCAATACAATGGTTTTATACTGTCAACTTTGGGACGGGCTTCTTCCCAAAAATCAACTTCAACCCATGAAGCAAGGTCACAACGGAAGCCGTCGATACCTGTTTCCTTCACCCAATATTGCATAGCATCAATCATGGCTTTTCGTAAAGCGGGGTTGCTAAAATCAAGTTCAATAATATCATCCATGCCGGATGCTATCTGGAAATCGTTGGTTGCCGAATCTTTTAAGTAATAATCAGGGTGTTGTTTGGTCCAGATATGGTCCCAGCCTGTGTGATTGGCTACCCAGTCAATAATAACTTTAAGGCCATTATCATGAGCGGTTTTTACCATCGCTTTAAAATCATCCAGTGTACCAAACTCCGGATTAATGGAAGTATAATCAGAGCAAGCATAAGGGCTACCCATACTGCCTTTTTTATTTTTTTGTGCAATAGGTGTAATGGGCATAAACCATAATACTTTTACACCCATTTCTTTTAGTCGGGGAATATCTTTGCTAAATGCACTAAAAGTTCCTTCCTGTGTGTATTGGCGCACATTTACCTCGTAAATATTGGTGTTGTGCAACCAATCAACTTTTTTAATTGTATTCATAGTCGTGTCTTTGTTCTGCTTTTCGTTTTTATTATCCATTAATATGCATGAGCTTAAAAACATGCAGGTAAGCAAAGTGGCAAAAGCAAATCGCATGAGCAAAATTTTAAGTTGGGAAGATAAGTAATATTTGGTTGATAGTTGATGGGTGATGGGAGATAGTTCATGGTTCATTGTTCATGGGAATGAATAGTGCATAGTCTATGGTCAATAGTTGACTCATTAGTCACTATTGATTATTCATTTACTTTTGTTCTCTCGGACTTCCCAACTACCGGACTTTCCCTGCTGATTAGCGAACAGAAATTACCACCAGTTGAATCGGGGTGCCCCTTGCACAATGGTGAGTAAAGTTACAGGTG
>DHEF01000006.1:0-45596 GCA_002399735.1 Chitinophagaceae bacterium UBA4857
AACTAGCAACTTGAATTAATTAGAAAATTTGAAAATGACATATACAGCATTACGCAGTGTTGGTTCTAAACTTCATTTTACGGGCAAACAACAACTCGGTAGTAATAATTAGCAACATACTAATAGCCGTTGTAGACAATACTTTTTGTATAAACAGGAAAAACGAACCGAAAGATAACCACTCTAAAAACGTGAGATAGGTATTATGAAAGAAGGTTAATACAAAAGCGTAAATAAGATAGGGCGTCCAACCCATAGCCTTTGGCGAAGGCTCACGGTAAGTAAATTCATTAGCATCTTTGGGTGCCAAAATATTAATGATAAACGGACGCAAATAGGCTATTAACAAACAAGCCGCAGCATGCAAACCGGGTGTAAGTGTAAAATAATCCAAGGCTAAGCCGGTGAAAAAACTAATAATTAATAACCAGCCGCGGGATACAGAAAAAGGCAACCACAGTATAAATAAAAAATATAAATATGGAATAACTAACTGATGCAGGTGGGGCACAGCATTTAACACATATACCTGTATTAGTATAAACAAAATAAAACGAAGTATATTTCTTAATAAATCACTCACCTGTTTGTAGTTGTTTTTTTAATGTCGTTTATCTTACGCTGTGTTTCCTGATCCAGCTTCTGCATTTCCTCGTACTGCACATTTTCTACTACCGAAACTTGTTGCAGCGTAGCAAAGTTGGCAATAGGCTTAACATTTAATACCAAAAAGTTAGTAGACGGATCTTTTACAATTGAAGCCACCCTGCCTACTAACATGCCTGCCGGATAACTTTTAGAAAACCTGCCGGTAATAATGGTATCGCCAATTAATACCGAATCGCTTTTAGAAATGCCCTGTAAGGTTAACAAACCGGGTTGCTGCGCTTCCCAGGATAAACGACCGGCATTGCCTGTTTTTTTAAGCAATACGTTTACATTGTTTTGTACATGCAGCAAACTCATTACCTGGCTAAAGTTGGTGCCCACATTTACCACTTTGCCCACCAATCCTCCATTGGAGCTAAACACACCCATATCATCTTTTATACCATGGGCCGAGCCTTTGTTTATTTGCAGGTAATTTTTTTCAGCATTCACGGTGTTGTACACCACTTGTGCCGGTGTCCATTTAAATAAACGTTTGCTGCCGGTACTGTCAAAAGGTATAGAGTCGCGGAAGTAGCCAACTGTTGAATCTACTTTTGTAAAATTATAATCCTGTAAGTTGCGCAAAGAGTCGTTAATGCGGTGTAGTCTTTTGTTTTCTTCCTTCATACGAAAAAAATCCTCCACCGTATTGTAGCGGGTATTAAACCAACCGGTAACCTGGTTGGCAACACCAAGGCCTTTAGCCCTGTGCGACCGGTTATAGGTAAATAAAAACCATAAACTTATTGCCTGCAAAGCAATAAAAAGCAGGAATACAATATAACGCCGTATGAAAACTAAAATATTCCGCATATAGGTTGTAACGTAAAATAACCGGGTGTTTTATTATTTAAACCCTTCGGGACTGGTTATTTTACATGAATAGATAACATTATCTGGAAATGTAATTTACAAATACAGCCGGTATGTTACCCGGCTGTATTTAATTTTTTATCGCATTACAAACGGATACCTGTCGTAATGTTTTAAAGCAATACCTGTACCACGCACTACGCTTTTCAGCGGATCGTCGGCTACATGTACAGGTAATTTAATTTTTTGGCTTAACCTTTTATCCAAACCACGTAACAAAGCACCACCACCTGTTAGGTATAAACCACGGCGGTAAATATCGCCGGCCAGCTCGGGTGGAGTTTGTTCCAATGCTTTTAAAATAGCTTCTTCTATTTTAAAAATGCTTTTATCCAGTGCTTCGGCAATTTCCTGATAACTAACCATAATTTGTTTAGGAATACCGGTTACCAGGTCACGTCCGTTTACCGGAATATCATCTGGCGGATTGTCTAAATCTTTCATGGCAGCACCTACCTGAATTTTAATTTGCTCTGCAGTACGTTCGCCAATTAGTAAACTATGGTAGCGGCGTAATGCTTCCATAATATCAGCAGTAAACTCATCACCTGCTACACGAATACTTTGGTCGCACACAATACCTGCCAGGGCAATAACCGTAATACCGGTAGTACCACCTCCAATATCAATAATCATATTACCAACAGGTTCTTCCACATCTATACCAATACCCAAGGCGGCGGCCATAGGTTCGTGAATAAGATATACTTCTTTTGCTCCAGCTTGCTCGGCACTGTCACGTACCGCACGTTTCTCCACCTCGGTAATGGATGAGGGAATACAAATCATCATTCTCCAGCTTGGCGGAAAAAGAGGTTTTTTGGGGTAAACCAATTTTATTAACTCACGAATCATTAGTTCCGCAGCATTAAAGTCGGCAATTACACCATCCTTTAACGGCCTTACGGTACGTATGCTTTCATGGGTTTTTTCGTGCATCATTAAGGCCTTTTTACCTACTGCCAACACCTCTTTGGGGTTGTTACGGTTAAGGGCAACAATGCTGGGTTCATTTACTGCTACTTCGTCGTTATGTATAATAAGGGTATTTGCGGTACCCAGATCCATTGCTATTTCTTGTGTAAACCAATTAAAAAGTCCCATGCTAAAAACGCTTGAATTAAGTGTGCAAAGTTGGAGGAAATAATTCGAATAAACAAAGCTAAAACCCTTGTAAATATTGCTTTCTTTCAAATATTTATTTTGCCGGCAGCAACCATTTTAAAAATCAAACTCAGGGCTTTAGTTTATTGCTGAGTAATATACTTAATTAAATCCATGCTTTGTGAATAACATTAGAACGAAGTTTTAAACAAATTATTTTTTTGGCACAATAATAGTATTTGTACCTGCAACTAACCTATTGAAAAAACCGTTTTCCGTACACTTCTATATATATGGTTACTTTAATCTATCAGCAAAAAGTAAGGGGATGATTATTTCATCCCCTCTTTTATTTGTTGGTATAACTATGTTTTTATCACGCATGTACAAAGCCCAGCTTAGCTTCTACCGATTGTGGCAAAGCCGGCAACCGCCTGCGTTCTATTAAAAAGCTGTTCAGTTGCGCCACTTCCCTGAAAATATAATGTTTGTCTGCCGCACCTTTTAAATAATCTTTTCCTGTACTGCCTCCGGTACCAATGCGGGTGCCTATAATACGGTGTACCATATTCATATGGCGGTAACGCCACGAACTTAATTGTACATCCATTTCTAACAAACCCGTAAGTAGTTGAAAAGGCTGTTGCAATAACGGATAACCACGGTATAACATAATAAACAGTGCTGCCCTGGAAGCCTTTGCCGACAAGTGTTTCATAGTTACACCTTGTTGCGGAGTAGCCGGAGTGCCACTACCATAACCCATGGGGCAACCGCCGCCTGTTGGTGCAGCACTTACGTCGGGTTGGGCAGCAGTAGTTATTACCGGCTCATCGTTAAAGAAAATGCTATCAAACAATTGCAGGTTATTTTTTTCAGCTTCAGCCAGGCTATTATCGTAAGCCTTACGGTATTGTTGCCAAAAAGGTTCAGCACCAAAAGCAGTTTCATCATCAAAAAACGGCATACGCTCCAGCCAATTGTTTACCAGCTCAAAAAGCGATTCACTGTTTTCTGCGTTTTTTATCACATTAATATGATCGGGCCTAAGCTGTGCTGTGTAATACTCCTTTCCATGCCGTTCTTCAAACTTCAGGCCCAGCTTGGCTTCCAGCTCTTTAAACTGCCAGCTCTGAAAACCCGATGCTGGTCGCAACATATCCCGGAAATCCAGAAAATCCATCGGCGTCATGGTTTCCATAATATCAAATTGGTGCACCAACACCCGCATAATAGTAGCCATACGGTTAAGACGGTGTACTGCAGTTTGCAACTCAGGCGAGTTGTCGTTCAATGGCGATTTATTCATGGTAGCAATAATAGAATCCAGCTCGTAATGTATTTGCTTAAACCAAAGCTCATAAGCCTGGTGAATAATAATAAACAACATTTCGTCGTGGGCCGGTGTTTGCAGCTTATCGCTTTCGGTTTGCTGGGCCGATAAAATTTTTTCTAACTGCAAATAATCGTGATAGTTAACTGCCATATTGCGAAGTATTTTTAAAAACCAATTAACGCCACAAGGTAAATTTATTTCCGCAGTGTGTAATCAATAGTTCCAAAGTTCAATGTTCAAAAGTTCAATGTTATCGTGAAAAGGTGAAGTCCCTTTCTATATACTAAATACGATATACTGCATGCTAATTTATGTTGCCAGCTGTAGTAATGCTAATCAGCTTTGGTTGTGTCACTCACTGCATCGTCCCGTTCGCTTATCAGCATCGTGTTATGCTACGGTCGTTTTAGTATGGCAGCTCTTTTAATAGTTCATGGGAAAGTGGGCAGTCAGTAGTTAATTTCGATTTTTTCAATTGTCAATTCAGTCTTACGGACTTACCAACTTTCCAACTCCCTTACTTTCCCTCCCTATTCCTAGCTTTCTGCTTCATTATTGGAATTTTACTGTTAATTTTGCCCGTTTAAGCGTAGTTATGTTTCAAAATTTATCAGAAAAGTTAGAATCGGCCTTTAAAGGCCTGAAAGGTCAAAGCCGTATTACGGAGTTAAATATTGCTTCTACCGTAAAGGAAATTCGCCGTGCATTAATTGATGCCGACGTTAACTATAAAATTGCCAAAGAGTTTACCGATAAAATTAAGGACAAAGCTGTTGGCGAAAAGGTAATTAACGCCATTAGCCCCGGCCAGTTAATGACCAAAATTGTTAAGGACGAACTTACCGAACTGATGGGCGGTGAGGAAGCAGTTTTTAACGCAAAAGGTAATCCGGCCGTTATTTTAATTGCAGGTTTACAAGGTAGTGGTAAAACCACTTTTAGTGGTAAACTGGCTAACTTTTTAAAAAGCAAAAAAGGCTTAAACCCAATGTTGGTTGCGGCGGACATTTACCGACCTGCAGCCATGGAACAGTTACGTGTTTTAGGAGAGCAAATTGGTGTAGATGTACATATTGAACTGGAAAATAAAGATGCCGTTAGCATTGCACAAAATGCGGTAAAAGAAGCCCGCAGTAAAAATAAAAATGTAGTTATTATAGATACTGCCGGTCGTTTGGCCATTGATGAGGTGATGATGACCGAAGTAGCAAACGTACGAGCTGCAGTTAACCCGCAGGAAATTTTATTTGTTGTAGATAGTATGACCGGCCAGGATGCGGTTAATACAGCTAAAGCATTTAACGAGCGCCTTGACTTTACCGGTGTGGTACTTACCAAATTAGATGGTGATACCCGTGGTGGTGCGGCTTTATCTATTAAGTACACAGTTAACAAACCTATTAAGTTTGTAAGCAGTGGCGAAAAAATGGATACGCTGGATGTGTTTTACCCCGAAAGGATGGCACAGCGTATTTTAGGCATGGGTGATATTACAACCCTTGTGGAAAGAGCACAGGCACAGTTTGACGAAGTAGAAGCTAAAAAACTGGAAGGTAAAATACGTAAGAATAAATTTGACTTTGCCGACTTTAAAGCTCAGTTAGAGCAATTAAAAAAAATGGGCAATATGAAGGATTTATTAGGTATGATTCCCGGCCTTGGCAGCAAAATGAAAGATATTGAGATTGACGACAATGCTTTTAAGGGTATTGAAGCCATGATCAACTCCATGACACCTGCCGAACGTGCCGACCCGGATTTAATTGATACCAACCGTAAAAAGCGTATTGCCAAAGGATCAGGTAAGGATATTAGTGAGGTAAACAACTTTATGAAACAGTTTGACCAAATGCGAGATATGATGAAAAATATGAATAAGATGGGCATGTTTGGTAAAATGATGGGCATGAAACGTTAACAATCGGAGCATATAAATTTTTTAAAAGGGTTTTAATCAAAAGATTAGAGCCCTTTTTTGTTAATTGGGCATAAAGAAATTTTAAAACAAGGCTAGTTCATTTTGTTAGTTTAACCTCAATGCTTAATTTTGTCGTCCGGTATCAACCGGAACTAACAATTATTGTTTAACGCTGTTAAATTTCTATTTAATGTCAGCAAAAATCAGACTTCAACGTCATGGGTCTAAAAAAAGACCTTTCTACTTCATCGTAGTAGCCGATGCACGTGCACCACGTGACGGAAAATTCATTCAGAAATTAGGTACTTACAACCCTTTAACTGTACCGGCAACTATTCAGTTGGACCGTCAGAAAGCTTTAGAGTGGTTACATAACGGTGCTCAACCCACCGATACTGTACGCCGTATTTTAAGCTTTAAAGGAGTATTGTACCTTAAACACTTGCTTCGCGGTGTGGGCTTAGGCCTTTTTGATGATGCAACTGCAATGGAGAAGTTCACAAAGTGGACTACAGAGCACGAAGCTCAAATTAAAAAACGCCAGGAAGATGCTGCTCGCAACAAAAGAAACCGCAGACCAGCACCAGGTCGTAGACCTGTTGAAAGAAGAGCGGAGACTGAAGGCGGAAGCGAGGCTTAATTATATCCCTCAAAATCCTGAAAGTTTGTTAAAGGCAACATCGTTAAGGTGTTGCCTTTTTTGTGTGCTTTTGTATAAACAGCAAAACAGGAAACAAAGTAAGTAACAGCAATACATTATCAATAATAAAAACACTGGTAAAAAAATAGCCTCCTATGGCAAAAAGGAAATAGGCAATCAGTAAAAGGCCATCATACCTGTATGTAAAAAAAGCGGTGATAAATACCAGCTCAATTAATACCATCAACACCCATAAAACTACTGCCAGTTGTGTGTTACCCGCAATATATAGTTGTAACTGTTGTATTAAAGTTTGTTGCTCCTGTAAGGAAGCATACACATTTTGCGCCTGTAATACACCTTGCAACTGACCTTTGTAAAACACATTTCCCCTCATTATTTTCCATATGGCAGCACTGGCAAATGCAAAGGCAAAATAATACCTGCTTGCTGCCAGCAGAAAAGCAAACTTACGTTTATGGGTTACTATAAAAGGAAAAGTAGTTACCAATACGCCGATAAAAGCGTAGTGGTGGCCTGTTATTAAGTTAAACAATAAATAGTACAAAACATACAATACATAAAACACTACAACCGATTTAGCTTGTTGTGGTTTTACAAAACTTACAACAGCAGTAATAACTAATAAACTATCAAAACAAATGGCGGCAACTTTATTACCGGCTATTAACTGTGGTATATGCAGCAACATGGTTAACCAATAGGCAGGGTCTATTTCCTGGTATAAAATAGGGTTAAGCCCCAACTGAGAAACAAACAGTTTTGTATAAAAATTATACGCCAGTATCAGCAAAATACCGCCAAACAATACACGTTGTAATGTATTGCGATTAGCAGCGGCTGTTGCCAGATAGGTATTAATATTCAATAATGGTTTCAACAGTAGTTAATTGTGGCAATTGATTAGAAGGATTAATAAAATAAGTATGCCTTTGTAATTGATAATGTTGTACAGGTATTTTCAGGTAGTTTTTAAGCTGGCTTATGTACCAATCAGGATATGCTTTTACCGCAGCACTATCATTTATAATATATTGCTTCATCGCTTGAAAAATAGATGTATTGTAAATGGCAGGATACTTTTCCTGTATGCGGGTATCAACCACATCTACACCTTTGTTTTGTATAATACTATAATAGTTACCGGCAGTAGTTAACAATATATCGTTTTGCCAATGGTTTAATTTATTGTACGGCATAGCTATACCATCAGTTATATGCTGATAAACCACCACCGTGTCGGCAGGTTGATGTTTTTGAGAATACATGCCAAACAGTAAAAATGGCGTTGCCTCCAGTTTTATGCAGGTAAAAGCAATTTGCAAAAAGCAAAAGGCCAGTATAAACCAATATAGCTTAGGATACTCTTTTTTAAGTTTTATGAAAAACATATTGCCGGTTTCGGCAACAAAATACTATTTATTTTATGGCAAACTGTGTTGTTGAAAAAACTCCCACAATAAATCGTTGGCATTAATGGCAGTAGATGGCGGATCGCCGATTACACTACCGGCTTTACCACCCGGCCAGCTATGGCCCCCATCTTTAGTTAAATAGTACTTGATGCTTACGTTATTGTTACAGCCCGTCCAGGTGGTTAATGTATAACGACTGTTACTTACTTCTACTACGTTGGGGTTGGTACAAGCGGCTTTATCGCTCCATAGTTTCATAACAGAATCTAACGATGCCAAATGTAAACCAACCGTACCCGGACCGGATCCACTACCGCCCTGATAAGGAATATTGGTGTCTTTTTCGGAATGAAAGTGTATAACGGGTACCGCCCTTGATGCAATACATGGCGAGGTTACCACCATAGTACTACCGCATGGCGCTATAGCCGCAATTTTACCGGATAACTCACAAGCCAAACGATAACTCATCATACCGCCATTGGAGTGGCCGGTTGCGTATATTTTTTTAGGATTGATTTTATACTCTGCTACCAATTTATCAATCAGGCGACTGATAAATTGTACATCATCTATATTATTATCACGGGCATAATCGCAACAGGCTCCGGCGTTCCAGGTACGGGCTTTTAATACGCCATTGCCTTGAACCCCATCCGGATATACGACAATAAACCCGGCGCTATTGGCTTTTTCCGAAAGCAGACTGCTTCTTTCAAACTGCTCACCACTGCCACCGCCGCCATGCATGGCAATGACTAAAGAATAATTATTGCCATCATTATAACCCGGAGGAAGGTTTATAATATAAGTACGGCTTAATGTACCAACCTGAATATTGCCTGTAAAATGATACTTGGTATTATTACGTTTTAAACAACCGGTAAACAACAGCACACATATAAGCGTAAAGGAAAGTATTAAGCGCATAAAAAATGTTATTAATAACCGACTGGTTCTCTATAAGAAAGTTTAATGTCCGGCTTTAAAATAACGTAAAAACAATTTGAAAATTGGGTAATGAGGATTTACTGTATTTAATAAGAGACTTACCTATCGCCCAATAGAGTTAATGGAGTACCGCCCCGATGCATCGGGGGAACACCTTGCATAATGTTGAGTAAAGTTACAGGTGCTCAAGAGTGCGACACAAGTAAAGTTCAATCAGGGGAGGGACGATGGTAACAAAAAAATTACATATTTATAATTTACAACGAACCCGGGGTGTAATATAACACCCCAGTTAATTGTTGTAGTATTTACTTAACCCAATAAGCCTTTTTCTGCCAGGTATTCGGCAATTTGTACAGCATTAGTAGCGGCTCCCTTGCGCAAATTGTCAGATACAATCCACATGTTTAATGTGTTAGGTTGTGTTTCATCGCGGCGTAAACGGCCCACAAAAACATCGTCACGTTCGTGTGCATCTTTAGGCATAGGATATTGCGCATTGGCAATATCATCTACCAATACAACGCCCGGTGCATTGGCTAACAAGTCTCTAACTTCCTCTAAATTAAAGTCGGCGGCAAACTCTACGTTTACACTTTCGCTATGACCACCCATTACCGGTATACGTACAGTAGTAGCGGTTACGCGAATACTATCATCACGCATAATTTTTTTAGTCTCGTTTACCATTTTCATTTCTTCTTTGGTATAACCATTATCTAAAAAAACATCAATTTGCGGAATAACGTTTAAGTCAATCGGATATTTATATGCCATCGGATATTCAGTGGTTTCTCCTTTTACCGCTTTTGTTCTTTCGCCATTTAACTGATCAACCGCTTTAACACCGGTACCCGTAACACTTTGATAAGTAGAAACAATAACACGTTTAATGCCGTATTTTTTATGCAAAGGATTTAATGCCACTACCATTTGAATGGTTGAGCAATTGGGGTTTGCAATAATTTTATCGTTGCGTGTAAGTAAGTCGGCGTTAATTTCCGGAACAACCAGGGGTTTGTCTTTATCCATACGCCAGGCCGATGAGTTGTCTACAACGGTAATACCCGCTTCGGCAAATTTTGGTGCCCACTCCTGCGAAGTACTGCCACCTGCTGAAAATAATGCTACATCCGGCTTTGCGGCGATAGCATCGCTCATACTTACTACTTTAAACTTGTTGCCCTTAAAAACAATTTCCTTACCAACCGATCTTTCAGATGCAACCGGTAATAATTCTGTTACCGGAAAATTTCTTTCGGCTAAAATTTGTAACATTTTTGTGCCCACCAATCCGGTAGCACCAACAACAGCAACTTTCATTTTTAGTTTCCCCCCACAGTCTCTTGTAAAAGAGTTTTGATGAATAAATTAATTTGTGATGATTAAAAAAAAGCAGGCCTTCCAATTGGAAGGCCTGCCAGTTTATTTATGTTGTTACTACATAACGGTGCAAACCCTCCATCAGGAACGTTTCTTAATTCGTTTTGTAGTATGCATCATTGTAATCATGTGCAGCAAATATATAACGGCGATGGTAGCATGCAAAATTTATTTAGAAAAATAATTTCTGCACTAACAACTGTGCGTATGAATTATTTGTTTTTTGTTGTTATTTGGATAACACCTTTTTTAGCCGCTTCGCCATATACAGCTTTAGCGCCGGCATCTTTTAATATAGTGACAGATTGGATATTTTCCGGCTCTAATGCTTGTTTTTCTTCGGTGGTTGCTAACTTACCATCAATAACCCATAATATATCAGGGTCAGCGTTTACATCAATCAGGTTATTCGATTTAGTCCCTTTTCCTCTTATTACTACCCGTGGTTTAGTAATTGCTGTATCTTTTACAAATACATTATCAACAGTGCCGGTTAAAATGTCAACACTAACATCTCTCTTGCTGTCTTTTACAATATAATCCTTGTTCTTGCTTGTCTTAGTAGTAATCAGTATCACACCATTTTCTGCTTTTTTGCCATACAAACTTTCTGCACTCGCACCTTTTAAAACATGAATCGCTTCTATATTATCCGGTTGAAGGTCAGATAAATCCCCTCCGTCAATAGGCACGCCGTCTATTACATACAGCGGTGGATTATCGGAAGGATTTTTAACCCCGTAAATTTTAATGGTTTCAGGCTTCTTATCTGTATCAACTTCGTTTCGCTTTTCGGCTTTACCTGTTATGGTAATGGCAGGTACGGTGTCCTTTATTGTCATTACAGGAATTTCTTCTACAACAACTAATTCCTGAGCCGGCTGTATAACCAGTGTTTCTTTATGTATGTTACGGAAGGATAATAATAACACTGCAATTACCGGTAACGTTAGTACAAATTTTAGCAAGTGTTTTTTTCCTGATTCATTTGAATTCATCATAATAATACGTTTTTTTAAAGCCTGAAAATTGAAGTTGTTTGCAATCGCATAATTTCGGTTACCCATTACTTTTAATAACAAAAACTGATATCCCTCTCTGTCAACACCCTGTTGTATTACTTTATCATCGGCAATAAATTCAAGGTTTTGTTTAATAGCACTTTTCAACATCCACGCAAACGGATTATACCAATTTAAAATACAAAGTATCTCACACCATATTACATCAAGTGTATGCTTTTGCTTAATGTGTACAAACTCATGTTTAATAATCTGTTCCAAATCTTCACCTTCATGCTGGTTAATGTTCAGGTACATATTTTTACCAAAGGAAAAAGGGGCAATATCATCCTGTACCTGAAATATTGTTGCGTTTTCATCGGTAGATATTACCGTAGCTTTTTTCTTTAACAACCAAAGCGATACTGAAGTAAATAACAATTTTATCAATAACACCAAAACGCCTAAAGCAATAATAGCTAACATATACGCTATAATAACTTCACTATTACTTAGTTTTTGTACAGCAGTACTATTGGTTAATGACGGTATCCATTGTACAAAAACAATCTGGCCTACTTCCTTATGTTGCCATAAACTGGATATACTTGCAAAAGGTATTAAAAACGAAATAAACGTATAACCCAGCAAATACCACCTGTTAATGTTGTAAAAGGTTAACCGGCTTAAAAACAATTTGTAAAAAACAAATACCACCGCTAAGGATACCGACAACTGTATTAAATATTGTACTATACTCATGGTTGTAATTTAACTTTCAGGTTATTTTTATTTTGTTACCAGCGTCCGTCCCTTGATTGAGCTTTTGTTGCGTCGCACTCTTTAGCACCTGTAACTTTACTCAATATTGTGCAAGGTTCCCCCCATGCATCGGGGCGGTACTGCATTAACTCTATTGGGCGATAGGTAAGTGTGTTATTAATGAAGTAAACCCTCATTTGCAAATTTCCAAATCATCTAATTATCAAATTGCATTCTACTTCAACAAACTTATTTTGTCTTTTTATTTTTAATCATGTGTACAATTTCCTGTAACTCGTCTGCCGATAACTTTTTTTGATTCACAAAAAAGTTAACCAGGTCTTTGTAGGAGTTATCAAAATAGTCCTTTACCATATTGCCTACAAACTTCTTCTTGTATTCCTCTTCAGTAACAATAGGTTTGTACACATATACATTACCATAAAATTTACTGGAAACATAACCCTTCTTCTCCAGGTTTTTTACTGTTGATGCAACGGTTGTATATGGTGCCGCCAAATGCAGGTGTTCCATAAACAACTTTACATTTCCTTCGCCTACTTTCCATATAGCAAGCATTACCTGTTCTTCCTGAGCTGATAATTTTTCCATTTTATTACGAATAATTTTCAATATTACGAATAATTCGTAACAATAACAAATCTTGGGCAAATCTTGTCTTTTACCTAACTTACAAGTAATGAAAAAACACCTGCTACTGCTTTGCTGCCTTATGGCGGCCTTATTTGTTATTGGCCAAAACCGCTACCAAGTGGTTATTACCGAAATAATGGCCGACCCGTCTCCCACGGTAGGACTACCTAATAATGAATGGATTGAGTTAAAAAACACTGGTAATACCGCCATCAATCTTGCAGGTTGGCGCTTGGGTGATTTAACCAGCACCAGCGGACCGATGCCCAACTTTGTATTAGAACCGGATAGTTATGTAATTGTTTGTACCGGCAGTGCAGTGGCTGCGCTTTCATTATTTGGTGCGGTTATTTCCGTTACCAGTTTTCCATCATTGGATAATGATGGCGACCAGCTTTTTCTACGTGCTGTTAATGGCACTGTTATTCATGCAGTTAATTATCAAAATAGCTGGTATAACAACGACCTGAAAAAAGAAGGTGGCTGGACATTAGAAATGATAGACCCCTTACAACCATGTGCAGGCAAAGAAAACTGGAATGCAAGTAACCATCAAAATGGAGGAACACCCGGTGTTGTTAACAGCATAAACGGCACATTAAATAGTATAACGGGGTTAACCGCTATTCATGCTTACGCTAACAGTAGTAACGTCACTATTGTTTTTAATCAGCCGGTTGATAGCAGCAGCGGTGCTACTATTGGCAATTATAGTATTCCCAATAATTCTGTCACACAAGCCATAACCCTTGCCCCTTTGTTTAACCAGGTGCAGTTAACATTAGCACAGCCCTTAACTGAACAAAGTTTGCATTCTGTTACCATTAACAATATCACCAATTGTAAAGGACAAATCATGTCTTCCCAACAAATTAAAACAGGCATGTCTTCAGTTTGTAATCCGGCTGATGTAATCATTAACGAAATACTTTTCAGGCCAAGACCAAATGGTTACGATTATGTAGAAATTTATAACAACAGCCAAAAGAATATCGACTTATCAAAACTCTCCCTCAGCAACCGCAATACAAGTGGTAGTATTGCTAATATAAAAACCATTAGTAACGCAACCTTACTTTTATATCCGGGGGAGTTTGTGGTACTAACAGAAAATGCTGATAACCTGGGTTTAAACTATTTGGTAAAACATCCCGATAAAGTTGTTGTGCTTTCTTCTTTACCGTCTTATCCCAATACATCAGGCAATATTGTATTACTGAATGATCAAGGTGAAATTGTAGATGAGCTGGCTTATACTAATAAATGGCATTTCCCCTTAATTGATAATGACGAAGGCATTTCGTTAGAACGTATTGACCCTGATCAGCCTACGCAAAACAGCAGCAACTGGCACTCAGCAGCTTCAACTGCCGGCTATGGCACCCCCACTTACCAGAATTCGCAACACAAATTGTCCGAAAACGCCAAAGGTAATATTGTCATCATGCCCAAAGTATTTTCACCGGATGGCGATGGATTTGACGATATTGTTTCCATTCACTACACATTACCCGAACCAGGTTTTGTCGCCAATATTACCATTTTTGATGCGGCGGGCAGAATAGTTAAAAATTTGGTGCGCAACGGAACTACAAGTACTTCTGGTTATTGGAACTGGAACGGGTTGGATGATAAAAACAAAGCACTGCCTATTGGCACTTATGTAGTTTTTTCAGAATTTTTTACCCTGCAAGGCAAAAAGCACAGCTACAAAAACACGGTGGTATTGGCCAGAAGGTTATAATATTTTTCCTTTTAATCGCTGTACTGTATATTTACCCTTAAATTCCACCCCGCGTAAAACCTTATATGTGGCACATTTTGCCCTTACTTTGTTAACCGCCGCTTACACCTCACATTTTTCACTTTCATTTATTACAGGCTATGGATCTGATTCAATTATCTGTTTTACAACTCACCATACTGCTGTTTGGCGCAGTAGCTATTGGTGCAACACTATACTTTTTTATTAGCGGCCGTATACAGCAAAAAGCAGTAAACACAAAACTTGAAGCCGAAAGAAAACGTGTAGATGAGTGGAAGAAACGCTATCGTAATGACATGGACCTGCGTGATAAAGAAATTAGTTATTTAAAAAAGGAACAACTCAGCATTGAAAACAACGAGACAGTAATTAAACTACAACAGGAAAACGAAAACCTGAAAGAAGAAGTTGATATACTGCAACAACTATTGGACGAAAATCAACAATCAGCCACAGAAGAAGTGTATGCAGTTGCTGAACAAGTTACCATACAACATGCTCCTGTTTCAGAAGAGGATAACTATCTGCAACAATTACAGGCTACACAAAATGGATTAGTTGAACAGAACAATAAAATTACTTCGTTGCTGGAAAATATTGAAACCATTAAACAACAGGAAAACAAACAACAGGTAATTATTAAAGAAAAAGAAACGCTTACACACCGTATTGGTGATTTAGAACTGTTGTTAACCAACAAACAAAAGGAGTTGGATAATATGCAGCACCAACAAGAAATAACCAAAGAACTATCTGTTCTACTGGACAATGCCAATAAAGAGTTTACACAGCTACAGGAAAAAATTAAAAAGCTTGAATCGCAGGCGGGTACAGCCTTATTACTAAAAGTAGAACACGAAGATTTAAAAGAAGCTAACTATAAATTACAAAAAGACATTTCGGTACAACTGGCATTGGCACAACAAAAAGACACTGAGTACCGCAACCTGATGCATGAACTGGCCGCCACAGAACATAAATTAAGTGAAGCCAATTTTGAGCGTCAGCAAATGCAAAAGAAAATTGCTTACCTGGAAGAAATAAACAACGATATACAAATTATTGGTAACGACAACCAAAACCTGACAGAACAAATTAAACGTATTGGACAACTTGAAAGTATGTTACAGGTTGTATCACAGGAACGTGATGAACTGTTAGGAGAAGATAAGTAATTTGAAGATGTAATAATTTGGTGATTTGGAAATGAGAGTTAGGAAATAATTTTTTGATTAGTATTTTATTATTGCAATTAAACCAAAGCATTTCATTAGCCCTTTAGCTTTTTCAATTTTACATCGTAATGCGGATAGTCAATATATCCAACAGATGGTATGTTTTTTAGCCTCGTCATTTTGCCATCTAATACTTTCAATCCTAGTGTCAAATGTTCCAGATTGGGTAATGATTCAAAAATTGTTGTAGACTCAACGTCACCTGTTTTTCTTAGTTCTAATTGCTTGATGCTACGCATTCCTTTTAACGAACTGTAATCATTTAATAATGGGGCTCCATATATATCCAATAATCCTAAATTTTGCAGACCTTTAAATATTCCATTTAAAGATATTAATCTTCGGGCTGTATTTATCCTTACAACGGTAAGCTCCTTTAAATTTTCGATGCCGGTTAAATCTTCAATAAATGTATTATACAAATTAAGGCTTCGCAAAGATTTAAGGCTATCAAGTGTTTTTAAGTTTTTCTCTTTAAAGCCAATAATCGATAGACATTCTAACTGTTTACATAAATGAATATTGGTTGCATTTTTGTCAAAATCAAGTGAAAGAGTTTTAAGTTTTGGAAGATTGCTAAAGTCAACTAAACTTATAGAAGTATTTATTCTTAGTTCCTCTAGTACTGTCAACTCATTTACAGCAGACAAATCCATTTTCTCTTGTAAAATAAAAAGCCCCTTTATAAAATTTACCTGTTTTACAAAATCAATAGATTCATTCTTGTAATACTCACTAGAAATATGTAAACTGGTAATATTGTTACTTATTATATAATCGACTGTTTCCGAGATTCTTGATGACTCTACTATTAACCTGTCTTCATTCAGCGTTACTTCTGGGTTAAAAATTGGCTTAAAGAATAAAAATTCATCTTTATAATATTGCGGTGACATAGGCTCAATAATAATTCGCTGTGAAGATTTGCCAATGAAGTTTACACTTACACAATGCCCAATAACATTACCGGAACGTACCACCGACAAGTCGGGGTGCACCTTGCACAATGGTGAGTAATGTTACAGGTGCACAAGTGAGTGACACAACAGACGATGATAGTAGCAATACAGCCCGTAACAAAAAAAATTAAAACCTGGGGCAGTTTAACTTGCGCATATTGGGATCAACGTATTTACGAATGTAAATAAGCGATACTTCTACACCGCCACGGGTGTTAGATGCTGCTTTTAATTTAGAGATATTTAAATCGTAAGAAGCGCCAAAACGAAACTCGCCAAACTCCAGGCCCATATAAGGTATAACAGCATCGCCAAAACGATACCAGCTACCTAAGTATACATTGGTTGGGTTATCATCATCGTTATTTACATTAACCGATACTGCACCACCCAGTGTTGTATTGCTGGCCTTGGCCTGCATACTATGGTTGGCGGCCAAATGCAAATAGTTATAGGAACTGCCTAGCGGTATTTTACCACCGGCCTGTATTGTTGTACGCGGACTTAAAAGAAAGTTTGCTCCTTTGAAACTTTCTTTAGGCCGGTTAATATGATACATGGATGCGCCTAAATAAAAATTATTATACCCATCGGTACTACCATTGTAAAACACACCGGCATTCAAGTCAAAATATTGTAAATTCTGATTGCCGCTGGTAAATAAGTCTTGTGTAGCACCGGTAAAACCAAAAGGTGTAAGCATATCTTCAAACTTCAAACGGCTTGCATCCAGTCTTTTATTGGTGTACATACCCTGGAAACCGGCTCCAATCTGGTGATTAAAATTTTCGTCTAAACTTTTATGATACGCTACCGATAAGCCCACATGGTTAGTAACCAATACCCCATCACCGGCTTTATCGCTAAAGCCAATAAGGCCTACACCAAACTGGTCACCTTCCGGAATTCGGTTTTGTAAAATGCCCATATCGGCCGATACGGTATAGGTATTAAATGCGTTGCTGATAGACGGCCACTGATTACGATAATTTCCTGCTACACGAATTACACCATCAAACTTTCCGGTAAGGGCGGGATTAAGGGTTAAGGGAGAAGCAAAAAACTGCGAAAAATTAGGATCCTGCGCCTTGCCCACAACTACCAATGCAACACACCCAAAAACAGTTAATATTATTTTCTTCATCTAAGCAATAAGTTTATCTCATTAAGACAGTAACAAAGCCCAAAACGTGGCTTATGTATTAAACGCTGTAAAATAGGCAAAATTGTAAACCCAAACAACCGATTGGAAAAATACAACTTTTTAAAACAGCATTCGCCTATTCCAGATTATTGCTAAAAACTTAACAAATTGAGGATTTTTTTTGTTAACCAGCTCCAGTTCCCTGATTGGGCTGACGTTGCGACGCTCCGTTCGGGGTTCTGTTCGCTAATCAGCAGAGGAAGTCGGAGAGTCAGGAAGTCCGTGAGTCCGCAAGACTGAATTGACAATGGACAAGTGACAATTGACAAAATTGAAATTCACTATTCACTACTGATTGCTCACCTCACCATGAACTATTAACAATGAACCATTAACCAAGCACTACAAACCTAAAATCTCTTTCAGCCTGGCATAACCACTACGGCTTACCGGCACACGGCTGCCATTGCGTAATAAGGCAATATGGCTGTCTTTTTCGTAAGGTTCAATACGGGTTATTTCCTGCAGGTTTATCATATACGACCGGTGACAACGGGCAAACTCCTGCGTGGGTAGTATTTGCTCAAAATGTGCCATGGTTTTATTTTTTAAAAAGGCGCCTTCACGAGTATGTACTTTTACAAAATTATCGGCGGCTTCCAGGTAAAACACATCCTGTGTAGGTATAATTTTTATTTTGGTGCCGGTTTTTACCACAATACGCTGGCTTTGTGCCGGTGTTTGCGATGCTGCGTCCAATAATCCGGGCATATTTAAGGCCGTGCGTCCGGCCTGTTGTTCCTGCCATTTATTAATAGCGGTGGCAAACCTTTCCTTACTAAACGGTTTTAATAAATAATCAACAGCGTTGGCTTCAAAAGCTTTAATAGCGTACTCATCAAAGGCCGTGGCAAATATTACCGAAGGCGGTTCATCTACCAGTTCCAGCATTTCAAATCCATTTATTTTAGGCATCTGCACATCTAGAAAAATTAAATCGGGCTGGTGTTCCTGAATAGCCTTCACTCCTTCAAACCCGTCGCCACAGGTAGCCATTACCTGCAACTGCGGAAAATCTTTTATAAACTCTACCACTACACTGCGTGCCAATGGTTCATCATCTATAATTACAACTTTATGCATGCGTAAATTTAATTAGTTATTGGTTAAGTTATATCGGGCTGTATTTGTGGTACCGTTACCACGGTAGTAAATATATTTTTACTGCCCGATGTGCTTAATAAATCGTTACGGCCAAAAAGTAAATACAACCTGCGTTGTACCGATGATAAACCAAAGCCCGTACCCTTACGTGGCGATGCTGTATCCGGGTCGTATGGGTTTTGTATGGTTATTTGTAACTGCCCATCTACATTGCTTGCTTTTAGTAAAATATTGGCCGGGCCTAAAGTATCGTACAAGCCAAATTTGATAGCGTTTTCAACCACCGGTTGTAATATTAAAGCCGGTAATTTCATCTCGCTTGTATCATCATCACATTCAATAGTTGTAATAAGCCGGTCGCCGAAACGCACTTTTTCTATACTTAAATAACGCCCTAAATGTTCCAGTTCTTCCTGTAAGCCAATCCATTTATTTTCACTACTGCTTACGTTGTTGCGTAAAAAAGCCGATAACTGTAATACCATGTTTCTTGCCTCGCTTGGATCAATGCTAATTAATGCATTAATGGAGTTAAGGCTATTGAATAAAAAGTGGGGTTGTAATTGCTGGCGCAATTTGTATAACTCCGCATCACGGGAGAGTTTTTCCGCATCTTTTTTACGTTGTTCATTTTGTTGCTGCTCCTGCAAGCTGTACCAGATAACGCCCAGCATAGCTGCTATTATTAAAACTAAAAAGCCGGTACTACCGCGTATGATTAACGACTGTTGTAAAAAAAATGAATAGCCGGGAACTTCATTCAAAAAAAAGTTTAATACAAACTTGCTAAAGTACACCCATATTATACTTAACACAATACAAAGTATTATCATATTGCTATACCGGCTGGCACCCGCATTATAATAACGCAACATGCCTACAATTAAAATGCAGGCCCATAACAATAAAAAATTACTGATAGCACTATCAGTAACGGCAGTTTTCATCGGCAGGCCAAACCAATACAATATCAATGCATGATCGGCTAATAAAATTAACCAGCATGCGCCTAATATAATAAATAGTTTTTTTACCGAAAACAAACTTACCTGCATTACGTATTTACTTTTTACAAGGGTAAATTAATAGTATCCGTTAATTGTTCGTGGCGGCGGCGTAAGGTTAACATATATGCTTCGGCATTATCCTGTTCTTCTATGCGAGTGTAAAGTTCCATGCCATCGTTTATATGTTGTAACGGGTTTAATTCGGTTACATGCATAAACTGCCACTGTACCAACTGTAAGTGTTGGTTATAAAAGAAGTCTTCGCCTTTATGGCCTATTTCAGTTGCTTTTTGTAAAGCATTACTTATATGCGGTGCTTGTATTAAACGCAACTGTTCTTCAAACTGCGCCGTATGATTACCGGTGCCGGTAATAATGCGATAAACAATTTTGGCCGTAAACCATTGCATAATGTTAATTTTAGAGGGATTGAACAAATACAGTAAAAGCTACTGTATTAGTAGCTTTTAATTTCGATACCGCCAAACAGTACCGTACCTTTTATAATAAGTGTTTTAGCTTGTACATCACTGTTCAAAAGCATTTTACGTTTGTCTGATATACCACCAAAAATAGTAGTAGCTTCTGAACGTATTACCCAATTGGATGGAATAACCAAGGTGCAGCCTCCAAATATAGCGGTTACCTCCAGCTCGCAGCGGCCTTGTATGTCCGATTGTGTTAGGTCAATGTCTGAGCCCCCGAATACATTGGTAACCTCGCCGCCTTTAAAGTTTTTTGATAGTACAATTTTTTTATCGCTTCCAAAAATAGAAGTACTGTCAATGTAATCGTCTTCACTTTCTGAAACAAAGGTACTATCTCCCAAAGGTATATCACCATATTCGGTGGGTGTATGGCTGATAGTGCTACGGGAGCTTAGGCGTTTTTTTTTACCGGATGATTGTGTAATAAAATACACGCCCACTAGAATTATTATAATAGGCCAAAAGTTAAAGCCATATCCATACGACCTTAATAAATCCTTAGTTAAAAAGATACTGCCAATGGCAATAAGTATAATCCAGGCAGACCCTCTAAAATTTTCTTTAAAACCAATAAACAATCCTATTCCAATCAATATCCACTCCCAGGTAAATAGCCACCGGGGAAACTGAACATTAAGGTTAGTTTTTAAAAAGGCAAAAACACCAAAAACCAGTAAAAAAGCACCTAACCAAACATGATTGCCATATTGTTTAGACGAATTACCACCTCTGTTATCCATTCCTTGGTTGCCGGATGTATTTTTATATTCGTTCATCGTTTGTAATTTTAATCGAAAGTAGTGCAGTCATGCTTGTTATACAACACCTTACATACCTATATACCCGAAAAAAGGGTGAATGGGAATATTTATAGGGCGAATGACGAATGTAATTTCAGACATGGGGCAAATAACATTCGTTTACGCATCTAGTTAATAAAAGTAAAGCTGTCTCCATCAAACAATCCCAGGTCGCTTAGTTTAATATGGGGTATTACCAGTAGTGCCATAAATGATAATGTCATAAACGGCGAAGCCAGTTTACTACCCAAGACTTTGGAAGCATTATCAATGGCGGCATATTGTTCACCCACCACATATCCATCTTGGATACTCATCAATCCCGCAACGGGTAACTGTACCACCATGTTTTGCTCTGCTTCTTGTTCCGTAGCCGGTGCGTATAAACTAACCCCGCCTTCTGCCGCAATTACAAGATTTACTGCTTTGGTCATACTCTCGTCATCTACACCAACCACTACAATATTGTGGCTGTCATGTGCTACAGATGATGCAATAGCACCTTTAGTAAAACCAAAATTTTTTATAAAGGCCGTAACAACGCTGGCTTCGTTATACCTGTTTACTACCGCAATTTTTAATACATCTGTTTCAATATTACTTACATAATAACCGTTGTGAACCGTTGGTGTATAGCTGAGTTTATTGGTTATTAGCTGACCATCCAACGCTTCTATTACGGCAATTTTTTCCTGTATTTCGGTAACAGCTATGGCAAAGTCGGCAGGCTGTTTTGGTTTGCAATTAAAATTATTAATAGGCGCAGCTTGCATTGCTTCGCTATTATTAATTAAAGTAGTTCCCTTATCAGCAACCAACACACCGTTGATATAGGTTTGTAAAATGTCAAACTGTTTCAGGTCTTTGGCAATAATAAAATCAGCCGCATCACCGGGTTGTAATAAACCCACATCCAGTTTATAATGCTTTACCGGATTAATACAAGCAGCTTGTAACACTTTAAAAACATCAATGCCATAGGCTACTGCTCTTGCACATAACTGGTTTATATGGCCAATTATTAAACTATCCGGATGTTTATCATCACTGCAAAACATCATGTTTGCATAATGTTCGTGCATAAGCGGCACCAGTGCATCAAAATTTTTTGCCGCACTTCCTTCACGTATTAAAATCTTCATACCGTATTGCAGTTTATCCAGTGCTTCCTCGGCTGTAAAACATTCATGATCGGTTGATATACCGGCATCAATATATTGTTTGGCCACATCGCCACGCAAACCCGGTGCATGACCATCCACAGGTTTGTTTGCCGCATGTGCCGCTTTTATTTTGGCCATCACTTGCTCATCATTGTACAAAACCCCGGGAAAGTTCATCATTTCACTCAGGTATTTAATCTCATCACGTGCCAATAAAGCTGCAACCGCATCCGCATCAATAGTAGCACCCGCAGTTTCAAATGTTGTAGCGGGTACACAACTGGGTGCGCCGAAATTAAATTTAAAGTTTACCGTTTTGCCATTGTCTATCATAAAGTTTACGCCGTTTATACCGCAAACATTGGCTATTTCGTGCGGATCGCTGATGGTGGCAACTGTACCATGTACTACTGCCAGTCTTGCAAACTCTGACGGTATTAACATAGAACTTTCTATATGTACGTGGCTATCAATAAATCCCGGTAAAATATATCCTTCATTTCCCTCCGACAGTACATCAAGCGGTTGTATAGTTTCAATTTTCCCCTGACTAACCGTTACTGTTGCCGGATAAATTTTTTGCTGAACCATATCTACAAACCTGCCTGTTACTGAAAATGAAGTCATGTTATTTATTTTTTACAAGAATATTGCTAAGATAAAACAGTAGTATTAAATATAATAGTGCTAATTTTTTTAAGCCGTTGTTAGCTGTTAACTTTAAGTATAAAATTTATGCGTTGAACATTAACCAACATACTGCGTCAGTAATACTTACACAATTATCTGAAGTTGACGAACTATTCATCAAACTTTTACAAACATTACCAACTGAAGATTGGCAGCGACCAACTGTTGCCAGATTATGGACGGTAAAAGATGTAGTGGCGCATTTGTTAGACGGAAATATTCGTGTGTTATCCATGTTAAAAGACGGATACTTTGGTGAGAGCCCAACTGATTTTAGTTATGACGGTTTAGTAACTTACCTGAACGGCTTAAACGCTGATTGGGTAAAGGCTATGAAAAGGGTTAGCCCGCAGATGTTAATTACCCTACACCAACTTACCGGACCGTTGTATAACCAATATTATGCATCGTTAAACCCAAACGACATGGCACCATTTGCAGTAAGCTGGGCCGGTGATACGGAAAGTCCGAACTGGAAACATATTGCCCGTGAATACACCGAAAAGTTTTTACACCAGCAACAAATACGTGATGCCATTGGTAATACCGAGTTGTTGCATAGCCACTACTTTACTACATTTCTTACTGTATTTATGTTGGGGTTACCGCACACTTACCGTGATATAGATGCAACAAATAATACAGTTGTAAGCGTGGTAATTGCCGGCGAGTTTGGCGGCAATTGGCAAATAATTAAAACCGCAACAGACTGGCAACTTTACGAACCGCAGGATATTGAACCAGCTGCTATCATTACAATTCCGGCCGATATAAGCTGGAAGCTTTTTTCTAAAAGTATCAGACCTGTCGACGTGATGAATAAAATAACCATTAAGGGTGACAGACCATTGGGTGAAAGAGCTTTGCAAATGGTAGCGGTAATGGCCTAAACAGCACAAACATTAAATTATGTCTACGGAAAACACAAATAATAACAGGCTGGTTATTTCGTTTATGACCATACGTAAAGCCATTGGCTTTATTGGTATACTTTTACCGGCTGCGCTATTAGCTGCTACTTTTTGGGTAGGCCGCTGCACGCAAATACAGGACTCTATCAGCCATTATTATTTTACAATAGGTGGCGATATATTCGTAGGCGCTTTATGTGCGGTAGCATTGTTTTTAATTGCGTACAAAGGTTATGATACAACAGATAATATTTGCACTACCATTGCCGGTGTAGCCGCCATACTGGTAGCTCTTTTCCCTACTACACAAACAGAAGATACATTGTGCGCTGTGGTTCAGCTAGACGATAACAGAGGAAGAGTATGGGTTCATTATATATCTGCCGGTATTTTCTTTTTAACCTTAGCCTTTATTTCCTTTTTCTTATTTACCAAGAGCCGGGGTATAAAAACCGAGGAGAAAAAGACCCGCAACAAAATTTACCGCAGTTGTGCCGTTATTATGGTAGTTTGTGTGGTATTGGTTTTTGTTGCTACCCGTGATGCTTTTGAAGACGATGCGGATGCCATGAATGCTGTTTTTTGGCTGGAGTGGATTGCTTTACTGGCTTTTGGCACCTCCTGGCTGGTAAAAGGAGAATTGTTACTTAGCGATCATGAAAACGGTTAAGGGCAGATTTTGACATTAAATGACCCTGTTTTTACAATATTAGAGTTTGCCGCATGCAACCAATTGCTAACTTTGCAGTCTTAAGAAAACGAAATTATTATTATGAAAAAATTATTATTAGCCGTTGCTATTGTTTTTGTTAGCACTGCTGCTATTGCACAACCTCCTGCCGGCGATGCTAAACCCGGTGATGTATATGGTGAAATAAAATCGATTGACGGTGCTATTGATATTGCCCAAATTCCGGCAAAATTGGCTAAAACCGAATCTATTGATACAAAGGTTACGGCTAAAGTTTTAGAGGTTTGCTCTAAAAAAGGATGCTGGATTAAATTAGCGGTTAACGATACTACTACTGCATTTGTAAAAATGAAAGATTATGCATTTTTTACGCCAACTGCTTTAGTAGGTAAAACTGTTGTGTTAGATGGTAAAGCTTTTATTAAAACAACTTCGGTTGCCGAATTAAAGCACTACGCTGAAGATGCTAAAAAATCTCAACAAGAAATTGATGCCATTACTAAACCTGAAAAAGAAATCAGGTTTACTGCTAACGGCATACAAGTAGTAAAATAATTTATACCTGAGAGGGAATAAAGTAAAAGGGCTATCTACAATGTAGACAGCCCTTTTATATGAATGAGTTTTTTAATTCTGCAATTAAGCCCGGCACAAATATTTGCCCTGCCAATAATGTACGATGTGGGGTTTTGTACTACTGATGCCCATAGCCCCGATTGCAGCGAAAAGCCCACAGGCCGACGCAGGAGGCCGAGGACTTGTAGCATAAAGCGGGATACTGTTGCCCGGCTTTGCACTACCGTTGATGCTACCAGTTTTTACCTATTAATAGCCACGTACATCTTTGCCTTCCATAAAATTAATGAAGGCTTTGTTTACCACTTTGTTGCCACCAGGTGTTGGGTAGTTGCCGGTAAAATACCAGTCGCCCAAATTACCCGGACAAGCTTTGTGTAAATCTTCAATGCTTTGAAAAATTACTTCAACCGGAATATCCACTTCGGGAGGCGTAATTAGCTGCGCTACTTTTGCCGATATTTCTTCGGTAGTAGAAGTTTTGTATAATTGCTGCACTACATTTTCAGTATGTAGTTGATTGTTGCGTTGCAGGGTTTTACATTTTTCCAATAAGTCCTGCAAAATATGTTCCTGCCCTTTTTCTTTTAACAAAGCTACGGCTGCGCCAAAGGCAATAAAGTCGCCCATCTTGCTCATGTCAATACCGTAACAATCTGGGTAACGTATTTGCGGCGATGAAGAAACAACAATAATTTTTTTAGGTTTTAATCTGGCCAGCATACGAATAATACTTTCCTTTAAAGTGGTGCCGCGTACAATGGAATCATCTATTACCACCAACGTATCTACATTTGGCGTAACGGTGCCGTAAGTAATATCGTACACGTGTTGTACCATTTCGTTACGGCTGGTATCTTCAGTAATAAACGTACGCATCTTCACATCCTTAATCGCAATTTTTTCAATGCGTACACGTCGTGAGATAAGTTCTGACAACTGCTCCTGATCAATATTATTTCCCCAGCTTAAAATACGTTCCAGCTTGCGTTTGTTCAGGTAATCTTCCATACCTTTTTGCAAACCATAAAACGCTACTTCGGCGGTGTTGGGTATAAAAGAGAAAATAGTATTTTTTAAATCGTGGTCAACTGCATTTAATACCTGCTCGCTTAGATTTTGACCTAAGGCCAAACGTTCTTTATAAATTTTTTCGTCGCTACCACGGGAAAAATAAATACGTTCAAAGCTACAAGCCTTACGTTCTTTGGCTTCCAGTGCCTGGAAAATTTCGTAGCGACCATCTTCATACACAATCAACGCCTGACCGGGCATTAACTCTTTTACTTCGTTTTCGCCAACATTAAACGTAGTGCGTATAGCAGCACGTTCCGATGCAGCAACAATTACTTCATCGTTAATATAATAATAAGAAGGACGGATACCATTGGCATCACGCACTACAAAACCTGTTCCGTCACCTGTTAAACCACCTACATGAAAACCACCATCAAACAAAGGCAATGCCTTTTGTAAAACAGCTTTAATATCGGGGTGTTCGGGTGAATTTTCGTCGGCCTGTACCAAAAAATGGTGCAATACTTCCATCATCGCCGCTAAATCGCTCTGGCGTTGAAAAACTCCGGGATCAATATTAATTAAAGAAAAAAGTTCCTCGGTATTTACCAAATTAAAATTGCCCGCTAAAGCCAGGTTGCGGGCAGGTATTGTATGCCTTTTTATAAAAGGGTGGCAAAACTCTTCATTATTTTTCCCTTGTGTACCGTAACGCAAGTGGCCTAACAGCAACTCGCCCATAAACGATACATGGCCTTTCATTAATCCGGGGTGTTTGCGTATTTCGGGATTGTATTGCGCCAGATTTTCTACCTCGGCACCAATTTGCCGGAACAAATCGGCAATGGCCTGTGGTTTTGCACTGCGTAAACGGTGTAAAAACGGGTAACCCGGTTCTACATTCAGCTTTACAGCAGCTACACCGGCGCCATCCTGTCCACGATTATGTTGCTTTTCCATCAGCAGGTACATTTTGTTTAACCCCCACATGGTGGTACCGTACCGTTGCTGGTAATAAGAGAAAGATTTTCTTAGTCTGATGAATGCCAAACCGCATTCATGTTTTATTGGGTCGCTCATTTTTTTAGAGGAAAGCGCAAAGTTAAGCTATTACATTTACTTTTCGGATACACAAACCATTGTTCCTTTTGGTAAATGCCTTAATTACAAAAGTTATAACAACATTGGAGGTATAAGGTTTAGGGTGGAGGGCTGAAAGCAGAAAGCTGAACGCTAAAAGCTGAATGCAAAATACCGCAAGGCCATAGTTTATTTTTTGTTGACCAGCTGTAGTACCTTGATTGGACTGATGTTGCGACGCTCCGCTCAGGGTTCCGTTCGCTAATCAACGGCCTCCCCAAACCCCTCCGAAGGAGGGGCTTTAGATACTTGATTTTACTGCCAATCACTATTCACCGCTCCAACTTTTGAACCTTGGAACATTGAACTTTTGAACTTCTTAAACCTCTTGAACCTTTGGAACTTTCTTTACCACCTCAACAGCGCACTTCCCCAGGTAAAGCCACTACCAAAAGCAGCTAAACAAACCAGGTCGCCATCTTTTACTTTGCCGGCTTCCCATGCTTCGCACAGGGCAATAGGTACAGATGCTGCGGTAGTATTACCGTATTTCTGAATATTATTAAACACCTTATCGTCACTTAGGCCAAGTTGTTGTTGTACAAATTGCGCAATACGCAGGTTGGCCTGGTGTGGTATCAACATATCAATATCGGTGGTTTGCAGGTTGTTTATTTTTAAAGCTTCTTGTACTACTTCAGGCATTTTGACCACCGCTTTTTTAAATACAGCGGGACCATCCATGTAGGGGTACATATCTTCTTTATCCAATAGATTTTGGGTAATGAACATACCGCCATAAGGTGTTTCGGGCTGTTCGGGTTTTACGGCATCCCAAAATTTACCGGCATGAAAACCGGGGTTCGGCATGCTTAACATTTCGGCCTCGGTACCATCACTATGTAAATGAGTACTTAAAATACCCTGGTTTTCTTTTTCGGTGGGTTGTAATATAACAGCTCCTGCACCATCGCCAAATATTACTGATACATTACGCCCACGGGTACTAAAATCCAGCGCATAGGAATGTGTTTCGGAACCTATAAGCAGGATGTTTTTATACATACCTGTTTTTATAAACTGATCGGCTATGCTAATACCATACACAAAACCGCTGCATTGGTTACGTATATCCAATGCCGGAATATTGGGTATGTTTAAAATACGCTGTACCAATACACCACATCCGGGGAAATAATAGTCGGGACTAAGTGTGGCAAAAATAATAAAGTCAACATCCTGCGGGGTTATGCCGGCACGTTCTATCGCAATTTTTGCGGCCTCGGCACCCATGGTAGCAGTCGTGTCTTCGTAACGTTTGGCGTACCTGCGTTCCTGGATACCGGTTCTTTCCTGGATCCACTCGTCGCTGGTTTCCATTACTTTAGTAAGATCGTTATTGGTTACAATGGTTTCGGGTAAGTATTTACCAATACCCGCTATTTTTGTTTTTGGCATAGTCAATCTTTAAAAAAGCAAGATAAGAAATGTAACAGAATTGCAACTGTTTCGGGGGTTAACTATCTCAAAACTTTCGGGGTTTTGAAATTATTACAAGAAAAACGTATAAATATTTGTGTTTTATAGCAATAGCTGTATAAATGGTATAGTTTTTTATATTCATAAATCGTTAATTAACAAGAATACGGCAATTTTGCAGAAGCGGAGATGGTGACGACTGATGTAGGATTTCTGATTTTTGTTTGATGTGTATAAATGAGACAGAACAGAAACGTGCATAATGCTGAATAGAATTATTTAGTTCATTTATATTGTTAATAGCAAAATGAGGGCTTCGCCGTTACAGAACGTACAAGTGTGCGACGCAAGAAACGATGATAGTAGTAATACCGTTGATAGCAAAAATAAAACTTGTATACTCGTACTCAGAAGCCCCTTTAGGGGTTTGGGGTTAATACAATAAAATTATAACGTAGTAAGTGCACAACTAATTGATGGAAAAGGAAAAAGCCCCTAAGAAAAAAAAGAACATTTGGAAACGCCTGTTGAAGGTGTTGGGCAGTATTGTGCTGGGGTTATTGCTATTGGTGGTGTTATTGATTGTTGCGATACAAACCCGCTGGGGACAAAATATTATCAGAAAACAGGCGGTGAGTTTTTTACAAAAAAAGCTGGATACAAAAGTTGATATTGGCAAGCTGTACATAAGTTTTAGCACCAAAGTTGTACTGGAAGATTTATACATTGAAGACCGCAAACAAGACACATTACTTTCGGCCGGTAAAATACAGGTAGACATCAGTATTTGGAATTTGATTTTTAGCGAGCTGGATATTAAGGAGGTTCACCTAAAAGATATTACCGCAAAAATTAAAAGGGAGTTGCCCGACACTGCTTTTAATTTTCAGTTTATTGTTGATGCTTTTTCATCTCCCTCCACCGATACTTCTATAAGTCTTACTGATACCAGTGCTGCGCCATTTTTATTGAGATCGGTTTTGCTGGACAATGTACGTTTTGTATATAAAGATGTTGTTACGGGTAATGATGTAAATACATATTTGGGACATTTTGGTGCAAAAATTAACGGGCTTGATTTTAATAAGTTGATTATCGATATTAAAGAAACATCGCTGGAGAACACCACCGCTACTATTATACAAACAAAACCTTTAGGCAACGATACGGCATTGGTGGTAGCTACAGAACCTACTACTGAAACACCTGCCGGAGATGGCAACTTGTTACAATTGCTGTTGAAAAATATTGGCATTAAAAATTTACAGTTAGATTTTAGGGATAGTGTGGGTGCGTTTTACACCCAAGCTAAAGTGGGTACACTACAATTACAACCCAAGAAGCTGGATCTTGACAATATGGTTTTTGATGCGGGTGATATTGTTATTGATAAATTAAACGCCATTGTAAGGCAGGATAAAACGAACCCGGTTGTTACACCTAAAAAAACGACCAATGCAGCAACTTCCCAAGAAACTTTGGAAGAAGTGGCTGAAGAACAAGCCGGTTTACAGTTTGCGGTAAACAGTTTAAAAATTAGTAACAGTAATGTACAGTACGATGATAATAACTCCCCCCGCCAACCTAAAGGCATGGACTATGCTCACTTAAAAGTAAACGACCTTAACCTGGAAGTTGATAAGTTTTTATTTAGCAGCGACAGCATTATGGGTGTTATAAAAAAAGGTGAGTTAAAAGAACAAAGTGGTTTTGTTTTGCAAAAATTACAAACAAACTTTTTATACGGCAACAGTACTGCTTATTTAAAAGATCTGGTATTAAAAACACCGGGTACTTTGTTACAACGTGATGTAGCTATTCGTTATCCATCGATTGAAGCCATTGGTAAAGATATTGGTGTTTTATATGTTGATGTAAACCTGGACAGAAGTACAATAACAGCATCGGATGTGTTAACTTTTGTACCTGACTTAGCACAACAGGAAGCGTTTAGTAATCCTGCAACCAGTTGGCAATTACATGGACGCATAAAGGGTTTTGTAAAAAACCTGGCTGTTGATGGCTTGGAAATTAAAGGTTGGAATGCCACAACGGTAAAATTAAATGGTCAGTTAAAGGGCTTACCGGATATGGATAAGTTTACATCGGACTTAGCTATTGATAATATTAGTACAACAAAGCAAGACCTTGAAAAAATATTACCGGCGGGAACATTGCCGGCTACTATTAATTTGCCCAATACCATGCGGTTGTCAGGCAAGATTAAAGGCGGCTTGGCAGCAAACGATGTAGATGCTAATCTTAAAACCGATTTAGGTAACGTAAACATAAAAGGTAAAACAACAAATATTACCGATGCAGCCAAAGCCACTTACGATGTTAACCTGGTAACAGAATCGTTTGAGTTGGGTAAAATTTTGCAAGACACCACATTAGGATCATTAAGTGCGAGTATACAAGCCAAGGGTAAAGGATTTGACCCAAAAACGGCTGATGCTGTATTTAAAGGAACCATACATAGTTTTACGTATAATAAATATGAGTACAGAGATTTAGCCATGAATGGTAATATCAGAAACCAGTTGGCCAATCTTACCGCCTCTATAACCGATCCGAATATTGACTTGGATTTAACAGCTACCGCAAACTTTGCCACTGATTACCCAGCTATACAGGCCAACCTGCAAATTGATAGTATTAAAACGCAGCAGTTAAACCTAACCCCCGATGCTATAAATTTTGCGGGTAACATAAAGGCCGATTTTGAAAGTACTAACCCTGATGATTTAATTGGCCAGCTGATGATAGAAAAAGGATTGCTGGTAATGAATAATCAACCCGTTGACCTAGATAGCGTTCGACTGGTAGCAAATGTAATTGACGATATCCGTTACCTCCAATTGTTTAGTCCTATTGCGAATGTTGACTTATACGGTGAGTATAAGCTTACACAAATTGGCGATGTGGTGCAACATGTCATGCAACCTTATTTTAAAACAACACAGCGTGATACAACGCTGGTTTTTGATCCTTATAACTTTACACTAAACGCTACCATTAGCAACTCGCCCCAGTTAAAAGCTTTCGTGCCCGACTTACAGGAATTACAAACCGTTACTTTAACCAGCTTTTTTAGTGATTTTAACGGATGGCATGCCAACCTGAAAGCTCCCGGTGTAAATTATGCAGGTAATAAAATTGAAAATCTTGTACTGGATGCAGGAACCAATGAGGCACAGGATTCAATAGTAGCCAATGTAAGTGTAAAGAATATAAGCACGGGGGGCATAACCATACAAAATACTACACTGCAAGCGGGCGTTGCGGAGAACAACCTGGCCTTTTTGTTAAACATTAAAGACAGTGAATTAAAAGAACGCTATAACCTGCAAGGAGTGCTGGAACAAAACGACAGCAGCCAATATAAGTTTGCTATAGCACCGCGTAATTTGAAATTAAATTATGAAGACTGGAATATTGCCGATAATAACAACCTGGTTTATTCCGCTGAAGGTTTATTGGCAAATAACTTCTTACTATCACAGCAGGAGCAACAGCTTAAAATACAAAGTACCGAAAATGTACCAACAGCACCTTTACAGGTTTCATTTAAGCAGTTTGAAGTTGCTACCTTACTTGGTTTTGTAATGCCGGATACCACATTGGCAAATGGTAAAATAAACGGTGAAGTGGTTTTATCGGATTTATTTACCTCGCCTGTTTTTACCGGCGACCTGGCTATAGACAATTTACAATTGTATAAAGACACGGTTGGTAATGTGAAAATATTAGCCAACAATGCATCAGCCGGGGTTTATGATGCCACAGTTACTATTACTGGCAGGAATAATGATGTGCAATTAACTGGTAAGTACTACCAGCAAACAAACAATGGTAACGACTTTGACTTTAACCTGAATATTAACCGGCTTACCATGCAAACCGCCCAGGCTTTTTCGGGTAATGCCATCAGGTATGGTACGGGTGCTGTTAATGGTAAGATTGCGATTAAAGGAACTATTAAACAACCATCGGTATTAGGTAATATTAATTTTGACAAAGCTGGTTTTAATGTGAGCATGTTGAACAACTACTTTAAAGTTGATCAACAAAGAATTATTATTGATGAACAAGGGTTACGCTTTAACCGGTTTGCCATTAAGGACACCAGTAACAATAACCTTGTACTAAACGGTACGGCTGCTACAAAAAACTTTACCAATTATAAATTTAACCTTAGCCTCCGTGCAGATAATTTTCAGGCATTAAACAGTATAAAAAGAGATAATGACCTTTTTTACGGTAAACTTTTTTTTAATACCGACCTGCAAATTACCGGTACAGAAGCACTACCGGTAATTGATGGAAGATTGAAAGTAAACGAAGGTACGGTGATGACGATTGTATTACCACAATCGGATCCGGGTGTTGCAGACCGCGAGGGCGTAGTTGAGTTTGTGGATATGGATGCACCGTTGAGTGATTCGTTGTGGTTGGTTAGATATGATTCATTGAACACATCCTCTATAAAAGGGCTGGATGTATCGGTGAATATTGAAATAGACCCGGCAGCGGATTTTACTTTAGTGATTGATGAAGGCAATGGTGACTTTTTAAATGTAAAAGGAGAAGCCTTGCTTAGTGTGAATATTGACCAATCGGGTGAAATTGTAATGACCGGCACTTACGAAATTAATGAAGGAGAATATCAGTTAACCATACCAATGGCCAAACGAAAATTCTCTATTGAAAAAGGAAGTAAGATAACCTGGGGTGGCGAACCCACTGCAGCCGATATAAATATTACGGCAAAGTATGTAGCCAATGCTGTTCCGTTAGATTTGGTTAAAGGTCAATTAGGTGATGACATTACCGCCACCCAACGTAATATGTACATGCAGCGTCTACCGTTTGATGTGTTGTTAAAATTAACGGGACAACTATTACAGCCCAGGGTTGCATTTGATATTCTATTACCGGAGAATAAAAGTTATTCGGTTGCTGGTAATGTGTTAACAGATGTACGTACCAAACTGGATCAACTAAGACTGGATGAGGGCGAGATGAATAAACAGGTTTTTTCTTTACTGGTATTAACCCGCTTTTTTGCTGAAACACCTTTTGATGGCACCGGCGTATCGGCCAATACAATGGTGAGGCAAAGTGTAAGTAAACTGTTAACAGAACAGTTAAACCGCATGAGCGAAGGTTTAATTAAAGGTGTTGAATTGAACTTTGATTTACAATCATCGGAAGACTATTCAACCGGCACGAAAGCAGATAGAACAGATTTAAACGTGGGCCTTTCTAAAAAAATGTTTGATGACAGGTTAACGGTATCAATTGGCAGCAATTTTGAATTGGAAGGACCGCAGAACAGCAACCAGCAAGCAACAAATATTGCGGGTAATATTGCAATTGATTATCGATTAAGCAAGGATGGCCGTTATATGTTACGTGCGTATCGTAAAAATGAGTTTCAGGGTGTGATTGACGGATATATTATTGAAACAGGTGTAGGCTTTGTTATTACACTTGACTATAACCGTTTCAGCGATATTTTTAGAAAACAAAAAACACCGGAACAAAGAAGGAAAGAACGGGAAGAAAGAGAAGCTAAGCAATTAGCAAATTAATGTAGGATGTCTGATTTGTTGATCTAGGATTTGGTAATTAGATGATTTAGAGATTTGGAAATGAGGGTTACTGGGGGCATAGTAGTAATGCTGTTGACAATATAAAATAAAAACTGAGGCAATAAAAAATGTTTGCACCTGTAAGAATACATAGGTTTACATTATATACTTTTTACGCAGTATTAAGTATGCTGTTATACGCATGCTCGGGCACAAAATATGTACCCAAAGGTGATGCGTTGTACACAGGCGCCAGCATAAAAGTAGAGACCGACAGTGTGAGTAAAAAATATAAAAGTCTGGTAAAAGAAACGGCCTCATCGTTAACAAGACCCAAACCTAACCGCTCAATATTTGGAGTGAAGTTTAAGTTACACATGTATAATCTGGCGGGTAATCCCAAGTCGGAAAAATCGTTTAGAAGTTGGCTTAAAAATAAAATTGGCGAGCCCCCGGTTTTGTTAAGCCAGCTTAGTCTTAGTAACAACATTAATGTTATAAAAAGCAATTTGGAAAATACAGGATTTTTTCATGTTGCGGTAACCGGCGATACAACTATTAAAGGGAAAAAAGCAAGTGCTACATACACCGTTGTTCCAGGTGTACGGTATTTTATTGATAGTGTGTTTTTTGAAACGGACAGCAGTAATCTATCTACTAATATAAGAGCTGCTTCTAAAAACACATTTTTAAAACGAGGTAATCCGTTTGACTTGGAAACAATAAAAGCGGAACGTAACAGACTGGATGTTTACTTAAAAGAAAAAGGGTTTTATTATTTTGATCCGGGCTTTTTAATTATTCAGGCAGATAGTACAATTGGAAGCAATAAAGTAAACCTGTATGTAAAAGTTAAACCAAATACTACAACTGCGGCCAAGTCAGTATTTTCTATTAATGATATTTTTATATTCCCAACATTTCGTCTTAACAGTACAACATCATCTGATACCTTAAAACAAACAGCTTCTTTTTATAAAGGCTATTATGTGGTAGACAGGCGCAACCAGTATAAACCGCAGTTGTTTCAAAACACCATGCAGTTTAAAAAAGGCGAGGCATATAACAGAACCGATCAAAACCTTACACTTAATCGTTTAGTAGGCCTGGGTATTTTTAAGTTTGTAAAAAACAGGTTTGAGGTAGATAGTACCATGCTTACAAAAGCGGCTAATGATAGTGTGCGGGTGTTACGAGGCCTTAACGATAGTATACCTTTAAATACTTACTACTATTTAACACCGTTACCTAAAAACGCTTTAAAGCTTGAACCAACAGGCAGTACAAAATCCAACAACCTTACAGGTGGTAATATTACCGTAGGCTGGCGCAGACGTAATACTTTTAAAGGTGGTGAAATACTAATGATAAATGCGAATGCAGGGTTTGAGGTGCAACTTAGCGGACAATTAAAAGGCTACAATACGTACAGGTATGGATTGGATGCCAACCTGAGTTTTCCTAAATTTTTGATTCCGTTTGTTAAGTATAATTTGAAAGGTGGTTTTGTGCCTCGCACCAATTTGTTATTGGGTTATGAAGTGTTAACCAAGCAAAAATTATATACGCTTAACTCCTTTAAAGCCGGTTACGGTTATGTATGGAAAGGCAATTTATATACTGAGTATGATATTAAACCAATTGCCATTAATTACATACAACCCATACATGTAAGCCAGCAATATCTGGATAGTGCGGCCAATAACCCCACTTTGCAAAAGGCCATTGAAAAGCAATTTATATTGGGTGGTAATTACAACTATAACTATAATGAGTTAACCGGTAACGCCATCATGACCGGCTGGTATTTTAATGGTAATGTAGATTTATCGGGTAATATTATTGGTGGTTTAATGGGTGCTAATGTAGCAAAAGGTCGGCCTAAAAATATTGCCAATGCGCAGTTTTCACAGTATGTAAAACTGGAAGCGGATACACGTTTTTATTTAAAGCTATCTAAAAAAAGTGTGTTGGCTAACCGCGTAATTATTGGTTATGGTTTGCCTTGGGGTAACTCAACGGAGCTGCCATTTGTAAAACAATTTTTCTCCGGAGGTAACAATAGTATCCGTGCTTTCCGCAGCCGTTCGCTTGGCCCCGGTACTTTCAAGGATACGGTTAACACAGATTTTCTTGCGGATCAATCCGGCGATATAAAATTTGAGTTTAACACCGAGTATCGTACCAAATTATACAGCGTGTTTGATGGCGCTGTTTTCATTGACGCCGGTAATGTGTGGTTAAAAAACGAAGACCCCAACCTCCCGGGATCTAAATTTACCTCTAAATTCTTAAGCCAGTTGGCTATAGGTGCCGGTGTTGGTTTACGGGTTGATGTATCTATACTTGTACTTCGTTTAGATGTGGCTTTTCCTATTCGTAAACCCTGGTTGGCCGAAAACCAACGCTGGGTACTTGACGATATACGATTCGGATCCAAAACATGGCGGCAGGAAAATCTTATTTTCAACCTGGGTATTGGTTTCCCCTTTTAGTTACATTATTATTTTTTGTTACCGGCTGTATAGCCTTGATTGGGCTGATGTTGCGACGCTCCGTTCATCTTTCGGCTCGCTCATCATCATCCTGGTATAGTTTGGTCGTTTGTTACTGTAAAAATTACAAGTGTTTAAAACCATAATTAAAATAAAAAACGCTTACCATTAGGTAAGCGTAGCACTATATTGGGTTAGTAAGATAATGCGGTTTTATTTCTTTAAATTGTTATTGCTTTTTAAATATATGCCGCTTAGTAAAAACCCGGCAACATATTTCATTAAGCCAAACACATTAAAACTGGGTCTGTATAAGCGTTTGTAAATTTTTGCTTCTTCATGGTAAAAAGATAATCGTTTATTTTTCATACAATAAATAGGGTTTATACGATGTTAACGTAAAACAAACACAACTAGTATGTGTTATTCATACATTTTTTTTATTTTGCGGTCTACTAACACATACATCCAATTTTTTATGAATTACGTTCTGCGTTTATTATTGCTGGTTGTTGCCTGCAATTGGGTTATTACTAGTTATGCTCAACCCAAGCTAGGTTTATTAAAAGGCAACAGTTTAGTTGGCGATATTCAAAAGGTTATTACCGACCTGCCCAATCATTTTGTTAATATTATTGGCGAAAAAATTAATGACGCTTCTATTGGTAATCATTACAACTGCAAAACCGTACCTGTTGGTGCTGAAGGCTGCGCCATTACTAATTTTGACAGTGGAAAAAAACCGGTGTTTAGCTGGAAAGTTCAGATGCTTACTACCGAAGATTTTAGCGTAGCACAAAAAAAGTACCGTGAATTGTACAGTCAGTTAAACAATAAGGCTATACTTTTTTATAATGCTACACACCGTTTAAAAGGTACTTACCTGGCACCAACTGAAGACAAAAAATTTGCAGCAACCATCTTGTCTTTATCTCCATCTGGTGAAGATGCCGACAAACTAAAGGTGGAAATAACCATGCATTACTACTTAATGGAATGGCAGGTAGCTGTTGTTGTATACAACCGCGACCGTGCCGATAATGAACAAGGTGAAATTTTTGAAGATTAGCTTTTGTTAAAATTACACCGGTTTACCAGCTACCCTTCCTTAATTGCTAAAACTAAGGAGGCAAATGCTATATTGTAAATGCTCTTTTTAATAACTTTACAGTTGCGATTTGAAAATTTGATAATTTGGTGATTTGGTAATGTAGCTTTTTTTTGTGTAAGCGTTTTATATAATGATAAATAGTCAAACGCTAAACATCGAAGATACTTTGAAAAATGACGGAGTATTGTATTATTGTTGAATAGAATTACTTCAGTTGAAGAGTGCGACGCAAGAGACGATGCTCAGGGTACTACAGCCGGTAACCAAAAAATAATTTTTAAAACAGCAATATTGCTGTGTATTAGTTTTAACAAGTAGCATGAAGAACATACTGGTGTTTATTGGTGTTTTACTATTGGGTAGCACATTGTGGGCACAAAAGCCCGGGTATGAAATTAAAGTAACCTTTAAGCCTTTTAAAAACCAATACATTTATCTTGGTTATTACAACGGTGCACAGTTGCCGATTAAAGACTCCGTAAAACTTAACGAAAACAGCGAAGCCGTTTTTAAAGGTGCTCAAGCCTTGGGCGGCGGTATATACTTTATTGGTTACCCATCTCGTGACCGTTTTTTTGAGTTTTTACTGGACAAGGATCAACACTTTTCTATTATTGCCGACACGATGGATATGGAGCATAAAAAGTTTATTAATTCTCCCGATAACGATTTGTTTGTGGCCTACCAACGTGTCATGACAGAAAAAGGTATTGCCCGCTCATTACTCACTAAAAGACTGGCAGCTACTACTTCACCAAATGATTCAGCAGCTATCCATAAAAGCATTGCTTATATTGATTCCGGTATTATGGTGTACCGCAAGGAGCTGATTAAAAAAAATCCGGAAAGTTTTTTAAGCCTGTTTTTACGTTTAATGAGCGAGCCGGAAGTACCGGAAAACCCGTTAACAAAAGATCAACCGGGTTATGATTCGCTTTTTGCTTATCACTACATGAAGCAACATTACTGGGACGGACTTAATTTTTGGGATGGTCGTTTAACCCGTACACCGTCGGTATTGTTTGAAGACCGGGTTGATAAGTACTTTAAAACAATGGTGTACTATCACCCTGACTCGGTGATAAAAGAAATAGACCACATGATGGCGTATGCAGCCGCCAGTGAGGATATGACCAAAACACTTTTACTAAAATTTGTGAACCGTTATATACGCCAGCAATATATGTGGGAAGATGCTGTTTTTGTACACCTGTACGAAAAGTATTTTGCCAATACCACCCACAACTGGTTGAACGAACAGGGCCGTAAAACCATAACCGACCGGGCTTACAGCCTGATGGCAAATATTATGGGCAAGCCGGCTGAGAACATGATATTGCCCGATAAAAACGGAAAGAAGACAGAACTGTATCAGGTGAAAGCGCCTTACACTATGGTAATTTTTTATGACCCTTTATGCGGCCATTGCAAAGAAGTGATACCAAAAATAGATTCGGCTTACAAGGCCAGCTTACGTGCCGATGGGTTACAGATTTATGCTGTAGCAAAAGAAGCCGAAGGCACTAAAAAGGACTGGCTGGCGTTTATAGAAAAAAATGTTTTGCAGGGCTGGCAAAATGTTTTTTACAGCAAGGATGAAGAAAAGAGCAGAACCGATAACGGCATACCGGGTTACTCGCAGTTATACGATGTACAAAGTTTTCCTACCATTTATTTGCTGGACAAAGACAAACGTATTATTGCTAAAAAGCTGGCCTGGGAACAAATGATAAATATACTGGAGCAACGAAAGAAAACCGGTACAAACTAACATATTGCACAACCATATAACTGTATTAACACAAGCATACTATGAACATAAAATTATTACTGGCCGCTGTTTTATTAACCACCTGTTTAGCTACACAAGCACAAACCTTATTTACCTATGGCAAATACACGGCTACGGTTCCTGAGTTTTTAAAAGCATTTGAAAAAAACAATGCCGTTACTGGCAATAAAGCCAACGCAAAAAAAGAATACCTGGACTTATACATCAACTCACGTTTAAAAATAAGACAGGCTTACGACCGTGGTTACGATACTACCCCGGCTTTACTTACCGAAATAAGCAACCTGCGCAGCCAGGTGATTGATAATTACCTGACCGACCAGAATGTAATAGATAAACTGAGCAACGAAGCTTTTGTCCGTAGCCAGAAAGATATTCATGCCGCACATATTTTTATTGCGTTTAGTAATACCAACGGTACACTTGATACTACACAAGCATATAAAAAATTACAGGAAGTATTAACCCAATTAAAAACGCAGGACTTTGGTAACGTGGCAGCAAAATATTCTGATGACCCGACTGCTAAAACCAATAAAGGCGACCTTGGTTTTATTACGGTATTTACCTTACCGTACAATCTGGAAAATTTATTATACAACACCGCTGCCGGAAAATATTCACCGGTATATACATCGGCGGCCGGTTACCATATTGTAAAAAATGTGGCGGAGCGTAAAGCATTAGGTGTAGTAAAAGCACAGCAAATTTTATTGGCTTTTCCGCCCGATGCCACCACTGCCGATAAAAATGCGATAGCCAAAACTGCCGACTCCTTATACAATGCTATACGCAAAGGCAGCGATTTTTTAAGCTTACTGCAAACTTTTAGTAACGATTATGTAAGCGCCAGTGCAGGCGGCACCATGCCAGATATTGGTGTAGGTCGTTACCACCCCATTTTTGAAGATGTTCTTTTTTCGCTGAAAAAAGATGGTGATGTAAGTAAACCTTTTTTAACCGAACATGGTTGGCATATTGTTAAACGTGTTGGTGCAAAGCCAATAATTACGTCGGCTGATAATAAAGAAAATGCAGATGCACTAAGACAAAAAGTATTGTACGATGACCGTTGGAAAACATCCCGCAATCATATTTATACAGCCGTAGAAAAAAGTGGCAAGTATAAAAAGAATAATTACAACACCACCGCATTATGGAACTACAGCGACAGTGCTTTGTATTTAAAACCTGCCGGTGTTTCCAATTGGGATATAAATTCCAATACCGTATTGTTTAGTATTGACAATAACAACTTTACTGCCGACGACTGGATTAACTATGCCCAAGCATACCGCAGTTTAGCATCGCAGGGAGCAACTGCTTACAGCAATATATTACAGGAGTACACCAAACAAAGTATGTATAATTATTACCGTGACCACCTGGAAGATTTTAATCCTGAGTTTAAAGCGCAGATGGATGAGTTTACCGAGGGGAATATGTTTTTTGAAATTATGCAGCAGGAGGTTTGGAATAAATCGCAGAACGATACGGCACAATTACTTGCCTTATACAACAGCAACCCTGCAAAATATAACTGGAACAAAAGTGCTGATGCCGTTGTATTTTTTTGTAACGATGCTGCCACTGCAAAAACATTACATGCACAAATAAAAAGCAATCCTGCTAAATGGAAAACGTATGTAAGTGCGGTAAATGAAAAAGTAGTTGCCGACTCGGCCCGTTATGAACTAGACCAGATTCCGGGTTTTAAAAATGGGGCAACCGCTAAAACTATATCACCATTAAATACTAACACGCAGGACAATGCCACCACTTTTAGTTATGTGTTTAAAGTGTATAACACCCCTACACCAAGAACGTATAACGAAGCAAAAGGGCTTGTAATAAGCGATTACCAAAACCAATTGGAAGCAGCCTGGTTAAAAGACTTAAAACAAAGCTATCCGGTAACGATTAATGAGGCTGAATGGAATAAGATAAAGTGATGTGATGATGGGACGTCTTTAGCCATGCAACTATAATATACTTAAAAATACACCTTGTTTACAGGGTGTATTTTTTTATTACTAACTGAGTAACACGGATGAGCTGACGTTGCGACGCTCCGTTCAGGGTTCTGTTCGCTGATGAGCTGTTAAAAATCACAACATATTCACGCTCCTGCTCAATAGCATTACAAAAGACCAAAGGCTGCCCCGCTTAGGCGCAAATCCTTTGTTGGCAGCATGGGTTTTGTGATGCAGGATCAGCAAAGATTGCAGACGGGCGGGGAACTGCAGCTGATAGTAGTACTATGGCTGAGAGCCCCTAATTAGATAATGAGGTAATTAGATAGTTTGAAAATGAAATACACAATGCTTTTGGCTTTATACTTTTAGCTTTTCTATAAATTCTTCACTACATCTACCACCATATTGGGGCGACCTAATGTATAGTAGTGTAACACGGGTACACCGTTGGCTTTTAAATCTTTTGATTGGGCCAGTAACCACTCGGTGCCTACTTTTTCTACATCGGCATCGTTGGTACATTTAAGTATCTCGTTAGACAGTTCGTTGGGTAAATCTATATGAAAAGTTTTGGGCAATACCGTTAACTGCTTTTTGGTATAAATAGGTTTTAATCCGGGAATGATGGGCACGGTAATACCATTGTCGCGGCAGGCTTTTACAAATGCGTAATACTTGGCATTGTCAAAAAACATTTGGGTTATAATGTAATCAGCACCACTATCTATCTTTTGTTTTAAGTAGTACATATCGCTGTTAAGGTTGGGCGCCTCAAAATGTTTTTCGGGGTAACCGGCAACACCTATACAGAAGTCGGTTTTTTGGGTACCTTTTAAATCGTCTTCCAGGTAAACACCTTTGTTTAAATCAACCACCTGTCTTAATAAATCGCTGGCATAATGATGACCGCCGGGCTCGGGTACAAATGATGTTTCGCTTTTGGCTGCATCGCCACGTAATACCAACACATTATCTATACCCAGGTAACGCAGGTTTATTAAAGCGTCTTCGGTTTCGTTAATATCAAAACCGCCACATATTAAATGGGGTACGGTATCTACGTTATACTTGTTCATGATGGCGGCACAAATACTTTCGGTACCGGGACGTTTGCGTACAATTACTTTAGCAAAACTGCCATCTGGATTTTTTTTAAATACGTGTTCGCTGCGGTGATAGGTAACATTGATAAACGAAGGGTTAAACTCCATTAACGGATCCAGATGATTATACAAGGCATCGATGCCTTTACCTTTTAAGGGTGGTAATACTTCAAATGAAACTAATGTATCTTTTGCGTTGTTAATGTGATCAATAACCTTCATGATGTGCCTTGTTTGCCGCTTTAATTGTAATAGCCGACAAATCTACTATACAAAAGGCGATAAACAAAGCCTTAAGCCATCAATATTGCTATATACTCACTGGTGTTAGTTACGCTTGCTGCTCGCAGGCATACTGTTTGCAAAAGCGTTTGTACAATATTTCGTATTGGGGAATGATGTTTTTAATATCAAACTTCTGAGCCTGTACTACGGCATTGTCTCTGAATTTTTGTAGCGTGGCATCATCCTGTAAAATATGTATGGCCTGGCTGCTCATACTTTGTACATCGCCTACATTAGACATAAAGCCTGTTTCTCCGTGAATATTTATTTCACCCAATCCGCCTGCATTGGTAGATACAACAGGTACACCGGCAGCCATGGCTTCTAAAGCAGCGAGACCAAAACTTTCATAATCGGATGTAAGTAAGAAAAGATCTGCAATGGCCAGTATGTCTTCCATTTGGTCTTGCTTGCCTACAAAACGTATATCCTCAGTAAGGTTAAGGTTACGGCTAAGCTCTTCCGCCATTTGCCTTTCCGGGCCGTCACCTACAAATAATAACTTAGCCGGCATTTCGGCACGTACCTCGCTAAAAATTTTTACCACATCCTGTACTCTTTTTACTTTTCTGAAGTTAGAGGCGTGTAGCAAAATACGTTCGCCATTAGGCGATATTACTTTTTTAAATGCATCAATAGGTTTGCGGCGGAAACGTTCTACATCAACAAAGTTGTAAATAACTTCTATGTTTTTTTCGATGGGGAAGTTTTGGTAAGTTTCGTCACGCAGGTTTTGCGATACTGCGGTTATTACATCGCTTTGGTTAATAGAGAAAGCTACAACAGGCGCATAGGTTTTGTCTTTACCCACCAGTGTAATATCGGTACCATGTAAAGTAGTTATAACTGGTATAGTGCGGCCTTCCTGCTCTAATATTTTTTTAGCCATATATGCTGCCGAAGCATGTGGTATGGCGTAGTGTACGTGTAAAAGATCCAGATCGTGGTTTTTAATCGTATCTACCATGGCACTGGCAAGAGCTGTTTCGTAAGGCGGATAATCGAACAACGGATATTTAGGTACCTGTACCTCGTGGTAGTAAATATTGGGAATAAAGCCACTTAACCTTACCGGTTGCTGGTAGGTAATAAAATGTACCTGATGGCCACCCTGTGCAAGTGCTTTACCCAACTCGGTTGCTAACACGCCGCTACCGCCAAAAGTAGGATAGCATACAATACCTATTTTCATGAATGTTGTTTTGTTGTTTTACAGCTTTTGGGCTGCCAGTTGTTTTAACCGTACTAACGTTGTGGTGCAAAGTTGCAATTAAAAAACGTTTTTATGGTAACAGATTTATAACCGGAAGGTTTACTTTTAACATCAATTTTAATTTTTAGCTTATTTAGCAGGCCCAAACATGGTTAGAAAAAAGATAAAGCGAAACTTAAGAATCTCCCGTTACATTATTTACAAAGAAACACTGGTAGATTACCGGGAGCATTTTTGGTCGTTTTTGGGTGCGTTTATGGGTATTGGCATCATTGCTTTTTTACAATCGCATTACTTAACCCGCGATGAGAATATTTTTTTAATAGGCTCATTTGGTGCTACCTGCGTTTTAATTTACGGCGCCATACAAAGTCCGCTGGCACAGCCACGTAACCTGGTAGGTGGACATTTAATTTCGGCATTTGTGGGTGTAACGGTGTATAAACTAATGCCCGATATTATTTGGCTTACGGCACCGCTGGCCGTTGCCTTATCCATCGTAAGCATGCAAATAACCAAAACCCTGCATCCGCCGGGTGGTGCTACGGCACTGATTGCCGTAATTGGCAGTCCTACCATTAAAAGTTTGGGTTATGGCTATATATGGTCGCCGGTGCTTACCGGAGTGCTAATTTTATTGGCGGTGGCATTGGTGTTTAACAACATTACCAAACACCGAAAATACCCCACTAACAGTAGGTTTACCAGGTTTTTTAAAAAACAGCTGCGAAAATTAGACAATTAGATGATTTGGAAATGGCTCTCCTTATTTAACCAGCACTACAATTTAGCTTAGTATTATTTTGTTGGTCAACTGTAGTTCCCTGATTGAAGCCCCCAAGGGGGGGTAAGCAGAGTCTGTTACTGTATAAATACTATTTTATAAGCTATTATCATAGTCCCTTGCAGTTTATCCTGAGCTTGTAGAAGGGTTATGTTCGTCGTTCTGTTCGTTGATTGGCATCGTGTTATGCTACAGCCGTTTTACTTTAACCGCTAAAAGCTATAGAATATGAATGCGAAACTACAAGTTTCGCATAGCAACGTTTCCTTCTTCCTGACTTCCCGTCTTTCGGACTTTCGGACTTTCTTCTGCTGAATAGAATTACAACAGTACAAGAGTGAGTATTAAATTCATTTCCACTG
>DHEF01000006.1:45684-61876 GCA_002399735.1 Chitinophagaceae bacterium UBA4857
TCATTTCCACTGGAAATAAATTTAATCCCAATCCTATCGGATTGCAAGGGACGATCATCTGTGTTACTATAGCCGGTAACAAAATAAAAAAGGTTGCCCTGATAGAGCAACCTTGTATTTTATAATGCCGCGTTTATTATCTAATACCGTGCATTAATTTTTTAAGTATAGGGCCAAGCAACACGCACAGTACCGATGCGGCAATAGAAATGCCGGTTAATAACCAGAAGAAATAGCTAAAGCCACGTTCCTCAGCTACCTTCTCCGACATTTCGCCAAACATACCGGCCAGCTTCATACCAATGGCCACGGCTAAATACCACACGCCAAACATTACGGCAATCATACGTCCCGGTACCAGCTTACTTACATAAGAGAGTGCCACCGGGGATACACAGAGCTCGCCCATGGTATGGAATAAGTACACCAGTATTAACCAGATAATACTTGCCGATGCGCCTTTTGCACCCGGTGCAATATCGCTGGCACCAATGGCAACAAAAGCAGTACCTATACCCAGAAATAACATACCAATGGCGTACTTGTAGTGCGCTCTGGGGTTATACTTGCTGCTCCACCATCTGGAAAATAAAGGAGCCAATGTAATAATGAATAGGGAGTTAAGAATGTTAAACCAGCTTGCGCCAATTTCTGTGGCCGATACTTTTGATTTTACTACAGCAGGCACACCACTGTCATCGCTTTTGCTTTGTTTAATATCGTGGTTAACGATCAAACCGGTTTTATCGCCTGCTTTTAATTTTTCTTTCTGGTCTTTGGATAGTTTTACACTACGTGTAAGTTGCTCACCTTTGCCATTGATAAAACTAATGTTGGCAAAAGTCATAATGGTACCAAAAGCACCGATCTTTTCTCTTTCTTCAAAACCGGTAATGGTGCCGGGAAAATATTCACCTAATGTGTTATTGTCCTTGTCATAAATAACAAAATCTTTAATCGATTTTTTTTCGTCGTTTAATTTGCTTTCATCGTACAAGGATAGTTTTTCTACATCCAGTATATGAACGGTCTGGTTATCGTTATATGAATCTGATGATACAATTTTTGCAGGCGTAGCAATGCCGTTTACATTGGTATATTCAACATTGTACGAGCTTGATTTGTATTCGTTCACCACCATCCAAATGGCAATACCCCATATAATTACAAAACTGCAAGACAGAATAATATTGGATAAGGAATACTTTTTAAAGGTTTGTCCAAACAGTTTAATTAATACCCATGTAATAACAGCCAATGGTAAAATAGTGATTAGCGAATTGGCAATTTTAAAAATAGTACCGGATGTACCTTCCATAATACGCTGGGTATAGTCACGGGCAAACAAGGTTAACGAACCCGGTGCCTGCTCAAAGATGGACCAGAAGAACATGGTAATAATAGCAAAGAACAGAATAGCTAACATACGGTCACGTACAATAGCATCGTACTTAACCAAACGTACTGCTAACAAAATAAGGAACAACACCAAGGCCAGCAGAATAATAAAACTGGAACCACTAAGCGGGCCTACTGTAAAGTTGAATAGGTTGGTACTGCCTTCCGATATTTTTGAAATAGGATCGTTTAAAATCCAACCCAAACCTAATGCCACACAGGCCGCAATAAGTATGTAATGAAAGGAGGCAAAAGGGTTTCTCTTTTCACCCGCAGCATCACCAATAGTTGTAGCAACAGCCGCATTTTTCTTTGGTGGCTTTAAACCTACATTGCCAAAAATGCCTTGTGCAAACCAAAACTGCAATAAACCAAACAACATAAAAATACCGGCAACACCAAAGCCCCAGCTCCAGCCAATTTTTTCGCCCAGGTAACCGCAAAGCATAATGCCAAAAAAGGCACCGGCGTTTACACCCATATAAAAAATAGTATAAGCACCATCTTTTTTCTCGGGTTTGTATTTATACATTTCCGATACTATGGATGTCATGTTGGGTTTAAAAAAGCCACTGCCAAATACCAATAGCACCAAACCGGTGTAAATAGAAAAAGGTGTTTCCACCGCCATGGCCGCATGCCCTAGTGTCATTAGCAATGCGCCTACTACAACGGCCCACCTGAAACCAATAATTTTATCGGCAAAGTAACCACCCAGCATGGTACTTAAATAAACCAATGCAGTGTACGAACCAAAAATAGCCAACGCATGTTCTTTAGGCCAGCCCCAACCCTGATCCATTAATGCAGCCGTAAAAAACAATACTAATAAGGCCCGCATGCCATAATAAGAAAACCTCTCCCACATTTCGGTAAAAAACAACACAAATAAACCGGCAGGATGGCCAATTACCTGTGTCTGAAAAAACGATTCCGAATCCTTTTTTAATTGTTCTTCTGAAATTGAACTCATGGTAGCTTTTTTGATAAATAAATTTATTTAACCCCGTGCATTAGTTTTTTAACCAATGGCGAAAGTAGTAAAAGTATAACTCCTGAAATTATTCCGGTGTACAATAAAAACTCAAACAAATTCATATAGGATGCTTTTGCAACCGCTAAACTTGCGGCCTCATCTCCTGAGTGGTCAATACTAGCAATGTTTGCCAATAATGCGGCTATATATTCAGAGCCAGCGGTAGCTAAAAACCAAACTCCCATCATAAAACCAACTATCTTGGTTGGCGATAATTTGGTAACCGAGGATAGACCAACTGGTGATAAACACAACTCTCCAAACGTATGTAACATATACATAAATATAATCCAAATAAATGCAACTTTCTCTGTACCTGATACACTGCCACCAATTACTAAAGCACCAAAACCCAGTCCTGCAAAAATTAACGACATACTAAACTTTATAACCGTATTAGGATTGGCGTTCATTTTTGATAGCTTATTCCATATCCATGCAAATACTGGTGCAAACAATACAATAAATAGTGCATTAAATAAATTAACCTGCCCTGGTTTTAATTCAATGCCAAATACATTTCTATCCAATGCCCTTTCCGAAAATAAACTCAACGATGTGTAGGCTTGCTCAAATAAGGCCCAAAAAACAACCGAAAAAAGAATTAAAATAGTAAGTGCAATTAATCTGTCCCTTCCCACTTTATCCAACTTAGATGCCTGCCATCCGATGTAAATAAGAGATACTATACCTGAGCCTAATAACAACCCTCCTACAACACTGTGGCGTTGTATCATCTGCCATACAACAAAGCTTCCTAAAAAGCCCAGAATATAAATAAGACTCTCTCGGGAAATTACTCCGCCTACTTTCTCCTTTAGTATTGCCGGATTTTTTGGTTCTCCTTTACCTAAGAAGTATTTTTTGCCGGAGATAAATACTAGTAAACCCAACAACATACCAAGACCTGCAGATCCAAAACCATATGCCCAGCCATATTCTTCACCAAGCCAAACACATATAATAGTTGCTAATAACGAACCTAGGTTAATACCCATGTAAAATATAGTAAAGCCCGATTCTTTTCTAGGGTCTTGTTTTTCATATAACTCTCCCACAATGGAAGAAATGTTAGCTTTTAAAAAGCCAACACCCATTACTATTAATGAAAGTGAAAAGTAAAAAACCTGAAGCGCCGTATCATCCCTTTGCACTATACCATCAACCATGGTAGCAGCATGGCCTTCATAAGCCATACCCAAATGCCCTAACACTAATAAAATGGCACCAAAGGTTACTGCTTTTCTAAAGCCTAAATATTTGTCGGCAAGGTATCCCCCTAAAACAGGCATTGCGTATACAAGTGCTGCATAGCTGCCTACCAACAAGTTGCCATTTGTGTCGGTAAATAAGTGGTAACGTACTAAATAGTAAATCAATAACCCCTTCATTCCGTAAAACGAAAATCGCTCCCACATTTCCGTAAAAAACAAAACAAAAAGCCCCTTCGGGTGACCCAGGATTTCTCCTTCGTGCTTGCTCATGCAATTAAATATTTAAAATAAAAGTTACAATACATTGGTTTATGGCGTGCTCCTGCGGGTCGGGCTTTTACGGGGTTCCGTGCTACGTTTTACTTCGCACCGGCTCCTACGTCGCCGCCCTCCAAATCCCTCACGCAACTATCCGGCATCACACTACAGTTGCCAAACACATTCATCCGTAGTTTATCATGCAAAAAAATTAATTGGCATCAAAAATTTTAACAACAGTATCAATCGGCTAATCGTTTTTGCTTAACCTCTTTAAGGCTTGTTCATTAATCCCCCAAAAAGATAAAGTAAAGGCCAAAATACAGAAAATTAGTCACTCGTAAATAATTAACTTTGTTTGAGCAAACATTACGACATTCGCCACATTTAAGGCCAATATTTAGTATAAACCATGAATATTTTATTATTAGGCTCCGGAGGAAGAGAGCATGCCCTGGCTTGGAAACTATCACAAAGCCCCAACTGTACTAACTTGTATATAGCACCCGGCAACCCCGGTACTGCACAATACGGAAAAAACGTTGCGTTAGGCATTACCGATTTTGAAGGTATTGCCGATTTTTGCCAACAGGAAAATGTAAATATGGTGGTGGTAGGCCCCGAAGAACCACTAGTTAAAGGGGTGTACGATTTTCTGCGTGCAAAAAAAGAACTGGAAAACATCTTAATTATTGGCCCGTCGCAATACGGTGCACAACTGGAAGGGAGTAAAGCTTTTGCTAAAGCATTTATGCAACGCCACAATATTCCTACGGCCGCTTATGGTGAGTTCACTATTGACAATTACGAAGAGGGCGTACAGTATATTAAACAACAGGCTTTACCCATTGTACTTAAAGCAGATGGCTTAGCCGCCGGTAAAGGCGTTGTTATTTGTCAAACCCATATTGAAGCAGTTGCAGAGTATGAGTTAATGATTCAGCAGGCCAAGTTCGGTGATGCCAGCAAAAAAGTAGTGATAGAAGAGTTTTTATCGGGTATTGAGTTAAGTGTGTTTGTACTAACTGATGGTAAAAACTATGTGCTGTTACCCAATGCAAAAGATTACAAACGCATTGGCGAAGGCGATACCGGTTTAAACACCGGCGGTATGGGTGCTATTAGCCCGGTGCCGTTGGCTACGGACGAGTTTATGCAAAAAGTAGAGGAGCAGATTGTTAAGCCAACTGTTAACGGTTTACATAGCGAGGGCATAAACTACACCGGTTTTGTGTTTATTGGTATAATATCGGTAAACAACGATCCGTTTGTTATTGAGTATAATTGCCGCTTGGGCGATCCTGAAACGGAAGTGGTAATGCCACGTTTAAAAAACGATTTAGTTGATTTGTTTGCTGCCGCCGCCAATAAAACCTTACATGAGCAAACCATTACAACCGACCGTCGTGCTGCGGCTACAGTTGTTGCCGTAAGCCATGGTTATCCCGGTGGTTTTGATAAAGGTTTTGCCATTAGTGGACTGAACGAAAACTACGGTAAACAATCCATTGTATTTCAGGCAGGAACTACCGAAAAAAATGGCGAAGTAGTTACCAGCGGCGGCAGGGTACTTTGTGTTACTTCTTTTGCCGAAGATATTCAGGAAGCGGTAAACACTTCTCTGGATGTATTGTCTAATATTAATTACGAGGGTATTACCTATCGTAATGATATTGGTTACGAGTTTAAATAAAAAAGCTACTTGTAAACGTAAGCTTTGCTGATTAGCGATATACTGTTGAACGGAGCGTCGCAACATCAGCTCAATCTGGGCGATACAGTTGACAACATAAAAAAAGACAAGCATTAACCGCTTGTCTTTTTCATATAAGAATGTTTGTTGTTACATTTTTATCTGCTCACCATTCTGGTCAAAAAACTTGTACTCGGTCAGGTGATAATTGTTGTCCTTCTCCAGTTTTGTTTTTTGTCCGAACTGTTTGTTCCATTTACCCATTTTAGTTTGCCAGAACCACCCTTTAGAAAGATAAGCATGCATAATGGGATGTACTACCAGTTTTAAACCTTTGTGCTTGTGTGTTATTAAATAGTTCAGGTTCTTTTCTATTTCATCCTCCAGCAATAAGGTAGAAGTTATTTTACCGGTGCCGTTACAACTTGGACATGTTTCCTGGGTGTTAATGTTTACCTCGGGCTTCATACGCTGGCGGGTAATTTGCATTAATCCAAATTTGGAAATAGGCAATACCGCATGTTTAGCACGGTCGGGTTGCATAAACTCTTCCATTTTCTCCACCAGCTTACGCTTGTTGTCAGGAAGTTTCATGTCAATAAAATCTACCACAATAATACCACCCAAATCACGCAGGCGCATTTGGCGGGCAACTTCTTCGGCAGCTTCTAAATTTGTTTCCAGTGCATTTTGCTCCTGGTTATTACCTACACTTTTATAGCCGCTGTTTACATCTACTACGTGTAAGGCTTCGGTATGCTCAATAATTAAGTAAGCGCCGCTGTTAAGGTTAACCGTTTTGCCAAACGTAGCTTTTACTTGCTTGGTTATACCAAATGAGTCAAAAATAGGTGAGCTGCTGTTGTAGTAGCTAACAATTTCTGCTTTTTCGGGAGCAATACGTTGTATGTAACTTTTGGTATCCTGAAAAATGTTACGATCGTTTACAACAATTTTGTTGAAGTCGGCATTTAGCAGATCGCGAAGAATACTATTGGTTTTGGTTTGTTCGCTTAAAATTTTTGCCGGAGGCGTAGCTCCTTTTAAATTTTTCTGGATGGTTTTCCAGGTAGCAACCAACTCCGAAAGATCTTCATGTAACTCGGCTGTGTTTTTTCCCTCAGCGGCCGTACGCACTATTACACCAAAGTTTTTGGGTTTAATAGCCTCTACAATTTTTTGCAGTCGCTTTCTTTCTTCCGAAGAATGAATTTTGCGTGATACCGCTACAATATTGTTGAAGGGGGTAATAACTATGAACCTGCCCGGCAGCGATATTTCGCAACTAAGCCTGGGACCTTTGGCGGCAATAGGTTCTTTTAAAATTTGTACTAAAATATTGGGCTTACCGCCTAATACTTCGTTTATTTTTCCGGTTTTAACTATTTCGGCTTCTACTTCAAACTTGTCAAAGTCTAAACCGGTTTCCGATTTGTCGTTGGTAGAAAGTTGTGTGAATTTTAAAAGCGATTTTGCATAAGGACTTAAATCGGTATAATGCAGGAAGGCATCTTTTTCAAAGCCAACATCTACAAAAGCCGCATTAAGGCCGGGAATAAGTTTTTTTACTTTTCCCAAATACAGGTCGCCCACAGCAAAACGAGCATCGCTCTTTTCGTTGTGTAATTCCACAAGTTTCCTGTCTTCCAGCAGGGCAATCTCAACGCCTTGCGGAGCCGCATTAATAATAAGTTCTTTGTTCATTACAGCAGGTGTAATTATATAACCTTGGTATATACGCTGTAAACTGGATAAGATAATGCATACTTAGTAAGCGGTGGGAATAGTTGCAGCTACCACAGGAGGGCCAAACTTGTATGATTAACAGCCAGCAGACAATTTAGTGCACAGGCACAATACATGACATTTACAAATAAAACATATTTGTAAAACAAGTTGGGTAAATCAATTCTGTTATTGAAATACCCAACTTATTTCATCTGAAAATTATATTGACAGATAAAACCGGTTGCCGTTATACATTGTAACCAAACTAGTTGATTGTAATTTTAAACAGCAACTGTTTCATGCAGTGCTTTATAAAATAGCAAGATTACTTTCCGTAACTAATACGAAAAGCCTTCTGGTTATTTTCTTTTCTTATGACGATTTTTTCTTAGTCTTTTTTTACGTTTGTGCGTCGCAATCTTATGACGTTTTCTTTTTTTACCGCAAGGCATACAACAATGTGTTTTAAAAATTAATAAAATATAATATCGTCAGGCCGATATAATGCCGTTTTATTTTGTTTAGTACTTACGTACTGTTCAATTTATTTGTTCAGTTCTTTTATTCGTTTTTCAATTTCGCCCCTTATTTCGCCTGTTTCCGTGTGCTGTAATCCTTTTTTATACCATTCTACCGCACTCTTTTTATCGTTGGTACGGTCATACACATCGGCCAGTTGTAAAATGTAACCTGCATTTTGTGGATGTTGGTTTACCAATGTTTTTAACCTTTTAATAGCGTTATCATACTGGCCCGATATCATATTACCGGTAACCAGCATACTTAAGGCAAATTCATTGGTACTATCTTTATCATTTACCTTTTTTACATGCGACAACCATTCCATGGGATTGTTAGGACTTAGATTGCCGTACAAATGAGCTGCACCTAAACCTACAATAGAGGAATCGTTATTGGGGTTCAATTTCAAAGAACGTTCAAAAAGATCTTTTGCCTGCAATCCTTCCCAGGTTCTTAACTCCGGATTTTTTTCTCTTGGAAGAAACGCTAAAAGCAAATGGGCTGCAAAGGTGAGGGATTTTTCTGAATTTTCCAATCTTGCTGCTTCCGAAGTGTACCAGGCATAAGGAATAAATATCCCCACCGAGTCACGCCAGAAGTTTGCTAACTGGTGATATACATGTAGTTGTTGCTCTTTTACATCGCCGCGGGTAATACCTTTTTCTAGTGTAGTAAGGCGTAATTGCTGCTCAGGATTAAGTTGTTTTTTGGCTAAGTTTAACAAAGTATCGGTAGCAATAACGTGCAAATCGCCTTCGTGGTCGTGCCCTTCGTGGTTACCGCCGGGTTCATCGTGGCCTGTTGCAGCAACAGGCTTGGCAATGCCTGTTGGTGGTTTTATAGAAGTAAACGCATAAATAGCTGCTGTTAAAGCAAGCGCAACGCCAATTGTAATCCACTGAGGTTTGTTCATGTAACTATTTTTATTCCGGTAAAGCCTGATATTTCCGGAGTGCAAAGGTACACCATTAGTGGCTTCCTAATGGCAGTAACAGCTACTAAACTGTACGGTTACAAAACAAAGTGAATTAAATTATGTTTAACCTCAACAAAAATTGTGGTATACTTTTAATAAATCAGGAGCCTTATAAAATTAAATGCAGGACATCAATATAACAACCTTATTTATAACAGCTTGCTTTAGATTATATGGTGTTTATTTTACCCGCTACATGTTATAACATCTGCATAATTATGCAGGTACCACATACTGAAACCCTTACCAATAAAGGGTTTACAGCAAAGTAAAATACCTATCTAAGTTATTAATCGGCATCTTCGCCAGGGCCACTATCCGGCTTAGGCTCTTTTAATTTTTTAACATCGGCTACAAACTCTTTTGCTGGTTTAAACGCCGGAATGTAATGTTCAGGAATATGAACAGCTACATTCTTTTTAATGTTACGACCAATTTTAGCGGCTCGCTTTTTTGTAATAAAGCTGCCAAAGCCCCTTATATAAATATTTTCGCCGGAAGCAAGGGTATCCTTTACTTCCTTAAACATTCTTTCTAAGGTTACTAACACATCCACTTTAGGGATGCCTGTTTTGTCTGAAATTTTGTTTACAAGGTCTGCTTTTCTCATTATTTGCAGGATTTAGCGGTTTGAGAATGCCAATTTATGATAAAATTCTATGATTGTCAACAGGATAGCAGTTTTTTTGTAACAATTTCCAGGCCGATTTTAAAAAAAGCGGATATTTAGCCACTTCATAACAGTATGATGCTGAAAAAAAAACATATAAACAATACGACAAACTTTGCCAATACACTATTACAGTGGAACAATTTGGATAATACGCGGCAAATGCCATGGAAGGGAGAAAAAGATCCGTATAAAGTTTGGCTAAGCGAAATTATTTTGCAACAAACCCGGGTGGAACAAGGTTTAGCTTATTACAATGCTTTTATTAAACAATTTTCTAATATAAATAAACTGGCTGCCGCACCGGATGAAAAAGTGTTTAAACTATGGGAAGGCCTTGGTTATTACAGCCGTTGCCGCAACTTACTGGCCACCGCCCGTTTCATTAGCAAGGAAAAAAAAGGTGTTTTCCCCAATACTTATGATGACATTGTACAGCTTAAAGGTGTAGGCCCGTATACTGCTGCGGCCATTGCCTCATTTGTTTACAACCTGCCTTATGCAGTGGTAGATGGTAATGTTTTCAGGGTGTTGGCCCGGGTATTTGGCATTAATACCGCCATAGATACAACCGAAGGAAAAAAATATTTTACCCGGCTGGCCAACGAATTATTGCCAAAAGACAATGCCGGCATTTACAACCAGGCCATTATGGATTTTGGTGCTGTTGTTTGCAAACCTGCCGCACCGTTGTGCGAAATTTGTCCATTTAATACCACCTGTATTGCTTTAAAAAACAAAGTGGTTAACCAGCTACCGGTTAAAGAAAAAAAGCTGCAACAAAAAAAGCGCTGGTTTTATTTTCTGGTAATGCAGCATGGCAATAAAACATTTATACAGCAACGCACTTCAAAAGATATATGGAACCAGTTGTACCAGTTTCCAATGATTGAAACCAGCGAGGCTACAGATACTGCTGTAGTGCTTAAAGAAGCCGAAAAACTGAGCTGGCTAACGCCGGGCGGGTACATTAGTAACAAGGTTTCCAAAGTGGTTAAACAGCAGCTAACGCACCAGCAGGTACATGGTAGCTTTATTTATGTTCAGTTTACCCAAAAGCCTCTTAAACAAACCGACTGGATTGCCGTAACCCAAACGCAGCTACAGCAATACGCCTTTCCCAAACTTATTCACCTGTTGTGGCAGCAAAGCCTCCCCAACCCCTCCGAAGGAGGGGCTTAGACAGCATCGGATATTTTTGACGTTATTAATTTTATTATGTTATCGGATGCCCGTCCTAACGGCCTTTTTTTATTTATTGGCCGGGCTGCATTACTACTATCATCGTCCCTTGCGTCGCACTCTTGTGCTGCACCAATTCTATTGGGCATTGTGCAAAATTCCTAATAATTGTAAAAGTTTTTAATTTTTACTTTTAAATTTTAAATTACCACATCAGCCAATTGGCACATTAACAACCATTAGCTAATTTGAACCTAATTATGTATTTTTGAAAGATTGGATATGTTAGAGCCTCGGTTTTAGCATAGTGAAAAAGGGAAATTGGTACAATAAACCGGTTGGTGATTATTAAACAATGACAGTTATTTTTAGCATATATATTAAAAATTCATTTTCACAAGCTAGTTGCAAAATGGCTTGTAATGCTTAAAAATTAAGGCTTTTACGCATTGTGTGCGTAATATACAGCCTGCTTTTCATTGTTTCATAATTAACCTACTGCCAGACTTTTACGTATGCAACACGATGATGATTAGCGATATGCTGCTGAACGGAGCGTCGCAAGGAACGATCATCTGTGTTACTGCAGCCGGTTACCAAAATAATCCCGCATTAATTTATTGGCTTGAAAAAACAATATAAGCATGGGCTGTAGTAGTTGTGGCACATCGAAAGGAAGTAAACCAGGAGGTTGCAAAAGTAACGGCGGTTGTAGTACCGGCGGTTGTAACCGTATGAATACGTACGACTGGTTGCGTAATCTGCCAATGGCAGATATGGACGGGTATTGTCATGTGATAGAAGTAAGCTTTAATAAAGGCACCCGTAAAGATTTTTTTAGAAATACTACTTTACAACAATTTGAAAAAGGTGAATTAATAAGTGTTGAGGGGGTGAGTGGTTTTGATGTTGGCGAAGTATCGTTAACCGGTGAAATTGTGCGCCTGCAAATGAAAAAACGTGGCGTAAAGGAAGATAATCCTGAAATGAAAAAGGTGTTGCGTTATGCCACCGACCGTGATATAGAACTGCGTCAGCAGAACAAAGCCCGTGAACCGGAAGCGGTTATTCGCAGCCGTGCTATTGCCCGCCAGCTAAAACTGGATATGAAAATAAGCCAGGTGGAAATGCAGGCCGACGGACGTAAGGCCACTTTTTTTTACATTGCCGATGGCCGTGTGGACTTTCGTGAGTTGATTAAAGTATATGCATCGGAGTTTAAGGTTAAGGTGGAAATGCGCCAGATTGGTGCCCGCCAGGAAGCCGGTAAAGTAGGTGGTATTGGTAGTTGTGGCCGTGAGCTTTGTTGCAGTACCTGGCTTACCGATTTTAAATCGGTGAATACCACAATGGCCCGTTACCAGAATTTATCTATTAATCAGGCTAAATTAAGCGGACAATGCGGCCGTTTAAAATGTTGCCTTAATTACGAGCTGGATACTTACCTGGACGCTTTACAACATTTTCCTAATAACTGCGATACTATACAAGTAGCCAAGGGCACAGCTTACCTGCTTAAAAAAGATATTTTTAAAGACCTGATGTGGTACACCCTACCGGGCAGTACCAAACAATACCCGGTTACCATTGATGCGGTTAAAAAAATAAAGCAACAAAACCAGCAAGGTATTATTCCTGAAGAGTTGGAAACCGTTGAGGTAACCAGTAACAAGCCTAAGGAGGTGGAACCAGAGTTTGTGGATGTAGTAGGCCAGATAAGCCTGCGCAGTTTGGAGAAAGCGGATAAAAAACGTCGCCAGCAACAACATCAGCAGAAAAGAGAACAACGTCCGCAACAGCAAGGACAAGCACAACAAGGCAAAGGCGGCGCTAACCAACAAAGAAGACCGCAGCAAAATAGTGGTGGGGGTAACAATGCCAATAAACCTCAACAACAAAGAAGAGAGCAACGTCCGCAACAGCAACAAACACAGGGAGGAAACCAACAAGGTGGTAAACAGCAACAACAAAGACCGCCACAAAGAAGTGGTAACCGACCTACCCTTAATCGTAATACGCCAAAGGATAATAAAAACGATAAAGGGAATACTTCACAACAATAAATATTTTGATAAAAGAAACGGGAGTTTGTAAGACTCCCGTTTTTGTTTATTTGCAATTTTATGAATGCGTCTCCTTATAAATCATTCTTTATTAACTCATATTACACGTAAAAATTACAAAGATTCTGTATCAACCGCTTCAGCCAGATACTTTTTAGGCACGGGTTGTAATAAAATTTTATACAACTCATCCTGTATTTTACCCCGCACATTTAAACGAAACAATTGCGAGTTGTCGCGGGTTGGGTAAACCCTGTTTGACAGAAAAATGTAAACAATATTATAACGAGGATCGACCCACACACAAGTGCCCGTGTAACCTGTGTGTCCATAGGTTTGTGAAGAAACATTTTTTGCAGGATATGGATCTTTGCGCTTTGCGTTATCTTTTTCTGGTTTATCAAAACCAAGCCCACGGCGGCTTATAACACTTTTGTAAGCTGTAAACTCACGTATGGTTTCCAGTTTTAAAAACCGATGTCCGTTTAACTCACCACCGTTTAGTAACATTTGGTACAGCTTGCCTAAATCATATGCATTGGAAAACAGGCCTGCATGGCCGGCTATATTGCCAAACATAGAAGCGCCTTCGTCATGCACATCGCCCCACAATAATTGCTGGCGAAAAAATGTATCGTTTTCTGTTGGCACTATATCCGCTTTTGTAAACCTGTCCAAAGGTTTGTAACCGGTGGTCACCATATTCATGGGTATGTAAAAAGTATCACGTACGTATTCGTCCAAGGTTTTACCGGTAATTTCTTCTACAATATTTCCTAAGAAAATAAAATCGTTATCGCTGTAAACATATTTGTTTTTAGCACCTAGTTTACTTTTTAAAATGCGGCTGCGCAATGTATCACGCCAATCGTTTCGTATGTACATGTTTTCGGCAACACGTTGGGTATAGTTTTCCGATGGTAATGCGGCATAAATGGCGGTAGCCGGTTTACCATTTGCATCCATTGTTTCTTTATAAAACTGTATAAAAGAAATTAAACCGCCTTGGTGTAATAATAAATCCTGAATTTTTATATTGGCTTTATCTGTTTTTTTTACCCAAGGCAGGTAGTCAGATAAGTTTTTTTTTAAATCAATTTTTTTTTGCTCGTACAACTTCATGACGGCAACTGTGGTTGCTGAAATTTTAGTAACCGAAGCCAGATCAAAAATACTTTCTAACTGAACGGGCTGTTCAGTTTCGTATTGGTATTTACCAAATGCTTTATGATAGGTAATTTGCCCGTCTTTGGCAGCCAGTACCACACAACCGGGAAAAGCTCTTTTAGCAATTGCGTCATTGGCGATGGAATCAATTGCTGCAAACCTTTCATCGCCGATCGGAAAAAGTGCGACATCGCCGCCGGGTGGTAAATGAATACCGTGCCCTTCCTTATAATTACATACCCGTACCGGCAACTTACCTTCGGCGGTAAATTTACCTTGCAACCAATCTGCTGCCGTGTTTTGAAAAACTGCATCATCTTCATTACAAGCAATTAAAGTTTTTGCATTGCAAAAATTAGCGGCCGATAATACATTGCCAAACAACATAGTAATAGTGCGACTATTATTTAATTGTTGCCAGAATTTGATGGCATTTTTACTGATGCCATAATTGTTGGATCGGCCCGGCCTTACATCGTGTATGCCTACTATCACGGCATCATACTTACCATTATTAATGGCTTTTACAATAGTTCCGCCTTTGGTTACTTCATCTTTGTACGAAAAGAAAAACACATCTGCATTCAAATCTGTTTTTAATCTTTCGGATAATGCCGTGTTAGCATTATTGCCAATGGCTACGTAAGCAATTTTCTTTTCTTTTTTTAACGGAAAACTAAAAAAGTCGTTTCTAAAATTATCTTTCACCACATATTTTAATACGGTTAAAGATTTTTCTGCTACTGCTTTTCTAATATTATTTGTCGATGCATTTATATCTTCTACCAGGTTGGTAGTACTAATAGGTTGCATATTATGCAAACCAAGTTTGTATTTTTCTACCAATACCTTTTTACATTTTGCATTAATATCCTCCCAGGTAAGTTTACCATCGGTAATGGCTTTTTTAATAGCAGTAATAGACTGTGCCACACTCTCCGGTAAACACAACATATCATTACCGGCAACTAATGCCTCAACGGATATAGTGCCTCCCGGAAAAAACTTAGCAACACCTTTCATTTCTAACGCATCAGTAAAAGTTAATCCGTCATAACCTAAATCTTCTCTTAAAATTCCGGTAACACTTTTTTTAGATAATGATGTAGCACGGTTAGCAGTATTGTCAATAGCCGGTATATACAGATGCGCAATCATCATACTGCCCACACCGGCGTTAGCAATAGCACGAAAGGGATATAATTCCATTGAGTCTAACTGGCTGCGTACTTTTTTAATAACCGGTAAGTCGTAATGGGAGTCAACATCTACATCGCCATGGCCCGGAAAATGTTTGGCGCAAGCCATAATACCGGCATCCTGCATACCACGCATATATGCAATACCCATGCTGGTTACTTTGTATTTATTCTCACCAAAAGACCTGAAACCAATAACAGGATTGTTGGGGTTGTTATTTATATCTACCACCGGTGCATAGTTCACATGCACACCAATACGTTTACATTGCTCGCCAACGGCTTTACCTAATTCATACACCAGGTTGGTATCGTTCATGGCACCTAATGTAAGTTGATAAGGAAATTTAATCGCACTATCTAAACGCATACCCAAGCCATACTCCCCATCAATGGTAACCATAATAGGCGTTTGTGCATTGGCCTGATAGTAGTTGGTTAAATTAGCCTGTCTTACCGGACCACCCTGAAAAAAACATAAGGCACCAACATTGTACTGTTTAATATCATTCATTACTTTGGCCACATGGTCTGCACCAAAATTTGAGTGTGCTCTTATCACCATTAATTGTGCAATACGTTGTTCCGGTGTAAGCGAATTAAAAACACTATCCACCCATGCAGTGGCCGATAAATTACTTTTAAACTGTGCACTGCTCAACAATGGCGTTGTTAACAATAAAACAATAAGCAACCTGTAAATCCTCATGATAATATTTTCCTGTGTTTACGAAAAAAATAAAATTAACGTTTTTAACCCATTGATGTCCGATAAACAAGCGTACTACACTATAATTTTAACAGTTATAGCCACAAAAAAGGGTTTGTGCAATCAGTATAGTTTTTATGAAAGCAAAAACTTTTACAACAAGCAAAATACAGCAGTATTTTTTTATGTTATCAACTTCAGTTCCTTGATCATCGTCCCTTGCGTCGCACACTTGTACTGTATTAATTCTATTGGGCAGAACGCAGTACTCCGTATTTTAATCGGAGTGCCTGTAACATTACTCACCATTGTGCAAGGTGTCCCCCCGATTCATCGGCGGTACTGCACCAATGCGAAGCATCAATGAGGCTAATCCA
>DHEF01000006.1:61977-74611 GCA_002399735.1 Chitinophagaceae bacterium UBA4857
TCAATGAGGCTAATCCAATAACTAATATCGAATTAATTTTATTGGCCATTGTGCAGTACCCCGTTTCTAACCCCGCTGTTCGGGGTATTTTAATCAGGGCCGTTCTGTTCGCTTATCATCATCGTGTTATGCGAATAAGTTTTTATTATGTATTAGTATGTAAAAAAAGAGCCGGCCTTACGGGGCCGGCTTTTAGCGCAGTAAACGTTAGTTTATTGCACCATTAACTTATGCGAATAGATGGTGTGTTTATTATTATCAATTACCTGTACTAAATAAATACCCGATGTGGTAATGGCAGGCAAACTAAGTTGCTGGTTATGTAATTTACCGGCCGTGCTTACGGTACGTTGTATTACCTGTTTACCGCTACCATCCAATACTTTTACGGTATAGGTACCTGCAGGTATTTGTTTAAACTGTAGTGTAAATGTTTTTTCAGTAACCGGGTTAGGGAATACATCAAGCCCGTTATTATCGGTGGTTTTATTATTTACAACAGCTAACATATCCGGTGTACCAAATTCTTTTTTACCCGATTTTAATATATTACTGTTGGCTAAATCTGATGTGCGCCATGACGCATCCGGTGATGATAAAATAGTTGCAGCAAGTGTTTTAGTATCTAACTGAAAAATACCACTATTATCGGTAGCGCTTGTTATTATAACTGTTTTACCATCTGCACTTACGGCTGCGCCGTTCATAGTAAAAGTTGCAGGCAATCCTGTAACCAAACCCTTGTGTGTAGCCACTTTCGTAGCTACGTTTACACTAAACACATGGTTTCTTGCGGAGAAAATAAGCAGGTTGCCATCATCATCCGCCACCATATCACCACCGTAACTGGTACAGTTATTATAAATAGATACTGCTCCATTTTCCGGCGCATCAATTAGTTGTCCCAGGTTATTAACTACAATTCCTTTTTTCTTAGATGCTGATATTTGATACACTTTTTTTGCATCGTTACTAATAGCATAAACATATCCATCGCTGCCGGTTGTCATACGTGTAATAATATCGCTTTGGTCAGCAGCTTTATGCGCAACACCGGTTAAAGGTTTATCAGCCACATACACATTCATTGTTGCCAAATCAATATAACGCAACTGATCAATTAACATAGGCGTAAACCAAATACGGTTATTGGTTTTATCGTATGCAATAGCGGCCACACCATTTACAAAAGGAGCATTGGCTGCACTGCCATAAAGCTTATCCACTAGCGGCGCTAACTGCCTTTTATCAGTAGCATTGTATAATAAACCTTGCGGATTATTTCCTTGCAATAAAACATCGCTGTAAACATTGGTTGTTAAATCAAGTTTACGCAAAACCGACCAGTTAAACCCTTCTTTCTGCACATCGGTTATAGCGTAGGCATACTTATCGTTTTGACTATGTACCTGTGTTGTTAATGTAACAAATGTTGTAGCAATAAATATTCTGTGTAGCAGTAGCTTCATACGCTTATAGTTAAGGTTATTGGCAATTAGTGCTGTTAAGTTACACTCATTTTTTTACACCTAAAATTATTTTATCGCTCACACCTTACTTGGATTTTAATTTTTAATCCATCATAATGCATACTAAGTATTTCTACATAAAAAAGCCCCTTGAAATAAATCAAGAGGCTTTTACATTTACCCTAAGAACTCTATTTCTTACTTATTTTATGTGATGTTTTACCATCTTCTGTAATTACTTCTAATAAATAGTTACCTGTTTTTAAATTTTCCAAATCACGTACCACTACAATATTTTCACCCGGCTGTACGCCTATTTTGCGTACTAACTCCTGTTGTCCTAACATATTAACTACACGTACAGTTATCGCAGTTTCTGTGCGGCTGTTTATTTGCAGCTTAACATTTGAAACAAATGGGTTAGGATATACAGCTATAGCATTTAATTGCTGGTTACCTGATTTACGTAATACAATAATTTTACTTACCGTACTCTTACCATCAAAATCAACCATTCTTAAGCGGTAGTATACAACACTTGCTTCAACCGGCATTACATCTTTAAAATTGTAATACTGCTTTACATCGGTAGTACCATGTCCTGCAACGGTACCAATTTTAGTAAATGTTAAGCCATCGGTACTCCTTTCTACTTCAAATCTTTCATTTTTCAATTCCCCTGAAGTTACCCAGTTTATGTTTGCATATGCACCATCTTTTGCGGCATCAAAGGACGTAAGTGTTACCGGTAACATAATATTACCCGGACCAAAAATATAAGTACCATCATCCGTAAAGGCTTCATTACTCGCAGCATCGTTACCATAAATACGGCCTGTATTTGATACGGAAACCCAAGGAGTAGCATAAGCTGGTGTTGTACACTTAAAGCCTACAGAATACGTTTGCCCTGCAATTAATGTACCGCCTTGTGTAGGTGTTGCTCCAGTGCCAACAAAAAATTTAACCCAGGATTTTCCTCCGGATACTGCGTAATGCGCCTCATCATCCCCTTGGGCGTCTGTCTTGGCTGTTCGTGTACCATTTAATGTACCAAAAAATAAAGACCCCGGTACATAAATTAATCCCACAGGCAAAGTATCAACAACAACGTTATTTATTGATGAACCAAGCCCATCATTCCTGCCTGATAAAATATAGGTGATGGTTTCGTGTGGGTATAATAAACTATTTGTACTGCCTTGTCCTGTAATTACACCGGTTTTATCCAGGTGCACCAACGGAGGATTGGCAGCCATTGAAAAACCAAATACACTTGGGTAATACTGATCCGCCTCAGTGCCAAATTCTACATTAATACTTGTCATTCCCGGAGTAATTCCATATCCACTACCAATATTTATCTCATCAATATCAATACCCATATTATTTACAAAACTTGGGTTTTTAGTAGTAACATGCTGCCCGTTGCGTGTGATGGTGCCGTTCCAGAAGTTTTGTGCGGGATTAAGACTATTAGTTACTACAACATCATTTAACTTCACATAATCGCCTGCGGGATTTGAATTGGTTGCGCCTAAGTTAGCATCACCTTCCCAAGCGAAGAAAGACATATTCGCATCAGCCTGCCCTGAAAATGCCGAAGAAGGATTTAGACCTGAAAGCGTAATAGTTTGCGATGAGGGTGCATTACCATTATTTACCAGTATAAAGCCGTCATATATTCTAATATTTGAGAAAGTGCCATTAGGGTGTTCATAGGCAACCATTATTGTCCACCCGCCATAATTACCACCACCACCTTCAGTGTTACCTGTGTTCACATTAATATCGGCAACGGTATAAGTACCGGCTTTATTAGCATTTACAAAAGTAGTAATATCAAAATATGCCTGATAAGCTGTAAAACTTGTATTACCCGGTAAGGCTACTTTATCTACCTGGCCAACGGGAGCTGTAACAGTCTGGTAAGCGCCGTTTCCTTTTTTAATTTTAACAGACCTTACATTTACATCGTTTGTACCCATGTTAGCAGTTGTAATTCTACCACCCCAATATAAACGAGCAAATTTTATGGTTGGGTTTGTAATGCCTGCGGGTAATACCAAATCTGCCGATGACGAGTTGAATGTATTAATAGGACGACCCTGTAACTGTAAATTAAAATATACATCCTGGTTACATCCATTTCCCTGATGTACTTCCACAGCTATTGTATTTACTCCATTAACAAATGCTGTTGAAGGAACTGTTATTGTCCCGTTTCCGTCATTATAATTACGGCAAGTATTTGCATAAGTGTTAAACGTTACAGTACCGGTAGACATACTTACCCGGCCAACCTCTACACCATTTACATATACTACTGCACCATCATCATATTGTAATGTAAAAACAAAATCGCTGTATGATGTTGGATTTGTTATATTAACTGTTGTTCTGAAGTAATTGGTTCTTCTGCCGGCAGTTATTGTTGTACCGCCGCTTACACCTGCTCCCTGATGTAAAGGGCTAATAGAAGGACCTGCCCATGCAGCATCATTATAGGCAGCTGATTTCCAGTTGTTGCCACCTATTTCAGCAGGTTCTGTAGTAGTATTAGCATATTTCCAACTACTACCATAAGCAATTAATGTGGTGTTTGAGAGCGTTCCATCTATATCAATATTTTGCATATTGGTACGGTCGTTACCACTTTCGCTGGTACGATAGCCATTACTAGAGGTAGGTGTTTGCCACTCGTTCATTACAGCGGTGCTACCGGCAAGAATAGTATTGCCAAACATTAAATGGCCTCCCTTAGCATTATCGGAGAAAACGGGTGCGCCATAACTACGCACAATTTGTGAAGAAAGTGGGGTGTACGGATAAATAAAAGCAAAGGCAAAAAAGCTTGCCTTTACCAAAATAGGTAAAGCTAATTTCATACTCTTAGGGTTTGAATTACAAAATCAAAAGGACGGTATTTGAAGGAAGCTGGACCTTGTGCGGTACATCAAGAGGATGTTGTGACTTAAAAAACCTCTACTCTGAAGTTTATGTTTTGTAATTAAAAGGTGGTTAGCACTCTAAATACAGTACAAAAGTATTAATTAAATTAAGATTTGCAAATTTTTACGATACATATTTATGTATAAATACTATATATTTTTAGTATTTTTCCATGTATTATACGTGACAGCATTTACCAATTGTTCGTGTTTTGGCTGCTTAGTTAATGGTTCACAAGCAATTAACGTTTTGGCACATTGCTGTGGCAGGGCCTGATAAATTGCCGTCCCCTTTTTTTTCCATTGCATCATTTCGGTACTTACTTTTTTTATAAACCGGGCCGGATTGCCAACTATCAGGCTTCTTTTTGCAAAAACCTCACCTTGCTTAATAAAAGATAAGGCGCCAACAATACATTCATCGCCCAGTACTACTTCGTCCATGATAACGGCATTCATGCCTACCAGACAATGTTTACCAATGGTAGCACCATGTATTATAGCACCATGGCCAATATGTGCGCCTTTTTGTAATAACACCGTTACGCCGGGAAACATGTGTATAGTACAGTTTTCCTGCACATTACAGCCATCTTCAATAATTATTTTACCCCAGTCGCCACGGATGGCGGCACCCGGACCGATATAACATTTTTTACCAATGATTACCTGACCGGTTACGGCAGCCAGCGGATGAATAAAGGAAGATGGATGAACAACGGGTACATGTCCCTGAAAAGCGTAAACCATGCTACTGATATTTTTACAAATATAAGTAGCTTAAGAGCCTGGCACGACTGATGATGAGCGATATACTGATGAAGGGCTGCCCGATTGCAGTGGCACCGGAGCGCAGCGAAGGTATAACGGACAGCGGGAGCTGTAGCTGATTAATAACCTACTGTTGAAAGCCCCAAACGAAAAAGAGAAAATGAAAAGTTTTACGGAACGGGATCATAACCACTACCACCCCAGGGATGACAACGGGCAATACGTTTAATGGTTAACCAAAAGCCTTTAAAAAGGCCATATTTATTAAATGCTTGTATTGAATAATGTGAGCAGGTAGGTGTATAACGGCACTTAGGACCAAACCACGGCGATATAACTTGCTGGTACACTTTTATTAAAAAAATAAAAGGATAGCTAAGTAGTTTTAGTAAGGTTTTTACCGGCTTCATGTAATAGTTTGTTTAATAAGGTAGCCACTTTTTCCTGCACCAAAGGCGTGATAGGTAACTCGTTACCGGTAAAGATAACAAACACCTGCATGCTTTGGTTTTGCTGCGTAACAAGTTGTTGTAAAGTGTTTTTTTGTAAGCGCCAGGCCTCACGTATTTGTCGTTTAACCCTGTTACGGTCAACCGCATGTTTAAAAAACCTTTTAGATACACCTACACCTAATTTTAAACCCGGCTTGTTAGATTGCTCCGCCACTTGTAAAGTATAAAACGCTTTAAAAGGCGATGCATTTACCTTTTGCCCGTTTTTAAAAATAGCATCAATGGCTTTACGGCTTTTAAGTCGCTGCTGTTTGCCTAATATGTATGTGTTGGGCTTTGTGGCCATGCGTTTGCTAAAACTAATATATATTTTGTGTGCAAAAAAATAGCCCCGGACAAACCAGAGCTATGAGCACATTTATAGTAAGTTACTATGATTACTTTAATCTGCGTTCGTCAGAAACCGTTAATTTTTTACGGCCTTTTGCACGACGGCTGGCTAATACTTTACGGCCATTAGCGCTTTCCATACGTTTACGGAAGCCATGAACTGATTTACGACGACGACGATGAGGTTGGAATGTACGTTTCATTTTATTTTTTACTTTTTCACGTTATTTGAATATAGCACGGGAGAACATGCCTGTATCAATATTTCCAACAACAGATCACCACACCCGTTGTTTGTGAAAGGATGGCAAAGGTAGGTAAATTGCAGAAATTAAAAAGGAAAAATTAAAAAGGATAAGGGGACGATTTAAATAATGGAGACGATTTAATTTTTTCACTATAAATCAATATGTTGTGACTGTACCGTACTCCCATAAAAAATAGCGGCATGGTTGTCAAAGTCGGCAGTATCATCGGTAGTATTAAAAGCTCTGGTACCATTTTTACTGCATAGGTTTTCTAAATTGGGGTGGCGTTGCAGGTATTGCACTAGGCTTTGGGCCACTATTTCGCCCTGGGCTAAAAGCTGTACCTGCGGTGGCAGGTATTGTCTTATTTTTTGCTTTAGCAAGGGGTAATGTGTACAGCCTAAAACCAGTACATCAATATCTTTTCCGTTAGCAAATAAAGTTTGTATGTCTTGTTGAATAAAATAGTCTGCGCCAGACTTTTCGTGTTCATTGTTTTCTACCAATGGCACCCACATAGGGCAAGCTTGTTGATACACTTGTATTTGAGGAAAAAATTTGTTTATTTCAATGGGGTACGAGTTGGAGTTTACAGTACCCTTTGTAGCAACAATTCCTACTTTATTGGTTTTAGAAAATTGGCCAACGGCTTCGGTAGTAGGACGTATTACACCCAATACGCGACGGTTGGGCGCAATAACAGGTAAATCTTTTTGTTGTATAGTGCGCAAGGCTTTAGCCGATGCAGTGTTACAAGCTAATATAACCAGCTGGCAACCTTGTGCAAAAAACCAGTTAACTGCCTGTAAAGTGTATTCGTAAATAGTTTGGTAAGAACGGTTGCCGTAAGGCGTGCGGGCATTGTCGCCCAAGTATATATAGTCGTATTGTGGCAGGACTTTTACAATTTCCTGCATAACAGTTAATCCACCGTAACCGGAATCAAAAATACCAATGGGCGCTGTTTGTTGTTGCATGCGATAAAATTAAGCCCTCCTGTAAACATGAAGGGCAAAAAAATACCCCGATTTTAAATCGGGGTAAAATTTTTATCTGATAGCCGGTGCTGTTGGCTTATAGCCCGGTAACAATTGCGGAGGTAATGTTACTTTTAATTTATCTGCCACCAGTTTAATAATATTATCGCCATCTGGTTTCACTATAAATGAGCTTTCGTCCATAACATGTGTGTAACCTTTTTCTTTAGCTACCGCTTGAATTGCAGTTAATACTTTTTGGTAGATAGGTCCAACTAATTGTTGTTGTTTACCTTGCTCCCACTCTTCAACAACCTGACGCCATTGCGCCAAAGTCATGTATAACTCCTGAACGTCTTTTTCATGTTGTTTACGAACACTTTCAGGCATTATTTTACCGCCAATTTTTTTTAAGCTGTCATCTTGCTTTAAAATGCTGTCTTTGTAAGTAAACTCTTCTTCAATTCTGTTTCTTTCTGCACCAATTGTATCAACACGAAATTTATCCATAATTGAATCAATCTTTGCCGCTTCAGGCATTACAGCTACCATATTCTGTATGTTAAGGTATCCGATTTTTGTTTGAGCTTGTGCCACAGAAGCTACTGCAAAGAAACAAACAACGGCCAGGGCCAGCACTTTCATTTTTTTCATCATTTTCTTTTTTACAATGGCTGTTGCCATTTTTAGTGGAAATTTTTGTTTAGTTTATTTTGGTTCAAAGACAGCCTACCAATTGGTAAAGTTGCTTATAAATTTATTTTAACAATTTGCTCATCTATCCCAGCATGAGCATTATTCTATTATTTTACCCCTAACTCTTTTAATACTTCATCGCTCTTGTCCAACTTAGGGTCGGCAAATATAACGGTAATTCCTTCACTTTTATCCAACACAAAATCGTAGCCACGTTGAGTAGCCATTTTTTGTACAGTGTTGTACACTTTGTCCTGTACGGGTTTTACCAATTCCTGACGTTTTTTAAATAAATCGCCTTCAAAACCAAAACGTTGTCTTTGTAACTCACGCAACTCCTTTTCTTTTAAAAAAAGTTGGTCCTGGCGCTTTTTCTTTAAATCGTCGCTCAGCATTACCTGCTCTGCGTCGTAAGCTTTATACATTCTGTCCAGATCAGATTGTTTTGTATCAATATCTTTCTGCCAACCCGCAGCCACTACATCCAATTGTTTCTGGGCCGTAGCATACTCAGGCATTTTGTCTAAAATATAACGGGTGTCAATAATAGCATATTTCTGCGCATTAGCATGTAACAGAACTGCTAACACAAACCCGAACGCAAACATTAATTTTTTCATATACAATACATTTAATTCGTTTAAAAATAAATTATCGTACCATTATTGGTTAAACAACTATTATTATTCCGGTTCAAACCCTAACATAAAGGTAAAGCGGGTAGCATTTTTAAGTCCGTTGCCCGGTTGTAGCCTGTCTAAGCCAATACCATAGTCAAACCCTAGCAAACCAAACATTGGTAAAAAGAAACGCATACCTACGCCCACGCTTCTACGTAAACGGAACGGATTATAGCTTTTATAATCATACCAGCCGTTTGCCGCCTCAAAGAACGCCAAACCGTAAATAGTACTTCCCGGATTGGTTACCAACGGATATCTTAACTCAGTAACATATTTGTTAAATATAGTAAAGAACCTTGTAGCATTTTGCTGATCAGGGTTAATGGTAGGGTCGGAGTTTTCATATACCGGGTAACCACGATGTGCAACAATATCGTAACCCAATAAACCAAAGTTGTTGGTTAAACCTGCGTCACCCACCTGGAATCTCTCAAACGGAGAGAAATCAAGTTTTTTGGTGTACCTGCCCATGAAACCGTATTTGGCAGCAATTTTTAATACAAACTGTTTGTCCTTGTCGGCACCCATTGCACGGCCAATTGGCATAAACCATTCTGCATTAAAACGCCATTTATGGTATTCCGGTGTCTTATAAGGGTTACGTGAGTTAACAAGATTGGGGTTAAATGCTGAATATGGTAATGTAAATTGTACGCTGGTCATGATATTTGAACCGCTACGAGGGAAAATAGGGTCAAATACAGATGAACGTTGTAATGCAATTTTAAAGCTCAGGTTATTTGAAATACCATCTTTAATATTCGGGAATATAGGATAGTTACGCATTTTATACTGCTGGAAACTAGCCGTAAATACCAAGTTAAAGAAGTCGTCCGGCCATTTTAATTGTTTGCCAAACGCAGCCGAAATACCATTTACAATTAAGTAAGTTGTATCGGAACGTTTACGATCAATACGGCCGGTAAATGGATCAAAACTATTGGTGTACTTACTATTATTATAGGCTAATGTAAGTGAGTTACGTTTTTTACCACCCAGCCAAGGCTCGGTAAACGAGAAGTTATAGGAACGGAATGCTGCACCATTTGACTGAATGCGCAAACTTAACTTCTGGCCATCGCCTGTTGGCAACGGATCCCATGATTCTCTTTTCCAGATATTACGAATAGAGAAGTTGTTAAAGGTTACACCCAATGTACCCGTTAAACCAATACCACCGCCCCAACCGGCAGATAGCTCCAACTGGTCGGATGACTTTTCTTCTAGTTTCCAGTTAATATCTACTGTACCATCATCGGCATTGGGTACCGGTACCGGATTAATAGATTCCTGATTAAAGTAGTTAAGATTTGCTAACTCACGAATAGAACGAATCATGTCGGAACGACTGAAAAGCTCCCCGGGCATGGTTCTTAACTCACGGCGAATTACATGGTCTTTGGTACGGTCGTTACCGGCAATGGTAACATTTTTAATACGTGCCTGCGGGCCTTCACGTAAACGAATTTCGTGGTCAATGGTGTCATTATACACAGCAGTTTCAATCGCGTCGGCCTGATAGAACAGGTAACCGTCATCCATATACAAACCTTGTATATCCATACCGCCGTCGGTAGATTGTTCTTTACCTAATCTTTTATTTAAAATGTCAAGATTGTAAATATCTCCTTTACGTATGTCTAATATTCTGTTTAAAAGTGAATCGCCATATTTAGCATTTCCCTTCCACACAATATTACCAAAGTAATATTTGCTTCCTTCTGACACTTTTAAATCAACATATAAGTTATTGCCGTTTGAAGAAACTGTGTCCGCCACAATTTGTGCATCACGGAATCCTAAAGAGTTATAATATTTTAGTACTTTTTCTTTATCCTCTTCGTATTTGGTTGGGTTATACTTGCCATTACCAAACCTTATACGCAAATAAGGATCTAATATGCGGCGTGTTTTTGTAAAAGACAAGAAACCATAATCTTTTAAATACTCCTTAAAGGTTACTTCTTCATGTTGGCCATAAGGGTTGGTATGATTGGTAGGGTACAATGAGATTCTAAGTTTTTCCTTAGTACCTTTCATTTGCTTTTTAAGTTTCATTTCATCCACCGATTCGTTACCTATAAAGCTTACACCATCAATTTTTACTTTTTTGCCTTTGGTTACATATATATTTAAAGCATTTGTATTTACATAGTTGGCTTCAGGTTTTTCTTCTACTCTTACTTTTATATTCTGAAAACCTTTTTCCTGGTAAAATTTGGTGGTAACCTCGTTAATATTTCTGCGCATGTGCTCAGTAATCAAGGTTTGTTTTACCAACGCTATTTTGCCTTGTAATTCATCAGCATCCGATTTTTTTATACCGTGCCACTTAATACTGCCTAAACGCGGACGTTCCATCACGTTTAGCTCAATGCTTACTTTATCGTCAACAATTTTTGTAATGTAAATATCTACGTCCGAAAAAAGCCTTTGCTTCCAAAGATTGGTAATGGCTTTTGAAAAAATATCAGAACCCGGATGGCGGAATTTATCGCCTACCTGTAAGCCGGAAATAGATAAAACAACCGCTGTGTCCAGGTGTTTTATTCCATTTACTTTTATTTCAGCAACGGTGTACTCCCTTGGTAACTTAGCATTTTGCCACTCCAATAATTTGGGGTCCAGGGATGTGGGGGGAAGTGTATCGGTTTGCACTTGTGCTGTAGCCGTTCGCATTAGTAAAAATGCAAAAATTGTTGCAATGGCACCGGCCTTTAATAAAAAACGTAGTCTCATTTTTTTAGATCAAGTAGGTCTGATTATTCACATTATATGCAAACCTTAAAACAATTAGTTTGTAATGCTAAAGCAAGTAAACATGTGTTTAAACCTTATGCTTGCGTCGGCAAATTAACAGTAAATATCGTAAGTGTTTGTTAAAACCTATTACCAGCCCTGTCGGGCTGCTAATAAGCCATATTTATTATATTAACTTAAAGTTCTATACCTGTTCGCTGGTCTTGCCAAATCTCCGCTCTCTTAATTGATAATCTTCAATGGCCTCATACAGGTTCTGTTTGCGGAAATCGGGCCAGCGTACATTGGTAAAATACAACTCGGCATAAGCCAGTTGGTATAATAAAAAATTGCTTATTCTAAACTCGCCACTGGTTCTTATCATCAATTCAGGATCGGGAAACAGGCTTGTTGTCAAGTTGTTATGTACCGTTTCCTGGTTTATATCCTCAACTGCCAGTTCACCACTCTTTACTTTTTCGGCAATTTTTTTAGCTGCATTGGCCAACTCCCAACGGCCACTGTAACTTAAGGCCATTATCAGGTTTAAGCCGGTATTGCCTTTTGTAATATCCAACGCTTCGTTCAATTCGTTTTGTGCAGATTCCGGCAACATATCAAAATCGCCTATCATGCGCAGACGTATATTGTTTTTATGCAAGGTTTCTACTTCTTTTCTAATGGTGTTAACCAATAGTTCCATCAGGCCGTTTACTTCATACTCCGGGCGGTCCCAGTTTTCGGTTGAAAAAGCATACAGGGTTAAATACTCCACCCCAAGCTCTGCACAACCTTCTACAATATTTCTTACGCTTTCCACTCCCTGGTAGTGACCAAAAAGTCTGTCTTGCCCCTGCTCCTTTGCCCAACGGCCATTACCATCCATAATAATGGCAATGTGTTTAGGGAGCCTGGTTTTATCTATTCGTTGCAGTACGTCAGACATATTTAACCGGTTTGTAAAAGTGCACAAAGGTATAAAACCCTTGCATAGCACGGATAATATTTATATGTTAATGAATTAAGGAGTTTTAAAACTCTGCAATCAACTAAATATCAGACAATTGCATTTACTAAATGGTGTTAGTTTTTACAAAACAATATTAAAAACGGTGAATTGGGCCTTTTACAGTACGTAGTTTTAGTAAGTAAAGCGGACACTTACACAATGCCCAATAAAATTGTTGCAGTTCCGTCCCGATGCATCGGGGCGAACACCTTGCACAATGCTGAGTAAAGTTACAGGTGCACAAGAGTG
>DHEF01000006.1:74704-86966 GCA_002399735.1 Chitinophagaceae bacterium UBA4857
TAAAGTTACAGGTGCACAAGAGTGCTACGCAACCAAACGCCCCTTTAGGGGTTGGGGCATAGTAGCACAACAGCCGACTACATACAACAAACCCATACTTAAAATAAAACCCGGCTTAAAAAACCGGGTTTATAATAGGTTAACTTACTAAAGTACCAACTTTTTCGCCGGTTACCACTCTGCGCAGGTTACCTTCTTTGTTCATATCAAAAACAATAATAGGCAGGTTGTTTTCCATGCAAAGTGTAAAGGCTGTCATGTCCATTACACGCAAATTTTTGGTTAAACACTCCTGAAAAGTAATGGTGCCGTATTTAGTCGCAGTAGGGTCTTTTTCCGGATCGGCAGTGTAAATGCCATCTACACGGGTTCCTTTTAAAATTACGTCGGCATTAATTTCTATGGCTCTTAACGATCCGGCAGTATCGGTAGTAAAATACGGGTTACCGGTACCTGCACCAAAAATCACCACACGGCCTTTTTCTACGTGGCGTATAGCACGACGACGGATGTAAGGCTCGGCAATCTGCTCCATTTTAATGGCACTTTGTAAACGGGTGTATACACCCACTTTTTCAAGCCCGGCCTGTAAAGCCATACCGTTTATTACGGTGGCCAGCATACCCATATAATCGCCATGTGCACGTTCAATGCCTGTGTCGGCCTCGTTCATGCCGCGGTAAATATTACCACCGCCAATTACAATGGCTACCTGTACCCCCAGTTCGGTTATCGATTTTACATCACGGGCATATTGCGCAATAACATCGGAGTCCATTCCAAAGTTTTTGTCGCCCATTAACGATTCGCCAGATAGTTTTAATAATACACGTTTATACTTTGGAAGCATAGCCAGTAGTTGTGTTGTTTGTAAAAATTAGGTAAGTAATATTCGGGGGCGAAGATAGGTGAAAATAGTTTTTTTAAAAACCGTAACCTACTGCATTTATACCCAAATAGCATAATGTTTTTTTATGTTGCCGACGTTACAGCTTACAAGGCAAGAAAAGTTCCAAAGTTTCATGTTAAAAAATTCAATGTTGTTGTGAGCAACAGTGTTATCCTTCTATATACTAAATTACTACATACTCTATACGAATTTTATGTTCCCAGCTTCAGTTACCTGATTAATCGTCCCTTGCGTCGCACTCTTGTACTGCATCAACGCGGAGCATCAATGAGGCTAATCCAATAACTAATATCGAATTAATTCTATTGTCCATTGTGCAGTACCCCGTTTCTAACCCCGCTGTTCGGGGTATTTTAATCGGGGTCTTTCTGTTCGCTTATCATCAGCAGATTCGCTGTTATTATACCACCGAGTAGCACAGAGGTTTTTCACGGAGGGACACAGAGAGAAGTGTGTAAGTCCGTAAATTAATAATAAGTACCCTCATCAGCTTATTAATATGTTTAGCTTGCAGACAGCATCAATACTTTCTATGAATTCCATAACCTGATAACAGGCTGTAGTAATTTATAATTTATAGGAATAATAATGCCCGACAATACTGCAACTAAAACAAATCCAAAATATTCTTCTATAAATACATTGTAAAAACTTCTATTAGTAAACAACCATTCTACTACTGTGCATATTAATATTATTACAAGGCAAAAAACAATTAATAGTGCTGTCTGATTGATTACTTTTTTATTGGGTAAAATCTTTTTTATAAAGAAGTATAATACAACTGTTATTAAAACTGGAAGGAATAATACGCCAAAACCAAGTACTAAAACATATAACGACTTATCGTGCACACTAAAAAGCATGGTATAAAGAATTAGTCCCAATCATAAAACAAAATCTGTTAATAATGTTAATGCAATAACTCGTTTATAGCTCATAATATTTACTTTATAAACCGCTACAAAACTATTAACAATAGTTATAGAATTACACGATGATGAATAAATTTATACTGTTGAAGTGTGCGACGCAAGGGACAATCATCTGTGTTACTACAGCCGGTACCATAAAAATAAAGGCTGATTACATTAGGGACTTAACCCACGTAATCAGCCTTTACAATTATTAACTATTAATTCTTAATTTTTCTTCTGAGCCAATATACTCCAATTGCTTTCTTCGGCAACAATATTATTGGTCAATGTCCCTAGGTTGTCAATGTCCATTTCTACTACATCGTTGGGCTGTAACCATTGTTCTTTGTAGTCGGGATTGTTCAATTTACCGGTGCCGTTAAGCTCTAAAAAACAGCCGGTGCCAACGGTGCCGCTGCCAATAACATCACCGGGATAAAGGGTTACACCGTAGGAGGCACGTTCAATAATTTCGGCAAAGGTCCAGTCCATATCGCCTACATTGCCACGGCTTACTTCTACACCGTTTACTTTGCAGGTCATGGTCAGGTTCCAGCTACGGCCGGTATGGTTGGCTTTGGCAGGTATTTCAAATTGTTCCAGTTCATCTAAGGTTACCAACCAGGGGCCAATAACGGTAGCAAAATCTTTTCCTTTTGCAGGGCCAAGGTTCAATAACATTTCTTCCATTTGTAAACGACGGGCACTCATGTCGTTCATAATCATTAAACCGCCTATGTATTGGTCGGCATGTTCGGCAGGTATATTGCGGCCTTGTTTGCAAATAACAATGGCGGCCTCTAATTCAAAATCCAGTTTTTCAAAATGGTCGGGCATGCACAATACATTACCCGGGCCTTGTACAGTATGGTGATTGGTAAAATAAAAAATGGGGTATTGGTCAAACTCGGCAATCATATCTACCTTGCGGTTGCGGCGTGCCGCAGCAACGTGTTGGCGAAAAGCATACCCATCGCGGCAACTGGCCGGAAAAGGTACGGGTGCCAGCAATTGTAATTCGTTAACGGGAACACCGGCATCGGCAGCACGTTTGCCATCCAGTACCATTTGCACACCGGCTTTGGCAACAGGGTACAAACTATCCCAATACATTAAAAACATGTTCATGGAGTTAGGCATATCCGGATGCAGGGCATCCATATCATAAACCAATCCGTTAATAACAACACCTAACTGTTCGTTTCCTTCTTTTATGTACGATACTATTTTCATGAAATACGTATTTTCTACGGTAATACAATCGGGCTGCAAGTTATACCAAATGCTTTACAATGCCGTCACCAATTTGTATATTACAATCGGCGCAAAGCTGTAATGCTTTGTTTATTTTTATGCGGTTATACAATATTCCCTATATGAAAACAACAGTATTATTTTTTAGTTTAATCAACTTCTCGGCAATAAAAGCACAGCAGGATACTACCATTAATGTATATTTTGATAACAATGTTTTTGTTTTAACCGCACAACAACAAACGGATTTAGCTGCATATAAAGCAAACACCGTTTGCGTTATTAGTTTTAAAGGTTATGCCGATACGGTTGGCGCCACCCATAACAATAAAATACTGGCACAAAAAAGGGTAGATAATGTTGCCGCAGTTTTTAGCGATGTGGCTAATTGTAATACAGATAACCAAACGGCTGCTGGCGAAACCACCGGCTTTGGTGCAGACTTACAAGAGAACAGAAAGGTGGAGATTAAACTAAAATTAAAACCAACCACTGTTACTACAAACGAAGTAGTAAAACGCATCAATAATTTTAATATTCGCTTTTTACCTGATAGGGCCGAGATTGATCCTGCATCGGAACCTTATTTAGATCAGTTATTTACTGAGTTAAGTACCTACAACAATGCTCGTTTTGAAATTGTAGGCCATATTAATTTGCAAGGCAAAAAAATAACCAGTCCTAATGACAGGTTTTATAAACTATCGCAACAGCGTGCAAAACTTATTGCCCAACTTTTACAAGCCAAAGGCATTGCTGCGGACCGGCTACAACACAAAGGCGTTGGCAACAGCGAGCCCCTGCATGTAAAACCTGCCAATCAACAAGAGCAAAGAGAAAACATGCGGGTAGAAATAAAAATTCTGCAATAAAATTTTACAAGCCCTTAAGTAGTATAACAACTTTTTATACAGCAAAGTATTTGGTTTAGGTTATTTTTGCAACTCGTATAACTTAATACATTTATTCATACTTGCTATTGCATTGTCAATGCATGAAAAACAGTTGTTCATGAAACTTTCGCATTTATCAGAAACATTAATAGGTTCCGAAATAGTAAAATTGGGTGGAGAAATAAAAGAAAAAATTAGACAGGGAAACAAAATTTACAATTTTACCATCGGCGATTTTGATCCTGCTATTTTTCCCATACCACAACAACTGGAAGATGATATTGTAGAAGCCTATCGTCAGCATTTTACCAACTATCCGTTGGCCGAGGGTAATTTGGATTTACGCGAATCCATTGCTGCGTTTACACAACACACTTCGGGCTTGCAATATGGTTTAGATGAAATATTGGTAGCCTCTGGTGGCCGCCCATTAATTTATGCCGTGTTTCGTGCTATTTGCGATGAAGGCGATAGCATTTTATACGCTGTACCCAGCTGGAACAATAACCACTACACGCATTTTGTAAAAGGTAAACACATAGTAGTAGAAGCGCATGAAGAAAACAACTTTATGCCTACTGCGGCCGATATTGCACCACATATACAAGACATAAGTTTACTGGCATTATGCTCACCGCAAAACCCAACGGGTACTACTTTTCGTAAAGAAGAGTTAGCCGCAATTTGTGAACTGGTAGTTAACGAAAACAATCGCCGTGGCGATGAGGAGAAAAAACTATACCTGTTGTTTGACCAAATGTATGGTCAGCTAACTTATGGCGATATACAACACCACGATCCCGTATCGTTAAACCCTGCCATGAAACCTTACACCATTTACATTGATGCCATTAGCAAAGTATTTGCCGCCACGGGTGTACGTGTGGGTTGGAGTTTAGGCCCGGCAAAAGTTATAGCAAAAATGAAAGCTATATTAACGCATATTGGTGCTTGGGCGCCCATGGCCGAGCAAAAAGCAACCGCCAAATTTTTAAAAAATCAACCGGCAATAGATGCTTACCTGCAAAACTTTAAAGCCGAAGCCGAATACCGCTTACAAACTATTTACAATGGTTTTGTGACCATGCAGCAAAAAGGGTTACCTGTAACCGCTATTGCCCCCGAAGCCGCTATTTACTTAACCGTAAAAATTGATCTGGCGGGTAAAACCACCGCTAACGGAACGGTGTTGCAAAAACAATCAGATGTTACCAGTTATATTTTAGACGAAGCCAAAATTGCGTTGGTGCCTTTCTCGGCATTTGGTGCACCGGCTACAAGCGCCTGGTATCGTTTAAGTGTGGGTACTTGTAAAAAAGAAGAAATTCCGGCTATGTTGCAGTCGTTGCAATCGGCGGTAGAGAAAGTTAATGGTTAATGGTTCATGGTTAATAGTAGTAGTTGTTTAAGTAGCAGATTGTATTTACTTAACAACTTATTATTTAAAACTTATAACTCAGGCGGGGCTGTCTGCTGTAGTACTACTATCAGCTACAGTTCCCGCTGCTTTGGGCTACGCTTCGCTCCGGTGCTACGCACTAAACCCGCCGCATCGGGCAGCCTTTGAACAGGTTTAATGCTATTAGGCATAAGGTAAGTGTACTTCGCTTACTTAAACCAAACAAAATCATTAACTTTAAAATCATGGGTAGTAATTATATATACGCTTGTATTAGATATGAGGATTGTTGGCGGCTATGTTAAACAACTTCCTTTTTAAAACAAACTGTTTTGACTTTTAAACTTATTAGACCTACGCTTCTTTTTTATGTTGTTGCGGCAACGATAATTTACATCTTAGATAAAGTTTCACCGAGTGGACCTTGTACGCCGGGCTTAGGAGTGCTTTCTTTTTTCTTTTTAATCCCCATAGTTGTAGCACTTTTATTACGAAACATTTATGCTGCAATTACAACAGATAAAAAAAATTTCATAACTGCTATCATGCATGGCGTTGCTATTGTTTTATTTTTTGTATTGCTATGGTAATTAAACTTAAACGCACAAGTTAATTACTATCATCATTTGTACATATCTTCAAACTGCAAAAATCGCTTTTTCACCATCAACAATAAGGCTGTCAAACATAAAAAATGAAGAACATAAAATCTCTTTTTTTCTTGACTTTTTTATCATTTGCTCTTTCGGCTTGTGGGCAAACAAAGAAGGAAAGACTTTTCCTTGGTAAATCATACGCACAAGAGGAGCTAAAACTAGCATTAACTGACAAAAAACAACATAATGTAGTTGATAATAAAACTGTAATTATTAAAGACAGTCTAACGGCAATAAATATAGCCGAAGCTATTCTTTTTGGTATTTATGGTAAAGAGAATATTACTAAACAGCGGCCGTACGAAACCTACTTATTAAACAACTATTGGGTACTAACAGGAACATTACCTAAAGGATCTTTAGGCGGAACCTTTTTAATAATCATCAATGCTATTGATTGTAAAATCATTAAAATAACGCATGGGAAATAAAAACAATTGAGCTAATAGAAACCCACTATCGCCTAATTTTTTTAACTTAAGCTATAAACAAACGTAACGATGTCATTTCAAGCATATATAGACAACATAAAAACCAAGACAGGCAAAACTCCCGCTGACTTTAAAAAGATAGCGGAGAAAAAAGGCTTTATCATTGGAGGAAAACTTAACCCGAAAACAAAAGCTACCGAAATTACCAATTGGTTGAAAGAAGAGTTTGAGCTGGGGCATGGGCACGCCATGGCTATTTATGCCACTTTTAAAGGAAAAACGGAATAACAAGAAACTGATTTATTCAACATGAGCGAAATAAAAAACGAAAATGAATAAAGTAAACTTAGCAGAAAAATTTTCTCAATTTACCGAACATTGGACACCAAAAATAGTAGGTGAACTAAATGGCCAGCATGTTAAACTGGCCAGGTTAAAAGGTGAGTTTGTATGGCATAAACATGACCAGGAAGATGAATTGTTTTTTGTAGTAGAGGGGGTTTTAAAAATTGAATTTCGCGACAAGACCGTAACACTCCACAACGGAGAATTTATTGTGGTACCAAAAGGTATAGAGCATAAACCGGTTGCTAATGAAGAAGTACTGGTCATGCTTTTTGAACCGGCCACCACACTCAATACGGGTAATACTGAAAATGAGCTAACACAACATCAGTTGGATAGATTATGACAGCCCGCCACAGTTAATTGCATTTTATTAAAGCCTTTATACTTGTTAATAATTAACACTACACGTACCATTAAATATTTTATGCAAATCAAGCAGTATTTTTTTACATTAATCTTTCCTTTAGCGACAATTAGCTTCACTAGCAAAAAGATTAAAGCGCAGGCAGATGATTATACACCCAAATTAGATAGTTTAATCTAAACCAAAACACCCAGAGCTTTTAATAGTACTGTACTGATAACACAAAATGGGAAAGTAAAATATTCAAAAGCAGTTGGCTATGCCGATTTATCGAAAAAACACCATTGACCTTAAACGATAAATTTTAGAATCCAATCAAATAGTAAACAAATAACTGCCGTTTTAATTTTAAAAAGCAACATTATATAGAATCTGCCATTTTTATATCATCATTCTTATTATAGGTTCTATTACCTTATTCAAAAGGATAAAAGAGCTATTAACTTCGGTTAAAACAAAAAACAAAGGCAAGATCAAAGTAGATGTTTTCTTTCTCGCCCTTACTATTGCGCTAATAGTGTTGTTGATTGTGTTTAATAAAACATCTTTTAGCTGAAGATTCTCAATCAAAGCGATGACAATTTTACAATAATTAACTCTTCAAGAAAACCATTAAAATGGTTATTGTGATGATTCGCTCTATAGCTCACGGTTTAAACCGTGAGCTATAGAGCGAATTTTTTTCTACTAGAAATTCTAATTATACTTGGGGTGTTTTTTCCATTAATCCATTATATACGATTGAGCTTTTTAATAATAAAAATTTGTTTTATTTTGAGAGAGGATACTTGTTTTCATAGCCCACGATTTAAATCGTGGGCTATGAAAATCCTATACACTCCCTAACCGTTTTAACGGTTTAAAAATGCTAACCTAAATTATACTATGTCACATTCGTATAACAAAATATGGATACATTCCATTTGGGCAACCAAGGACAGGATGCAACTTCTACTACCATCTATTGAACAAAAGGTACATCAGTTTATCTCTGCTCAATTGCAAAAGCAAGGATGCCCTGTACGTATTGTAAATGGCATGCCCGACCATATACATTGTTTGTTTTTATTAAATCCTCAAAAATCCATCGCAGAAGTAATTAAACAAATTAAAGGAAGTAGTTCACACTTTGTAAATCAACATAACCTGATTGCCGAAAAATTTTCATGGCAAACAGGTTAGGCATCTTATTCTGTTTCGGAATCAGCAGCTGATAAAGTTTATCTATATATTCAAACGCAAAAGGAGCATCACCAAAAGCAAACTTTTCAACAAGAGTATAAAGGCTTTTTAAAGCTATATGGATTAGAGAATAGATAGTCGTCAATTCCAAATTGATTGCCTATGTAAATGGTTAAAACCATTATCTTGATTTCCTCTAATTCTATAGCCCACGGTTTAAACCGTGGGCTATAGAGTGAACCTTTTCTCAAAGGATGTTCTCTTTTTCGCTGTATCATCACATTCATATAATTCAACACAATGCATCAACAAAAAGCTTATTTTCAACATCACCATTAACCACCTAAAATAATGTCAATGAAAATTGCCACCTGGAATGTAGAAAGACTAAAACATAAGTCGAAGCTTGCACTGATACAAAAAGCAATAGAAAGAATTAACGCTGATATTTTGGTTTTAACAGAGACAGACAGCTGCATAAACACCGGTAACTATAAATACAGAATAGACTCTAGCTTTCAACTAAAAAGAGATAAGTACCCCAACTATTATCTCCCAACGGAAAACCGAATTACGATACTTACCAATTACGATTTAATAAAACACCACGAAACATACGACAAGGACACAACGCTATGTGTAGAATTAAAAACACCCAAAGGCAATCTTATAGTTTACGGGACTATAATAGGTATTTACGGTAATCGTAATGAAAACTTTAAAGTTGATTTAGATAAACAGCTTAACGACTTTGACAAGCTTTCTAAAGAGAATAACCTTTGTATCATTGGCGACTATAATATTTCATTTGAGGATAATTATTATTTTACCAATGAAGGCCGTAATAAATTAAAGGATTCTTTTACTCAAAATAACATTCTGCTACATACATGGAACAAGAAAGATTGTATTGATCATATTGCTATTTCTACCTTGTTTACTCAAGGAATTAAAGCAGAAGCAGAAGAATGGAATAAGGATAAAAAACTATCCGACCACAAAGGCATATATGTAAATTTAGCTGATTAGCGGTGACTCGCATAATTGCCCAATAGTATCCCAACAGTACAAGTGTGAGTCTTAAATTCATTTCCACTGGAAATAAATTTAATCCCAATCCTGTCGGATTGCAAGGGACGATGATTAGAATTACTGCTGCTGACTAACAAAATAAAATTATTACACTACTCAGGCTTGCCCCAAAAAGCATAATAATTATACCACTGGGCGGGATAGGCTTTTACTTTTTCTTCCATGGCCAAGGCAAAATGGCTTAACATGGTTTGCACCGATTCCGTTTTTGGTAATGTGTAATAAGTTTGCGGCGGTGTAGCAAAAAAATGATAATGTTTATTAGTTTCCTTTAAAGCAAATACAAAACTAACCGGTACTTGCAAGCGGCTTGATAGTACAAAAGGACCAGCGGGGAAAGGTGCATTGGCGCCTAAAAAATTTACATCCAAACTTTTATTGCCGGCTACAAATCTATCTGCATGCATACATACAAACTCATTACGATCCAATGCTTCGTTTATCTGGTATATATGAGATAAATCGTTTTTTATAACAATAATGCGGGCATTGCGTTTGCCGGTTACGTTTTGCAGGTAGTCTTTAATTTTTTGGTACTCGCCATCGTACATTACAATGTTAATAGGCGTGTTGATGCGTTTTAGCAGGTGGCCTGCAATTTCCCAGTTGCCGATATGGGCACTTAACAGCAGTCCGCCTTTACCAGCTGCGGCCATCTGGTGCAAGTGCTCTTCGCCATCAAAATTAAAGGTGAACTGATTGGGTATGTCGCTCATCATTACAATGCGGTCAATAATGGTTTGGCCAAACTGGTAGTAATTGCGGTATAGTAATCTTACCGATTTTAAAAAAGAAAAGTCCAGCCTTGTACGCAGGTAATACCATACATGGCGGGAAGATTTCCACGAAAACAGAAAGTAATAACCAGCTACAAAACGCAATAAAAAATAGGCAGGTTGTACACCGGCCTTACGTAATACGCTTACAAAAATGCTGTAACCAAGGCGGGTGCCTTTACTCTTACCCTGCCATGTTTGCGACATTATGCAGGTACTTTTTCATTAACACGTGAAATAATGTAGTTGTAAAAATCCTGAAAGGTTACAATGTTGGTAAAGTCTTCGGGTTTTACTTTAAAGGAAAAGTTGTTTTCAATAACCACAACAAGGTCTATGTAGTCAAGGCTATCCAGCTCAACCACTTGTTTTAAATTAGCCTCAGGCTCAATTTGTGCAGGGTCAGTTTCAAACTCCTCAACCAGGAAGTCGTTTATCTTCCCGATAATTTCTTCGTTACTTTTCATAAATAGTTTAAGGCGGTGGTTACCATTTTTTTACAATCAGGCTTGAGTTGGTGCCTCCAAACCCAAAAGAGTTCGACAAAAATACATTTATATTAGCTTCGGTGGTAGCTTTTATAATATTCAATTTTGCACTATCCTCATCCGGATGCTCAAAATTGATATTGGGGGCAATAAAATTGTTTTGCATCATGAGGCAACTGTACACTATTTCGCTGGCACCGGCCATCCAGCACTCATGTCCGGTCATGGATTTGGTGGAACTGACAGGCGTAGTGCCAAACACATTATATAACGCTTTTGCCTCACTGGCATCGCCGGCAGGGGTGCTGGTGGCATGGGCATTAATATAATCAACAACAGAGGCGTCAATATTGGCATCGGCCAGGGCCATACGTAACGATTTTTCGGGACCGCTTACCGTTGGGTTAGAAATGTGTTCGCCATTGGACGAAAAGCCATAACCAATAACTTCTGCAATGATTTGAGCGCCACGGGCTTGTGCCGATTCCAGGCTCTCCAGTATAACCGTAGCAGCACCACCGCTGGGTATCAGTCCGTCACGGTCACGGTCAAATGGGCGGGAGGCTTTGGTAGGTTCATCTTCCTTAACCGAAAACGCACCTAAAGCATCAAAGGAACCCATTGATAAATGATTAATTTCTTGTGCTCCACCGCTAATTACGCAATCCTGCATGCCGGTTTTTATAAGCATATAGCCCAGTCCAATAGCATGTGAGCCGCTGGCGCAGGCCGCACTAACGGTAAGGTTAATGCCTTTTAGCTTAAAAATAGTAGCCAGGTTCATGGTAACGGTGGAATTCAGGGTTTGAAAAACCGCTGCTGAACCAAGTAAGGCTGTATCTTTTTTCTCCCTGATTACATCAGTAGATTCAATAACCGGCTTGGCCGAGCTATCGTTACCATAAATAATTCCGGGTTGTAATTTTTCAATCAAATCGGCATCCATGCCGGCTTGCTGTAATGCTTCCACTGTGGCTACGTATGCATATTCGCCTTGTTCGGGCAGCATAATACGGGCCCGCCTGTCCAGCACACCTTTTAACACAGGTTTTTCTACATATCCGGTTAAGCCCGACCTATAGCCAAACTCCTTGCGTACGGGGTCTAAAACAATACCCGATTTACCATTAAATAGTGAATCTTTAACTTCCTGAAGGTTTTTACCGATACAAGAATAAATGCCCAGGCCAGTAATTACAACTCTTTTCATCGTGCAATAGTTCTTTGTGATAGTTATATCGGTGGCTTTTTATTTCTCTTTTGCAGCCAGATGATTTGGTAATATTGAAAATAGAATAATTTTTTAAAACTATAAAATTACAGTTTAAAGAAGCTGAAAGCTGAAAGCTTGGTCGCTTATTATTTTGATAACAAAACACTTGCTTAAAATAACACGATGTTGATGAGCGATATGCAGTACAAGAGTGCGACGCAAGGAACGATCATCTGTGTTACTGTAGCTGGTTACATAATTTTTTTTATGGTGCCCCGACTGTATTGCTACTATCATCGCCTGTTGTGATCCGATAGGATCGGGATTTAATTTATTTCC
>DHEF01000006.1:87072-123194 GCA_002399735.1 Chitinophagaceae bacterium UBA4857
CAGTGGAAATGAATTAAATACTATCACTTGTACGTTCTGTAATTCTATTGGGCATTAGGCAAACTGCAAGCCAGTTTGTAAAAATTCACCTAATCGTAAACCAGCTTTCGGCCTTAGGCCTTTTGCCTAACTACTACCACTCCGCAATTACCGTAACACCACCCTTAGGTTTATCACCAATCTTTACTTTAATTTTTGCGTCAAGTGGTAATAAAAGGTCAACACGAGAACCAAATTTAATAAAGCCCATTTCATCGTTTTGTTTAACCTGTTGACCGGGTTGTACATAATTTACAATACGTTTGGCCAAAGCACCTGCAATTTGTTTGGTTAATACCTCTTTATTGCCTTTGCGATACACCACTGTGTGGCGCTCGTTTTCGGTAGATGATTTTGGATGCCAGGCTACCAGGTATTTGCCTTTGTGGTAAGTACTTTTAACCACTTCGCCGCTAACGGGGTTACGGTTTACGTGTACATTTAATGGGCTCATAAAAATAGAAACCTGTATACGGCGGTCAGGAAAATATTCATCGGCTTGTACTTCTTCAATTACCACCACCTTACCATCGCAAGGTGCTACAATGGCGTTTTCGTTAAAAGTGTAATTTCTTTTAGGAATACGAAAAAACGATACTATAAATAAAAACAAGCCCAGGGTAACAATAAAAATTAAGGAGCTGATAACCGGACTGTTAAAGCTTAAAAAGTAAAACGAGGTTAAATTAGCTACTGCAAAAAAAATGGCAGCAATAGCAATAGAGGCGGTACCTTCTTTGTGTATGGTCATTATTGAATAATTAGGGTGCAAATATAACATTGTACCCGTTAAAATGAGAATGTAATGGCATTGCCGGACACCAAATTACACAGCAGTGATAAATAATGGAGCCTTTATGGCTGTTGCATGAAATAATAATACCTTTATAACGTTGTACTACCGCAACAACCAATATCATTTATTTCCGCATGAAAGCCTTTGTGTTTACCTTACTTTTCGCCGGCCTTTCTTTTATTGCCGCAGCCCAAAACTCCACCTTAAATGGCGTGTGGTCAGGCTCACTTACCAACGACAGCAATACGGTGAGAAAAGACCAGTCTTTTGAACTGGCACTTACCCAATACGACAACAAAGTGTTTGGCTATGCCCACACGCAGTTTATTGTAAATGATACCCTGTACTACATTATGAAAAGGGTAAAAGGCGTAATAAAAGACAGTATTTGCGAGGTTAAAGATGATGAAGTAATATCGTACAACTTTAGGGGTAAATTAGATAAGGGTATTATAACCAGCTATTTTTTCGAAATAAATAAACAGGATGGTAGTTGGCAATTAAACGGCAAATGGCAAACCAACAAAACCAAAAAATATTACGCCGTTACGGGTAAAATGGCTTTAGCGCAGGCTGCAAATCCGCATAGCACCAAAATAAGTTCACATTTGCAGGAGTTGAATCTGGCGAAAAGCCTTCCCTTCCTGACGCCCAACAAACCCGAGGTAGCAGCAACACCTAAACCAAAACCGGTTGAACAGAAAAAAGTAACTCAACCTAAAACAGTTACGCCACCACCTACGGGGATGGCTAAAAATGAAAAGGTAGTACAAGCGCAACCTGAGAACAAAATGTCAAATGAGGTTATTAAACCGGCTGAATTAACCACTAAACAAAAAATTGAGCAACGCAGTGTTGGAAATAGTCAAACTGTTTATTTTACAGCCGATAGTTTACAACTGGCCTTATATGACAATGGCGAAATTGATGGCGATACGGTAAGTGTGCAATTAAACGGCCAGGTTATATTTGATAAAGAATGTCTAAAATCGACAGCCCTGCGTAAGACCGTTTATATTGCCCCCGATACGGACGAAACCACGTTAATTTTATATGCCGAGAACCTGGGTAAATACCCGCCCAATACGGGTTTACTGGTAGTATACGAAGGCGACAAACGTACCCAAATTCATTTTAGTGCCGATCTGCAACAGAATGCCGCCGTGTTTTTTAAACGTAAGCCCAAACAGTAAAGCTTCCGGTTATTTATTGCTTAAGTTGGCGAATAAAATCATCCAATACCGTTTCGTATAACGGTGTGGTACTTATTGGCTGATAGTTAAATGTTTCAGCATCTTTTAAGGCCTGGATTAAATTGAAATTTTGTTGCGAGTAACTTATCGCTATATTTTGCTTTGGCAAATAATCAGCTAAATATTCCTGTTCGGTTTGGCCGGGTGTGGGTATTAAAATACTTTTTTGTTGCACTGCTACTATATCCATTACGGTACTGTAACCGGTACGACTTATTACCATATCGGCACTACACATTTCAATATTATAAGCTGCCGTAGTTAAATGATTATGTATTTGTACATGCGGCGGCACTTGTGGTAACTCGCTAGCACCAGGTAACCCTCTTACAACAGTAGCTGTACCTTTATAATCCTGCAATTGCTGTAAAATTTTTGTTTCCAACAAGCTGCGCTGTGGCTCGGGGCCTGATAGGGAAATAAATAAATGTTTAGCTTTTTTAGCTGCCGCTAAGTTTTGTAAACGAGATAAAACACCTACATAGCTTAGCGGAGCAGCGGGTAAACGTTTAGGATGTGATAATACGCCAGCAAGGTTTATGTTACCCGGCATATCGGGTACCCAACAAGCAGAAAAGCGATTGATAAAAACATAATTTATTTTTTGCACCAGCTTTTGCACCCAGCCAAATGGTGTTTTAATAGTTAGTTGGTGGGTTATAAAAACACTGGGTATAGTAGGGTGCCATAAGCCAAAACGGTTATCGCTAATGATGGCGTCAAAACTTTGTTCTTTGGTTTGTTGCAAAAGCCACTGATGTTCGGCTGCAATACGTTTTTTTATAGGGCGGAGTTGGCTGGCCAATTTCCACACTAGTCCGCCAGCCGTTTTACTGTATTGTATATCATACCCGTCCAGGTGCAAAAATTCACACTCCGGAAACTCCTGCTGTAATACAATTTTTTGTTGCTGGCTAGCCGCAAAAACAACGGTTACACCGGCTTTTATAAAACAATGTGCTAAGGGTATACAACGGGTGGTATGGCCTAGTCCCCAATCCAAAGGAGCTATTAATACCCGGAATTTGCGGGCTTTAGCAGGTAAATCCTTATGATTTGGGTTATTTTTTTCCAATTTTAGACCGTTGTATAATAAAATGTTTATAAAATAGTTTATCTTAGGAGAAGCGAAGATAAGTAGCCAATTTTTTGATAAAAGATGTAAAATGAAAATATCCAGAATAAACTTGTTTGTTGTATTACTCGTTGTCGTTATAGCCGTTTCATCATGTAGTAAAAATTACTACGCCGGCAATGGTGGCCGAAAAAATAAAAACTGCGGTTGCCCCTCAGTTCGTTAGGTTAAAAGATTGCTTGTATAATGCTGATGGTTTTTTTTGATTAGTATGATAACCACTTAATTATATAGCAGGTATTACGAAGGTTAAGGATTAAATGCTTTTGCTATGAGCTTGCCAAACAGAGAACTAATTGTATTGTTGAATCAATCTCAACTTTCCCAACAGGCGTTGGCTCAGGAGGTTGAAGGTTTACATACTATACTGGCCCATTTAGAAAACAGCCAGGTATTTTACAATGCCCACGAATTGGTAAACAGGGATTATATTACCAATAAGGTAAAAAAAATTAAAAAGGCCGTGCAGTTTGTTGAGCTTAAACCTTTCCGGTTTTTAATCAACAAAAATTAACCTATAAAAAATAGTGCTTAACGATAAAAGGCCCGTGTTGTACAACACGGGCCTTTTTTTATATGCCGGAGTAAATATATTTATCCTTTACTGGCCATCGTAGCTTTTGCTTTGTCAGCAAACTCTTCTGCATTTTCAGTAACATCGTCTATGGTTTCGTCAAACTTATGCATTAAGTCATCTACCAGATCATTAAATTTGTCTTTTATATCACGTCCCTGATCAGCAATTTTTTGTCTGGTTGCCGAACCTTTATCAGGTGCAAACAAAATTCCTAATACAACGCCAACGGCTAATCCGGTAAGTAACTTGTTCATAGTGTAATATTTTTTAGAGGTTTATAATACTTGTTTACACTATTAATATAAATAATTATGCCAAATAAAGCCATCAATCCCTTTATTTTAAGGGCAAAAGGTTAAAACCATGTATTATGACAAATATCATTTATCTGCCCAGCCCCAGGGTTTTTCGTTAAAAACCACCGGTTTTTCCAGGTTAAAACTTACGGTAAACACCCTGTCGCTACCAATACGGCGCAGGTTATAGGTAAATACTTTTTCGTCAATTGTCATCCACCATACATTGCCACAAGCATAGGGAATAAGGTTACAGGTTTCCTCATCTGCCGGAAAAATCTGCATACCTGCCGAGCCTATATTGGTACTCGTACCACCGTAAAAAGTAATACTATCCAGACTGCCATCTTTATGCCTATGGTCATGTTTTAATTTCAACCTATCGTCTTGCTTTGTTAAAATCCATGTACGTGATTTATTATCACCCACATAAAACGGTACTTTTATTACACCTGTTTTACAATCCAATACCTGCATTACTAATTTTTGTCCGGTAAAACCATCTCCCTCCCTACCACCGGCAGTTATTGTGCCTTCATAACTTTTGCCACAATGTTTTTCCAGTTTGCTCCAAAACTGTTGTAACGCATTTTCCTTTTGTGCTTTTAAGTTTTGTGCATTTACTACCAATAGTAAGCTTAGTGCTGTTATCCATTTTATCATCTGCTAAAAAATATTTTAATCATTAAAGTAAATTGTTTGCAAAGCTGTGCAGCAATATACTAAAACATAGGGTAAGCCTTTGTATCTTGCAGTATATACAATATGAGTAATCCCAACTTAAATAACGATAAAGCAAAACTTACCTCTGCCGATGCCGATTTTGAAAACAGCATCCGACCATCGGCTATAAAAGAGTTTGCAGGGCAACCACAAATTATTGAGAACCTTACTATTTTTATTAAGGCTGCAAAAATTCGTGGCGAAGCATTGGATCATGTTTTATTTCATGGCCCTCCCGGTTTAGGTAAAACAACTTTGTCACGCATTGTGGCAAACGAAATGGGCGTAAACATTAAAGAAACCAGCGGTCCGGTTATAGAAAAGCCCGGCGACCTTGCTGGTTTATTAACCAGCCTGGAACCTAACGATGTATTGTTTATTGATGAAATACATAGACTAAGCACCGTGGTAGAAGAATATTTGTATGCGGCCATGGAAGATTATCGCATTGATATTATGATTGACAGTGGCCCCAATGCCCGCAGTGTGCAGTTGGCGTTAAGTCCGTTTACATTAATTGGTGCTACCACCCGTAGTGGATTATTAACCGCACCATTGTTATCACGTTTTGCTATTAAATCACGGTTAGAATATTATACTTTAGAAACCCTACAAAAAATTGTATTACGTGCAGCCGGTATTTTAGGTGTTACTATTGATAGTGTGGCGGCAAAAGAAATTGCAGGGCGCAGCCGTGCCACGCCACGTATTGCCAATGGTTTGTTACGCCGTGTAAGAGATTTTGCACAGGTACTTAACGATGGCATTATTGATATTGGCATTACGCAACACGCATTAAAAGCGTTGAACGTAGATGAGTATGGATTGGACGATATGGACAATCGCATACTGGCATCTATTATTGAAAAATTTAAAGGTGGTCCGGTTGGTTTAACCACTATTGCCACATCGGTTGGTGAAGAAGCAGGTACTATTGAAGAAGTATATGAACCATTTTTAATTCAGGAAGGGTTTTTGCAGCGTACACCACGTGGACGTGAAGCTACCGAAAAAGCATATAAACATTTGGGCAAACAAAAACCGGGTGCCATACCGGGACAGGGGCATTTTTGGTAACGGATTGTACGCACAACTCCTAAAGGGGAGTTAACGGGTTTGATGGAATAAGAATTTTTATTTTACCAACTTCAGTTCCCTTATTGATCTTTACTTGCGACGCTCCGTTCATCGTTCGGTTCGCTAATCAACGTCGTGTTATGCGAAAAGGTTTTTTGAACCACAGCGTTTAAGGAGTTTTGTCACAGCGTTTCATGGAGTTTTTTTATACTTACTAGCTTCTCTGTATAACTCGGTGTAAACCCTCTGTGTTACTCTGTGGTAAAACAACTTTTTGTTTACATAGTAAACTTGCACAATGCCCAATAGAATTACCGAACGGTGCAGTGAGTGACACAACAGGCGATGCTAGTAGTAATGCAGCAGACTAAATAATAATAAAACAAACAATAAAAACCACTAACTCCCCTTTAGGGGTTGGGGGGTAAACTAAAATCTAAATACTAAGAAATATGTACACATCATTGCTTGTAACTACCGAAAATAATATTTGCGTTATTACCATTAACCGACCGGATAAATTAAATGCGTTAAACAAAATAGTTATTGAAGAATTAAGTAACGCTATTGATGAAGTAAATAACAACAGCGATATTAAAGCGGCTATTATTACTGGGGCCGGACCAAAAGCATTTGTTGCCGGTGCCGATATTAGTGAGTTTGCCAGCCTGGATGCAGCCGGTGGTGAAGCATTGGCACGTAAGGGACAGGAAAATGTTTTTTCAAAAATTGAAAATAGCACCAAACCTATTATTGCAGCAGTAAATGGTTTTGCATTGGGTGGCGGTTGTGAGTTGGCCATGGCTTGTCACTTTAGGTTAGCAAGTGATAACGCTAAATTTGGCCAGCCGGAAGTAAACCTTGGTTTAATACCGGGTTATGGCGGTACTCAACGTTTGGTGCAATTAATTGGCAAGGGCCGTGCCATTGAATTATTAATTACCGGCAACATGATTGATGCTAATACGGCACACCAATATGGCTTGGTAAACCATGTAACAACAGCGGATGAATTGTTGAATAAAGCGAAAGAGATTTTAACTGTTGTAAATACTAAAGCACCATTAGCAGTGGCCGGCTGTATTACTGCCGCTAATGCCGTGTACAACGAAAAACAAGACGGCTACGAAATAGAAATAAAAAAGTTTGGTCAACTAATTGCCAGTGATGATGCGAAAGAAGGTGCAACCGCATTTTTAGAAAAAAGAAAAGCGGTGTTTAGCGGTAAATAAAAAATATAAAACAAAGGGCTGTGAAAAATCACCGCCCTTTGTTTATTTTAAAAAATTATTTCTCTAATTGTAAACTGCCTTCTTTTAGTACAAAGGTTTTTATCTCTTTACTCTTTTTGTCATCTGTATCGGTGGTTTTTGTAATAACAACTTTTTGGTTTGTTATAACGGTATTAATACTCATAAAATACTCTACCACATCGGCATAAAACACCTGTTCAAATTGTTTTAGCTTGTTGTTTTTCAAATGCACAATGTAGGCGCTGCTTTCTGCATCACCTTCCATGGTAACAATAATAAACTTTTCTAAATCGCTGCTCCATAATGTATCCGCAATTTTAATGACGGCGGAGTTATTACGATTAATATCTTCAATATCGGTTAATAATAGTTGTTGTACTGTTGTATCGCTAATCGGTTTTACACTAGCCGTTTTTTGGGTAAAATAATCTTCGTTTATAACCAGGCTCTTAAAACCCGTAACAGAGTCTTTAACAGGCTCGCTACTGGATATAATTGAATCCTGGATTGAAGGCTCCACTTTGAACTCTTGATTATTATTACAAGCCATGGTTATTGCACACAGCACAATAACGATTATAACGTTTAACATGACGATAAATTTAACGACTTCGGAAAATTTGTATAGTGTGTTTCAAAACTTAAAGTTAGTTAATCAAAAATTATTGTGCGTTTACACGTTGTTTCTCGGTGTCCGAGCCGCCTGACTTTCGGGCATTTAAAGATTTACCTTTATTGAAACGATAACCAAAGGAAATAGTTATTGCACGGCTATCCAGATAGCTTTTCCAGTTGGCTTTTGAGTTGGCTATATTACGTATATCGCCACCGGGCTGGTTGGTGTAAAAAATATCGCTAACACTAAGTCTGACAGTGCCTTTGCCTTTCCATATTTTTTGTGCAAGGCCGGCACGCATTTGCCAAACCGGTATAATTAAAAACTGTGTAACCAATATGCGTGATTGGTACGAGCCGCTAAGCTCGGCACTCAGGTTTTTGGTTATACTAAATTGGTTGGTTGGGCCTATGTAATAATAAAAACGTCCTTCATCTAAAATTTGGTCGTATATAACCGCTTTAAAGCTTAGATTTTTTACTTCGGTGTACAACTGTAAAGTCCACCACTTGGTAAATTTAAACGTTCCGTTTACACTAACACCGTATGCAATTTGTTTACCAAAGTTTCCAGGGCGGCTGTAATAAATGGTACCGCGTTGTTCGTTTGTTTCGTTAATAAGATCGTGGGTGATGCTATACTCCAATGCGGTAGTAAGAAAATTTTTATAGGTATGTGTTAACTCAAAATTATAAGAGAAGGTTGGTTTTAAAAACGGATTACCGCCGTAATATGTGTACCTATCCATAGGATAAGTAAACGGATTCATGCTTTGGTAATTAGGCCTGTCTATACGACGGCCAAACGAAAAACCAAGCTGGTGTGTATTGGTACTATCAAAACGATATAATGCATAAGCAGTAGGAAACAAGCTTGCATAATTACGTGTGAAAGAAGAATCATCTTTTGTTGGGTTACCAAACTGGCGACCATCAATACCCGTATGTTCAAAACGTAAACCGGCTTGTACAGAAAGTTTTTTCCAATCTTTTGAGTAATTCAGGTAGGCTGCATTAATTAATTCTTTATACTGAAAACGATTAGAAAAATCGTAGTTAGGTGTTTTGACATTAGTATCTACATCATAGAAGTCGGCAATATTATCGGTGCTCACATGACTTATTTTATAACCGGCGCCACCTGTGCCACCACCTTTTAATGTTTTGGTATAATCAAGCTTGGCTGTTTTAATATTTAACTCAGCCGGTAGTGATGAATACAATACTGATTTGTCTTGTAAAACATGGTCCGGTGTAAAAACAGCGTTGGTTAAGTTCTGTGTTTGATTGGCATCGTATTTTATATAATCAAAATTGGCCGTTAGTTCTTCTCCCGCTTTTATTTTATAAGCGTAGTTAAGATTTACACTACCACTTTTCCATTTTCTATCAGAGGGATTTGTAGCCTCTACCAAACTGGTAATATTGTTATTATTGTCCAGCACTTTGGCGTTATTATCGGCCTCTACATGCGCTGGGTTAATAAAGCCGGAAAGTACAAATCCTACAGTAGTTTTATTGGTCACGTAATAGTCCATTCCAAGGTTCATATTACGACCCATAAACTTGCGTTTAAAGTAAGTATTTTGTGTAAAGCCCGAATTATAAGTGCCGTTGTTGTTATAGTAGTAACGGTTAATGGTAAGATCCTGATAAGAATTGTTTTCGCTAATACCAATGTTTGTAAACAGATTTATTTTATTAATACGGTAGTTAAGATTAAAACTGTTATTGGTACGCATGTAACGGCCTTGTGCGTAGCTAAGGTTAATACCACCATTAATACCTACAGCCTTGTTTTTCTTAAGCCTGATATTAATTACACCGGCATTACCTGCTGCATCGTATTTTGCCGGAGGGTTGGTCATAATTTCAATTACATCAATTGAACCGGATGGTATTGATTTTAAATAACCGGCCAGGTCTCCGGCAGATAAATAAGTAGGTTTATCATCAATTACAACCACTACACCGCTTTTGCCTTTTAAAGAAATATTACCATCAACATCTACCAATATACCCGGCGATTTTTCTAATACTTCCAATGCTGTTGTTCCTGCATTGGTAATTAATGCATCTGGGTTAATAACGGTACGGTCAATTTTTCTTTCCACAAAAGGTTTGCGTGATGTTACACTTACCTCTCCTAAAGATTGTACATCTTTCTGTAACACAATATCTGCTAACACCACCTGCGGCTGATTGGTGTTAATATCAATTACACTACTATAATATTTTTGGTAACCTACAAGCGTAATACGCACCACATAGGTAGCATTTTTTAATTGCTCAAACTCAAACCTGCCCGACGAATCGATGAAACTTGTTTTTACAAATGCACTATCCGTAGCATTTATTAGTGTTGCTACTGCACCATTTAATTCGGTAGCGGAGGCGTTACTTACACGGCCTGTTATTTTCCCAGATTGTGCTTGTACAGCAACGGTTAATAACAGTAAAGCAGTTACAAAAAAAGATTGCATAAAAAAGGTTTATGCAGCAATAATACAGTTTTAGTGAGTGGTTAAAATCACCTGTACATACGATATTGATAAGCGGTAAAAAACAAGCAGGTTTTTACATGAATGTTAAAGCAAGTGTATCAAAAGCGGACAGTGAGAGAGGGAGAAGTCGGGAAGTCCAAGAGTTCGAAAAACCGAGAGTTGGTGAGTGAATTGTGAATAGTCAATAGTAAATCTTTGTACGTTGTTTGTTAGAAATGTATTAAGTCTGAACTATTAAATCTTAGATCAAAAAATCGGAGATCATAGATTGGTGCAAATCGTAAATTGGTAAATCAGAAATCCTACATTTCAAGGGCTGCCCGACTGGCAGTAGTAGCTGCAATGGTGTGTGGGCTTAGCAGCCAGGCATTGCACTACTACAGAAGGCGGGAACAAAAGCTGACGGGAGTTACTACTGCTGACAGCCCCAATTAATTAAAAAAATTATAGAAATAACAAAAGAAAAACATATTGTTTTTATGCTTAAACGTACTGAACTTTGTTGCTTTAAAATTGTAATGGTAATATGAAAACGATATACTATTGTTATGATGCGTATTGCGGCTGGTGTTATGGCTTTAGCAACGTAATAAAAAAATTAAGCGAAGAATATAAGGAGCATTTTTATTTTGAAGTTTTAAGTGGCGGTATGATTGTAGGCGAATATGTAAAGCCTATAAGCTCCATTGCCAGCTATATTAAACAGGCTTACCCCACGGTGGAAGAAAGAACCGGTATTAAGTTTGGCGACGATTTTTTATGGCATATTAATAACCCCGATAAAAGCGACTGGTTTTTAAACTCATTGAAACCGGCCATTGCTTTGTGTGTGTTTAAAGAAATATACCCTGACCAGCAAGTAGCTTTTGCCGCCGACTTACAATATGCATTAAATTTTGAAGGCCGCGATTTAGATGATGATGAGGCTTACCGACACTTACTTACAAAATACAGTATTGAACCGGATGATTTTTATGCTAAACTAAAAAGCGAGGAATATAAAAAACTGGCTGAAGAAGAATTTGAAATGTGTAGACAGTTGCAGGTACGTGGCTTTCCGGCGGTGTTATTACAGGCGGAGGATAATAAATTTTATATGTTATCTAACGGTTATACTGATTATGAAACCATGAACGAAAGATTTAAACAACTGATATAAAATTTAGTATATTAAAGAAGGGATTGTTTACGAAACAATCCCTTTTGTTTTTTAAATGTTTTAACCGCCCGTTGTTCTGAAACGCATGCCGCCATTTTTTTGCATTTCATCCATTACTTTTTTTCTTTCGGCTTCGTATTCAGCAGGGGTATGTTTCTTTTTCCCTTTTGGTGGCTTAATGCTATCCAGTTTTACTTTTTCCGATACCGATGTTGCTTTGTACACCGTGCGACCGTTGCCAAAATCAAGCTCCAGAATTAAACCCGGTAATTGTCCTTCGTATAGCGTTGGCCCGGCCGGTACAGGTATGGCGGTGGTAAACCATGCATGCACGGTTAATGTATCAACACCTTCTACCCTTTCCATTTTACCATCCGTCATGGTTGTTTTAAAGGTTTTGGTAATACGGGTTGTAGTAGCTTTCATGGATGGATAACCCAGGATAGTTTTTGTTTCGCCGGTCATTTTCCAGTTTTGGGTTCTGATGCTATCTTCCACAATAAAAGTTTTATCAAACAATTCTTTTTTCTCTGTTTTCATTTTGGTGTTAAAATCGGCAAACACAACATCGCCGGCACCGCCAAAACTAACGGTGCGTAACTGTACACCGCCTGTATTTATGTCGGGCTCGGGCCCTTGTTCGGCCGTTTGCCATAATGATTGATTATTACCAAAGCTTAATTCAAAATAACTGGTGCGGCTTTTAGGGAGCTCTATACCGGGAGGTAAGCCTTGTATCTGAATTTGCCCCTGTAGTTGTGTTACCATTTCGTATTGAACAAAACCGGCTTTTGTTTGTGCTATGCCTGCAAGCGTTATGCCAGTTGCAACACTTGTTGCCAATAAATGTCGTATCATAATAATTGTTATTTACGCCAAAGCTATTGTTAACCAACAAGCTGTTGAGTTAACACACCTTGCATTTAGGTTAATAAAGGTTAAAAGCATTTGCAAGCCAGTAATGACGGCCTATTTTTGTAAAAAAATAATGAAACATTCGTTGTACTTTCAGGAACAGTTTATGTTGTAGTTAGTAAGGCTCGCAAATTTTATGTAGTAATGAAGTCATCTCAATGGTATAAAATATTGGTGGTTGTGGCACTGATGCTGGTTACAGGTTTTCAGGTGTATTGGCTTAAAGATACCTATAAGCGGGAGCAACAGGCATTAAACGTAAAAACGGATGGACTGTTTAACGAAATGGTACGTACCATGCAGGACTCTGCTTTACAAGCCCGCATTCCTTTCAGAGTAATGCAGGATACTAGCTATAAAAAAGCGGTAAAAGTAAACAACTTTGGCAGGACAACACCGCAACGTACCAGTAAAGATATTAGGATAGCCAGGCTTGCTACTGTATTACAACAACAAACAAAAAATCTGGATAGTATGCCCAAACCCGGGCATATTATGATTACACTTAAAACTGACTCTTTTAGTTTTAATACTACCGATAAAGTTTTACTCGACTCTTTATCTACAGATAAAATAAAGAAAATAATTGTGAGGAGATCTGGCAAGCCCGGTGATTCAGTAACAAGCCCTCCGTCCCTGCATATTACACCGTTAGATACATTAAGGAGTATTACTTTAAAAAAAGATACCCTTATAAAAATAAAGCCTGCGCGAAAAGAAACTGCGGCCTCTTTAAATGCAACAGCCAGTTGGCAGCCGGTAACTCCTGACAGTGCTGTGAGAGTTGTTTCCTATGCTCAACCATACCAGTTTTCATTTACACTTGACTCATTGTTTAAAGATTTGTTGAATGATACGATTGTAGAAAAATCTTTCTCAAAAATATTATTGCAACAAAATTTACCGGTTCAGTTTACTGTTAGTCGTAAAGACAGCAGCGAAAAACCCAAAGGTAACAGGCCGCCCATGTTTGCCGGAGCTACCGAACAACAAATGTATAAACTACAACTCGGCGATAACGTTGGTTATTTGCTTAACAATATTAAACTGCCCATTTTATTTTCTGTATTCTTAGTAGGCGTTACCGTGTTTTCTTTCCTGTTGTTATACCGCAACTGGAAAAAACAAAAACGCTTAACCGATATAAAAAACGAATTCATCAGTAATATTACCCACGAACTTAAAACACCTATTGCAACCGTAGGCGTAGCCATGGAAGCACTCAGTAATTTTAATGCACTCAACAACCCGGAAAGAGCAAAAGAATATATTGATATTTCTAAACAAGAATTAAACAGACTTTCCCTATTGGTAGATAAAGTATTGAAACTATCCATGTTTGAAAACAAGGAAATTGAAGTACAATATCAGCAAGTTTCTTTAGAAGATATTACCAAAGAAGTAATGGACTCTATGCGCTTGCAACTGGAAAAACGTAAAGCTATTTGTAACTTACAGGTGCAAACTAACGGATTGGTGAAAGGCGATAAAATGCACCTGTTAAGTGTTGTTTATAACTTGCTGGACAATGCACTTAAATACAGTAACAATAACCCTGTAATAGATATTCTGATAAAAGAGTCGGATAACCATATTCAACTATCTGTTACTGATAACGGCATTGGCATACCGTCCGAATATACCAGCAAAGTATTCGAAAAATTTTTCCGGGTGCCGCATGGCGATACACATACTGCAAAAGGTTACGGTTTAGGGTTGAGTTATGTATGGCAGGTAATACATAAACATAACGGAACTATTCAGGTACAATCACAACAAGATAACGGCACTACGTTTACCATTACATTACCTAAATACGCATCATAATTATGCAAGCAACTAAAGTTTTATACATAGAAGATGAATTATTTCTGGGCAAGATTGTAAAAGAAAGCCTGGAAAGCAGGGGCTTTGAAGTATTTATGGAAGACGATGGTGCTAAAGCTTTTGACCTGTTTACCCAAACGCAACCTGATATTTGCGTACTGGATGTAATGTTGCCCAATAAAGATGGCTTTGCCATTGCCGATGAAATAAGAATGGTGAACGATGAAGTGCCCATTATTTTTTTAACCGCCAAAGTACAAACCGAAGATGTGGTAAAAGGTTTTGCCATGGGTGCTAACGATTATATACGCAAGCCATTTAGCATGGAAGAGCTGATTGTACGCATACACAATGCGCTTAAAAACAAAACCACCGACAAGGAACAACCTAATAATTCATCGCTGGATAATGTACAGTTAGGTAATTACCAGTTTCATGTAAAACGCCAGACACTTAGCCATGGTAACGAAGAAAAAAAACTTTCCTACCGCGAAAGCGAATTACTAAAATTACTTTATCAGCACCGCGATGTCATCATCGATCGTCGTGACATACTCAACCTTTTATGGGGCAACGATTCGTTTTTTAACAGTCGCAACCTGGATGTATACATAACCAAACTACGCAGCTATTTAAAAAACGACCATTCATTGGAAATTATAACCATTAAAGGAATTGGCTACAGGTTTGTAATGCCCTAATAACTACCTTCACCAAAACTTATAAAGTAGTTATTATGAAACCCATGACCCGCTCCAAAGCAACCCTTATTATTTTTATACTGGTAATTGTTGCTGCCGCATGGTTTACCAACCCGGGTATGGATAGTTTTAAAAACTATTTTAGCAATAACACCAAACTTACTTCGGCACCTATTATTCAACAGACTGATTATAAACTTTACTCCGTTTACCAGGTGACCTATTACGATACCAAACAAGTGCCCGACTCCAACGGTCAGTTAAACACCATCGTGGTGCCCGGCAAAACCGAAAAGTACCTGGCTTTGTTTACCAGATTTATTCAACTTTAATTGCTATATTTTTTTTGTTTGTCATCTGCAGTAACACAGATCATCGTCCCTTGTGATCCGATAGGATCGGGATGTAATTTATTTCCAGTGGAAATGAATTAAAGACTTTCACTGCATCGTTCCGTTCGCTTATCATCATCGTACTGCTTTAAGCTGAAAGCTTAAGGCTGAAAGCGCAAAGCTTGTTTCCTATTATTTAACTACTCCCCCAATAATTAAGCGTAATGCTAACAACACGATGTTGAATAGCGGTATGCAGTACAAGAGTGCGACGCAAGGGACGATGATAGTAGTACTGAAGTTGATCTACTCAATAAAATTATAATGTAAGACGGTTTTCAAACCCCCTCCTTTGGAGGGGCTTGGGGAGGCTTCAATCAGGGCTGGGACGCTGGTAACAAAATAATATATAAACATTCCGAAATTTCGTATATTTACGAAAACAGAGAAATGAAACTGGAAAAATTATCGGCCAGCGAAGAGGAAGCAATGATTGCCATTTGGAAAACAGGTCCGGGTTTTGTAAAAGATTTTTTACAGGCAATGGAAAGCACCGACATACCTTATACTACACTAGCATCCATTATAAAAAATCTTGAAAAGAAAGGTTACGTAAAAAGCGAAAAGTTTGCTAACGCTTATCGTTACTCGCCTGTGGCCAAACAAGCCGAATACCGAAAAAAATATATGCAGGGCGTGGTGAGTAATTTTTTTCAAAGTTCCTATACCGAACTGGTTACGTTTTTTGCTAAAGACAAAAAAATTAGTACGCAGGAGCTAAAGGATATTATTAAATTGATTGAAAAGGAAAATAAATAGTTATGGAAAAGCTGGCATTACTATTACTTAAAGCCAATGTAGCCATCATTGTCTTTACTTTGTTTTACTGGTTGTTTTTACGCAATGTAACTTTCTATCGCATTAACCGCATTTACTTGTTGTTTGCCATAATTTTTACTTTAGCTTTTCCTTTTATAGAAATTAGCTTTTTTGCGCCGGCACAACTGGCTGTAATACCAGATTTTATTCCGCAACTACTTACTGCGCCGGCGATAGTAGAAAACAACACCGGTATCTATATTTTATCAGGTATATGGTTTGCAGGTGTGGCCATATTTTTTATTCGTTTGGGTTCACAACTTTATTCATTGTATCAGCTTCATCGTCAATCAACCTTATGGCAAGGGCAAAAAAATATTCGTATAGTTAACGATGAAATTAGTCCATTTTCATTTGGACCATACATTTATATCAATCCGCAATTGCATAGTAGCCAGCAATTAAATATTGTTTTATTGCACGAGCAAGTACACATAAAACAAAAACACACCATTGATATATTGTTGGTAGAATTTTTATTGTTGCTAAACTGGTTTAACCCCGCGGTATGGTTGCTGCGTAAAGCAGTAAAAGAAAATCTGGAATATGCGACCGATAGTCAGGTTTTAAAAACCGGTGTTATGCGTAAGGAGTATCAATATCATCTTTTAAGTACTACTTGCACTCAACCTGTTTTTACAGTACAAAACAGTTTTAATATTGCCGATTTAAAAAAGAGAATCATCCAGATGAATATGAAAAGAACAGCTAATCATAAACTGTTTTCTTATTCATTAATACCTATATTGTCATCCTGCTTATTATTACTTAACAAACCTGTACAACATTTTGCCGAAGATGTTTTAGGCATTACGCCGCAAAATATCAATAACAATATTATAACTCCCATTAAAGAAAATAGTACGAACGAAACACAAGCGCTTAAAACAGTTCATGCTAAACAAGAGCAATATAAAAAGAAGAAAAATCTTCAGGCGGCTAGTTCATTAAATCAAAAGCAGTCGAACGGGTTAGGCCTTCAAACACCAACAAACAGGCATGCTGCAAACATTAAAAACATTCCACAACCAACACCAACTACCGGCACCGAAATAATTGTAACTGGTTATGCTACGCCCAAAAAAACGCCTCCTGTAAAAGTTGTACAAGGAGTAGAAATTAAATCTGTGGACAAAGAAGCTGCTGCAATTTCACAGGAATTGAACGCTAATCAAGCTATCAAGGTAGTACAGGGTTATCCTATTAACAAACCAGACGCAGTTAAAAATTAAACGTAAATTTTAGCATCATTAACCGCCCTCTTATCCCATAACTACTGGAGGAACTGTACGTAGCATCTACCCTCAGTAGTTCATAGTTATTGATGTTGGCAATGTTGGTACAATCAAATTCCATATCGGTTTTCCATGGCTTAATATGATATCTTAAGCGCATATCTGTAAACAAATAATTGACAGATGTACCGCCAATTGTTTGGCTGTAAATACTCCGCATTTTTACTTGTAACAACAACCCTTTTAATACTGTGTAATTTCCTGTTAATTGTTGATCCAGCCTGTGCATGCGGCTATTACTGCCCATTTTTAAATCCTGTTTCATAAAACTGTACATATAACCCGCAGCATAGTTTAACATTATATTTCCAAACAATTTTTTATCAATAGTAATTGAGCTGGCAATAGCGTTAAAGTTTATAGGTATTAATGTTTCGTTTATGTATTGCTGCATCCGGTTGATGTTATAACTATTTTTAAGAGTGACAGTGGCTTTTAAAAAGTAAACATATTTGCTGCCACCAACATTAAAGCCCCATGTAGTACGGGTGTTAGGAATTTGTAGCAAAACATTTCTTTGTATATTATCCGTAATACGGCTGGATAATAATGTATTTACTTTTTCTCGTGTAAATGTTATGCCACCATTTAAAAATAGTAAATGTAAAGTGCGTTGAAAATTATAACCAATGCCTGCGGTATGCGTACTTCTTTCCTGCAACGGCGCATCATTGGCTTGCAAGGAACGATAGTTGGCGAGTATTACACCGCGATAAACGGTATGCATATCCGATAGTGTATTTTTAAAAGTGTAAGAAGCACTGAAAGATTCCTGCGCATTTAAAAACCGTTTATATGTTGCCGATGGATTTATCCAAAGCCGGTTATACGTTTTTGCTAAATTATACTCCGCTTGTTTGTAATGAATTGTTTGCGCTATTACGGGAATACTAAAACCAATCTCCGATTTATTGGGCACCACCCAGCTATAATCGCTTTGCAATGTGGTTCTGTATCGGTTCCAAGTTAAATTATTACCGGCATCGTTTATGTATTTATTCCACTGTCCACTATTTTGTAATAATTCCAGTTCGCTTTCCAGTTGCCTGTTTTCCTGCAAAAACAAAAGTTTGTAATGCTGTCTGAAATACTTTTTTGTAAGCAAGTAAGATGCTTGCAATTGATTTTGTAACAACCGTTGTGCCATCTCTTGAGTAACTGCTTCATACGGCAAACCATTATTTAAAATTTGTGCGTGTAAACCTTCATTGGCTAATAATGTTGCGGGTCTGTTTCCATAATGTATATTCCATTTTAACTCTGCCACCGCTTTACTTTTTAATAATGGTATAAAATGAAACTCATTGGCCAGTGAAAATAATCGTCCGTTTAGTTTTTGGTCAAAAGCAGCGGATTGTGTTTGTAAATAACTACGATCCCGTGATAGCTCTACTTCTGTACTAGTTCTATTATTAAAATAGTACTGCGGTTTGTTTGCATGAACAGAAAACTCGGCGTTAATAATTCGTGGCCTTTTTACCGTTTCCTGTTTTTCAAAATACTGAATGGTATCAGTGGCCGTAAATAATAATGTCTGGTTGTTATAGTTTAAAATTTGCCGGTCGGTAAATGCCTGTATGTTTGTTCTAAACTGTACCTCTTTTTTATTCTTAAACAGGTAGTTAATGTTAACCAGCCCGGAACGGTTGATATAATAGTTTCTTCTGGGTAAATCAGGGTTGCCTGTTGTACCTGATGATAACATTTCCGACAGAGAAATTGCTTCTGTATTTGAAATAGTGTTTAGCCTGGATATTTCACTTCTATAATCTTCTCCGGCGTTATTTACTTTAAACGTATTGATTGTTTTTACTTTTCTGTTCAACATAACGGTGTTTACCGTTGCAGTGTATTGTGTTGGCAAACCAATGCCCGCATTTACTATACCGGATACCTTCCAGCTATTGGCATCTTTTAATACCAGGTTCAGGCTTACATTATCAGTTGTTTTTCTGTTTTGCAATACTTTTATCGGTTGGTGATTTTCCACCAGCTCTACCGATTCTATCATTTCTTTTTTAATCGCTTTAGTAGCCGCTCCATAACGACCACCCATTAAATCATCCCAATCGGTAAACAGGTTGCCGATTTTTTTGCCATTAAAATAAATGGTGCCGTCTTCCTCTATATTTATACCGGGCATGCGTTTCAATACATCTTCAATATTCCTGTCTTCTTCATTGGCAAAGGCCGATACCTTGTAACGGGTTGTGTCTCCTTTGTTAACGATTGGGGGTTGCCTGACTAATACTTCTTTTAATGCCTGTACTTCTTCAACCAGCACAAAATCGTATTGCAAACGGCTTTTATCAACTGACTGCCTGCTTGTTTTATAGCTAATATGTTTTACTTCTATAAAACAACCATCGGCCAAACTATCCTTATGTATTAGTATAGTATAATTGCCGCCTTTATCGGTATAGCTAAACTTTATTATTAAACCACTGCTATTTTTCAGCAGTATATTGGCGCCGGCTACCGGCTGGTCCCGTTCATCCTTTACTATACCTCTCAACCCTTGTTGGGCATAAAGCACATTCAAACCAATATTCAAAACCAGAAAAAAAATTAATCTTCTCATGGTTTCAGCTCCAGCGGATTAGTCAATACTACTTTAGCATTCTTTTTCTTTTCTTCCATTAATTTATCCGCTGCCTCACCCGAATGAAACTTGTTTTTCCTATCTCTGAACCTTACAGCAATTGTTCCACTTACACCGGCTTGTGCTTGTGTTATACCACCCGGATCATTCTCATAAGCATCTTTAGCTTTTTTCAAAACAGACTCTGTTACTTTTAATGCTGGTTTATCTGGCGGATAAACCGTTAACTCCCCTTCCTCCGCTTCGCTTATGTATTTAAATATGAAAAACACTTCGGCTTTATCGTCATAGGCTTCCAGTATTACACCCGGCAAACCATTTAACTTCCATGGGCCGGTGGTAAAAGGCAAATCAGTAGTAAACCATGCTGTATATTTTCGTCCGCCAAACAAACCGCTAGCTTGCTGGCATGTATATCCGCCAATTGTTTTTGTTGCTGTTTGTATATCCCATTTAATAACCGGAAGTTTTTCCTCTATTTCGTATTTAGATAAACTAACCGACTCATAACGGGTTAGCTTCTTATCGGTAAACTTTTGTTCCATTAGCGCCGTGGTTAAACCCCAGTCGTTAACAACAGCCATTGGCATTCCAACTACTGCCCTTGTTGCCCCGCCTGCAGGTGGTGCTGCAACGGCTTCTCTGGGTTTAATAGCTACCGAAAAAGGGTAATTATTATAAGCACTGCTGGTTTTGCCAATACGTAATACCAGCTCCTCGTTATGCAAAGTGTCGGGCTTTTGTTTGTCTATAATATGTATAAACTTATAGGCCACTTTTACCACCATCGGTTCCGAATGTTGTGCTTTACCCGCCATCCCTAATATAAGTGCTAATGCTGTTACAAAAAACTGCTGTTTCATAATTTAAGTTTTACGATTATTTCATAAATATACGAATATTCGTAGACATACGAAATAATGTAAGTAAAATTTAAATAGCAGCCCTTTACATGCTTAAATGCAAAGAAGCCGCACTTTCGTACGGCTTCTTTTAATAGGAGGTGTTCTTGTTCTTATTTCTTAATAACTCTTACGTCAACTCTTCTGTTTTGTGCTTTACACTCATCTGTATCATTAGGTGTACATACCGGGTGTAACGGACCGTAACCTTCAGACGATAATCTTTCAGTTGCAATACCGGCTTTCACTACTTCTTGTAAAGCTACTTTAGCTCTTTCGCCGGATATGCGTGTGTTAACATCCGAAGCACCGGTGTTATCTGTATAACCGCCAAATTTAAACTCAGCGTTAGGGAACATTTTAAGTATGGCAGCTATGTTTTTAAGTTGTTGTAAAGAGGCTGCTGTTAAAACAGATTTACCTGTTTCAAAATACACCCTGTCAAGCGTGTACCACTCTTTTGTTTTATCCACTGTATCTACAACAAAATTGTTGCTGTTTAAAAAATTAAACAATTTAGCTTCTGTACTATTCTCACCTACATTTAGTATAGTTCCGTCAGCCAGTTTTATTTCTTTATTCGCACCTAAATCATAAATAAAATTACCCAACGTATCTAAGTGGCCTTTTATGCCAACCAATGGTTTTGCACCATCAGTATGATCACCCTTTTCATGCATTAAAGTATCGCTACCCGTTGTATTGGCTGTTTTATTACATCCGTTACCGGCAAAGTAAAGAGCTAATAATCCTAAACCAAGCAATATTAATAATGGTAATAACCATTTTAAACTACCACTTTTACTTTCGTGGTGTACATCATGATGCGCCACCGGATGTGATGTAGCATGTGTTTGTTTTGCAGCGGCTGTAACCGTTGGTGTAATACCCGCAAAACCTAATAAGCTACCAATTCCCGCAGGCAATGCTGCAACAATATTATCTTTTTGCGATGCTAACAGGTTGCTAAAATCATTTACATTTAAACCATTTGTTTGAATGTGATTACCCAGGCTACCCAATGTAGTAGGCACTGCCGCACTTAAAACAGATGCTGCCGATGAAGTTTTAATACCGGCATACGAAGCAATCGTTTCAATAATGCTGCTTACTTTATCGCCAAAAATAGATTGTAGCCAGCCTGTAGCTTTTGCTACTAACTCATTCGATCCGCCAAACAGATTACCAATGTTGCTTAACACGCCATTGTTATTGGCTTCTTGTGCAAGGTTAAATACTTCAGTAGCACTTTCGTTGCTAGCAGCAGCTTTGGTGGTTAAACCACCTAAAATAAGGGGCAAAATTCCTGATACCGCTTTGGCTATTCCGTTCTCGCTTTCGCCCAGCGTATTACTTATTTTAGCAATTAAATCCGGCGTAAGATGCGACTTTACAACATCCAGTAAATTGAATGACATAATTAATTGGGTTTTGATTTTTTATGTTTTTATTTTGGTAGTATTTGCCGCATTAAGCCGCTGCAAATTTTTAGGGGGAGCTTGTATTATCAAAGTTAATATAAAAAACAGGTATTTAATAATAGGTTTTTGTTAAGTCATAATATCCGGCCGTTTAGTCAGCACTTTCCATCGCCCAATTAAAATCCGTTTATACCCGGGTTTTATTTTTTGTTACCACCGTCCCTCGCTTGATTGAACTTTACTTGCGTCGCACTCTTGTACTGCATATTGCTAATCAACATGGTGTTATTTTTAGCCAAGCAGTTGGAGTATTAAAATAATAAGAACACTTGCGTTAAGCTTTCAGCTTGTAACATAGGAAAATTTAAATAATCGGAAAACAGCTTTATGCTTTAAGCTTTATGCGTTCAGCTTACATTCACTAATTTCACTGCTTAATAAAAACGAGTAATGAACGAAAGCATAGAAATAGTAGATTTTACAGACGATTTAAAAGATGCCATTAAAACACTCAATTACGAATGGCTGGAAAAATATTTTCATATTGAAGAAGGCGATCGTAAATCCTTGTCAAACCCAAGAGAGGAGATTATTGATAAAGGTGGTTACATTTTTTATGCCCGCCTTAATAACGAAATTGTAGGTACGGCCTCATTAATAAAAAAATCGGATACTAATTTTGAACTAGGAAAAATGGCCGTTACTCAAAAAGCACAGGGCCATGGCATTGGCAAAATTTTGCTGGAACACTGTTTACATTTCGCCCAACAAAAACAAATAAAAACACTCACGCTTTACTCCAATACAATATTGCAATCTGCCATACACCTTTACCGCAAATATGGCTTTGTAGAAATTGAATTGGAAAAAGGTGTGTACGAACGTGGTAATATAAAAATGAAGAAAGATATTGTGTAAACAACTTTATAAAATGAAAATATTCACCCTCATCTGTTTATTGTTTGTCTCAGTTTTGTTGCAGGCACAAAGCAATGCAGCGGAAACCTTTCAGCGTATATCAGCCGCTGCCGAAAGTTATGTTGTTGATACCACTGCTGTGCCTGATGATAAATTAACTGCAGCCATAAAAAAATTACGTCGGGTAAAAGGTGGCTTTAATATTAACGAAGCCATACTTTTTAAAATAGCCGAAGACCGCAACAAAGGAGACATAACAAAAGAAGAAGGAGAGAAGCTGGAAGATTTTTTCGCTAACAAGAATGGTAAAGTATGGTTAGAAAATGCCGTTATACATATTCATCGTAATATTTTTACCTTAAGCGAAATAAAACAACTGACTAAATTTTACCAATCAGCAGCGGGTAAAAAAATGTCGGATAATTTTCCGGTTATTATGTTACAATCTATGAAAGCGGCTGAAAAAATAATTGAAGTCTACAAACAAAAATAATGTCAGCTACCTTTTTTACCACACCCGCAGCTTTCAATAAATGGTTAACAAAAAACCATAACAAAGAAAAAGAACTGATTGTCGGTTTTTATAAAATTAATAGTGGCAAAGCTTCTATTACCTGGTCACAATCGGTAGATGAAGCGCTATGTTTTGGTTGGATTGACGGCGTAAGAAAATCTATTGATAATGAAAGTTACAGCATACGGTTTACACCCCGCAGACCCGATAGTATTTGGAGCCCTATTAATATAAAAAAGGTAGAAATGCTTATTGCAGAAGGACGTATGAAACCGGAAGGACTCAAAGCTTTTAGTTTTTATACAGAAGCTAAGTCAAATATTTATTTACTCAGAAAAGAAGCCATACCGCTTGACAGTAAATATGAAAAACTGTTTGAGAAAAATAAAACTGCCTGGGCATTTTTTAACCAGCAAGCGCCCTCTTATAAAAAAGTAATTATACATTGGATAATGAGTGCGAAACAAGAAACCACACAGGTTTCACGGCTTAATAAAACAATAAGTGCCAGTCAAGCGCAGCAACGTATTCAATAAAGAAAACAAACACCTCACCCCCGAGCGTTGCTCCTTCCCTTTTGGGAATCTCCTAAAGGAAAGGGAGTAACAACTCAGAAAAAAAAGCGTATTGCCAAATGCTGAATAGCGTTACTACAGTACAGGAGTGCGACGCAGGGGACGATGATAGTAGTACTGCTGCTGACAACCAAAAAATATTACTCCAACACCGGACGTAACCAGCGTTCCATTTCATCGCGGCTCATGCCTTTACGTTGTACATAATCTTCAAACTGATCGGGCTGCACTTTACCAATACCAAAATACTGGCTTTGTGGGTGGCTAAAATACCAACCACAAACCGACGAAGCAGGGAACATGGCCAGCGATTCGGTCAGGTGAATGCCCGTTGCTTCTTCGCCACCAAGAAGGTGAAACAATTTATATTTTTCGGTATGATCGGGACAAGCAGGATAACCCGGTGCCGGACGAATACCAGTATATTTTTCTTTAATTAAATCGTCGTTAGACAATTGCTCCTCTTTGGCATAACCCCAAAATTCTTTACGTGTACGTACGTGTAAACATTCGGCAAATGCTTCGGCAAAACGATCGGCTAAGGCCTGCAGCATAATTTTATTGTAGTCGTCTAATGCGGCTTCAAACCTTTTAATATGCGGCTCAATGCCATGTATGGTTACACAAAATGCACCCAGATAATCTTGCAAGCCTGTACTTTCGGGAGCAATAAAATCGGTTAACGATAAGTTAGGTTGGCTGGCTGCTTTTTTTATTTGCTGACGCAGCGATTCTAAATGAACCTTCCCTTCATTATTGGTAATGGCAATAGTATCGCCTTCGATGCTATTGGCTTTGTAAAAACCAATAACGCCTTGTGCTGTTAACCATTTTTCTTCAATAATCTGGTCAATTAATTTATTGGCATCGTTGTATAGTTTGGTAGCTTCTACACCTACTACTTCGTCGGTAAGTATTTGCGGAAAATTGCCATGCAACTCCCATGAAATAAAGAAAGGTTTCCAATCAATAAACTCCCGCAACTCTTTCAGGTCGTAATTAATAAACTGTTTAGTGCCCTCAAAAGTTGGTACTGGCGGCGTATAATTTTGCCAATCTATTTTTACTTTATTGTTTTGTGCATCGGCAAAACTTAAATATTCTTTCACCGATTTTTTGTTTTCAAAATCGTGTTTAAGTTTATCGTATTCGGTTTGTGTTTTGCTTAAAAAGCTTCCTTTTTGTTCGCCTAATAATGAGCCGGCAACAGTTACACTACGGCTTGCATCCAACACATGCACTACACCGTTTTCATACTGCGGTGCAATTTTTACCGCCGTGTGCATACGTGAGGTAGTGGCACCGCCAATTAATAAGGGCTGTTTCATTCCACGGCGTTTCATTTCGTGGGCAACGTTAACCATTTCGTCTAAAGACGGAGTGATTAATCCGCTAAGGCCAATAATATCGGCACCTTCTTTTTGCGCCGTGTCCAAAATTTTATCGGTAGGCACCATTACACCCAGGTCAATAATTTCGTAACCATTACAACCCAATACAACACCTACAATGTTTTTTCCAATATCGTGTACATCGCCTTTTACGGTTGCCAAAAGTATCCGTTTCACATTGCCGTTTGTCAATTGCGGGTTGTTCTTTTTTTCCTCTTCTATAAAAGGGAAAAGATACGCCACCGATTTTTTCATTACCCTGGCGCTTTTTACTACCTGTGGTAAAAACATTTTACCCGCACCAAATAAATCACCTACCACACCCATACCGTCCATTAACGGACCTTCAATAACATCTAAGGGTCGTGGATATTTTAAACGGGCTTCTTCTGTGTCAGCATCAATATAATCGGTTATACCATTTACCAATGCATGTTTCAACCGTTCTTCTACTGTGTTCTCACGCCATACTTCATTCTTTACCTCTACTTTTCCTTTGGCCTTAACAGTTTCGGCAAATGCAATTAATTTTTCAGTAGCCTCGTTGTTTTCGTTATTACGATTCAGGATTACATCTTCGCATAGTTCACGCAGTGCAGGTTCTATTTCATCATACACCACTAACTGACCTGCATTTACAATACCCATGTTCATACCTGCTTTAATAGCATAGTATAAAAACACAGAGTGCATGGCTTCACGCACGGGCTCGTTACCACGGAAAGAAAAAGACAGATTACTTACACCACCGCTGATACCCGTTAAAGGCATCAGCTCTTTTATACGACGTGTTGCATTAATAAAATCGACACCGTAGTTATTATGTTCTTCCAGGCCGGTTGCAACTGCAAAAATATTGGGATCAAAAATGATATCCTCTCCTTTAAAGCCCACTTGCTCTGTTAATATTTTGTAAGCACGGTGGCAAATTTCTACTTTACGGTCCTCCGTATCGGCTTGGCCTACTTCATCAAAAGCCATTACAATAACGGCAGCACCATAGCTTTGGCAAATAACAGCCTGCTCAATAAATTTTGCTTCTCCTTCCTTCATAGAAATGGAGTTAACAATACATTTACCCTGCACACATTTTAAGCCGGCTTCAATAATTTCAAATTTCGATGAGTCAATCATCAACGGTACTTTGGCAATATCCGGTTCGCTTTGTATTAGGTTTACAAAAGTGGTCATCGCCTCTACGCCATCCAATAAGGCGTCGTCCATGTTTATATCAATAACCTGGGCACCGCTTTCTACCTGTTGGCGGGCAACGCTTAACGCTTCTTCGTATTTATTTTCCCTGATTAAACGGGCAAATTTTTTCGATCCGGTTACATTGGTTCTTTCCCCTACGTTAACAAAATTTGTTTCGGGACGCACTACCAAGGGCTCCAGTCCGGAAAGGCGTAAGTAAGGTTTAATATGTGTTGTATTGCTCATCTTTAATTAGTCGGTTGTATTACAAAACTGCATCCAGTACAGGTATTTGTCGCGGTGTAATGGTGTTTACATTGTCGGCAATATGTTTAATATGGTCAGGTGTGGTGCCGCAACAGCCGCCAACAATATTTACAAAGCCCTCTTTGGCCCAGTCCTCTAAATAATGGCCTGTATCCGAAGGATCTTCGTCGTATTCGCCCATGGCATTAGGTAAACCGGCATTAGGGTATGCCGATACATAACAACCGGCTATTTGCGATAACTCGGCAATGTACTGTCGCATTTCTTTTGCACCCAATGCACAATTTAAACCCACACTTAAAGGGTTGGCATGTGCTACCGATGTGTAAAATGCTTCCAATGTTTGTCCGCTTAAAGTACGGCCCGATGCATCGGTAATGGTACCACTAATCATTATTTCAACACCGCCTTCGCCCAGTTTAGGTATAGCCGGGTTATTGGCATTATCCCTGAAATACTTTTTAATAGCAAATATGGCACCCTTGGCATTTAGTGTGTCAAAAATGGTTTCAATTAAAAGTATATCGGCACCGGCACTTACTAAGCCATCAATTTGTTCGTAATAAGCCGCTACTACTTCATCAAAAGTAACTGCCCTAAAACCCGGGTTATTTACATCGGGTGATAAAGACAAGGTTTTATTTAACGGACCAATAGCACCTGCCACCCAAGCTGTTTTGCCCGATTGTTTAATGGCTTCTTTAGCGCATTTAACTGATGCTACATTTAATTCATGCGCCAGCGATTGCATGTCATAATCGGCCATAGCAATAGTAGTAGCACTAAACGTATTGGTTTCAATAATATCGGCACCGGCATCCAAATACTGTTTATGTATTTCGGTAATAATTTGTGGTTGCGTAATGCTCAGCAAATCATTATTGCCTTTCACATCGCTGGGCCAGTCTTTAAAACGTTCGCCGCGGTAATCGGCTTCGGTTAATTTATAACGTTGAATCATGGTACCCATTGCACCATCAATAATTAGTATGCGCTTTTTCAATTCATCTCTAATACTCATAACTGGCCTCCCCAAAACCCTCCAAAGGAGGGGTTTTAGATTTAAATTATTCTATGTAACACTACTTATACTGTAGTTTTTTATTATTTTATCAACACCATTGCTACTATCATCGTCTGTTGTGTCACTCACTTTTACTGCAATAATTCTATTCAGCATTATGCAAGCCTCTTTAATTATTCTTCAGTTGCATTCAGCGTTTAGCTTTCTGCGTTAAGCCTTGCTCATTAGCGAACAGAACGTACAAGAGTGAGTCTTAAATTCATTTCCACCGGAAATAAATTTAATCCCAATCCTATCGGATTGCAAGGAACGACCATCTGTGTTACTACAGCCGGTAACATAATTAATAGCAACTATATTTTACACAACAATCCTGCAACAGCGGTTGTACTGCACGGTAAAATCTAAAACTTATAGTATAAACGTTTGGAAACCCTCAGTGAAGTTTTTTACACGTTTATTAGTTCTGTTTAAGAAAGGCCGAACAATAAACAAATCCGCCTGCGAGATGCAAAGTTACTATATTTTAAGTATTATCCTAGTGTGGGTATTATATAGCTTCTGCGTGTGCTTAATCAGTTAATAATGAGTAGAATATTGTAACATCTTCTACCCTACAACCCTATATCTTCTATCCTATCCACTACCTATGACTTACATATTTTTCAACCGGTAAACGATTTTGCAGACTTCGGGCCAGTGTCATTTCATCGGCATACTCTAACTCCCCGCCAAAGGCAATACCCCGGGCAATAGTGGTAATACTTACTGCATAAGGCTGCAGCTTTTTTTGAATGTAGTAAATAGTTGTATCGCCCTGTATGTTGGGATTAAGGGCAAATATCAGTTCGGCAGTTTGTTCTTTTTCTACCCTGCTTATTAATGCTTCTATGTGTAACTGGTCGGGGCCAATGCCATCCAACGGAGAAATAATGCCACCTAAAACATGGTAGGTACCGCTAAACTGCTGGGTACTTTCAATAGCTATTACATCACGTATGCTTTCTACCACACAAATTACATCCTGTTTGCGCAGGCTGTTAGCACAAATGCTGCATATATCGCCATCGGCAACATTGTGGCAGCGGTTGCAAAACTTAATTTCGCTGCGCATTTTGGCCATTACTTCGCTAAAGTGTAACACCTCGCCATTATCCTGCTTTAATAAATGGAGCACCAGCCTTAAGGCTGTTTTTTTACCAATGCCGGGAAGTTTGGCAAACTCGTTCACCGCATTTTCTAATAACACAGAGGAAAATTGCATACCGCAAAGATAAGTTTGAACAAGGGTTTTGCAGGTGTGTAATTGTACTAATTTTCTAATACCGCTTCTGCTTTTTTGCCAGGCGTTAGGGGTGGCCTTTGTCCCGGACTATTTCGGTTATTAATACTACCGGGTAACGGGTTGCCGTTTCTATTATCATTGTTTTCGGGAACTATCGGTGCGGTAATATCAATCTCGGTTTCGTTCTGCCAGTTGGCCCTTACAATTACTTTTTTGCCAATAGGTTTTACCAGTTCGGGTTGTTTTTTTGTACCCCAGAAATCTCCGGGATCCCATTTGCCGTTTTTATTATCGTCTTTTAATAAACGTAATTCATAATCGCCGGGAATAAATAATGCCTGGTTAAACTGCGGACCAGTAAGCGGAAAACGGTATTTAACCTCGTTGCCCTGCACAAAAAAGATAACCGGATTTTCAGTAAGATCAAGGTTTTTAAAACGAATACTTAACTCGCCGTAGTCTGTTTTTGCCATTGTTTTAAAACTGATGGTATCGGAGCGAAGTAGTTTAAAGCCTAAAGTATCGGTGGCAAAGGTTGTATCCATAATAAAATGATACAAGGTATCCTGCACCCAAGGATAGTTAAAGCTTAGTATTTTTTGTGTACTGTCTAATTGCCAGTTAAAACCCGATGTGATTGGTGTGTACAATGTATCGGTATAAAATTTTATGCCGGTACTGTCAAAGTTTTTTAACGGCGTTTCAAACGTAAACGCAAACCGCTGTAACAAATCCTGTTTGCCGGCACTGCCTGCGTTGGTCTGGTATTTTAAACGGCGATCGGCAGGAGCACGTTTGGGTGCAGTTTTCGGGCCGGCCTTTTCCGGCTCAACGGTGGTATAGGCATACAATTCTATAGGCTCAACACCGCCGTGTAATACAACAGGCTCATTGGCAAATGCAAAAGCTTGTTTTACACTGTTATAACGATAGCTGGAGCCTTCGTTTTTTAAAGCATAAATATAATAAGTGCCGGGTTGCAGGTATTGAAAATGAAAATGGCCGTTACGGTCTACTCGGGTGGCGTAGCGAGGTTTTTCTTTTGCCACAGCGGAGTCGTCACCGCTTCTGTGTAACATTACGGTTAGGGTAGAATCTATTTTACCATCTTCGGCCATCATTACATTGCCGGAAAGTTCCATGCTGTCGATATTAGCACCGGTGGAAAACACATAAATCATGTCTTCCATTTGGTTGCCTTCGTTTACATCTTTTACTACGCCTTTCAGGTTGATGGAATAGGTAGTGTTAGGCTCTAAAGTATCACGCAGGTTGATGGTTACAGTACGCAGTTTACTTTTCACACTGGGTGGGGTTTGAGGCAAAGGAGAAACCTCCATTTTTTGCCCGTTTTCTACCAAGTCAACATATTCATCAAAATTGAAAACAATTCTTTTGGCATTAAAATGACGGGTATCATCCTCAGGAGTTACCCTCATTAAGCGGGGAGCCAGTGTATCTTTTGCGCCACCTTCGGGCGGAACAATATTGGCGCATCCGCCCAGTATAAATGCCAGCGCAGCTGAAAAAAATATAATTAAACCCGGTAAAATAAACCCTTTGTATCGCATTAGGTTGCAAACTTATAACCTTTGCGTGGAATGGCGCAGTTTAAAGCGGGGATTAGATAAATTTTAGCAAAAAGGGGAGGGATGGTTTTGCCATTTTACAAGAAACTATATTTATGTTTTACCGCCAGCAATAGATAGGCGGCTATTAACTGCATGGCAAAGCACATTTACCTCGACTACTTTTACTTTTTTTCTTAACAAAAAAAGTAACAAAAAAGTCAAGTCTTGTCCAATGTGTATTCCGCCTGCCGGAGTTTATTATTGTAAAACACTGTTAGGCGGAACCGCACAGCCGATTGGCTACAGGCTCATTTTTCGACCGGTCGTTTTACCGTAAGCTGTTGTACTATTTTTAAACCCTTGTTTGGGCTATGGCCGAAAACCGCCGTTCCGCCATCGGCTGTACTTACACTGTGGACAAGACAGCGTACTACAGCAATGATTTGCTGATGTACTAAAGAAAACGACCGTAGTATAACACGATGGTGATTAGCGAACAGGGTATCCCGAAAATGAATTCGGGATGCAGCATCTTGGCCAATAGAATTAATTCGATATTAGTTATTGGATTAGCCTCATTGATGCTCCGCGTTGATGCAGCACAAGTGTGCGACGCAAGGGACGATGATTAGCATTACTGCTGCCGACTAACAAAAAACACCCTTAAATTTTAGAGAATATAAGCGAGCTGCAATTGCCGCCAAAACCAAAGGAGTTGGACATGACATGTTTAACCGGTTGTTGCTGCAACTGCGTTACAGGCGAAAATGGCTGGCTATTAATCTGAGTTTGAAAACGCAGATTGGGAAAAATTACTCCATGCTGAATGGCTAAAACGGAGTAAACGGCTTCGATGGCACCACTGGCACCTAAGGTATGCCCGGTAAAACTTTTGGTTGAACTCATGGCCGGATAAGGAGCCTGAAATAACCTGCTGATGGCAGCACCCTCAGCACTGTCGTTGTTTTGTGTACCGGTGCCGTGCAGGTTTATATAATCAATATCGGAAGGCTGTAACCCACTTTTTGCAAGCGCTTTTTGCATAGCCATGTAAGAGCCAACTCCATCAGGCGACGATGCTGTCTGGTGATAGGCATCGTTGGCATTTGCCCAGCCCGATACATGTATTTTAGGTATTTCGGCTAGTGTTTGGGCCACTTTTTCTGATACCAGCACCACATATCCGGCCCCTTCGCCCAGGTTTAAACCACGGCGGTTTTCATCAAAAGGCTGGCAAAACTGCTGATCCAAAATCATTAAAGTATTAAACCCGTTAAGTGTAAAACGGGTTAATGCGTCTACACCACCCGCTACCACTATATCCAACTTGTTTTGACGAATTAGCCGGGCTCCTAAAAAAATACTGTTGGCCGAGGAGGAGCAGGCTGTACTGATGGTACTGATATGGTGTTTGACTCCTAGCTTATCAGCTGTAATTTCGGTAATAGCGCCACACTCGTGGTTAACCACATCCCTTAAACGGCCACTTTGCGAATTGTTGAGGTATTGAATAAAAAAGTCCTCGGTTTTATCCATACCGCCTACGCTGTTGGCACTAATAAAACCGGTGCGCCATTTTTCTATATTGGGAATGGCAGCACCTTGTAAAGCCTCGGTTGCCGCAATGGTGCTTAATAAAGCAGTGCGGCTAATATGCTCCGGCAAACCGGCCATTGCAGCCAGTTCCCGGTTACTGTGTTTTACTTCGGCTACGGGCAATTTATCCTTATGCGAGGAGTGCAGGTATTGCATATTTGCCATACCCGGTGTGCCCGACAACAAAGCAGACAGGTTTTGGGCCACATTGTTACCAATGGCCGATATTACGCCTAAGCCTGAAATAAAAACGGTTGATGACATATTTTAGGAAGCGGCCTGTGCCTGACGATCGGTAATGTATTGCGCCATAGTGCGGATAGAACGGAAAACGGTTTGACCTTCCTCGGCACTGGCTAATTTAATTTTATACTCCTGTTGTAGTAACACGATTAACTCTAAAGCATCAATAGAATCCAAGCCTAAACCTTCTACAAACAAAGGATCGTCGTTGCCAATATCCTCCGGTTTTTTATCGTTTAGGTTTAATTGTTTAATCAATTGCTCTTTAAGCGTGTGCATTAACTGTTCCATAATACTATTTAAACGTAAAGTTTTTTAATTGTTTGTACTGAAAAGGGCTCACTATTAACCGCAGCATTTTTTTGAACCAAAAAGAAAGCGGCCTGATAATCATCACCCACCACATCTACCCAACCGGCTATTACAACATCTAACTGGCGATGTTGCAATAAATCCTGCGTGTAAAAATACAACCATTCTGCATCAAAAACGGGTTGTACAAAAAAAGCATTTTCGCCCTTAAAACCATAACGGATACTTATTTCGCCAATAACAATATTGGGCAAAGTGTACACAAAAAGGGCCGGACTAGGAATTGCCTTTACCGATTCCATGTATTTTACATCAGCGTCCAGGCTAGCATTGGCATTGCTTAATACAATGCCTACTTTTTCCGGTGCATGTTTACCAATAATATTGGCATCCCGCAATAGTACATCCGCAGCCAATATGCCCAGTTTGCTTAGCTTATCCATTTTAAAAAATTTTGGATATTCTATGCTTAACTCACGGTAGGCGGTGTCAAAAAAAGCAGCCGCATCAGTTGCTGCCGATGATAATACAATAGCCCCTTCTTTTGTAATACGGTTATTACTGATGATTACAGTTGAGGCAATATGGAAACTATTCGTACTAATACTGTTTGTTTTTAAAAGTTGTCAAAAGTAGTTAAAGGTTTAGTTATAGCGAACAATCGATAAAAAAATGTACCTTACTGCTTATGAAAAGCATATTTTTTACTTTATTACTATTAACCGCAACCAATTTATTTGCGCAGGAAAAAACCTTGACCATTCCTCCGCCTTTAAATGATACGATTGTTGATGCTTCATTAGCTATTGGGCCTCGTGGAAAAATGCCTACATGGGTAGCAGTACGGCAAGCACCCCAATTATTATTGTTTATTAATAACCGACAGTTTGCTTATAGTAGTTTACAGTTTTTAACAACAGCTGATGAAAAGGAAATGAAGAATATGGATTTAATTAAAGATCCAACAGGTATATCACAATACACCGGCGACACTAATATACAAGGTGTATTAAAACTAACCGTAAATAAAAAACTGTATAAAAGAATTAAAAAGCAGGAGCAAAAAGCGGCAAAGAACAACTAACGCATAATTTTAACCACCACAATTTACAATCACCGCCACGTTATGGAGGAAACTTACCCACCATTGTCTGACAGAGTTCAGTCAACTTTTATTGATACTATACTTATTGTGCTATTAATGTTTGCCTTTGCAGGCATTCTGGATAAAATACACGACCCGCCGGATTGGATTAGGATTGCTTTATTTTTTGGAATATGGGTAATATATGAACCATTAGCTATATCGCTAGGATGTACATTAGGCAATTACATGAAGGGGATAAGGGTAAAACAAGCAGCGAATACTACAAAACGAATAAGTTTTATACAGGCATTTGTCCGTTACGTTTTAAAAATTGCATTGGGATGGATTTCCTTTTTAACCATACATGGTAATGCAAAGAGACAAGCAATACACGATATGGCAGCAAGTAGTGTGATGCTTAAGATATAACTTGAAAGAGTATTGTTTAAAATAAAAAGCGGCCTCTTGGCCGCTTTTTTATTAATCTTCTATCATGTCTCTCAATTCTATCGTTCTTGCCAACTTCTTTAAAATGGTTTTATGGTTTTTTACGTACGGGTTTTCTACATCCCAAACATAACCAGCCAATACCGAACATATTTGTCTATTCACCAACGGATCCTGGTTATCAGCAAAGAAAATTGTATCCAAAGTGCCCTCGTACCAGGCCATTACATAACTACGGAAAACATCTACACCCTGCGTCATAATATCCATGTACTCGGTGTTCCAGTCAATGCTTTCGCCTTTTAGTTTACGCACTACCAATTTACCGGCTAGCTGACTACTTACTGTTGCCAATGTTACACCGCTGGAAAATACCGGATCTAAAAACTCCGTAACATTACCCGTTAATACAAACCCATCGCCATAAAATTTATCGGTAGTGGCCGACCATGATTGCAAAGTACGTGGTTCAAAAACCAACTCCACATCCTTCATACGCTCTGCAATATATGGTTGCGATGCAATCAGGTTTCTGTATTGCTCCTCCGGTGTTGCACCCGGTGTTTTGTCAAAAAATGCTACATCGCCTACATAACCTAATGAGGTTATGCCGTCAGAAAAAGGAATAATCCAAATCCACACACCTTTTTCATGTACCACAATGGTAATACGGTTTGGCTCATCATCCATCGATCGTTTTTTATCAACCGTATGCGCAAACAAAGCCTTGCGTGGTGGCAGGTTTGATTGTTTTTCCAGATTAAATAATTTTGGAATAACACGACCATAACCACTACCATCTATAATAAAACGGGCAGCAATTTTATTTTCTACTCCGTCTTTATCAACAATGGTAGTAACCGAGCTGCCATCTTCATTAAACGTTATTGCTGTAACAGTAGTTTCGTAGGCCACTTCCACACCCATTTCATTAACGGTATCGGCTAAAACTTTATCAAAACTTGCACGGGGCACTTGCCATGTCCACGACCAACCTTGCGAAAATTTATTGGCAAATGCATAGTCGCAAATTTTGCCTTTCTTCTCAAACTTAGCACCAAATTTCTCCTGATAACCTTGTTTTTTTATAGCATCCAAAAACTTTGCCTCTTCCAATGCTTCCATGCAACGCGGCAATAAACTTTCGCCAATTACAAAGCGGGGAAATTGTAATTTTTCTACAATCTTTACTTTGTACCCTGCCTGGTGTACAATAGATGCAGCAACGGTTCCCGAAGGACCGGCACCAATTACCAACACGTCTATTTGTTCCATATGAAGGAGCCTCCCCACGCCCCTCCAAAGGAGGGGTTTTAGATTTTGATTATTTATGTATAACTACCTTTTTGTAGTTTTTTCTTTTTGGTATCAGCAGCATTGCTACTATCATCGTCTGT
>DHEF01000006.1:123362-129327 GCA_002399735.1 Chitinophagaceae bacterium UBA4857
CCCCGACTTGTCGGTGGTACGTTTGGTAATTCTATTCAGCAACCCACCCCGGCACATTACAGTATAAAAAGTCCTTATATCGCCCCTCCAAGGAGGGGATGAACCTAACAGACCAACTTTTTTTATACTTCGTGATGCATGAACCGCCGCAATTACAATTGTCCATTGTCAACTGTCAATTGCTTTCTATGTGTATTTCCGAGACGCCAGCATGGCGTCTCTACTATTAACCATTAACTATGAACAATTAACTACGCCTCAACTTTCTTACATACTAACAGCGTATGGCTCAAACCAATACCATCTACTTGCTCAACAATTTCAAAGCCTGCTTCTTTAATGCTTTTTATAAACACACGGCTATCGTACATCTGGCTATTACCATTAGCTACTGCCGTAAAGTAAATAGAGGTTTGTTGTAAACAGAATGCTGCGGTCTCAAAACGTTGTGTATCCCAGAATGCTTCCAGTATAAAAATATAACCATCATCGTTAATGGCTTCGCCACAACGCTTCATGATAGATACAATTTCAGCTTCGGAAAAACAATCTAAAAACTGGCTCATCCAAACACTGTCAAAACCGTTGGGGAAAGACTTGGTTTCGTCCAATACGTTGTTAGGAAAAAACGATACTCTTTCTTCTAAACCCAGTTCTTTTACTTTTTTCTCGGCCATGCTTGCCTGGCCGGGTAAATCCATAATAGTTATATGTACATCAGGGTTATAACTGGTACTGGCAACGGCCCATTTACCGGTGTTACCACCAATTTCCAGCATATTTTTTACGCCGTATTTGTACACATTTTTTAGTACTTCTGGGAAAGCGATGTCGGAGAAAAAGTGGTCAAAAGCAAACCAGCTTTTTTGTATGTGCGGAGGCAGTTTTGATAAACCTTCGTACACCGTAGGCCAGTCGCCTAATTCTTTTAAACCTTCGGGCTTGCCGGTTTCAATGGCTTTATCTAAATGAAATAAACCCTTGTAGTTTACATCATGAATAAAATCCATATTCACAATGGTTAACGGATCGTGTAAAATAAAATAACCGGTTTTGGTAAGGCTGTAATTGCCTTCGTCGCTTACTACTACCAATCCAATACCTAAAGACGATTCTAACAATACCCTTACGCCATACTCCTGAATATTGGTTTGTGTAGCAATATCCTGTAGGTTAATGCCACCACTTGGGGTTTTATCTTCAATAAGTTTAAGAATACCTTTATCACGCATTACTTTGGCTACCTGAAAAACTACTGGGCCAAATGCAATAAACTGGGCAATATGTTTTGCCTCTAAGGCACTGCGATTGTCTTTAGTAAAAAATTTCATTTTTCTTATTATTTGTAAACGCTGAAAGCTTAATGTATAAGGCTTAAAGCCTAACGCATAAAGCTGAAAGCAAGTGTTTCTATTATTTCAATACTCCGACAGCCTACCTAAAACAACACGATGTTGATAAGCGATATGCAGTATAAGAGTGCGACGCAAGGGACGATGATCTGTGTTACTGCTGTTGACCTCAAAAACAAATAACTACAATTAATACGCTTTCCAACTCCCCTTTAGGGGTTGGGGGTTAACTATAAACTAATTTTTCTGAACCACTATGGCCGCATTACAACCGCCAAAACCCGATGCCGTTTTTAAAGCCGTTTTATATAATCCGGGCTGCAATGTACTGCAAACATTAATATCTTGGGCAGTTCCGGCTTGCTGAAAACCACGGGTGCCGATAATTTTGTTTTGCAACAGGGAATCAACCGTTATTACCGTTTCAATTAAACCGGCGGCGCCTAAGGTGTGGCCATAATAACCTTTCAAACTATTAACGGGTTTTTGTTGCAGGTTGGCCAGGTTAATGGCTTTGCTTTCCATATCGTCGTTATAACGGGTGGCCGTACCGTGTGCCGAAATAAAATCAATATCGTTTGCGGTTACATTGGCCTGCTGCATGGCATTGTTAATGGCCTGGTATAACTCGGCCCCTGTACGTGACGGACCCGAAATATGATTAGCATCGTTACTAACCGCACCGCCCATTAACTGCACGGCCGGTACATTAGTTTTTGGCGTAGCCGATAATACAATAGTGGCGGCACCTTCGCCCAGATTAATACCTTTTCTATTGGCATCAAAGGGCTGACAAGGTTGATCGCTAATGGCCATAAAAGATTGAAAACCGGATAACACAAACTGGGTAATAATATCAGCACCGCTTACTACCACTTGCTGGTATTTACCAGCCTGTATTAAGCGCATACCGGTAATTAAGGCCACCAAACCCGATATACAGGCATGGGAAACAATAACCGGTGTATGCACAAAACCAAAATGTTGTTGTACAATTTTGGCCGATGTATGCAGGGCTACCCTTTGTTGAACATCGGTAGTTAAGGCTTCTGTGTTTTCTATTAAACTTATATTACCCTTGGTGGTGCTGATGATTAAAGCGGTATCAGCAGCAGTTGTATCAATACCAGCTTGTGTAACCGCGTCGGTAATAGAATCAATTAATAATTGCTCAAACCGAGTAGGACCCTGGGTTGTGGTATTATTTGTATTATTAAACAGCGAGGCATAAAACGGAACGGGTGACAATGCATTGTTATGCTGTTGCACACCTGATACGTTTTGTGTTAGTAAACTAAAATTTTCGGCGGCTGTAGCCGCTATGGGAGAAACTATGTTTTTGCCTGTAATGTACACTGGTTGCATGCCGTAATAATTAGCCCGTACAAGGTAGTGTTTAATTGTGTTTATAAGCCAAGGCTAAGTTTCCACTCCTCAAAAAATGGTGGATTAACCAGTTGTAAGGTTTGGGTTTCTTTATCTAAAAAAACCTGTATGGTACTGCCGGTTGCCACTACCTGGTTGGCCGCATTGTAAATAATGTACTCAAATTTTATTTTAGCCGCATCGGTGGGTATAAATGTAGCTTCTACCCAAATGGTTTCACCAAATTTTACCGATTTTTTGTAGCTACATTCTGCATGTACAATGGGCACTACTACACCTTGTTTAAAAAAGTGCATATAGCCCATGTTATGCTCTTTGCCAAATGCTTCACGGGCATCTTCAAAATAGCGGATGTAATGGCCATGCCACACAATGCCTAAAGGATCGGCCTCGTTAAAACGAATTAATATTTCGGTGCGGGTTGTTAAGTTTTTAGGCATTATTCGGCAGCAAATTTTTTCTTCCACTCTTTAAATTTCTTCTTGTCAATATCGTCAATCAGGTTTTTTATGCAAGATGCCCACTGATTTCTAAGGCTGAAAGCCGTGCTCATTTTAGCTTCCATTCTTTCGGTGTACAATACTTTTTTTGTTTTACTATCAATAAAAGTAACCCAAACTGCCATGGCTTTTTTGCCCTTGCTCAATGCTTCGGCAACAATAACCAAACCAACACCGCTATTAGTACCGGTTTTTAATTTAGCTACAGTAGCCTCAATATCTTTTTGCGACAAACGCTCAAAATCCGAAGCAGTAGTGCTGTTTAATTTTTTAGGATCAACGGTTTTATTACGATCGCTTACAAAACTAAGGTCGTGGTTCAATTCTTTTTTTCTAAACGCTTCGGCAATGGTGTACTTCTTAGGTTCGTTTACCACTACATCGTTAATGCCATTAAACTGACGGCTAACCACATCCTCGGCATTGATAGCTGCATCGTCAATTACTTTTATATTGGTAAAATCAATGCCGTAGTAAAACAAAGGCGTTTCCTTGTTGGCAAATACATCTTTTAACGAAGCTTGCGCATTTACTGCAACGCCGGTCATAGTAGCCAGCAAAGCCAGCATAAACACTCGTTTCATAAGTTTGAGGTTTGGTTATTATGATATAAAAATTTTCATTTCGCAGTTGGCAATCAGCTTGCCGTTTAAAACAATGGAACCTGCAATAATAGTGGCATTAAACACCTGGTTTTTTACAACAATTTCGGTTTGTAATACATCATTTACCAGGGGCAAACTATGAATAACCAGGTTTTGCACCGCACCAATAAACCCTACCGGCACGGGTTTATTTTCCTGCTTGCAGGTATAACCCATATGTGCGGCTGCGGTTTGGGCAATATTTTCTATTAATGCGGCTTCCTGCAATACGCCATCAGCTACTAAAATATTATCAGCCTGCACGGTAAAAGTAGTGCTGGCATTTTCGGCGGTGCAGGTTTCCAATGTATCAATCATTACAAAGGGAGCCCGTTGCGGAATAATAGCTAATATATCGGTTGTTAAAGCCACGAGGGCAAATGTACGAAGGGTTTGTATTGTTTTATAGGCCTGCGAAGTTATATTGATAAATTTACCGTTTTGTGGTACTACTCCATTACCACTTTGTCTTTAATAATATGGTAAAGTTTTATGGTAAGTGCATGAAACAACATTTTAGCATTGGCATTCCGCTCAATGTAATAAGCAGCTTTGTCCAGCTCTTCAATAATGGCTTCCTGCTGCTCTATACCGGTAATTTTATTCAACCTTAAAGCAAAATCTCTTTCATTATCACCGGCGGCTACATCTTGTCCGGCCTCGCTAAGTATACGCAACCTTAAACCCAGTTCCAATAAATGATTAAAGTAGCGTAAAAATTGCTTTTGTTTTTCTCGGCCGGCCTTGCTTATTTCATCCACCCATTTAACCTGCGCCACCGGGCCATTTTTAAGTATGGCGTTCAGCCATTCCCGCAATAAATCCTGCCAGTCTTCATCCGCATGTTGCAACATGTGTAAGGCTTCGCGGTAATTGCCTTCGCTTATATTAGCCACCTGTCTTGCTACCAGTGGTTCGGTTTTGTGTCGGGCCACCAAGGCATTTTCAATATCCACCATTTCCAGCATAGGCACTTTAACCAACTGGCAGCGGCTTAAAATAGTTTGCAGAATAGAAGCCTCGTTTTCGGCTACCAAAATAAATAAGGTATTAGGTGGCGGCTCTTCAATCAGCTTTAACAGTTTATTCCCCTCGTTGCCCAGATACTCGGGCATCCACATAATCAAAATCTTGTACTCGCTTTCAAAACTTTTCAAGCTTAGTTTTCTAATAATTTCGTTACACTCATGTGCCGTAATATTTCCCTGTTTATTTTCGGCACCAATAAATTGCAGCCAATCGTACACATTACCGTAAGGGTGCGTAGATACAAACTCCCTCCACTCGGTAATATAATCGGTACTCAAAGGCGGGCTACCCGGTTTTTTAGTCACCACGGGGTAGGCAAAATGAATATCCGGATGCGCCAATTGTGCCGCTTTTATACAAGCCGGGCAAGTGCCGCAACTATCCGATTTATCAGCTACCGGGGCCGGTTCATCGCCAAATAACGACGGACTTGCACTCACCGGTGCGCCATTTACTTTTTCGCAAACAACATATTGTGCTAACGCCAATGCCAGCGACAAAGCACCCGAACCCTCTTTACCCAAAAACAATAAGGCATGAGCCAGCCTGTTTTCCTGCATTAACTCAGGAAGCTCTTTTTTCATTACCTGCTGGCCTATAATATCTTTAAACTGCATCAGGGCAAAGATAAGGATGTGGCATAGCATTCTCCCAATCCGTAAAATGTTGGTTAATGGTTATTGTTTAAAAGTTAATCGGCCTCCTTACACTCTAAACCCTATACCTTCTACCTTATACCTAATTGGGGGCTGTGGACAGTAGTAACTCCGGTTTATAACCCCGACTTAGAAAAACAATGCGAAGTATGAGCATTAGTTTTTCTTAATCGGGGTCAGCAGCAGTTCCCGCTTTCCGCTGTACCTGCACTATCGCTTCGGTGCCGCTGCAATCGGGCAGCCTTTGTAAGGTGGGAGGCTATTGGGCAAAAAATCGGATTGTCCTAACGACAATACAAAATGTATACTACTAAATTGTTGATTTTCAGGACTCCATTTTTTGTGTATATTGTGAGTAACAACATAAATATACTTGTAAGCAGCAATTAATAACCTTA
>DHEF01000036.1:0-14043 GCA_002399735.1 Chitinophagaceae bacterium UBA4857
TATATCTTAGAATACGCAACGGACGATGCTAGTAGCAATACTGCTGATTACAAAATAAAATTACCTTGGTAAAATGCTTACCGGCAAAATAAACTCAAAAACCAGGTTACGACCGGGATAATAAAAATCGGTATCCAGTAAATAACTGGTTCTAAAACCAAAGGATAGCGGATGCTGGTTCCACCATTTGGTATCTATAAAAATTTCTGCACCGGTTGATCGTTGCCAGGCGGCAGGTTGTTTAAATTTATCATACACACGGGTAACATCAAAAAACAAATTGCCCCGTATGCGTTGCAAGTAAAGAATATTGCCAAAACCCCAATCGGGATACACAATAGGAAAATGATAGTTACCGGCCAAGCGCCACATTTTTGCAAAATATGGTGCTTCATAACCACGGGAATAAGCCATGCGATTGGCAAACAACGCATAGGTAGTATCGGTTTCCTGATAAGAACCGGCCAACACAATACTATGCGATTTTTGTACACCGGGTAAATAAACAGTAGCATTTAATAAAGGTTGCCAACTGGTATAACTGCTTATAGCATGGCGGTATTGGGCACCAATGGCATAACCCAAACGAGGATAAATATGTTGCACCGCAGATTGTACATACTGGCTCCAGGATAACTGGTGAATAAGATAACTGAAGTTAACAGTAGTGAATGTGTCTTTGTAAAATCCTTTATTATAATCGTTACGATACTGGTAACGTACACCCCAGTTAAAGTTTTTAAATGTAGTGCCGCTTGTCCAGCTTAACGGAATATTTAACCCAACGCCTGCATCTAACTGGTTCCACTCCTTTACCCTGTTCTGTGAAACTGCCTGACGATTAAAAGTGTATTGCGCATTAGCCGTTATTTGCGGATACCAACCACCATAGGTAAAGCCTACGCCGGTTGCATGTGTACGATCGTTTTCATTGAATTGGTAATATAACTCCGACTGAAAACTGTTTAATATATTCTCGCTGTAAAGCGAGTAAGTCAACAACGGATCTTCGTAATAAGGCCGCCAGCTATGTGCATTAATTAAGTGTTTACTTTTTTTATAGGTTGTAATATTGGTGTAGGGAGAATTAACACCGGATTGTTGTGTATCAACGGTATCAGTACTAACTAATAACTGGTCGGTATCAACCTTTGTCCAATTTACTGCAGTTATATTTTTTTGTTCAACATTAAAGCCTTCGCTGTTAAAAGTGCTCCATACCATTTTATCATTATTAACATGTAGGTTATAATTACCCAATGGCGATGCAGCCATTTTATATATGGTATTGTTTGCCAGCGATAACATATAGGCATGGTCGTTACCATCGTAACCAGCAGTAAAATACAGTGAATCGTTTTTTACATAAGGATTACCTACTATTTTGTACGTAACAGGGGTAAGATTAGTAAATGCTCCGTTCTGTATATTTACTTTCACGAGGGCCATGCTGCCATTATTGTAACGGGCCGCAAAAACAATATGATCATCATCCATAAAACGCGGGTCGGCATAATAAGCAATATCCTTATGCTTCAGTTGCGCCAGTATTTCACCGTCAGCTACATTTAAAACATGTAAAGCGGTTTGCCCGTTTACGGCAACATGCGTGGCTACTACTTTTGTTCCATCAGTATTAATATCTGGGCGGAAATATTTTGTTTTTTTACCAATAGTTTGCTGTTTGTTGGTAGCCAGGTTTAATACTTTTATTACACTGTAATCATGCCAGCGCCAGCGTGGATTATTTTCGTAGGCAGTGTATACTACATTGCCATTGTTATAATTTATTTGTTCATCATCCCTAATGTTTAAAAAACGTAAACGTTTTTTTGCATCACCCTCTTTTATCATTAATGCCTGACGTTGGTTGTATGCGGATTGTAGATACAACAAACTATCATTACCCATTAAATACGGATACTTATAATGTGTAACCACTTTTTCGTTTACAGGCAACACAAAATCATTGTTGTTTGTAGTAGTTGTTTTACTGCGGTAGTAAGCAAAAGCATCAGTATAAAAACTTTTATAGTTTTTACCGGTATGTCGCTTAACGGCCTTTTGCATAGGATAAAACAAACCTTTAAAAGCACTGGCATCACGGGTAACTTTTGTCCATATATCATCGCCGTAAGTTAGCCTGCCGTAGTTAACCAATAAATAACCCAGATGATAATGCGTAGGCACATAATCTTTTAACGATCCGTTTCGCAACTTCATCCACGAATAATCTTTTCCGGCCTGCCACAAAGCCGGATACATATTGTTAAACAGTGGTAACCTGCCCCTACCCTGTCTCGATAAGAAAGTTTCTGCATACACTGCATCACCTTCGTAAAACCAATCCGGTACCGCTGCATTTATAGCTAACGAATAACCTTCCTGGCCGAATAATATGCCGGCTATTTTACTAAGGCCGTTATTAAAGTTGTTAAATTGTTGTACATGGCGGTATTCGTGTACAGCCAATTGTTTATGCCACGGAATGCTGCCTTGCTGAAAAGAGTTTACATCAGGCGTCATATAAAACTCGCTTCTAAAAGGCCCCAGACCAACATAGCCATTAGACACAGTGGTATTAGGCTGCAAAACAATATTTATTTTCTTTAGTTTATTACCCAAGCTATACGGCTTAGTCATAGCCATGGTATGCACTAAATGTGCTACTTCTTTTGCCAGGCTATCGTTTCCTTTTTTAAAAATAATTTTAGCGGTATCAGTATTTATGTGCTGCCATTTGGTAGCTGCCGGATGGCCCCCAAACTGCTGTGCGCTTGCATTAAAAAATATAAGAATAAACGTAACCGGTAATAAATAGCGCAGCATGCTTTTTTTTGTTTAAGATACAGCAGCAAATCAAAAAACAAAAATTATTCTTACGCATTGTATCATAATTAGTTAGCAATATACCGCAAATACAAGCCAATGATGCTGCTCATTTTTTGGTACGGTTTTGCATTATATACAATATACATTTTAAACGCTTGTGACGAATAATACGGGCAATTTTTAACCACTAAAATATAGTGTTATGAAAATCGTAAACATTCCGCCGTTTGTACTTGCAACTATAGCGCTATTCATCGGCATGATTAGCTTTTTAATTAAACCCACAGATGAGTTGTTTAATTATCCTTTACTAACCATTGCATTGGTATTAGCTGCTATTTACTGGATATGGATGATTGTGCTGGTAAGCGGCACCAAAGACCTCTTCACCTATCAAAAACGATTCTGGCAAATCCTTGTAATATCAGTGCCTTTTGTAGGTGCTTTATTATACCAGTTATTACATCAGCGAGATAAAAGGCTGGTTAATTAGGTGCTATCAGCATTGGTAGCGCTACTCAACTTTTGTTCCCGCTGTCCGCTGTACCCCGGTCGATAACCGGGGTGCCGCTTCCATCGGGCAGCCCTTCATCAGTAACATATAAATCAACATTTTTACACAACCTCTTACACAGACCCACATATACCGACAACATGAAAGGGACTTTGTAAAGTTCCTTTTTAATACCCGTACAATAAATTTAAAATGATATACAGTATTAAAACTTAGCCATTTAATTTACCTAAAGCTAAGCTGCCATTTCTTTCTATACCTTGGCTAATCACATTTACAAAATCGTTTAGTTAAAACAATATTTAAAATTATATTATACCGTAAAAATAAACGGGGCTTAATTACTTAAGCCCCGTTTTATATAGGTGTTATAGTTAGCATATAAAAAGCATAATAAAATACCTTTTATCATATCATCCCTGATAGTTATTTAGCACCCCATGCGGAGTTTTTTCTTTTTGTTGTTTTGCATTAAAAAGTAAAATGTACCACCAATTATAGTAGCTGCTGCAAATACCATCGCAATTTTTTGACGGCGTACTTTTGTTTTTTGTTTTCTTAATTTAGTAGGCTCTTTTTTCACTATACATTCTACATTCTGTATAAACGATGTAACATTATCATCGGCATATGCACCGTAAGCATCTAACAATACACCCTTTAAACCGGTATTGGTTTTTATAAGGTATAAAATGGTGCTATCCGCCGGATCACTTTCACCTTCAAAACGGTAAAAGTTTTCAATACAAACATCTGTTGGTTGAAAAACTTTGTTGTTAGTAGAAGATTCCAGACCGTTTTCAGTAATACGAAAATCTGCTTTAAATCCTTTTTTGGTGGCATTATTCATGCAAGACACCAATGTTGACATATCTTCAGATGGGCTGTCTTTTTTCATAACCTATAATTTAATTGATTAACGAATTTATTTTACTCCTTTGATCTTGTATTAGGCATAATGAAAAAACCGTACCAATATATTTTAACACTTCAATACTTTCTTAAAATATTGGTTTTAAATAAAAAAAGACGCATTGCTGCGTCTCTTAATACTATAATTCAACTCAATTTTTATCTTACAATAACAACCCTTGTAGGTGTAATTCCCGGTGTGGTCATAAACGAAAACTTCTTCTTACCATCTTTGTCAAAACAAAAAACCTCACCAGATGAAGTATAGTTTTTGGCGTCGGTTACATATACATCTCCGTTCTCTGCATCAATATCTAAACTGTAAGGTGTCGTAATAGTTGTTCCGTCTTTTATAAAACTTGTACCCTCGGCTGTAAGTGTTGCGGTATTTAATTTGCTTACTACTGGGCCACCTAAGTACCCGCCGGTAGTGTATAAAAATCCGTTATGAAAACGCATATCGCCAACGGCTATATCATCATTTCTATATGTTACTACATTAGTAAATGCATTTATCTTAAATAAACCAGGTTCAACATCACCATAGTTGCCAATACAGGCTACATACACATTACCGGCATTATCAGCAACTATTGCATTGGGATTTTGTTTTACTTTAATTTTAAAAGTCTCGGTATAACTAGCCAAGTCAATTACAGAAACTGTTGAATCCATCACAAGGTTTAAACCTCCCGAATTAGCTACAAATAATTTATCGCCTGAAATAGCCATTTGTTCAGGATTAGAACCTACTGTTATAAACTTGTCAATGGTTAAAGAGGCTGTATCAATAACGGCAACAGTACCATCGTATGAACTAACTAATACTTTGTTTTTGTAGGCCACTGCATAACGTGGCTGGCGTGCTGCACCACCAGCATCTTTAAAGTCAATTTTTTTAACATGGGTACCGGCCAGATCGGTAACCTGTACATAACTGGAAATATTCATGACGATGTACATTTTTTTTCCATGTCTTATCATGTCGTTTCCTGTATCACCTAAACCTGATCCGTTTTTATTGAAAAAATAATCGGTTGTAGCAGTCTTGGTAGCAACATTATAGTAGGTTAATGTGGTGTTACCTGCACCCCAGTTTCCTTCATTTAATACATACAAACCGTCTGCTACTGTTTCTTCCTCTTCTACAACAGGTGGCGTGTCTTCTTTTTTACATGAAGCATAAAACACACTACCCGCTAACAAGAACATTAAAAATTTAAATTTTGTCGTTTTCATTTATTTATAGATTATTAATTACTAAACTTATTTTAAAAGACCGTCCGGGCATAGGATAGTTTCGTACTACATCGTATGCTTGTGCGGTTATATTATTTAATTCTGCTTTTAGCAAGCAGTTATAGTTTTTATACTTTATATTTTTTGCCACAAATATATCATGTACACCCCAACCGTTTAATTCGTTACTGGGATGGTTTTCTCGTTGTGTATACCTTGTTCCTGAAAAAAGAATATTATAACCCGCTGTCCATTCTTTAAAAGAAGCGGAAAACATTCCCGAACCTGAATGCTCCGGCGTGTAAGGGATAAAGTGTTTGTAACTGCTTTGCGTTTTATTGGTTACATCCATGGCTTTTTGCCAGGTGTAGGCTAAACGTAACATCCAGCTTAATGCAGTATTTACGTTACCTTGTACATCAGTATTTACATCTACACCGGTAATACGTACTTTACCCAGGTTCATCATGGTCCAGATAAACATATTCTGGCTGGGTATGGCCACAATTTTATCTTTTATATTATTAATGTACCCATCTGTACTCATATTTAAACCTGTTATATAACCTTCAAACTTTTTTGAATAAGTTATACCAGCATTTATTTGTTTGGCCAGTTCAGGTTTTAAATCACGATAGCCTATGAAATTATAATACAGGTCGTTAAAAGTAGGCATACGAAAAATATGCTTATAAAATGTACGAAGCATAAAAGGGCTTTCCTCGCTCCATTTAAAACCTGCAGCAATGGCCGGCGTTAATTTATTTGTTGTTCCGGCAGCAATTACCTGCTCGGTACGGTCGTTAAAATGGTGCCATAATACGGCGCCATTTATATTCCATAACTTTTGTTTATAGCTAAGCGATAGCGCATTCCACAAGGAAACACGATCGGGCTTACCTTTTACATTGGTATTTGCTTTTAACACTGCATACGCTATATCTGACGCAAATGACATTTGCAACGCTGACAACAATTGTTGACTTACTGCTGCACTTGCGTAAGCTTCTGTTTGTGTGTACCGATCATCTAACCCACTCTGGTTATTTAAAAAATCAGGATCAGTATAACGTGTGTACGCATAATTGTATTTAGCTGCTAATAATAAATTGGTACGTGAAGAAAGTGTTTTAGTATAACGTGTTTGTATAAAAAAATCTTTGTTCCAAAGGCGTTGTACCGAACGGTCAATATTAAAAATAACAACACCCGGCAACCCACGTTCTGATGAATAGCCCCAGCCTTTTACCTGTAATACTGCACTATCTTTTAAAACTGTATTTACATTAATTTCTGCCTGCAGGGAATTGATATCGCTGTTATCACGTTTTTTGTCCTGAATATTATTACCATTTACCGCCTTGTAAGGATAGTTTCCTTTTGAGAACAAGGCTTCGGTATTAACACTAATGATGGTGTTTTTTGACACCGGTAATTGAACGATGGCAAAAGGCTGCCAATGTGCAAATGAACCTGCATGTACACCTGCTTTCCATTTAGTACCTAATAATGCTGCCGGATAATAAGAAGGCGTATTAATAGATAACAATGAGGCTGATGATAATAAGCGAGCAGGTTGCAACAAAGTTTGAGGTAAGCCCTGCTCCAATACCAGGGCTTGCACATAAGCACTGGAAAACCTTGATAAGTCTATTTGTCCGGCTTGCACATCGGATACAGCTATACCATCGTAAGCAATACCTGTATGAGAAGCACCTAAACTACGTACGGATACTGTTTTTAAACCACCAATACCACCGTAATCTTTTACTAAAACACCTGAGAAATATTTTGCCGCATCGCCAACGGTTGGTGCATTTAATTTTTTCAACATGGTGTTGCTAAGCAATTGCGTAGGCACAGCTGCTTCGTACTGGTTTTTATATTTTATAGTAGCAACCGTTACTTTGTTTAGAGTTTTAGAAGTATCCTCTTGTGCTATTAGATTTGTACAAAACAATAAGCACATTAACAGCATACAAAAAACAACTGCCCTTTTAGTATTGTTGCTATTAATAAACGGCCTTGCTATAGGCTGAACAATGTTACTGCTGCTGAATGGCTGCCGGATGTGCAGGGGTAGCCACGGCTTTGCCGGGGCCGTAGCGATAGCGAAGCCCGTAACAGCCGGAACTACAGTTGATTTTTTAATAAACTGATGACAGCCCCAAACATTTTTTAATTTGAAAGGTGAAAAGAGGTGATATGTTTTTAGCTTCATCATTGAATTAATGCTACGGTTCCTTTTTTTATGTTAGGCTGATTGTTGAGTTCGTAATGACAAACCCAAACATATACATCGGTTTTCTGCAATACACCATTTACTTTTCCGTTCCAACGACCATCGGGGTTATTGGTTTGAAAAACAATTTGCCCCCAGCGATTGTAAACGGTTAGTTGAAATTTACCGAGCATACATTTTACAATTGCCCCAAATACATCGTTGGTATTATCGCCATTGGGAGAGAAGGCATTGGGGATAAATGGCCCACAAACATCCTCGCCACATGTATTAACAACCAGTGATGTGTACACAATACTATCGCAGCCATTTGCGGCGGCTAAGGTATCGATATAATTACCTGTTTGCTGATAATATTTACTGCCAACTTTAAAAGCACTACCCAAACAAATAGTTGGTTGCTGCCTGAATATTGTTGGCTGCCCAATGGTGATAATATGATCTTCAATTTCGCCAGCGGCAGCGGGGCCATAAGGTTGCATAATAGCAGCCGAATCGACCGATAACCGTAAACGAATGAAAAAGTGGGCAAAATTAGGAATGTTTGCCGGTACCTGAAATGATAAGATTTGAGTAGTGTAACCGGATTGCGGATTTATCTTAACAGCCTGCACTACGATTTCGGTCGGGCCAAGAAAATTGCCATTGTTATCCCAATCGATAAATGCACTTACAAAGGCCTGGTGCGTTGTATTGTTTGTTACCATAACGGGTACTTTATATATGCTACCGGGTAATGGTGCAGGTGTACAAGCTTTTATATAACCATCTTCCTCGTACCCATCGCCTAATGCATTTACAGAGTTTTTTGCCTGCGGTTCAGTTGATGGAGCGGTTTTGCCTAAATGCAATCCGGACAATAATGTTGCAGCGGCAGCAATGGGTGTTTCTGATTGATTAACATCGTAAGAGGACGGCGCATCGCCATAGTCGTAAGTAATATTTGTGATAGGAATATGTGCCATAACAGTAGCATCGCAACCAATATTATTGAATGCCATTAATGAAAAATCGATATAGCCATTGGCAATATCTTTTAATGATGGCGTGTAGGTTATTTCGGGATTGGTTACGGTACCACTGCCTGTAATATTATTTACAGTATTTGTTGCCCACTGCACCGTTTGTGCATTAGTAATGGTTACATTATTTATCCGGACAATTTCGTTGCTATTTATTGTAGCAGGATAAGTCCAGTTTTGTATTACCGGTGCCGGGGTTATGGTAATGCTGTTTTCTATTACAACATTGTTTGACAAACCACCGGTGTTAAAATACAAAGGCAAGTCGCTTATATATGCGAGGAGCTTTACATCTTCGCTACCCGCCATAAGATCTATTTGTATTGTACTTATGCCAACAGGTATATTATACAGCGAAATGCTAAACGCACCGTTTTTATATAATAAAGCGTTATCAGTATTGGGATAAGCCGCATGTAATATATTAGGTTTTGCAAAACGAAGGAATGGATTGGTTGTATATAACTCGCTTGCAAATTTTGTATGGCCACCTTCTAATGTAATATGTAAGACGGCATTGTTTACCGGCATACCACTATTGTTAGTGATGGTAAAAGTGGCTGTAGTATAACTCATATCGCCACAGGAAACAGTTTGCGGAATAACAACATTAATATTTATTTTATTACCGGGATTGCATGCAGCATTGTGTACAACAGTTACATCATCACCTTCATTTTGTGAACCTACAAAACCTGTTGCATTGGGTTGTATGGTAGCATCAGGATCGCTGGCAAAAAGTTTTTCGGTCTTTAATAGAAAACTAAAATCGTAATTACCTTCTATCGCTTGTGATGTGTTGTAAAAGTATTGAAGCGTAACACAGTCGCCTTGCTTTAAAATAAAGGAAGATTTTTCATCGATGCTCATCAGATACACATCGTTAGAGCCGCCACCATGCTCGTATTGGTAGCTACCGGGAGTAGCCATTTGCGGTGATTGCATAGCACCTACTAAGTAAATTTTGCCCAGTGCGTCAGATACGGAAGCACTGGCAACATCGTTATCAGGACCGCCAAAATAAGTGGCCCATTCTCTTTTTCCTACTGCCGTAAATTTTACTAAAAAAGCATCGTTATTGCCACCATGTGTTTCCTGAATAACATTACCGCTAGCAATACCTATGGCAGAATTGGTAATGCCGGACAAATACACAAAACCATCAATGCCTACATTAATATGGCGGCCATTCTCTGTTCCGGTATTACCGTAATAAGTGCTCCATAACAAATTACCATCGCTATTAAACTTTGTTAAAAAAGCATCTGTACCCCCACCGTTCGCAGGTTGCAATGCATCTTTCACCGGAAAGTTTGTACTGGATGTATTACCGGAGATATAAATATTATCCTGCTTATCAATTTTTAAAGAAGTAGCATTGTCGTTATTATTACCACCCAAATAAGTAGACCATTGTCGTACACCGTTGCTATTAAACTTAACCAGATAAGCATCATTGCCCGCTCTTTTCACGGGCTGATAACTACCGGCTACAGCAATATTATTGGTACTTGCAGTTAAACCCGTAAGGTAAACATTGTTTGTACCATCCACATCAATGGAGAAGCCTGTTTCGGTACCGGTACCGCCATAATAAGTGGCCCATTGCCGCACACCTTCGCTATTAAACTTCGCTAAAAAAGCATCGTTGCTTCCGCCCAATGTGTTTTGATGAGCACCAGCAGTGGCTATATTATTGTTACTGGCTGTATTACCTGCTAGGTAAACATTACCATCATTGTCAACGGTTACATTACGGCCATAATCGGCCGCTGTACCACCGTAATAGGTAGCCCATAATAATACGCCGGTTGAACTGAACTTTGCCAGGTAGGCATCAATATTGCCGCCATTAGTCATTTGATGTGCACCGGCAGTAGCAATATTGGTGCTGATACTGGTTTCTCCGGTCATGTACACATTGCCTTGTTTGTCTGTAGCAATACTGTAACCGTTTTCGGGACCAATACCGCCAAAATAAGTAGCCCATACCCTATCGCCTTCGGCATTAAACTTTACTAAAAATGCATCTTCGGTTCCAGCATTAGAAGTACGGTGCACACCCGGCGTAGCAATATTATTGGTACTGTTGGTTTGTCCGGCAATATAAATGCCCCCAAATAAATCTGTAGCAGCAGTATAAGCATAATCAGTTTGCAAACCACCAAAATAAGTATTGGTGTATTTTGTAATGGTATTATCAATATTTATATCGGCATGCACCAAACTAAATTTTTCATGGGCAACAGGCAATAAATTGGCTAAACGTGTATCCTGATTTCCGGTGTTACATATTGAAACATTATAAACCACCATATCATCACAACCCAGGTTAACTGCATTAACATCAATCAATACATTTGCCTTAGGTATACAACCATCACCATTCACTTTATTAATAGGGTTACTAAAATTATTAATGGAAGACCGTTCACCTTTTATATACAACCTGTCGTAAATTTCAAAGCCATAAATGGGCAATGATAACGTATTTACTTTTCCATCAAAATTTACAATAGCGGTCACCATTTTAAACCGTTGCAGTATATCGTCTTCAACAAAACCTTTATAGGTTTCGCCGGGTTCAATTATTACTTTTCCTGTTTTAAATGAGGTGACAAATAAGTTACCATACACAGCTACATCGCCATTATAAAGCGAGATAGCAATACTATCGTTCCATGGTAGTTTACCGGAGTTTTTAATTTCATACTCCACCTTGTAATTACCCGGACCCGGAAAACAATTTTCGGCAGTAAAAGCAGTAAGTTTTATATTCAGATCAAATGCCGGCTCAGTACCTAAACAACTGGCAGTTGTAATGGCCGATGTAAAGTCTTTCGCATCCTTTACCAACTCCTCATAACTTGATGCCATAAAATATCCACCTTCCGATGCTACATCCTCAAACAACGGGTTATATGGTGTTGAGATAGATAATAGCGCAATATATACACCGCTGTTTTTTACCTGTTGTGCCAGGTCAACCAAGGCAGGCTGCGTTACACCCAATACAGCATCCGTCATTAACAATATTACCTTGGCCCGGTTATTATCCTGGCTTAGTATGGCAACAAAAGATTTTTGTAATGCGGTTACTAAATCTGTACCACCTATTAAAACTCTTTGGCTATTTGTGTAACTTAAAACATCGCTGAACTCGGTTGTAAAACCTATACCGGCTACAGGAAAATTATAGGGTGCCCAGCCCTGGTTATAATCCCAATCTGCAATGGCCACCCTATAGCCGTTTTCATCATGTGCCAGGTATAAGCTTTTACAAAAAACAGCAATAAACTCTCTGCTTTTCAGGTTTTCATTTGCATCAACAGAACCGCTTTGGTCATTGGCAATAAAAATATCTATGCCGCCGCATTGCGCCTTCACAGTAAACTGTGCAACTATTAATACAAATAAAAAAAACAGACGCTGCATAAATGCAATAGCAATTATTGTTTTACAAACTTTTGTGTATGTACACCCGTAGCGCTTTCTAGTTTTAAAATATAAGTGCCGGGTAGTAATTGGTTAATCATAATGGTTTCTTTTGTTCCCGTTACTTTTTGGGTGGTCATTACTCGGCCTGCAAAATCTATAATGGTTGCAATAGCATTACCACCGGTATTTCTATCAATAATTATTTGTTGTAAAGCCGGGTTAGGATAAATGCTAAAACCTTCCAACGTGTAGTTAACTGTAACCACATTGCTATAGTTTGTTTTACCATCACAATCCACTTGTTTTAAACGGTAATAACTACGGCCCGGTATGGGTTGTTTATCTGTGTAGGTATAATTAATTGTAGTGTTGCTATTCACGGCACCTGCAACATCTGCAATTGTTTTAAAGCCGCTGCCACTTGTACTTCTTTCTATTTCAAAACGGCAGTTATTAGACTCGGTTAAGGTTTTCCAATTTAACAAAGCTTGTTGATTACTAACCCTTGCATTAAAGCCGGTAAGTTTAACAGGTAATGCAGATAATTTTTGTACCGATACATTATCAATGTAATAATAAGTTCTTGGAAAGGCAGGGTTTCCTGGTGCTCCAACAGTTGGCTGATAATAAGGGTTCGCCTTTCTTAATAATCCATTTCCCGGATCGGGGAACAAATAAAAATCCGATACAACAATAGGTTTAAAATACCCAATCACAATATACTCTTCGCCACCGGCAGCAACAAACTCACCGCTTAGTTGTTGCCAGGTAGTATCGATAATAAAATTACCAACCGGATTTACCACTTGTGGGGTATAATTTAATTGAGGCCCGGCAAATCCACTATAACAACGTATTTCGGTGGTAGAAAAATAAACCCCAATCTGATCCGCTGCCCAAGCCATATTATCAGCACAACCCAACCAATAAGATACATTGTAAGTTTCACCCGCCTCTAAAGGCTGGGTTAATTTTACGCCAAGGTATTCGTACCATCCACCATAAAAACCAAAGCCCATATAGTTATTACCATGTTGCGCATGTTGGTAACCAAAAATAACATGCGGTACTAATGTTTTATTAGCACCAACTGCAGTTCCACAATTGGTAAAAGGATCAGGGCTGGCACAGGTTGCCGAGTACCAATCGCTAACAAAAGTAGATACCTGCGCAGGAAATCCTGTATAACCTGTTGGACAGTTTACATTTTCAAAACTAGGGTTAGGTACTAAGTTTTGCGCATACAATTTCCCTATGCCTGTTATTGCTAGGCATACAACTAATGTGTACAATTTTTTCATCAATGTTTATATTTTCAACTTGTTTAAAAAATGGTCATCACAGGATACAAGTTGATTAATAAAACATCGTTTACTGCAAACAAGAAATGTTTGAAAACAAAAAGAATGGCCACTGCCAGCTAATATTTGTTTCCTCAGCTTTTTCCGCGAAAGCCGTGAACGATTATACTATGGCAGGTCTTCTGGCTCAAAGCCCAACTTAACTTCCTTCCCGCCGGTTAAGGCAGTGGTTTGTAGTGTTAAGTTGTTTCACTTGCGTGAAGCTTCTTACAGCTGCGGGACAGCTCCGGGTTCTAACCGGATTCCCTTTTAATTCTTATTAGCAATGGAATGCTAACAGAAACCAATAATACGCGGCAAATGTAAGTGAATTTTTATCATACACTCTTAAATAAATAGTAACAGCTATTAAATGGTTTGATTATTTTTTATGTTACCGGCTGCATTGCTACTAGCATCGTCTGTTGTGTCACTCACTTGTGCTGCAACAACGCGAAGCATCAATGAGGCTAATCCAATAACTAATATCGAATTAATTCTATT
>DHEF01000036.1:14144-15283 GCA_002399735.1 Chitinophagaceae bacterium UBA4857
AATTCTATTGGGCATTATGCAGTTAACCCTATCAGTACCAAGCTTTATATAAGTCAATAACACAAACCATTTGCTTACAAAAAAACACCGGCTTATTACACGATATGCCCCTTAACCTGCGAACTAATTTTTTACGAAAAATCTACCCTTAATTTTATTCTTTAGTATGATAATTGCTGATTATTAATTTTTCAATTATAGCCCAATTGAAAAAAGCAGGATAAACTAATTTGCTAAACCCCAAAAGAAATCATTATGAATTTGAACAAAGTACAAGACAAGATCATTGATGAATTTGAGTCGATTATTGATGGTATGAAAAACAAATTCAACTACTTCCGTCACCTGGCACATTTTGGTAAAAAAGATGCCCCTACTTACGACATAAAAAAGACAGACGAGAATTTAGTAAAAGAAACCAAATCAAAAATATGGTTAGAAGCTAAATATGTTGATGGAAAAATTTATTATGCCGGCGATAGTGATAACCAGATTGTAAAAGGCATTGTAAATATGTTTGTAAATGTATTTTCTGGCCGTACAGCCCGTGAAATTATTAATGCCAACGTATATTTTTTAAACGAGATAAAATTGTATAGTCAATTATCTGCCGACAGAATAAAAGAGCTGTCAGCGGTATTGCAACAAATAAGAGTATCGGCAGTAAACTTAAAAATTGAAAATAAAGAAGTAGAGTTTGCTTAAAATAACTTGAACTGGACGAAAATGAAAAAAGTTGGCTACTTGTGCCAACTTTTTTGTTATTACCCCTTAATGCTTTGTTGTAAACATAAAATAGTATAAACGAAAAAAGTTAGCTATAAAAGCTAACTTTTCTTTTGTTGCGAGGGGGAGGATCGAACTCCCGACCTTTGGGTTATGAGCCCAACGAGCTACCGCTGCTCTACCTCGCGGGTGCAAAATTAGGGGGTTTGATATTACCCACCAAACTAATTATTAATTAATTGTAATAAAATTATTAATCGCTTTCTCAAAGTGTAGGAAACTTACACCGTGCTGAATAGAATTACCGGACACCCTGATTAAAATACGGGGTACTGCCCAGAATCAAACGCACTGTGCCAAACTCGGGGTTAGAAACACAATGGCCAATAGAATTAATTCGATATTAGTTATTG
>DHEF01000036.1:15444-17235 GCA_002399735.1 Chitinophagaceae bacterium UBA4857
GATAGTAGTAATGCAGCCGATTACCACAAAAAATCGGAGCTAAACAATGTCTAACTCCGATTACAAATATTTTCATTAATGCCTTTTTAGTCGTTCACTTTTTTAACGCTACTGGCCCCGGTTGATTTAATATCACTTACCACCGCCGAACCTTTGTATCGTACATCGCTGGCACCGCTGGCATTTACATTTAACTCGCCATTGATGGTTAATTTAATATCACTGGCACCGCTGGCTTTAATAGTACAATTATTAGCTACCAGAGAGTAAGAAGTTATATCACTGGCACCACTGGCATCTATTACCAGTTTATCTACCTTGCCTTTTAGCCTAATATCAGATGCACCTTCGCATTTAAGTATCATTTCATCAATATTTAATACGCCTGTAAGCGTTTTAAAATTGCTGGCACCGGAAGCATCAACATGTAATGAAGGCAGGTTAATAGGTGTAGTAACGTATAAATCGGTAGCGCCTTTCATTACTATCTTGTTTAACTCTTTAAACGAGATATAAGCTTTTAGTTTTTTATCGCCACGCCAGCTTTTTTTATCATCGTATTTTATTTTTAAGACACCGTTGTCTATTTCGGTTACAATGTTTTTAATATCGTCCTTATCATCGGCACTTACTACTAATGCGTTTTCGTTACCCTGCGATATATATACACTAAATGCATTGCTAATAGAAATAGCTTTAAAGTCACCTACACTACGTACCGTAGCATTGGCATCGTAAATTTTTTGAGCCTGTGCTACAACCGCAATGATTAAAAAAGCTACGATTAAATTTATCCTTTTCATCTCTCCTGTTATTTGTTATGTTATTTACTACTTACAATGGCTCCGCCACTGCTTTTTGTTTTTTTAACGCTAATTGCGTTGTTGCTGGAGTTATAAGTTATTTTACCACCGCTGCTGGCATTGGCATTAATTGCCTCGGAGCAACTAACTTTTACCATACCGCCACTGCTGGCCGTTGCCTCGCATGAAACGGTAGACAACTCTTTGCCATTAAATATTGCCCCGCTGCTGGAGCTTACATCCAACTGCTGCACCGTGCCCGATATATTAACCACCGCACCGCTATTTTGGCTAATAGATGCTTTATTTGCTTTTAACGAGCCATTAAAAACTGCCCCCGAAGATAAGTCCATATCTAATTTATCGGACTTAATATATTCATTTGATGTAATAGATCCTCCAGAAGAGATACGAATATTTTTCAGGCTTTTATAGGATACAAAAGCTTTTAAGCGTTTATCGCCATTCACCCATTTTTTAGTGTTATCGTGTTTGTAAGAAATATATAAAGTACCGTTTTTAACCTCAGTAATAATTCTGTCGCGGTATTCATCGCTAACAGCACTTACGGCTACAGCTTCGTCGGCACCCTCGGTTAAATAAGCGGCTACCCCGCTGGATACACTAATAGCCGTAAAAGGGGCTGTGATGTCTCTTTTTTGGGCATTGGCATTTTTATCGTTGATTACTTTTTGGGCAAATAAGAAGTTGTTGCACAACAAAGTAAGGGCTACTAAAGCAATAGTTATGGGTTTCATTATCAGTTATTTTTAAATTTGTAAAAGCATTTATATAGGGTAATACGGTAATGGGCTGTAGAATGTTACAAAAAATGTAAAAATATTCTGCTACCTTTGCATTCACTTTTAAGTGGTGCACCATTTAAGGGTATTTTACAGCGTTTCCCGGGGTGCTGATTGCCTTAAAAAACAATCGGCTGAGATTAAACCCGCAAACCTGATCAGGGTAATGCCTGCGCAGGGAAGGA
>DHEF01000036.1:17327-19696 GCA_002399735.1 Chitinophagaceae bacterium UBA4857
GGTAATGCCTGCGCAGGGAAGGATGTTTTGACGATTTGTCTCCTTTCTACTACAGCATTTCCCTCTCATATTTTTTAAAACAAAACTCATTAAAAAAAATGAAGAGGACTTTATTGACTCTCAGCTACTTAGGTGTAGCTGGCATTTTACATGCCCAACAACCTACTGCCGTGGCAGATAGTTTTTATCAACTGTCGCCTATTGAAGTAAAAGCCATCCGTGCAGGCGAAAAAACACCGTTTACAAAAACCAATTTAAACAAAGCTGCCATTCAGAAATTAAATCAGGGGCAGGATATTCCTTTTATTTTAAACCGCACCCCATCTGTAGTGGTTAACTCCGATGCCGGTACCGGTATTGGATACACCGGCTTGCGTATACGTGGTACAGATGCTACCCGTATTAATATTACGCTAAACGGTATCCCGTATAACGATGCAGAAAGTCAGGGTTCGTTTTTTGTAAACCTGCCCGATTTTACATCTTCGGTTAACTCTATTCAAATTCAACGTGGTGTGGGTACATCCTCCAACGGAACCGGTGCTTTTGGTGCCACGGTAAGTTTATCAACCAACGAAGTAAATGAAAAACCATATGCCGAGTTAAACAACAGTTATGGCTCGTTTAACACATGGAAGAACACAATTAAAGTAGGAAGCGGTTTAATTAATAACGCTTTTACACTAGATGCCCGTTTAAGTCGTATTGCCAGCGATGGTTATGTTGATAGAGCAAGCAGCGACTTACAGGCATTTTATTTATCGGGTGCTTATTTGCGTGACCGCACTACCCTACGTTTTAATGTTTTTTCGGGTAAAGAAAAAACGTACCAGGCATGGAACGGTATATCTGCAGATCAGTTAAAAAATAATCGTACTTACAACTCCAGCGGTACCGATAAACCCGGTGAGCCTTACGATAACGAAGTAGATAATTATAATCAAACGCATTACCAGCTTTTTTTTGATCATCAGGCTAATAGCCGTTGGCATTTAAACACCGCTTTTTTCTTAACCCGTGGTAAAGGTTATTACGAAAACTACAAAGGCGATGAAAGATTAAGTAAGTATGGATTAGCGGATCTTGTATTAGGCGATACCACTATTTCCCGTACCGATGTTGTGCGCCAAAAATGGTTGGACAATTATTTTTACGGACAAATATTTTCCGTTCGTTACAAACAAGAAAAACATGAAATAACTGTTGGTGGTGGTTGGAGCCGTTATACCGGCGACCATATTGGTAAAATAATTTGGGCTAAATATGGTTTTGATAATGGCCATACGTATTACAACAACCCGGCTAATAAAACCGACCTGAATGGTTTTGCAAAATGGCAATACTCGTTTACCAATGCCTGGAGTTTATTTGCCGATGTACAATATCGGTATGTTCAGCACCAAATGCGTGGTTTTGAAGACAACCCAACATTGGAAGTAAAGCGTAAGTTTAATTTCATCAATCCAAAAATTGGTTTTAACTATTTAAACAATGGTTGGAATGCATTTATAAGTTACGCTGCCGCAAACAAAGAGCCCAACCGTGACGATTTTGAAGCAGGTAAAGTTAGTCAGCCTAAACACGAGCAGTTACACGACTTTGAAGCAGGTGTAGAAAAACGTACGGATAAATTTTATGCTGCGGCTAACTTGTACTACATGTTGTACAAAGACCAACTGGTTTTAACCGGACAGATTAATGATGTGGGTGCGGCCACCCGTATTAATGTACCGGATAGCTACCGTGCCGGTATAGAGTTACAAGGCGGTTACATTATTAGCAAGTGGTTAAACATTAACGCCAATGCCACTTTTAGCCGTAATAAAGTAAAAGCATTTACCGAGTTTATGGATGATTATGATGCAGATTGGGAATGGGTTGGCTTGCATAGTGTAAATCATAAAAACACCGACATTGCTTTTTCGCCTGCTGTTATTGCCGGTTACGATGTAAATTTTTTACCAAAGAAAAACCTTGAAATAAGTTTACTAGGTAAGTATGTAGGTAAACAATATACCGACAATACCCAAAACAGCACCCGCCTGTTAAACGACTTTTATACACAGGATGTACGGGCCATTTTAACACTAAAAAACAAACTGTTTAAACAATGGCATATTATAGGCCAGGTAAATAATTTGTTTGATAAAAAATACGAACCCAATGGCTGGACCTACGCTTACCGCTTAGGAGGTAACATCACTGCCGACAATGGTTATTTCCCCATGGCAGGCATCAACTTTATGATTGGTGTAAACATAAGTTTATAGAATCCCTATGTTGAATAAAAAGACCCTTCTGCAAAGAAGGGTTTTTGTTTTTTGTTACCAGCAACTGTGCCACTAGCAGCCCTTCGAGCTTTGCTCCTT
>DHEF01000036.1:19944-62945 GCA_002399735.1 Chitinophagaceae bacterium UBA4857
TCTATTGGCCATTGTGTTTCTAACCCCGAGTTTGGCACAGTGCGTTTGATTCGGGGCAGTACTCCTTATTTTAATTGGGGACGTTAGGTAATGTTATTGGGCAATATTCGTCAAGTGTTACAATCAACAATTTTAACAAAAAATGCAAGTAACAAAATAACGAATCTTAGTAAATTTAGAATTACGAAAACTGTTGCTAAAATGAAAAAGAGCCTACTATTATTTTTTGTTATACTTTCTGTTTATACTCATGCCCAAAAAAACAAAAATGGAATACTTGAAAATTTTTCAATTAAAAACAACGATGTTTTTTGGGAGAAAACTTATGCCACTTCCTTGAAGTTTAAACAAGTTGTTACAAACACTAAAATGGCAGGTGTTTTAGATAAACCTGATATTGATAGCCCAATGATATTTGGGATGCTTTTGCCATTTGAGGGTAATTACCGAGGTACGGGTTACGGATACCTGGAAACTGCTTATTTTATTAGTAAAGGTTTTTTAACGGGCCATACAACAATTAATTACACAAACGACAGTTGTACAGTAACCGTTAAACGTATAGTAAGTTCAACTAAAACAAGTGACCCTTTTGATTTATTGACAGAACAAAGAAACACCACAACACTTTATAAAACCTCGGCAAGAAGAGAGAAGTTTCGTAACAATTTCAAACAGATAGGGAGAATTATTGATTATACATTAGATAGCTTTTTTAACCCAATATTTGCGGAATAGTTTTTAACTATTTTCTCAAACAAAGTATAGGAATAAAAGTACCCTTTGCTTTGCATCTTCCTCCACAACTATTAATTCACTTCTACTCGCAAAATAAAAGGAATTTTATAAAGTCGTTCAAGTTCATCTATTCCTGTAAACGTTTTTAGACTAGGATATTCAACGGATGAAACAAGTTTACTTTCTTCAATTTCTTTAGCAATTTTCCTGATATCTTTTTCATTTACAAATTCTTTATTAATATTTACTTCCGCAAATGCGGGAAAAGGATTTGTATCAAGTACTTTCTTCCAACTTTCATCGCCAGTCACACTTAAGTACAACGCTTCCCCATCTGCCTTTGTATAATATTTAACGGAATCTGCGAAACCTTTTTGCAAAATCTCATTTGCAAATTTTCGCTGTAAAACCGTATCCTCAGATTCTTTAAAATAAATACGTAACGAAAATGTAGTACGCTTTAAAAATTGAAGGTCTTTTTTACATCTTATATAAACAATGTCATCGTCAGACATGTCTTTTATAACTTCTCCAAAACTAAGTTTCAAAAAATCTTTTTTTGCATATTTCTTCTGCTCAATGCCATAAAAAGATTCAAAAACCAATGCATCAAATGGTGATGTAATTAAATTTTGGCTCGAATCTAAAGTACCCAAAACTTTTAGAGAAATTGAATCAGCCTTTTTGGCTTGTTTGTTCATTGATTTAGTTTGGTAATAAACTATATTCTCATCAGTAGTCTTTTGCCAATTTTTACCAGCATAATTTCCTGGATCCTTTGTTTGCTGAGCATGAACTGTATGTAAAAACAAACATAACAATACCAGTAATAGTAAATTCTTTTTTTGCATGTTGTAAATTATTTTCTTACTGATTGGTAAACCATTACCATCATTATACATCTTCAAATCATTCGTAATACCTTGCAAAGATATTTCCATTTTTACGTTCTGCTAAGTAGACAACATTCTCTTCGCCTGAAATAATAGGTTTAAAAATCAGCACTTCGTCCACAATTGCAACATTAGCTTTTGTACAACTGTCAATATTTATACTCCCCCTATACCCTTCATCTAAAAGTTGATAATTTGTATCTGAAAAAATAAAGCTGATTAAATTTTCGCTTTGTATAAAGCTTGTTACTATACCAATACTATCAACAATATGCTCTGCCAGTTTTTTATCGGGATAAAAACCACTATGAACTCCTTTTTGATAACCCCAGACTTTTGTACAAAGCTGCACCGCCCAGTTATTAGGAGTTTGTGTTAAGAATTCAATCCCTAAAACAATACAACCGGAAGTAGAATTATAAACTCTATACTCTTTGTCCAAATTATAAAACTCAGCAGATGGCATACCTATATTTTTCAATGTCCCTTCTCCTGAAAAATAATCTTTGGCACCAGAGAAAAAACTAAACAACGGTATTATTGTCCAAGCGGAAAAACACAATAAGTACCATTTATAATTTGATTTACGGTAAACTAAAATGATTAAAACAACCAACCAATACAAAAACCCAAATGGTATGGTAAAAAAGAAAATAAAGGTTAGCCAGGACGAAATTAACGCTGTCCAAAAGAAAATATCTGTCCGTTTATTATTGTTTATTGCTGATTCCATTTAAATGTTGTAATAAACAAGAGATGCAAGGGATTAGGTTTTACATAAACATTAACTAGTAAATTAAAGGCTCCATTTTTGTATGCCTTACTCTTAAAATACGTATTACATTTTTTTGATACCGGTAAACAATTCTGTAATGATGTATTTCAAAAGCCCGATAACTACCATCATTCTTTTCTTTAAATTTATCAGGATTATAATATTCTGGGTTAGTTATTGCCTTTTCAGCAGCAGTAATAATATCGCTGACAACTTTACCAGCATTTTGGGGAGAATCCTTGCTAATGTAACTATATAGTACCCTTATATGAAGTTGCGAACGTTTCGTCCATACCAATTTGTACTTCACCATCCTTTTATCATTTTCTTAAATGCAGCGTTACTTACAAAGTCACCTTTAGCATATTCTGCTTCCGCTTCATTTAATTCCTGATTATATTGTTCTACACTAATACGTTCACCTTCAATATCATCTTCTAACAAAGCATAAATTGCTTTTAATTTTTTCTCATCCACTACTTTCATGTAGTCCACCAACTTTCTTCTAATTGCAACTGTACTCATAATGCTCTTTTTCTGTATCCGAATTTACACTTTTTTCTTTAAACTTTTTCGGGCTCTAATATTCCAAATATGTAATAAAATATATAATAATTACTGTCCTTTCAAGTATTTCTATTTTCAAAAAACACTGTTTCTCCATCCATTAAAAATGCAATTTTAAACCAGCCCGCTTTCATCTTGTAAATCGATTCAATATCCGCTTGATCAACTCCCTTTATTAAGCTCTTAAGTTCCCCTGAAACGAAAGTATTTTGATTATACTCCTCTATCTCAAAATGCACTAATTGCATAATGCTTTCTTTCAACTTTCTAAAATCATCTTTTCCTAACTTTATAACTGCTGCGGACGCATAATCTCCATGTATATCCGGATAAGATGCATCCTTTTTCAATATCTTAGTTTTTGAAGGTAGTTTAACTTCTGTGTAAAATTCAAACTCCTCTTTGTAAAAACTATCTAATGGATATATGGCTGTATAGGTGCTAAAAAATGAATACCCTATTAATAAAATAATGTAACCAATATTTATTTTTTTGCTTGTAGCAATAGTAAGTTTATCTGCGTAAATCAATCGATTTCTTATTGGCCTGTAAATGAGGTAGATTATCCAACCAAAAAAGCCAGTTAAAAGGCTAATAATAATAAAAAGCAATATAAACCCCACGTAAATAAATTTTACTATTTATAAATACTTGTCGCATCAATACAGTTGATTAGCGAACAGAAAGTACCGCCGACAAGTCGGGGTGTACCTTGCACTACTTGTTCCGCTTTGCGGAAATGTTGAGTAAAGTTACAGGTGCACAAGAGTGCGACGCAACAGACGATGATAGTAGCACTGCAGCTGGTTACATAAAAATAAAAAAGGCCCTTGTAAGAGCCTTTTAAAAATTTTAACCGCCAAACTTTTCCTGCCAGGCTAACATACCGCCTACCAGGTTTTTGGTATTTTCAAAACCCAGCGAGTCCAGTACCATACAGGCTTGTCCACTACGGTTACCACTGCGGCAATACACAATTAACTCCTGGTCTTTAAAAGCTTCCAGTTCGTCGGTTTGCATATCACGTATTTGCCCTAACGGCACTAGTACGCCACCAATATTAAACTCTTCATGTTCGTGTGGTTCACGTACATCTACAATGTTAATGGTTTCGCCGGCATCTATACGTGCCTTTAATTCGTCTATGGTAATTGTTTGCATAAAAATATATTTTTAATCTTCTGTTCCAATTGGTGGCATAATGGCTTTTAAAGTATCAATAGCCGGTTTATCGGTTTGTAATTTAATATCCATTAACTGGCCCGATCTTATACGACGGAATTTTTTATCATCATCGTAACGCTCGGGGCTTTGCCAGTAAATGTAAGCATTACAGGTATCTGCTATCCCATCGGCAATTACTACGCCAAGCCCTAATCCGTTAGCCTGTAATTCGGCTACTGCATCGCAATAGGTTTTGCCAACTAATTGCGGTACTACAAATTCTCTGTCGCCAATACCATTACCCAATACAAGATCAATACGGCTGCCCATTTGTATTTTGGTACCGGGTGCTATTGGTGCCCCGTTGTAACGTTGTTCTAATACCGAGTTGCGTGCAAAGTCGGGTTTAAAAGTGGTATCGCCTATTTTTAAACCGGCAGCTTTTAAAGCCATCTCCGCACTGCGAAAACTATAGCCAACTATGTTTGGCATATCAATAGGTGGTGCTACGGCACGGTTAATAGTTAAGTAAACCGTACGGTTATTTTTCACCAGTTCATCGCCTTCGGGTACTTGTTTTAAAACAGTAAGCGGTTTAGTAGTATCGGTATAAACCGAATCCTGTATCACAACTTCAAAACCTGCTTTTGATAAAATTTTCTCCGCTTCATCGTAACTTTTTCCGGTTACATAAGGCACCGTCGAAGATTCGCTATGGTTGGTTATCCACTTTAACGAAAAAACGAAAAGAAAAAATATGATAACCATTAATGCAATACCTGCCAGTATGTTTACCCATAATGGGCGGGTAGTAATAAATTTAAACATGTAACTATTTATGTTTAACAATAATTTGGGCTATGTGCTTTGTTGGGTTTGCAAGTTATGCAAAACACTCGTTTAACAATTTAGCATAAAATTCTTTCAAACTCCATCCCATTTCTTTTACCTGCTGCGGCACAATGCTGGCCTCACTTTGGCCGGGTATGGTATTTATCTCCAGCATATATGGTTGGCCACTGGCTTCGTCGTAAATAAAATCGATGCGTATTACACCCCGGCAGTTAAACACTGCATAAATTTTTTGTGCTGCTTCGCGTACCTGGTTGGCAATACTTTCGTCTACCTGTGCGGGTGTTATTTCGGTTGATTTACCTTCATATTTTGCTTCAAAGTCAAAAAAGTCTTTACTATCGTGTGCCTTAACCTCCGTAAGAGGCAATACAATAATATTACCTTCGGTTTTAAACACACCAACCGTAAATTCGCGGCCGCTTATCATTTGCTCTACCAATACCTGATCGTCTTCGTTAAAAGCTTTGTCAATAGCCGCTTGCAGATCCTGCGGTTGTGATACCTTACTCATACCAATGCTGGAACCACCATTAGCCGGTTTTACAAACACCGGTAAGGTAAGCTGTTGCAAAATAGCATCGCAATTATAACTGTTATTTTTATACAAGTGTACCGATTCGGCTACACCAATGCCCGCCATTTTAGCCACCGCAACCGTAAACCTTTTATTAAAAGTAATGGCCGATGTGGTTGCATCGCAACTGGTGTAAGGTATTTTAAGCATATCAAAATAGCCTTGTAGTTTACCATCCTCGCCGGGAGTACCGTGCATAGCAATAAATACTGCATCAAATTTTATATGCTGACCATCTAAGGGTAGGGAAAAATCGTTTTTGTTTACAGCTACTTTACGACCATCGGCAACATCGTAAAACCAACCGTTTTTTGTAAGATCTATTCTGTAAACATTATATAAGCTTTTGTCTAAATTATTCTCAATAGTGGCCGCGGTTTTATACGATATAACAGCTTCGCCGGAAAAGCCCCCGGTAACCAGGGCTATATTTTTCTTCATATTCTTTGCCTGTTTTAATAACACAAATATTATTGAAAAAAAGGGTAACAGAAAATAAAATGTACAGGAACAGTTTTATACCCCGATAAACAGGAATTAAACAAACGAACAGTGCCTATAAGTATTGTAACACAGCCTTCGGCATGAGTTATTTTAACCAGTTTTTGGCAAATAGACACCGGCTAAAAATAATAAAGGTGAAGACCGTGATTGGTGCTTCACCTTTTTACGACGGGAAATATCACCCGCCTGCTAAATACAACCGAAGTTGTGTGCATTCAATCCTTTGATGAATGTTGAGTACAAGTTACTTTATAAAACGACTGTTTCCTAAAAATTTTATACACATTATGCGGTAAAATGCGGCTGCTTAAACGTGTAACTTTTCTTTCTTCTCCAATAGCTCGGCCACCGTTTCCTGGTACATTTCATCAGGTACGCAACAATCTACCGGGCATACTGCCGCACATTGTGGTTCCTCATGAAAACCCTGACATTCGGTACACTTATTAGGCGAAATAAAGTAAACATCCACACTAACTGGATCATTTTTTACATGCGCATCTATTTGTGTACCATCCATTAAGGTAAACATACCGGTTACACCGGTACCATCGGCCACGGCCCACTCTACCCCACCTTCATAAATTGCATTATTAGGACACTCCGGTTCGCAAGCGCCACAATTTATACACTCATCTGTAATCTTAATTGCCATAATTTGAACTAATTAATCCGTTGAACTTACTTTTGCAAAATTACGCACAACGAAATGCAAAAGTAAACCTTTGGCAATGATTTTACAAGAACGAATACAGGCATTAGCAAGTTTAGGAAAATATATTCAGCAAAACGATGAAAACTGGCAGGAAGCCATGGAGCGGGCCGGCAGGCAGAACGGGTGGTTTACACCAGAGTTTATAACCCTGGCGGCTAACCAGATAGCCAATAGTTTTTTACAGCAATCGGTATTGCAAAACTGGTCACAAAGCTATGGCGTAAGCGACAATGCATTGGCCATACCTAAAAATGTGGGCATTGTGATGGCCGGCAATATCCCACTGGTTGGTTTTCACGATTTTTTATCGGTTTTCATCAGTGGCCATAAATCGGTTATAAAAGCTTCTTCCAAAGACGATGTACTTATAAAACATTTGGTAGCCAAACTCATTGACATTAACCCGGCTGTGCAGGATTATGTTTCTTTTGCCGAGATGCTTAAAAACTGCGATGCCTACATTGCCACCGGCAGCAACAACTCCGCCGGCTATTTTGATTATTATTTTGGCAAATACCCAAATCTTATCCGCCGTAACCGTACATCGGTAGGCATACTTACAGGTACCGAAACTACCGAGCAACTCACACAACTAGCCGATGATGTGTACCTGTATTTTGGCTTAGGCTGCCGCAATGTTACCCATATTTATGTGCCGCATGATTACGATTTTGTTCCGCTGTTAAGGGCTTTTGATAAATACAATCACCTGGCCGATAACCACAAGTATAAAAACAACTACGATTATAACCTGGCTATTTATATATTAAATAAGCAGTATTATATGAGCAACCCATCGTTGTTGCTGGTAGAAAACGAGAATCATTTTTCGCCTATTGCCCAGTTAAATTATAGTTTTTACAAGGATAAAACTGAGTTGGCCGGTCTTGATACCGATACCAATATTCAGTGTATTGTAAGCGAGCAACATATACCCTTTGGCCAATCGCAGTTACCGGGTATTGCCAATTATGCCGACGGTGCGGATACTATGGAGTTTTTAAAAAGCCTTGGCCTCCCAAACCCCTCCGAAGGAGGGGCTTAGAACCATATAAATTATGCGTTTATTTCATTGCTTAAACAACTCATAATTTATTGAAGTGCCTATTAATTTGTAATTAGTTTTTTGTAGTCACCGTCCCACCCTTGATTGGGCTTTTGTTGCGTCGCACTCTTGTACTGCATATCGCTGTGCATCAGTTGAAATACAATTAATGTTCCTGTCAATATGTTTCACCAATAACAACCAGGTAAACTACTCAGTTTTTCTCTGTGAAAAACCTCTGTGAAACTCGGTGGTACTAACCCGTTTATCACACAATTTCCCCATCATTCGTTATTCATGTAAGTATTACTTACTTTTGATTTCTGCGTTAGGGATTGCAGCGGCATCCTTTTGCGAAGGGTGGGCCAATGGCAGCCCGGGGCAAAAGATACAGCGGAAAGCCCGGCCCCGTGTTAACAAACCAGGCGAGGAACGAGCCGTAGTTTGTGTTACATGGGGAAACGCCCCATATTTTAAAATACACTTATTTCATTATGGCAAAAGCATCAAAAGCAACAACACCAAAAAAGAAAAAAATTATAACTGACAAATCGTTTTCGTTTTTTAAAGACTACATTAATAACGCATCGCCTGTAGGTTTTGAAACCTGGGGACAAAAGTTGTGGTTAGAATATATAAAACCATATGCCGATACACATTATGTTGACCCCTACGGAACGGCTGTAGCAGTAATAAATCCGGAACATGAATTTAAAGTAGTAATTGAAGCCCATGCTGATGAGATTAGCTGGTTTGTAAATTATATTACTGCCGAAGGATTAATTTATTTAAAACGCAATGGTGGTGTAGATCATCAAACAGCGCCTGCATCACGTGTATTGATTCATGGTAAAAAAGGTGCGGTAAAAGCAGTATTTGGCTGGCCTGCTATACACACACGTTATGCTACGCCTGACCAAAAAGAAGCGCAACCACGTACCGATAATTTATGGCTGGATTGTGGTGCCCGTGATAGAAAAGAAGTAGAAGCATTAGGCATACATATTGGTGCGGTTGTAACGTATCAGGATGGTTTTGACGAATTAGCAAATGGCAACTATGTTGGCCGTGCATTTGATAACCGTGTGGGTGGTTTTATGATTGCCGAAGTAGCCCGTTTATTAAAAGAAAATAAAAAGAAACTACCTTTTGGTTTATATGTAGTAAATGCAGTACAAGAGGAAATTGGTTTACGTGGTGCTGAGATGATTGCCCGCCGTATTAAACCAAATATTGCGATTGTAACAGATGTTACACATGATACCACTACTCCATTAATTAATAAAAATATTGAAGGAGAAATAAAATGTGGCAAAGGCCCGTCATTAGCCTATGCACCGGCAGTACATAATAAATTATTAGGCTTGGTGGAGAAAGTGGCTGAAGATAAAAAAATTCCGGTTCAATGGCGGGCTTTAAGCCGCAGCACCGGTACTGATACTGACTCATTTGCTTACAGTAATGATGGTTGCCCATCGGTACTAATTTCTATTCCTTTACGTTATATGCACACAACGGTTGAAATGTTGCATCATGATGATATTGAAAATACCATATTATTAATGTATGAAACATTGTTAACCTTATCACCTAAAACCAATTTAAGTTATTTATGATAGCCAGTTATTTATTATATCTTGATCCGGGTAGCGGCAGCTATCTGGTTCAGATATTAGCCGCAGCAGCTTTGGGCGTTGTGTTTTTTTTCAGAAACATCAAGCTCTATATCATGGCATTTTTCTCCCGTTTTAAGAAAAAGCCAAAAAACGACTCAACCACTACCAGCAACACAAATAGTTAATGAACCAACTGCCCAACCATCCAGCATCCTACCGGGACCCATCCGGCTTTATTTATACGCATCAAGGGGTTTTATACCGCCAGGTAAATAAATTATATAAAGAAAACTTCGAGTTATTTATAAACAGCGGCTGTTACCAAAAACTGGCAGATGATGGCTTGTTGATTAAACACGAACAACATGATACCAATATTTTAAACAGTGAGGATTGGTTCACTACCTTACAGCCTGAAAAACTGAATCTGGTAAGTTATGCTTACGAGTGGAGTTTTGATATGCTGAAAGATGCGGCCTTGTTAACACTACAAGTATTAAAGCGGGCATTACAGTTTGGGTTGATACTGAAAGATGCCACCCCTTATAACATTCAATGGCATAATGGCCAGCTGATGTTTATTGACACTTTGTCGTTTGAGCAGTACGAAGAAAAACCCTGGATTGCTTACCGCCAGTTTTGTGAATGTTTTGTAGCACCATTACTTATCATGTACTACACCAAAAGACCATTACAACAATTAATGCTGGCCTGGCCCGATGGTATCCCTCTGGATATTGCGGCAACTATGTTACCCCGCAAAAGCCGTTTCTCTATTCATACCTATTTGCATATTCATTTACATGCAAAAGTTTCGGCAAAACAAAAAACAGCATCGCAAGGCGATAGTAATAAAGAAGTGTTTGCAAAAAGCAAATTAGAGCGTTTGATTAACAGTCTTGAAATATTAGTAAATAAATTACAGATACCGGATTTAGAAAGCACCTGGTCACATTATTACCGGGAGGCATCGCAACGGGATGGATACCTTGAAGCAAAAAAAGATATTATTAACGATTGGCTTTCCAAATTACCAGAAGTAAAAACCGTGGCTGATTTAGGTGCCAACGAAGGTGAGTTTTCTAAACTGGCGGCAGCTAAAAACATCAATACCATTGCTGCCGATTTTGATGCTTACTGTATTAATAATTTATACAGACACATAAAGAAGAATGGCGTAAAAAATATTCAACCACTTATACTTGATTTGTCACAGCCCTCACCGGCTAATGGGTTAAACTATGCAGAACGCAGTACTTTTTCGCAACGTTTACAAGTGGATATGATTTTTGCGTTTGCCGTAATACATCATCTGGCCATTGGAAAAAATATTCCGCTCGAAAAAATTGCTGATTTTTTTGGGGGTATTGCTCCTTACCTGTTAATTGAATTTGTGCCTAAGCAAGACCCTAAAACACAAATTTTATTACAACATAAAAAAGATATTTATCCGCATTATACCGAAGCCGGTTTTTTGTCGGCATTTGAACCGCTGTATAATGTTGAGCAAAAGACAATAGTTCCTCATTCCGACAGGATATTATTTTTACTGAAACGGAAATAACCAAAGCCCTCGCATGATAAAATTTTTAACCAGGTATAATTTTCATTTTTTGCTGTTGCCGGTATTTTTTGTGTGGCATGCCAGCAATGAATATTTTGGCCTCGTTAACTGGCGTTACATTATTGAATACGTAGGCTATTACCTGGCTTTAAGTATAGCCCTGTTTGTTATAGGTAAATTATTATTTAAAAATAATACCAAGGCGGCCCTTTGGGCATTCATACCTTTGACAATTTTCTTTTTCTTTGGTGTTTTTCACGATTTCCTGAAAAGCAATACTTTTTTTTCCATTATCAGCTCTTACTCTATTCTATTACCGCTTATTTGTGTAATAATAGTTTTAGCAATTATTGCTATTAAGCGAAATAAAAATAATCTTGTTCGTCCCACTGCTTATTTAAATGCATTAATGCTTTTTTTAATTCTACTGGAACTGCAACTTAGCGTTTACCAGTTTTTTACCCATGAACATAAAAAAAACAATTTAAACTACGGCTTGGCACTTACTGATATTAAGGTTAGTAATATGCCCGACTCATTAAAGCCTGATATTTTCTTTATTGTTTTTGATGAATTTGCCAGCACCAAAAGTTTACTACAATATGTAAACTTTGACAACAGTAATCTTGACTCAGCTTTTAAAAAACATAACTTTTATATAGCCAAAAATTCGAAAAGTAATTTTAATGCTACGCCTTTTTCACTTGCCTGTTATTTAAATATGCAATACCCTAATGGCGATTTTGAAGGCAAACAATTTAGCCCCCGTAACGCACTAAAAGCACAATACACGGTTAAAGAAAGTGTTTTCCCTACTTATTTAAAAAATAACAACTATAGCTTTAAGAACTATGGCATTCTTGATTTACCCAATAGTAATAGTATCAAGGAGTCTCATTTTAATTTTAATTTTTCTAAAATTTTCACCTTAGAAACCTTAGTTGGCAGAATACATAAAGACATATGGTGGAACGTGGCATTAAAAATAAATGGTACTGCAGCAATTGAAAAGAAAATTACGGCACTAAAGGAACCATATACCAATGGCATCATTGAAAACTACAACAATACTTACAAAGCATTACAAAGTGAATATGCTACGCCAACCTTCACTTACAGCCATATGCTTATACCACACTCGCCATTTTGTTTCAATAAAAATGGCGAACGTAGAACATTACGATTAACCGATAATCTTGATAACGATATTGATAGTCTTTATACCGATCAGCTACAGTATTGTAACACCTTAATAAAATCCTTATTAACAGCCACTACAACAACGCCTACCAAGAGACCAAGAGTGGTAATAATTGCCAGCGACCACGGCTACAGAAATAATTTTACACTTAACAAAACCAGAGATAAGGAATTTAGTAATTTATGCACAGTATACTTTTCTGACAATAAATATGAAACCTTGTATGACAGTATAAGTCCGGTAAACATTTTTCGTGTAGTGTCTAATAAATACTTTAACACTAATCTACCCATGATTAAAGATTCAAGCATTCTACTGTATTAAATGTGCATCAAAAAATATTTACGATAAACAAAAAGAGCGGCAAATGCCGCTCTTTTTGTTTATCGTATGGTACACACAATATATTAACGTTTCATCAATGCCAGCTCCAACACTTCATCCATTGTACGTACATAATTAAACTTAATACCCTTAATGTACTCTGCTTCTATTTCCTGCACATCTTTTTCATTTTGCCAACAAAGAATAATTTCTTTTAACCCTGCACGTTTAGCTGCCAGTATTTTTTCTTTAATACCGCCAACCGGTAATACCTGACCACGCAATGTAATCTCCCCTGTCATGGCTAAAAACGGCTTAACCCTTTTACCGGTTAAGGCTGATGCAATAGCCGTCATCATGGTAATACCGGCGCTGGGACCATCCTTAGGTACGGCGCCTTCCGGCACGTGTACATGTATACTTTTCTTTTCAAATAATGTAGCATCAATTTTATAACGCTCGGCATTTGACTGTAAGTAAGTCAATGCCGTTGTAGCACTCTCCTTCATTACATTACCAAGGTTACCAGTTAACTTTAGTTCACCTTTGCCGGTACTTAAACTGGTTTCAATAAATAATATATCGCCGCCAACATATGTCCAGGCAAGGCCTACGGCCACACCGGGCATATTAGCCGTTTTATAAATTTCGTTGCTGTAACGCGATTTACCTAAAATCACTTCCACATCTTCGACAGTTAAAGGCGATTTAACTTCTTCTTCCATAGCCAGCAACTTAGCCTGGTAGCGCATTACCGATGCCAGTTGTCTTTCCAGTTCACGTACACCACTTTCACGGGTATAATCTGTAATAATTTTTTCTAACACTTTATCACTTACTTTAAAGCTGTTAGGTTGTAAACCGTGCAGGTTTTTCTGACGAGGTAATAAATGTTTTTTAGCTATCTCTACTTTTTCTTCAATAGCATAACCACTCAGGTCAATAATTTCTAAACGATCACGTAAAGCCGGTTGAATATTCTGCAGGTTATTAGCTGTTGCAATAAATAATACCTTACTCAAATCATATTCTAACTCCAAGTAGTTATCATAAAAGGTATGGTTTTGTTCAGGGTCCAACACTTCCAGTAAGGCCGATGAAGGATCGCCTCTAAAATCACTACCAATTTTATCAATCTCGTCCAATACAATTACCGGATTGCCTGATTTTACTTTACGCAAAGATTGTAACAACCTGCCCGGCATAGCGCCAATATAAGTTTTACGGTGTCCGCGTATTTCACTTTCATCATGTAACCCGCCTAAACTTAAACGCACATACTTACGCCCCACTGCATTGGCTATACTACGTCCCAACGATGTTTTACCAATACCCGGAGGACCCACAAAACATAAAATCGGGCTCTTCATATCGCCTTTCAATTTCAATACGGCCAAGTATTCTAGAATACGTTCCTTTATTTTGTTCATGCCAAAATGATCCGTATCCAAAGTCTTTTTGGCTTTCTTTAAATCGTAAAAATCTTCGGTGTATTCTTGCCAGGGTAATTCCAGCATTAAATCCAGGTGGTTATACACTACCGAATAATCAGGAGTACTGGGATGCATACGCTCCAGTTTTTCAATACCTTTTTTAAAGGCTTCTTTTGCTGATTCGGGCCACTTTTTTGTTTCGGCCTTTTTCTGCATTTGTTTTATTTCCTGTGCGTTGGTATCGCCCCCCAATTCGTCTTTAATACTTTTTAACTGTTGTTGTAAAAAGTATTCCCGTTGTTGTTTATCTAATTCTGTCCGGGTTTTATTGGTTACTTTATTTTTAAGCTCGGCAAATTGTAATTCTTTTTGCAATAACTGCATCAAAGCACTGGCACGTTCACGTATATCGTTAATCTCCAGTAAACGTTGTTTTTCTTTAATGTCGGTGTTTAAGTTGCTCGATGCAAAATGTATTAAAAAAGATGGATTCTCAATATTGCGTAAAATAATCGACGCTTCTGCGGGTAAATTTGGCGATAACTGAATAATTTCGGTAGCCAAATCTTTTATCGTAGCAACATGGGCTTCAAAGTCAGTATCAACGGGCATATCGCCATCTTCCAAGCGGGTAATCTTCGCTTTAAAATAAGGTTCGTCTGTCAACACTTCATCTACCTGAAAACGAGCCTTACCCTGAATAATAACCGTAGTACCCCCATCCGGCATTTTAATTTGCTTCACAATTTTGGCAACCGTACCTACTTTCACCAAATCAGCAACAGTTGGGTCTTCAATACTGGTGTCTTTTTGCGCCACCACACCAATCAGTTTATCGCCTTTATAAGCATCTGTAACGGCTTTAATACTCTTTTCTCTGCCCACAGTAATCGGCAATACCACACCCGGAAACAAGACCGTATTTCTTAAGGGTAACAATGCAATCTCCGACGGAATTTCAAGTTTTCCATTATCATCCTGATCACTTTCATTCAGGGGAATAATGGGCATAAAATTCATATCGTCATCCGTATTTAATAGCAATTTCTCAAAATTCATAATAATTAATTCAATTAGTCAACTTGTCACAGTTTCAAAGCCGAACCTGTAAAAGTACAAAGGAATATAAACTGGTCAAGTTTAATGCCACAAAAAAAATTAATGCATTGTGTCTCAAGCCCATAAAACTATGGCACCGGTTGCGCCAATATGACTGATTTATTTTAAAAATACCATTTGGGGCTGTCAACAGCAGTAATACTAATCACCAGCAGTCCCCGCCTTCTGCAGTAGTGCAACGCCCCACACACAAACCCATCCTGCCGTTGCAGCTACTGCTGCCAGTCGGGCAGCCCTTCATTTGAAGTTAATGGTTAATAGTTCATAGTTGGCTACGTAGTCAACGGCCATGGTGCTTGTCCTCACGTATCATGGCCTATGCATTTAGATGCGTGAAAACACACACCGAGGCTTACCTATACGATTAACCATTAACACTTAACAATTAACTTCATCCAAACAAAAAGCCGGTTGTAAAAACAACCGGCCTCATCATTTATCCTTCACCAAAACTACAGTGCAAAACCAACAGTCACCTGCCAGGCCTGGCTGCGCCATTGATCTTTGTTATCAATATCATTCATGTTATCTAAACCTAAAACATAACGGCCACCTACACGCAACCCACGTAAGTGAATTTGTGCACCACCAACCAAAGCAAAGTCGCCTTTTTTAAATGCATCGGCACCGTTTTGTAAAAAGTTTTTATCCTTGTTCATTAAAATACTAAACTGCGGACCAGCCTGTATATGCAAGGGACCAAGCAATTTATAATCTAAAACAAGCGGGATAGACAGATAATTCATTTTTACTTTAGCCTGATCAGAGTTAAATACTCCCTGATAAATGTCTTTGTAATCATCAGATACCGTACCGGTAAACTGGTTAAATTGTACCTCTGGGTTAATGCTGAAACGTCTGCCCAAACCAATTTCTGCAAAACCCGCTACTACGTAGCCATAACTAAATTCATCTTTAAACGACTGGCCATCAATTTTGGTAATGTTGGCCCCGCCTTTAACACCCACATGAAATTGTGCAAAGGAAACCTGCGTAACCGCAATAGCTGCAAGCAGCATGATAGAGAGCTTTTTCTTCATGGTAATAATGTTTTAGACAAAAAATATTTTAATTGTAATGCCTGTGTTTGATAAAGAGTTTTAACAAGCCCACAATCATTTGCTAAAACATTTTACCCGATAGTTTTAGTATAAATTAGTTGTGAAAGAAAATGTAAAACAATTGGACAATTAGATAATTTGGAAATGTGATGATTTGGAAATGCTACATTAGTCCATAAAGACACACCAAAACAATGTTGATTGCAAATAATATTTCGCATAAGTATTGATTACAATTAACATAACAACTACAAAAAATGTCATTTGCAAAGTTACTATTTTGATCTTTTTCAATTTAATGTACAAAGTAGAGGCCAATTAATAAATTGGCCTCTACAGAAATTATCACATATTATTTCAGTTTTTTAAATTTGAACTATTGGGTGTTTTTTTGGGGTTCTTCCTGTAAAAAATATACCAAAAAATTGTAGACGTAATTATGGTTAGAATAGTTACCTTGATAAAAAAAATAGCATTTGTATTTTTATTACTTATTAAAAAAAAATTACAAATAAAGTCTATAAAAACTATCCAAATAAAACCGCTCTTTTTCATACAGTATTTTTTACACTTTACAGTCCTAATGCACCAAGTCCAGAGCCAATAGCGGCTGAAATCCCCCATCCACCTAAAATTACAGCATTAGTACCTGGTGCAGCGCCCAAAGCTATTGCCCCTCCCAACCTGCCAAAATAAGATGCAGATGCCACGACATCACCTTTTATAGCTCTTTTCCACCAACAACATGCACTCTCTACAACCCTCCCATCAATAATTGGCCGCGCTCCAAAAGTTTTTGTGTACAAATCATAACCACCTTCACTTTCTGGAGCCCATAAATAAGCTGAACTTTTTGCAATTTCTAATGTTCCTAATACTATGTCTAAATCGGCCCCAGTCAAACTATTACCAACTCTCGTTTCTATACTCAATAATTTCTGTTGCATTTCTTGTAATGTAATGGAATTATCTATTTCACTAAGTATTTCATGAACGAAGACCTCGGCAGATTGAGTTATGTAACTACCTCCTAGATTAAGCAAATCAAAATCATGCAACATAAGTGTATCCGTCCAATTTAGAGCATCTAATAAAAAATTTTGATAAGTATCAAAACCAATAGGGGTAGGGTCGTACTCAATGGTTTCAAAATCAGCAATGAGAATCTCTCTATACTCTTGTTGTTCATTTTCACTTAATCGGTAAGCTTCTTTCGTTTTTATACTTTTACTTATCTTTTCAAATGCACTAATAAGATAACGGTTATGATTTTCACCTATTTTAATCTCTTTAAAATCTACATTAAAATAAGTAGGAGAATTGACATTAATGTTTTTCTTTTCACAAGCAATAAAAAAAATACTAGTTACAATTAGACATAACAAAACGACAGCAATTAGTTTGATGCTTCTCATTTAATAAAATTTAGGTTAACAATTAAATTTAAACAAGACTGTTTATTGATAAAACAAAGGCTCGTTTAAAAGACTATTATCAAATGTACTTTTGAAGCGAAATATAAAAAACACCACTTTGTGGTATTTTTTCATGGTAAGACTTTAATAATTTTAAATATATTAAAGATTTTACACATACAACAACTCACTTCCCTGCTTGGGAAAAACTCAGGTATTATAACAGCTATTTCAGTTCGCGAAGACACGCACAGAGGCTGAAATTAATAAAAATGTTAAACTGCTTTTACATTTTTAATATGTAGAAAAGCGAACACAACAAAAAGAATAAACAAACCCAAAAATGGAAGGCCTGATATTAAAGCTGCGTACAAACTATTATTGTGGTCTAAATCGTGGGACAAATAAAAAAAGCTTAACCACAAGCTTGCTAAAGCGGTAAAAGATAATATAAAAAACAGTCGCTGTTTTTTTATAAACAAAGCAACAATTGCCAATACTTTTCCTATAACAGAAAGAACGATAGCAATACCAATGCCTTCATAAAAAGGTTTAGGAATGAGACTAAAATTTTCTTCTTTAATAAAATTTCGGAAATCAATAATGGCAAATAAATCCATGAAAAACATCACACCAACTCCGTGAGCCATAGCTATTACAATTAACGCCTGCGAGCAAATTGTCCAGAGTAAAAGACGTTTTAACAACACCATAGTTCTCTCTTAATATTAAATACAAAAACCTTCAATATTAAATAGCTTTACCCATGCTTTAACTCCAATACAGTAATTTCCGGTAATATGCCTACCCTACCCGGATAGCCAATAAAACCAAAGCCGCGGTTAACATATAACTTTTGTTTATTGTTTTCGTACAAGCCTGCCCAATGCTTGTAAATATATTGTACGGGGCTCCATTGAAAACCGGGTACTTCTACGCCAAACTGCATGCCATGTGTATGGCCGGATAAGGTTAAATCAACATCTGAAAACTTATTAATTACTTCCGCATCCCAATGCGAAGGATCGTGGCTCATTAAAATTTTAAACGGATAGACAGCAGCACCTTCGTAGGCTTTAGCCATATCGCCATAGGTTTGAAAACGACCACGACCACTTATGTTTTGTACACCAAGTATTGAAATTTTTTCACCGTCTTTCTCCAACTCTACATGCTCGTCCATTAACAAGCGCCAACCCATTTGTTTATGAATGTTTATTATTTTTTCCAGGTTGGCTTTTTTTGCATCCGGACTATCCCATTGTGCATAATCGCCATAATCATGATTACCTAAGGTTGAATAAACCCCCATGGGTGCGTATAACTTGTCAAAAACATCCATATATTCTTCGGCTTCTTCGGATACATTGTTTACCAGGTCGCCGGTAAATAAGATAACATCAGGCTTTTCTTTTAATATTTTTTCAACGCCCTTCATTACCGCTTTCTTATCGGTTAAACTGCCGGTATGTATATCGGATATATGCACCACTTTTAAGCCGTGAAAAGCCACGGGTAAATTGGGAAAGCTTAATGGTATTCTTTTTACATTGTACTTGTACTTATTACCAAAACCATAAATTAAAGTACCAAACAAACCGCCACCGGCTGCAAAGCCCATCCAACTTAAAAATGCTGAACGAGAGATGCGAGTGCCTTCCTGTATAGTTTCACCTTCGGTTTGTCTAAAAAACAATTTACCGGCCAGCCACTGTGCGCCACGGCGTATATCATCAATTAAAAAGAATAAAGCTGCTACCACTTTTGCAAAAAACAATCCGATGATGATAGCAAAAACGGTAGAACGTAAAAACTTGGATTGTTGTATAAATGGTAAATAAGGTAATAATAACAACGTTACCATTGCCGCAATAGATACTACCCAGTACGCAATGTAAATAATGCTTTTAGGCCGGGCGGACATAGGCTGAGCCACTAACTTTACGGCCTGAAAAACATATAGGTCTAAGATGACCATTAAAACAATTAACACCCACCAAAAGGACGAATTTCTCATGTTGCAAAGTAATAGCTTTTTGTAGTTTTAAGTTGAAAGTTTAACGTTTAATGTTGGGGGTTGGGCTAAAAGCGGAAAGCTTAATGCTGAACGCTTAATGCCTAAAGCCAGGAACCCCTGTCTGTTGCTGAATAGCGAACTGATCGATGAAGAGTGCGACGCAAGGGACGATGATTAGGATTACTGCTGCTGGGCTCATAAAATATAAGTGCGACCCCAACAATGCTGTTGGGGCACAGCGCAAGGGACGATGATAGTAGTACTGCTGCTGACTAACAAAAAAATAGTACGGAGTATGTAGCATTGAGTATGCAGTATTAAGAAGGAATGGGTATAATGAAGAAGAACTTTGAACTTTTGGAACATTTGAACTTATGGAACCTTGGAACCCAGATTTCCGCTTTAGGCCGTATTTTTGCTGCACTCACTAAAAAATTACATTATGCAGTTTACTTACTACGGTCACGCTTGTTTTTTAATGGAGGTTAACGGAAAAAAATTATTGTTTGACCCTTTTATTACGCCTAACGAATTGGCAAAGGATATTGTAGTGGCTGATATTGAGGCTGATTATATATTAATATCGCACGGGCATGCTGACCATACAGCCGATGCAGTGAGCCTGGCGATGAGTACTGGTGCTAAAGTTATTTGCAGTTGGGAAATTGGTGAGTGGCTGGGTAGTAAGGATGTTAAAAATGTACACCCAATGAATACGGGTGGCAAATGGGATTTTGGTGATTTTTCGGTTAAATGCGTGGTGGCGCAGCACAGCAGTGGTTTGCCGGATGGTAGTTATGGCGGCAACCCCATGGGTTTTATTGTGTACACACCTGAAGGAAATTTTTATTACAGCGGTGATACGGCCTTAACCATGGATATGCAACTTATACCCAAATGGGCCGAGCTTGCTTTTAGTATTATGCCTATTGGCGACAACTTTACCATGGGTATAGATGATGCCATTGAAGCAGCTAAATGGGTTAAAACCAACAAAGTAGTGGGTGTACACTTTGATACTTTTGGTTTTATTAAGATTGACCACGATAAGGCAAAAAGTACTTTTTCGGCGGCCGGCCAGGACCTGATTTTACCTGTAATTGGAGAAACGATTACATTATAGGCTGGTTTTTTATTATTTTTGGAGCTTTATTATAAATATTACGCTTGGTAGTGTAGTTTTGGAGATATATGGCAAGAATAATTGGTGTAGCAAATCAAAAAGGCGGTGTGGGTAAAACCACTACAGCCATTAACCTGGCGGCAAGTTTTGCCGTATTGGAATACAGAACCCTATTGGTAGATGGAGACCCGCAGGCTAACAGCACCACCGGTGTAGGCTTTGATTTGCATAATATTACCAAGAGCCTGTACGACTGTATGATTAACCAGGCAACCGCAAGGGAAGTAATATTAAAAAGCGAGATTCCGCATCTGGATTTAATTCCATCGCATATTGACCTGGTAGGTGCCGAAATTGAAATGATAAACTACCCTAACCGTGAAACCGTACTTAAAAGTATGTTGGAAACGGTAAAGGATGATTATGATTTTATTGTGATTGACTGCTCACCATCGTTAGGTTTAATTACGGTAAATGCTTTAACCGCTGCCGACTCGGTAGTAGTACCGGTACAATGTGAGTTTTTTGCATTAGAAGGTTTGGGTAAATTATTAAACACTATTAAGATTGTACAAAGCCGTTTAAATACCGAATTGGTTATTGAAGGTATTTTAATGACGATGTATGACGGTCGTTTACGTTTATGTAACCAGGTGGTAAGTGAAGTACGCCGTCACTTTGACGAGCTGGTTTTTAATACCATTATTCACCGTAACTCCCGCTTAAGCGAAGCCCCAAGTTTTGGCAAGCCGGTAATTATGTACGATGCCAATAGTAAAGGCTCGGTTAACTACCTTAACCTGGCCAAAGAAATTCTGCAGAAGAACAATATGACAAAACTGACACAGGAAGAAAGAATACTGGAACTTTAATTTTTTTTAAATATAGCAGCATGATAATTGCTGCAACCAAAGGCCCGTTGCTTGCAACAATCTGGGCAATAAATTTACTTGTACATGGCAACACCCAAACCTCAAAAAGACGCCTTAGGTAAAGGCATACGTTCATTATTACAAGGCATTGATTCGGATTTGAAGAACGCTGCCGGATCGTTAAAAAATACGGTTGTTGAAAATGCAACGAGTATAAACCGCATTCCTGTTGGCGACATTGAACCTAACCCCAAACAACCCCGCAGAGATTTTGATGAGCAGGCTTTAAAAGATCTTGCTGACTCCATAAAACTGCACGACATAATACAACCTATCACTGTTTCTAAATTGCCCTCAGGTAAATATAGATTAGTATCGGGTGAAAGACGCTGGCGTGCCAGCCAAATGGCAGGCTTAAAAGATATACCGGCTTATTTACGCCAATCAAACGATCAGCAATTATTAGAACTGGCTTTGTTGGAAAACTTACAACGTGAAGACTTAAACGCTATGGAAGTAGCTTTAAGTTATAAACGTATGATGGAAGAGCTGAGCTATACACAAGACCAGGTTGGCGAACGTATGAGTGTAGACCGTAGTACGGTATCTAACTTTATACGTTTATTAAAATTGCCACCCGATATTCAGTTAGCTGTACGTAAAGGCGAATTAAGTATGGGACATGCCCGCTCCTTAATTAATATTGATACAGTAGATAAACAATTGGCTGTTTTTAAAGAAATTAAAAGCAAAGGTTTATCGGTACGACAGACAGAACAACTGGTGCGTAATTTTTACAAAGACGGACCTGCTGTTAAAAAATCTGCAAAACCTAAATTGGCTACCGCTTTTCAGCGAATTGAAGATAACTTAGCATCGCATTTTGAAACCCGTGTTATACTTAAACACAGCAAAAGTGGTAATGGTCAGATTACCTTTGACTATTACTCTTTAGACGAATTAAATAAGCTGTTGAAAAAACTGGACGTTTCGATTGATTAACCTTTAAGGTGTGTACCTGTATACAGCATGAAATTAGTACCAATGCGTTGTTTATTTTTATTACTGACAGTTGCGGCCATCACTTGGCCGGCACTTACCATACAAGCATCGGTACCACCGGCTAATAACAATACTACACCTGAAGTTTTTTATAGTATAACAGAAATAAGTACCGATAAGTTTGTGGTGCATTTAGATACAGTACCACCAAAAGACAGTAATAAATCTGTATTTAATTCAAAGGTTCGCAATCCACGTACAGCAGCCATTCGGTCTGCCATCCTTCCCGGTTTAGGCCAAATTTATAACCGCAAATGGTGGAAGCTGCCATTGGTATATGGCGCCATTGGTGGTACCGGTTATGTTTTCTTTTTTAATTTACAATGGTATAACCGTACCCGTTATGCAACCAATGTTTTAATAAAAGAAGGGCCAACCGCCTACGAAAAAGTACACCCGCAATTGCAGCCATTTGTACAAAACGGCCGTACAGAAACCCTTCGTTATTATCGTAACTCCTACCGCAGAGATGTTGACTACGCTGCTATATTCTTTTTACTTGCCTGGGCATTAAATGTTGTAGATGCTACTGTTGATGCACATTTAAGCAGTTTTGATGTAACACCCGATTTAAGTTTTAAAATAAAGCCGGGTTACAGCGATTTAGCCAAAACGAATGGTATAAGCTTTGTGCTACAGTTTAAATAAAGAGTAGATTTTTTGTTACCATCGTCCCTCCCCTGATTAAACTTTCGTTGTGTCACTCACTTGTGCTGCAACAACGCGAAGCATCAATGAGGCTAATCCAATAACTAATATCGAATTAATTCTATTGGCCATTGTGTTTCTAATCCCATTGAACTTCTTCAATCTTTGAAACTTCTTGAACTTATTCATTTTTTATACCTCATCATTCATAATTAACTATTAACTCCTTCTCGAGCTTAACCACTTTGCACTTCATCCAGCTTTCATTAAATTTGCACGTTCACGAATAACCCTGTATAAAACAATTGCATTTAAAAAACTTATATATTACCGTAGCCATCATTATTGGTAACCTATTCATTACCCCGCTAATAAGTGTAGCGCAAAGTATAGGTGGCGCTAATAACTATAGTAACAGTTTAAGTATAAGTCAGGATAAGGCCATTCAGTTTTTAGACAGTGTACAAACAGTGGATAGTAGCAAACACTGGCCCAATGTAGATCCGGTGTTGTTTATGGAGAACCTGCGCTTTTTTGCCAAGTCGCCATTAAAGTTTTACGAAGGTAAGGGTACTAACTTTTGTGCTTATATGGCCCTAACGTATATACCGCTTAATTACGATCCCGAATATTTTTCCCGCTTTATGATAAACCTGTTTATTAACGGTAAGGCTACTTTTGGAAAAGTAAATTTAAAACCCGGTAAAAGAGTTCGTAACGAAGCCGGTTTAATAAAATATAAAGGTGCGCTGGATATTAGCCCAGCCGGACAAATGTGGTTTCTTACATTGGCGGATCATTTTAAAGGTTACCTTAATATTCTTAATCACCGTTTTGACAAAGGCGATGAAAACACTTTCTGGGCTTCAACCAATTTTGCCAAGTTTAACCGCATGCTAAAAAAACTGTTTCCGCAGTTTGAAGTACATGCCCGTGGAGCCGATATTATTAAACCACGTATTGATAACTGGTACAAATACCTGAGCGAAAAAATGCAGAAAGGTCCTGTATTTGTTTACCTGAACAACAGGCTGTTGTATAAAAAAACACATGTTAAAGCAAGGTTTGGTATACCCACACACTATGTTGTGTTGCTTGATATTCAAAAAGCAGATAATGGTAAATTAAACTTTATTTATTGGGATTACGGACGAAAATCTTTACAGCAGGTTACACCAAAATTTTTAGATGAAATTATTTACGGCGTTACTAATTCCAGTTTAAAGCCCAACAACAATGAAGGTTAAACTTTTTATATCAGGCATTATTTTACTGGCTGTGCTGGGCGGTTGTTTCCCAACGCAAAAGTTTACCTATAACTATTATCAGGCTAATGAAAAAGCCTTGCAACGTATAAAAACCCAATACGCAAGACTGTCAAAAGACCGGCCTTTCTCTATTGAATTTAAAGACAAAGCATTTAGTAAACTGGGCTTGGAAATTATCACTGACAGTATTCGTTACATTTATGTTTTTGATTCCGACTCTCAGGCTTTAACAGATACATTACGCAAATATCATTTTGATGAAAGAGCCGTTAACGACCTGATATACGATATGCGTCAAAACTCCTGCACCTGGATTACTACACTGGATTATTATGAAAAGCGACAAAGAAAACAATTGTATTTCTTAAGCATTCGCCATAAAGATTTAACGGCAAAATGGAAGGATGAAAAATATTTCACCCTGGCATTCTTTTCCTCTAAACAATTATTCGATCATAAAAACAGGTTGCTGGATAAAGATTTGGATACACAAAAACGCAGCATTAACGGCGAGATTTTTTACAAGGTGAATGATTCAATTGCTTATACTTATACCGGGCATTTCAGGTAACTTATTAAAATTATAAAAAGGTTGTCAGGTTGAGCCTGACGAAACCCTGTAGGAGTTTTTATTCTTCTGCGTAGCCCTTTGTCAAGCTCCCACGCTATGCTCCGAATAGCGGAGTTATAATCGGGGTTAAAACAGGGTGACAGCGACTCCGCCAATTTTAAACAACCATCACACCACTTCTTTATTCTTTCAATATAAAACTTATCTTACAGCTTTGTAAACTAAAGCTTATGCCCCGTTTGTTATTATTGGCTGTAATAGCCGTTTTATTTTCTGCCTGCTCGCAAAAAAAATCAGTTGATTTATTAGTACACAATGCCCGCATTTATACAGTAGACAGCAGCTTTAGTGTACAGGAAGCCATGGTGATAAAAGATGGCAAAGTAGTGGCTACCGGCAGCTATGCCGATTTGCTGGCTAGCTATACTCCTACCGATTCATTAAACGCTGAAGGTAAAACAATTGTCCCCGGTTTTATTGATGCACATGCGCATTTTGTTGGCTATGCACAAGCATTACAAACGGTTGATTTAACTGCTGCCCCCACCTGGGATAATTGTATTGAACGAACAATGGCTTTTGCATCTACCAAAAACCTAGCCGTAGGGCAATGGATTACCGGCCGTGGTTGGGACCAAAACTTATGGCCCGGTAAAAAATTTCCTGATAACGAAGCCTTAAGTTTAATATTTAGCAATAACCCTGTATTACTGGTACGTGTGGATGGCCATGCCGCTATTGCCAATAACAAAGCATTAGAACTGGCAGGCATTAAACCTGGTGATAAAATTGAAGGTGGCGAAATAGAAGTAGTAAATGGCAAACTAACCGGCGTATTGGTGGATAATGCTATTGAACTGGTAGCATCTAAAATTCCCGCAACAACTGACAGCGATTATAAAACCGCCTTACAACAAGCTGAGAAAAATTGCTTTGCGATGGGCTTAACCACTATTGCAGATTGTGGCTTAAGCAAAGATGACGTTGAAAAAATAAAACAATTACAGGCTAATAATTCATTAGCCATGCGCTTGTATGTTTTATTAAGCGACGATAAACCCAATTATGAATATTTAGAAAAATCGGGCATTATAAAAACTGATCGTTTGCATGTACGTGGTTTTAAAGTATATGGTGATGGGGCTTTAGGTTCTCGTGGTGCTTGTTTGTTAAGTCCTTATCACGACAGGCCGGGCCATCTTGGTTTTTTATTAAGTAGTGCCGCACATTTTGATTCGGTGGCCACACGTATTAAAGCCGGTGGTTTTCAAATGTGTACACATGCCATTGGCGATAGCGGTAACCGTGTTATAGTAAATACTTATGCTAAACATTTACCGGAACAAAACGATTTACGCTGGCGTATTGAACATGCGCAGGTAGTAGCTCCTGCCGACTTTGCTTTGTTTGGTAAATACAAAATTGTGCCCTCTGTACAACCTACGCACGCCACCAGCGATATGTATTGGGCCGCCGACCGTTTAGGTAACGAAAGAGTGAAAACTGCTTACGCCTACAAACAATTATTACAACAAAATGGCTGGCTGGCTTTAGGCACCGATTTTCCGGTGGAAGATATATCGCCTTTTAAAACATTTTTTGCAGCAGTAGTACGTAAGGATAGTAAAAACTGGCCGGAGCAAGGCTTTCAGACAGAGAATGCTCTAAGCCGTGAAGAAACCCTAAAAGGCATGACTATTTGGGCAGCTAAAAGCCATTTTGAAGAAAAAGAAAAAGGCAGCCTGGAGGCTGGTAAACTGGCAGACTTTATTATTCTGAATAAAGATTTAATGACCATACCTGAATCGGAAATTTTAACAACTACTGTTCAACAAACTTTTTTGAATGGTGTTAAAGTATATCAGCAACCGTAATTTTTAAGCATGAAGGATCAAGCAGAAGCACCAATTAGCTGGAACGATTTTACAAAGATTGAAATGCGTGTAGGCACTATTATACAGGCCGAAGTTTTTAAGGAAGCACGTAACCCTGCTTATAAATTAGTAGTTGATTTTGGCGAATATGGTACCCGTAAAACATCGGCACAAATAACGGATTTATACCAACCGGATGATTTAATTGGCAAACAAGTGGTGGCAGTGATTAATTTTCCGCCTAAACAAATTGCTACGTTTATGAGTGAGTGTTTGGTGTTAGGTACCATTGGTGAAAACCATGTTATTACTTTACTTACTCCCGAGCAACAAACAGCAAACGGATTAAGAATTGGGTAAAGAACAATTAGATAATTATTTAATTTGAAAATTAGACAATTAGGTTTTCCGGTAAAGTAGGGGACTTACATAATGCCCAGTAGAATTGTTGCAGTTGAAGAGTGCGACGCAAGGAACGTTGCTAGTAGTAATGCAGTTGACCCCATAAAAAACTAAAAAATAATTAGTTATATATGTAAATCAAGGTGAATGCACCATTATTTAAAAAATCCCTATGTTTGCAACCATGAGTTTGAACGAAAATAGACCCATTAGTATTGCTATTTTAGACATGAACGATGGGTACCCCAACCAAGGAATGCGTTGTATTAGACAAATCATCAGGGAGTGGAGTGAGCAGCGTGACAGCAACGTAACAGTTACAGAATTTGATGTAAGACAAACGAACGAATTACCCGATACTTCTTTTGATGTTTACATATCCAGCGGTGGTCCCGGCGACCCATTATCGTCGCGTTTTGACGACTGGGATATTAACTGGAACAAGTGGCTGGCCGATATGGTGCGCTACAACGAAAATCCAGATAATAGTGTAAAAAAACATGTGTTTTTTATATGTCATTCGTTTCAACTGGCTTGCCGACATTTTGATGCCGGTTTGGTATATAAAAGACGTAGTACCTCTTTTGGTGTTTTTCCGGTACACATGTTAGACGAAGGCCTGGAAGAATGTGTGTTTGATGGTATGCAGGATCCGTTTTATGTGGTAGACAGCCGTGATTACCAGGTAATACAACCCAACCATGCTATACTTGATAAAATTGGTGGTAAAATTCTGTGTATAGAAAAAGATCGTCCGCATGTACCTTACGAGCGTGCCATTATGGGCATCCGTTTTAACGAATATATGATTGGTACACAGTTTCATCCGGAAGCCGATGCCATGGGTATGGCTACGCACTTTCAGCAAGAAGATAAACGTAAAACCGTTATCGAAAATCATGGCGAAGCTAAACTGCAAAGTATGCTGGAGCAGTTACACGACCCTGATAAAATATTGTGGACTTACTCGCACATACTACCCAACTTTTTAAACCAATCGGTTTTTCAGTTTGAGTTAGCAGAAGCCGAAGCTTAATACAAAAACATAATTATTAAAAAAGACACTATGTTAAATAGTGTCTTTTTTAATTTTGTTACCAGCGTAGTGCTACTATCATCTTCTGTTGTGTCACTCACTTGTGCTGCAACAATTCTATTGAGCATTGTGCTAGTGTCATTACAAAAGGCTAATTGTTTCATATGAAAGAGTTGAGCTTTAAAGCTGTTCAATTATTAATTATTAATTCCTAATTATTAATTAATCACTCCCCTCCCAATCCAAACTCCTGATGCTGATCAGGTATTACCACATCGGTAAATCCTTTTTTAACCAGTTTGCGTTTAAACTCTTCCTGTACTTCAGGCTCACCATGTACTAAAAATAATTTTTTCACCTGTCTTGCATCCTGACATGCCAGCCATTGGCTAAGGTCTTCGTAATCGCCATGCGCACTCATACTACGAATAGAACCAATTTCGGCATGCACCTGATGATCGATACCAAATATACCCACCTCTTGTGCGCCACTCATTAAACGGCCACCTAAAGAGTTTGGTTCGCAATAGCCGGTAAATACAATGGTGTTACGGCTGTTTTCTATATTATTACTTATATGGTGTTTTACCCTGCCGGCATCGGCCATACCACTGGCAGAAATTACCACAAAAGGATTTTTTTGGTAGTTAAGCATTTTAGACTGCTCTACCGATTTAATGTATTTTAATCCTTTAAATGCAAAGGGATCATTATCCGTTTGCATAATTTTCTGAATCTTTTTGTTAAAATATTGCGGATAACTTTTTACCACTTCTGTAGCTTCAATACTTAACGGGCTATCCACATAATAATCTAAATCGGGTAATTGATTCTCCAGTTCCAACTGATTTAAAGCAAATAATAACTCCTGCGTACGGCCCACACTAAAAGCAGGTAAAATAAGTTTACCTTTTTTCTCAATGCAGGTATGATTAATCCATTTTAATAATAACTCAGGTGTACTGTCGGCAGGGTCGTGCAAACTGTTGCCATAGGTAGACTCCATGATAATATAATCCGCCTGGGGAAATACATCAGGCGATTTTAATATTACATCGCGGTAACGACCAACATCGCCGCTAAAAGTTATGTTAGTAGTTTTGCCACCTTCGGTAATACGCAGGTTTACACAGGCACTACCAATAATATGTCCGGCTTCGGAGTACATTACCTGTACATCCTGTAATGCATAAAACCAACGGCCGTATTCCATTTCTTCAAAACGTTCAATAGTACGTTTAGCATCCTCCAGTTCGTACAAAGGTTTTTGATACGGACGACCTTGGTGCAGGTTTCTTTTATTGGCAAACTTGGCTTCTTCTTCCTGTATTTCGGCAGAGTCTTCCAATAAAATAGAAGTAAGTTTTTGTGTAGCAGGTGTACAAAATATTTTGCCTTTAAAACCATCTTTTACCAGCTTGGGCAATAACCCTGAATGGTCAATATGTGCATGTGACAAAATAACCACATCCACGTCGGAGGCATCAAAACCTAAATCACGGTTCAGTTCATTGGTTTCTTTACCCATGCCCTGAAACATGCCACAGTCTAATAAAATTTGTTGACCGTTTTTTAAAGTAATCAGGTGTTTGGTTCCTGTAACCGTGCGTGCAGCACCATGGAAAGCAATCTTCATAATTTTTATACTTAATTAATGTAACTATAAACTTTTTTTAGCTTTAAAAGACCAGGTAATATAAAAGCGGGCTACTTCTTCGCCGGCTTTATTGGTACCAATACTGGTAGCTTTAATGGTTACCCCCTCACCTGTTTGTATGGTTTGCGCAATTGCACTTTTAATAGCTTCGCCATCATTGCAAACAAAGGTGGTTTTGCCGGTAGCTTTTTTATAATACTCGGCTTGTAACCCAACCACCAACATAGAAACAGAAGGTTTTATTTTATATAAATGTGCCATAGCTAAAGCACCGGTACTCATTTCAGCAGCCATGGCCAGACAAGCAAAATAGGTTGATTTAAAAGGATTGGTTGAAAACCATTTATAGGGAACCGATACAGCACAAGCTTGCTCCGTTGCATATTGCACCCTTACCCCGGCAAAAAAAGCACTGGGCAATTTGGTTAATAAAAACAACCTGAACTTTATGGGATGTTTTACCAGTTTTATAAAAGAAGCAGTGTCTGCAGCTCGTATTAACATAAATGTTTTATTTCTTTTCTGTGTAAGAGGCGGGGTTTAATGCTTGTGCTGACCAATGATTTAAAAAAGTTATTACCTTTTTTCTATCGTAGCCACTTTTACCATCTTCCAGATACTCGGTGTTTTGGGTATGTATTAAGTTACCTTCTTTATCCAGTATTAAAAAAACAGGAAAACCAAACCGTTGTGGAAATTTATACTTTTTTAATACATCCAGGTTTTGGTTTTCCTCACTGTAGTTAAGATGATACACTACGTAATTTGCTTTAACCAGTGAATCTAATTGACTATCGGTTTTTACAAAATTATTAAACCGTATACACCAAATGCACCAGTTACCGCCTACCTGTATAAAAACATGTTTATTATCTTTTTTGGCCTGTGCTACTGCGTTTGCAACCGCCTTAACGGCATTATCGTCTGGGTTGTAAATTTTTGGTTTTACAATAGTGTCGTTTTGTGCAACAGTAACAGTAGTAAAGCATAATATAGCAATACCTAAAAGAATGGTACGTAACATTTGGGGTAAAATTTTATTATGCAATATACTTAAAAGCAATTGTTTTATTGTTTGTACTAACTTTGGCACTTCAATTGCTAACTTTATATTTATTAATTAAAAAATTATGCGAAACAAAATTTTCATTCCGGTTTTAGCCCTGTTAACCTTAGTAATTATGGGTTCTTGTTCATCCTCTAAATCGGCATCGCAAAACGTTAAAAAAAAAGATATTCGTGGTAGCTGGACTGTAAGTTCGGTAAGCATTGAAGGTCTTGCTGCAGGTACTAAAATTAAAACTGTTGCTTTTGACGATGTACCTTATGAGTGCTTTCAGGGCAGCCAGTGGTATTTACCCAACAGCGGTTTTGGTACTTACAATATTTCGTCCTCTACCTGCATGACGGGTGAAAGAAAAATCAACTGGTCGTTCCGCACCAAAGATGGTGTTAACACTTTCAACTTTAAAAAAATGGACGGTGTTAAAAAGAAGGATGCGAATGATGTAGACGACGGTTACAGATTAACCATTACCGATATTACTGATAACGGCTTTATTGCTAAATCACCGGTAATTTTTGAAGGCAAAACCATTTACTTTGTTTACACTTTTGTGAAGGGGTAAGCTGAAGGCTTAAAGCAGAAAGCTAAAAGCTTTTAACACAATAATAAAAAAACTCCGAGGTTATGCTTCGGAGTTTTTTTGTTAAAGATTTTGGAGGAGGGAGTCTAGATTATTATAGTTCCACGATGATAAAAAGTCAAATTAGAACCACTAACAAACTCTGCCAATGTCATTTTATCCGTACCCCTACTGTTGTACAACTCAAAGTAACACTCTGTTGGATTAAGTAACCCTTTTTGATAATGCCAGAATACAAATCGTTTTGTTTTAGTATTTGGATTAAGTTTTTTCAGTTCTTCAACAGCTACAATTCTTATAGTGTCATTGCTCGACAAATTAGAAAAAATTTGACGTTCAAAAGGCATTGTATCAAGCTGAGCCTTTGTTAAAGCTTTAATAGTTTCCTTTCCTCCAATAATGTCAGCATGAAAAATGCCTTGAGAAAAAATTGTCATTAAAGTGCTGTCTTCCGCTTCTACTTCTAATATTTTTTCACCATAACGAAATGTACTCTCATCAATTCTTTCAACTACTCCTTTAAATTTCTCAAATTGCTGCTTTTTATATTCCCTTTCAAAGACTCCTTTCGCAAATTGGTATTCAGAATTTTGCCCATAAACGTTAATTTGGCAAAAGCAATACAGAATAATTGATATAAGAATCGTCTTCATAATTAGTTTTTAGTATTGTCGTACAATTACCCATTAGCGATATACTGTTGAACGGAGCGTCGCAAGGGACGATCAATCAGGGATATGTAGCTGGTAAACAAAAGTATATAGTATGGACTTGCTACCAACATCTCAACTCTCACATCTCAATTCTCCCATCTCAATTCGCTACTTTGTCAAACGCAACCACCGTTGCAACGGCACGGGTTTCGCCGGCATTTACTTTAAAATAAATACGTCCGTCGCTGGTATTATTAATGCTTGCATTGGTCGCTAAAATACTTTTTAAGGCATCGTTTACTTTAGCGGTATAATCAGTTTGTGCGCTGGCGCTAATGGCCTGGTTAAGTTTGTTATAATCTAACTCCGACTTACTTGTTACAATAGCTATATAATCTTTATTACCCACGGCATCGGCTTCCATTGATTGTCCTTTAGGAAATAAACGATAACCGGTTACTCCAAAATATGGCGAGTGTTTGGAAACTGTTTCACCGGATTTTAAATAAGGGAACAACACGGCACTGCTACCATCGGCCTGACGAGAAAAAATATACACGTAACAAGGTGTGACATTGGTAACATCCATTTTAAAACGGGTACCTACTTTTAAAGGCGCTACCGATTGAAAACTGTTACCACCTGTTGAACGTAATTGCATGTATTTTTTTGTGGGGCTATTTACATCGGCATAAGCCACTAAACCAATATGACATTCCAACGCTTTTGCCGCTACATCATTTGTTTTAGGCAGGGCATCTATACCATACGCTTCACGGGCATACTGTTGAAAATCGCCATAACGCACCCAGCCAATACCATCCTTACCCCAGTTGCGACCCCAGCTGTTCATTATTTGAAAAGCACCGCCAAACTTACGGTCGTCATAACCAATAATGGTCATGGCATGGCCACCCATTCCTACCATAGATGCATCCATACCTTGTGGTGTCCATAACTCCTTACCCATCATATCCTGCATAAAGCTATTACCCACCATCATACCTATTACAACAGGCGCATCTTTACTTAAATGCTCCTTTATGGCACGTACATTAATGGTTTGTGTATTGCCGTTGGTTAAACGTGTGTAGCCTTGTATGGTATTTTGACGACCAATATTAAAATACTGCGTGGCATCGCGGCCACAATCATTAGGATTGTAGGGATAACTGCTTAAGGGTACACCGCCGTTTTTAGTCATAGCCTCCATAGCAAGGTTTACGTAGGAGCCCTGGCAATCGTCCAGCTTAATTTGATTGTATAAATAAGACGGCGAGAAAACAATGGAATTGGGATCGGCCCCGGTTGCTGCAGCCGTTAAAATAGTTTGTGCGGCATAAGCACTACTCCAGGCTACGCAACTACCTTGTGCCCCCTGGTCGCCGCGGGTGGGTGCATAACGTAAAAGGGATACTGATTCTGGCAATGGGTTCTTACCCGCTTCGGCTTCCAGTCCTTCATATACCGATGCCTTGTTAAATTCTGCAGGACTAAAATTATACCCGCTTTGTGAGAAAACGTTTTGTGCTATATCGGCAATGTTACAACCGCCGCCACCCTTACCCAATAAAAAGTAAGCGCCAACACCTAATATAAGTAATAAGAAAATTCCTTTGCCTTTAAACAGGCTTAACAGCATGGGCAGCAAGGCAATTAAGCCACCGCCGCCACCCGGTATACTGGGGCGATTACCTCCCCCACCTTTGTTATCATTATAGTCCTTTTCATTTTGATCCTGTGGATCATCGGTCATTATAATAGCCATGGTTAACTTTTTTTACCCGCTAAAAGTAGCAAGTTCAACGCATATTTTTATATTATTTCGCTGTGTTAGTATTTAACGGCTTTAATTGGGCAACGGTTAGCCATAAATGCTCGTCATTTTGTAAGTTTGACCCATATTAAGACCAACTTAAAAAACAACCCGCATGTCAATTATAAAAACAGTTAGTTGCAGTTTACTTGCTGTAACCGTTTCCTTATTAGCTACAGCACAACAAAAAGCACCTAAATTGGTATTTAACCAAGGTGACACCTTGATTGTTACCAGCAAATTACAATCAACCGTTGCGCAACAAGTAATGGGCAATAACATCGATTTTAAATCGAGCAGTATGTTTGAAAAAAAATACGGTGTTAGTAATGTAACAGACGATAATACAACGCTTAACCATAAATTATCCCGTATTACTTTTAAGGCCGATGGTATGGGCCGGGGATTTGATTTTGACTCGGACAGAAAAAAAGACCTTGACGGACAATTAGGTAAACCGCTTAAAGAAATAATGGCCAAAACCTACAACATTATTATTGATGGCACCGGCAAAACACTGATGAGTATTCCTGAAAAATTTGAGGCAAAGAAAAGTGATCCTACTTCGGATATGATTGTAAATATGATTCCCGGATTACAGGATGTGGCCAACCCACCGGCTAAAGGCAGCAATAGTTTTTTTAAAGTATTACCCGATACTGTTTTGGTAAAAGGCTATTCCTGGACAACCTCTGCCACAACCGCTACAGAAGTATCGGCAACTGTAAATACCATCCACGAAATTACCGATACGGAAATTGTAGTTGAGTTTCGCACAGCCGCCGAGTCCATCGTTACATCGCAAATGATGAACATGGACGCAACTACAAAAATCAGCACCATTACTACCGGCAAAACTTATGTTGATAAAACAACCGGCATTGTTAAATCGCAATCGAGTGTTGCCGAAGGTAAGGGCACAGTGGAAGTGTCGAATAATGTAATGCCCATGACTATTAAAACTACAACGGAGTTAACGGTAGCGAGAAATCAGAATTGAGATTTGAGATTGAATATTTAAATAAAAAAGCGAAGTAATTGTTTATACATTACTTCGCTTTTTTATTGCGTTTATTTTATGTTCCCGGCTTTAGGAATACTAATAATCGTCCCTTGCGTCGCACTCTTGTACTGCATCAATTCTATTGGCCATTATGCAGTACTCCGTATTTTAATCGGAGTGCAGTAATGCTATTGAGCATTGTGCCATACCAAAATAGTTTTTCAACAAGACGTCAACATGGCGTCTCTACAACTATTAACAATGAACCATTAACTACTTCAATCCCGCTTTCTTCGCAATATCTCTCCAATCGTAATAATGAAACACTTTACCATTACTCATAGCTACAAACAAGCCTTGCGGGTATTGTGGGCTTAATGGCAATGCTGTTACTTCCGATCCATCACTTTCTAAAGTGGATACAGGCACTTTTGCAACCAGGCTATGTTCATGTCTATTATTCGCACTGCCTTCTCTGGCAAAAATCATAAAGCTATTATCCTGTTGGTTAGATACTAAAATATATCCCGTAGAATCAGTTGACTGATAAATAGAAATACCTTCATGATCTGATGTAAATCCGGTAGTACCAAACAAAGCCAGTTCGTTGTCATCTTTCTTATCAGGATCAGCATAGTATTTATGAATACCTGTTTGTTCGTCTGAATAGTAAACATAGCCTAATTTATTATCAACTGCTATGGCTTCAATTTCTTTTTTACCACTGTATTTACCAAATTTACGCACCAGTGTAAAATCTAATTTGCCTGCGTTTTCCGTTAAACGGTACTGCCATAAGTAACCATCAGCAGGTCCGGTTTTACGGCCAACAATTACAAATACGGCACTATCAGCAGGGCGGGTGTACACGGCAATACCCATTGGGTCACGTTCCTTTTCGCCGGAAAAAACGTCAATACCGCCGCCATCAACTTCTTTTAAGTCAGGTAAGGTATAAATTCTAACCTTGTTGGCTTCACGTTCAGTTGTTAAAGCTATATCAACCAGTTGCCCGTTTAATGGTACATCGTAAGCAATATCCACATTGTTAGGGCGCTTTAACCCTGTTACTTTATTTACAATTTTACCTTGCAGGTTGTATAAATACAAACCACCACCGGTTTCTTTATCGGTACCAATAATTAAACTATTGGCGGTATCTTTTCTGTTAATCCAAATTGCAGGATCATCGGTATCAAACGCTGTAGGCTCGGTTACCGCAACAGGTTTAATAGCATCTGCTGCAATGGTACCACCTTTTTTTTCATTATTACAAGCGGCGAGCAATACGATTAAGCTTGCCATTAAAAAATATGTATGTTTCATGCAATTAATTATTTTATCGTAAAACAAACTCGCTTGCCTGTAATATAGTTACCGGCAAGCGAGTTATTATTTAAAGCAAATTATTTACTCAAGTCAAACTTAACACCCAAATTAAATCTTGGGCCATAAAACTCCATTTGTGCTGTTCTGTGTTTTGCCCCCTGGTAATAACGTAACCCTTGATTGGTAAGGTTATTAGCCTCCGCAAACAACCTGAACTTTTTGTTGAATGCATATGATGCATTTACATCTAAGAAAAATTGTTTGTCATAGTAACGGTCGTTGAAAGAATCTTCACCATAACCTGCATCATCACTATCATCAACATAAGCTGATGTAAAGTTACCAGACACACGTACTACTAACTTGCTATTTTCATAAGACAATGATGCATTAAACATATGTGGTGCAGCACCCGGTAGTTTTACATCACTTCTGATTTTTTCGCCATCAGCATAAATACCTTCTGTTTTAGAGTAAGTATAGGTGTAGTTTGCATATACACCAAACCCTTTCCAAATACCCGGTAAAAAGTCTAACTGTCTTTGCGCCGCTACTTCAAATCCTAATACATCAGCACCTGTTCCATTTCTGCGTTGTAAAAACTCCCAGTTTTGACCAGCAGGAATCGGGTCTATTGTAGCATCAGGAAAATCACGTTGAAATTTCTCACGGGTATATTGTTTGTCAATATAAGTGTAGTAGAAATTATCCAACTTTTTATAAAACACTCCGGCAGAAAGTAAACCAACCGATTTAAAATATTTCTCAGCAATGAAATCAATATTTTTTGCACGTACCGGTTTCAACGCCGGATTACCTGCTTCTAATGTTTGGTCACTTAAAGAAATAAGGAAGTAAGGTACTAAGTCATAATATTTAGGACGTGCTACTGAATGTGTGTATGCTGCCTTTAATACAAAATCTTTAGACACATTGTATTTTAAGTTTATACTTGGCAATACATCTGTATAGCTATCACTAATTGTACTTTCGCCTTTCAGATCTTCTTCGTCTTCTACAATATTACCGGTGTATTTTAAATTAGTATGCTCTACACGTACACCAATATTAGCCGAAAACTTATTGGTAAAATCTTGTTTTATACCAACAAAACCGGCATAAATATTTTCAGAAGCACTGTAGTTACCGGCAAGGTATTCTGCGGGTTCGTCGTTTTCTTTAAACAAACTACCATCTTTTAAGGCTAATCCACCTAAAAATGCTTTATCAACAAACTGCCCGGCTATATATTCTTTACCGGCTAAAAAACTATTATTTGTTTTATTAACCAATGGCAACATACCAATATTAGCAAAGTTGCCCAAATTAGCACCTATAGGATCATAACTCCAGAAAGCATTATCTCTTACTTTGGTTTTTGCTCTTAAACGACCACCAAAATATAAATTACCTTTTTGAGATTTCACCATACTCATTGGCAACTCAAAATTTAATTTAGCATTCAAGTCTTCTTCATACTGATCCTGAAACTCTTCTGTTATTTCATTACGTCTTGTATAATTGCTTAATGCTAAGTTATCTGTTAGCAAAGGTTTTTCCGTATTTGTAATATCCTGGTTAACCTGAATACTTCTGCGACCCATAGAAATATAACGCTCATTAGATCTTATTTCAGATGCTTTTGCATATTGTGCACTCCAGGTTGTTTTTAATTTACCCCAAAAATGATCGCCATTTAATGCTAAAGAACGAACACGTTGGTCTTCTAATCTTGAGCCATCCGTTCTGCCACCATTAATACCACCTTTTGTTTGACGTAAAACTTCGCCGTTTGTATAACCGGTAATATTGCCATTACCATCATATATTAAGTCATCAGCATAATCTTCTTCATCACCACGGTAGCGATGACGCAAACGGTAACGATTTTCTTTATCATCACGCCAGTTGTAAGTACCGGCTAAGTAAATAGTATTACGTGGGTTAATTTTAAAATCAATGGTTGATGAAATACTACGACGTACACGGGTAACATCATATACACGAATATCATGATCGCTTACAAATTCTTTACCATTTGCATCTTTACTCCATACCGCCTCTACGTTGTCAGAACCATATTTATTGGTATTGTAAGAACCGTTAACAATAAAACCAAAACGTTGGTCTTTTGTACGGGTACCTACTAATAAATTAGCGGTGCCGTTAAAACCTTGTCTGATATCACTGTAACCACCGGCCAATGTACCAGAAATACGTAAGCCATTTGGAGCCGAACGGGTAACCAAGTTAACCGAACCACCAATAGCATCTGCATCCATATCAGGTGTTAAGGTTTTATTTACCTCAACAGTTTGCACCATATCAGCAGGAATTAAGTCCATTTGTACACGACGGTTATCACCTTCTGCAGATGGTACACGTTCGCCGTTTAAAGTAACGGCATTAAATTCTGGGCCCATACCTCTTATAACAATGTTACGGGCTTCACCCTGGTCGTTTTGCATGGTAATACCGGGTACACGTTTAATAGCGTCACCAATATTTGCATCGGGAAAACGGCCTATCTGATCGGCACTAACAATATTGGTAATATTACCGCTATTGCGTTGTTGATTTAATGCTTTAGCCTGACCTTTTAAACGGTCGCCTAAAACAACAACTTCATTATCGGTAACTACTGCACCGCTTTTTAATACTTCGGTAACCTGTAAAACATCGTTACCAATTTTTATTTCTTTTGTTGTATTACCATAACCAATGTAAGTAATGGAAAGGTTATAATTACCTGAAGCTAACTGTATAAATGCTTCACCATTTTTATCGGTAATTACAGTGTGCTTACCGGGTTTAATATCAATGGTAGCACCGGGAAGATTAAGATTGTCCTCGTCTTTTACTTTAATTTTTACACCGCTTTTTTGGGCAGCAGCAGTAAAAGAAATGAATAGAAAACATAAGCAGCTAAATAGCGTAGCCTTATTCATAAGCCGTTTTTTAATTTGCGGCAAAAGTATTTGTGCTATGTTAAGCCATTGTTATGGCAGTGTGACGGAATTATTAATAGTTCATGGAGGATGGTTAATGGTTCATTGTTAATAGTAAATCGTGTAGAGACGCCCTGTATGAAATCTGAATTCTCAATTCTCAAATCATAAATCTTTATAGTTACCTTTGCGCCCCATGGCAAACAGTTTACCGCACGACAGTATTAAGCCTTACGAAAACTCGGAAAAAGGCAAAAAAGAGCAAGTGGCCGATATGTTTAACAACATTGCCGGCAAGTACGACTTTATGAACCGTTTTTTATCGGCCGGTACCGATATTGGCTGGCGTAAAAAAGCCATTAAATGGTTACAACCTGCTGCTCCTCAACATTTACTGGACATTGCCACCGGCACCGCCGATATGGCGATTATGGCCCATAAAATGTTAAAACCCCGCCAAATTACGGGTATTGACATAAGCACCGAAATGCTGGAAATAGGCCGTAAAAAGATTGAAAAAGAAGGACTTGTTGATAAAATCACCCTGCACACCGGCGATTCGGAGGCAATAAAATTTAACGACAATACGTTTGATGCTGGGATGGTAGCATTTGGCATCCGCAACTTTGAAAACTTGGAACAGGGCTTAAAAGAAATACTAAGGGTGTTACAACCCGGAGCGCCATTGGTTATTTTAGAGTTTAGCAAACCTAAACAACCATTTAAAACGTTTTACAACCTGTACATGAAATTAGTTGCGCCAAACGTAGCACGTATGATTACGAAGGATCAATTGGCATACGAATACTTAACGGCATCGGCCAATGCTTTTCCGGAACGCAAACAGTTAACTGATATTTTAAACAAAGCAGGTTACACCGATACCCGTTACAAATCGTTAAGCTTAGGAATATGCTGCATATACACAGGAAAAAAGCCACTGTCTTAAATATTGTTTTGGCAATTGTACTTTTTGTAGTTGCTCAAAATAATATACTGGCCCAGTTTCGTGAACCTAACCTACCTAATCACGACGATAAACCTTACTACTTTGGCATTACCCTTGGCGGTAATATGGCCAGTTTTCGCACATCATTACATTCGCGTTTTTTACAGGACGACAGCGTATATGTTGCCGAGCCCAATAACAACGGCGGCTTATCACTAGGCTTATCTGCAACCTTGCGTTTAGCAAACAGGTTAGAAACAAGATTTAACCCCCAGCTTATTTTTATGAACCGCAGTATACGGTACAAACTAAAATATCCGGATGGCGTGGAGAACAGTACCGATAATGTAAAAAACATTGAATCTATTTTAGTATCGTTTCCATTACAATTAAAATTTCATAGCGACCGTATTCACAACTTTCGTGTGTACATGATGGGCGGTGGTAAGCTTGATTTTGACCTGGCCAGTAATGCCCGTGCCCGCCGTGCCGACGATTTAGTTAAACTTCAGAAAGTGGATTATGGTGCTGAACTCGGAATAGGTTTCAATTTTTACTTTCCAACATTCATTCTATCACCCGAAATTAAAGTTAGCCAGGGCTTACGCAATATGCATAGCCGCGATGTTAACTTAAAATACTCCAGCGTTATTGATAACATACAATCACGCATGATCATGTTTACATTGCATATTGAAGGATAGGTTAGTTGTAAGTAATAAGTATTAAGTTATAAGTAGGATATCTACATACTTTATACTACATACTGAATACTATTTGGGGCTCTCAACTGTAGTAATACTAATCAACAGCAGCTCCCGCCTTCTGTAGTAGTCCAATGCCTGCACACTTTGCCCACCCTGCCATTGCAGCTACTACTGCCAGTCGGGCAGCCCTTGAAATGTAGGATTTCTGATTTACTGATTTAGGATTTGCATTAATCTATGATCTCAGATTTTTTGATCTAAGATTTAATAGTTCAGACCTAATACATTTTTAACAAACTCACTATTGACTACTGACTATTCACTTCTGACTTACGGTCTCTCGAACTTCCCTACTTTTTTTAACCTTCCACGCAACCTTTTTACCATTACTTACCTCTTGGGCTTACCAACTAATTTGTATTGTGCAAAAATTTATTGCAATTGTTTTACTGGCCCTCATGTCGCTGTTCTTTCATGGGCGACAGCTTAGCTATATGCAATGTGTGTTGGTAAATGAGTTTCGCCAAGGTGTTCCATTATGCGATTGCCAACAAATCATCACCATACAACCACAGGATGCTGATGATAATAAAGACCATTTCCAACACCAGCATTTTTCCTTAGCTGAATGGTATATACAACACCCACAATCTATTGTAAAAATTTTGCTTAATAATTTTTACATACAACATTATACACCTTACACAAAACAAGTGTATAATAATTTCACTGTTTCTATTCTTAAACCACCACAGGTTAGTTAAGCCTTTCTCTTATTTATCACTAACACTTATACTGTAAACAAGCTTTAAATTATAGCTATGGCATTGTTATGCCCATGTATAAGCCGTTAAACATTCTATTTACGTATAACCTGATTTAAAATAAAAAACATGAAATATATCGTGATGGCGTTGTTATGCCTATACCTTAACCAAACTGTTAATGGCCAACCAACCAAAGCAGATCCTATTATTTACGGAATCTTTAATGTACAAACACTACAACAAGCACCTTATGCAAGCTGGTTTACACCTGCATACGAAAAGTATGCGCCTGCCCCGGAAACATTAAAACAATTACAGCAAATAAAAATTAAAGGCATACGCATACAGGTTTTTTTAGGCATCTGGTGCGGAGATAGTAAACGTGAAATTCCACATTTTGTAAAACTGTTGCACCAAATGCAATTTCCCGGTGCACAAACCCAATACATTGGCTTAGGCGGAAGTGATTCATTATACAAACAAAGCCCAACGAGTGAAGAAAAAGGTTTAGGAATTTTTAGAGTTCCCACTTTTGTTGTTTACCAAAACAATATTGAGATTGGTCGTATAAACGAATACCCAACCACAACATTGGAAGCTGATCTATTTAAGATATTAACAGGCCAGCCCTATACGCCTAATTATTCATCTTTTGGTGTGTTGAAAGATTGGCTAAATGATAATACACTTACACATGCCAATACCAGTATTCGTGGTTTAAGCCAGCAACTAAAAACCAAAGTTAGCAATGAGTATGAGTTAAGCAGTTTGGGACAATTATTAGTAAAACAAAATAAGCCCGCTGAAGGCTTAAAAGTATTGGAAATAAATACCTGGTTGTACCCCGAAGCATTTATGGCACATTACACTTTAGGCAATAGCTACTTATTACAAAAAAATTATATGCAGGCGTTGGTATACCTGGAAAAAGCATTGGAACTAAATAAACAAACCGAGTATGTAAAACATATACTCGGCTTACTATACGAGGCTAAAGAAAAGGCGAAGTAATATTTTACATTAGCCGGGCAGTTATTAGTTACGAACATGCTCAATAGCATTACTACAGTTGAAGAGTGCGACCTTTAGA
>DHEF01000027.1 GCA_002399735.1 Chitinophagaceae bacterium UBA4857
TAATATCGAATTAATTCTATTGAGCATTTTGCAAGGGTTCTTCACTATGCTTAAAAACTAATTATCTAAATTGCTTTCACATTGCTAACATGCTACATTGTTTACCCAATTTTCAAGAGAAAACATTAAATTGAACCGTATTATTTATCGCTAATTAAAACATTGAAAAACACCATTACTATTCAGACCAATGTATATATAATCTGAATATTAAATGGCAAAGCAAAAACTATGGACCAAGCATTAATAAATAAGATACAAGACAAACAACATTATTACGAAAATATTGAAGCACTGGAAAAACATCTGGATAAGCATTTCAAATCTGAAGAAATGACTGTTTTTCACGAAATGTTATCATTGGACTTTCACCTGGATGTTTATTTTATTCAACCCAAAGACAAGCAATTTAATCTGTTAATTACAGCGGGTATGAGTTTATTGGAAATGCAGGTTCCGGAAAGTGTAGAAAACAGAGAAAACTATGCTTTTGCTGAGCTGATGTTATTGCTACCTAAAAACATAGAATTTAGCAAAGTATATCCAAGCGAAGATAAAAATGACTGGATAATAGGTATGATGAAAGACATGGCCAGATTTCCTCACCACCGGGATACATTTTTAACCGAGGGTCATACCTTACAGGCTTGGAATGATATTGCTGATCCTTACTCCGAACACACAAATTTTACCGGCTGCATTTTATTACCATCAGCAACTTTTGGTGAAGATTTTATGCAACTAACCAGCGGTGATAGGATAATTAATATTTTTAGTCTGTTTCCCTTATACCAAAATGAATTAGCCTATAAAATACAAAATGGTTATGGTAAATTTTTTGATTTACTGTCACAAGGTGATGTAAAAGAAATGTTTGATAACCAGCGTAAGAATCTGATCGAATAATAACAACAGCAACCTATTAAAACATAAAATTATTGCAATAACATCAGTAACCCATTACCAAATTATCACATCACCAAATTACCAAATCACGCTTCTTCTGTTTATTTTTAACCAATGAAGCAGATTTTCGGATACATTGGTCAATATGCCAAAACATTACATCTACCGGGTTTTATAACCTGCACTGTTGTATTAACTATTGGTGTGTTTTTAAATTACAGTTTAGATGTTGATCAGTTTATTAGTAAACAATCTTCTATTTCTACGGCTTTCTTTTACCGCTATCTATTGTCGTTAGCGGCATTTACCTTACCCTATTTCATTATGGCTTTATGGCAAAAACAAAGCTTTGTAAAACAAAAACAGTTTTTACTATTGTTGTTTATGGCTCCCGCCATTTTTGCTTTTAAAATGGAATGGGTAACATTTACTCACCTTACACATAATGCTTTTTATAATCGATATTGGAATCAGGTTTTATACTGGCCGGTGTTATTAATCTTCATTGTAGCCTGTTTATTTTTCATCTGGAAATCAGGTTTAGTAAAAGACTCTCAAAACTTTTACGGTATTAAAACCAAAGAGATAAACTGGAAGCCTTATATCATTATGTTACTGATAATGGTTCCACTTATTACCTGGGCTTCTTTTCAAGCTGATTTTTTACAAACCTATCCCAAAATAAAAATGATAGCGGGCATTGATGGTGTGGGGCAATTAAGCTGGTGGCAAAAATTATTGTTTGAGTTATCTTATGGCAGCGACTTCATTAGCATAGAACTTTTCTTTCGTGGTTTTCTTATTCTTGCATTTATGAAATGGGCCGGACCAAATGCCATTATCCCTATGGCTTGTTTTTATTGCACCATTCATTTTGGCAAACCATTGGCGGAATGTATCAGTTCTTACTTCGGCGGTTTATTATTAGGCATTATTGTATTTAACACCCGATCAATTTTAGGAGGTTTATTAATTCACTTAGGTATTGCTTGGCTAATGGAGTTAGGAGGTTATTGGGGGTTGATGCGGTGAGGAATTGCGAATTGAGATGTCAGATATCAGATGTATGATTTGATGATGGCTGATGTCTGATTTTTTGATTTGAGAATTCAGCATTAAGATATGAGAATTCAGAATTGAGAATTGAAAATTGTGAGTACACCCTTTTCACTATTGACTATTGACTATTCACTACTGACTCACCGTCTTTCGGTCTTCCCGACTTTCGGACTCTCCTCTGCTGATTAACGAACCGAACGATGAACGGAGCGTCGCAACGTCAGCTCAATCAGGGATATGCAGCTGATAAAATAAAAAAAATACTACAAGCCTGTAAGCCGGATTCTGTCGTGGGCTATCATTTATCTGTTCAAAGCATTACTGCTAAGACTCAATCTGCCTACCCTCTATCGCATTGCATTGCTGCAAACATGAGCGGGTCGCTCTTACCGATAGTTTACGTGGCATTTCAGCATGCAAGGTTTACCCGCCCCGGTTGTTACCAACCAACGCCGTGAGCTCTTACCTCACGTTTTCACCGTAACCTTTGTTTGCACAAAGGCCGTAATTTTCTGTGGCACTCTCTCTTGCCATTGCTGGCAGCCGGCTGTTCACCGGTACATTACCCTATGCTGTCCGGACTTTCCTCCTTTTTGCAAAACAAAAAAGCGATAACCCGGCTTGTAGTGCGGCAAAGATACTTGCTATTTACCGCTTGTAATTAATTTAGTTTTTATAGCCATCATTTATTTTAACTTTAATAAACACATACGCATCCATAACCTATATTTACCACTTTAAGTCCGCCTATACCAAACTATTTATTACTTTATTATTTTAATCGTTTGTATGAAAAAAGTTAGTCAGCTATTTGCCATGGCCACACTACTTGTAATGAGTGTAGCCGTCACAGCGCAAAACAAACCTAAGTTTATTACATCTGTTGAAGGCTTGAAAGAGTATGAACTGGATAACGGCCTGCGCATTTTATTAATACCCGATGCCAGCCAAACCAATATTGCCATTAATATTGTGTACAAAGTAGGATCAAGACATGAAGGTTATGGTGAAAAAGGCATGGCGCATTTGCTGGAACATATGTTATTTAAACAATGTGAAAAGTTTGAAGACATAAAAAAAGCTATTGCCGATAAAGGTGCTTTTGCCAACGGTACTACCTGGTATGACAGAACCAATTATTATGAAGTACTGTCGGCTAGCGACGAAAACCTACGCTGGGCCATTGATATGGAAGCTGACCGTATGGTAAACTCAAAAATATTGCCTGCCGAATTAGCCAAAGAGTTCAGCGTAGTAAGAAACGAATTTGAAATTAATGAAAACAACCCCGGTGGTGTTTTATTTGAAAGGGTTGTATCATCTATGTACTTATGGCATAACTATGGCAGCAGTACCATTGGCAGTAAAGAAGATATTGAACGTGTAAAAGCGGAAAACCTGAAAGCTTTTTATAAAAAATACTACCAACCGGATAATGCTATTATAATGATTGCCGGCAAGTTTGATGAAGCAAAAGCATTAGAATATACACAACAATATTTTGGTTCCATACCCCGCCCTACCCGTGTGTTACAACCTACCTATACGGTGGAGCCTCCGCAGGATGGACAAAGAGAAGTTTTATTACAACGCAGTGGCGACGTACAATATTTAGTGGCCGGTTACCATACACCACCTGCTGCCGATAAAGATTTTGTTGCCAATGAAGTGTTCCTAAGCATTATTACCAACAACCCATCGGGCAAATTATACAAAGCATTGGTGGAGAAAAAACTGGCAACCGGTGTTTCTAATTTTGTATTACCATTACACGATCCCGGTTTTAGTATTTTACAGGTAGATATACCAAAAGATAAAAACCTGGACAGCGTTAAAACTGCTTTTTTTGATGTAGTGAATAATATAAATACAATGCCCATTTCTGATGAAGAAGTGACCAATGCAAAAAATAATTTATTAAAACGTTTTTCAAACACTACCAATAATTCTATTGAGCTGGCTATTATGTTAACCGAAATAGTTGGTGCCGGCGATTGGCGTTTATGGTTTTTATACCGCGATGAGTTAGAAAAAGTAACCACCGACCATGTAAAAGCAGCAGCAGCCAGGTATTACAAACCCACTAACAGAACGGTTGGTTATTTTGTGCCATCTGCATTACCCGACAGAACAATTGTAAATGAAACACCGGATATTGCTGCTTTACTAAAAGATTATAAAGGCAGAGAAGTAGCTGAACAAAAAGCTGCTTTTGAAAATACTATCCCTAATATTAAAAAGAATACCGAGTACGGTAAACTAAGTAACGGTGGTAAATATGCCTTACTGTTTAAACCTACTAAAGGCGATAAAATTAACGGCACTATTGTTTTAGAATATGGTGATGAAAATAGCCTGGCCAATAAAAATCAATTGGCGGCTTTAACAGCACGCATGTTAAAAAATGGTACTACCACTAAAACAAAAAAACAAATTAAGGAGCAGCTGGATTTAATAAAAACAGATATTAACTTTTATGCCTCTGCCGGAAAATTAAATGTATCCCTCAGTACCGATAAAGCTAATTTACCAAAGGCACTCGCTTTATTAGACGACTTGTTGCATAACCCTAAATTTGATGCTGCTGAGTTTGAGAAAGAAAAACTGGCGCTACAAACACAGTACGAAGCAAATGCAAAAGAACCCGGACAATTGGCTTACGAAAAGTTTTTACAACTATCTACCAAGTACCCCAAAGGCCATCCTTTTTATGCAAATACAACGGAAGAATCATTAACCGAAATTGCTAAAGTAAAAACTGAGGACTTAAAAGAGTTTTATAAAAACTTTTATGGTGCTAATAATTCAACCAGCAGTTTTGTTGGCGAAATTGATAAACCTGTAATTACTGCTGCCCTTAAAAAAACATTAGGTAACTGGAAAAGCAAAGCACCTTATAAAGAAATAAAACGCCAGTACTTTGATGTTACAGGCACCAGCACCAGCGTACCGGTTACCGATAAAACGAACGCACAATTAATTGGCGGTGTAAACCTTAACATTACCGAAAAAAGTGCCGACTACCCTGCTGTATTTATGGCTAATGAATTATTAGGCGGTGGTTCATTTTTATCGTCACGTATACCGCAACGCCTGCGTGAAAACGAAGGTATGAGTTATGGTGCCGGTAGTTATTTAGATGTTGATTATGACCAAACCGGCGGTGTTTGGGGTGTGTATGCGGCTTACAATCCTGATTATAAAGATCGTTTAGATTCTGCCTTACATCAGGAAATTGATAACGCTATCAGTGCCGGTTTTACACAGGAAGAATTATCAAAATCAATTGAAAGCTGGTTAGAAGGCCAACGTACTTCACTTGGTATGAACAATGTACTGGCATCAATTATTAATAGCTATATGCGTGATGGCCGCAGCCTTGATGAGTATACACAAATGGAAAGCAAGGTGAAAGCTTTAGAATTAAAAGCAGTAAACGAGGCATTAAAAAAATACTTCGATAAAAAGAAACTTATCCTGATTAACTCAGGCGACTTTAAGAAAAAAGGATTCTAATTTACTTTGGCCCTCCCATAAACTAAACCCTTTCTTAAAACATTATTTGTTTTCAAGAAAGGGTTTTTTATTTTTTGTTTACCGGCTGCATTGCTACTAGAATCGCCTGTTGCGTATTCTAAGATATAAA
>DHEF01000015.1:0-128 GCA_002399735.1 Chitinophagaceae bacterium UBA4857
CAACTTATATCAGGGACGTACATACATCTCTATTCGCTATTCAATTCCACGCCTATTAACTATTAACTGGTAGGCGCAGGCAAAAGCTCATTAGCGATATGCAGTTGAACGGAGCGTCGCAAGTAAAG
>DHEF01000015.1:237-38613 GCA_002399735.1 Chitinophagaceae bacterium UBA4857
CAAGTAAAGTTCAATCAAGGGAGTAACGCTGGTCAACAAACAACTACCTACTACTTGTTATACAGCCCCTTTAGGGCTTGGGTTCAATCAGGATTATGTAGCCGGTAAAATAAAATCCTAGTGCGTTACATTACCTAACTTTTCCGGCTCGTGTTTATGCTTAAACATAATGGCAAATAATACAGCTACTACGGCTGCGTATAAAGCAAAGGTTAACCAAATGTTTGTCCATTCTTTTATTTCTACCACTCGCTCAAAGTTGCCATCGGGTAAAACTTTATTAAAAGCCGTAAGATTTTTAAACGCCTGGTTATCGGTTCCAACGCCTAAATAATCCGTTAATGCATTAGTATTAAAAAACCTTAATGTAAAATATTTATCAATCAGGTAACCGCTGCTTAAGCTACCCATTATGGCGCCAATACCATTGGTCATCATCATAAACACGCCTTGTGCGCTGGCTCGTATTTTTGAGTCAACCTGTGTGTCTACATATAAAGAACCTGATACGTTAAAAAAGTCGAATGCCATTCCATACACAATACAGGAAAGTATAATCATCCATAAACCATCGGCCGGGTTACCGTAGGCAAACAATGCAAAGCGTAACACCCATGCTACCATACTGATAAGCATTACCCTTTTTATGCCAAAGCGTTTTAAGAAAAAAGGTATTGCCAGTATAAATAATGTTTCCGATATCTGTGATATGGACATTATGATTGTAGAATACTTAATTACAAACGAATCGTAATAATTGGGGTTAAACTTATAGTTATCCAGATAAACATCGCCATAGGCATTTGTAAGCTGTAAAGCAGCACCTAAAAACATAGCAAATATGAAAAAGATGGCCATCTTGTAATTGGCAAAAAGCTTGAAGGCTTTAAGGCCTAATGCATCAATTAATGATTTGTTTTCTTGCAATTTATTAGGCGGGCAAGCCGGTAACGAAAAAGAATAAACACCTAATATAGCGGATGCAACTGCCGCTATGTAAAACTGGTTAGCAGTGTCCTTACTTCCGGTTAAGTTTGTTAACCACATGGCGGCTATAAAACCAATGGTTCCCCATACACGAATAGGTGGAAAGCTTTTAATAATATCCTGGTTAGCATTTTTTAGTACAGTATAGGATACAGAATTTGCTAATGCCAATGTGGGCATATAAAAAAGCATGTAAATTAGTATTACCCAAAAGAAAGTATCTGGATTGTTTACCTGTGGCAAATAGCACAATATAGCTGCACCAATTAGATGATAGCCGCCCAGCAATTTTTCTGCATTAATCCACCTGTCGGCAATTATACCTGAAATAGCAGGCATGAATAAAGCAGCAATACCCATTGTAGAAAATATTAAACCAAACTCAGCCCCACCCCAGCCTTTATTTTCGAACCAATAATTTGCAATGGTAATTAACCATGCACCCCACACAAAAAACTGAAAAAAACTCAGAAAAGTCAGGCGGAACTTAATATTCATATACAATTTTTAGCTGTTAATCAGGTATATAGCTTATAAAATGATTAGGGAAAGATAGGAAAATGTATGAATGTAATAGAAAAGTTTGTTGTCTTTAATAACCAATGTGGTGTTTTTTATAGTAATTTGCCACAAATCGGACTATTGTGAGAAAATTACCCTACTGCCTTTTAGCAGTTACCTTTGTGTTTTTTGCCACCTTCTTACAGGCTCAAACAAGCTTTGTAAATAATCCAAAAAAGAAATCGGATAACATTAGTGATAACACTACACTTCATAGATGTGGTACTACACTGGCTTATGAACAATTGTTTAAACAAAACCCCGCCTTTAAAAAGCAATTTGAAGAAAACAGCAAACGAATTAACGAGTTAGCATCACAAAGAAGAGCCGCTAGTAGAGGAGCTTCTTTCACGCTAAAGGATACTATTGCGGTTGTAGTACATGTAATTGGAAGTAGCACATTACAAAGTCAGGTTACAAATGCGGTAATACAATCACAAATTGATACTTTAAATGTTGACTTTAATGGATTAAATGCAGATAGTACTCGTATTCCTGCTGCTTTTAAACCATTATATGGGAAAATGGGCATTACGTTTAAACTTGCTCAAACTGCACCCAATGGTACTTCTACCGATGGTATTGTTAGACGCACTAACAATATCAGCTTCTCATCCACCACTTACGATAATGCAAAAAGAACAGCTACCGGTGGTCTTGATGCCTGGGATGCAACAAAATATTTAAATCTTTGGGTAGTTACATTTAGTGATGATTTATTAGGAGTTTCAGTTTTTCCCGGTGACCCAAGACCAATAAATATGCATGGCTTTGTGTGTGATTACAGGGTGTTTGGTAGCAATGCGGCTCATTTGAATGCCCGGTTTAATAAAGGAAGAACTACCGTACATGAATTAGGCCACTTCTTAAACCTTAGACACATATGGGGTGATGATGGTACAGGAACCAATAGAGACGTATGTGGAAGTACCAGTTGCTCCGGTAGTGACTTTCCTGGAAATACTGCTGCAGACGATACTCCTAACCAATGCATCATGAACTATGGCAACCCTGATCCTAACGGCATTGGTGTGGTAAAAACAGATGCGTGTACGGGATCTGCTCCCGGAATTATGTACCAAAATTTCATGGATTATTGCGATGATGTTGCTTTAGTAATGTTTACCAAAGGTCAAAACGCCAGAATGGAAGATGCATTTAATTCTTCTGACAGAGGGCCATTACTGAACTCTTTAGCTTATAACCCTCCTGTTATATATGATTATGATGCAAAAGTTGCTGAAATATTAAAGCCTTTTCAAAATGAATTTATAGGTTGTGTAAATACAATCAAACCTCAAGTTCGTATAACTAATTTTGGCAACACCGCATTAACCAGTTTGCAAATAAATGTAAAATTAAATGGGGCAGTTGTTGGAACACCTTTTAACTGGGCAAGTGCAACACCGCTTGTGAAAGGTGCTTTTGTAACAGTTACGCTGAATGATTTACCTATTACTTTTGGAAATCATGAAATAAAAATTTATACCAGCAAACCCAATGGTTTAAATGATGAGTTACCGGCTAATGATACTGTTACACATAATTTTACTGTGTTACAGCCAACCTCCATACCATTATCCAACAATTTTGAAACTGCATTTTTACCTTCAGGATTTTCCATAAAAAACCATAACAAAGATGCGCTGCAATGGGTATGGGCCACACCAGGAACCGGTGGAACAGGAACCGGATCGGCAGGTATTGACAACTATAATAATGATGCGGAAGGAACATTTGACGATTACTTATCTCCCATAATCAATAGAACTACCTTAGGAAGCATTGATTCAGTATTCCTCACATTTGATTTAGCATATAAATACTATTCGGAGTCAGGAGTTAATGTAAGTGACGAACTGGAAATTTTAGCTACGAATGATTGTGGTAACACATATACATCAATTTATAAAGGTTCTGGCAATAACATAGCTAACGGATCTACAGCATCTTTATTTGTACCAAATGTAAGTGATTGGCGAAAGAGAACATTTGCAGTTGGCCAAAATATTTTTGGAAGCAATAACTTTCAGTTTGTAATAAGAAATATTAACAATTATGGCAACGCAATGTATTTTGATAATGTTAATATTTTTTCTAAATACAATAGAGATTTAAGTGTAGTAAAAGCAACCCCTGGTGTTGTATGCAGTCAGAGTTATACTCCATCCTTAACTGTTAGAAATAATGGAGCCAGTACTATTAGTAGTTATAAAGTAGCTTATACAATCAATAACGGGAGCCCTATTATTACTACCATTACAGGTATAAATCTTTTAAAAGATACTGAGACTACTACTACACTAACGGCAGGTACATTAGCTAACGGTACTAACACTATTAAAATATATACGTACGATCCGGTTGACAGAAACAATATAACAGGTGATCAAATACCGGTTAATGATACATTATCTTATACGGTTTATATTGCTGCAACAGTTAATAACGATAGTATAACTGAGTCATTTTCCAACACTGTATTTCCTGCTGGGGGATGGGGTGTTGAAAACCCTGACAGGTCTTTAACATGGCAAAGATCGCCAACAGGTAAAAATGGTACTGATGGTAGTGCATTGATTAATAGTTACGACTATACAAATGCAAATAATAGTGTTGACAGATTATTTATGCCGGTACTAAACTATGGCATGGTAGACTCATTATTACTGACCTTTGATTTAGCTGCTCAATTAAGAGTTCCATCTACTACTTTTGATACTTTAGAAGTATTAATTACAAAAGACTGTGGCACTACTTTCACTTCGGTATATAAAAAGTGGGGAGCAGATTTACAAACACTAGGGACTGGCAATAATGGTAGTCAAACTAAGTTTGAACCTGTAGGTGAGTCACTGTGGCGTAACGAATACATCAATTTATCTGCCTATGCACAAACTCCGGGAAATATACAAGTAGTATTTAAAAGTACTAGTAACAATAACAATAATATTTATATTGATAACGTAAATCTAAGAACTCGTGTATTACCTGAACTATTAAAACAAAATGGATATGTAATATCGCCAAATCCATTTACCAATAATTTCAATGTTTGGTTTTTACAAACCCCTACAAACCTTCATCAAATTGCTGTTTATAACTCTAGCGGCCAAATGGTCTGGAGTCAAAGTTATCGTAACAATACCAACAGTATCATTCCTATAGATCTTCGGGGAAGGGCAAGCGGTATGTATTTTATTAAAATTACTTATGGCGACAAGGAAATTTTATCAAAAATCATCAAAACTAACTAATACCCATAATTGTATTATTACCAAAACCTCCCGAACTATCGGGAGGTTTTTTTGTTTTATGGGTGTACCTTTGCAATCATTTATTTTACGTGTATGGCGCAATTAACATCTACAATCGGCAATGCAACAGCTTCAGTTTCTCACCCAGGTTTATTGGCTATTGCCAATAAAGTAGCCCAGGGTATTCGTATTACCGATGAAGATGCTATGCTTTTATTTGAAGAAGCCAGCTTACCATTTGTAGGAAGCCTTGCCAACCAGATACGTGAAAGAATGCATGGGCAGGCTACTTACTTTAACCGCAACTTTCATATTGAGCCTACCAATGTATGTTTATACACTTGTCATTTTTGCTCTTATAGCCGTGTATATGCACACCGCGACGAAGGTTGGGAACTAAGCCTTACCCAAATGATGGATATTGTAAAAAAATACGATGGCAAACCTGTAACCGAAGTACACGTTGTGGGTGGTGTACACCCAAAAATGAATCTGGAGTTTTTTGCAGAGTTGATGCGCATGATAAAAGCGCATCGACCCGATTTACACATAAAAGGCTTTACGGCAGTTGAGCTGGACTATATGTTTAGAAAAGCGAAAAAGACCGTAGCCGAAGGCATGCAATACTTACACGAAGCAGGCCTTGATTCTTTACCCGGTGGTGGTGCCGAAATTTTCCATCCTGATGTGCGCAACCAGATTTGTGCCGACAAAGTAGATGGCAATGGTTGGTTAGCAATACACGAAGCTGCACATAATTTAGGTATGCATAGCAACGCCACCATGTTATTTGGCCATATAGAAAAATACGAACACCGTGTGGACCATATGCGTCAATTGCGTGAAATGCAGGACAGAACAAAAGGCTTCAACACTTTTATTCCATTAAAGTTTCGTAATGGCGATAACGATATGAGCCATGTAAACGAAACCAGTTTGGTGGAAGACATGAAGATGTATGCCATTGCCCGTATTTACCTGGACAACTTTCCACACATGAAGGCTTATTGGCCAATGTTAGGTCGTCAGAATGCGCAATTATCTTTATCGTTTGGCGTAAACGATATTGACGGCACCATTGATGATACTACAAAAATTTATTCCATGGCCGGCTCGGAGGAACAAACTCCGTCGATGAATACAGCCGAGTTGGTAACGTTAATAAAACAAGCACGCCGCCGCCCTATTGAGCGTGATACTTTATACAATATTATTCGTGATTATAACGACATTGATATTAAAGAAATTGAAACCAATCCTTTATTAAATTAAGATACGTTTCAGGTTTAAAGTTTTACGTTTAAGGTTAGCACAATTATTCTTAGTTTTCTTTCTTGCTTTGTAACTTAAAAAAACTGTATAGTTTTTTGTTTGGTTACCAACGTCCCTCCCTTGATTGAACTTCCGTTGCGTCGCACTCTTGTGCTGTAACAATTCTATTGAGCAGCAGATGCGCAGCAGTAATGTGCTAATTAGCTGACATGCTAATAAAAACGGCCGTAGCATAACACGATGTTGATTAGCATTACCGAACGATGCAGTGAGTGACACAACTAAAGCTAATTAGAATTACTACTGCTGGTAAACAAAATAAAAAAGCCGAACTACATAGTCCGGCTTTCTATAATAAACGTAATGATTATTAAATGCTAAATGCAGTTTGTACAATTTCTTCCTGCTCTTGTTTATGAATTTTAGCATAACCCGTTGCAGTAGATGCAGAAGGCTGACGGCTGATAACACCGTAATTAATACTTTTTAAATTCATTTGCAGGAACGATGCTGCACCCATGTTTAATGGTTCTTCCTGTACCCAGAACCAAGTGGCTTTGTTATACTTAGCTTGTAATACTTCCAATTGTTTGGTTGGTAAAGGGTATAATTGCTCCACACGTACTAAGGCAACATCTGTACGATTGTCTTTTGTCTGACGGTCGGCTAAGTCATAATAAATTTTACCGCTGCAGAATAACACTTTTGTTACTTCGGCTGCATTATCAATAAACGAATCATCAATTACCTCTTTAAAACCACCTTGTAAAAACTCCTGTTTGCTGGAGTAAGTGCCTGTGTGGCGTAAATTGGCTTTTGGCGAAAAGTTGATTAACGGTTTACGGAAATCCCAGGCTAGTTGACGACGTAAAGCATGGAAAAAATTGGCCGATGTAGTAATGTTGGTTACCACCATATTATACTCGGCACACATTTGTAAAAACCTTTCCATACGTGCACTACTATGCTCGGGCCCCTGCCCTTCGTAACCATGTGGCAATAACATTACCACGCCATTCATGCGGTTCCACTTTTGCTCGCCGGCAGCAATAAACTGGTCAATAATAATTTGCGCACCGTTGGCAAAATCGCCAAACTGTGCTTCCCAAATTACCAGGGCATTAGGATTAGCCATGCTAAAACCATATTCAAAACCTAATACGCCGTATTCACTTAGGAAAGAATTAAAGATGCGATACTTACCGGTATTTTCACCTAAGCGACTTAAACGGTTATAATCAGTTTCATTATTCTCATCTACCAATACAGCATGACGGTGGCTGAATGTACCGCGGCAAACATCCTGTCCACTCATACGTACATCCTTACCTTCGGCAACAATACTGCCGTATGCCATTAACTCACCGGTAGCCCAGTCAAGTTTTTGTTCGGTATCAAAAAGCTTTATTTTATCCTGAATAATTTTCTCAACCTTTCTTAAAGGTTTAAAACCTTCGGGCCATTGCATAATGCCCGTAAACACTTTGGTAAATGCTTCTTCGCTGATAGCCGTTACAGGTGATGTTTCAAAACTTTCGGCATCGGCCTTTTTCATATTACGCCACCAAAGCTCAGGCTGTTGATAAGTGTATGGTAAAGGTTTTTGCTTTACTTCATCCAAACGATCCTGTAAATCGGCCCAGAATTTTTTTTCCATTTCTTTCGCTAAGTCCTGTACATCTTTACCACCATGATCAATCAGGTATTTTACATACACTTCTCTTGGGTTAGGATGTTTATCGATTAACGAGTATAAAGTAGGTTGGGTAAACTTAGGGTCATCGCCCTCGTTATGGCCGTGTTTACGGTAACAAACCAGGTCAATAAATACATCTGAATGAAACTCGCTACGGAAACGTGCCGCAATCTCGGCACATTTTACCACCGCTTCCGGATCATCACCATTTACGTGTAATACCGGACTTTGTACCATAGCGGCCAGCGATGTGCTGTAGTCGGAGCTACGGGCATCATCAAAATCAGTGGTAAAACCAATTTGGTTATTAATAACAATATGCACGGTACCACCGGTGTAATAACCGGCCAGTTTAGACATTTGTAATATTTCGTACACAATACCCTGACCTGCTACCGAAGCATCACCGTGTATTAAAATAGGTAATACACTTTCATACACTTCGTCGTGTAATGTGTTGGCGCTGCTACGGGCAAAGCCTAACACAACAGGATCAACCGCTTCCAGATGGGAAGGATTAGGCATTAGTTTTAAATGAATGGTATCGCCTGCGGGTGTTTCAATTTCGCTACCAAAACCCATATGGTATTTTACGTCGCCACTACCCATAGTTTGGTCAACAGCACCTGTACCTTCAAACTCGCTGAATATTTGTGAGTAGGTTTTACCCATAATATTAGCCAACACATTTAAACGACCGCGGTGGGCCATACCAATCACTACTTCTTTTACGCCATTAGCAGCCGACTCGTTAATTACCGCATCTAATGCAGGAATGGTTGATTCGCCACCTTCCAGTGAAAAACGTTTTTGACCTACATATTTGGTATGTAGGAATTTTTCGAACATAACGCCCTGGTTAATTTTTTCCAGGATACGTTTTTGTTTATCTATTGGTAATGGATTAATAAAGTTGCGCTCCATTTCATTGGTCAGCCAATCCACCTTCTTTTGATCGCTGATGTATTTAAACTCAATACCTACATGGCCTGCATAACATTTTTGCAAATGCGTTAAAATGTTTCTAAGGCTGGTAGTACCTAAACCAATTAAATTACCGGCAAAGAAGTTTTTATCCAAATCAGCATCGGTAAAGCCAAAAAAGCCTAGTTCAAGGTTTGCTCCACGGTCTTTACGCTGACGGATAGGGTTAGTATCAGCCAACAAATGTCCTTTGTTTCTGTAACCTAAAATAAGGCGGTAAGCACCTAATTCTTTTTTCCACTCAACGCCATCGCTGGTAGTTAAACTAGCACCTACAGCAGCAGGTGCAGTGGCGGCCTGGCCATTTTGGTTGGCAGTGCCGGCTAAACCCTGGCTTACGGCAAAGTCAAAACCTTCAAAAAATTTGCGAAACTCAACATCCACGCTTTCCGGATTATTAGAAAACTCTTTGTACATGTTCTCAATAAAGGCCGGAGACGAGTTAGTGATATACGAGAAATCTTTCATTGTGGAGCAATTTGTATAATATCAATTTGTAACCTGCAAATATCGAAGAAAACAATTGCTTAAACAACTCTATAATAGTTAAATAGCCATTATTTTTTAACCTTTTTTGCTCTTTTTTAAGCAAAACTGCCTGCAATCGTTCCCGAAATTAAAATGCCTGTTTTTGCGACCGGATTGATAAGCAATGATGGTACATTGGCAGATATACCCTAAATTTGCCCACAGACAAAAATATACGGCCTGGTGGAAAAAAAATGTCTATTTGTTGTGGAGTTCTGATTAATTCCCCTACCTTTGCCGTCCAAAATTTAGATTATGGCTAATCACAAAGCTACAAAGAAGGATACTCGTCAAGCAGCAGCGAGAAATGAGCGTAACAGATATTACGGTAAAACTACCCGTAATGCTATCAGAGACTTGAAAGCAGTTTCTGGTAAAGAAGCTACTGACAAGTTACCTGAAGTAGCCAGCATGATTGATAAATTAGCAAAACGTGGTGTTATCCACAAAAATAAAGCGGCTAACTTAAAAAGCAAGTTAGCTAAACATGCTACTACTGTAACAGCTTAATACCCTAACAGGGTTAAAATATTAAAGAGGGGAAACATCCCCTCTTTTTGTTTTTCTTTTTATCGCTACTTGCCATTTATTCTCCTACCAACTCGTACATTACTTTATCACCATCTACTACTTCTTTATAGTATTTGCCATCCGGCGTCAGGTAAAGTTTTTCGCCTTTAATTACTACCGTTTTACAATCCGCAGGTAAGTCTGTAAACCTGTCTCCTACTTTAGGCCCCTGTGTTTCTAACAAATCTGTGTCCGTTTCTTCAGTATCATCCGTATTTAAAACACCATCCGTACCAACAACTTCATACTTTAACGCACCCTTATCATCAAAAAATTCAGCGTAATAGGTTCCGTTTTGCTCATGGTATTTTTGCCCGTTAATAACTTTAACCGAAGTGCCGGCCGGCAGCGTTTTAACTACAGCGCCCAATGGCGGTGCCACCACTTCATAATCAGTATCATGTTTTTTGTAATATACATTATTGTAATAATAATAAGGCATAGCCCCAACCATTACCGTACTATAACCAATTGGCAATGTGTTAATGCGTAAACCAAACGGCGGAATTACCATTTGGAACGAAGATCCCATGGGCCTGTAATAATACCCCCGCTGATAGCGGTAAGCCATACCTCCAAAATTAATGGACATAAACGGCATAGTGTTTACATATACTCGAGGTGCATAATGCCGCATCATAACCGGCGAACGTTGTTGGTAAACCACTACTCTACCCCGATTACGAGGATAATAACGGCGTTGTGCATCCGCATCCGTAGCTAATAGCAATAAGGCTACACTCAAAAAAACAGGTAAGCTGTATTTGTAGTTTTTTGTCATAATAAACAGGTTTTAATTATGACGACTAAGCAACAAAATGTTTACAATTGTTATAGTTAACATTTAGTTATTTAACCAATGTTTTTGCCTGAGATGCCATGCAGGTGGCTAAATCAAAAAACTGTTGTTGTTGTGTTTCGTTCAGGATAATTTCTATGTCCTTGCCATCGCGGCCTTTAATACTTATTTTTTGTATTTTTTGTTTGGTTAGGCGTTGTAAAAAAGACGGTACCACAGTAGCCGTATTACGACCAACAGCATGAAAATCTCCATCGCAATTCATGGTACCATTATTACGCATGGTAAACTTTTGTTTGCCATCTGCAAACAGGATAACGGCACTGGTATTACTATCAAAACACTTATCTCCCTTGGTAGTTGTTATTAAAAAATCAATTTCGGTTTTAGTAGCATCAATGGTTAATGTAGCACCGTTTACCGCAATAAAACCGGTTGATAATTTCTCTTGTTTGGAGTATGTATCAACATCTTTAAACAAGTTACACTCCTGAGCTTTTATTGTTGCTGATAACAATATGGTTAGTGCCAAAAATGCAATTTTCTTCATGTGCTTAATTTAAAGGAAAAATAAAAAGTAAAAACATCTTGTTAAATGTAAAAAACAACTGTCATAACTAAGACTCTGAACAACCGTAAAAAGTTGTTTTAACGGCAATTTTACATTTTATGTTATCAGCAGCAGTAATGCTAATCATCACCCGTTGCGACGCTCCGTTCATCGTTCTGTCCGCTAATCAACATCGTGTTATAGCATAGCTATTTACTATTTATAAAGTTGCCTCCATCACAAATAATAAATATTAAATCAATAATCCTAAATCGCAAATGGGTGAGGGATGGAAGCGGCATCCTTTTGCGAAGCATCGGCCAAGGGCAGCGCAGGGCAAAAGATACAGCGGACAGCCCGACCCGCTTTAGTCCCGTGCTAGTAAACAAGGCGACGCAGGAGCCGTAGTTTGCGAACACGGGAAAGGGGCACCCAAAAAAAATTATACTTTTATGTAAATACGTTTTTTATCTAACACATAACAAATGGCCCACATAAAGGTAATAACACAAAGGGCATAAGCCAACGAGCCATTTTCCGGCGCACCGGGTATATGAATAAGTACTTTTTTGTACAACCAATTCCACGGATTGGAACCATCGGCAAACTTTATTAATGCCAATCCTTTGGGCAGAAAAGCACTCAATGCAAAAACAAACAGTGCATTTTTACCAAACACATCAAAAAAGCGGGCCAGTCCCCCCTTTATACCTTTTATTTCAATTAAATAAATCATGGTTGCAATGGTCATAGTTGCCAATCCGGTAGTGTAAATGGTATAGGAACTTGTCCATATTTTTTTATTGATAGGGAATACAGTATCCCAACAAAAACCGGTAACCAATAATGCTACGGACATAACAAACAAACCGGTTATCATAGGAAATAAATGGTTATTGCCTTGAGCCGTAACCTGCGCCTGTTTTGACTTTTGTTGAATATAATACCCTACTAAATACCCAAATACTACTTGTACCACTGCAGGTAAAGTACTGGCCAGACCTTCGGGATCAAAGGCAACACCTTCGCCTTTGTATAAATGGGCTTTATTTAGAATGGCCATATCCCAACGGGTACCAAACCAGCCGGTTAAACTGTAAGGATCATCTATATTGCCAAACAAACAAATAAGCCAATAAGCCAACAGCAGAATAAGCGATACCACAAATACTTTGGCCGGTTTTAAATAATATACCAATATGGCTGCAAAAAAATAACAAAGGGCTATACGCTGTAACACACCCATAATACGTACACCGCTATCTACATTTTCGGGATTAACCCAAGGGCGAAAAATAAGCTCGCCTTCGGACCAACGCACAAATGGCCACCAGTTTAAAAAAAGCCCGATAAGGAAAATAAGCAGGGTTCGTTTGATCACTTTTTTCCAGAAAATAGCATCGCCTTGCGCCTGTAAACGCGGCATTACAAAAGCCATGGCATTACCTACGGCAAATAAGAAAAAGGGAAAAACCAGATCGGTTGGGGTTAAACCATGCCAGGGCGCATGCTCCAACGGATCGTATATATGTGACCAGCTACCGGGGTTGTTTACCAAAATCATCAGGCAAACGGTGGCACCCCTGAAAACATCGAGTGAATAAAAACGTTGCTGCAGCATTAGGGCTTTGTTTAAGTATTAAATGTAATACATTAAAACGCTAATTTTATACTTACAATAATTGAATTTTACTTATTTGCGGCTATTTGCAACCAAACATTAAACAGGTTGACAAATACCCGACAATTTTGCAAATATGAGCAATAACGTTTTCATACACCCTACTGCTGTTGTTGATGAAGGTGCTGCTATTGGTGCCGGAACTAAGGTTTGGCATTTTTGCCATATAAGCGCTAAAAGTGTGGTAGGCCAAAACTGTGTGGTAGGCCAAAATGTGTTTATTGATAATGATGTGGTGATTGGGAATGGAGTAAAAATACAGAATAATGTATCGGTTTACAAAGGGGTTACGGTTGAGGATGATGTTTTTTTAGGCCCATCGATGGTTTTTACCAATGTTATAAACCCAAGAAGTTTTATTGAGCGAAAACAAGAATTTAAACCCACCCTTATACAAAAGGGAGCCAGTATTGGCGCCAATGCAACTATTATATGTGGTTGCACCATAGGAAGTTATGCGTTAATTGGTGCAGGTGCTGTAGTAACCAAAACGGTACCCCATTATGCCTTGGTAATGGGAAACCCGGCTAAACAAACCGGCTGGGTTAGCATGGCAGGTAATACCCTAATTTTTGATGAAAACGGTAATGCTATTTGCCCACTTACTGGTAGCCAATACGTTATGAAAAATGGTAGTGTTAGCATTTACGAAAACGTATAGCTAACATTTGTAATTACTTCAAAATCTGCTATTATTATTCTTTTACCAGTCACATAGTTCGCCTATATTTGCACATTCTTAGCCTGAGGCCTAGCCTTGCGCAATGTTAAACCATTATTTATTTTGTATCCAAACTTGATTATTCAATATGGACCATCACCTGGGTCCAGTTGTTCCCCGTTGTTAAAAGCCGGGAGCATAATCAATTTTTACCACGCCTTTTATAACCCCACCATGTTGTAACTGCACTATTTTATAAAATAGTATGGGAGATTTGTGTGTGGCTAAAAGATGTAATTGAGTATAAAATAATAATGAAAAACTACTTGGTTCCAAAAAATAAACTGTGACTGAGGTGGCGAAGCTTTGCCATATTATAGCTGTGACAAAAAAATGGTATGCCATATACTGTCGCCCAAGATGGGAGAAGAAAGTAGATAAACTACTTTCGGATAAAGGTATTGAGAGCTATTGCCCCCTGAATAAAATAAGACGTAAATGGAGCGACCGCATTAAACTGGTAGAAGAACCATTGTTTAAGTCGTATATATTTGTACAAGTTGATGAAACAGCACATACGGAAGTAAGACGTGTATCTGGTGTTATCAACTTTGTATATTGGAATGGTAAGCCTGCCATTGTTAAGGATAAGGAGATTTTGGCCATTAAAGCCTTTTTGGATGAACATGAGAATGTGATAGTAACTCCGCTGGAAGTAACGGTGGGGCAAAAAGTAAAAATTACTGCGGGCCCCTTGATGGATAAAGAAGCCGAGGTATTGGATGTTAGCCGCAAGACTGTGAAAGTAGCCATAAACAGTTTGGGTTACCAGTTAGTGGCTTATGTTGATAAAATGAAGGTTAGTAATATTAAATAAATTAATTAATCAATGAAATTATTACATGTTTTTATAGTTACATTAATAGTTTTTTTTACTGTGTCCTGTAAAACACAGCAAAAAATGCCACAATACTTGCAGGATTTAAATGATACAATTGATAAGCAAGTGGCTAAAGCAACTGAATTGACTATACAAAAGAATGACGTTTTAAGCATCAGAATTTTTAGCCAAAGTACCAAGCCGGAAGTTACTGATGCAGTTTACAACCTATCCGTTAATAGCGATGCGCCGCCTAATGGTGGCGGATACCTGGTGGATGCAGCTGGTAATATTGAACTGCCGCAAGTTGGAACTATTCGTGCTGAAGGACTAACAAAAATTCAACTGTCTGATTTAATTAAAAAAAAGATAAACGAAAAAGATTCTGTACTGGTTAACCCTGCTGTTTTAGTACGTTTTCAAAATTTAAAAGTAACTGTATTAGGAGAGGTTAAAAAACCTGGCTTGATAAACTTTCCGGGTGAAAAATTAAACATATTAGAGGCTATTGGCTTAGCCGGTGATATTGACTTATATGGTTTAAAAAATAATATAAAAGTTATTAGAGACCATAATGGGGAAAGAGAAATAGGTACAATAGACCTATCCTCAAAAGATGTATTCAATTCACCGTATTACAATCTTATACAAAATGATATTTTATTGGTAGAGGCCTCAAAAGTAAAAGCCAAAAAACAAGATCAGGACGTTTTTCTAAGACAAGCGGGTTTTATATTGAGTATAATTACTGCAATGGCTGTAGTATTTAGATTGTTTCAATAATTTTTAATACGCAGATAACGAATAATATGGACGATATACAACTAGGGAACAAAAAAGAAACTGATTCATTAAGTATTAAGGAGTTTTTCCATAAGTATATTAAGTATTTGCCATGGATCATTTTTTCTGTTGCAATTGCATTACTAGGAGCATATCTGTATTTACGTTATGCAACCAGAATATATAGTGCCTCAGCCTCTATGATGATTTCATTAAGCTCTAACACCAAAGGATCAAATGATAAAGTTGATGAGCTTCTTTTTGGATCCACTCAGGCAAATAATATTTTAAATGAAATAGAAATTTTAAAATCCCGTTCATTAATGAGACGGGTTGTGGAAAAAAATAACCTAGGTATAAGCTACACAGGAATTGGCAAAATAAGAGAGGTAAATATTTATAAAACAGCCCCTTTTGAGTTGATTATTAAAGAAATAACCGACTCCACAAACTCTTTTTTACTTGAGTTTGAAGTAACTAGTGTTAATAGTTTTGTTTTAAAAAATAATAAAAAACAAATCCAATTTGGAGAAGATATTAAGTTGTCAACTGCTACAGTTGCCATAGTGGCAAAATCAGCAATGTCGGTGGGGTTGGAGTATCGGGTTCAATGGGCTCCCACAAATGTTATAGCAAACGGCTTTGCATCAAAAGTAGTTATTTCCCCAAAAATTACAGGTACTGGTATTTTGATTTTACAAATGCAAGAAACAAATGCAGAGTTGGCTTCTGATGTGTTAAATGCATTAATGGCGGAATATGATGTCATGAAGATTGATGAAAATAATCAGATGACAAATCAAACTTTAAAGTTTATTGATGAACGTTTAAATATTTTAACTACAGAACTAGATACAATTCAACAAAAGTTGTTGCGCTATCAAGTTGAGAATGATTTGATCAACGTAGAGAATCAATATACTGCCTTTTTCGAAAAAATGAATGAAAGCACTAAGTTGTTGGAGGACGTCACAGGCAATGTTGCAATGGTGGAACTCATTCAGAACTATTTAAAAAATAACAACTTAAAATACAATCGTATAACAGTCCCATCTGCTTTAGGCCTTACTGATATCACTTTAAATGAACTAGTAACCAGCTATAATAAATTACAGTTTGACAGAGAGTCCTTATTAAATGCTAATATACCGACAGGTAATCCCGCTGTGAAAGATATTGAACTACAAATTGAAAAGGCGAGGAAAAGTATATTGGAAAACCTGATTAATATTAAAGAGGTTTATACAAATAGTGCACGACGTATTAATACATATAATACAAATGCTCATAGCGAGGTGAAATCTATGCCGTATAAGGTTAAGCAGTATGTCGAACTAAAAAGAGAGGTGGATATAAAGTTAGAATTATTAAAGCAATTACAAGGAAAACGAGAAGAAGCTGCAATTACACGAGCCTCAACGATATCGAATTCCAAAATACTAGAATTGTCAAATCCTAATAAAAACCCAATTAGCCCCGAAAGAAAAATAATACAAATAATTGCTATTTTAATAGGATTATCAATTCCAATTTGTATCATTTTTATAAAAGAACTTTTAAACGACCGTGTAAATACAAAATCTGACATTACTCGTCACAGTAATGTTCCCATTTTAGGCGAAGTAAGTCGCTCTAATCAAGATAAAGTATTGGTAGTAAGTAAAACAAGCAGAACAATGGTTGCTGAACAATTTAGAACCATTCGCTCCAACCTTCAATTTATTACAGGCAAAGTGGAGAAACCTACTATAATGATTACATCCTCATTCAGTGGTGAAGGTAAATCTTTTATAAGTACTAACATCGGGGCAGTATTAGCTTTATCAGGTAAAAAAACCGTTATACTGGAATTTGATATCAGAAAGCCAATGTTATTAGCGGGTCTGAACATTGTTAAAAAACCAGGTATAATCAACTATTTGGTTAGTAAAGCAAATCTTGACGACTTAATACTAAAAGTAGATGAAGTTGATAATTTGTATGTACTTCCCTGCGGCCCAATCCCTCCTAACCCATCAGAACTTTTGTTAGATGGGCGCCTGGACACCTTATTTAAAGAGTTAAAAGAAAGGTTCGACATTATTGTAATAGATACAGCACCAGTTGGTGTTGTAAGCGATTCATTGTCCCTTGCAAAACATGCCGATGCTACCTTATATATTGTTCGCCAAGGTTATACCTATAAGCGTCAGGTGAAAATGATAGATGAGTTTTATACCGGTGGTAAGTTACCCGGTATGTCAGTAATTGTTAACGATATCAAACCGCAGTCTGGCTATGGGTACTATGGTTACGGTGGGTATGGTTACACATATGGCTATGTAAAAAACAGCTACTATGATGTAGAGGAAACAAATAAGGGAATAGGACAAAAAATTAAGCGCCTTTTTAAACGAAAAAAATAATATGAATATTTTGGTTACCGGTGGGGCAGGTTTTATTGGGTCTAACTTAGTAAAAGCCCTATTAAATAATGAGCAAGTGAGTTTGGTACGTGTATTAGACAATTTAAGCACCGGATCAAAAGATAATTTAACAACTGTAATTAATAATCCAAAGCTTGATTTTATTGAAGGCGATATTCGTGATTACAATACTTGTTTACAAGCTTGCGATAATATACAAGCCATATCGCATCAGGCCGCTTTAGGTTCGGTACCACGTTCTATACAAGACCCAATTACTACTAATAATGTAAACATTACCGGTACCTTAAACATGTTTACCGCAGCTAAAGAAAAAGGTGTTGGCCGTATTGTATATGCAGCCAGTTCATCCACTTATGGCGATCATCCGGGCTTACCAAAGGTTGAAGATAAAATTGGTAACCCCTTATCACCCTATGCCGTTACAAAATTTGTTAACGAGTTATATGCACGTGTGTATGCAAGTGTGTACAACCTACCGTCAATAGGATTACGTTACTTTAATATATTTGGTCCTTTTCAAAATCCTAAAGGCCCTTATGCAGCGGTTATTCCGTTATTTGCCCAATCTTTAATAAATAATCAGGCACCGCATATTAATGGCGATGGATCACATAGCCGCGACTTTACGTTTGTTGATAATGCTGTGCAGGCAAATATATTAGCGCTTTTAACCACGAATACTACTGCTCTAAATCAGGTGTATAATATTGCATGTGGCGAGCAAACATCCCTACTGGAATTGTTTGACGGATTAAATTCGCAGGCAAAAACCGATTTACAACCAACACATGGCCCCGACAGAAAAGGTGATGTAAAACATAGCTTGGCCAATATAGATAAAGCAAAAACACTGCTGGGTTACAACCCCCAGGTTAGCGTAAAAGAAGGGTTGCAAAAAACCTTTACATGGTATAAAGAAAATCCGGCCTTCTTAAATAAGTAATAATTTTATGTTACCGGCAGTAGTGCTACTAGCATCGTTCCTTGCGTCGCACTCTTCAACTGCAGTAACACAGATGAACAATACTACCGTAAACAAAATGGATACGCTGTATTGTTGTGATTGTAAAAAAGTAAAAATAATACATTTCACTGTTCATTAGCGAAGGGAACGATGAACGGAGCGTCGCAAGTAAAGATCAATCAGGGCAGTACAGCCGACTAAATAAAAAACAAACATGGCAAAAAAAACAATTATCATCACCGGCGGTGCCGGCTTTATAGGTTCACATGTAGTTAGATTATTTGTAAATAATTATCCTGATTATACGATTGTAAACCTTGATGCGTTAACCTATGCGGGTAATTTGGAAAACCTGAAGGACATAGCTGATGCGCCAAATTATATTTTTGAGAAAGTAAATATTGTAGATGCTGGCGCTGTAAATGAAGTATTTCACAAACATAAACCAGATGGTGTTATTCACCTGGCGGCAGAAAGTCATGTTGATCGTTCGATTACATCGCCATTGGATTTTGTATATACAAATGTAGTGGGTACTGTGAACCTTTTAAATGCGGCCAAAGAATTGTGGAAGGATAATTATGAAGGGAAACGTTTCCACCATGTATCTACCGATGAAGTTTACGGTGCATTAGGTGCTACCGGATTTTTTACAGAAGAAACAAAGTACGATCCGCATTCCCCTTACTCTGCTTCTAAAGCAGCATCTGATCATTTTGTATATGCTTATGCTGATACTTATGGATTACCCATTGTTTTAACTAACTGTTCAAACAACTATGGCCCCAATCACTTTCCGGAAAAATTAATTCCGTTAATGATACACAATGTAATTAATAATAAACCTCTACCAGTTTATGGTGATGGAAAATATACCCGCGACTGGTTATATGTTATTGACCATGCCCGTGCTATTGATACCGTTTTTCATGAAGGAAAACAAGGTGATAAATACAATGTAGGTGGTTTTAACGAATGGCAAAATATTGATTTAGTTCACTTGTTATGTAAACAAATGGATGAAAAACTAAACCGTGAGCCGGGCACCAGTGCTAAACTGATAACTTTTGTAAAAGACAGGCCAGGGCATGATTTGCGTTATGCCATTGATGCCAATAAAATAAATAAAGAGCTAGGCTGGAGCCCTTCTGTAACATTTGAAGAAGGTCTGGCAAGAACTATTGATTGGTATTTAGAAAATACAAAGTGGTTGGAGAACGTTACAAGTGGTGCTTACGCAGATTACTACGAAAACCAATATTCGTCTTCCTCAAATTAATCAATTAACTCTTAACCTGAAAACATGAAAGGAATTATTCTGGCCGGAGGATCTGGCACAAGACTTTACCCAATTACCAAAGCAATTAGCAAGCAGCTAATGCCGATATACGATAAGCCGATGATTTATTATCCCCTATCAACTTTAATGATGGCAGGTATTAAAGAGGTATTGATTATTACAACACCAGAAGACAATCCTTCTTTTAAAAGGTTATTAGGTGATGGCAGTAGTCTTGGTTGCAGATTTGAGTATGCCATTCAGGAAATACCAAATGGACTGGCTCAGGCTTTTGTAATTGGCGCTGACTTTATTGGTAATGATAAAGTGGCGCTTGTTTTAGGCGATAATATTTTTCATGGGGCCGGTATGGGTAGACAATTAAAAAGCTTAAACGATATTGAAGGAGGTTATGTATTTGCCTATCAGGTAAGCGATCCTGAACGTTATGGTGTGGTAGAGTTTGATGAAAACATGCAGGCATTATCAATAGAAGAAAAACCAGCACAACCTAAGTCAAACTATGCTGTACCGGGTTTATATTTTTACGATAACAGTGTAGTGAAAATTGCGAAGGAATTAAAACCATCTCCACGTGGCGAATACGAGATAACCGATGTTAACAAAGAATACTTACATCAGGGAAATTTAAAAGTAGCTATACTTGATAGAGGAACCGCTTGGTTAGATACCGGTACTTTTGATTCGTTAAGCGATGCCAGTGAGTTTGTACGAGTAATAGAAAAAAGGCAAGGAACAAAAATTGGGTGCATTGAGGAAATTGCATACAGGAGTGGTTTTATCACAAAAGAAGAATTGTTAACTATATCGGAGGATTTGAAGAAGAGTGGATATGGAGAGTACTTGAAAAATATAGCTTAACCACTATGAAAATAAAACATTTAACAAAAACACTTTACACTCTAATTTTCTGGTGTTCGTTTGCAATAGGTCAGAGTACTGTTATTATTTTTAATAACATAGATAATATTGCAGTTCAGGATTTGAGAGAGTGCTTAAAAGGTTATTCGGCCGGTACTATTGAAATCACCCAAATTAAGTTGGGTGACAGAACTGGACAAGATTTTTTTTTAAGAAGTGTAAATAATAAAACTGAAATCCAATATACAACCCAAAATAGTTTAGAAAATGCTATTTATACCTATTTAGATATATTAGGCTTTCGTTGGTACGGGCCTGGTGATAATTGGTATATAAGCCCTAAAACATTGCCGAAAATTTCTATAGAAGGTAAGTGGTACAAACCATCCTTTCGTAATCGTTTTTTTTTTGGTACTGCGGGGTTAGACTTTGCCAAGCCTCAAGTTTTTGATCAAAGTAATTCTTATAAACAAAAATGGCATACATGGAAAAGACGCAACAGGTATAATTACGACTTTAAGGCTGCTGGTCATTCGGGGAGAAATTTCTATTTAGCAAACAAACCAACATTAGAAAAAAATATCCACTGGTTTAGTAGTGAGAAGGGCATGAAGAGCGGACGTCTTAAAATAGAATATAAGGAAGCTGTGACACTTTATAAAAACTGGATACAAACATTGTTTAAAAACAATAAGGGCGACTTTATTGTTTTAGGAGTAGATCCCGAAGATGGAAGAGGCGGACCGGATGACCCATTACCGCCAAAAATGCCGAATATAAAAAATCATGCAGACAAATGGTGGTGGCTCGCAAATGAGGTAGCTAAAGATTATGATGAAAATAATAAACAAATTGTCATTTCGGCATATGCATATGGAGATGGGGTGACAAATGCTCTGGCGCCAAGTTTTAAGCTACGAAAAAATATTTACCCGATATTAGTACCATATGCTTTTCAAAGAGCATATTTACCACCTGAAGAAATGATTTTTGAATGGTCAAAAAAAGTTACGGGTTACATGGCAATACGTGACTATTGGAATATAACACAATGGAGTCTGGGAGTACCTCAATTTAATTTGTATACTTTAAAACAAAAACTCGATTTGTGGGAAAAGTATGGTATTGATGGAATAAATATTGAAACTACGGATGCCGCAGGGCCAATGGGGCATGCCCTATGGTTAGCAGGACAACTTCAATGGGATAATTCGCAAAATTTTGAAAAATTGTATTCTCAATATCTGGTTGACTGTTTCGGTAATGCAGCACAAGTCATGCGAAGAATGTTTGACAGATGGAGTTTGAATTACCAAGGACTGGCTGATGTATCATTTACCATGTATGACCTAAAGCAAGCAGAAGGGTTAGTAAACAAAAAGTCAAACTACTGGAAAAGAATAACAGAACTTAAAGCATATGTCCTCTATCTTAAACTGTTTTATGAATTAGATGGCTCACAAGAAAGAAAAAATAAATTATTTATATACATGTACCAAATTCATCATTTGATGATGGTACAGACAGCTGCATTTATAAATCAAAAATATATCAAACCTTTTGACAAAGGTAATATTTTGCCTCTTGCGACATCGATAAGTCAATTGCCTTTAGAAGATATTGATGACTTATTCCAAAAAACTTTAAAAAACACACCAAAACCTTACACGATAAGTAGTTTTGTTTTTGATTTTGACAAAGTTGGCTATATATCTGCCATTGACAATAAAATCTGGAAGTATGGTTCAGTTAGGTGTAATTTCTTTTTTAAAGCTCCTTTTTCAGGCACACTGGAATTAGATGCGGGTGGAATGACTAATACTGACTTTTTAATAACAGTTGGGGGACAAAAGATTTATAGAGAATTTTTAGGTAAAAATAATTCTGACTATACCGAAACATTAGACAATCGTACTTGGTTTTTAAAAAAAATAAAAATAACAATAGAAAAAGGTAAAGAATATCATATTCAGGCTAGAAGTGGAAATGCGAGAGTTAAAGTTAAAACATCAGGGATTGTTTTATTTAAAAAACCAGGTACTGAAGACTTTGATAACTACCAGTATCCTATTCAATACTTCTATGTACCCCAAAATGCAACTGAAATAATATTTTCCGATCCACATTTAGAAGGTCGAAATGGCAAAGGTTATCTGATTAGTCCAACAGGAGAAAAACAGAAAAGAGAGTCTACAGCTATAAAAAATATGCATCGAGTTGTTGTTCCTCAAAAATGGAGAGGTAAAGTATGGAAAGCAAGTTTTGCTCACCCTATCTGGAGTTTTAAAAATATACCTAATTATACAAGTCTTCAGGACTTTCAATACATAGAAGACTAATGTCATTAAGAAAAAAAGCGATTTCTGGTTTATATTGGTCATTTATTGATGTATTTGTAACAAGGGGGGTATCATTAGCCGCAGCAGTTTTGATGGCAAGAGTATTGTCACCGGAAGACTTTGGGCTAATGGGAATGATTTATATTTTTACAGCTGTTGCAAGTAGTTTAGTTGATGCGGGTATGACGGCATCATTAATACGTGATCCAAACCCGGATAATAAAGACTATTCCACTGTATTCTACATGAACACATGTGTAAGCCTATGTCTGTATATTATAATATTTATTTTTGCCCCGAGTATATCCAATTTTTACTCCCAACCACAATTAGTTTCATTAATACGGGTTTATAGCTTAATTTTTATAATAAATTCATTTTCCGGTGTTCAACACGCGATAAATTCGAGAATGCTTCTTTTTAAAAAAATGACAGTTCTTAATTTACCTGCAATAATTATAGGAGCAATTATAGGTTTATTATTTGTTTATAATGGTTATGGAGTGTGGAGTTTAATTTACATGCAATTAAGCACACAATTTTTATATTCTGCTTTTTTATGGACTAGAACGGAATGGAAACCTACTTTACTTTTTTCAAAAACTCATCTAAAAAAACATCTGGGCTTTGGTTATAAATTAACATTGGCAAGTTTGCTAAATTCAGTTTTTGATAATGCTTATAATGTTATTATTGGCAAGTTTTACCCAGTTCAAATTTTAGGTCAGTTTGATAGGGCTAAAACATTTAACAATTATCCTGTTAAGATTTTAACAGCAATGATTAGCAAAGTAACTTATCCTATATTGGCAAGTATACAAAACGATAAGGAAAAACTGCTCGAAGGATACAGAAAGATAATGAAACTAACCTTTTTTGTATCTGTACCGATTATGCTATCGCTATCCATCGTATCAAAGCCATTACTGCTTTTTTTTCTAGGGAATAAATGGGCGTTAGCGGCAGATTTGTTTAAAATTTTATGCATTGCTGGCATATTATTCCCCATACATACATTTAATATAAACTTGTTAAGAGTACTGGGCAGAAGTGATTTATTGTTAAGGAATGAAATTATTAAAAAAATTATTGCCGTAATTATTATAATATTAGCCTTCCCTCACGGAATTCATGTAGTAGTTTGGTCGGCCGTTTTAATATCACTTATAGAGCTTTTGGTGAATACATATTATTCAGGTGTACTTATTAAGTACTCTTTAAAAGTTCAAATTAATGATAACAAAAAAACTATAATTGCGGGCCTAAGTATGTACATCATCGGGTGGATTAGTAGTCTAATTTTAAAGGAATACAGTTACCCTTTTCAAATTCTGAGCATAGGAATTTTAAGTTTTTTTATTTATCTAGTCGTTAATCTAACACTTAAAAACGAAACCTTAAAAATAATTAGATCTGTATATAAATTTTAATCACTTATCAAATAAAACTTACTATTTATTAGTAACACTTTATGTCGTAAAACATATAAAACAATGACAATACAACCATTCTCAACAATAAGCTTATTTGATACCTCAATCGCAACAGGTAACATAGGAGACGAGATAATCATGGACGCTGTTAACGATGTAATACATGAGATTTTTCACTCCAATAGAATAGTAAGACTAGCATCTCATGATAAAATAGGTATTACATCTTTATCTACTATCAAGAAATCAAATTTTGGAATTGTTGGTGGGTCGAATATATTATCATCATCGATGAATAAATATAAACAATGGCAACTAGATTGGATTGACTTTTACTTTTTACGTAAAAAAGTTCTTTTGCTTGGTGTGGGCTGGAGAAAATATCAACAACAAACCAATTTTTATACGAAAAGTTTATTAAGGAGAATATGCATAGACAACTTTGAGCATTCTGTAAGAGACCAATACACACTTGATAAACTAAACAAAATCGGTATTAATAATGTAATTAACACGTCTTGCCCTACTATGTGGAAGTTAAATAGGGAGCATTGTAATGCCATTAATAAAAGCAAAAGCTCTACTGTCATTTTCACTCTAACAGACTATGATAAAAATCCTACAAACGACAAAAAATTAATTTCATGTTTATTTAACAATTATCAAAGCGTTGCATTTTGGCCACAAGGCAGATCCGACATGCAATACATTAAGGAGTTAGATATAAACAATCAAATAAAAATAATAGCTCCAAATTTAAAAGCATATAACGACTTTCTTACGCAAAATGATTGTGATTATATTGGCACTAGGCTACATGGAGGTGTACGAGCATTACAAAAGAAGAAAAGAAGTATTATCATAGGTATTGATAACCGAGCAACTGAAAAGAAGAAAGATTTCAATCTTTTAGTTTTAGACAGGTCCGAAATTGATTCGCTCGATAGTATGATAAATAAGGATTTAATAATGGATATAAAAATTCCTGAACATCAAATAACTAAATGGAAAAACCAGTTTCTAGCGTGAAAATAATTAGAGTTTCTACCTACCTCGATTACGGAGGCATAGAGTCAAAAATGGTAAATCTATCGACATTTAAAGACTCAAATGAATGGATTTTTATGGCGCTAGGAAAAGGAGGGGATGCGGAGCGAAAAATTAATTCCAATGGTAAAAAGACCATAATCCTTAACCAATCACCCAAAATCCCTTCAATAAAAATTATCATAAAGTTAACTCGTCTTTTTAGAAAGCTTAGAGCTGATGTTGTTCACTCATCTGGAGCAGAGGCTAATTTTCATTGTTTAATTGCAGCACGACTAAGTGGTGTTAAAGTAATTATTGCTGAAGAAATAGGAATACCAAATCATAAAGAGTTAGCCAGAAAAGTGTTTAGTTTATTGTATAAAAGATGTAATTATGTACTTGGAGAATCAATAAAAGTAACTGACTTTATCGCTGCAAATTATAAAGTTGACAAAGAGAAAGTTGTAACAATTTCAAACTTTGTAAACCCAAAGTTATCAATAGAAAATACATTAAAAAAAAAATCGAGTCCTTTATTTAGATTAATAAGTGTGTGTAGGTTAGAACCTGTTAAAAACATTGAAGGGGTTTTAGAAGCTGTTAAGCAAATCGCAATAGAAGATAATATTCCAATAGAGTATGTTATTGTTGGGGATGGTTCATTGGAAACGCATCTCAAAAACCATGTAAATCATTTGGGTATACAAAAATATGTAACGTTTAAAGGTTATCAGAAAAACCCTATTGCTGATCTTTTGGAAGCTGACTTATACATTATTAATTCATTTTCAGAAGGTTTTTCTAATTCCATGTTAGAAGCTATGTCACTAGGGATACCTGTCCTTACTACAAATGTTGGTGGAGCAAAAGATGTAATTACAAACGATAGAAACGGGTGGGTTCTGTCAGATTTTGAAATATCGACATTAAAGAATAGCATTTTATTTATAAAAACCCTACCGCCATCTGAACTCCGTTCTATTGCTGAAGCTGGTAGGAATCGAGTGAATAAAGAATTCTCTATTCTTTCACATGTCCAACAGTTAATGAACATCTATAAAAAATAATTTATTATGTCAAACGCTAAGATCAAAGTATCTATAATTATTTTAACATATAATGCTCCTAGGTATGTCAAGATTACATTGGATTCAATCATAACAACAACTGAAATAGACTATGAGATAATTGTAGTTGACAATGCCTCACGAATAAAAACAAAAAAAATATTATTAAACTATTTTAATAAAGGGGTTATCAACAAACTTCTCTTTTTGGATGAAAATACATTTTTTGCAAAAGGTAACAATATAGGTTCAAAGTTATGTGATATAAACTCTACACACATATTACTCCTTAACTCTGATATAAAAGTTAATAACAAAGACTGGTTGAAAGTATTAGTCAATTCACACAAAAAAGGCGCTACTTCATTTGGTATAACTGTTAATGAGCCCGTTCGAGCTGATGGATTTTGTTTTTTGATTGATAAAGAGATTTATCTGAATAATTTACTCGATGAAAATTATGAATGGTGGTGGTCCGTAACAAAACTTCAGGGAGTAATTCTAAGAGAGGGGTACTCAATTCAATCTTTTATCAATCATGATGAATATTTATATCATTATGGAGGAAGGTCAAAAATGGACCTAACAAAAGTTAAAGGGCTGGATATTGATATGACTGAAGTTAACAATTGGTTTAAAGACAAAAAAGTTGAGCAAATAGATTTAGGTTCAAAAATAGTAGTATCTGCACTTCAAAAAAAAATTAGGAAGCTAACAGATATTGTTCTAAACAAGTAATAAAGTCGAATGAAGAAAGTATTATTCATTTCTTGGGATGGTCCTCAAACAAGTTATATGGAAGGGTTATTCCTGCCAATTTTTAAAGAAGTTAATCGACTTGATAAAAATATAGAAATCCACGTCTTACAATTTACTTGGGCAACCCATGAAAAAATCGAGTCGATAAGTACTCTTGCAAAAAAATTAGGCATAGCTTATTGTTGTGTAAATATTTCACGTAAACCTAATAGATATATAGGCAGTTTTGTATCAGTTATTAGAGGGCGGTCATTAATAAAAGAATATATTAGAAAGAATAATATCAACATAATAATGCCTCGCAGCACTATGCCCGCTATATTTATAAATTCTATTAAAACAAACAAAAAAATTCTTTTTGATGCTGATGGTTTAGCAATTGAAGAACGAGTTGATTTTGCAGGCCTCTCCAGGAAAAGCTGTTTGTATAAGTTTTATTGCAAGCAAGAAAAAAAAATTCTGATTCGTTCAAGTGGAATAATTACACGATCAGAGTATGCCATAGAACATCATATCAAAAATATTGGGGAAAAACACCGCGATAAATTTAGTGTTGTCCAAAACGGGAGAGACATTGAAATCTTTTCACCTAATGATGATTATCGACTAAAGTCAAGAAAAGAGTTGAATTATTCACAAAATGATATTGTCTTTGTTTATGCAGGATCATTGGGAAATCAGTATGGATGGAATGAAATGATGAGCATATTTGAAAAATTTTCTTTTTATAATATTAATGCGAGATTTTTGATTCTAACCGGTGATAAGCAGTTTGCACATACAAATTTAAAAGACACTCAAAAGAACTTAATAACCATTTTATCTGTACCCTTTGCGAAAGTGTCTTATTATCTTAACTCTGCAGATTATGCTTTCGCTATTAGAGAACCCAAAAATAGTATGAGAGGGGTTTCTCCAATAAAATTGGGAGAGTATTTACTTATTGGTTTACCGGTAATTGCTTCTGCCGGAATTGGAGATACTGAACAAATCCTAAAAAAAATATCTGACTCACATATACTTTTAAACAACTCTTCCCAAGAAATTGACAAGGCCGTCAATTTTTTAATTCAAAACAAGAAAGTTGATAGAAATGATATTAGATCAATCGCTGTGCAGCATTTCAGTCTCAAACAAGCTGCAATTAACTATATCACAGCAATTAACAGGCTTTAATTTTAAACTCAGTTGATTTATATCAATACTTATTTATTTAAAGGCGACTCTAATCGATTGTACTTTACTATATACATTTATTACCAATATTTACATAACATTTCCTAAGAGCCGCTTTCGTGGAACGTTTAAATAATAAATCAAGGTTATTGATATCAAGTAAAAAGACAGACACGGTATTTTATATCGAGATAGAGCACCAAAATTATAAGAAGATATTCCTACCGAAAAAGCAAATACAAGAGAAAATATTAAACAAAACTGAATAGTTGAATCTGATCTTATACTTTTAATGATTTTTTTTAGGGGGACAGAAAGTAACAATTTAATAGTAACTAACAGAAATATAACTGCTTCACCGCTTGTCAAAAAAACAATTAGCTTCTTAGCTTCCCATGGATATGGTCTAAATAAAGTTACATTTATAGCTTGAGGTAATTTCAACAGTAGACCTCCTATACCAGGAGTGAATTCGCCCAAACTATATCCTGATCCATCATCCCCACTTACACGATAAATATAATTTCGAGTTGATGCTGAAGTCTCAACGACATTGTCTAATGAGTATCTTCCTAACAAATCATTAGCTTGATTCATGATATACAAAGTGGCAACAATTAAAATTGTTGTTAAAAAAATATTGGTACCGAATCTTACTTTCGATGACTTTATTCTCTTTGTATAACTAAGTAATAACCATACTAGCAAGGCTGGCATTAACGTTGCCAAAATGTAAACCTTGATTAGGTATAACATTACTAAACCTAAAATAATAATTAAAAAGTTTCTACTTTTATACTGTCTATAAATTAATACATGGAATAAGCCATATATTAACCATCCAAGTCCGGCCAAACACAAAGTATCTTTAAATATTCCACTACCCCATATTACAACACTGGGTACAAAAAGTATACAAACTGAAAGTGGTTTTACTAAACGGGGGTACATTTTTGAAAAAAGTATAAACAGCGCCCAACCGCCTGTAAAAGATACAACTGCAAAAATTAAAGATGCTGGTAAATATGTATTAAAAAAAAGAACACTGCAAAAAGCACCAAAAGCAGAAACCGTATAATTTGCATTTGAATTATACCAAAACATCTGGGAGGTATACTTATAATAGTTCACATCATTATAATCAGGTATTTTAAAAAGCAAATTAACCCACTTTATAAATGATTCATCCAAAGAGCTATTAATAATTCTTGAATGATAGAAAAAGTTAAATGTATCCCCGGATTTATAATAATATGCATAAATAATTCCAATGAATAGCGCACCGACCAGTTTAACTAGTAAGGCAGGAATAAAATAAATTCTTAATGGATGGCCACTGGGGTAGTAATTGTTTCTATATCGAATTCCAAAGAAAAAGATTATGAATAATGCTAATGGAATTAGAGCATAATCTAAAGCTGTAATATACTGTTGTTCCATTTCATTTTTTTACAATATTAAGAGAATTTAATTTATATAATGAATTAAATAAGTTATACTGCTGATTCATAAGTATAACTAATGTTATAAGTCCTATCTTTATTTTAAAGAAAGAATTGAATCTCAAATATATTGTACGTTTACGTTATTATTACTAAATCACTTGAGAAAGGATGCAATATTTACATTCCTGCTTATATTATTACATTTTTGATTTACATAAAAAAAATTGCGCTTTTAATTTGTAAAAAACATGGAAAACAATATAATCATTACTGGAGGAGCCGGCTTTATTGGCTCCAATTTAGCACTTAAACTTATAGAGAAAGGATACAATGTTAGGGTATTAGATAACCTTTCACCACAAATTCATGGAGAAGATGCTGTTTTACCAGAAAAACTTAAAGAAAAGGTCGACTTTATTAAAGGCGATATTACGAATAAAGCTGATTGGGAAAAAGCTTTAGAAAATCAACACGTTATTATACACCTTGCCGCTGAAACAGGTACCGGCCAATCCATGTATGAAGTTCAAAAGTATGTTGACGTTAACATCAATGGAACAGCAATCTTGCTAAATTATCTGGTTAACAACAAACATAGCATTCAAAAAGTAGTAGTAGCATCGTCAAGAGCAATATACGGCGAAGGTAAATATCTTTGTAAGGAACATGGCATTGTTTACCCCGGCGATAGAGAAGAAAAAAACTTGTTAGCCAAAGACTACGATGCCAAATGCCCATACTGTGGTCAATCTGCTGAGCTTAGCGCTACGGATGAAAATTCTAAAATTCACCCGTCCTCGGTTTATGGAATTACAAAGCAAAATCAGGAACAAATGGTTTTAAATGTTTGTAAATCCATAAAAGTTCCCGCTGTAGCTTTCAGGTATCAAAATGTATACGGACCGGGGCAATCATTAAAAAATCCTTACACAGGTATTCTATCTATTTTTTCTACTCAAATAAGAAATGGTAATAATATTAACATATTTGAGGATGGTGAGGAAAGCAGGGACTTTGTTTTTATTGATGATATTGTTGATGCTACCATTTTAGGTATTGAAAAAGAAGAAGCCAATTATGAAGTTTTTAATGTAGGTAGCGGAAAACAAACAACAGTATTTGAAGTAGCTACTGCACTAAATAACCTGTACGAACAAAAAGTTAGTATTAATATTACGGGGAACTTCCGTCTTGGTGATATTAGACATAATTATGCCGACTTAGAAAAGATAAAAGCAAGACTAGGCTTTACACCAAAATTTGAGTTTAAAGAAGGAGTAGCACATTTTGCAAAATGGGTAGCATCACAAGATGTGGAGACGGACAGGTATAGCAAATCAATTGATGAAATGAAAGCAAAAGGACTATTTAAATAATTATGAATTTCATCTTTTTCTCTGCCAATAATTTTGTAAAAGAAGGCGGTGGTACCATAAGAATACTGGGTATAATAAATGAACTGGCGGAACAGGGACATGATGTTACACTCATTTCAAATGCACAAAAATTTGATTCATTTCACCCGGAAATAAAACATACATACCTTGATTTTATTATAACGTCGAAGCAAAAAAGAGTTATACAAAGCGTTTTAGCATTTTGTCCTGCAAAAGTATTAAACATAATGTACCTACCGCTTTTCAAAAGATTACAAGAGGTTTTTAAACCTTATAAAGACGAACAAATATATTTTGGTGAATACATAGACAATAGCATTGGTTACTGGATATTTAAGAATAAAATAATCCGAGGCTATATCAACGACCTTCACGGTGTGGCTGTTTTAGAATTCGATTTTCAGTACAAATCAGCAAAAAGCATAAAAAATAGAACATCCTTGTATTTAAAATATCTAGGTGCTAAATTTTTAGATAACAAGGTATTTAAGAACGCTGCAGGACTTATTTATGCCAGCAATGCTATGCAAAATTATTATTGGGATAGTATACCTGCTACCCAAAACATTAAGTCATATATCTTACCATATGTGCTGGATAAAAAGCAACTAAATGCAGAAATAGATGTAGCGCTGCAACAAAAATTACGTCAAGATTTCAATATTCAAGAGAATGACAAAGTAGTTTTTTTTGCAGGTGTGTTTAAGCAAACAGGAGGAGTTCCCGATCTTGTTAATGCGGTGGCGCAACTGAACAATTTAAATGTAAAACTTTTACTGGTTGGTGATGGTCCTAGTTTTGCAGAATGTAAAGAAATAATTAGGTCGAAGAATTTGCAAAATGTTTTTCTATTAGGCCGAATTGCCTACAAGGATCTTCGCACTTATCAAAGTATTGCTAATATAATTGTATGCCCTGACAGGCAAAATGTTTACTCTCAGTTAATCATACATGTTAAATACCTTGATGCGTTGCTCTCAGAAAAAGTAGTTATAAACGGGGCGTTTGAAAGCGTGAAAGAAATTAATGAAAACGAAAAACTTTCATTAATGTTTATTCCTTCGGATGTAAACTCATTGAGTAAGACTATAGATAAAGCCATTAAAAACGAGAAAACATTATTACAGCAATATAGTGGCAATATTGAATATGCTAAAAAACATCTAACTTACCGTACTGCTATTAATGTTTTAGTAACATCCAAGGTGTAGTTATAGTTGAATACATAACCTTATTAGTAATCATTACTTTTGAAAACGATTTATAAATCTATGCCCCGCATTTTACGCATACATAACCGCATTGTAATTGGTGGCCCTACTTTAAATGTGCTAAACCTTACCAAGTATTTAGCACCTGAGTACGAAACCATGTTAATTGCAGGCGAAAAGGAAGATCATGAAAAAGATGCTACCGGACTGGCCCATGCCATGAATATTGATCCGGTGCTGGTATCCGAAATGGGACGTTCCGTTTCCGGAAAAAATGATTATGCTGCTTATAACCGTATAAAAAAAATTATTAAGGCCTTTAAGCCGGATATTGTACATACGCATGCCGCCAAGCCGGGTTTAATTGGTCGTATGGCGGCGGCTAATTGTAAAGTGCCGGTTATTGTACATACTTTTCACGGGCATGTATTTCACTCTTACTTTAGCAAAACCAAAACCAGGTTAATTATTAATACTGAAAGGTATTTAGCCACCAAGGCTAATGCTATTGTTGCTATTAGCGAACAACAGAAAAAAGAACTGGCCTTTGATTTTAAAATTGCCAAAGAAAAGAAATTCAGAATTGTTCCTCTTGGTTTTGAGTTGGATAGATTTATGCAAAACCTGGATGACAAACGTTGCCAGTTTCGAAACGAATTTCAGGTAGCCGATGATGAAATAGCTATTGGTATTACAGGCCGCTTGGTGCCGGTTAAAAACCATGAAGTATTTTTAAAAGGCTTAAGCCATGTGTTACAAAACACCAGTAAAAAAGTACGGGCCTTTATTGTTGGCGATGGCGAAACCCGTAAGCAACTGGAAGCATGGGCTATTGCTTTAAATATTCCGTTTACTGCTGCCGGCGACAATTTTGATGCTACCAAACCATTGGTATTTACCTCGTGGCGGGGCGATATTGATGTGATTAATGCCGGACTGGATATTATTACCCTTACCTCTTTAAACGAAGGCACACCGGTTAGCTTAATTGAAGCTCAGGCATCTAACAAACCCATTGTATCTACCCGTGTAGGAGGCATACAGGATATTGTTATTGAAAACGAAACGGCCTTATTGTCAAATATTCACGACCAGCAACATTTTTCTGATAACCTTTTGCAATTGGTACAAAACGATGATTTAAGACATCGCCTGGGTAGCCGGGGCAGCGAATGGGTTACACAAAAATTTAGTGCACAACGTTTGGCTAACGATATGGATTATTTATATCAGGCTTTGTTGCGTAAGAGAAGGATTCACGGTAGGTAAACCTCTCCCCAGCCCTCTCCTAAAGGAGAGGGAGTAGAACCCCTTAAAGCTGAAACTCATAAATTGTTTTTAGGGCACTTGCATAATGCCCAATAGAATTACCGAACGATGCAGTGAGTGACACAACAGACGGTGATAGTAGTAATTCAGCCGGTAACATAAAAATAACCACTTAGTAATAACCGTAAACTACCATCAACCAAAACCATAGTTTTATTTTTAATAGCTTTGCAGCATCATGTTTAATTTATTCGGGAAAAAGAAACCCACCACCTCGTTCGATTTTTCTTTATTGGGTACCGATATGCACTCGCACCTGTTACCCGGTATTGATGATGGCGCTACCGATTTAGAAAACAGTCTGGAGCTGATTAAAGGCTTGTACAACCTGGGCTATAAAAAATTTATTACTACCCCGCATATTATGGCGGGTATGTACCATAATACTCCTGAAATTATTAACGACCGCCTGGCCTTGGTTAGGCAAGCGTTGGAGCAACATAATATTCCCGTTACCATACATGCTGCCGCCGAATATTTTTTAGATGAACATGTGGAAGAGTTGCTGCAAAAAAAAGAACCGCTACTTACTATTAAAGATAACCTGGTACTTACCGAGTTTTCCATGGCGCAGCCACCTATGAACATTAAGGACATGCTGTTTGAAATGCAAATGCAAGGCTACCAACCTATTATTGCCCACCCAGAACGTTACACCTACCTTATACAAAACAAAAGTTTTTACAACGAGCTTAAAGATATCGGCTGTTATTTTCAGCTAAATATACTTTCCCTTTCTGGCGGATATGGCAAAGTGGTTAGCGAGCTGGCCCATTACCTGCTAAAAAACAATTTTTACAATTTGTTGGGTACAGATTTACATCACCTGCGCCATTTAGATGCCCTGCATAACCCTGCACTTGCTGATTCAATTCATAAAATATTAGCTGACAATCAGTTACTTAACCAATCGTTATAACACTTGGGCTAATGTGAACATCACGTTAAACCTTTCTAATTATTAAACCTTTGCTTGCCGGTAATGTAAAAAGTCGTAAATTTGGTCAACTAAATTGACGATATATGGCAGATAAGAAGTTTAACGAGATGTTGGTTGACAATGCGGATTTCTTAAAACCTTTTGCTGTTAATCTGACCAAAGACACAGAAACTGCAAACGATTTATACCAGGAAACATTATATAAGGCATTAGCCAATCACGAAAAATACAATTCGGGTACCAATATTAAGGCATGGTTATTTACCATCATGCGTAATATTTTTATTAACGATTACAGGCGTAAAGCTAAACGTAAAACTATTTTCGACAACACGGCCGAAGATTACCTGATTAATATGAAACAGGTATCGGTTGACAATAACGCCGAAAGCAGCATACGTGAAAAAGAAATTAAACAGGCTATTAACGAATTACCGGAGATTTTTAAAACCCCCTTCATGCTTTATTTTGAGGGTTATAAATATCAGGAAATTGCCGAATACCTGCACGAGCCCTTGGGTACCATTAAAAGCCGTATTCACTTTGCCCGTAAATTATTAAAAGAGCAATTGCATCGTTTTGCATAAACGCTTTACAAACCCCTCCAACAGAGGGGTTTTTTAATGCCCAAAATTTTAGGATCCATACTGTTTTTGAATTTTTCATTTTTACTTTTTAATTTATCAACTGCATTACTACTATCATCGTCTGTTGTGTCACTCACTTGTACGTTCGGTAATTCTATTGGGCATTGTGCAATACTCAGTATTTTAATCGAGCTTCCTGTATAAGCCAAGATTTAGGTTCGTGAGACACCATAGCCGTCAACTTAAGTTTTTAGAGGAAGAAACGACATTCATTATCAACGGATTCAATCCAAGAAGTAGACAAGTTAGTTAGTAAACTTAGAAGTATTTTTTCTGAGGATGAGTTAAATAGTATTGCCATTAAAAGTGGTTTTATAAGCAGGCAGCGGAAGTTTACTGCAAGCAGTTTTTTGCGGATGCTGTTATTTGACCATTTTCGTTATCGGTCACCCAGTCTTCAGCAACATGCATTAAGTCTTTATCAGCAAGAGGCGGCCAATGTCAGTAAACAGGCGATAGATAAACGTTTTAATAATAAAGCTGTATTATTTATAGAAAAGCTCTTTGAGGCACTTTTGAACCAGCAACAGTTAAATACGCATATAAGCAGCCATTTGTCAGCTCACTTTAATACTATAAAAGTGATGGATTCTACAGAGTTTAAGTTGCCGGATTATTTTGCGGAGGCTTTTCCTGGTTACAGTGGCTGTAATGCACTGGCGTGTGCGGCTATACAATTGGAATACGATGTATTGAGCGGTAAAGTACATCATTTTTCTTTGGGCAATGCCCGACAATCCGATAAGACAGTGGCTGATCTGCGAATGGATAGTATCGTTTCAGGAGATTTAATATTACGGGATTTAGGCTATTACAGCGTAGACAGTTACTTAAAAATAGAACAGCAAAATGCATTCTATGTCAGTCGTCTAAAATCTCAGGTAGGTGTTTATCAAAAACAATCCAATAAATATATAAGACTCTCATGGAGCGATATTTTGCAACAAATTCAAGGAAGTCAAAACAGGCACTTTGACCAATGGGTATACATTGGTACTGAGCAAAAACACCCGGTTAGAATGGTGGCATGGGTTTTACCGGAAGATGCGAGCAAAATGCGATTGCAGAAAAAGAAAAGTAAAAAAGGCAAGCTTAGTAAAGAGGATATGATATGGAGTAGGTTAAATGTATTTATTACCAATATTGAAACTTCGATAGTAAATGTCGAACAGGTATATAACTTGTATAAGATACGCTGGCAAATAGAGCTGATGTTTAAAATATGGAAAAGCATTATTAATATCAACACTGTACACAATATGAAGCCTTGTCGGTTAAGGTGTAATTTATACAGCAAGTTTATCTGGATACTAATTAGCCGTGATATTACCAGACTGGCAGAAACATCTTATTGGAAGGTTAACAAGGCATTGTTGAGTCCTTATAAATGTATGGAGACTTTAAAAGCATCGGCTACCAGTTTAAGAAGTACAATATTCGGAAGTGAAAAAAAGTTAAAGGAATGGATGATAAAAACCATAAAAGAGTTGATGGTTTATGGGTATAAGGAAAATAAAAAAGGCAGGGTAAAATTGAGCGAATTATTACAACTAAAAGACGGACAAACCAGTAACAATTCTATCTTTGCAATGGTTCAAAAAAATAGCCATCAGCATCTAACTTACCTGCAAAATACTGATGGCTTGAAAAAACAAAAGCAAATATATGAGGAAAAAAATTGTCCCTTCGGGCGACCGGGGGATTTTTATGTACTCTTAAGTTGACGGCTATGGTGAGACACGAACCAAGGCTAACGCAATTCTGTCTTATCAGAGTATAGCTCCCTCTCCTTTAGGAGAGGGTTGGGGTGAGGTTCACATCAGCAATTTATCCATCATTTAGCCCTAAAGTCCATGATACCTAAGCCACCATATTATAGTATATTTCCATTTTATTTTTAGTACAGCAGGTACAAGTATAATTATCATGAACGTAGCATTATTTATTCCTTGTTATATTGATCAGTTTTATCCGCAGGTGGGTATAGCCACGCTACAACTTTTAGAAAAACTAGGCGTCAACGTAAGCTATCCCTTAAATCAAACCTGTTGTGGCCAGCCCATGGCCAATAGCGGCTTTGCTGCCTTAAGCGACCAGTGCGATAAAAACTTTGTCAACAATTTTGCCGATGCCGATTATATTGTTTCACCCTCCGGTAGTTGTGTACTACATGTAAAAGAACACTTGCATGACGACAAGAGAAAAGCTGCTGCCGAAAAAATAAGAACCAATGTATATGAGCTGTCAGAGTTTTTGGTAGATGTATTAAAAGTGCAAAACATTAAAGCAAGTTTTCCGCATAAAGTAGGTTTTCATGCCAGCTGCCATGGGCAGCGTGGTTTGCATTTATCCAGTATGAGTGAGTTGGTGGCACCCACATTTTCTAAACCGGCGCAATTATTACAACAGGTAAAAGGTTTAGAGTTACTGCAAGCAACCCGCCCGGATGAATGCTGTGGTTTTGGTGGAACCTTTTGTGTATTTGAAGAAGCAGTGAGTGTAAAAATGGGTAAAGACCGTGTTGCTGATCATGCACAAAATGAAGTGGAATATATTACCGGCGGCGATGTAAGCTGTTTGATGCATTTAGAAGGAATTTTAAAAAGACAAGGCAGTAAAGTAAAGACGATACATTTAGCGGAGATACTGAATAGCGAAGAACAATTAGGCAATTAGGTAATTTGAAAATTAGACAATGTATTAAATGCCTCATTTTAAAAATTACCCAATATAGGGTTCATCCCCTCCCTGGAGGGGCGGCGTTAGGACTTACCTAATTTTTATACACCGGGGTGGGTTGTTGAATAGCGAACAGGACGTACAAGAGTGAGTATTTAATTC
>DHEF01000015.1:38725-38978 GCA_002399735.1 Chitinophagaceae bacterium UBA4857
AAATAAATTAAATCCCGATCCTAGCAGATCGCATTAGACGATGATAGTAGCACAGACGATGATAACACAAAAAAAATAAAACACGTATTCAGGCCATGGGGCATACAGAAAAAATATTATCGCATGCGCAGGCATCGGAAAAATTTATAGCCAACGAAGCTCGTACAGACTGGCACGATGCTACCTTATGGTTTGTGCGCCAGAAACGTGACCGCATGGCGCATACATTACCCGAGTGGGAACAATTGCGTGA
>DHEF01000015.1:39076-39531 GCA_002399735.1 Chitinophagaceae bacterium UBA4857
CCCGAGTGGGAACAATTGCGTGAATGGGCATCGCAAATAAAAAAACATACACTTTCTAAACTAGACGAATACTTAATTGCATTTGAAAAAAATGCTTTAGCCAACGGTGTGCAGGTGCATTGGGCGGCTGACGATAAAGAGCACAATGAAATTATTTTAAAGATTGCGCAGGACAATGCCGTAAAAAAAATTGTGAAGAGCAAGAGTATGCTTACGGAAGAATGTCACCTGAACCCTTTTTTACAACAGCGTGGTATAACCGTTGTTGATACGGACTTAGGCGAACGTATTGTGCAATTACGTAATGAACCACCGAGCCATATTGTACTGCCTGCCATACATTTAAAAAAGCAGGATGTAAGTGATACTTTTCATGAACATTTAGGAACAGAGCAAGGTAATTACGACCCACAGTATTTAACACATGCTGCCCGTAAATCATTACGTAATGATTT
>DHEF01000015.1:39628-91401 GCA_002399735.1 Chitinophagaceae bacterium UBA4857
CGTAAATCATTACGTAATGATTTTTTAACGGCCGATATGGCCATTACCGGTGTAAACTTTGCCGTGGCAGAAACCGGTGGTTTTGTAGTGTGCACCAACGAAGGCAATGCCGACATGGGTGCACATGCAAACAAAATTCACATTGCTTGTATGGGTATTGAAAAAATAATCCCAACCAGTAATGACCTGTCCGTGTTTTTGCGTTTGCTGGCACGTAGTGCAACAGGACAACCTATTACAACATACTCCACCCATTATTATAAACCGCGGCCACAACAACAAATGCATATTGTAATTGTTGACAACGGAAGAAGTCGTCAGTTAGGCCGGGAAGATTTTAGAAACTCTTTAAAATGTATTCGCTGTGCGGCATGTTTTAATACCTGCCCGGTGTACAGGCGCAGTGGTGGTCATAGTTATCATACAGCAGTAGCAGGGCCAATTGGCTCTATACTTAATCCTAATATGGATATGAAGGCGAATGCCGATTTACCGTTTGCCTCTACCTTATGCGGTTCCTGCAGCAATGTATGCCCTGTGAAGATTGATATACATGATCAGTTATGGAAATGGCGTCAGAAATTAAGTGCCGAGGGTTATGTAGCATCGGGCAAAAAAGTTGGTATGAAAGGTATGGCGTATGTATTTGGTAAGCCTGCTATTTACAGGTTTGCCGGCAAGGCGGCACGTATGGTTTTACGTTTAATGCCCGGCATTGCAAAAAGCAAAAAGCTTAACCCTTGGTACAAACAACGTGAAATGCCCGAAGCACCTAAACAAAGCTTTAGAGAGTGGTATGTAAAAAATAAAAAGTAATGAGTAGCAGAGAACAAATATTAGCCGCTGTAAAAATCAACAAACCCACGGAAGAACCTACACCACCTGTGATGCAGCTGCATACTGATTCAGCGATACAATACGATAATGTCGTAGAACAATTTACAACCGTAGCGCAATCCATTGGCGCTACCGTACACGCAGTTGAAAGTATGGCTGCTGTTAAATTACAATTAGAAACAGCCTTGCAAGAGGGCAAGCAAGTTGTAAATACAGTTGCTGACATTGGTACTATTACTTCAAACATTGATATACATACACCCGCACATAAATTGGAGGCCGTTGATATAGCTTATATAAACGGTACTGTAGGGGTTGCAGAAAATGCGGCCATTTGGGTAAGCGAACAACATATGGTTAACCGGGCATTGCCTTTTATTTGTAAGCAACTGGTGTTAATAATAAAACAGAAAAACCTGGTGAGTAACATGCACCAGGCGTATAGTCGCCTAAATGTTTCGGCAGATGGTTTTGGTGCGTTTATAGCGGGGCCATCAAAAACTGCTGATATTGAACAGTCGCTGGTGATTGGTGCACATGGTCCGTTAGGTTTAACTATTTATATTGTGATCAACCCTTAATATTCTTGCAGGTTAATGCAACCCGTTTACCCACATATTGGCCTTTGCTACTATTGCATAAAACTATATTGTTTTATATTTTTGTACACTTTGATTAGTAGTACCAAATAAAAACGAATGAAACAGGCCACCCTTTTATTGATTAGCAGCATTTTCTTACTTTTTTCAGCACAAGCACAGCGGAGTAGTGACAACCCTTACGACGAGGTGGATGATTACTCGGAAGGGTATGCCAGGGTAAAACTCGATGACAAGTATGGTTTTATCAATCTATCTAAAAGAGAAGTAATTGAAGTAAAATATACCAAAGCCCGTGATTTTAGTGGCGGCTTTGCGGCCGTAAGTGAAGACGGAAAAAACTGGGGCTATATTAATACTTCGGGTAAAAAAGTTGTTGACTTTAAACTGGAAGATGCAGAAAGTTATTATAACAACTACGCCAGTGCAAAAAAGAATGGCAAATGGGGTGTATTGGATAAATACGGTAATACTGTGGTAGCATTTAAATACGATGAGAGTATATACATTAATCCTGCAGGTATAGGTCGGGTACAAGAAAATAAAAAATTTGGTATTGTTAACTCAAACGGAAAATTGATAGTACCTGTCAGTTATGACCATATTCCCTCCTACCTATATTCTAGCGATAATATTACACATGCCAAAAAAGATGGCAAATGGGGTTATATTAATATTACAAAAGGCAAAACAATTGTACCATTTGAATACGATGAAGCCAATGGATATAATGAAGGGCTTTTCCCGGTACAAAAAAATGGCAAGTGGGGTTATGTAGATGCAGATAACAAAGTTGTAATACCTTTTATGTACTACGATTGCGGCATGTTTCATGGTGGTGAAGCAAAAGTTTATACCTCGCAGAAAACCCTTTTGGGTGGTGGAGATTATATTTTTATTAATAAAAACAATGAAAAATTAGGGCCGGGCAACTGGAGTTTTTTATACCACAAAGGCAGTTATAACACTACACAGTTCTGGAGTACTAACAAAAGTTTTCCATCGGATGATATTAAGAAGAAATGGGATGAGGGTTTTTATATTACCAGCTTACGTTATGGCTTTGATGGTAATTACTTCTTGGTTATGAGTAAGAATGCCACGCTGAGAGGCCAAAGATGGGCTACTCGTGAAACTTTTTCGGATTTAGATAAAGAGGTGGGTAAAATGTGGGGCGGAGACAAACCTACACACCCCAAGTATAGAATAACTTACCTTAGTTATGTAAACGATAAGTGGCTAATGGTTGCCAGTGAAGGCACTAATACCAATACGAACCAGCGTTTATACCGTGTTAAAAAACCTAACAGCTATTATTTTTCCGATTCGTATGCTCCGTTTCCTATAACGTCTATTGAAGTGCAATGGAAAGAAGGTCGTTATGTAGATGCTATTGCTTACAGTCCGAAGGATATGGAATATGTGTACACAATGAGTGATGCTTCCTACTATGTTGACCAGAAATATGAAAGTTATACCCACCTTGATGAGAACGAATTAAAAGCTTGGGAAAAAAAAGACTATTTTCCTTCGCAAATATTAAAACAAAACGGCACTTACCATGTAATATATACCAAGTACAGCAAAAGTTTTAAGTATGCCGCTCAGGAACTTATTACTTCCGAAACATTACCCACCAGGAATGTAAAAGGTTATTGGGATAAAGGTTTTACCATTACCGATATTCACAGCTTTGAAAGAGAATAATACTTTGAGCAACAAATGAAAAGGCGCAGCCATTGGCTGCGCCTTTTTTTATATATTGTATTGTCATGGTTTAATGACAAAGCAATTAAACAAAGCCTCCTATAATGTAACAAATTTCGTATTGCGTAAAAGCTATTTCTATTATTGATTACCAAATTTCACAGCCCATAGTACATTTATACACTTTACAATAAATTAATAAAAATAATAGTCTATTAATTTAGTAGACTATTATATTATTACCTATATTTGCCTCCTGATAAATAGCATTATTAACTCTTTCCATAGCAAACAGTTGTTTTTCCGGCCGGTGTTTCTACACCGGCCTTCTTATTGTTACATAATAGTTAGTTTCAGTATTATTTTATCAGGTCAGCAGCAGGAGTACTAATCAACTTTACTTGCGACGCTCCGTTCAGCTGCAACAATTCTATTTAGCACCCCTCCCCCGGGATTCTTAATTACTTAAAGCCCTTTATATTTACAAAAATGGGCTAACCGTAATAGGTAATAAATTTGTCAACTGTCCATTGTCAATTAATAAAAATATGGCCGTTTACAAAACAAATATTAGTTTTGCTATCTCAATTAAGAAACCATGAAAGTATTTTAGGGTTCGCTACCATTGTAAAACAGAACCAACGTTATATTGCTTGTTTTGAGGTAACATCTTCCGTTACCTATTTTATTTACATTTAATTTATTCACAGATATGTTAGCAGAAAAATCCGCTACCAATAAGGTATCTCGTTTGGTATCGGTAATAATTAAGGCGCTTAAAGGCGAAGAAATGGACTATACACAGGGCAACCTGCGTAGGGCTGTTATTTTATTAGCCATTCCGATGACATTGGAAATGGTGATGGAATCGATTTTTGCATTGGTAGATACCTACTTTGTCGGTCACCTGCCTAACGCCAGTCAGGCATTGCAAATTGTAGGACTTACCGAATCGGTGATTACCATAATTTATTCAATTGCCATGGGAATGAGCATGGCTGCCACAGCTATGGTTGCCAGGCGTATTGGCGAAAAAGATAATGAAGGGGCTACTAAAGCAGCTGCACAAATTATGTTGCTGGCCAGTAGTATAACCATTGCGTTAAGTATTATTGGTATTGTATATGCCAAAAATATTTTACTGGCCATGGGTGCCAGCGAAGTAAACGCCATTGCAGGTACAAAGTTTGTGCAGATTATGATGGGCAGCGGCATCATCATTATGCTACTGTTTTTAATTAACGGTATTTTTCGTGGTGCTGGTAATGCAGCTATGGCTATGAAGAGTTTGATGTTGGCCAATATCTGTAACATAGTTTTATGCCCTATACTAATTAATGGTTTGGGCCCTATACCTGCCATGGGATTAAATGGTGCAGCATGGGCCACTACCATTGGCCGTAGTATTGGTGTATGTTATCAGCTGTACCACATGTTTGGTAACAAACATAACATCCGTATAAAAACGCATCATTGGAATATACACTTGCCGACTATAAAATCATTGGTTAAATTATCGTCGCCAGCCACCTTACAATTTATTATTGCTTCTTGCAGTTGGTTGGTATTGGCCAGACTGGTTGCTACAACCAGTACTGCGGGACAAGTGATGATTGAGCATGGTGGTGAATTTATATCAACCGATGCAGGATCGGCAGGATATCAGACTGCCTTGCGTTTAATGATGTTTTTTATTTTACCTGCATGGGGTTTAAGTAATGCAGCCGCTACATTGGTTGGTCAAAATTTAGGCGCCAAACAAATTGAAAGAGCACAACAATCGGTAATGATAACCATGAAATTCAATGTAATTTTTATGGCATTGGTAACAGTATTCTTTTTAATAGGCGGGAACTGGTATGTATCGTTATTTACTGAGGATGCAGGGGTAAGAGCCTATGCAACAGAAGCGGTACATATTGTTAGCTTCGGGTATGTTTTTTATGGTATTGGTATGGTGCTGCTAAACAGTTTTAATGGTGCCGGCGATACGTGGACACCAACGATTGTAAACTTTTTTGGTTTTTGGATTTTTCAAATTCCATTTGCCTACTTTATGGCCGTAACCATGAAGCTTGGACCTACAGGGGTTTTTATAGCCATACCAGTTGCAGAAACATTAATTACGATAGCATCGTTTATATTATTTAAACGCGGAAAATGGAAAACTGTGAAGGTGTAAAATAAGGGGGATCACGTCTCCCTTATTTTGATTTCCAGAGTTGATACCTTAACATGATTTGTAATGAGCGACTACTTTCTTTTTGTTCCGGTTGACCGTTTATACTGAAACGAATATAAGGCTGCAAACCATAAGTATATTTGGCGCCAACAGAAAAACGGTGCCATTGATACTGTAGCTCTGCAACACCTAATAAATAGGTTTTAGAAAAACCGGCATCAGTAGCATTCTTTTCGGTCAGGATAGTTTTAGAAACCAACGTGTCGCCCAAGGTAATATTATCGTGTTTTACAATACTTTGTTCGCCAATAGCTGCTTGGAACTTATTAACCTGCACACCTAAACCAACACTTAGTTTATTATTGAACCGGTAGTTGATTGTAACAGGCAATTGATGATAAAAAGTTTTTCGTAATTGTGTGGACGTTATCATATTAAATGCAGGATTGATGCCGGTATCAGGAACATTTGTTTCCTTATATACGAATGACTTTGTTGTTTGGGGGGCTCCGTACCTGAATTCGGTTTGTAAAAACCAATTAGGACCTTTATGTACTTTAAAAAACAGGGATGGAATATAATCGCCGATTGCACTTTTACGCCCCGATGCACTGTAAGGTATTAAACCTTGTCCTTGTATTGGAATTAACTGTTGCAAGCCTGCCCCGGCAGTAAAGTAAACTTTTTTTGATTGTTTTGATTGTTGTTTATTCTTTTCATCATCAGTAGAACTATCGCTCTTGACTGTTTCGGTTTTCGTTGAATCAATAGCAAGCACTTGTACTCTATCTTCCTCTAATATTTTACTTGTAGTTGTTGTGTCATACGCTGTTAAAGGCCTACTTGGGTTAGATTTATTTAAACTACTATTATCAACAGGTGATGTGTTTGTCTCATGATTACTTTTCCACTCTTTATCAAAAGCAACATTTTTAGCAATTGACAGCACCTTTTGTTTTTTTACTTTACTATTTTTATTACTGGCAGTTACATACTCAACATTGTAAGTGTTTGAAGGGATATTCTTTGAGTTAGCAATAGTATCAATTGTATTATTATTGATAATAACTATACTATCCTTGTTAGTACTAATTTTTATGTGTGCATTTAAAAGTATTAACGAATCTGTTTTTTCAATATTTATATTACTGGTTTCAATAGCTTTTACAGTTTTATTAGTCTTGCTTTTTACAATAAAGTGAACTGAGAAACCTAATAAAGCAACCACTGCAAAAAATAGCCCCCAGCCTAAACAGCCCCAGTACCACCAGAAAAATCTACGCTTCTTTTTTTTCTCAAGACGGGCCTTCATATCAGCCCATGCCATATCTTCATCCGGCAGTTGAATATCCGGCTGCATTAACAGCCATTGTTCTTCGTATGGTAATAATTTACTCATGCCTTAATGCCTGTTTATTAATTACCAATTGTAGTTGCTTTCTTGCATTGCTTAAATGCCATTTGCTCGTTCCCTCACTAATGTCCAGCAGTGTAGCTATTTCAATGTGATTATAACCTTCTATAACATATAAATTAAAAACCGTTTGTGTTGCAGATGGAAGTTGTCTTACAAATGCCAGAATATCATTAGCAGAAAGCTTTGTTAATCCATCTGCCGGAATACTTACATCGGGTAATTCACCTTCAAAACTTTGTATTGCATTGTAAGTCTTTTGCTTTTTTGCATAATCAAGACAACTATTAATAACAACTTTTCTAATCCAGGTATAAAGCGAAGCATGGCGGGGATTAAATTGTTTTATATGTTTATATACTTTGAAAAATCCTGTGTTTAATACATCCAATGCATCTGTTTCATTTTTTGTATAACGCATAGCAATGTTCATCATAACTTTATAAAAATTACGATAGAGCATTTCTTGTGATTTCCTATCACCTTTTATGCAGCCTGGTAAAACTTCATTTATAATAGTGGCCTCGTCTAACAAATATGTTTACATTTATAAGTCTTTTACCCAAACCAGAACACCAATTTAACCATCACATTGTCACAGTTTTAAAAATACACTTCTTTTGCGTTGCAGACCATGTCGAATATCTACAAAGTATTGCCCTTGAGGTAAATTGCTTACCAATATCTTTACATTATTGTTACCCGCCCATCCGGATCTTTTATCTGTATAAACAATGTTACCGTTTGCATTATATATACTAATTAACACTTGCTCAGCTTTATCCATATAGAGGGTCATATTTAAAAAACCTCCTGTAACCGGATTGGGATAGGATTGTAGATAACTACGATTACTTGCAGACGAGTCTGTTGTACTATTTACAGTTATATACCGGCCAGTACTATCACTACAATCGTTCAGTGTGTCTCTTGCAAACAATTTTACATAGTAAGTACCGGGTTGTGTATAGGTATGAACCGGGCTAGCATCACTTATTGTAGTAAAAGTACCGTCACCAAAAGACCAGGCATATTGTACCGACGATTGATTACCTATGGAGCGGAAAAAAACTTTTAGTGGATTGTCCACGGCAACTGAATCAAAAAAGCCGGAGGAAATATTACAGACCGTGTCCGTAATTATTTCCAGATTTTTACAAACTATTGCTATACAGCCATTTTGGTACGTAACCCTTAGGCAGATATTATACATACCCGGATTATTAAACCTTTTGAATAAACTATCGTTGTTTATATTTTGATAAACTGAATCAACATACCATTCATAGGACTGTGCTGGAGAAGTATTGGACGCTCTATTGTAAATAAAATAATAATCATTTGTGTTGACTATAGAATCTTTTATAATACTAAAATCAGCCACGCAGGTATCTTGTACGGTTACATATATATATTGAAAAACTGAATCAACACAAAGTTTTGCAGTATCACGTATTGTATGTAAGATGGTATAGTTACCTGTTGAATCATACAGGTGTTGTAAGGTACTTATGCCGTACCCCTCTTTGTAACTCCCATCGCCAAAGTTCCAGGTATGGAATAATCCGGCATCGGTATCGTTAGCTGTAAAAGAAACAGTATCTCTATTAATGGTTGAAGTAAATGCAGCCCTGCTATCACAATTGGCAAAATCAGAAACATACAAAGGTTTACATATCTTATTATAGCAGCTTTGAGTATAAACTTCCAAACATATATTATAATAGCCGGTATCTGCAAATCTATAGGTCAATTTTGAGCCATCCCTAACCCATCCTATATTTTCTATACTCCAAGTATAATATTGTACAGTATCATTATCCGTAACAGTTGTTGATTCAAAATGAAAAGTACGCCCATTAATTGTATCCTGAATAATTTTAAAATCAGGGGTACATCCGGAGAAGCGCAAGTTTACTTGCTTTTTTACAATATAAGTAACGTTGTTAACTGAATCAATAGCAGATAAAGTAATATCATACAAACCTGAATTTTGATAAACATGGGAACCATAAGTATTATAATAGGCCAGTTCTTTCGTGTTACCATCGCCTAAATCCCATGAATATTTAAAATCATTTACAGGATTAATGGCCCTAAAGCTTACATGATTTCTATTAATGTCAACTGAAAAGTCAGCGATACATTGTGCCGTTGCACTATGTAAAGTAAAAAAAAGTATAAAACTTAGTATGATGGCTTTGTACATAACGGTGATTTATTGCATATACTACCGTTATACAAAAAGGGTTGGGTTAATTACAAAATAATTTTTTGTGCCTGTGTGGGGAATATCAATTTAACGCCGAGCTTATTGTTTTTCTGTAATTCTTTCCTTATTTTCAATTCGTTATCCCCTTTCGGCTTCATGTGCGTAATAACAACCGGTAATCCTTTTAACGATGCTACACTTTTACACATACCAGCCAATACTGCTAGTTCCTGCATTAATAACCCAGGGGTAAGATGACCAAATAACAAATCCTTTGGTTGGCTATCGGGGAAGGAAACTTCGATCATTATCCCTTTTAACTTTTGTTGATCAATTAAGGGAGCAATATGTTGCCATAGCTTATACAGATTATCTGTTTTTTCAACTGCATCGGCGCCTGTATCGCCCAGGTATAAGATATAATTATTATTATGGTTTATAAGTACGGCGGTACTTTTTTGCGGATACACATGCGATAACTCAAATGTTTTTAGTAGCAAGTCTGTTCCGTCAATTTCCTGTTCGCTAATGGTATCAAGTCTTTTATAAGTATACTTTTTTAAAAGTGGCGGCTCGCCTTCATTGGTAAAATTGGCCCAGCTATCCCAGGTAAAGTATTTTTCACGCAATACCTTTAATACTTCGGGTAAGGCATAAATTGGTTTGGCACTATCCTCAGGGGAGTTAATAATTAAACCAGATACATGATCTAAATGGCCATGCGAAATAAAATAACCTTTGATATTATTTTTTAAAACAGTAGCTGCATTCTTCCCTACAATTTGTTTATTAGTTATAGCCTTTTGTAAACCACTGTAAACCGTACCAGCATCCAGACATAAAAAATTTTGTTTCCCTTTTACCGCTACTAAATAAGCTGATAAATTACTTTCGTCGCTGCCACCTTTTACGCCTAATGGAATAACCGTAAAACTATTTTGTGCAACTAAGAAATGAATTGGTAAACTACATATAATTAATAAAGTCAACCTTATAAATAAAGCCATATACAATACTTAATATTACTAAACAAAAACTTACTTCTTTTTAACTTTCAGTTGCAATTGTGCTTTTACTTCTTTTACTCTGAACTTCGTTATATCCGTTATTAATTTAAGCGGCATAGGCTCTGTTAACGGAAATTGTACCGAACCCTTACCCTGTTTATATTTTGATAATTGTTTTTCAAAAGCTTCATGCCCGGTTGGTGTGGCATAAAAGCCAACATGACTTTTATAACCCGCAAAATAAACTACAGGTTTACCTCCTATTTTATAAGCAGGCATGGCATAACTAATTTCTTCTGCGGCATCGGGTGCAGCAGCTTGTATTACTTCACGCACTTGTTGCAAAACCTCCTGCAATTCTTTATCAAAACTTTTAATGTAGGCATCAACGGAAACAGGAATATTTTTCATTGTGTTTTATTTTGATACTGCTAATGTATAAAAACCTATGCACTATGCTGAATAATGTTATACAGATGATGGGCTGCCCGATTGCAGCGGCACCTAAGCGTAGCGAAGGTATAGCGGAAAGCGGGAACTGTTGTTGATAGTAGCAATACAGTTAATAGCCCCAAATAAAAAAAAGTTGGTGATTACTCACCAACTAATTCGTTACGATTTTTTTTGCTCCAGCTTTTATGTTTAGCACCATCCATTTTTACAATTTTTGGTGTAAACCTACCCACTACATCAACCAAGGCAGTTTGCGATTGCATTACTTCGTTTATATCCTTGTAAGCAAAAGGCGATTCATCTAATCCGCCACCCAACAATTTAATACCAAACTTTTTTAGCTCGTCTTTAAATTGTTTATCGGTAACAGATGCAATGGCTCGTGTACGGCTCATTTTACGACCCGCACCATGCGATGCTGAGTTTACCGATGCAGACTCACCTTTACCTTTTACGATAAAACCATCGGCAGTCATGGAGCCAGGTATGATACCCAACACATTTTTACCCGCCGGTGTAGCGCCTTTACGATGCACAATTACTTCACGTCCCTCCCACATTTCTTTCCATGCAAAGTTGTGATGGTTTTCCACCATTTTTACCGGCTTACGACCTAACTGCTTGGCAATTTTTTTGTGTATTACATGGTGACAAGCCGAGGCATAATCACCCGCCAGGTTCATGGCATTCCAATATTCAATACCTTCTTGCTCGGCCAATGATAACCACGCTAAATTTTTTGCATCCTGTGGTAAACGGCGTTTGCTAATGGCAATTTTAGTATAATGGTTTGCAATATTTGCACCCAAGGCACGGCTTCCGGAGTGGGTTAAAAAACCAACATAGTTACCGGCCGGCACACCTAATACAGCATCCTGTTCTTTTACTTCAATAATACCAAACTCCGCAAAGTGGTTACCAGAGCCGGATGTACCCAATTGTTTCCATGCACGACCATGTAAATTTTTTAACAATGGTAATTGAAAAAACAATTCATGATCCATTATATCGTGGTTAGCTGCACGATCAAACTGAGCACCGCTACCAAATAAAGTTGCCTCACTTAACTCTCTTGCGAAAAAAGATTCTTTATCTATTAAGTCTTTTGGGTTAATATCAAAAATGCTTAAACACATACGGCAACCAATATCTACCCCAACACCGTAAGGTATTACAACATTATCTGTAGCCAATACACCACCGATAGGTAATCCGTAACCGCTATGCGCATCTGGCATTAAAGCCCCAGCTACAGATATTGGCAATTTAGCAGCCTGATACATTTGGTGCATCGCACCTTCTTCAATATGCTCTTGTCCAAATACATTAAACTGTATTCCGTTTTGGTTTAACGAAATCGTCTCCCCATCAATCTCTTTTTTGGGTATCAATTTTTCTGCAATTAATCCTAACACCGCATCGTTTTCATATTCAATAGGTGCGGCTAATATTTTTTGTAATAATTCCATCACATCCTCCTTCGCTTCGTGTTTATAACTTTTTTGCATTACCGCCATGGCAACGCTAATAACCGGGCCTTCCGGATAACCGATTGCCCTTAATTCCTTTCCTGTAATTTTAATCTTGCTCATTTCAATTTCTTTTACAACACAAACTTCCTACAATACTGTGCAGTATTTTTGCACAGTAAAAATATTTTTTTGGTTACCAGATTTTGTCCCCTGATTGGGCTGATGTTGCGACGCTCCGTTCAGGGTTCTGTTCGCTAATCAGCTTTTTTAAACTCATCGTTATACCATGTATGAAAACAAAATTGGCATTGCTTCGCCTTTGAAGTCCTTGCTACTTTGTTACATTTTGGGCAAAGATTTAATACAAGTTCATTCTTATAATCACGGTAAATTAACTCGCTAATCCTTTGCTTGTAATAATCATATCCTCCGTTAATTAAATCACTCATTTCGGTATTTCGATTAGCATTTACCGCCTGCAAAAGAAATTTATACACAGCAATATTTGCAGTTGAAGCATTACAAATTTCCGGAGGAAGAACAATTTTAAAACGGTGATTACGCCAAAACAAATGGCCGCAATATTTAAAGATATATTCTCTTAACTCAGGATATAATGTTTCATTTTCCATAATAAGTATCCCTCATTTTAATGAGTAACTGATTAACGATGTTGATATCCGGTTTATCAATTAAATCCGCTGCCGCATATGCCTCAGTCAGTCCTTCTTTTGATTCAGTAGCACGCTCAACTAAGTCTTCGTATTCAAACTCGCCGTTTTTAATAGCCAATAAAAACTCACGATCATTTCTGCGAACATTTATCTTACCGTCAATTGCAATTTCTTGCGCCATTAGTAACAATCGGAAAACGTGCATCATATTTTTTGAGTCGTAGTTTTTTCCATGGCTCATAGTTGTATTATACCTGGCTTCGTTACGCTTTTCAACCCAATCCCAATATTCTTTGTATTGTTTACAATAAGTAGAGTAACCGTCTTTATTAAAATACAAAAGCCCAACAGGCATTTCACCCTTTGGTATATTACTTAAACAAATATCATTAGAATCTTCCTTGTGAAATATTCCATTATAAACTTCCTTATCTGCATAATACAAGTTGTAACAATCTTTTAAATGTTTTACACCTGCTAGTCCAATTTTTTCCTGTGTGTAATTATTCCTTTTTAAAAACGCTTCTACACCAAATGACTCCTTACCAACATATACATAACAAAAATCCAATATCGACTTTCGTTTTTCATCCATCGGGTTAACAATCTTTTTCTCTAATCCGTAAGCTTTTTTTATTTGTGTAAAAGCATACTTGGCAAAAGTTTGTTCGCACAATTTTGATAAAAACATTTCTGGCTTAACCAAATCCATAATTTGATGTTTATACAAAACACAAGCTTCCGGTATATTTAATAGTTCAATTATATTAGGATTGTTTTTTGATAACAACTCAATAAATCGTCTTAATTCATAATACACGATGTCGTTTGTTTCATTAGAAACCTGCGGAGTATAATCAAGTGAGTAAAACTCATCTTTGGGCAATATAAATACACCTCTGATATCAGTATCAGAACTTACTGTATTTAATCCATAAGCTTTACTACCTACTATTGCTTCAAAAATTAACCAACCATTATTTTTAACTTGTTCTATTGTCAGCATAAGAGTTAAGTGTTTTTATAAAAAAATCATCCAATGCTTGCATATTTTGGTCACTAACACCACGGTGGTTCTTGGATTGTTCCAACAAGATAAACATCTTTGCTATCCACTCATTTAAACTATCATTGGCAGGGTGGAAGTATTTCTCGCCTACAGTTGATTTAAGTTTTATTAATTCTCTAAGTTCATCTCTTCTGTGACTATCTATTTTCACCATTAAACCTTCTATATCCATTGGCAATACTGTTTTATCTTGTATTATCCAATTACAGGAAAGCAGCGACCTGATTAAATAGAAATAACTTTTAAGTTTTTTCTCCCTTTTTCCTTCCAACTCGTTCCAAAATTTTTGCGCTAAAGAATAGTGATGAAAGAAAACCGCAGTTGGAGAGTAATATAATTTTATTAAATCTTGAAAAGCAGTTTTAAAACTTTCATCGGCGTAATATACTATTGGTGACTGAAACCTTTCGATTAAAGGTGCATTAGACTTTTTTAAAAGCTGTAAACATTTCTTTAAATCCCAGCCTGTTATATCTAAATCGCCGTCCATCTGTTCAAGTGTATCTTTCCTTTGTGCTAACGATAAATACCAATCTCTTTCATGCATGTATATAAACCGCACGTCATAGTCACTATCCGGTGAAGGAAATCCCCAGGCTCTGCTTCCTGTTTCACAAGCAAAAAGAAGTTTGACATTCTTTTTATTTGCGAGTTCATTTAATATCTTTTCCATTTCTTTTATTCTTTTATATGTAGATAGCAAATAGAATTACTGCACGCAATGTCGATGAATCAGTTTGCACCATGCACAATGCCGAATAGAATTACCGAACGGCCCCGATTAAAATACGGGGTACTGCAAAATGGCCAATAGAATTGTTGCAGCACAAGTGAGTGACACAACAGACGATGATAGTAGTACTGCAGCTGGTTAAATAAATAAAAAACTATAAATCTATCGCCTACTCAAATACAATCGTTTTATTACCAAATACAAATACCCGGTCTTCCATTAACATTTTTAATGCTTTTGCTAAAACCGATTTTTCAATTTCCTTACCGGCTGATACCATAGAAACAGGCGTGTAAGAATGATTTATACTAATAATCTGTTGTTCAATAATGGGACCTTCGTCTAAATGTTCTGTTACAAAATGTGCGGTTGCGCCAATTAATTTTACCCCTCTTACAAATGCCTGTTTATACGGACTGGCACCGGTAAACGCAGGTAAAAACGAGTGGTGTATGTTAATAATATTGCGTGGATGATTGGCCAAAAATTCTGGAGAAAGTATGCGCATAAATTTTGCTAACACTAAAAAATCATACTGATAATTTTTAAGGTTATCCTTTAACTCAGCCTCAAACGTTTCCTTGGTTTTATTTTCGTGGGTTACATGTATAAAGGGAACATCAAATTTTTCGCTTATCTCCTGCAATACATCATAGTTACCAATTACAGCCACTACTTTAGCACCCAATGTATTAAAGTGATGCCTGACTAATATATCGGCTAAACAATGGTATTCTTTTGTTACCATCACCACTATTTTCTTTTCGGGTTGTGGGTTGATAACAATTACCGCATCAGCGGGTAATACATTTTTTAACTCGGTATGTAGTTTATTTACATTGGTATGATCGTCAGTAGAAAGTCGTAAAAAAAATTGTCCTTCAATAGTATCTACATGCTCACGCATGGAAAGTATATTAAGCTCATTAAACGCCATTACTTGCGATACGGCTGCCACCAAACCTACTTTATCTTTACACTGGATAAGAATTATCATATATATTTTTATGTGCTATAAATATAATAAGTCCTTTTAAATAACATAAAAGAAAAGCGGCTGCTTAATCAGTTTTACTTTTTAAGACAGCCGCTGGTTTTATTTATTTGGTACAAATATCTGTTTCAACTGATCTACCAACATACCATTACCACTTACGCTGATGTTGCTGATTTTATCGGCAATTTTCTCTACGTATTCCATCTCTTTCAATTTCCATAACATGGCATTGTCTTCCATCAACTTGGCAGTATTTAACAAACTACGGGTGCTGGCAGTTTCCTCCCTACGCATAATAGTGTTAGCCTGTGCTTTTTTCTCCGCTACCAATACCTGGTTCATGATGTCTTTTACATCACCCGGTAATATAATATCACGGATACCAAAATCATTTACTTGTACACCTAATTGTGCGGCCTGCACTTTTACTTTTTCCATTACAAACGGAGCGATGCTATCTTTTTTCTCCAACAATTCGTCAAAAGCATAACCAGCAATGTACTCACGCATAGCCAATTGAAAAGCAACATATAATTGTTTATCGTATTCTTTGTTGTTTAACAAAGCCTGTTCAATATCAACAACTTTATATTGTGCCCAGGCATTTATACGCAAGGCCGCTTTGTCCTTAGTTAAAATTTCCTGTCCGTTTATTTCCAATTGTTGCTGGCGCACATCTACTTTTCCTACCTGAATAGAAATGCTGTTTTTCCACCAGTAGTAATTACCCGGCTCCAATTGTTTTACAAATTTGCCATCAACAAATAACAAAGCTTTTTCAAAACTTTGTACTTCGCTGTTACGTACCCAACCATTTAATGGCGCTTTGGTTAACAAGGCTCTATCAATAGTATCAGCTATATCCGGCTGGCTAATATCTGCAACAATGTAAGAACGATTTACTACTGATTTCCAGTATGCATAACGTCCCGCTGGCATTACTGCTTTTATTAAACCGTTTTCGTATTGCAAAGCAATTTCTTTATCCTTTACTTCTATAATGTCCAATTGTGCAGCCAAAGCTTCATCTTGCAACAGTATATTTAACTCGATAGGAGCTACAAAAGGTTTTGTAATATCAAACATCTCTACCTTTTCTTTTTTCCAAAACCAATAGTTACCTTCTTGTAACATACGTTGATACACTCCATTTTTGAATACCAAACCAACTTGGTAGGCATTTACTTTTACTTTTCTCATATACTTGTTTTTAAATCTTAGTTTTTAATAATAAAGCAGTTTAGTATGCACTACGCATAAGCGGAACCGGATATACATTTACTTAAGCTACACCTTGCAAAACTTTGCGTATTATCCTCCCGGAAAACACTGGAAAGTATTGTAACGATAAGCCGCTGTAAGCGGAAAATTCGGTTTCAGGCTGCCTTGTAGTTGCTGTTACACCCGACTTAGGCACTACTGCTTAAGTTGTTTAACCTTCGTACTTCTATACGATAGGTAAAGTGTAACCGCAGGCATACTAAACCTGCTTTATTGGATTGTCGTCATTTTTAGAAGTGACAGGCTTCTTTACATCAAGCATCCTCAGTGCTTTGCCTTGTCCACTTGGCTACATCAGTTTCCTGATGGTGGGATTCGAACCCACGTGATTGTCTGTTGCTCTTCCAATTGAGCTATCCGATTAATAATCAGAAAGGGACTCGAACCCTTAACATACAGGTTATGCGATATATGTACTATTGCAATAACAGCATACAGGTAGTTATTACGCCTGCACTGTTATGCTTACTTGAAACATAAACCCGGTTTATATACAACAGGCATATATCGTCTTGCCGTTAAGCAAGCTTTTTATTCCAATAAGGAAAATATGTTTAAGAACTGTTTGTTTTTTTGATAACACAAAGCTCAATCAATACTGTGCAATCTTTCTGCACAGTAGAACTATTTTTAAGAAAATTATTTAATTACGGATTTTCTTCCATATTTCATAGCAGGATAATGTATTACTTTGATTAGTACAAACATTGACTTTCGTCATTATTTATCAACGCTATATGTCCTTACTTTACTTACTGAAATGATTATTTAACTAAATGAAGAAAGTATGAAAAAGTTAGCAGGAAAAGTAGTTATTATAACTGGAGCAGGTATGGGTTTAGGTTTGGCAACGGCTATTGAAGCAGCTAAAGAAGGGGCATCGTTAATGCTGGTTGACTATAACGGAGAAAAACTAGCAGAAGCTATCGAAGCCATTAAAAAAGTAGCGACTGAAGTGAAAGTAATAAGCTTTGTAGCTGATGTATCGGACGAAAGTAAAGTGAAGGAATATGTTGCAAAAACATTAGAAGCTTTTGGCACCATACATGGTTTTTACAACAATGCAGGTATTGAAGGCAGACAGGCACCTTTAGACAGTTATGATTTAGATGTATTTAAAAAAGTAATTGATATCAATTTAATGGGTGTGTATTATGGGTTACGTTACATTTTACCAATAATGCAAAAAAACAATTACGGTCGTGTGGTAAATGTTGCATCGGTAGGTGGCATACGCGGTGTAATGAACCAGACTCCTTATGTTGCCAGTAAACATGCGGTATCGGGTATTACAAAAAATGTAGCATTGGAGTATGGTCGTTATGGTATTACAGCAAATGCCATTGCCCCGGGTGCTATTTTAACACCCATGGTTGCCGAAGCCTTTAGACAAATTAACCCCAATGATCCAAAAGTTGCTGAAACTGAATATGCAAAAGCTAACCCCACCAAACGTTTAGGCATACCGGAAGAAGTAGCCAAAGTGGTAGTGTTTTTATTAAGTGATGATGCATCGTATGTTAGCGGCCAGACTATTGCCATTGATGGCGGCCAATCGGAAGTATATGGTAATGTGTAAGCCAACACAACCTCACCCCTGCCCTCTCCTAAAGGAGAAGGAGTTAAACTCCGAGCTAAAACGCAGGTTTACATAATTGCGGGGTACTGCACATTGCCAATAGCGTTGATGCAGTACCACCGACAGGTCGGGGTGCACCTTGCACAGTGGTGAGTAAAGTTGCAGGTGCACAAGAGTGCGACGCAACAAAAGCCCAATCAAGGAAAGGGACGTTCATTAACAAAATATACTTTATAAAACTTAAGCCTGTGCTAAATAGTAGTACAGGCTTTTTGTTATGCACTAATATAAAATAATGTGGTAATTTTCGGCAAAAGAAAGTACACATGCCGGTTAACAGAAATGCACTGATTCGTTATCGCACCATTGACAAATGTTTACAAAACAGAAGACGAAAATGGACCATAGAAGATTTAATAGATGCCTGCACCGATGCGCTTTATGAATATGATGGCATTGACAGACCTATTAGCATGCGTACTATTCGTATGGACTTAAACGCCATGCGCAGTGAACAACTGGGTTATAATGCACCCATTATTGTAGTGGATAAAAAATATTACACTTATGAAGATGCGGAGTATACCATTACCAATATTCCGCTTACATCGCAGGACTTAACAATACTGCAAGCAGTATCACATTTATTGCAGCAGTTTAAAGGCTTTAATCATTTTAACGAGGTAAGCGAAATGATTAATAAACTGGAGGATAAAATTTACAGCGAACAACACCAGCAAAATCCGGTTATTGATTTTGAGAAAAACGATTTGCTGGCAGGATTGCAATGGCTGGATGTTTTATACAAACATATTATTGAAAAAAACACCATTGCTATTACCTATCAATCTTTTAAAGCACGCCAACCGGGTGAGTTAATTTTTTATCCATACTTGTTAAAAGAGTATCGTAATCGCTGGTTTGTGTTGGGCATGCATAAAAAAGATAAACAATTACTAACGCTGGCACTTGATCGCATTCAACAAATATCCGTTAAGCCGGAAGAAAAGTTTAAAACGCATCCCGAGTTTAATGCACAAAATCATTTTGATGATATTATTGGTGTATCACGCAGTGTAGGCCAAAAACCGGTTACAGTAAAATTTTTTACCGACCATCATCAGGCACCATATATTATTACAAAGCCAATACATCAATCACAGGAGATTGTGGAGCAAACAAAAGAAGGCGTATTATTTCAAATAAAAGTAATTCCTAACCTGGAACTGGAAAGAGAATTGCTTGGTTTTGGCAGTGGGTTAAAAATATTGAGTCCGTCATCACTGGTACGTAGTGTAAGTAAAAAAATACGCTTGATGAGTCTGATGTACCATGATGACTAACTTTAACATTCAGTTTGGCATATTTTTGGCTGGATGTGCGCATTATTACTAATTTCGCATTCAAATTTAAAACACATAAAATGCTACAAATGAAAAAGATTCTTGCAATTGCACTATTCGCCACTGTTTTTACAGCGTGCAATAACGAAGCTGAAAACACAAAACCTGAAGATACATTAGGTACAAAAGAAGTGACCACTACTTATACCAGTGCTGATGGCGACCTTACCTGGAAAGAAAGTAAACTATACGTTTATAAAAATGGCGAATGGGTATTGGTTGATAAAGATATTACTCTTGCTGACGGCACCATAATTACCGTTAATGGTGAAGTAAAAAAAGGTGATAAAACTATTAACCTTAAAGAAGGTGAAAAAGTAACCACAGTTGGTGAGTTTATTGATAACACCGGCAAAAAAATTGAGAATGCCTGGGACGCTACTAAAGAAGGTGTTAGTGATGCAGCGGATAAAGTGAAAGAAGGTGCTAAAGAAACCGGCGAAAAAATTAAAGAAGGCGCACAAAAAGCTGGTGAAAAAATTGATGCTGGTGCACAAAAAGTAAAAGAAGATATTAAAAAAGGTGCAGAGAATACCAAAGAAGCAGGCAAAAACCTGAAAGAAGACATTAAGAAAAAATTGTAAGACAATTTTTAGATAATACAAAGCCGACCAATGGTCGGCTTTGTTGTTTAGTATTGTAGCTGAATTAATTTTCCAACTGTTCCATTACCCTAAAACCAACAATTTCCCTTGGCTTTACCGGTTCAACCGTGTTAGTAGGGTTGGCCAACTCAGCAATTGTCATGGGTGCTGATATTACTTTATCAAATCCAAAATGATTGCTTAATGCCTGCGCTTTAGTTGTACTCAATTTTCCAAACTCATATCTTGCAATCAACCTGCCTTTTCTTAGCAAGGCATTATCCACCAATGTTAGCTCGTTGTTAAACGTACATATTAATTGTACATTCAAAAAATCCGCTAATAATCCGTCAGATATATTCAACAAGTTAGAAACTGATGAGCTGCTGTTATGCCTGCGATCCATGATAATGTTTTCGGCATCTTCAATTATCAAAACTGTGTTTGGGTTATCAATCAGCAATTCAATAAAATCCGGATTCATTAAGTTACCGGTAACTGATGGTGAGAAAAACAAAACACGTTTTTTTAAACGTCCAACCAAGTAGCGTAAATAAGTTGTTTTACCTGTACCCGGCAAACCGTGTAGCAATACTATCCCTTTATCATTGTTCCTTTTTAAGCGTTGCTGTATCACCGTATCAATCGCTTTAAAATCATCCTCGTAAAACAAGTCAAGGTCAAGCTTTGTACGCTTAATTTCCATGGCCTTTAATTCCAACCTATTTCTACATTGTACTATCAGGTTTATTTCTAATGGTTGTTTACGTTGTCTTTCTTTAAACTGAAAAACCAATGCTGTTATATCTTCCACTATATCCGGTCGGCGACCATCATGCAATATTTCACAGTAATCATCATCCAGTTCTATCAACACATTTTGTTTCAGAATAATTAATGTTTTATCAAACTGAAACTTTTCTTCTTCTGTTTATACCACCTTGTTGTATGAATATTCTCAATATCATCCTTATACTTTTCGCAAATAGCGGTAAAAGATTTTTCGCCGTCAATATAATTAATATAGTTAAGGCTGGGTAAAGTATTAAAACAATATAAATACAATGTCTTGGCATCTATAAACGAGTCAGAAAATACGTTATTCGCATTTATTACTTTCTGCGTAAATAAATTGTCCATTTTGTTATTTTTTTTTAATAGTAAATAATTGTAAAATACATTTTACTTACTACTTCATTACACGAGTAATCATTGTATGTTGTTTTTATAATTAAAAATTATTGTACCACTTTATTAGCGCAACTACTACTGGCAAAGGCATCCGGTTTTGCTTTAAAAGCAAAACCCATTCCCACTATATAACCCATAGCATCTTTTAATGCATCGTTACTTTTAAACTGCGGATTGGTGTTTATATCCACATGTAATTCCATATCTACGCCATAGCGGCTAAACACATTACACAATTCATAAGCAACGGCCACTGTTTTATTTACCTCCATCAACATCCTTTCTTTAATAGGTATGCGCCTGCGTTCATACTCATTTAGTATATACATAAACCCACCTTTTCCTTTACGCACAAATACAATAACAGTAGCAAACTCCACTAAACTTCCCTTCATCTGACTATCGGTACCAATACACACTTTCAGCTCATGCCCTGCTTCTTTTTCACGCATTAATACATTAGTCATTTCATCGCCAATCGGAATAATAATCCGCTGTCCGTTTAATTTTCGCCACTGCTGTTTCATTGTTTTAGTTTTACGTTTCGTTGATCATATCCATTATCTGTGTAATCGATTTGCTTTTATAAATATTCTTTTCATTCCATTTTGTTTCCTTTCCCCATTTCCACCATTTGTACTTGTGATGTCCTTTCTTTATTCTATCAATCCTTCTTTCCAAAACATTATTATTTAGGTAATCGTCCAGTTTTCTTATTTCTGATTCCAATTGAGCGTCTTTCATACGTACATGCGTAATCATGTTGGGTCTTACCCGTAAAACAAAACGCCATGGTTCACTAAATACAAAATACATTATGGGTAGTTTGGTCCACTTTCCCATACGGAAAGCCGAATAAAAAAGATCCTGCTCCCTTTCGTTAAAATCCAATTTTAAAAAATCATTTAGATCAGGTTCAAGCAATTTCTGTTGCTTAACCACATAAGTTTTCTTTCCAAACTTTCTTTTTCTAACCAAAAAATCTTTACGATAGCTCCAGAGAGAAGTATTTATTTTGTCCAGTATCCCCTGATAAAAATCAGCACTGTTACTATTTGCAACATCATCTCTCAAAACAAAAAATCTTTTCCACCCTTTTTGTATAGGTGGCGTTAATGGTTCCCAACCTAAGTTTCTTCTCTTCATCCACAACTCAACTCTCTTCTTCTCAAGTTGAATGAGGTGTTTATCAAAATCTTCATACTGCATTCTTTTTTTATGCCGGGCAGTACGTAGCCGGTATTGAAGAATATCTTCTCCAAATTCTTTAATAAGTTTTGTGTCCATAATGTTTTTGTTTGTTCCGTTCGAAAACTCCGATGCCATTGCACCATTCCTTCATTTTTCATTATGAACTGTAAATTCCTTTTCATTTTTTTGTTTTTGCACGGGCTGCCGGACTTGAACCAACACCAACGGTTTTGGAGACCGTCATACTACCATTATAAAAAACCCGTTTGTTTGCGGTGCCTCAAGGAATCGAACCTTGATGTTTAGCTCTTCAGACTAATGCAAATAGAACCATCTCTGCCAAAGCACCATATGTTTGCAACAAATATTGACTGATCACTAATCCTCATCATCGAATTTATTTATCACAAACTGCGGAGAGTGTAAGAATCGAACTTACCTGGGTGTAACCCCAACCTCAGCTTAGCAAGCCGGTGCAATACCTCTCTGCCAACTCTCCATTTTATTTTTATTTTATCAACTGCATTACTACTATGCCCCCAGCCCCTAAAGGGGAGTTTGGTTGCGTCGCACTCTTCATCGTCCAGTAATTCTATTGAGCATTATGTAAGTTTCCTAATCTATCGAAAAACCTCATTGCCAAATTTTCAAATTATCTAATTTTCAAATTGTTCTCTGTTGGCCCGGTGAGACTCGAACTCACAACCCTCCGGTTAAAAGCCGGATACTCTGCACTATTAAGCTACGAGCCAGTATTGTTGCGACTGTTGGAATCGAACCAACAACTTCTATCTTGTAATAATAGATTTCTGCCATTGAATTAAATCGCAATGCATGTGATGACTGATAGAGTTGAACTATCAACCTTTACGATATTAGCGTAATGCCCTGGCATTGAGCTAAGCCATCATTGTTGCGGTTACAGGAATCGAACCTGTTATTAAGGCTTATGAGACCTTCAGGTTACCATTACCCTAAACCGCATTGTCTTGTTAACCTGAACAGATTTGAACTGTTAACCTTGAACGTATAAGGTTCCTGCTCTAACCATTGAGCTACAGGTTATTTTAATTTCAGTTGGTTTAACAAGATTCGAACTTGTATCTCTTCATTCGTAGTGAAGTGTTCTGATCCATTGAACTATAAACCATTTTTGTTAATTAATAATTAGTAGTTAAAAATTAATAATGCTGACGTAAGATGAACCACATCCTAACCATTCATTCATTTTCATTGTACGACTTTCAGAATTGAACTGAATACCTTCACTCGCTACTTACCTTTCAGAAAGAAAGGGGAGTGATTATGTTACCATTACACCAAGCCGTATTAAGTTTTCAGCTACCACTTTTACACTTATCATTTTTGAATAGCGAACAGAAAGTACAAGTGTGAGTCTTCAATTTATTTCCAATGGAAATAAATTGAATCCCGATCCTATCGGATCGCAACAGACGCTGCTAGTAGCACTACTGCTAACTACATAAAAATGTTGCCTAACAATGGTTGACATCGGGGATCGAACCCTGTTCCCCACATTCACAGTGTGGTACTTTACCGCATAAGCTAATGCCAACATATTGGTTGCCAAACCTAGATTCGAACTAAGAATATCAGCGTCAAAAACTGATGTGTTTACCGTTACACTATTTGGCAGTTTGCGGCCCGTGCGAGTTGTACACTCTTTATAAAAATTACTTGTAAGCAATTTTTAGTAACGAACCGTACGCGGTTTGTATGGGAATTGAACCCATAGCAACAAATCGACAATCTGTGATGTTAACCATTACACCAACAAACCATTTTTATGTTTATCAACTTGTATAGCAGGCCGGACTCGAACCAGCATCCTCTCCGTTCCAGGCGGAGTATCCAACCAATTGGAATGCTGCTATAAGTGTAGCGAAGTTTTCACTTCACTACTGTTTTCATATTGGGTTTAATGGTAGTTAGCTTTTAAAGTAACCCCGCTGCATCTCACGGGGTATACTTATTCCTCCTCTGCAAATATTATCGTAGTAAGTACCCTGCAGGATGTACAGTGAAAGTATCGTTGTTTGTTACCTGTTTTTGGGGTTTACTTTTTTGTTTCTTGTTTATAAGTGCAATTACTAAATGAATAACCAGCACCAGTACTAAAAATTTCATCACATACCTTCCTTTGTTTTGGTTTAACAGGGCATAAAAAAACCCGGTCGTTTTTAAACTGACCGGGCTTCTTACACAGGTATGCTTTACCTATGTATGAATACAATCCGGCCAATAATAATTTGTATTGTTTTGATGACGTATGGGCATAACTCGGTCATTGCTGTTAAAGCCACAACTACATGCACCCGAAAAAATGCTTTGTAGCATGATTTTTTTAAATCGTTTATGTTGTATTTGTTTGATCAATTTATTTTTTAAAAAATTTATTATACAATACGTGCTTATTTACTGCTGATAGGCTGTAAAATGTAAAACGAACAATAAAAAACCCCGCAATTGCTTGCGGGGTGTGTATTTTAAAGAATTAGTTGTTATAACTTATCCAGAAGCCTACATGCCCCGCCAACTCTACAATAGTCACCTATGGGACTAAAGCGATTTGCTGTTTCAATATGTAATTTTACTTGTAGCATGTTGCTGTTATTATTTGTTTTGCATTGCAAAGATGAAACTATTTTTTTGATGCTGCCAAATTTTTGTGAAACTTTTTTTTTAAAAATATTTTTTTTATATTTTTTATAGATTAATAAAGATAATATAATACATACTGATAAATATTATTAATCAATAAAACAGCCAACACATATACGTTATACTTTTTTTTAAAAAATACCTTTTTTCCTTTTTATAAAACTATATGTTTTGAAAATTGTATAAAACGATTATTGTGATTTGCATTTTCGCCTAAAACTTAAACTAAAAAAATAACGCCAACAACCGCCCCTTAGTTTGTTAAAAAAGCAGGCCTTTCTCATGTAAAAAAGTACAAAACCTAAGTGCAACCGATTACCTAAAAGAAAGTTATAAACATTTTTACTTTATTCTGCGTTGCAACATTAAAAATATCATATCGCTAAAAGATAAGCCCATTGCAGGTTTCGGCCTACTTCTTAAAAAAGTTAAGAAACTCTATAAAATTTATTTTTAAAATACCTCATTCGTGGTATTGCATATTAGTAAAATTAGAATTAATCTTGTACTGGTTTTTCATAGGATATTGGATTTTAAAACGGGGCAGCATTTCTATGCAAGCCCTTTTTTTATGCCCCAGCGGTAAATTTGTTAAAGTAAACACAACAGTTACTGTTTTTAAAACATCGTTTGTGTAATACAGATCTACTTAACATCCATTAAAAAAAATTTAGCTATGCGCAATTATTTAATCATGTTGTTTGCTATTGTATTTTTTGCAACATCATGTGCTACAAGTAAAAAAGTAAATATGGTAAACGAACAACTGGCCAATACAAAGTGGAGCTTAACCAGCTTTACAGATAATGGAAAAGAAAATAAAGTTACTACAGGTCGTGCTTTTATGCAACTAGATGACACCAAGAAAAGCATTGGAGGAAACGGAAGTTGTAATCGTTTTGGTGGTAGTTACACCATTAACGGAAATAGTTTTTCTGTAAGTAAAGTTTTTTCTACAAAAATGTATTGCGAGGATGTACAAAAAACAGAAGATAGTTTTTTACGCTTATTGGAAACCGTAACAAAGTATGAAGTAAAAGGCAATACCCTTTTATTGTATAACAACGAACAAATAGTACTCCAATTTAATGCTACAACAGAATAAAGATTACAATAAAATGGGGCAAAATAATTGCCCCGTTTTATTATTTAAAATAAAGAAGTCTGTTGGCCGGGCCTTTTAAATTTGGATTGATCTAAACTCCACTCCTCGGCGTTCATACCATACAACTTACCATACTTTTTATATTGTTGCGCTACTATTTGTGCAATAGCACCTTCGCCACGCATACGTACACCCCAGCGGGTATCGTTCACTTTTCCATCGTGGCTTTGCTCAATCAAGTGCCATACTTTATCGGCCCTATCGGGAAAATTTTTATACAACCAATCACGGAACAAAAATTGTATAGCCCCATTTAACCTGATAAAAGTGTAGGCTGTAAACGTAGCACCATTATCGGCAGCAGCTTTCATGATGCGCTGCATTTCATGTTCGTTTAAACCGGGTATCATAGGCCCCATCATAATACCCATACGTACACCGGCACTGCTTAACTCATTAATTACTTTTAGCTTTTGTTTAGCTGTTGTGGTGCGTGGTTCCATGCTCCTGCGTAAATCTTCATTGAAAGAGGTAATAGAAACCATGGCCGAAACAATTTGTTTTTTGGCCATTTCCTGCAACACATCTTTATCACGTAATATCCAGGAATTTTTTGTTAATATACCCACCGGTTGGTTAAAATCGTTACACACTTCCAGCAAGCCTCTTGTAAGGCGGTACTTTTGTTCGGCAGGCTGATAGCAATCGGTATTACCGCTGAGCATAATAGGCGTTGCATCCCATTTTGGGTGCATTAAAAACTTACGCAATAATTCAGGCGCATTTTTTTTGATGATGATTTTTTGCTCAAAATCCAGCCCGGCACTGTAACCCCAGTATTCATGCACATTACGGGCATAACAGTATATACAACCATGTTCGCAACCGGCATAGGGGTTCATGCTGTAGCCCATGCCTACATCTTTACTTTCAACTTTGTTTACAATTGTTTTTGACTGCTGCTCGATGTATTGCGTAGGCAGGTTACTATCTTCCCAATCATCAATACCCTCTATATGTTCACGGGTACGTTCATCTTTTAAAAAACGATTTTTAGTATTGTATTGTGCTCCTCGTCCGGCTTTATAAGTATCGTTATTCTCGCTAACTTTTACTTTATAATGATCCTGCTGCAAAGGGCCGTTTTCTGGTTTATTGTTGTTGTTTACTGACATGGTTTAAAAATTAAAAAGTAAAAATTTAAAAACAGTATAGCTTAACAGCATTGCTGAAAAACTATAGTTCAGTAAACGATGGGTAAGTAGTAATTTCTGATTGAACGATTTCTGATTTGCTGATTTGACGATAAGCGTAATTAGCGCATAAAAATTTTGCTTACCGCATAATGCTCAACCTCACCCCGGCCCTCTCCTAAAGGAGAAGGAGTTAGAAACTCTCATCTAATTTGTTTTCTTTATAACAAAAGAGTTTTACACAAGGCCCATCTGTGTTAATGCACTCCGATTAAAATACGGGGTACTGCCCCGAATCAAACGCATCTTGCTAAGCTCGGGGTTAGAAACATAATGCTCAATAGAATTACTGCAGTACAAGAGTGCGACGCAACAGACGATGCTAGTAGCAATACAGCCGGTAACATAAAAATTAAACTGCTAATAAACTTAAGCCCATTTATCTGCCGAAGCATTTTGATAATCACGCTGGTACTTTTCGGGTACATTGCCTTGTAACATAGAGCCTTCTTCTACCGAAGGAAATATTTCTTCAAACGTATGCATTTGGTTTAGCGATATACGACGGTAAATATGCGATCGGGTTATTTTACCCATATCATCAATACCGGCAGCACCCATTAACTCCACAAAGTTTTTAATGGTAGCACGTTGATAATTGGCCACACGTTGCTTTTTATCATCAACTACCAAACCAACGGTTAACGTAGGATCCTGCGTGGCCACACCCGTAGGGCATTTATTGGTATTGCATAACAAAGCCTGAATACAACCCAGCGCCAACATCATGGCACGGGCACTATTGCAACCATCGGCACCTAAAGCCATGGCACGCACCAAATGAAAACCGGTAATAACTTTTCCGCTGGCAATAACTTTTATATGCTGCCTGATGTTTAAACCCACCAACATGTTTTGTACAAAAGCCAGTGCATCCAGCAAAGGCGCTCCTACATAATTAGAAAACTCCTGTGGTGCAGCACCGGTACCTCCTTCAGCACCATCAACGGTTATAAAGTCGGGGTAAATATCCAACTCAATCATGGCTTTACAAATGGCCAGAAACTCACTTTTAATACCAATACATAATTTAAAACCCACCGGTTTGCCACCACTTAAAGTGCGCATTTGGTGTAAAAACAATACCATCTCCTTTGGCGTTTTAAAGGCCGAGTGAAAAGGTGGCGATGCCACAGTTATATGCGGCTCAATGGCACGTATTTTAGCAATCTCCGGTGTATTTTTTGTTGCCGGTAAAATACCGCCATGCCCTGGTTTTGCCCCCTGCGATATTTTAAGCTCAATCATTTTTACATTGGGCAAGGTGGCTCTTTCTACAAATTTATTGGCATCAAAACCGCCTTCGCTGTTACGGCAACCAAAGTAGCCGGTACCAATTTGCCATATAATATCGCCACCATGTTTTAAGTGTGCCGGACTTATACCACCCTCGCCTGTATTATGTGCAAAGCCACCAATTTTAGCACCACCGTTTAAAGCCTCAATAGCATTGCCACTTAACGATCCATAACTCATGGCCGATACGTTTAATATGCTGCAAGAATAAGGCTGCTGACAATCTTTATTACCAATTAATACCCTTGGATCATGATCCATTTTTTCAAAATCCTTTGGTGCTATAGAATGGCTTAACCATTCGTAACCCTCAGCATATACATCCAGTTGTGTACCAAAAGGCATGGTATCGGTTTCGTTTTTTGCACGCTGGTACACGGTACTTCTGTCCACACGATTTAAAGGCCTACCGTCGATATCCGATTCAACAAAGTATTGGTACACTTTAGGCCTAAGCTCTTCCATTACATAACGCAAGCGGCCAAATAACGGATAAATACGTTTAATGGCGTGTTTCTTTTGCGTCATATCATCGTAACCCATAAAGGTTAACACCACTACTATAGTAAAAAGTATATACCAATACCAACTATGAAACATAGCCAGCAACAACGTGGCTACCAGTAAAAATGCAGAAACAATAACAAACTGCTTTCTCATGTCAAATGCTGTATAAAATGTAGATCAAAATAAATGGCAAAGATGGCGAATGTTTTTATATAAAGTAAAAATAAAAACCCGCAAAACCCTACCATTTACCGGCACATTAACCACGGTACACCATTGGCCGCTACCCATTTAATTATGGCACGCTGTATCATTACTTTTTTAAAATTATTTATCCAAATAAACTCCCTTGTGCATGTACCACGGCTGTATCCTCAAACGCAAAATGTTTTACCAATTCATACTTTTGGGTAAGCACCGGCCTGCGTAACAGTAACATATTGGTGGCTATAAACCGGCCCGAAAAAGTTTTATTACTATAAGCCAGCCAACCTTTTTCGTATTGCCAGGGTTTTAACCGGCGGGCAATAGTAATATGCGGCTCCATTATAAAATGCGGCTTATTGTCGTTATTAATTTTCATTAATGCCTGCGCATGTGTACGTATATTTTTAACCAGGTTTTGTATAGGTACTTTAGATGTAATGTTTATATAAATAGTATGTGCCGGAAAACTGCCATAATCTTTCAATTCAATTTTTATAGGTGTTTGCGACATAGCCACAGCCTGCAATCTTTGCACCAGCCGGGGTTGTACCATTTCGTACTGTAAAAAATTAACCAGTGTAACATGCGATTTACCCCATTTGGCATGGTCGGCTTCGTAGGTTTTGGCAAAACTTTCCTTCTCCTGCATAATGGTTTGTTGCAAGGCTTCATGCGGATGTAATACCAGCAGGTATTCGTACACTTTGTACCCCAATAAACTATCGCCTTCTAATTGCATGATTTTTATTTTTTTGTTACCAGCAGCATTACTACTAGCATCGTCTGTTGTGTCACTCACTTGTACTGCAACAATTCTATTGGGCATTATGTTTCTAACCCCGAGCTTAGCAAGGTGCGTTTGATTCGGGGCAGTACGCTGTAATTTTTATAAGGGCCGTTCGGTAATGCTATTGTGCATTATTCAGGTGAGTGTATTTTAATCAGGTGTTGCTGTGCGAAACTTGCCCTTTCGCACCACTATTCTATCGCTTGCAGCGATAATTGCCAAAGGCAATAAAATAAAACTTCGGAACTACAAGTTCCGAAGAGCAGTAGCATACACTTATCGTTTCATTATACTTATCACCCCCCATTAACTATTTTATTTAGCATAAAATTACTAATTATTTTAGTATATCAAAAAATTTATTCATCTTTATGTAACAAAATAGATAACTATGGAAACAGAAGATTTTTATGGCGCTGCTTATAAGGGTAGTAAACAATTTACCCAACAACAAATACAAACCGCCAATGCAACGGGTTTTACGGCAGCGGCTGATGATTATGCCGAACGTGGTATTGATTTAAACGAAGAATTAATACGCAATAAACCCGCAACTTTTTTCTTTCGTATGAAGGGTGATGCTATGCAGGATGCCGGCATTTTTGAAGGCGATATTTTAATTGTTGACCGATCTTTAAAAATTGCGCCTGGCAAAGTAATCGTGGCAGTACTAAATGGTGAGTTGTTGGTACGCAGGTACCTTCAAAATTTTTCATCGGCTTTTTTAATACCCGAAAACAAACGATACAAATCTATTAACCTGGGCGAGTTTACCGACTTTACCGTTTGGGGTGTGGTTACGTTTGTCATTCATAAAATGTAGGGAGTTAATTATGAGTGATGAATTAGGAACGATGAATTGTAAGTTTTGTAACTGACTTGTTTTTTTGCTGGAACAATATCACCGACCACTAACATGATGCTGATTAGCGAACGGAACGATGCAGTGAGTGACACAACCAAACTCCCCTTTAGGGGCTGGGGGCATCAGGGTACTGAAATTGATAACCCCAAAAAATAACGCCTACTTAATGTTAACCTGTTGATGTATGAAAGCTATTGTTGACTGTAATAATTTTTACTGCTCGTGTGAACGGTTGTTTATGCCGCACCTGGATAATAAACCGGTGGTGGTATTAAGCAACAACGATGGTTGTATTGTATCACGCAGCGATGAAGCTAAAGCACTTGGCATACCCATGGCCGAACCTTATTTTATGGCAAAGCCCATTATTACAATGCATCAGGTGGCAGTGTTCTCCTCCAACTATCACCTGTACGGCGATTTAAGCTGGCGGGTAATGGAAACATTGCGTCAGTTAGTGGGTGCCGCTAATGTAGAAGTTTATTCGGTGGATGAATGTTTTATTGAACTGGGTGAAATGCCGACTGATAAACTGCGGCCTTATGTATTAAACCTACGACACACTATTGAACAGTGGACCGGTATCAAGGTATCGATTGGTGTGGCACCAACAAAAGTGTTATGCAAAATTGCTAATCATATTGCCAAAAAAATTAAAACAAAATCTGATTGTGTTGCCATTTTAGAAACACCTGAAAAAATAAGAAGCGCTTTACAAAAAACACCCGTGAAAGACGTGTGGGGTGTAGGCCGCCAATACGCAAAAAAACTGACTGATGTGTGGGGTATATTTGATGCTTATCAGCTTAGTCGCATGAGCGAAGCTTTTGCTCACCGGCAACTAGGCGGTGTGGTAGGTGTACGTTTAATAAAAGAGCTCACCGGCTCGCCGGCTAAAGATTTACAGGAAGAATTAGTAAACAAAAAAATGATTGCCACTACCCGTATGTTTGGTACACCGGTAACGGCTATTACTGATATTAAAGAAGCCATTGCAACTTATACATCAAGAGCTGCTGAAAAACTAAGACGCCAGTATTGTGCAGCAAAAGGCGTTAGTATTTTTGTTGTAACTAAAGAGCAAAGTCACCAACAAAACTTTAAACAGTACGGCACCATTACTAAACATGTATTGCTGCCAAATGCTACATCGGCCACGAACGAATTAATAAAACCCGCAGTGCAATTAGTAAATGATTTGTTTGAGCAAGGGCAAACTTATAAAAAGGCAGGTGTAATGCTTAGTCATATTGTACCTGACAGCGCTATACAAGCTAACCTGTTTGTAAGCAACTGCAAAAACGGTGAAAGAAAATTAATGACCGTGATTGACAATATTAATTTCAGCCAGCGTGACGATGTTTTAAAATTTGCCAGCAGTGGTACCAGCCGTGACTGGAAAATGCGGCAGGAACACAGAAGCAATCGCTACACCACCCGTTGGGACGAACTGTATGAAATCAGCTAACATAATCCCACATCATCGTAAACTTACGATACTTTGGCAGTCAATATAAATTCTCTGCTTTTATTTTATCCGTTATACAATAGTTTGGCATCATTCTTCGTTAATAACTTTACCATCACTTCCTACGAATTTCCCTTACAATTTTATTAAGAACATTTTTAAACTTAGTTATGAAGAAGGTATTTCTTTTAGCCACATTGGTAGGTATTTTGGTAGTAATGTTTTCATCTTGTGCCGCCACAAAACGTGATTGTCAGGGTGTAAAACATACCCGTTTAAAAAACGGTATTTATTTGTAAGCCTTTATTACAAAACTTATTATACAACAATCCCGGCCAACCAGCCGGGATTTATTATTTTAGCCCAAAATATAACGGTATGCGCAGGTTTTTACTATTACTGTTAACAATATATTGTACGCATACTCTAGTTGCGGCACAGTCGGTACTTCAAGTAAAAGTATCAATTATATCTTATTGCTAATTATTATTCTACTTCAAAATAAGTTTTGGCAACAATTGGCTGCCCATCCTTAGTCATCCCCTCTAATACCGCCACAAACTTTCCAGTTAAATCTGATGTGTAAAAACAAAGAGATTTTTGCTTACCAAAGTCAATATTGGGCATCCACATTAAGGTCGATCGCATATCTGGCATACGGCTATCAATATTTTTATCATCATACACCGGGGCATAAAATTGTCGTTTTAACTTTAAACCCTCGTAATCAATCGCAACTAACGCAGAATCAAGTTCAAAAGCATCAAATCGTCCTGGATACGACTCAAAACTAACTATCCCTAAGTATATTTCAGCCCCTATTATAAACTTTCGAGGAACAATTCGTATTTTTTTTATTTTTAAGGGATCGTATGTAACAACCCTATCATAATTACGTAAAGGAACTCCGTCTACCATGACAAAGGCGTTACGCCGGTAGGTCTCTTTTGTTAAATCATTAAATATCCGAACCTGTAATCCACTTGCTTGGGCACTTAAAGTTATGGGGGTAACATACTCTCTTAATACTTCTTCCATTGTAGAGAACCGCTTATAATCATCCAGTAAATATGTAAACTCACTTTTACCAAAGAATGGCAATGTATCTAACAACTCCGGAGCAGCATAGCGTCCTAAACTATCATTCCAATATATATTTTGTGCCTGCATGGCAATCCCTTCATTTAATATAGCGTCATGTTGTGTGGTATCAATTATTATAGGCTTGATATCAAACGAAAGCCCTTCTTCGGAAAAAGGGTTGAAAATATTAATTTGATAGTTATTTTTATCTTCTATCCATACTTGAGGAATAATCTCTCCGGGGCCATAATAGTCAAATACCTCAAAGTGTACAATACCATTACTATCACTTTGAGAATAATATAGTCCATATGGAATACCGGGTATTGTTAAATAACATCTTGCGCCGGCAACAAAATCTCCAGTAACGGTATTGACCACTTGCCCTGATATTATATGACTTTTTAATTCAGGAAGGGAGTGCTTTTTTTCCAACTGGTTGCCAGTACTGATGTTGAATCTACGCCAACCATGTGTCAACATTAAATTTTCGGTCGCAAGAAGCAGTGTTTTCTTATCTACAGATTTTGAGAAATAAAAATCAGGAGCTTCAATCTCTCCTCTTAACTCTGAAGTCAATAGCAGGTAGTTAAGAATATTCATATTGTTTGATTCATCATTATCCCCTATCTTATAAACAGCAAATGAATAGCTGCCCGAATCCAAATTAAGTTGCTCGGCCTTTTTTTCCATTATCGATAAGCAAACCTCATCTCTTATTTTTATAACGTTTTTGTTGATATTAAAGTCAATGTTGTTAATATTAAAATCACGATTAAAAATCAAACGTTCACAAACAGGGTACCCATCTTCATTAAACAGTGTAATATTATTAATACCTGCTCCTAATTTTGACTTACTCAAATTCAAGTGGTAGTCTGAACCAGCCAATACGACCGCAGAATAAGAGTATTTAAAAACACTTGCCGAGTGAACAACCAGAAACATGCGCTCGGCTTGAAGTTTTGTTTGTGCTGCTATCCTAATTGTATAATTAGTATCAGTAGTTTCTTTAACATTTAAAATATAACCTTGTGGCAATATTGGAGGAAGCTCTGTCATTTTAATTTTATTATCATCCATGACAATAAATGGCTTATACCCTTTTATTGTTAAAGGTTTAAATTCAAAACTTCCAATTCCTTTATGTAATGAAGCAAACTTTACAATTGTATCCCCATTGTTGTCAATAATTCCTCCTTTACCGGTAATACCATGTCCATTTCTATTTGTTATTTTAAACCCAACCCTTGTTTGAATTCCCACTACAAAACGTCCACCTTCTGGGAAAAAATTAATTAAAAGATCTTTTTCACTACTTTTTTCGATTTTGCCTAAACCAGATTTAATCACATTAACAACGGCAATTGTTTTTTCAAAAAAGAAACTACTCCCTAAATTTTTCATCCAGCTTGTATAAGCTCTGACAACATAATTATCTGACTTTAGCGTTAAGGGTAAGTAAAAAGATCCGGAGCCTCCATTTTGATTATTGTTGTTTTCTATCTTTGCCTGTAGAACAGACAGGCCATTCCTATCGATTAATTCAATATAAAGTATTTTAGAACTTGTGTTTAATTGATTGTTATTCCCATCAACGGTATAGATTTTAAACCAAATAATTTCGCCTGCTACGTAACTATCCTTATCTGTATGTAAATAAACTTTTTCTGAGATGCTAAATTCATTTACATCAGACAGCTTTTGCGAAAACAAAACTAATGTTTGCAATAACATTATCAGCAAAAACGGGATTTTCTTATTAGAAGAGTTCTTTTTCATTTTATTGATTAATCGATAATTCAAAGCATTAATTACCAAAAAGTCGGTTTTACTGTCCCCCCCCCCCTCTTTGTACAATCCGCACATTTAGCAGTTGTCATGGAATAAGCTGCAATTACCCCTGGAAATATCTCAGATAAAATGGCATCAAGCGGTATATATTCTGCACCAGTAAAAGCATGATTTAAACTATCAGGATCGTTTGTAATTCTGTCTAGGACACAAGATTGGGTAAATTTCCAATCCGGTAATTCTTGTTTATCTATGAAAATTCTTTTTTCTGTTATTGAAGATGCCGTAATAAAGCCTATTACAGGTTCTAATGGATTGGTAACACATTTTATATTACCAGCCAAATCGGAAGGTAGCGGATCAAATATAGTCCCTAAACTCTCTGTATTCTTTTTCATTACTTGAAAAAAATTATAGGCATCTTCTTCCAAAACTTGTTGTTTTACTAAAATACTATATCGTTCAGCCAACTTTTCAGAACCTGGCTCTATAAAAAGAAGTGGTTTTTTATTAATAACCTCCTGTTCGAGACCTGCAGATGTGGCGAGGTGTATCGACTTGGAGCTATTCACCTTCCATCCGACATCAACCATTTCATTGGCGTTTCGCGGTCGAACTACACCATTCCCTACAAAAACTTGTCTCGAGTTAAAGAAACTTCTTATTTCCCAAGTTTCTTCGTACCACCATTTATAAAATTTATGACGATTCGTTAAGTCGTGTGTGCTAACTTCTATTTCAACTCCGTCATCTTTCCTTATCCAGCTGATGCTATCTATCTGCGGACTAGTTTTCGCTACTACATATTCGGATAAGTATTCTCTTCCTATACCTGTTATTATTCTTACCCTATATCTTTTCCCGTTTTCTAAATTTAAATTTGACGAATAATATATTCCATTATTTGTATAGTTTAAAAATTGAATACTATTATTTGTTTCATTTTCAACACTTACCACAGCCCCCGCCTCTATGTTTGTATTATTATTATTTAATTCAGTTGTTCTAGTAAGTGTTATCAGGGTTGGCCCATTAGTATTTAATATCCCTTCTATAACTAAATACGAAGTTTGTACTTTTAAAATATCCGGTGTATAACTGTCTTTACAGCCAATTATACAAAACATACTCCCTAAAATAACGGACAAATACATAAGTTTTTGCATACCTAAAACTTTATATTATAGTTTATAAATGGAATAACAGACCCGAATATAGATAGCTTATATCCATTAATTGCCCCATTTTCTGAAACAAAATAAACAGAATAAGGATTTCGCCTTCCCAATAAATTATATACACCTATCGTCCAAAAACCATGAAATCTTTGGCGCACTTTATGATTACCATCAATATTAACAGAAATATCTGTTCTTAGATAATCAGGGATGCGATATTCGTTTCTGTCTGAATACAATACTCGTGGCGAACCTGCATAATTATATCTTGCAATTGGCAAAGTAATCGGCCTACCAGTATTGTATGTAGAATTAATTGATAAACTAAGTCTGTGATTAAATCTAAATATACCTACTAAAGTTATATCATGAGGTTTATCATAACTGGCCGGATAAAACCTTCCCTTATTTACTAAAAGAGCTCCATCTGCCCCTGTCGTCTGTAACAATATTCTTGAATACGTATAGCCTAACCATCCGGTTAGCTTACCTGCTGTTTTTTTTACTAAAAACTCCACACCATAGGCTTTTCCTCTAGAGTCAACAACATCCATCTCAATATTTTCATTTAACAACAAGGTTGCCCCTGGTCCATAATCCAAATAATTTTTAATTCGTTTATAATACCCTTCCAATGAAACTTCAAGTGTATTAGACTTTAAGTTTTTATAAATACCAACTGAAACTTGATCTCCTTTTTGAGGTCGTATATTAGGATCACTTAACTTCCAAATATCTGTGGGGGCTATAGCTGTAGTGTTAGACAACATATGAATATATTGCCTCATGTTATTATATGAAGCCTTCACTGATAGGTTTTGTGATATAGCATACCTCAAGCCAAAGCGAACTTCTGGCGCTGCAAACGTTTTTATAAACTGCCCTCCGGAAAAGTTACGTCTTTCGGTTACATTATCGTTATTTCGTGGTAAGCTAGGAGTATAGTAATTCACACTTTGTGAACCAAGATAATTATAAACGACATACCTAACTCCAGTATTAAACGATAGTTTTGCCGAAGGTGTATATCGATGAGATAAATATATCGCACTTTCAAGTGCTTTTTCCTTTTCAACCGACATACCACGAACTATAGACTCTGTACCCTTTGGTTTTATAGTGCCTGGTTCTAGGTTGTACAAAATTGATCCTAATCCAAAATCAAAAGAATGTTGCCGATTCCTATAATACACAAAGTTAGCTTTCAAGTTTAGCTGTTGAACATTGAACTTTAAATCAAAAGCGTTAATATTATTCTTTTCGCTCGTAACATTAAATTGATACCTATCTAAGCCTGCCAGAAAAATTGCTGTTAACTTATTTCCATATTTTCTCCTCCACTTTAAATTAACATTAATATTCTGATAACCATAGCTCGTATCGCTATTTAATGAAAACTTATCAGCACTATAATAACCATTAAAATATAAATTATTTGAGCTGTCAACCATATGGCTTATTCCAAGATTTAAATCATGGAATGAGGCTCTACTATTCTCATATTCTTTTGGTAATAAATTCAACATCCAGTTTGCATATGTAGTTCTACCGCCAATAATAAAGGAAGTTTTATCTTCTTTTATAGGTCCTTCTAAGTGAACCCTACTAGTTATAAGACCAATACCTGCAGAACCTGTAATTTTTTTCTTATTACCTTCCCTTGTATTTATATCTAAAACCGAAGCTAATCTTCCTCCGTACTGTGCAGGAACACTACTTTTATAGAGTTCAATATCTTTTATAAGCTCAGGATTAAAAGCGGAAAACATTCCAAAAAAGTGGGCGGGGTTATAAATTGTAGCATCATTAAATAAAATCAAGTTTTGGTCAGCAGAACCTCCCCTTACATTAAACCCTGTACTTGCTTCACCAACAGTTTTTACTCCAGGCAAAGTTGTAATTGCTCTTAATACATCTGTCTCACCAAATGGCGTAGGGAGTCTCCTTATGGTTTCTATATTTAACTTTTCGACCCCCATTTTTACGTTCATTACATTGGTGCTTTTTTGCGCAGAGACTATTACTTCTTTAAGTGTCATAACCTGTTCTTCAATATCTACATTCATCTTACCATCACCATAAACCATTAACTGTAAATGAGTTTCCCGCATACCTATTGCCATTATGTTTAAGGTATGTCTACCAGGCGGAATACTAAGTGTGTAATAACCATACGTATCGGTTGTGGTATTATACTTTGAGTTAATAAAAACTGAAGCGTTAATAATAGGTTCACCTGTTTTAAAGTTTTTAACCACACCCGACAAAATTGCATCCATTTTTATGTTGCTTGACCTAAGTCCTACTTCATAAAGTCGGCTGACAGATGCCTTTTGTTTTTTTTTTGTAATTCCATGATTGTATTCAACAGATATACCTTCTATACTATCAGCAGTACTTGATTCATCTTCATCAAAAAAATGGGTTGGCAAATTGGTAAATATTTTTAACCCCTTAGTAATAAATGCCCTATTAAATTTATCAATTGAAAAGTTCAAGCCTGTTCCCATTAATATGTCTTCCATAACTTTTGTAATATCAACTTTTTTAATGTTAACATTAACCTTTACTGAATCTGTATTTTTTTTATTATAAAAAAAATGATATGAGGTTTGGCTCTCTATCCTATTTATAAATTCTGTTAGAGATAAATCATTATATTGTCCTGATATATAATTTTTCTCCGATTGAGCGGTAGAAGTAAAAAAAAATAGTACAAATATTATAGTATAAAAAAATTTCATTTTTTATAATTGAGTCTGGTTATAATAGTTTACGTATTCCTTTATAAAAAGTTCCGGGTCTTTTTTAAACGTCAGTCTTTTTTCTTTAACTCTTTGTAATATAAGTACCTGATTGTTTTTTAACGCAGAAAGTAAGTGTTTTTCCTTTTTTATTTGCCAAGACTGGTTCCCAGATAATAAATAATACTGTGTTAAATCTTCAAATTTTTTTTCTATACTTAATCCATCAACTTTCTCTTGTAACTCCTTAATCAACTTTACATATGCGGTAACACTTCCAGTAGTGTTTATTTTTTTATAAAAGCCAGAATTGATATTTTTATTTATACTATTCTTAAGATGCTTAAAATAGTTCCCCTCAATTTCAAAAGCGTCTATCCTCACTTTATTTAATATTAATCTCTTTCCATCTTCGTTGATTGTAATCAATTCTCCAATATAAATATCAAATAATAACGGTATATTATAGTACCAAACACTTTCATATAAAACATGTCCTAATTTCATTATACCTGAACCAAAGTATGGACTCCCTGATATCTTGTTTGAATAACCATCATACTGTCGTCCCATGTATAAAGCATCTTTATACTTCCAATTAGTATTGTACTTTTTTAAATAATCAGTAGAATCCTGATTAACAACAGTAACCTGACTAAACAAATTGATTTTTACGCTTATTAGAAGAGCAAAAAGAATTAAAGCTGGAGAGTAATTTCTATAATTCATAATTTTATTGTGTATGAGATAACCGTCAATAATACTACTTTAACATTGGTTCTCTATGTCATTTTTTAACCAGTTAGTATATTAAGGACTATTAGTCAGCTACAAAAACTCATATCATTTTACCACAGTTAGGTTGTGAAAATATATCATTTAATACATATGTCATTTTTTTTGCGCTGAAATATTTTTTCTTTATAGATTTTTATGCGCCGGCAGTAATGTTTTCATCTTGTGCCGCCACAAAACGTGATTGTCAGGGTGTAAAACATACCCGTTTAAAAAACGGTATTTATTTGTAAGCCTTTATTACAAAGCTTATTATACAACAATCCCGGCCAACCAGCCGGGATTTATTATTTTAGCCCAAAATATAACGGTATGCTCAGGTTTTTACTATTACTGTTCATTATATGTCTTACACACACTTTAGCGGTGGCTCAATCTGCCACATTTCCACAAAGCTGGCAGGGAAAATGGAAAGGAACACTCAACTGGTTCAAAGCCGGTGCTGATACGGCTCAACAAATCAATATGGAGCTGCATATTTTACCTGGCGACAGCATAAATACCTGGAACTGGAAAATTATTTACCAGACAGCACAACCAGACCAACGCCCCTATACGTTAAAACTGAAGGATGCCGCCAAAAAACACTGGATAATAGACGAGCATAATGGTATTGTATTAGATCAGTTTTTTGTGGCCAACAAGTTATGCGGCAGTTTTTCGGTGGGCAGCTCTATTATTAATAATTGTTACCAATTAACAGATGATAAACTTACTGTTGAATTTTATACTACAAGTGTAAAAGCGATGAATACAACCGGCTTAGGTACCGAGGAGTCGCCGAGTGTGCATAATTATGCTATTTATGGTTATCAACATGCGGTATTGTACAAACAATAAAACGCTTGCACTTGTTGAATAGAATTACCGGACGTACGGGAGTACTGCCCAGGGAACTTAGACAGTGGCAATGCTGATGGCTTAATAAAAAAATAGGCGATTAACTTGTAGGTTAACCGACTATTTTTGAGCACGCAATCATGTATTAAAAACTACAACTTATATTGATTTTTATTATTGGGTGTTAGGTAAATATTTTTGTCCATTAGATTGATGGTAAAATTGTATTGCGAAATTAATTTTATCCCTATTGAACCATCTATACCTGGATTCCAGTTTGCATTGCCAGCCGAGCCCCCCATAAGTGTTACAGGCATTTTGTTAACCACTAAATTGGGTAATAATTGAAGCTGGGTTGACTTGCCATGAAACACCGGTGAGGCAACACCGAAGCTAACTGTACTTCCTGTAGAGTCTGCAACAAAGCCATCCACCAATAATCTGTGTTTTTTTACCAGCGGACGAAATACGATTAAATAGTATTGTGCTCCGGTATCAAAGATAAACTTTGCATTTACGCTTTTTTCTGATGACATATGTAATGCTGCGTTCATTTGTAGGCTACCGTCGCTGGCATTTACGGGAACAGTTATACTATTATCAGGCATATTAGTACTATTGCCAAAGCTATAAAGCGACAATGTTTTAGTATCATAGTTAACCTGTACAATATACTTCTTAGCCAAAGTGTTACCAATAATACCATCATGATCCCCCCATCCTTCATTTTCAAAAATAGCTATACTTTGCTGCGGTACCGGGAATGTATCTAACAACACCGTATTGTTAGATGATATTTCTATATTAATATTTCCGCCTACTACTGACGCCTGTTGCTTTTTATCCACTGTTAAACCAATAGCTTCGGCAGTGGTTTTACCTACCATCATACCATCGGCACCGGTATCAAACAATAGTCTGAGAGGTTTAGTATGTTTATTAATTTTTACGTTGAGCATGATGGAACCATTGATATCCTCAAAAGGTATAGAGACCAAATGTTTTGTTTTTTTTATTTTAAATAAAGTTATTAACTTAGGAATCGACTGCTACTATAGCTTGCGACAATATACTCTAACTCTTTAAAACTTCATTACATGATTAACAGTAAAATTTCACTCTTCGCTATCACTGTATCAATTATTACTCTTGTGAGTTGTAGTAAAAATGCGACAAACTCACATAAAATTGAGAATACAATTAGTCAAAATCTACAAAGTATAATTCAGAATGATTCAATATATAAAAGACTTGTGATATCCTACGACCCTAGTTATATTAATTATAGGGTTGAAAAAAAGAATGAAAAATTTAATGTCTTTAACTACACCGACGAGTACAATTCTCTTTCTAATTTACGTTTATATTATTATTATTTGTTACAAAAAAAATATACAACATCACTGCCCCAAATACTTAATCTTATTAAAAAAAATAATTCTGTTTTTTTTGATAAAAAAATTAAACCTGCTAATGATAGTTTTGAATCATTAGCCAATATTACTAGTCGAAATTATATAGAAATTTCTTGTCCAATAGGGCTTGTATTTAATCCTGTTATTTTATTATGCGACTTTCCTGAAAATGTTGATGGTGGGGATTTTTATTTTTGTTATGATACTGACACGTATGAAGTATTTGATTGTCTCGCAGGTTCAGTTTCCCACATCGATGACTCTTATGCTGATTCTGAATGTAGAATAGATAATAATCCTTATTTAACAGTTTTAGAATTTGCTGACAAGTGTTGCTTACCATCACTTTGGGATAAATTTCCATTAGGACAAACTGGCTCTTATGCTGCACTCTCATTAAGTTATGTAAAGGCCAATAGAGAAACAACTGCAATTTTTAAAAGGTGTTGGTTCGAATTAACTAAGTTCTCAAATAGAAAGTAAATAAACTTACTATTTTGTTATACTATATAGCCCTAAACTTAAATGTATTGTAGAGATGTATATTGTAACGTGAAAGCAAATAGCAGAATAGATAAAATTCTCACAATGCGCAGTGTTTTGAGAACTAATTCGGGATCCTGAGGTTTATGCCGGATTAAATGAGCAATAAAATGCATACCTTTAGATAGTTTTGGATGATAAAATGACACACACGTTTTTAAACCTAAGACTGTTATTCCGCTTCGTGGTCAGACGAAGCGGTTTTTTCTTTGGTAATAGTTTACAGGAATTATTTTTCTTTATTATTCCAAAATCAATTGCCCGTTTGTAAAATGGGAATGAACCCCATAGTTTTTTAAAGCTTCCATTATACTACTCAAGCTTATATCTTTATTCAATGTTCCGCCAAAAGTTTTATCAGGCAACTCTCCTACCAGCTTTACTTCAATATCGTACCAGCGCTCCAGTTGTCGCATTAACGCTGCTAAATCAGTACTGTGCATAATAAACATGCCGTTTTTCCAAGCCATTATTTCTTCTATATTGGGTGTACGGTTTAACGCTATTTTCCCCTTATTCACTACAGCCTGTTCTCCCGGTTTTAATAATAACGCTTTACCCTCATTTTCTTTATTTTCAACATTTACACTTCCTTCTAAAAGGGTTACTCTCACATCTTTTTCGTTCTCATAGGTATTAACATTAAAATGCGTTCCCAATACGGTAATATCTGTTCCTTTTGACGATACAATAAAAGGCAGCTTTACACCATTTATATATTGTCCGGCTACTTCAAAATATGCTTCTCCCGTTATACTAACTTTTCTTTCGTTACCCTTAAAAACTATAGGGTAAGTAATAGAACTGGCTGCGTTTAACCATATTTTTGACCCATCCGATAAAACAATATCCAACACCCTGCTTCCTCTGGGGTTAGTAATTGTATTAAACTGCTCCGCTCCTGCAGCTTCGGCACCAATTGTTTCATATACAATTTGTCCATTTGCTAACTTTATCAACCTTACATTTCCATCTTGCAATAGTGTACCGCTATTTACACTGTCCAGATAAACTAAACTTCCATCCGATAGCGTAATCATCGCCTTATTGGTTTCCGGTGCTATTACTTCATTCAGTTTTTTTACCGCCGTTGGTTTTGTTATCTCAGTTTTATTCCAATAACCAAAATAGTAAACCCCTACAAATGATAATACAATTATTGCGCAAGCAGCCACCAGCCTCCTTAGTTGAATTATCTTTCCTTTACCAGATACTTTTTCCTGCGAAAACCCTACAATCTTAGTTTCACTGTCCTTTCTTATTTTTTCCAGCAAGCGTATTTTAGCCTTCTCCTCATTGATCAGGTCCTCCGCATCATTACTATCATCCACTTGCAAATCATCCATAATCATCTGCTCTAACAATTCCTTATTTTCCTGTAATTCCAACATGCCAAAAAACATTTGCTCCTCGGCTGGTGAAATTTTGTCAATAAGGTACTTGTCTAGTAAAACCAGAAATTGTAATTGATCCATAACAAACAATTGTGTGTTTATCGTTGCTAACTTAAAACACCGTTAATAAAGACGCAATACTTTTTTAAGAGGATTACATCAAATGAAAATATTTTTTCACTGAAAAAAAAATACAAAAAGAAGGGACAAGTTTTGGGTTAAATAAAACCTAAGTGTATTTAAAGCCCGCACCAAATGTACTTTTACTGTATTTTTAGATAGTCCTAATTTTGCAGCAATTTCCTCATGACTTAAGCCCGACTCCCGGCTAAGTCGCCATATAATTTGTTGCTGAGGCGATAATAATTTTACCCCCTTCTCGATTAACTCTGCTAACCGTTTTGTATTCAGGTTATCTTCGGGGGTAACCTCGTTAGCAGCCAAGGTATTTGCAATATCATCTGCTTTAAATAGCCGCGGCCCCATTTTACGCATGGCAGACACCACTTCATTACGGGTTACAATAAATAAATAATTATCAAACCTTTCAATTGATGGTAGTGTTTCTTTCTTTTGCCAAATTTTAAAAAAAATATCCTGCGCTACATCCTCCGCAGTTTCATACGATTTTGTGTAAGTAAGGCATATTTGAAATATTTTGTTCCAGTAATGATTTACAACATCGGTAAACGCAGTTTGGTTGCCTGCTGCAATTTTTGCCAGCAGATCTTTTTCGTTATCAAGAGGTTTGAGCGACAATTGCAGTTGAAGTTTTGAAATACATTCAAATGTAATGAATTGACAGATTAATGACAGTATACAATTGCCATATACTCAAATTAGCTAATACATATAAATTATGCAAAGGTTTGCATGTTTTATATACAGTATTTTCCAGAAAAGTCATATACAGCGTTCTGTTACCACTTCTAACTCCGATTTGGCTTCGGCCAGTAGTAATAGCAAACCTTAAACCCATAAAAATTTATTATAGCTCGAGACATTAGTATTTTTTGTAACAGGCGTCCCGCTCCTGATTGAGCTGACGTTGCGACGCTCCGTTCATCGACCTGCTCTTTACACAATGCCCAATAAAATTAGCGAGAGTATAAATTTATTTCTACTGGAAATAAATTAAATCCCACCCCTACCGAGTTACAACAGACGATGATAGTAGCAACACAGTTAATGCCATAAACGCCCCTTGCACTAACCAATTTTACAGGCACTATTTTGCTCCCATAACAGTACCTTTGCAAAAATTTTTACATGAACAAAAAGCTGTTTTCTTATATACTGGCATTGGCCATTATTACCCTTAATGCCTGCTCGCCCAACAATGTAAAAAAAGACGATACCCTTAAAAAATATTTTGACGAATATAATGTGGATGGTTGCTTTGGTATTATGAACAATGGCACCGGCGAGTTTACGGTGTACAACCTGTCACGCTACCGAGATAGTACTTACCTGCCTGCATCTACTTTTAAAATAGTTAACTCGTTAATTGGTTTGCAAACCGGTGTAATTAGCAGCGACAGCATGGTTATTCCCTGGAACGGTGTTAAAAGCTGGAACGAGGAATGGAATAAGGATTTGAATATGTATGATGCTTTCCGAATTTCGGCCTTACCTTATTACCAGGAAGTGGCCCGCCGTATTGGACAGGAGCGTATGCAATCCTGGTTAGACTCGCTACATTACGGTGCCGGTAAAAAAGATACTTTGTTTAGAATTAAATCGCCGGTTGACTCTTTTTGGTTGGATAATACCGTGAAAGTTACTCCCGATGAACAATTGGGCCTTGTAAAGCGCCTGTACTTTAACCAACTGCCGTTTTTTAACCTGTATCAGGAAAAAGTAAAAAACGCTATGTTGTTTGAAAATAATGCTAATTATCGCCTGGCTTATAAAACAGGTTGGGGTTTCCCTTCGCCTGAACGCAGCATGGGCTGGGTTGTTGGCTGGATAGAAGAAAACAAACACCCTTACTTTTTTGTGCTGAATATAGAATCGAAAGACAAAGACTTTAAAATGTACCAGAACCGGATGAAAATTTTGAACAACATTTTAAAACAACTGGGCTTTTTTGAAGGCAATATGTAAAACAACTTATAAAAAGAAAGCGGCCCATTGGCCGCTTTCTTTTTTCGGTGCAATAATTGTATATTGTTTGCCAATTCGTTATCATTCATTTAAGTCATTAATCATTTGGGATTTCAGTTTCAATACCCGCAACTTGTCTGGCTTTTTTTAGGCATATTGTTATTACTGGTAGTATTTACCGGTTTACAACGCTGGAAAAAAAGAAGCATCAAAAAAATGGGCGAACCGTTATTGGTTCGTTCGCTGTTGCACAACTTTTCGAAAACCAGGTATATAATAAAATTTGTACTGATTTTAGTGGCTTTTGCTATTGGCGTAACAGCGGTTATGAACCTGCGAAAACCTGGTGGCCCCGACGGTGTTAACCGAAAAGGGATTGATGTAATTTTTGCATTGGATGTAAGCAAAAGTATGCTGGCAAACGATTTGGCTCCATCGCGGTTAGAACGTGCCAAACAACTTATTTACCGTTTAATGAAAGAGATGCCTAATGACCGTATTGGGCTTATTCTTTTTGCCGGTAAAGCCTATTTACAAATGCCGCTTACACACGACCATGCATCGGCACAAATGTTTGTAGCATCGGCTGGTCCGGGTGCAGTTCCGGCGCAGGGTACAGTAATTGGCGATGCTTTAAAACTTTCTTACGAAGCTTTTGAAGCATCGGAAACCAGGTATAAAGCAGTTATTTTATTATCGGATGGTGAGGACCACGACCCTACTGCCTTAACCCAGGCAACCGATTTGGCTACCCATGGCCTGATGGTAAACACCGTGGGCATAGGCTCAGCACAAGGTGCACATATTACCGATGCCGCCACCGGCGATATTAAAAAAGACGAAATGGGTAATCCGGTTATTACCAAACTAAACGAAAAAGAATTATCGGATATAGCCCGCATTACCAACGGCATTTATGTGCAGTTACAAAGTAGCGATCAGGCGGCAAAACAAATACAGGCACAGCTTGCACAAATTGAACAAAAAGTAGCCGGCGATATTTCGCTCATGAGTTTTCAAACCTACTTTTGGTGGTTTGCCGGTGCTATGTTGTTGTTACTAATTGGCGAAATTTTTATACCGGAAAGAAAAAAAAGAGCATGAAAATTTTAGGCCCCATATTATTACTGATTATTACCAATAATGTACTGGCACAAACCAATACTGCGCAGGATATAAACGCCGGTAACCAGTTATACCAAAGCACCAACTATGCCGGTGCGGAGGAACTGTATAACAAAGTAGCTTCAACTGACAAACATGCGCTGGTAGCCTTATACAACAAGGCCAATGCCCTGTATAAACAAAACAAAAAAGAAGAGGCCTTGCAACTATACAACCAGTTAGTTGCCGATGCTAATATTAAACCCGAATTATTGGCCAAAGTACATTACAACAAAGGGGTTATTTTTTCGGGCAGTCAAAAATTGCCACAAAGTATTGAGGCTTATAAACAGGCTTTACGTTTAGATCCTGCTGATACAAAAGCCCGTGAAAATTTGCAAAAAGCTTTGCTGGAATTAAAAAAACAACACCCCCCACCCGAAAAGAAAAACGAGGACAAAAAGAAACAACAGCAGCAACAACAACAGCAGCAACAGCCATCCAAACAACAACAAAAACAAGCACAACAACAATTGGAGCTTTTGCGCCAGAAAGAAAAACAAATACAACAACGTCTGCAAAATCAAAAATCGAAAGAAGGCAGTGGCGGTGTGCAAAAGGATTGGTAGATACCCAATTGACAAATTACAATTGACAGTTGACAAATTTTATTATACCTAATTATCAATTGTGCATTGTCAATTGTTTTGGGGCTATCAGCAGTAGCAACTCCGGTCAGCAGTTGTTCCCGCCTTCTGTAGTAGTGCGTCGCCCATGCTGCCTATCCACGCTGCCAACGCAGCTACTACTGCCAGTCGGGCAGCCCGTCAGCAGCAGAACATTCCTGATGTATGATTTATTGATTTAGGATTTATATAAGACGTATTACAACCTCTGTCTTTCTGACTTCCGGACATTCCATCTTTCGGACTTCCCTAAGCTCATTAGCGATATAAAGCTGAAGTGTGCGACGCAAGGGACAATGATCTGTGTTACTAAAGTTGACATACAAAACAATATTTCCTTAAACAAAGCCGCTTTCTGCATTCGGGATGGTTTATTACCTTTGTTGTAGCTTTAAGCACAAACAAACAGCCTTTATTAGTTTTTAATTTAAATTTTTTGCTTTTTAATACAGGCTATATCCACAATACTCATGCAACTATATACCACATCACTTACTGAATATAAACGTCTGGCTACCAAAGAAGTAAAAGTTGGCGATTTGCTGTTGGGCAATTTTCATCCCATTCGTTTACAAACCATGACCACTAAGGACACTATGGATACCATGGGAACGGTGGAAGAAAGCATCCGTTCCATTGAAGCCGGTGCCGAGCTGATAAGGATAACCGCACCATCAAAAAAAGAAGCGGAAAACTTATTGGTAATAAAAAACGAATTGCGTAAACGTGGGTACAACACACCCATTGTTGCCGATATACATTTTACCCCTAACGCCGCCGAAATTGCAGCCCGCATTATTGAAAAAGTGAGAGTTAACCCCGGTAACTATGTTGACAAAAAAAAGTTTGAATTAATTGATTATACCGATGCTGATTATGCCGAAGAAATTGAAAGAATACAGGAACGTTTTACACCGCTGGTAAAAATATGTAAGGAGTATGGTACTGCTATGCGTATTGGAACCAATCATGGTTCGTTAAGCGATCGTATTATGAGTCGCTATGGCGATACACCCATGGGCATGGTAGAAAGTGCGATGGAGTTTTTGCGTATTGCCCGTTACGAAAATTACCACAACATTGTATTAAGTATGAAAGCCAGTAACCCGCAAGTGATGGTACAGGCTTATCGTTTGCTGGTAAAAACCATGCAGGAAGAGTTTAACGAATGTTACCCTTTACATCTGGGCGTTACTGAAGCCGGCGATGGCGAAGATGGTCGTTTAAAATCTGCCGTGGGTATTGGTACTTTGTTAGAAGACGGCATTGGCGATACCGTACGTGTATCCTTAACCGAAGATCCTGAATTTGAAATACCGGTTTGTCGTGATCTGGTTAAACGTTACGAAACAACACCTGAAAACAACACTTATACTTTTGGTACGGTACCTGCTTTGCCCGATGGTAAAACACCCTACAACCCATTAGCGTATAAACGCAGAGAAACTTTTGCCGTTGATAATATTGGCGCTAAACATGTGCCTGTTGTTATTGCCGATTTTAGCAAACAAACCAATATTACTCCGGAGCATTTACGCAGCATCGGTTATACTTATAGCGAAACGCTGGATAAATGGAGCATCAGCGATACGGCTGCTGATTATATTTTTACCGGTAACCAAATTATAAATTTTGCATTACCCGGCACTTTAAAAGTTATTACCTACCCCGATACCTGGTTACAGGCAACGGATAAAACAAAATACTTTCCCATTTTTCAGGATAGTGGTTATGTTACGGCCGAACAAAAAAGCAGCCTGCTGAATTTTGTGATGATAGATTGTTTTAACGACGAAACATCATTAAACGACTTTACCTATATTGACAACTTAGCCAACGACCCTACCGTTGTAATTTGTTTAAGCAGTACCAATAAAAATGCGATGCAATCGGTACGCCGCATGTTTGTGGAGTTACAAAGCCGCCATGTAAAAAACCCGGTAATATTAATAACCGATAGTAACTGGACAACACCGGACGAACACCATATTCATTATGGTACCGAAACAGGTGCATTATTGTTAGATGGCTTTGGTGATGGTTTATGTTTAGGAATGTCGGCCGCGTCTTATGAAAGTGCTTCTGTGCATTCATCGGGTCGCAATTATAACAGCAACCAGTCTGTTGAGCAATTTATAAACAGTACAGCCTTTAGTATTTTACAGGCAACACGTACACGTATTTCAAAAACAGAGTACATCAGTTGCCCAAGTTGTGGTCGTACTCTATTTGACTTACAGGAAACAACCGCCAAAATACGATCGGTAACCAATCATTTAAAAGGCGTTAAAATTGCCATTATGGGTTGTATAGTTAATGGGCCCGGCGAAATGGCCGATGCGGATTTTGGTTATGTAGGTAGTGGGCCCGGTAAAATAACTTTATACAAAGGTAAAGAGGTGGTTAAGCGTAATGTTAACAGCGATGTGGCGGTAGAAGAGTTAATAAACCTGTTAAAAGAAAACGATGCCTGGGTAGATGTTACGGCTGAAACAGTATAAGCCAGTATCTTTACCGCGTAATTATATTTTTCATTTTGCTTGCCTTATTATGCTATAACCTTTATGGTTATTTAACATGTAGGCTTGTTACCCACAAGCAACTGTTATGAAAAGATTTTACTTTGTCTGCCTGTTTTTTGCTGTTTTAGCAATGCATCTTATTGCCATCGTTTTGCACAATCAGCTTCTTACTAATATAACCAAGCCGTTACTAATTCCGGCGGTAGCTTTGTTCTTTATCAGTGCGTCGCTTTTTACTTCGTCACCTTTAAAAACTTATATCCTTTTAGCTTTGTTTTCCTCTTGGCTGGGCGACATTTTACTAATGTTTCAAACCAATCAGGCAAGTTTTTTCATAGCAGGATTAATTGCTTTTTTAATAGCACATATATTTTACATTGTTTTCTTTTACCGCATTTGGGTTAACCAACAATTAAAAATAAAGCCGCTTATTTTATTAGCCGTCGTTGCTTTTTATGCTGCCTTAATTAGTTTTTTATTACCGCATTTGGGCACTATGTTGTTCCCCGTTTTAATATATGGTTTTGTTATCAGTACCATGTTGTGGTTTGCGTTACATATGTATTTATTACGTTATAAAGTTGCCGCTGCACATTTCATTTCAGGTGCCATATTATTTGTTATTTCCGATTCAGTTTTGGCCATTAATAAATTTTACCAGCCCTTCCCTGCTGCATCATTTATTATAATGCTTACCTATGCGCTGGCCCAATGGCAATTAATTCGTGGCGCAGTAGTGTATATTGCCGAAAAAAGTATTCCTAATAAAACAGTGTAGTTTTTTGTTACCGACTGCAGTGCTACTATCATCGTC
>DHEF01000015.1:91525-144163 GCA_002399735.1 Chitinophagaceae bacterium UBA4857
TAGGATCGGGATTTAATTTATTTCCAGTGGAAATGAATTAAAGACTCACACTTGTACTTCCTGTAATTCTATTGGGCATTGTGCAAGCCTCTATGTTTTATCGGAGTTACACTCCCTCTCCTTTAGGAGAGGGTTGGGGTGAGGCTCAAATCATCAAATTGGTTTCTGCTAATCATTACTATTTTCGGATATTTGCTGCTAAATGTTACCGCAGTGAACAGTTGGTTGTTAAATAGTGTTTACTACAAATAATGTACATGGAAAGAAAAACTGATTTTTTGGTTATTGGCTCCGGTATTGCCGGCCTCACCTATGCTCTTAAAGTGGCACAATATTACCCCGATAAACAGGTACTGGTTATTACAAAAGCTAATGCCGATGAAACCAATACCAAATATGCGCAAGGTGGCGTAGCCGTAGTAAACGATTTAGAGAATGACAGTTTTGAAAAACACATAGAAGACACCTTAATTGCCGGTGATGGTTTGTGTAATAGAAAGGTAGTAGAGATTGTTGTAAAAGAAGGTCCCGACCGTGTGCAGGAATTAATTGACTGGGGTGCACGTTTTGACAAAGAAAAAGATGGTGATTATAAGTTAGGCAAAGAAGGTGGTCATTCAGAATTCAGAATTATACACCATAAAGATATTACCGGTTGGGAGATGGAAAGAACACTACTGGAAGCTGTAGAAGCCCAACCCAATATTGAAATGGTGAAACATTGTTTTGTAATTGATATTATTACACAACACCATTTAGGTTATCTGGTAACTAAATCTACTCCCGACATTACGGCCTACGGTGTATACGTTTTAAACTTGGTTACCAATCGTATTGAAACAATTTTATCGCATCATACATTACTGGCTACAGGTGGTAATGGCCAGGCATACCGTACTACCACCAACCCTGCTATTGCAACCGGCGATGGTGTTGCTATGGTATACCGTGCAAAAGGTAAAATTGAGAACATGGAGTTTATCCAATTTCACCCAACGGCATTATACGAAGCCGGCTTACGCGGACAGGCATTTTTAATTACCGAAGCCGTACGCGGCGATGGTGGTATTTTACGTAACAAAGATGGCGAGGCTTTTATGGAACGTTACGACGAACGTAAAGATCTTGCACCAAGAGATATTGTTGCCCGTGCTATTGACAGTGAAATGAAACGTACCGGTACCGAACATGTTTGGTTGGATTGCCGCCATTTTGATATTGCTAAATTTGTTGATCACTTTCCAAATATTTACGAAAAATGTAAAAGCATTGGCATTGATATAGCACAGCATATGATACCTGTTGCGCCGGCAGCACATTATAGCTGCGGTGGTATTAAGGTAGATGAATGGGGGCATAGTTCTATACAAAACCTGTCTGTTTGCGGTGAGTGTAGCAGCACCGGTTTACATGGCGCCAATCGTTTGGCCAGTAACTCTTTACTGGAGGCCATGGTATTTGCACACCGTTGTTATCTCGATGTTATTGGTAAATCAGCCATAAAGGAAACTGATGTATGGCCAGGCGATGCCGTACCGGCATGGAATGCAAAAGGCACCAGCGACCCAAAAGAAATGATTTTAATAACGCAAAGCCTGAAAGAGTTACAACAGGTAATGAGCGATTACGTAGGTATTGTTCGTAACAATATTCGTTTAAAACGTGCCATGAAAAGACTGGACTTGTTATGGGAGGAAACGGAACAGTTATACCAAAGCAGTTCGGTCTCGCCGCAAATACTGGAATTACGTAACCTGATTACGGTTGGCTATCTTATAGTAAAAGGTGCTGCTTTTAGAAAAGAGAGCAGAGGCTTGCACTTTAACACCGACTACCCTGAAAAACACGAGTTAGTACAGAATATAGTTTTATAGGTTTTTGATTTTAATTTTTTGCTTACATGTATTATATCTATTACGGTTTATTTTGGTTGGTATCTATCTTACCCCTGAGGGTTCTTTATATAATATCGGATGGTTTATTTCTGGTAGCCTACTACCTGCTTGGTTATAGAAAGGATATTATTTTTAAAAACCTGAATATTGCTTTTCCCGAAAAAACGGACGAGGAGAAAAAAAAGATTGCCAAACAGTTTTATAAAAACCTGATTGATTATTTTATTGAAACCATCAAGTTAGTTTCTGCTTCCGACAAATTTATACTACGCCATATGCAGGGCAACTGGGATGTGGTAAATGCATTTAAACATACCGGTAGAAGTGTGCAAGTGCATTTAGGACATAACTTTAATTGGGAGTGGGCGAATGTTGGTGCTGCTGAAAATTTTGATTTTAAATTTTTAGGTGTTTACATGCCTATAAAAAATAAAGCACTGGATAGGTTATTCCGTAAAATACGTTCCAGATCGGGTACAATTCTATTAAGTGCGCATGATATGAAAAGGGATTTTTTGCCTTATCGCAATGACCAGTATTTATTGGGGCTGGTTGCCGACCAAAACCCCTGGCCTGCCAGTAAAGGATTATGGTTTGATTTTTTTGACCGCAGAACACCATTTACGGCAAGCCCTGCTAAAAATGCTATAGCTAATGACACTATTGTATTTTTTGCCTTTATACATAAAATTAAAAGAGGTTATTACAGGGTGGAGTTTGAGTTAGCTGAAGAAAACCCCACAAGTAGTAATGAAGTTGAATTGACCAGAAAATTTGCCCGCTATATTGAGAAAGTTGTACGTACTTATCCGGATATGTGGTTATGGAGTCATCGTCGTTGGAAACACGATTGGAAAGAAGAGTATGCCGATAAATATTATGGAAAATAAACTAAAACGGGGTTGACAATGTCAACCCCGTTTTATATTCAGTGTAAATCTATTAATTCAATACACTGGCTTCTTTTACAATTTGTGCCTTAGGTTGATCTTTAATAATACCCCAGCCACCTACTACATTACGCAGGTTATGTATTCCCTGACGTTTTAATAATGATGATGCGATTACGCTTCTGTAACCGCCAGCACAATGCACATACAGATTATCAGTCTCATTGATATTAGCAATTAAAGCAGTGTCTTTTAATTCAGCCAGAGGAAGGTTTACCGCATCTTTCAAATGCCCTTCAACAAACTCGCTTGGTTTTCTTACATCTACCACTACCAAGTTATTATCAAACGGAATATCCATCATCAGTTCATCAGGCTCAATATCAATAATCATTTCAATAGTTTCGCCAGCTTGTTGCCAGGCTTCAAAACTGCCTTTTAAATAACCTTTTACTTTATCAAAACCAACACGTGCCAAACGTACAATTGTTTCTTTTTCCTGACCGGGTGCTGTTACCAAAAGCATGTCCTGGTCAAACGGTAATAAACTACCTGCCCATTCTGCAAAACGGCCCTCCAGACCTACAAAAATACTACCGGGAACAAAACCTTCGGTGAATACATTTGCACGGCGGGTATCTAAAATGATAGCACCGTCTTGCGCTAATTTTTTAAAATCAGTAACGGATAATTCTGTCATACCTTGCTCCACTACCTTATCAATATTTTCGTACCCCTCTTTGTTAATTTTTGCATTTACCGGGAAATAGTCCGGAGGCGGAGGAATACCGTCTGTTACTACTTTTATAAACTCTTCTTTGGTAGCCGCCTTTAGGGCATAATTACTTTGCTTTTCTGTACCAATAGTACTGTAAGTATTGGGACCAAGATTTTTACCGCAAGCACTGCCCGGGCCATGTGCAGGATAAACAATGATATCATCGGCCAAGGGAACAATTTTGCTTTGCAGGCTATCGTACATCATACCGGCTAAATCGGAAGTCGTAACAGTACCTTGTTGCGCCAGATCAGGACGGCCTACATCGCCTACAAAAAGTGTATCACCGGTAAAAATACAATGGTCTTTCCCTTCCTCATCTTTTAATAAATAACAAGACGACTCCAAAGTATGTCCCGGTGTATGTAATACCTGTATCTGTAATTTACCCAAGGTAAACACTTCATTATCCTTTGCCGCATGAAACTCAAAACCTGCTTCGGTTTGCGGACCATAAATAATTTTTGCACCCGTTGCTTTAGCCAAATCAATATGACCACTTACAAAATCAGCGTGAAAATGCGTTTCAAAAATATATTTGACGCTTGCATTGCGTTCGTTTGCCAGTTGCAGGTAATCGTCAATATCACGTAAAGGATCTATAATGGCCGCCTGCCCTTCGCTTTCTATATAATAGGCAGCTTCGCTCAGGCAATTGGTGTATAGTTGTTTTATAAACATAATGCTTAACTTTTTAAGTTATGTATGATAACCGATTACAAATATACAACAGGATTGCCCTTAAATGATGGCAAAAGTCATCCCTTTGCCTGATTGTGAACAATGACTTACAAATGGTTAATTACCAGGGACGTGGCAAAGTAAATACATATTTATTTACATGAACGAACGAATCACCTTGTTTTATTGCAACCTCTGCTAGGGGCATATAAAAGTCTCCCCCTTTAAATGCGGAGTACACCATATTGCTCAATAGAATTGTTGCAGTACCACCGACAGGTCGGGGTGTACCTTGCATAATGCTGAGTAAAGTTACAGGTGCACAAGAGTGCTAAGCCCCGAATCAAATGCACAAGGCCTACTCGGGGTTAAAAACAAGGGACGATGCCAATAGTAATGCTGCCGACCTAATAAAAATAAACCACTGCTTTATTTTGCTATTGTAACGGTTAAATTACTTTAACAAAATTTCGATGGATTGGTTTAACTCTTGCATGCGTTCTTTATTAACCGCATAGTGAATGTATTTACCATCGCGGTTGGTAATTACAAAACCGGCTTTGCGTAATACCGCCAGATGTTGCGATGCCACTGATTGTTCCAGCCTTAACTTAACGTAAATGTCGGTTACGGTAATGTTGGCGGTTTCATCGATAAGTTTTAAGATTTGTTGGCGTAGTTTGTGGTTAATAGCTCTGTAAACAAGTGCAGCTTTTTTTACACTAAGCAGATCTACTTCAATTGGTGTTTTGTCATCCTGTACAGGATTAAATGTTAGCAAATAGTTGCTCATGGTTTTTTTCATTCAGTTTAAATAGTAAAAGAATTAGATTTAGGTTGGTTAGCCAGAAAATGTTGGAAGTACAAATATCGATCAATTATTCGATATATTATAAAATTCTTTTATATAATATGGCTCTACATATGCCAGTTCGCTGAACAATCCAGTTAAAAACATACGGTTAGCCAAAGCGCAAATATCGGAAACTGTATAGTTATTTTCCAAAAAAACTGCATTGGGATGATTTACTATCGATTTTACCTTGTTATTACTGTTACCGGCAAATATAATTTGATGTTGTTTTAACAAACTGTCAAAGCTGTTTTCATTAATAATTTTAGCAGTTGGTGCAATAATAACCTCGCCGGCTTTATTGTAAATGGCCATAAAAACCTCCATGCGCCGGGCATCTACCATTGCACAAACTAAATCGGAGGTTTGTGGCTGTGCTGCTGCGGCAATTAATTCCAGCGTATTAATAGCAATTAGCGGAATTTGTAATGCATAACACAAACCTTTTGCCGTAGCCAAACCAATACGTAAGCCAGTGTACGAACCCGGCCCTGCCACCACGGCTACTGCTTTTAAATGCGACAGTGTATAATTATTTTCCTGTAATAATGTTTGTATGGCGGTATGTATCCAGCCGGCCTGGTCACGCATTTCCAGGTTTTCTTTAACCGCTATCAGCGCATCATTATTGGCTAAACTAACGCTGGCTTTACCCAAAGCTGTATCAATATGTAGTATTAAATTACTCATACATTTATTTCTTGTGCCAGTAAAGGTGCTACCCTGTACCGTTGCTGCTGTTGCGATAATAATTGTAATAAGGTCGCCACTTGTTTTATACCAATTTTGCTTGCCCACTCAAAAGGACCATAGGGATAATTGGTGCCCATTTTCATAGCTGTGTCTATTTCTTCCTTAGTACTTAATCCTTCCTCTAAACTTAAATATGCTTCGTTAATAATAGTAGTAATTACACGTGCACTTATAAAACCAATTACATCGGGTGTAAATAACACTTTTTTATTAAACACAGCAAACACTTGTTGCAGTAATGTTTGATTAGCTGATGTCGCTGCTGCTTCTACCACATTTCGCTGCAAAAAAGTAGGCCATGCATTTACACGTACAAAATTATCGGGTAATTGTTGCAATGTTTCTAATGGCGCATGTACCACTACCATATCCGTTTGTAAAGTTTCCAACGCTTTAACAGCAACTTCACTGTAAGTAAACAACAAATCAATTACCACATTGGTTTCTGTCGATACATCGTTGACTGTACCAACAAATTGTACATTGAGCAACGCTTGGTTAACCTGTTGCAACAATTCGTTTTTTAAAGCAGTGTTGGTAATTACGGTAATTAACATGCCCTTTTTTTTGCAAAGAAAACGCATAAAGGTATATTCGCCTGAAAGAAATTACGATTATGTCAAAACAGATTATTAATACACCGGACGCACCGGCACCAATAGGCCCTTACAATCAGGCAATTTTAGTAGATAATACTTTATACATTTCGGGACAAATTTGCATTGACCCCATTGGCGGAAGTTTAAACAATGCCGATTTACAAGCAGAAACCCACCAGTGTATGAAAAACCTGAAAGCGATACTTACAGCAGCCGGTATGGATTTTAGCAACGTAATTAAGAGCACTATTTTTATTACGGACATGCACCGCTTTGCCGAAATTAACGAAGTGTATGGCAGCTATTTTACAGCCGATTTTCCGGCCCGTGAAACCGTACAGGTTGCTGCGTTGCCCAAGTTTGTGAATGTGGAAATAAGTATGTTGGCGGTTAAGTAAGGAGCCTCCTCCGAGCTTCGCTCCTTCCTTTTCATGAACCTCCGAAGGAGGGGCTTACAAAGCCAGCGACAGTTTTATTTTTTACCGGCTTTAGTAACACAGATGATCGTCCCTCGTGTCACTCACTGCATCGTTCCGTTCGCTGTTCATCATCGTGTTGCTTTTTGCATTTTTATTTTTTACTTTTTAATTCATCCTTTGTCTTTTATACAACGCATACTACGCCGCATATTATTTAAACCAATAAGCTGGGCCAGTAAGCGCTTTTCATCAAAGCCTGATAAAGAAAGAATTTTTAAATCGCTGGATGCATTACACGAAGCCATCATAAGTGGTAATGAAAAAAAAGGATTAGTAGTCCCCTTTAATGCAACCAGCGACCGGTTTATCATTTTTTCCGACCAACACAAAGGAGCCCGCAATGGTGCTGATGATTTTGCACCGGCCGAAAAAAATTATTTAGATGCATTAGCCTATTACCAACAGGAAGATTATTTCTTCATCAATCTGGGTGATAGTGAAGAACTATGGGAAAACACACTCGGGCAGGTAAAGAAACACAATGCCGCTACTTTTACCGCCGAGAAAGCATTTATACAAAAAGACAAACACATAAAAATTTTTGGTAACCACGATTTATTGTGGGCCAATGATCCGCTGGCTGGGTATTATTTAAAAAACCTTTTTGGGCAAAAAGTACCTATACATGAAGGCGTAATACTTACCACCATTGTAAACGAAACGCCTTTACAAATTTTATGTACGCACGGCCACCAGGGCGATTTACAAAGCGATGGCAACTGGTTTAGTAAATTTTTTGTATCACGTATTTGGGCTCCTTTACAAAGTTATTTAAGCATCAACCCTAATTCACCTGCCTTTTACGACGAAGTAAAAAGTTTACATAACAGCATTATGTACCAATGGAGTGCATTGCATAAAGATATTATGCTGATTACCGGTCACACGCATCAACCGGTATTTGCATCACTCACACATTTAGAACGTTTGTACAAACAATTGCAATACGCCAGTAAAAATAACCAAGCCGATAAAGTGGCCGAACTTGAGGCTGAAATAAAAAGAAGAGAAAGAGAATACAAAACACTTTCGGTTGATTACCTGACCATGAAACCCGGTTATTTTAACAGCGGTTGCTGCTGTTACAGCGATGGCGATATTACCGGTTTAGAAATAAGCGATGGTTGGTTGCGGTTGGTAAAATGGAAAAAAGAAAACGGCATTACACTGCGTATAATATTAGAGGAAATGTCACTTACACAACTTGCCGAAGAAAACAAACAACCCCTTAGTAATACAAACTAAAATGGGAAGCTATAATAGCTCCCCATTTATCTTATTCTAGTCGTAGGAAAAACTTATGCTTGTTTTACAAATTGTAATTCAGCCTGAATTTTTACATCTTCACTTACCATTACACCGCCGGTTTCCAACGCTGCATTCCATGTTAAACCAAAATCTTTTCTGTTTATTTTACCGCTTAACGAAAAACCTGCTTTTTCATTACCCCAGGGATCTTTATTTACACCCTCTAATGTTACGTCTAAAGAAATAGTTTTAGTTACATCACGAATAGTTAACTCGCCGGTAATTTTTTCATCAGCAGCATTAAAAGAAGCTGCGCTAAAACTAATAGTAGGATATTTTTCTACTTCAAAAAAATCAGCACTTTTAAGGTGGGTGTCTCTTTGCTCGTTATTGGTAGAGATGGCGCTTAAATCTGCAGAAAAATTAACTTTTGCTGCAGAAAATTTATCATCATCTGATTCCACATCACCACTGATGGCCGGAAATGTACCGGTTACATTAGTGATCATCAAGTGTTTAACTTTAAACTGTAATTCGCTGTGTGTTGGGTCTAATACCCATTTAGTAGTTGCCATAAAATTATTTTTTGCTGTTTGTTGTTTTATTATTTTAACAGAGCAAAAATACTATGACAAACATAGAGCCAACAATGACCTATCGCAAGAAATAGACTTGATGTAGGTCAATGAATAAAAATTGGGAATATAAAGCTGGTATTAAGCAAATAAAGCTTCGGCAACCGGTACCGTTTCCGGTTTACCTACATCAACCCATTTATCGCCGCTATGGTCAAAACCCGCTATCAGGTGGCCTTTAGCTAATGACAAGTATGCATCCACCAACGAAAATTTACCTTGTAAACGCAGATAGTTAAAAAACTCGTAATTAAAAATACTAATGCCACTAAAGGCTTTATTGCTGCCGCCCATTGTTGGTATAGACATACGCTCTTCGCCTGTTTGTAAATTACGCCAACCGGTTAAGCGGTTATACTCGTCAAACACAAAACAGCGGCTTGTTTTTCTATCGCTTACAGCCAGGCTTATTAATGATTGATTTTGCTGATGAAAATTATAAAAGGCCGTTATATCCAATGTGGTAAGAATATCTACATTGATGGTTAAAAAACTTTCACCCGGTATTAAATAATCTTTTGCTTTTAATAGTCCGCCACCAGTTTCCAATACAACATCCTGTTCATCACTTATAATCACCTCACTACCCCATCCATTATTTTGTTGTAAAGCCTCTATTATCTGCGGTGCAAAATGATGCACATTTACAATCACACGTTTAATACCAAACCCTTGTAAATATTCAATATTACGTTGCAGCAAACTTTTCCCGTTTATTACTGCCAATGCTTTAGGGTGGTTATCCGTCCACGGTTTAAAACGAGTACCTAAGCCGGCGCAAAATATCATGGCTGTTTGTAGCATGTGAAGTAAAAATTAAAAAGTAAAAATTAAAAATAGCAGATTGTTAGTGTATCTTATTCTGCTAATTTTTTCTCAAATCTCAAATCCTTATCCATTTATCCAATTTTTCTCATCCTGAATCATATGCGACAACTCCACCTTTACTTTAAACTTATTACGTAAATGTCGGGCCATTGCATCGGCAGCGTATACGCTACGGTGTTGGCCTCCGGTACAACCAAACGATACCATCAGGCTGTCAAATTCACGTTGAATATATTGCTCCACCGTCATGTCCACAATATCAAAAACACTGTTTAAAAACTCCGGCATTTTTGTTTGTTGCTCCAGGTAATCCATCACCTCTTTATCACGACCGGTTTTTGTTTTCATACTTTCCACTCGTCCGGGATTTAAAATACCACGGCAGTCAAACATAAAACCACCACCGTTTTCTGTAGTGTCTTGTGGCAATTGTTTTTTAAACGAGAAACTGCAAATTTTTATAACCAATGGTGTAGATTCATCTGCCTGCGTTGGTGTAAACTGTGCAATCACTTCATCGGCCACACATAAATCCAATACCTTTTTAAACTCCGGCACGGCTATGCCCAGGTTTTGGTTTTCAGAAAAATCACGCAGGTTTTTTAGCGCTTGCGGAATACTGGTTAAAAACTGAGCCTTACGTTCAAACAAACCACGGAAACCATACGCACCCAAAACTTGTAACAAACGTATTAACACATAACCGTTGTACTGATTTTGAAAAAGATTTCTATCCAACGGTTCGCCAATTAACTCTTCAAAACTAGTCATGTAATCTTCCAACAAATTGTCTTTCCATTCTGTTGGTAAATTAGCACGGGCCTGCCACAACATAGATGCTACATCATATTGCGGTGCACCTTTCATACCACCCTGATAATCTATAAAATGTACACTATCATCTTCGCTAACCATTATGTTCCGGCTTTGAAAATCGCGGAACATAAAGTATTTATATTCTGTACGGGTTAGGTAACCACTCAGTGCTTCAAAATCATCAATTAGTTTTTGCTTATCGTATGGTTTACGCAAAGCATCTAAAAAATAATATTTAAAATAAAGCAAGTCGGCCATAATAGCCTGCTTACCAAACTCACTGTTGGTTAAACTTTTTTTATAGTCAAGTCCTTTATCACCTTTTACTTGCAGTGTAGCCAACTCACTTAAACTCTTTTTAAATAAGCCGTACACATTATCGCAAAAACCTTCTTTCTCCAAACGATTTAATAAAGACACATCACCAAAATCTTCCTGCAAATAATAAGCACCATCATCGCTGAAAGCAAATATTTTAGGTACCGACAGATTTTTATCGTTAAAGTGATTGGTAAAATAACGGAACGTATCGTTCTCTTTTAAATTAGCACCATAGGTACCAATATAAGTTTTCTCCTTTCCATGTATTCTAAAATAGCGGCGTTCACTACCCGATTGTGGTAACACATCTACCGATACAGGCTCCTCATTTTTCCATGAGTAATACAGTTGCTTAATGGCATCTAACATTTCTTGCATCCGGCAAATATATTTCATATCTGCTATCTTATAAAACAAGGGGCAATAACATTTTTTATTGTCCCGGCTTAAGCATAAATGGCATCGTTCCTTGCACTCTTCAACGTCCGGTAACGGCGAAGCCCTCATTTAGGCTATTAACAATATAAATGAACTAAATAATTCTATTGGGCATTGTGTAAGTGTCTGATAATTTTGCATAAAGGTTTTAATGCCGGCGTAAAATAAAGAATGAAAAATCTCGCAATAAAGACTCATTCCCCTCCTTGGAGGGGCGATTTAAGGAAAACTTAAAAGTATAAAACGTTGGGGTGGGTTGCTGATTAGCGAACAGAAAGTACAAGAGTGCGACGCAAGAGCAGCCCAATCAAGGGAGGGACGATGATAACAAAAAAAATTTATAGTTTAACATTTACACTAACACTCATTAGTTTTTAGTTAAATTTGCCAACTAAACAACTTATACATTGCTCATGTCAAAAATAAGAATTGTAACTGCCGCTTCGCTGTTTGACGGACATGATGCCGCCATTAACATTATGCGCCGCATTATGCAAAGCAAAGGGGCCGAAATTATACACCTGGGCCACAACCGTAGTGTGCATGAAATTGTAGAATGCGCTATTGAAGAAGATGCACATGGCATTGCTATTACCAGTTACCAAGGCGGGCATGTTGAGTTTTTTAAATACATGAAAGACCTGCTGAATGAAAATGGTTGCGGACATATAAAAATTTTTGGTGGTGGTGGTGGTACTATTCTGCCACAGGAAATTGACGAGTTACATCACTATGGTATTCATAAAATTTATAGTCCGGACGATGGCCGCAAACTTGGTTTAGAAGGCATGATACAGGAAGTAATTGATGCCTGTGCTCCCGGCGAAAATAAAGAAGGTGCAAAAAATAATTTTTGGCAGGCACCCAAAAACTGGGAAAGTAAACTACCCTTACAAGAAGTAAAAGATATAAGAAAAATTGCCCGTGCCATTACCTTATGTGAATTAGGAATGGAAGTGCCGGAAAATTTTATTGCAGATGAATCAACCGGTGCAGTTGTATTAGGTTTTACAGGTACAGGTGGCGCCGGCAAATCATCAGTAACGGATGAGTTTGTACGCCGATACTTAAACAACTTTACCGATAAAACGGTTGCGGTTATTTCGGTAGATCCATCGAAGAAAAAAACAGGCGGTGCGTTATTGGGCGATAGGATAAGAATGAACGCCATATCTCACACAAGAGCCTACATGCGTAGTATGGCCACCCGTGATGATAACACGGCACTTAGCGGCTATGTACAGGAAGCTATTGATATATGCAAAAAAGCGGGTTACGATTTAGTAATTCTTGAAAGTGCCGGTGTAGGACAAAGTGATGCATCTATTTTAGATTATTGCGACCTGAGTATGTATGTAATGACGCCGGAGTATGGTGCTGCATCGCAGTTAGAAAAAATAAATATGCTTGATTATGCCGATGTAATATGCATTAACAAATTTGACAAAGCAGGTGCATTGGATGCGTATAACGATGTATGCAAACAATACAAACGCAACCACCAATTATTTGCAGCTAAAAACGAAGATGTACCGGTAGTTGGCACCATTGCATCACAATTTAATGATGCCGGTATAACTAAACTGTTTACTAAACTATTGCAGGTAATACAAGAAAAAACCGGCAAAACATTTGGAGAAATAAGTGCATCAACTGATGGTGAAGCAACCACCAAAAGCCTGGTAATACCTGCAAAAAGAGTACGTTACTTATCGGAAATAACCGATGCTATACGTGGCTACAACAAATGGGCAAACGACCAAAGTGATATTGCCACCAAGCTATACCAGTTGAACGGTACTATTGAAATGATGGAAAAAGAAAAGTAATTATTGCGATTGCACTCGTTAATTAAAACAACAACTATATGCCCTTACAAGCATTAAAAAATAAACAAGAGGAATTAGAAGCAAAACTGGAACCCGCTGTAAAAAAGTTATTGGATCAGTGGAAGGATTTGCAGGATAAATACGGCAAAGATATTTTTGAATATACGGTTAGAGATAAAGTAATTAAACAGGATTTAATTACCACATCGTTAAGCGGTACAAAAATTAAAAAAGTGGTATTGCCGCGTTATAAAGACTGGGGCGATATTTTACAATGGATGTTACAGGAAAATGTTCCGGGTGAGTTTCCTTACACATCCGGTGTGTTTGAGTTAAAACGCCAGGGCGAAGATCCAACAAGGATGTTTGCCGGCGAAGGCGGACCTGAACGTACCAATAAACGTTTTCACTATGTAAGTAACGAGCAACCTGCCAAACGTTTATCCACCGCATTTGATAGTGTTACTTTGTATGGTGAGGATCCAGGTCATCGTCCGGATATATATGGTAAAATTGGCAATAGCGGTGTAAGCATTGCCACAGTTGATGATGCTAAAAAACTATACAGTGGTTTTGATTTGTGCGATCCGAAAACCTCAGTGTCCATGACTATTAATGGACCGGCACCCATGTTATTGGCTTTTTTTATGAATGCAGCCATTGACCAGCAATGTGAAAAATGGATAAAAGAAAATGGGAAAGAAAGTTTGCTGCAAGAAGCTTTTGAAAAAAAATATGCTCGCTTACCAAAACCATCTTATTACAACCCGGCATCGCCAGAACGTTTACCCGAAGGCAACAGCGGCCTAGGCCTTGCTATGCTTGGCTTAAGTGGTGATGAAGTATTACCACAAGATGTTTATGCGCAAATTAAAGCCCATGCATTATCGCAAGTGCGTGGCACGGTACAGGCCGATATTTTAAAGGAAGACCAGGCACAAAACACCTGCATCTTCTCCACCGAGTTTGCCTTAAAATTAATGGGTGATGTACAGGAATATTTTATTGAACAAAAGGTTCGCAACTTTTATAGTGTAAGTATCAGTGGTTATCATATTGCCGAAGCAGGTGCCAACCCAATTACACAGTTGGCACTTACGCTGGCAAATGGCTTTACCTATGTTGAGTATTATTTACACCGTGGTATGCATATTGATGATTTTGCACCTAACTTATCATTTTTCTTTAGCAATGGTATGGACCCTGAATACAGTGTTATAGGCCGTGTTGCCAGACGTATTTGGTCCAAGGCTATGAAATATAAATACAATGGTAACGACAGGTCGCAAAAACTAAAATACCATATTCAAACCAGTGGTAGAAGTTTACACGCACAGGAAATTGACTTTAACGATATACGTACTACGTTACAAGCGCTGTATGCCATATACGACAACTGTAACTCCTTACATACAAACGCATACGACGAAGCCATTACCACACCCACCGAAGAAAGTGTACGCCGTGCAATGGCTATACAATTAATTATTAACCGTGAGTTTGGTGCGGCTAAAACTGAAAACTTTATGCAGGGCAGTTTTGCTATGGAAGAACTAACTGACCTGGTGGAAGAAGCGGTGTTGACAGAATTTGATCGTATAAACGAACGTGGTGGTGTGCTTGGTGCCATGGAACGTATGTACCAACGTAATAAAATACAGGAAGAAAGTTTGCATTACGAAATGCAAAAACATACCGGCGAATATCCCATTGTTGGTGTAAATACCTTTTTGAATAAAAAGGGCAGCCCTACCGTTATACCCACCGAAGTAATACGCAGTACCAGAGAAGAACGTGAACAGCAAATACAAAACCTGCAAGCATTCTGGAAACGTAATGAAGCTCAATCTGCACAGGCATTACAAACCTTGAGAGAAGTAGCTATAAATAATGGAAACCTGTTTACGCAGTTAATGGAAACGGTGAAATATTGTTCGTTGGGACAAATTACACATGCGTTGTACGAAGTAGGTGGCCAGTATAGAAGGAATATGTAACTGTGATAATAGCTGATATATAAAGTGTGTTTTATTTTTGTCACCAACGTTCTACCCCCTGATTGGGCTGATGTTGCGACGCTCCGTTCATCGTTCCGTTCGCTCATCATCATCGTGTTATGCGACGTTCGCTCAGCTATGCGAAACTTAAAGTTTCGTATTATTATGCTATCGCTTTTAGCGATTAGTTAAAGCTTTTCTTATTGAAGTAAATGGTTAAAACCATTAATAATATTATTGCAATGTCATAGCCCACGGTTTAAACCGTGGGCTATGATTCTATAAGAGGTATAGCAATGGTTTTAACCATTTATAGTTGATGTTGATATCCTTAGTGTATGTACCTAAAAAGATGAATTTCCAAACAACAACTATCAACGTTTAATACATTTTCTTATATTAGCTAAAACAAGAACCCCCACCATGCGCAAAACTAACACCCTGTACCTGCTTATATTTATGGTTGTAGCCATAACTGCTACCAGTTGCTCCACTTCAAAACGGGTTGATAAAGGCATAAAAAAATATTATGCTAATACTATTCCTGAAAAAATAAAAGGAAACGATTATATCAGTTTTAATGTAGAAAACACTTTACCAGCTAATGTAATTTCCGAAACAAAAAAGACAAAAAATAAACTATTGCCGGCATTGTTTTATTGGAAATGGCGAACAGAAAATACTTCTGTCATTAACAATATGATGCCTATACAATATTTCACCAGTAGTTTTGTTGCGGCAGCTAATAGCAAAAAAATTAAAGACAAGTTAAATGGAGGCACACTGGCAATAACCGTAAAAGAAAATCCTTCCAACTTTGTATATGTTGATGATGGCTGGATGGTGTTTGTGTTATTAGCTTATTTTGGTAAAGAAAGTATTACCATCGAACCCAGTAACACTAAGTTCTCAGTAAACTATTCCATCAGCTATCCGTCCGGAGAAACAAAAACAGGCCTAATCAGTACCTACAATATCAATCGTGAAAAAGCACCACGTTATTTTCAAAATGTAAAAGGATTTACCCGGGAATATTTAGCCAGTTGCGACAATAATATAAAAGCGATGGCTAAGGATTTGGTGAATGATTTGGTTGTTCAGTTAGTGACTGACTAAACAACTCTATACTTGAAATAAAAAGGCCTTTATCCACACGAGTGTTATGATAAAGGCCTTCATTTTATATAGAAATAATCTAAAAATTCATAGCTGCTTCATCCAATAACCATAAAGGCGCATTTTTAGGTTTTACGCCTTGCACCGGATAAACCTCTTTCGCTTTTTTACCAAATACCGTTTTTAAGATGGGGGCTTTGTTAGCACCGGCAACTAAAAACACCACCTGTTTAGCTTTATTAATTAATGTATAACTAAAGCTGATGCGCCACACCTGTTTACTTTCCACCCATACTTCTTTTATCAGACGTTTTTTCTCTAGCAATAAATCTGTTCCGGGAAATAAAGAAGCCGTGTGCCCATCATCGCCCATACCCAACATTAACCAATCAAAAGCGGGAGTTTTACCACCAAAGAAAGTTTTTAATGTAGCCTCATATTTTGCAGCACAGTCTTTTGCAACACCTTTAACCGGCGTAGCAAATATATTTTTTTTAGGTACTGGTACTTGACTCAGCAAACTGTCAAAAGCCATTTTGTAATTGCTTTCGTTATAGGTAAGTGGTACAAAACGTTCATCACTCCAAAAAAAGAAAACCTTTTTCCAATCCACCGATTTGCTAAATGCAGGCGTAGCCAGTATTTCTAAAAAAGTTTTAGGAGTACTGCCGCCTGATAATGCTACAACAAATCTTCCGTTTTTAGCAATGGCTTCTGTGGCTGCCAATACAAAATAATAGGCCGCAGATTCACTCAGTTTTGCCGCATCGGGCCAGATAATTTTATTTGCCATTTTAGTCTTCAGTTTTTAGGATCAATTTCTAATAATTCAGTTACTAGACTATAACCAACTATTTTTTTGCTTTCTTCTTTACCGGTGCTTGTTTTGCTTCAGGTAGTAACACCCAATCAAAGCCATCATTTTTAATTAAATCATCGGCAGCTTTTGGCCCCCAGGTTCCTGCTGTATAGTTAGGAAATTTATCTTTTGTACTAGCCCATTCATCTATTACCGGCATTACCACTTTCCAGGCTTGTTCCACCTGATCGGCACGCATAAACAATGCCGCATCTCCTTCCAGTACATCTAACAAAAGTGTTTCGTATGCTTCAGGTACGGAAATATCATAGTTTTCGTGGTAAGTGAAATCCATTTCCACGGGTTTAATTTTCATTTCAACACCCGGTTCTTTGGCTTGAAATATTAACGTAGTTTCCATTTCGGGTTGTATGCTAATAATAAGTTGATTTGGCCTGCGATCCTGCAGTGTATTGGGTTTAAACACACACAAAGGCACTTGTTTAAACTGTATAACAATTACTGAAGTGGCTTTTTGAAGACTTTTACCTGTACGTAAATAAAAAGGAACACCTTGCCAACGCCAGTTATCAATAAACAGTTTTAAGGCGGCATAGGTTTCTACGTCTGATTTAGGATTTACATTTTTTTCTTTACGGTAGGCCTGCTGTGCTTTATCCTTTACCTTACCATCGCCATACTGGCCACGAATGGCATTGGCTGCAATAGTGGTTGTAGTAAACGGACGTACTGCTTTTAATACATCCACTTTTTTGTTACGTATTTCTTCCGCATCAGTGGTTACCGGTGGCTCCATGGCGGTAACACATAGTAACTGGAACAAATGATTTTGAATCATATCCCTTAATGCACCGGCAGTTTCGTAATAATTACCACGGCCGCCTACACCAATATTTTCGGCTACGGTTATTTGAACGCTTTCAATGTAGTTGTGATTCCAGATAGACTCGAAAACAATATTGGCAAAACGAAATGCCATTAAGTTCTGTACTGTTTCTTTACCCAGGTAGTGGTCAATACGGTAAATCTGTTTTTCTTTAAACTTATTGAGTAACAACTTATTTAAATCCTTAGCAGTTTGTAAATCGCTGCCAAAAGGTTTTTCTACTACAATACGATCCATTGATACATCGGATGCCAGATCGTATTTTGCTAACCCAATTGAAATATCATCAATAAACTTAGGAGAAACGGAATAGTAGAACAACCGTACTCCACGGCTGCGCCATTTTTTATCGTTGGCATTTAGCGTATCGCCTAAACGACGAAATGTATCATCGGCTGTGAAGTCGCCTTCAAAGTAATGTAAGTTTTCGGCAAAGGCTTTCCACTCTTTTGGTTTGGCTTTACCACTGCGTGAAAAAGTGTTAATACCTTCAAGCATATAGCTCTCGTACCATTTTTCGGTTTGCTTTTCGTAGTGCACGCCGTAGATGGCAAAGTTTTTTGGTAAAAACCCTCCAATATATAAATTATAAAATGCGGGGATAAGCTTGCGCCATGCCAAATCGCCCTTACCACCAAAGATGACAATGTTTGCCGGCGGTGGATTTTTTATTCTGCTCATATATTTTGTAATTAAAAAGTCAAAATTTAAAAGTAAATACAACGAGTTAGTTTGGGTTAACCATATTGTTCATCCGTGTTACTGCTGTTGAACGGAGCGTCGCAAGGGACGATCCATCAGGGTACTACAGTTGGTAACAAAATAATTACCTACAATTCATTATTGGCCATCCCAATCGGTATGAAACACGCCGGATTTATCGATGCGTTCATAGGTATGTGCACCAAAGAAATCACGTTGTGCCTGTATTAAATTAGCTGCAAGGTTTTCGCTGGTATAGGCATCGAAATAATGTAATGCCGATGCCAGGCCCGCCACCGGTATATCGTTTTCCAATGCAATGGCCAACACTTGTTTAGTATCATTACGCAATGAAGCGAACATAGATTGAAAAACAGGTGACGAAATAATATTTACCAGTTCAGGATTATCAACATATGCCTTACGCAAATCGCCCAACATGGCTGAACGAATGATACAACCGCCTTTCCAGATTTTTACCACATCGGGTAAGGCAATATTATAGTTGTATGTGTTAGAGGCTACTTTAAGTAAATGCAGTCCTTGCGCATAGGATATTAAAAAGCCAAAGTGTAAAGCGCTTTTACATAAAGTGGTTATTAATTCTTTATCAATAACGGTAGCATCGGCAGTGCGATTATATAATTTGCTGTTGCTTACACGCTGATCTTTTAATGCAGATAGGTAACGCATGGTTACCGAAATATCGATAGTAGGAATAGGAACGTTTAAGTCCATAGCGTTTTGACTGGTCCACATACCGGTGCCTTTTTGTTTGGCTTTATCCAGTATCATATCAATCAGGTCGTTTCCTGTCTCAGTATCTTTTTGTGTAAAAACGGCGGCTGTAATTTCTACCAGGAATGATTGTAGTTCAGCTTTGTTCCATTTATCGAAAGCCAGGTGTAATTCGTTGTTGTTTAACTCACCGGCTTTTTTAAGTACGGCATATGTTTCACTAATTAATTGCATCATGGCGTACTCAATACCATTGTGCACCATTTTGGTATAGTGGCCTGCGGCTTTGTTGCCCATATAAGCCACACAGGGACCTTCGTCGCTTTTTGCGGCAATGGCTTCCAGTATTTCTTTTACCAACTCGTAACTTTCTTCGTTACCACCGGGCATCATGCTGGGGCCACGGCGGGCACCTTCTTCGCCACCACTTACACCCATACCAATAAAGTGCACACCGGAGTTTTGCAGGGTATCGTAACGTCTGTCGGTATCGGTAAAATGTGTGTTACCGCCATCTATGATGATATCGCCTTTTTCTACAAAGGGTAATAGTTCGTTTAGTACATTATCTACAATTTTACCGGCGGGCACCAATAACATGATAATTCTTGGAGTGGCAAGGTTGCTTAAAAACTCAGGTATGCTTTCGGCTGCAGTAACTTTAGTTCCGTTGGCTTCGGCAAGTAACCGTTTCTGTTGGTCAACGTTAGGATCGTACCCACAAACTTCGTAACCATGATCGGCTACGTTTAATAATAAATTACGGCCCATGGTGCCCAAACCTATCATACCAAAGTGTGCTGCCATTTTATATTTTTTTGCGAAGTTAGGTATATATGAATAACATGTTTTAGGGAGAATAAGTTGTGCAAAAACTATTCAACAAAAAAAGCCCCGTTTGCGAAAAAACGGGACTTGAATATACCAACAACAAAGAAAACTGCTTTTACTGATCGGCTACCACAAACGTAATAGGCTGTTTACGGTATGCTTTTACGGCACGGCCATTCTGGTTGGCCGGTTTCCATTTAGTGGCTTTGCGTAACACCCTAATGGCTTCCTGCTCCATTCCAAAGCCATGGGCAGTTAACGGCTTCATATCGCTTACGTTACCCTCCCTGTCTACAATAAACTGAATATAAACCGTATAACGACCCGGTGCTGCGTTGTTATCAACAGGAACTTCGGGTACCAGGTTTCTTTTTAAGAACTTTTCCCACTCTCTGGCTCCGCCGGGAAATTCAGCTTCCACTTCGATAGGGCCACTCCACGGTTCTTCCGTTGTAACTTTTTCTTCTATAATCTGAATTTTGTTAATGGAAGGCGGTGGTATAGAGATGTCATCAAGTCCTTTTACACCCTCACGGTCTATATCACCTATTTTTATACCATCCAAATCGTCCTGCGCCGGCGGGTCTTTTATTACCAAGTCATCGTTGGTTACAACCGGTTCAAGAAAAGCAATAGTTTGAATTTGAGGAGGCTCTATTGGCTTTTCAATAACCGGTGGTGGTGGTTCTACCGGTTTTACCACTTCTTCCTCTTGTATCTCCCGTATTACAATACTATCGTTGTTTGTCACTACTGCATTATCTTCTGTAGTAGGTTTGGCCATTAAGGTTGTACCCATTATTAATACAATTGTTGCACCGGTAATACATAATGCTTTAATAATGCGTTTATCATAACTGCGCCTCAACTCGTAAGCACCATATACTTTATTTCTTTTTTCAAATAAAATATCCAGAAAGTCTGATTTTAAAATTTTGTTAGGTTCCATAATTATAGTTTTTGGTTAATAAATAGAAGTGAATATTGTTTGTTGGACTTATAACTGTACAAGTTGTAACTCGTCTTTATTAATATTAACTATTGAGTAATGTAATACCCGGTTGATGGTCATTTCATCCAATATATTGACCACCTGTTTATAATTAGCTGTAACGGTTGGTTTAATAAGAACAAAGAAGTCTTGTTGCCGACAATCATTTACGTCTGCACCTTTTTTCTTTTTAGCTTCCTCACATTCGGCATTGGTCAGATACCTTGTTTCCACCTCACGCTTTTTGTTAATAATAATTTGCCTGATACCGGAAATAGTTGTTGTGTGTATTACAGTTTGCTTGCCATTAAACTCACCCTGGTAATAATGTAAGGCATCATTTTTATCTACAATAACTGTAAGTGCGCCTGATTCCTTTAAGTTAGTTGGAGGTCCGTCTTTGGGCATAGCCAGGCCCATTGTTACGGGTTCATTAAGGGTAGCAGTAAATATGAAAAAGGTGATGAGCAAAAAAGCAAGATCAACCATTGGCGTCATATCTACTCGTGTTGGTAACATCTTTCGACCTTTTACCCCTCTTTGTTTGCGGCCTGTACTTGGTTCGTTGTTTTCAAATTGCGCCATAATTTTAGTTTTGTATATGCACAAAACAGCCAACTGCATGGTTAAACAACCAGACAATATTTGTTTTGCATACTTGTTAATGAAATAGGAAAATAAAATACGAGATGATAATACAACGTATGTGTATTGACTAAAATTAGAAGCTTCTATATATAAGATGAATATCTGTGAAAGATTCCATATAAAAGAGAAAGAAAAATTAAACCTATATTAAACCATTAAGAGATTAAGGTTATTAAGTTTTGGACTAATGCCAAATAGGAATAGAATGAGTCATCCTGGTATGTGAATTACCTTGCCAAGTATTACATTGTAATAGGGGCGTTATGATTTTAAGCCATTGAGTAACTCAAGTTATTTATGGAGATCAAATGCTGATTTAGTATAAACTTTTAATCTCCTCGTTTGGGTAGCAGGACAGTATAAGTACAAAAAAGCCCCCGTTAATAACGGGGGCCTAAAGAATTTGACTATTTAAAGTTTATTCATTTTCAACTACGAAGGTAATTGGTTGTTTACGGTAAGCTTTTACAGCACGACCGTTCTGGTTAGCCGGAGTCCATTTAGTTGCTTTTTTCAACACACGGATAGCTTCCTGCTCCATACCAAAACCATGAGAAGTAATAGGTTTCAAATCACTTACGTTACCTTCTCTGTCCACTACGAACTGAATGTAAACAGTGTATCTACCACCTGGTGCACCGTTATCAACAGGCACGTTTGCGTCTAGGTTTCTTCTTAAGAAGTTTTCCCATGCTTTAGGACCGCCGGGGAAAGCAGCTTCAACTTCTACCTTTTCGTAAATTTCAGGTTCTACTACTTTTTTCTCTTCAATGATTTCTTTACCTTGGTCAATTACCGGAGGTACAGCTATATTTAAATCTTTGATACCTTCCTGATTAACCACGTCAATTTTCACCTCTTTTAAATCTTCCTGAGCCGGAGGAGGTGTTTTTACCTCTTCATCTTTTACTACTTCTGGAGGAGTAAAGGCTTTCATTTCAATTTTAGGAGGATCCACTTTTGGCGGTGGCGGAGGAGGAGGTTCAATAGGCTTTTCTTCCTCCTGCTTGATGTTTTGAATGGTAATCTCTTCTTTTACCTGTATAGTTGGTTCATCAGATTTTACAGAGTTGGCCAGAATTGAGCCTATAAAAGCCAAAGCTGCCACTGAGCCTGTAATAATAAGAGCCAACCAAACACGCCTATTGTATGTTCTACGTAACTGGTACGCACCGTATTCTTTGTTCCGGTTTTCAAAAACCAGATCCAATAGATCGGATGATAAAATTTTATTGGCGTCCATTATAAATTTTGTTTAATAATATGATAACATAACAGAGAACTTTCCATAAAGTCTCTCAAACTATTTTATGCCATTAGCTGCTTCTGTAACTTTAACCATCTCATTTTCAGTATCAGCTATTTTAACCAATGCATAACGCTCTACTCTGTTAATGGTCATTTCATCTAAAATGTCCACTACATTTTTGTAGCTCGCTTCGTCATTAGGTTTAATAATCACAAAAAAGTCTTTCTGACGGCAGTCTGCAATTGGTTTATTGTCAGCTGCTTTTTTTTGCTCGCATTCTACATCCTGAACATAGTTAGCTTCTACTTCACGCTTCTTTTTAATAATTACATCACGAATGCCTTTGTGCGTAGTTTGTTTGAACTTTTCTGAAGCAGTTTCCTGATCCAGTTGTCCTTCATAATAATAAACCTGATCGCCTTTACCTAACAGTACGGTTAATGAACCCGACTCTTTGGTTTTGGTTTTTTGGTCTTTATTATCTGTGTCTTTAGGCATGTTTAAGTCCAAGGTTGTTGGCGTATTCATGCTGGCCGTAAAGATGAAGAACGTAATCAACAAAAAGGCTAAGTCCACCATCGGGGTCATATCTACCCTGGTATTGTGCTTTTTGGCTTTTTTAACGCCGGGGCCTTTTTTGTGACCACCGCCATCGCCGGAATCTAAGCTTGCCATTTTATAACGTTTTTATCTGTTAAACAATTTATACAGAAAAAGTAATCTACTTCTTCCCTTGTAATTTTTCTATTTCCCTTCGGTAAACAGCTATCTCGCTAGTGCCGGGTGCCTCTTCAGGCATGGTAACCAGGTTGTACTTAAATATTTCATTTCTTTTTAAAGCATCAATAACTGCTTTAAAAGTAGGGTAATGAGAATCATTATCCCCTTTGATCATAACTACAAGTTTTTCACCGGCAAATACGCGTTGTGCTGCACCTATCCAATAAACAAGTTCATTGGTAGCCGAATCTAAAACCGGAATACCGTCTTGTACAATATCCTTTTGTTTATCGGGAGATACTGCTAAAAAGCCTTTCAGCTTATTAAACGGCATACCCACCATTGGGCTGTTTCGAAAATTTTGTTTGTCTTTATCATCCAGATTTAATTCTCTAACCGTGCTCACATCATTGGCTACTGCATCAGCTTTTGTTGCGTCCGATTTAGGAATCACAGAAAAATAAACCTTATTGTCTTTATCTATGCTAATCAACACAGCATTATCATCCGGTAATTTATCTGCATTCACCGAGTTAGGTGTTGTAATAGGCACCGGCTCGGGAGTCTTAAATTTAGTTGCCATGATAAAGAAAGACAGAATCAGGAAACCGATATCCACAAAGGGAGTCATATCCGTATCTGTATTTTTCTTTGGTAGTGATACTCTAGGCATTTTATAATATGTTTTCTAATTAAGATGAAAAAGCTTGCTCATTCCATAAACAAATAAAATTATTTGTATAAAGAAGCAAAACTTTGTGTTAAAGTAAATCCAGACTCATCAATACCATAAGTAATGCTGTCAATTCTGGTAGTTAACATATTGTAAATAATAAGAGCGATAGCCGAAGTACCAATACCTAAGGCAGTGTTATAAAGGGCCTCAGAGATACCAACCGCCAAAGCAGCAGGGTCACCACCACCTTCAGAACCTAAGGCAGAGAAAGAGTTAATCATACCGATTACCGTACCTAATAAGGCAACAAGGGTACCGGCAGATACGATAGTAGATAAGAATACCAGGTTTTTTTGTAACATCGGTAATTCTAAAGCGGTAGCTTCTTCTACTTCTTTTTGAATAGACATAACTTTTTGGTCAGTATCTAAACCAGTTTCAGTAATCATTTCTTTGTAACGACGTAAACCGGCTTTCATTACGTTTGCAACAGAACCTTTTTGTTTGTCACATTCAGCAATAGCAGCATCTACATTTTTATTAGCTAAATGATATTGTACTTTACGTACAAAGTCAGAAATAGAACCTTTACCTAAAGCTTTACCAATAGTTAAAAAACGCTCAATGGTAAATACAATTACAGTTAATAACATACCAATTAAGATAGGTACAATGATACCACCCTCATAAATACGGTGAAATGCACCTTTAGGGTCTTTATGGTGAGGCCAAAATCCACCACTAGGGTCTGGTGTTCCAAATCCTGATGGATCACCAATAATAAAACGCCAAATACAATAACCAGCAACTACACACGAAATAGGTGCTATCCATGAAATAATATTACTGCTTTTTTTAGCCTGTACAGATGTTGTAGCCTTTGCAGTTGCAGTAGGTTTAGTCTCCGCCATGATCTTAATTTTTTAGTGTTTTAATTTTAATTAAAAAAAAATTTAAATGAGCCTTAATTTACTTACAATGCTAATAAAAAAGTTAATACAAATAAACTTCTTGCCAGCACTATTTCTTTATAAGGGGTTCAAGTTAAGGAATTTTTGAAAAGCAACAACTTTGTTGTCAATAATTTGATAAGAATTTCATTTAGGTCAATGGGTGACAATTATGCTATTCATAACGCAATGCTTCTATGGGATTGAGTTTCCCCGCTTTTAATGCCGGGTAAAGCCCTGCTAAAATTCCTACTAATGTGCAGATTAAAATTCCATAAATAACCCATAACCAAGGCACTACAAAGCCCGTATTCAGCACAATAGAGAAAACATTGCCCACTAAAACACCCAGAATTATCCCAAAAAAAGCCCCGAAACAGCTAATAATAACCGACTCCAGTAAAAACTGACGCCTGATCATCTTACTCTTTCCGCCAATTGCTTTTACCAGGCCCACCTCTTTGGTTCTTTCCGATACAGAGACCAGCATAATATTCATTAAACTAATAGCCGCGCCTATCAATGTTATTAAACCAATAACCGTAGCCGATATAGTTAAAAAGCCCAGGCTGTTCATAGCTTTCTCTACAATACTATCACTGCGGTCCATAGCAAAATTGCTTTCCTCCGTTGTAGTCAGCTTTCTAATAGCCCTGAAAGCCCCTTCCGCTTCGCCCATGGCTGTATTTAATTCCGGAATACTATTTACCATTATCGCTACCGCGTAAGAGTTACCGGAAGGAAAGTTTCGCTCCACGTTCTGATAACTGGTTATAATCATGTTATCCCTGCTAAACCCAAACGATGAGCCCCTGCTTTCCAATACGCCCAATACCCTGTAAGGTATATTATTAATACGCACTTGTTGATTAACCGCCGCCTGTACATTATCACCTAATAAACGTTTGGCTACATCATAACCCAGTATACAAATATTCTGTCCGCTGGAAGCATCCGTTCGGTTCATATTTCTACCGGCTAATAGTTTAAAGCCATTTAATAACAGGTAGTTTTCATCAGCACCGTAAGCCATTACATTCGGTCCTGTTTTTTTACTGGCAAACGATACTATATTACTCCGACCTCCAAAGATTGACAAACTTACATAAGCCGGGTATTCATACTTCTTTACAAAAGCTTCTGCTTCCTCTTTAGTAATGCGTTTACCCAGGTTCGATTTTTTTTCCTTCTTAGCCCCTTTTTTCGATACCGTTACATCATCACCTCCGCCGCCGCCCATACGTATATTACGTTCCTTATAACGTATGCTAAAGGCATTTGCACCCATGGTAGAAAAGCTTTCCGAAAACTTCTGGTTCATCGCTTTTATAGCGGTAATAATGCCCACCAACGCCATAATACCAAAAGCAATAATAGCAACAGTAATGCCCGTTCGCAGCTTGTTACCTGCAACTGTTTTAAATGCCAGCGAAAATATACTTCTAAACTGCATAATAAATTCTCCGTTAATCGTCCGCTTTATTTTTTGGTTATCAGCTTCATTACTACTATCAACCCTTCTAACTTCGCTCCTTCCCTTCATTAAATTCGAGAACCTAAAGGAGCTTTAAACTCCTAATAAGTAGACCATTTTTGTTGTTACAAGCGTCCTTCCCTTGATTGAACTTCTGTTGTGTCACTCACTGCATCGTTCGGTAATGCTATTGGGCATTGTGCATGTTTCCTACAAATATCAAAAGCCCTCATTTCCAAATCAGCTAATTACCAAATTTTTCTCTATAAATGTAAGGCTTCTTTTAAAATCAACGGTAACTTATACATGTACGGTACTAAAACACAAATATGTTTACCCCAAAAGACAATTAAAAATATTTGAGAAGAAATAAAAGATTGATGCGAAGAACGTAATGAGTTAAATTTTTTTTCTCGTTTAATAAGTTCCCCCTTGCCAAGTTAGTAATTTTAAAAAGTTGGTATTTTTTACCTGCAATGTATGTAACCACTTATAAGTTTATACTTTAAAAATATAGTATCTTACCCATTAAGCAACTGTATTTACCGTATGAAACCACAACGTATTTCCTTAGTCATTACTTTATTTTTAGCCGCAGTTTTAACCGGCAATTTATATGCGCAATCCGCTAGCAATAATTTTAAAGTAATAGGCTATTATTCTTCCAATGCTACCAATATTGACCAATACCCCATTGAAAAACTAACCCATATTATTTATAGCTTTTGCCACCTAAAAGGCAATCGCTTAAATGTGGATGATTATGCTGATACACTTACCATTCAAAAACTGGTATCATTAAAATCACGTAACCATAAATTAAAAGTATTATTATCCTTAGGTGGTTGGGGCGGTTGCGAAACATGTTCCGATGTTTTTTCAACCACCGCTGCTATAGAAGAGTTTGCTACATCTGTTAAAGAACTAGCCACTTATTTTAAAACAGATGGTATTGACCTGGATTGGGAATACCCAACTATTGAAGGCCCACCTGGTCATGCGTTTAAACCGGAAGACAAAAACAATTTTACCACATTAATTAAACAATTAAGAACAACATTAGGCAGCGAACAAGAAATTAGTTTTGCGGCCGGGGGTTTTCCCAAATACCTTACCGATGCTGTAGATTGGCAAGCCATTATGCCTATACTGGATTATGTAAACCTGATGAATTATGATATGGTACATGGCAACTCTACCCGTACCGGTCATCATACACCATTATATTCCACACCTGAGCAAATTGAATCGGTACATAATTGTGTAAGTTATTTATTATCCATTGGTGTGCCCGCCCATAAAATGGTAATTGGTGCTGCCTTTTATGGCCGTAGTTGGATTAATGTACCTAACAAAAACAGAGGTTTGTACCAACCCGGACAGTTTAAAAGTTTTTTACCTTACGATACGTTTGAAAAAAACATTAATTCTAAAAACGGTTTTACATTTTATTACGATGCAAAAGCGCAGGCCAGTTATGCTTACAACCCTACCACAAAAACCTTTGCCACTTTTGATGATAAAGCCTCTATAGAAAAGAAAACAAAATATGCTTTAGATAATAAATTGGGCGGTATTATGTTTTGGGAACTTAGTAACGATAAAGCAAAAAATGGATACCTAGATGTGATTGATGCGGCGGTGAAAAAATATCGCAAATAAAACTGGCTCTATTAATTTTACCCGGATTGCATCCCGGAGTTACCAGTACAAATACCATTAAGGAAAAAGCTAAAGTTATTTATTAATCGACAAAGGCGATAGCATACAGCTCTGCGAAACTTGTAGTTTCGCAGAGCGAGATTTTCAATTCACCAAAATCCACTTTGCTTTTTTTATAATAAGCATTGTTCCAATTATTGCTTGTTTTAATAAACCATCATCCGTTGTATCCTTTTCATTAACTACTTTGCTAAGCTTTCCTATAACTTTTACTTTTTTATCATAGTATTTTGGGTCCCAATAATCCATGCCGTCAATGTAATACGATACCGAGTCATTTACTACTACAACGGCACTATGTTTAGCATTCAAAGCTTTTCCAATGATGATAGTATCTTTATTTACTTCCGTCGAATTACAACTCAACGAAAAAAATAAACATAATTTTAGTAGCATAGATAATGATTTAAGCTACCTGAAAGTTAAATTATTAGTTGCGAAAAAATACATCATCTGGCGCAAGTGTTCCAAAGGGTCACTTGTGACTACCAATTCTACACGGATTGTATCCAGAAGTTAAAAACAAAATTATCATTCGCCAAAGGTGATAGCATATAACTACGAAACTACAAGCGTCGCAAAGCGAAGTGGCTAAAACAAAACTGCGAAGCCATAAGCTTCGCAGTACAAACTTTTTATGTAGCGAAACAGCTACAGTATAACACGATGATGATTAGCGCACGGAACGATGCAGTGAGTGACAAAACCGGACGCCCCTTTAGGGGTTGGGGGCATCAGGGCTATACAGCCGGTTAACAAAAAATAAAACTACTTTTATTAAAAGTATAACCAGTTGGTAATAAGGTTAGGAAATATGCCTAACAATACTACCAATATAGCTACCGCTAATAAAGTGTATTTAAAGGTATTACTGGCTTGTATATTGGCATTGCCTTGTTTAAAGTACATGGCTTGTATTACACGGAAATAATAGTACACACTTACCGCTGCCATTACTAAAGCAAAGATGGCTAACCATAAATGTCCGCCGGCTTGTATTACGGCCTGTATCATATAAAACTTAGCCAAAAAACCTGCAGTTAGCGGAATGCCGGCTAATGATAAAATGAATATGGTAATAGCCGCTGCTACCAATGGTTGTTGTTTGACAAGGCCGTTGAAACCATCAAAAGTATAATCGTCCATTTTAGTTAGTACCGAAAAAATACCAATGCTGGCAAAGCTATAGGCCGCTGCATATAATAATAAACCTTCTTTGGCAATACCACTCATAGCAAAAATGGCTAATAACATAAAGCCTGCCTGCGCAATACTGGAGTAGGCCAGCATACGTTTAACACTATGCTGAAACACAGCCGTAATGTTACCTATAAACAAAGTAAGGGCAGCTAATACGGCCATCCAGAACTGCCATTGTGGTGCAAGGGCCGTAAATGAATCGTTAAACAAACGGAAGAAAGAAAAGAACACAGCCGCTTTTACAATAGTGGCCATGAATGAGGTAAATACGGTGGGGGCTCCATCGTACACATCCGGTGTCCAGAAATGTAATGGTGCTACCGATGCCTTAAATGCCATAGAGAATAACAGCAGTAACATACCTGCAATGGCCAAAGGCGAATCTATATTTTTAGTAAAGTTGAACAGTTCAACCGTAAATGTTCCTTGTGCACCATAAATAAGCGTGATACCCATTAACATTAAGCCGGTAGAAAAACATCCCATCAGGAAGTATTTTAATGCAGCTTCGTTACTTTTTAAATTACGTTTATCGCTACCGGTTAAAACGTATAATGGTATAGATACAATTTCGATACCCAGAAACAAGATTAACAATGACTCGAAACCTGATACCAGTACAATACCACATAAAATAAAGAACAACAAGGCAAAGTACTCCGCATAATTAACCTTGTTTACTTTTTCCATATCCTTAGCGGTAAGTAAAAAGTAAACCAGCATGGCTATAATAGCAATGCTGATAAATACCAGTGTAAATCTGTCGAAAGATAAAAAGCCGGCTGTGTTAATATTAAATAACCTGGTGCCGTACATTTCCAGTACGTTCAGTATTAATAATGCAATAGTTCCGGTAATACCTATAGTGCGTACGGTAGCAGTATTCTTTATCAGAAAACTGCTAAACATCATTACAACACCCAAAATGGCCGATATCAATAATACGTTCATAACTTCTTTATTACTTCTTCAACAAATGAAGTATGTCAGCTTGTTTTAATAATTCATCAGAAATTGCTTGTGTAAAATCTAAAATTGGTTGTGGATACACACCCATTACAATTATTACCACAGCAATAAAACCTAAAATAATTTTTTCATTCCACTTTATGTCAACAGCATTTTGCGTTAACGCATTTGCCGGACCAAAAAATACTTTTCGTGTCATACGTAAGGTGTACACAGCACCTAATATAATACCCAAACCTGCTAACACTGCAAACACAACATTATATTTTGTTACGGCAGAATTTAATATACCATTAAACATTAAAAACTCACCAACAAATGCATTGGTTAGCGGTAGTGCTATATTGGCAAAAGCAAATAACACAAAGAATATAGCAAGGGCTGGTGCTTTTTGCGCCAAACCACCTAACTCAGACATTTTACGGGTTCCAAACTGGCGTTCAATTATTTCAACCACCATCCACAAAGCCACTATGTTAATACCATGGTTAAACATTTGCACCATTACACCCTGAAAACTACTTTGGGTTTCGCTAAAAATAGCAATGGCCATTAATCCGATATGTGCAATAGACGAATAAGCAATTAAACGTTTCATATCATCCTGCCTCATGGCAATAAGCGAAGCATAAATGATTCCGATAACAGCCATGGAGGAAGTAAGGTCGCCCCAACTGTAAGCTGCTTGTGGTACAATAGGTAATACCCAACGTAATAAACCAAGCACCCCCATTTTAACCATTATGCCACTCAGCAACATGGTTGCTGCTGTTGGCGATTGCTCATAGGTATCGGGCTGCCAGGTATGAAAAGGAAAGATGGGCATTTTTACGGCAAAAGCGATAAACAATAACCAGAACAACCACATTTGGTCGTTGTATGATAATGCCTGCCCTGCTTTATAAAAATCTTCAATAGCAAATGAATGGTTCGGCGTTTGAAAATAAATATAAATCAACGCTACCAGCATCAATATAGAACCAAAGAAAGTATAAATAAAAAACTTGAAGGTAACCGGAATACGTTTTTCGCCACCCCACTGCGAGCAAATAAAATACATAGGTATTAATGCCAACTCCCAGAAGAAGTAGAACAACAATGCGTCCATGGCCATAAACACGCCCAACATACCTGCCACGCCTAATAACATCCAACCAAAGAAGTTTTTTGCATTAGCATATTGGCGGTGCCATGTTGCTGCTAAAATAAGTGGTAATGCCAATGTAGCCAACAGGCTTAAAGTGTAGCCAAGGCCATCCAGTTTTAATGCAAACGATGCACCCAGGGGTTGAATCCAGTCAGCATGAAAACTTAAACATTCCGGTTTATTATAAACCGCCAAACCTAAAAATGCCACCAACAAAGTAGCAATAGCTGTTAGTAAAGACCAACTACGAGCGGCATTGTCACTCTTTAAAAAGAAAGTAACAAAACCTCCGAGTAATGGAATCAATAATAATAAAAGTGCGATCATATTACAACCTATCCCTTTCAGGATTTTTTTTATTTATGTTATCAACTTCAGTTCCCTGATGGAGCTGATGTTGCGACGCTCCGTTCATCGTTCTGTTCTTTGTGCAACAGTTACTAGTTAATGGTTCATCGTTAATAGTAAACAAGATCCATTAGCTCATTAAACTTATTTTCTTAAAAAAAACTGCACAACAAAAATTAATAAAATACTCACTACCATCAACAATACATAGCTGCCTACCTGGCCGCTTTGTATCCACCTGAACTGACGGCCACCATAGTTTACCAAACGGCCTACGCCATTTACTAATCCGTCCACCACTTTTTTATCAAATATGTTGTTCAGAAAATCAGCCAATACCTTTAGTGGTTTCACAATGATGGTATCATACAATTCATCCACATACCATTTGTTTTCCAACACTTTTGCAAAGCCGGTGTTTTCTTTTTCTTTATAGTTTTTGTAAATAACCCAAGCACCTAATACCATTCCCAATACCAATACGGTTGATAAACCCATTAGTATATATTCTGTGGTATGAGAAATATGATGACCTTCTGCAATAGCAATTACAGGTGATAAAAAGTGAATTAATTCATCGCTACCACCCAATACAGCAGGTACACCAACAAAACCGCCAATTACCGATAATATAGCCAATACAATTAAAGGCAGGGTCATGGCCTTCGGGCTTTCGTGTAAATGATGCTCCTGCTCGTGTGTACCGCGGAATTTACCGGTGAAAGTGATAAACAATAAACGGAACATATAAAACGCCGTAAGTAAAGCTGCAAATAAAGCAATACCATACATTACCGGACTTTTTGCATACGCACTTAATAAAATAGCATCTTTAGAAAAAAAACCGGATAATGGCGGAATACCAGCAATGGCAACACAACCAATAACAAATGTCCAGAAGGTAACCGGCATTTTTTTAGAAAGGCCACCCATTTTACGAATATCCTGTTCGCCACCCATAGCGTGAATAACACTACCACTACCTAAGAACATTAAAGCTTTAAAGAAAGCGTGTGTCATTACATGGAATACTGCAGCGCCATAAGCACCGGTACCTAATGCCAAAAACATAAAACCTAACTGACTAACCGTTGAGTAAGCCAGAACTTTTTTAATATCGTTTTGCTTAAGGGCAATACTGGCTGCCAATAAAGCAGTAGCCAACCCAACCCAGGCAATTATGTTTAATACATCCGGGGCTAAAGAATATAACACGTTGCTACGGGCTATCATGTAAATACCGGCTGTTACCATGGTAGCCGCATGTATTAATGCCGATACAGGCGTAGGACCCGCCATTGCATCCGGCAACCACGTGTACAAAGGTATTTGTGCACTTTTACCGGTAGCACCTACAAATAATAGTAAAGTAATAACGGTAATATCAGTAGTAGATAATTTTGCTAATCCTTCGGCACTAAACACTTCTGTAAAACTTACTGAACCTACTTTACCAATTAACCAAAACAAGGCAATTAAAAAAGCAAGGTCGCCAATACGGTTCATGATAAAAGCCTTAGAAGCAGCTTTGTTATACTCAGGTTTTTTAAACCAAAAACCGATTAACAAGTAAGAGCATAAACCTACCCCTTCCCAACCAATAAACATGATAACAAAGTTGGCTCCCATTACCAATAAGAGCATGGAGAACACAAACAGGTTTAAGTAAGCAAAATAACGGGCAAAGTGTTCCGGTTTTTCGTCATGCATGTACGAAGTGGAGTACACATGTATTAAAAAACCAACACCGGTAATAATCAACAAAAAGATAGACGACAATTGGTCTATTTGAAAAGCAAATGGTATAGAGAGATTACCAACCGAAATGAAGTTAAAATAATTAACCACTTCGGTATTGCCACCTTTTACCTGAAAAAATAAAATAAGACTTACAATAAACGATGCTAAAATAGCACCACTGCCAATTGTCCCTATAACACCTTTTGACAGTTTATTACGCCCCAAACCGTTGATGAGAAAACCCAGCAAAGGAAATAGCGGAATAAGATAAGCCAGTTGTAAAACGTTCTTCATAACTATGTTTCAATTAGTACTGTCCGAGTTCGTTTTTGCGTTTCGGTTTGCTAATTTTTAGTCTAAAATATTATTTATAAACACTGAGCCGTTAAAGACTTAATGTTTTAACCTGTTTAAAAAGTTTACATCTACCGAGTGTATATTTCTATACATCATTACAATAATAGCCAGCCCCACACTTACCTCAGCCGCTGCTACCACCATAATAAAAAATACAAATAACTGCCCATCGGTACCGGCAGTAGAAAAAGGAGAGCCTGCACTTAAATAGTGCATTTTAGAAAAAGCCACCAACAATAAGTTTACGGCGTTTAACATCAGCTCCACACACATAAAAATAATAATGGCATTACGGCGTGTTAACACCCCTATCATACCAATAGCAAATAATGCTAAAGAAAGAAATATGTAATAATTTATTGGCATTACTATATGCTTTTAATCTTTTTTACCTAAAACCACCGCACCTACCATAGCACTTAAAAACAGAATACTGCTTAACTCAAATGGTATTACGTATGTAGTGAATAACTCTTTACCCAGGCTTTTAATTAAACCAATATCGCCGGTGTTAACCTGTGCAAACTGGCCTTTTAATTCGCTGTCACGCAATGCTGCTACTAAAACCAGCATTAAACAACCGCCGGCTATACCGCCGGCCAGTTTTAACCATCGGTTTCGTTTGGGCGCAGCGGTTTTGTTTAAGTTCATTAACATAATAACAAACAGAAACAACACCATAATAGCACCTGCGTAAACAATAATATTTACTACCGCTAAAAATTGGGCATTTAATACAATGTAATGACCTGATATGGCGAAGAAGGTCATAATTAACCACAATACGCTATGTACCGGGTTACGGCTTACCACTACCATGATGGCTCCGAATAAAGCCAGAATGGATAAAAACCAGAATAATATTTGTGTTACACTCATGTCTCGTGACTAATACCGTTAATTAATATTTCAGCTTTCTAATAAGTCTGAAATAGTGATTTTATTTAGTTGCTTTATCGCCTAATGCTTTTTTATAACCTTCAGGATCTTCTACCGGATTAGGTATTAATAAATCTCCTTTTTTATAAATAAAGCCTGTACGGCCATAGTTTGCCGGTGCAAATGTTTGCGATAAGTAAATAGCATCTTTAGGGCAAGCCTCCTCACAATAACCACAGAAAATGCAACGCAGCATGTTGATTTCATACTTGGCGGCATACTTTTCTTCACGGTATAAATGCTCTTCGCCATTTTCCCTTTCGGCGGCTTCCATGGTGATAGCCTCGGCAGGACATGCCACTGCACATAAACCACAAGCAGTACAACGTTCACGGCCTTCTTCGTCACGATTTAAAATGTGCAAACCGCGGAATACTTTAGAGAAAGGCCTTTCCTGTTCAGGATACTGAATAGTTGGCTTTTTTCTAAAAAAGTGTTTTAACGTAATCATCATGCCTTTGGCAATATTCCAGAGATACAAGCTCTCCAAAAATGTCATCGGCTTACGATCTACCTGTTTTGACTTATTCGTTAATTGCATTTTAACCCCCATCTCCATTTGGAGAAGTTTTTAAACACCGTACTAAACTTACCGTTAAGCAACCGTGTTATAGTTAATCATTATTTCAATGTGGCAAATGTAGTTGTTAGTCATCAGTATTAAGTATTGAGAATGTAGTATTGATACTATTCCCTCTACTTTTTTACTTATAACGTTATACTATTCTTCACCCTTTATTTCAAATCACTTCATGTCCGCTATGCGGAATTGTTCAATAGCATTACTGCAGTACAAGAGTGCGACGCAAGGGACGATCATCCGTGTTACTACAGCCGGTAACCTAATTATTTCTTTAACCACAAAATAAGTGCGGCAGAAATAACCATGTTTACCAATGCCAGTGGTATTAATTTTTTCCAACCTAAATTCATCAGTTGGTCAAAACGGAAACGTGGCACTGTCCAACGAATCCACATAAATACAAATACAAAGAATAAGGATTTACCCATTATTACTGCAAAGCCTATTAGGGCCAGCAGGTTTGGATGTAAGCCCCATTCTGCCTCGTTTACAAACGGTATATCGTAACCGCCAAAGAAAAGGCAGGTCATTACTACACAGCTAATAAACATGTTTATATATTCTGCAAACAAATAAAAACCAAGTTTCATAGATGAGTACTCCTGGTGGTAACCAAAGTTTAACTCACTTTCTGCTTCCGGTAAATCGAAAGGTGTACGGTTACACTCGGCTAATGCACATACAAAGAAAACAATGAAACCTATTGGCTGATAAAAAACATGCCATCCGTTGTCTATCTGGCTTTGTACAATGCTGCTCATTCTTAAATCGCCAACAAACAGTAACACACCTAATAAAGCTAAGCCCATTGGTAACTCGTAAGATACCATTTGAGATGCACCACGAATACCGGCTAACAGTGAAAATTTATTGTTACTTGCCCAGCCGCCAATCATAATACCATACACGCCTACACTTACAGCAGCAAAAACAAATAAGATACCTACATTAATATCGGCAATTTGTAAAGGCACAACCCTGTCGCCAATTTGCAGTGGTGTACTCCAGGGAATAACGGCACTGGTTAACAAGGCCGTTATCATGGCTAAAGCCGGACCAAGAATAAATAAGAATTTTGATGAAGCCAACGGAATAATCTCTTCTTTAAAGAAAAGCTTACCGGCATCGGCTAAGGGTTGTAAAAGCCCAAAAGGACCGGCACGGTTTGGACCAAGCCTGTCCTGGAAAAAGCCTGCTACTTTACGTTCGCCGTAAGTAGAGTACATGGCTACTACCATTGATAGTGTAACAATACAAACAATCAATAATAATTTTTCTATAATAAAAAACCAGTCAATCGCTAATAAATACATATTGGTTTGTATTACTGTTGGTTGTTTTTGTTAAATGTTTTTCCGGTAGCAGGGCCAGGCAATTCGCTTAGCTTAACGCCGGGTTGGTTTACATCGCTAATGGCGTGTATATCCATTAACATTTTTGGCTGGCGGCCGCCCATTACTTCTACTAAAGTATCCTGTGGTTTATCAATTGTTTCGTAATGGTTGGCCGATATAACCGATTGACGGCTCACTTTTGTTGGCCCCTCAATTATCCAATCATTAATATTCTTTCTTTCAAAGCGGCACTCGTTACAAATCCAGCCGGTTTTGCCGTCGTCTGTTTTTTTAATTTCGCCCCACTCATCTTTACGTGCCGTAACACGTAACACTTCGTTACCACGTTGCCATAAAGTAACTTTACCGCTACATTTTGTACAATTGCAATGAGCATCAACAGGTTTGGTAAACCATACCCTGTTTTTAAAACGGAAAGTTTTATCAGTTAACGCACCTACCGGACATACATCAATTACGTTACCTATAAAATCATTATCCAACGATTTTTCAATGTAAGTCGCAATCTCTGCATGATCGCCTCTGTCCAATACACCATGTACCCTTTTACCGGTAACCTGGTCGGCAGTAAACACGCAACGGTAACACAATATGCAACGTGTCATGTGTAACTGAATATAGTTGCCTAAATTATGCTTGCTAAATGTTCTGCGTTTAAATTCGTAACGGGTACCATCGCTGCCATGTTGGTAACCTAAGTCCTGCAAATGACATTCGCCTGCCTGGTCACAAACCGGACAATCCAACGGATGGTTTAACAATAAAAATTCCACCACACCGGCACGGGCATCTTTAACACGCGGGCTGGTAATATTTTTTACCTCCATGCCATCCATCACCGTTGTACGGCAACTGGCCACCAGTTTAGGCATCGGTCGCGGATCTTTTTCAGAACCCTTACTTACCTCAACCAAACAAGTACGGCATTTACCGCCACTGCCTTCCAATGGTGTGTAGTAACACATTGCAGGCGGTGCCACATCGCCACCCACCTGGCGGGCAGCTTGCAAAATAGTAGTACCGGCTGGTACTTCTACCGTGATGTTGTCAATTGTTACTTTAAATAATTGTTGTTCCGACATTTTAAGCCTCCCCAAACCCCTCCTTCGGAGGGGATTTAGTTTTTAATACTTTTATATAAGCTCCAACTGTGTTGAAGTTTTTATTACAATTTATAAACTCATTTACTACTGAGCTTTTTTATTTTGTTACCATCAGCAATGCTACTATCATCGTTCCTTGCGTCGCACTCTTCAACTGCATTAATGCTATTGAGCATTGCGCAAGTTCCTGTGCATTCCGCTTTAAGCATTTAGCATTCAGCTTTCTGCTTACTTACTAAAGTTGTACACCGCACCTATCATACCATTTGCCTGTCCGTACACAAAATCCTGCTTGCCTTTTCCTTTAATACCTTTTTTGTGTAAAACAATATCGGGCATGTTAATGTACCCAACTTTTGTTTCAAACCTAAACGATAATTTTCTCAACACGGTTATTTGTACACCGGCTTTTGCACTTGTACCAAATCCCGATAAATGAAACCGGTCATTGCGGTCATAATCCAAAAACGTGGTATTTGTTCTTGGCACCATCACTCCTACTCCACCACCGTACAAATAACCAATATGCAATTTTTCATCAGCCGTTTTAAAAATATTGCCCAGTTTTTCTATTTCAACATTCACATAGTTTAACCCATCTGTATGTTCAAATTTTAAAAAATCGTCTGCAATAACCATGTTACCATTATAATCACTTTGGTACTTTCCTTCATGTTCTACATGGCCAGTTACTTTAGCTACCTGGTTTTGTACCATTACATACTTCATGTGGTCAACGCCTGCAGTTATAGCTAAATCATCCCTTAAGTAATAACCAACACGCAGGTTTGTTTGCGGAATAGTTATTCTATCGGCACGGAAATAGTTATAAAGACTCACATCACTGGGCCTGTCCTTTGCTTTTAACTTATGCAAAGTCAGGTCATAATCTTCGCCTTTAATCTTTAACGTACTATTGGTATAAGCCGCACGGTTCCATCCCCAATAGGCAAACACAGAGCCTTTTCTGTTAGCACTTGTTTTACGTACTGTACTAGTTGCACTACCTTGTGCAAATGTTTTGTTAGTTCCTATCAATAATAAAAAAAGAACTGTGATTTTACTTAAACGCATCTGCTTAATCTTCTTAAAAATTACAATCGCCGGCAATCGTTAATCATCTTTATCCTACGCAACTACCTCCAACGCATCAGCATAATGCGCCAGTCCATAATTACGTGTTTGTGCTTCTGCTGCATTGGTTACATGCCATTCAAACTCATCCCTGAAATGTCTGATAGCTGCTGCAACCGGCCATGCCGCTGCATCACCTAAAGGACAAATTGTATTTCCTTCAATCTTACGTTGTATATCCCACAACAAATCAATATCACTGGTTTTACCTTCGCCTTTTTCTAAACGCAATAATAGTTTTTCCATCCAACCTGTTCCTTCACGGCAAGGCGAACATTGCCCGCAACTTTCATGGCGGTAAAAACGGGCTAAAGTATAAGTATGTTTTACTACGCACTGGTCTTCATCCAACACAATAAAACCACCCGAACCCATCATGGTGCCTGTTGCAAAACCACCTTCGGCAAGACCTTCGTAATTCATCATACGTTGTTCGCCTTTGGCTGTTTTTAATAACAGGTTGGCCGGTAAAATAGGTACAGATGATCCACCCGGAATACAGGCTTTTAATCGTTTACCATTTTTTATACCACCACAATATTCATCGCTATAAATAAACTCTTCTACCGAAATGGTCATATCTATTTCGTACACACCCGGCTTGTTAATATTACCGCATGCGGAAATAAGTTTGGTACCGGTTGATTTACCAACACCAATTTTAGCATACTCATCGCCGCCTTCATTAATGATAGGTACTACTGCAGAAATAGTTTCTACATTATTTACCACCGTAGGACACCCCCACAAACCTTTTACCGCAGGAAACGGAGGTTTAATACGCGGGTTACCACGTTTACCTTCCAACGACTCCAACAACGCTGTTTCCTCACCACAGATATAAGCACCTGCACCACGCTGTACGTGAATTTCTAAATTGTATCCGGTGCCTAAAATATTATTACCTAACCATCCGTTGTTTTTGGCTTCGTTAATGGCTTGTTCTAAAATATCAACAATCCACCAATACTCACCACGGATATATATGTATGAATTATTACTTCCTAATGCATAGGAACTCACAATCATTCCCTCTATCAATAAATGGGGAATAAATTCCATCAGGTAACGGTCTTTAAAAGTACCGGGTTCTGATTCATCGGCATTTACCACCAGATAACGAGGTACACCTTCAGGTTTTGCCAGAAAACTCCATTTCATACCGGCAGGGAAACCTGCACCACCACGACCACGCAAGCCGCTTTTCTTTACCTCTTCGGTAACTTCATCCGGTGTTAAAGATTTCAATGCTTTTTCCACACTACGGTAACCTCCTTCACGGCGGTATACATCGTAGTAGCGAATGCCTTCTACCTTATCGTTTGCTAATAAAAGTTTTCTTCCCATTTTATAAAGTAAAAATTAAAAAGTAAAAATCTAAACTTATGTTGGCTTTATGCTTTTACTTTTTTGCTTTATGCTTTAGCGTTCAGCTTTATACTTTCCGCTTTATGCTTTATTAATTTTTTGCTGCAGCCTCTGCTCTGCACTCATCAATTATCCGGTCTACTTTTTCTTTTGTCAAATGCTCCCGGTAATGTTTACCCAATTGCATCATGGGTGCATACCCACAGGCACCTAAACATTCTACGGTTTTTAAAGTAAACATGCCATCCTCGGTTGTTTGGCCGGGTTTTATGTTTAATTTATCACCAATGTATTGTATGATATCATCGCTGCCGCTAATCATACATGGACCGGTTTGGCATACTTCGAACAAGTATTTACCTACCGGTTTTAAATTGTACATGCTGTAAAAGGTAGCCACCTCGTATACTTCAATTGGTTCAATGTTAAGTATTGATGCTACGTAATCCATTACCGGTACATCCAACCAGTTACCAAATTGTTGTTGTGCCAAATGTAATACAGGTAGCAACGCACTTTTTTGCTTACCGTCAGGATAACGGGCAATAAGGCGTTGTGCTTCTTTTAATGCTATGTCAGTGAACTGTACACTCATCTGTTTTATATTTCGTGGTTTTCTGTGTTACGGAAAACCTGCATTTTATTTTGTTTTTACCTATTGCCCAATAGCATTACTGCTGTTAAACGGAGCGTCGCAAGTAAAGCTCAATCAGGGCTTGGACGATGCCACTCTTAAAATACTTTCTCAATAATCAATCAGCACATTAGCAGATTAGCTAATTATCCAATTGATTAAGCATCCATTTCTCCGGCAATCAAGTTTAGTGACGACATTACAATAACGGCATCACTTAGCATGGCTCCTTTTGTTAACTCTTCGTAAGCCTGGTAGTAAATAAAACAAGGTCTGCGAAAGTGTAAGCGGAACGGTGTGCGACCACCATCGCTAATCATATAGTAACCTAACTCACCATTTGCTGCTTCTATGGAATGGAATATTTCACCTTTAGGCATATCTATTTCGCCCATGATGATTTTAAAATGCCAGATTAAGGCTTCCATTTTGGTGTACACATCTTTCTTTTGCGGAAGATAGTACTCCGGTACATCGGCATGGTACACTTCGGCATCGGCACCTTTAAACTGTTTCAGTTTATCCATGGCCTGCCTGATGATACTCATACTTTGCCACATTTCTTCGTTACGCACTAAAAATCTGTCGTAACAGTCCCCGGTTGTACCTACGGGAATGGTAAAGTCAAACTCATCGTAACTACAATAAGGGCTTTGTATACGCAGGTCATAGTCGACACCTGAAGCCCTGAGGTTTGGACCGGTAAACCCATAGTTTAACGCTCTTTCGGCACTAATGGGTCCGGCACCTATTAAACGATCCATGAAAATACGGTTGCGGTTGAAAAGGTTTTCAAACTCTTTTAATACCGCTGGGTATTCGTCAAGGAATTTTTCAATTTTCTGGAAGGCAATATCGTTGAAGTCTCTTTCGAAACCACCGATACGGCCAATATTTGTTGTAAGTCTGGAACCGCAGATTTCTTCGTATATCTCGTAAATTAATTCGCGGTACTGCATTACATATAAAAAGCCGGTAAATGCCCCACTATCCACGCCTACAATGGAGTTACAAATAAGATGATCGGAAATACGGGCCAACTCCATTACAATAATGCGCAGGTAGTCTACACGTTTTGGAGTTTGTACACCTAAAAGCTTTTCGCAGGTCATATGCCATCCCATATTGTTTAACGGAGAAGAGCAATAGTTTAACCTGTCGGTAAGTGGGGTAATTTGATAAAGCGGGCGACGTTCTGCAATTTTTTCAAAAGCACGGTGTATGTAACCGATGGTTTGCTCGGTTGATACGATGCGTTCACCATCTAACTCCAGGATGTTTTGCATTACCCCGTGTGTAGCAGGGTGAGTGGGTCCCAGATTTAGGGTGGTAGTTGTTTTTTCTATGCTACCCTCGGGTAGCTTTATATGCTGTTCAGACATGCCAGCTAATAGTTTTTCTTCGTTTTATTTGCCTTAATGTTTTTGCTCCAATGGTGCTGTTTGGTCGGCATTGTTGTAAGTAATATTACCACCGCGCCCAAACATTTCATCATCTTTATCTATACGTCCCTGATCTTCTAAAGGAAACTCTTTACGCATAGGAAAATAATCCATTTCATCCACGTTTAAAATGCGCTTCAGATTAGGATGTCCAAGAAAGTTAATTCCGTAAAAATCATACGTTTCTCTTTCCATCCAATTAGCGGTAGCAAACAAACCTGTTGCAGTATATACATCAGGGGTTGCAACGGAAGTAAATACCTTAAAACGTATGCGAACGTTATCTTCCAAATTGTGTAAATGATATACAACGGCTAATTCGCTACCAACTTTATCAGGATAATGCACACCGCATAAGTCCGTCATAAAACGAAACTTTAATTCGGCATCATCATATAAAAAGCTAAGCACTTTAAGGTTTTGTTCCTTAGTGGCAACAAAACTTAATGTGCCATAGGTTTCCTCAAAAACCGAAACGGCATCCCCAAATTTATCCTGTAACCTTTGTTGTATATATTCGTTGGTTAACATGTTTGTAAACCATTATTTCGTTTCTAAAAAATTATTTCTTACTGTATGCCGTAGCTTTCTAATAAAGCTTTGTATTGCTGTCCATTACGGCGGCGTAGCTCTTCCTTACCTACCAGGTCCTGAATACGTAAAACACCATCAATAATGGCTTCGGGACGTGGGGGGCAACCGGGAACATATACATCTACCGGTATAACCTGATCAATACCCTGTAAAACGCTGTAAGTATCAAAAATACCACCGCTGCTGGCGCAGGCACCTACGGCAATAACCCAGCGGGGCTCGGCCATTTGTAAGTATACCTGTTTAACCACGGGGCCCATTTTTTTTGCAATAGTTCCCATAACCATTAACATATCGCACTGACGGGGGGAGAAGCCTACCCTTTCGCTACCAAAACGGGCTAAATCATATGTAGATGCCATGGTGGCCATAAATTCGATACCGCAACAAGATGTTGCAAAAGGTAATGGCCATAAAGAGTTTTTACGGGCCAAACCAATAACCGAATCCAAGGTAGTAGCAAAAAAGCCCTGACCCTGATGTCCTTCGGGCATATCAACCATGCTGATATCGTCTACCAGTGGTTTTTGCTTGATGTTGTATGATACCGGACGTGACATAGTTCTAATTTGATAATTTGGAAATTAGAAAATTTGAAAATGAAGTCATTTATCAAATTTTCTTTTATTGTCTACACTAATCTTCCCACTTCAGTGCTCCGCGTTTTAAAATGTAGGTAAATCCGCAAAGGAAAAAACCTACAAACATTAATACAGCAAAAAAGCCCTGCCATCCTAAATCCCTGAAATTAACCGCATAAGGATAGAAAAATATCACCTCTACATCAAATAAAACGAAAAGAATAGCTGTTAAAAAGTATTTGATAGCCATCGGCTGCCTGGCCTCTCCATGCGAATCGATACCACTGGCAAAGTTTTGCAACTTATCGGTGGTTTTACGTTTGGGGCCTAAAAGGTGGGTTAATATCATTAACACAACAACCAGGCCTATAGCAAAAACAATTTGTAAGGCAATAGGCAAATACGTATCTGCGCTGTTAACAGCGATATGGGTTTGAAGTAAGTGGATCATAATTTTTTACCCTAGTGGCAAAAATAAGGCAGCAAGGCCAATAAACCTTGTATTTATACAAAGAAAAAGCCCCGGATTATGATCCGGGGCTACAATTATGCTATAAAACTTATAATACCTGTTTATTTACTACCGGTTGTAGCTGCACCACCCGATGTTTTAGGCTGTGCTTTCAGTTTTTTCAGGTATTCATTCAACTGATTAATACTGGTTTGATAACTTTCAATCCTGGCAGGATCAGTAGTTACACCTTTTAATAATTCTAAATACACTACTGTGTTTTCGTAATCTTTTAACTTGTTATAGGTTTGAACCATATAACCGTAAACACCATTAAACTTAGCTGCATATTTAGCACTGTCTTTTCTAATAAAACCTATCCACTCCTGTGCGGCAGGAATAGCCAAACTATCCATCTTAGCAGTATCCAACATAATAGCTGCGTTATATTTCCACTCCCATCCATACTCCTGATCAGGATACTCAGTTGTCATTCTATTTGCAAGATCATAAGCTGGCGAAAACTGTCCTGCTTTATAATTAGCGTAAGCGGCATAGAACAAGTCATTAATGGTTGGTTTAGGCTTTATTTCTAATAACTTAGTATATAAGATGCTTTCATTTTGCGATTGTTGCTTTTTACGAAATAACTCAATACCTTCTTTTAGAATGTCTAACTTACCTACTTCTGTAGTATCAGTTTTTATACCATCTAAAAAGCTCTGAAGTGCTACACCTTCCTGGCCTGTAATGGCAGAATAAATAGTAGCTTTTAAAGTGTAGTCTTTCGGAACAATTTCATCTTGTTTTTGCTTCCCAAAGTAATCATCAATGTACTGTTTTGCAGTTATTGTATCCCCTTTCGAAACATAAGAGTCCGCTAACAATTTATAAACCCTAGGAGCCGGATTACCATTAGATTTTGCAATAATATCTTTTGCTCCCGCAATTGCCTTATCATAGTTTTTCAAAGCCCATTCCATTGCATATTCTAAATATGAATTTTGTGGATCAGTATCTGCACTTTCTTTAAATTTTTGCGCATACTCTTTTGCTTTTGTCAAATCTGTATGCATATAGTAATATGTCAACTCCCAATATGCGGGTGCAAAACGGGGATCTTTACTGATTGCAGTATTCATGTAATCAATAAACATTTCCCAGTTACGTTGCGATTGAAATAGCATGGCATTACGGTAAGCCGGTACCGGATAAGTAGGGTCTATACGGGTAGCTTCTACCAGGTTTTTAAAAACTTCACCGCCATTTTCACCGGGTTTTTGTTTACGTAGGGCATTAGCCAGATTTAAAAGAATATCGGCTTTTAAACGTACATCTTTTTTTGTATCAATCTGGGCTGCTGCCTGTAACTTTTCTACCGCAAAATTAATATCACCTTTTTTGTCAATATGGTCATATACATTGGTAATAGCTCTACCAACTGCGTTTAAAATTTCAGGGTCATCACCTTTACGACCTTTACTAATAGTTAAAGCCGATTCAAAACGCTGACGTGCATCCTGAACCTTGTTTTCTTCCAAATCAACCTGGCCTTTACCAACCAGCAACAAAGGAGCATTCGCACTTGTGGTTAACGCCTTGTCATAAACGCCTTTAGCGCCTGCAATGTCGTCTTTTTTCAAAAACGCCTGGCCCAACCAATAAGTAGCTTCGATGTTATTAGGATTAGAAGCAACCAATTTCTCAAATACTGCTTTCGCACTTTCTACCCTGTCAGAATAAAGATCTTGAATCCCCTCCTGCAGCGACTGTGCCTTTACGCCTGTTACCATCAACAGTGTCGCAGTCATCAGACTCAATGTAAACTTTGTTTTGTTCATCTGTGTTCTCTTTTATTGTGGTATAAAAAAATACTTTATTAATTATTCAATGGGTCCTTCCTTAAGTTGAATATTTCTTATGCTAAAATCTTTTAACATAGGAGCAAGATAGGCCCGTCTAAAAATTAATTGTCCAATTTCATTTTTCAGAAAAAAAGCAAACCCTGTTGCCAACCCCGGGTACGGTTCTTTTAGTATATATACCAAATCCCGTACCATAGGATATTTACCTCTGTACACATTTCCCGGCATGGGTAAAATATATTTTCCTGCCGAGTCGGTACTTTCAATATAAGCCACCCTTATTTTTTTCAAAAAACTTTGTTGCAAACTATCATCGCTGTTGCCCACCCAACTTACACCAATAAAGCCTACTGCATTAGGGTGCGATGCTATGTAGTTAATAACCGAATCGCTGGTTTGAGCAGCTACAGCATCGGGTGAAAGTTTGCCACCTTTTAATACACTATCGACGAGATACCGAACCGTTCCCGTTGCTTTAACCCCATCAAAAACCGGTGTTAAATTTTTGCTATACTTACCTGTAAGTAACTGTTTTACTTCCTCCATGGTAAATGCAAAATCAGGAGCTTTTGGGTGTACAATAATAGCTATTGCATCACGAGCTACTACTTGTTGTTTTATATTTACTTTCAAAGAATCTGATATATATCTTCTCTCGTTTTCTGATATTCTCCGTGTGGAAATAATCAACGGAATAGAATCTATCCATAAATCGTTCCAACTATCTGCTTCCGGTTTATACTGCACATTAATTTTTGTCTCGGGCCTGTTAGATTCGTACACCTGTATCTGTGCGTCAATCACCGGTTTAAAAGTTTCATCAACACTTATCGTTGTTACTCCTTTATATGGCGAACTACGTCCCTCCTCATCTTCTTTGTTGTTACCACAAGCCATCAAAAATGTAGCAGCAATAGTAAAAACTATAATATTTTTAAACAGTCCCATCTTCATTAACTTTCTCTAAAATAGTTTTTCTTATATCCTCTGTACAATCGCCAAATACCGTATATAGCAAATAAAACACCAGCTAAAATATCTGTCCAATCAGGTGCTTGTCCGGCAATAATGACATTGAATTTTTTTCTAACCAAAAAAGCCAATCCCAACAAAAGCCAAAACACACCCATGCCATAATCGGTTATCGACCGTCTTAATGCATATTGCTTTTTTATCTTTTCATCATAACCTTCTTTCATACGTTTCTGAAGTGGGATGGCAATTTATTGTTTTTTTTTAAAACAGCCTGACAAAAATTAACAGGATATTACAGGAAAAGCACATTTTTAATAACATTCTAATAAAAAATGACATTACGCATTATTTTTTATTATTTTTTGTTACCAACGTCCCTCCCTTGATGAAGCAGCCTTGCGACGCTCCGTTCGGGGTTCTGTTCGCTAATCATCAACCTGTACTAACAATTGTTTTAACTAAGTTTTAATAAATACACTACTAACCGTTAGTAGCAAAACTTCAATCCCTTCGTTTAATTATGTAACAATAAGATAAGTTTAGTGGTAAAATTCCATAACAGGGTTTGTTAATATATCGAAGTAAATTGATGCTAAACCAATTACTTACTATGTAATGTTGTAGTACCTTTGCGTCATGAAAATTATGATGGTATGTTTGGGTAACATTTGTCGCAGTCCGCTGGCCGAAGGTGTGTTGCAACAAAAAGCAAATGCAGCCGGTTTAAACTGGCAAGTGCACAGCTCCGGAACAAACGGTTACCATACCGGCGAAGCCCCGCATAAGTTATCGCAAAAAGTAGCACTGTATAACGGTTTGGATATAAGTGAGCAAAGAGCCTGGCGTTTTAAAGCATCTTTTTTTGACGAGTACGATAAAATATATGTAATGGCTAATGATGTATTGGCCGATGTACGCCGCATGGCAGGCAATAAGTTTAATGCAGCAAAAATTGATTTTTTATTAAACGAATTATCGCCGGGAGCAAATGAAGATTTAACCGATCCGTGGTATGGCGAAGAACCGGGTTATCATGATGTATATAAACTTATTGATAAAGCCTGTGATGCGATTATAGCTAAATACACGCTTAATCTGGCAATTTGATAATTTGGAAATGTGCCAATGTTGGTTTCCGATAAAGCAGGAAACTTACACATTGCTCAACAGCATTACTGCAGTTGAAGAGTGCGACGCAAGGGACGATGATAATAGTAATACTGCTGATAACATAATTAAAAATAAAAGTCGGTTTAGCCGACAACTAACATAATATGAGCAAACCTTCCTTGCCACAAGGCACAAGAGATTTTGGACCGGTCGTGGTACGTAAACGCAATTATATTTTACAAACCATACGTACGGTTTTTGAACTATATGGTTATGAGCCACTGGAAACACCCGCCATGGAAAACATGGAAACCTTATTGGGAAAGTATGGCGATGAAGGCGATAAACTTATTTTTAAGATTTTAAATAACGGACTTAGCGATGCAAAAAATATAGAAAAGGGCAAGGCTGCTTTTGAAAATGTTTTGCTGGGTAAGAACGATAAAAACTTAACAGAAAGAGCACTCAGGTATGACCTTACTATTCCGTTTGCACGTTATGTGGCCATGAATTACGGACAGCTTGCCCTTCCATTTAAGCGCTACCAAATACAACCGGTATGGCGTGCTGACAGACCACAGAAAGGACGTTACCGTGAGTTTTACCAATGCGATGCAGATGTAGTAGGTAGTAAATCGTTAATAAACGAGGTAGAGCTTTGCATAATTTATGCTACGGTTTTTGAACAACTGGGTATTGATGTTACCATTAAAATTAATAACCGTAAAGTATTGGCAGCACTAGCTGATGTAACCGAAGCTAACGATAAGTTTACTGCTATTACTGTTGCTATTGATAAGCTGGATAAAATTGGTATTGATAAAGTAAAAGAGGAGTTAGCTGCAAATGGTTTGCAGGATAAGCAGATTGCTGTAATTGAAAAATATATTTCTATAACCGGTAACGTAAGCGAAAAACTACAAGCGCTACAAATACTTATTGGTCAGAGTGAATCAGGCAAAGCGGGTATTGAAGCATTACAATATGTAACTGATAGTTATTTACAATACACCGGTAAGCAAAACCTGGAATTAGATACTACGCTTGCCCGTGGTTTAAACTATTACACCGGCTGTATTTTAGAAATAAAAGCAAACGGTGTACAAATGGGTAGCATTGGCGGCGGTGGCCGTTATGATGACTTAACTGGTTTATTTGGTGTACCTAATGTACCCGGTGTTGGTATTTCGTTTGGTGTGGATCGTATTTATGATGTATTGGAAGAGTTAAATGCTTTTCCTGCATTTACGAATAGCAGTACGCAAGTGTTGTTTTTTAATTTAGGTTTACAAGAATCATCAGCTGCATTTACACAGATGCAATTATTACGTAAGTCGGGCATTAGCTGCGAGCTGTATCACGAAAATGCAAAATTTGATAAGCAGTTTAAGTATGCCGAAAAAAAGCAGATTGGCCATATTGTAATAATAGGTACTAAAGAGCTTGAGCAAAATGTTGCTAATGTAAAAAACTTAACTAGCGGCAAACAGCAAACGGTACCGTTTAGCGAGTTAGCAACTTATTTTTCCAACTTATAATTTTATTATTGAACCGGTGCTGGTGGCAATAACTCCGGTACCGGTTCTCTTAGCTTTGATTTGTTTAGCAATGCATCGGACTTAACATCCTGACCAATAACCGGTGCCGGCATGTTTGGTAAAACATCGGTTTTTTCCAATTTATTAGCAGCAATAGAATCTAGTACTTCCTTTATCATTTGTGGATGTTGTTGGTACCATGTAATACTTTTTTCAAAACTAGCACGATCAATTTTATGCAATGCCAGTACTTTGTTATATACCTGGTCACTTTTAACCAGTTTATGTATACCCGTATCTCTCAACAAAACATAGCCGTTTAAAAACTCACCGGCCATTAACATATCAAACAAAACCTCCTGCATAGGTTCGGGCTCCAAAATTCCTTTAGGTGCACGTTTACTACTGCATGCAGTTAATAGTAATGTAAAACTTATTATTACGAGTGTTACTCTCATCTTAATTCTTTGTATGCTGTTGTGTTGGCAATATCCAGTTTGGCTAAAATATCAGCGGCACGTGTACGTATATCCTGACTTGCTTTTTTAAATATGCCTACTAGCTCATTGCTCTTGCCCTGAAAGAAAAACTGCATGAACATGGAGTTAGGGTTTTCGGTATTCAATGTATTTAAATAGTTTAAACTACTTAAAATACCATTGCGTCCATCGGTTTCATTTTCGTAAAAAACATCCATGCCATTGCGGTAATAAGCAAACAGTGCATCGTGTATTAAAGCAAAGCGATTGTTATTAAAGTTCTCTGCCAGCCAATAACGGTTACGCTGACTTTCAAAAGAACGCCAACCGCTTATCTCTCTGCCTTCGGGAGCATTATTAACTATATTCCATGCCTTTTGAAAATAAGTGTTGCCGCCTCTAAGCGAGAACGAACCATAGTCTAGCCCTAAAATAATATTTACATAATAGGCCAAAATAGCTGTAAGGTTAGCTACCTGTGCATCGTTACCTTGTACCCGGTTTTCATTAAACTCAATGGGCTGAAATTCTACGTATTTAAAAGTTATATTATCGTCGTTAAAGTTTATAATAGGCGAATCGTAACTGGTGTTGTAAATAGGTCTTGCCGCCTGCACGGTAAGTTTTCCTTTAAATACATTATCGCCTAAATCCTGCTCTAAGTTTAGTAAAAAATTACATTGAATTTTTTCTTGTGGCTGATAAGTATCAGCAGTCCATTTACGGTTGTTTAAAAAATTCATCAACCCTGTTTGCAGGGTTTGAAAAATCTTCTTATCAATTTGCGTGCTTATTCTACTGGAAACAATAGTTAATCTTGCCTGAAGCTCCTGGGCTTCAGCTATGGTTACCATCATCACCAATAAGTTACACAACAATAATTTTTTAAGCATAATACAAAGATGTAATTGTATCAATAATATCGTTTGCTACTTCTGTTTTAGGTTTAGCGTCAAAGACAATTTCTTCACCAGATTTTGTAAAAATAGTTACCTTATTGGTATCTACTTTAAAGCCGGCATCCTTATCGGCCAGGGAGTTTAAAACAATCATGTCAGCGTTTTTTGATTGCAGCTTTTGTAAAGCATGCTCCTTTTCATTATTCGTTTCTAGCGCAAAGCCTACCAGTACCTGATGCTCTTTCTTAATTGCGCCAAGACTCTTTAAAATATCTTTCGTTTTTGTCAGCGTCAGTTGTAATCCTTCGTCTTTCTTTTTTATTTTTTCAGCGGCCACAGTATCCGGACTAAAATCTGCTACGGCTGCTGCCATTATAGCCATATCGCTGGTAGCAAACTCGTCCATACACGTATCATACATTTGCTGTGCTGTAACAACATTAATTACCGTAATGCTTTTACTAATATTGCTTGCACTCACAGGTCCTAATACCAGAGTTACCTTTGCACCCCGTGCCTTTAAAGCTTCGGCAATAGCAATACCCATTTTCCCCGATGAATGATTACCAATAAAACGTACAGGGTCTATTGGTTCGTATGTGGGTCCGGCAGTAATCAAAATTTTTTTTCCTTTTAATGGTGTAACAACACTCAATAATCGCTCTTGTAAATACTCAAATATTGCTTCCGGCTCTGCCATTCTCCCTTCTCCAAATAAACCACTGGCCAGTTCACCATTGTTTACCGGAATAATAGCATTGCCAAACCCCTTTATAACAGCAAGGTTATTTTTGGTAGCAGGATGGTGCCACATATCTTCATCCATCGCAGGCGCTACCACAACAGGGCAGGTGGCCGATAAATATACAGCCATTAATAAATTGTCACACAGTCCTGCAGCCATCTTAGCCAAAGTATTACAGCTCAGTGGTGCCAATACCATAATGTCTGCCCATCTTCCTAATGCAACGTGGTTTGCCCAACTATCGGCCTCGTACAAATCGCCCAACACTTTATTTTTACTTAGTGTGGCCAGGGTTAACGGCGATACAAAATCCTTCGCCGCAGGTGTAATCATTACTTTTACTTCGGCACCTCTTTTAACCAATAGCCTTACCAGCGTAATAGTTTTATACGCAGCAATGCTTCCCGAAATTCCTATTAAAATTTTTTTACCCTGCATCATGTAAAAGGTACTAATTTTTATTAGCTATTATTTTATTACCGGCTTTAGTTCCCTGATCATCGTCCCTTGCGATCCGAT
>DHEF01000015.1:144312-152299 GCA_002399735.1 Chitinophagaceae bacterium UBA4857
GAATTAAATACTCACTCTTGTGCACCTGTAACTTTATTCAATATTGTGCAAGGTGCACCCCAACTTGTCGGCGGTACTGCAGTAACACTGTTCATCAATCACACTTCAATATTCAGTTGTATTACTTTATTAATCTTACACTATCAAAAATAACAATAGTCCGTTGCATAAAAAAAGCTATAAAAGCACCCAAAAATCTAGTACTTCTATAGCTTTTACTTAAAATATTATAAACAGGTAACTATTGTGGCTAATGATTAGCTAAACAATTGGTCGTCACCTTTACGGAAATACACTTTATCTTCTAAAAATTCCTGCGTAGCTAATAAAGAAGAGTTAGGCATACGTTCGTAGGCTCTTGAAATTTCAATTTGCTCTTTATTCTCATGAATTTCCTCCAGACTATCGGTATGGCTGGCAAATTCATCCAGCTTATTATGCAATTCTTCTTTCAAAGAAATGTTTATTTGGTTGGCACGTTTACCAATAATTGAAATAGATTCGTACAGGTTACCGGTTTTTGCCTTAATGTCATTAAGGTTTTTGGTTTCCACATTACTGGCAATACCTGCACTAAGCTGGCGTCTTAACTTGCTCATTACTTAACTTTTTAATATTTGATTCAGACAATAGTACAAATTCTTCCGCATCCTTACGCAATTTGCTATCCGGAAAACGGTCAACAAAATCTTTATACTCGGTTATAACTTTTTCGTAGCGTTCTACTTTTTTCTCTTCCACACTCATTTCTGCAAAGCGAAACCAAGCCTTAATGGCCATCAGTTTATAGCGGTCAGACTGTTGCGATTCAGGAAAATTTTCCAGCATTTCCGTAAATGCAACAGCAGCAGCCCTAAAATGACCCATATCATAATACAACTGCGCACTTTTCTGGTCTTTTGTTTCCAGCTTCGCTCTGCAAATATCTATAATACCCTGCGCTTCTGCAACACGGGTTGAGTTAGGGTATGTATTTATAAAAGTTTGCATTACTCCCATTGCTTTCACCGTATTGGTTTGATCCAATTGTGGTTTAGGCGATTGTTTGTAATAGGAATAAGCCCTCATATAATCAATCTCTTCGGCACGGGTACTGGTAGGAAATACTTCCATGAATGTTTTGAAAAGGTTCTCCGCATTCATGTAGTCTTTCTGGTAATAAGCACAATAGGCGTATTTATAATAAATATCCTGAAACTCAGGCCTGGTTTTATAAAAGGGCATAATGTCTTCAAATAAAACCTGAGCTTTATTGTAGCTTTTTTTAACATAATACTTTTCAGCCATGCGAAGTTTATACTCCGGGTCAGGACTTTTTAAAATCTTGTTCATGCTCTTGCCACAACCGGCAACAACCAAAACAGCGAGCAGCAGTGTTACTATACCTATACGCATAAAGAAGTGCAAAGTTAATAGTTATACGCAAATCTTACAGAAAAAAGATAGAAAGCCAAAAAGCGTTCGTTAAGGTTTTGGTAAAGAGGAGTTTAGGCTCGTTTTTATAGATGAAACTCCCTCATGGACAAAATAATTAACCAAATAAAAAAAGCCCCTCCAAAAATAGAGGGGCTTATTATATATCAGCAAAAAGTAATTAACTGATGATTATTTTTTACGCAAGTTTGGATGCGGAGCTTCAACTCTTGCTGGACCACTTTCGTCGCCAGTTGCAGCACGTAGGTCAACTGTGTTACAGTCACCACCTTCCTGACCATAGTTAAAGATAAAGCGATCTTCACTGATACCTTGTTTTTCAACTAAGTAAGTGATTACTTTATTTACATGATCCCAGCTTAATTGTTGTTCTTTTTTGCTAGAAGAGCAATATCCAACAACAACAACTTTACACTCAGGCGTATTTTTCATTTTACCCGCTACAGTAGCTAATACTGCTTCTGCGTCAGCAGATAAAGCGTTAGAACCAGCTCTGAAAGAAATGCTTGGTAATAAACCTAATTTATCAGCACACTCATTTTTAGTTTTACCCCAGCCTTCGCACTCAGGACCAGGACATGGTACCGGGCATTTACCTACACCATCAGCATCAACTGGTTGGCAATAAGTAGGTGTAATTAACTCTTTATCTTTACAATCAGGTACACCGTCACCATCTGTATCTAAGCTAACACCATGAGAATCAACCGGGCAACCTGCAGGCGTTTGCTCTTGGTCAAATTGGTCAGTTACACCGTCACCATCAGCGTCAGGTAATACCGGATCTGGTATTTTCATCAACTTAGGGTTACGAATTTCTTGGTAAGCATAATCTAATGGGTTTAACCAATATAAAGGCTCAGTAGCTTTAGCACCAATGTTATAGTTTAAACCTACAGAAGCAAAGTTGTAAGAATCAAAGTCACCAGTTAGACCTTGTCTTTCTTGCCAACGTTGACCATCTAATAAGTCGTCTTTAATAAATGTATGACGATCTTCAATTGCAATGTTGAAACGTGGTCCTAATTTGAAAGCCATACCTAAACCTACTGTAGCAGAAGGTCTAACAGTTTGACCAAATAATTTAGCTCTGTAGTCACCATGGTTTTCAGCTTTTGTTTCATAGCTGTTATCCATAATGTCTTTCAACTCTTTTCTAATGTCTTTTTTGTTCTTGTTGGTAGCTGCAAATCTAGCTGCAACACCGTCAAAATCATAAAGAGGATTATTAGGATTATTCTCATCCCTTGCATTGATATGTGTTTCGTAAATAGAAGCACCTATACCACCAAATCCGTATAAAGTAAAGCCGGTTTTAGCTTTATGGAAACGGATATTATTTAAAGTAATAACACCTTGTAAAGAAAGGTCTTGCGTAACGGTTCTGTAGTTGTAATAAACTACATTGCTATTATTACCTTGACCATAACCAGCTTGGTACCATGGGTTACCGCCTCTGCTATTTTGAGCAATTGCGTATCCTCCTGCCGGAGAATAATGTAATCCCTTACCAATACCATACATATATTCAGCACGTAAAGAGAACATGTATCCAAGTGCCTTTCTTACATGCACACCAAAACCTGGTGTTAATAAAAGAGAAGGAACATCACCAGAAACTGTGAACTTACCTGCTTTCACACCAATTTCCCATTGGTTGCGAGGTTTTGCAGGATAGTTATAAGTTCCATTTAAGAACTCAGTGTGTTGCGGTAAACGCTTACTAGGGATTACGGAGGAGTCCTCATACGATCTTACTCCAACTTGGGAGAAAGCCGTGAGGCTCAGTAGGCAGGTCATGCCTAATAAAAATGTGAACTTTTTGCTTGCCATAACTAAGGATTATGATTTGAAATCTGTCTTAATAAAACGCAAAAATAGAACTTGAAGCTTAAAAACCAAATTTTTATCATTTTTTTTATTGGTGTTACTATTATATTTCAATAAGTTAGTTATGCAAACGTTCACTTTAAAGAAGCGTTAATTAACGATTTTTAGGCGTAAATTGCCGCACTTTATCATTAATAATGAGTTTACCAACCCACTTAATCAGCGAAGAATTAAAAGTTTTTGAAATTCGGTTTAAAGAGGCTGTAAAGAGCCAAGCCCCGCTTTTAGACCGTATCATGCGCTACATTGTAAAACGAAAGGGTAAACAAATGCGCCCCATGTTCGTATTACTTTCGGCCCGACTATTCGGTAAAGTTACCGACGTCACCTACAGGGCAGCTTCATTGGTGGAAATTTTACATACTGCTACTCTGGTACACGACGATGTGGTGGATGATTCTATGGAACGCCGCGGATTCTTTTCGGTTTATGCCCTCTGGAAAAATAAGGTTTCGGTTTTGGTAGGCGACTATTTACTGTCAAAGGGTCTATTACTTTCGCTGGATAATAAAGATTATACCGTACTACATATATTATCAGATGCCGTGCGTAAAATGAGCGAAGGTGAGTTACTGCAAATGGAAAAAGCCCGTTCGCTTAACCTGAACGAGGATATTTACTTTGAAATTATAAAGAATAAAACCGCCTCGCTTTTGGCCGCCGCCTGTAGTGCCGGCGCCTGGTCGGTTACGCAAGATGATGAAACTGCAGAAAAAATGCGCTTGTTTGGCGAAAACACCGGCATGGCTTTTCAAATAAAAGACGACCTGTTTGATTATACCAATGACAATGTGGGTAAACCTACCGGTAACGACATTAAGGAGAAAAAAGCTACCCTGCCACTTATTTACGCTATTAATCATGCCGATAAAGCCACACGTAGGCAGATGATTAATATTGTAAAAAATGATAATAAAAATAAAGAGAAGGTGAACTGGGTTATTCAGCAAGTACAACAACAAGGTGGTATAGATTACGCTGTTGCAAAAATGAACGAATACACTAAAGCAGCACTTGATATTTTACACAGCTTTCCCGAGAATGAGTTTAGAAAAGGATTGGAAGATTTGGTTAAGTATGTTACCGAGCGTAAATATTAGCCTCCCCAACCCCTCCGAAGGAGGGACTTAGGTAGATCCTAAGACAACATCTATATTTTTATGTTATGAACAACTGTGCTACTATCATCGTCCCTTGCGACGCTCCGTTCGGGGTTCCGTTCGCTAATGAACAGAGAGAAGTCGGGGAGTCGGAAAGTCCGAAAGACGGTAAGAAAGTTTCAGTAGTGAATAGTCAATTGTGAATCCAGCATTGTCACCTGTCATTTGTCCATTGTCAATTCAATAAGCTATTAACGATGAACCATGATATAATGCCCAAAGGCTGCCCGACTGGCAGTAGTAGCTGCGTTGTTAGCGTGGTCAAGAGCATGGGCAACGCACTACTACAGAAGGCGGGAACAAAAGCTGACCGTTGTTACTACTGCTGACAGCCCCTGACTAATTAGTTAATTTGGTGATTTGGAATGGAATTTACATATATAAATAATGTTTATTTTAATTATGGCGATTTATTTCCCAGATGTAAAAAAACTGATTGGATAGTTAGTAAATGAGATACTATGAAACTATATACGTATTATTGTAACTAACACTATAAACGACTGCATTGGAAAAACGCTGGAAAATACTAAAGGCCGACGCTGACAAAACAACTGACTTACAAAAAGCTCTGAATATTAATAAAGCACTTTGTGGCATATTGGTTCAGCGGGGTATTACCAGTTTTGATGAGGCTAAACACTTTTTCCGTCCGCAACTTACCGACCTGCACAGCCCCTGGCTGATGAAGGACATGGAGAAAGCCGTTGCCAGAATAATTACTGCTTTTAATAACAACGAAAAAATTTTGGTGTACGGCGATTATGATGTGGATGGCACTACATCGGTAGCTTGTATGTATCAGTTTATACGATCGCAACACGAAGCGGTTGATTTTTATATACCCCACCGCTATCGCGAAGGTTATGGTGTAAGTAAAGCTGGTATTGACTTTGCACATGAAAATAATTTTACCTTAATAGTATCATTGGATTGTGGCATAAAATCGGCCGAATTAATTGCTTATGCAGGCACGTTGGGTATTGACTTTGTGGTTTGCGACCATCACTTACCCGATGATACCTTACCCAATGCAGTTGCTATATTAAATGCCAAACAAAAAGATTGCCCCTACCCTTTTAAAGAATTATGTGGTTGCGGCGTAGGCTATAAACTAATTACCGCATTGGCCGAACGTTTGGGTTTGCCCGATACCACTCCGCATGAATACCTTGATTTAGTAGCTACGGCTATTGCTGCCGACATTGTAGATATGGTCGGAGAAAATCGTATTCTGGCTTTTTACGGCTTAAAAAAAGCAAACGAAAATCCTAACAACGGCATACGTGCATTATGCGAACTAAGTGCTTTAAAAACTGAACTGCGTATAAGCAACTTGGTATTTATGATAGCCCCACGTGTTAATGCAGCGGGCCGTATGGACGATGCCCGAAAAGCTGTGCAACTTTTTGTGGCTAAAACCCATGCCGAAGCCGTGAGTTATGCCGAACAATTACACAGCGATAACACCGATCGAAAAGTAGCTGATAGCAGTACAACGGAGGAAGCATTGGCATTAATAAGAAACTCTCCGGAATGGGTAAACAGCCGATCAACTGTATTATACCAGTCACACTGGCATAAAGGTGTGGTGGGTATTGTTGCCTCCCGTATCATTGATCATTTTTATCGCCCTACCATTATATTAACACAAAGTGGCGAGTATGCTGCCGGCAGTGCCCGCAGTGTGCCGGGGTTTAATTTATACGAAGCAGTACATGCCTGTAAAGAACACCTGTTAGGTTATGGCGGCCATTTTGCAGCTGCGGGTATGACGCTTGAGATTGCACAAGTGGATGCGTTCAGGCAAAAGTTTGAAGCAGTTGTTGCCGCTACTATGCCGGAAGAATTGATGACGCCGGAAATTATTGTTGATGCCGAAATACCCTTTAGCAGCATTACACCCGTATTTTATAAAATACTGCTGCAAATGGAACCTTTTGGACCATTAAATGACCGGCCTACTTTTATTAGCCGCAATGTTACAGATACCGGTTTTTCTAAAGTGGTAAAAGAACAACATATTCGCTTTGTGGTAAAACAAAACGATACTACTATTACCGGTATTGGTTTTGGCATGCACGAAAAATTTGAAATTGTAAACAGCAAACAACCTTTTGATATTGTTTACAAAATAGATGAGAACGAATGGCAGGGAAATAAAACCCTGCAACTAATGGTTATTGATATTAAACCATCTGACCAAACAACCTAGTTAGTTTTTACTATTTCTTACACACCTGAAACCGGTGTGCTCCATACCTGTATCCGGCGAAGTTTTCATACGCCTTGCTACCCGGTAACCACTACAATAAGCATCATTACATAAAAAGCTGCCGCCACGTAAACAACGTTTGGGGGTGTACGGGTCTTGCGGATCGAAAGACTGAGCCGGCCCCTGGGGATTAATGACCTTATTACCTTTAAAGGTTTGATAATAATTAAAGTCGTACCAATCGCTGCACCATTCCCAAACATTGCCCGCCATATCGTACAAGCCATAAGCATTGGGTTGGTATTTTTTTACCGGTGCTGCGGTAATATAACCGTCCGTTTTTTTATTCAGGTAAGGAAAATTGCCTTCCCAACTATTCGCTTTTACCAAGCCGGTATTAATATGTTCGTTACCCCAGGGGTAAATATTGTTTTGTAAACCACCCCGGGCTGCATACTCCCACTCAGCCTCGGTGGGCAAACGTTTACCCGTCCATTTACAATAAGCCATGGCATCATCCCAACTTATATGTACTGCCGGATAATTTTCTTTACCGTTTATGGTGCTGCCCCTGCCTTGGGGTTGTTTCCAGTTTGCATCGGGCTTCCATTCCCACCATTGGGTATAATCCTGTAAATCAACCGGCGCATGGCTTGCTTTAAAAACCAACGATGCTGCTACCAAAACACTATCCGGTGGTTTAGGTGTATCAGGCGGTAAATTTTTTTTTAGTTCCTCCCATTCCGGTATCCTTTCTGCAGTTGTCACGTAACCAGTCGCATCAACAAAAGCTTTAAACTGCGCATTGGTTACTTCCGTTATATCCATGTAAAAAGCAGTCAGTTCAACAGTATGTTTGGGGTATTCATCTTTATCAGCCTGGTTATTATCGCCTCCCATGTCAAAACTTCCGGCGGGTATTAACACCATGCCTGTTGTGGATGTATCGCCATTAAAATGTATGGCGTCTGTATGAGTATTGCCGGCAAAACGTGCAGGTGTTTGCATACAACTATGTACAGTATCTGCTGTCTTATCCGCTTGTTGATTGCTATCATTATTACAAGCCGTAAGTAATAGTAATGCAGTCGATATTATTTTACAGTACAATAGTTTCATTACCTACAATTAATACTTAAAGATATGTCGTCCGAACTTATCAACTAGCTTAAAAAAATACATTGTTTTTTGTTAGTCAACAGCAGTACAACTGGCATCGTCCCTTGTTTTTAACCCCGAGTTGGCCTTGTGCATTTGATTCGGGGCGTCGCACTCTTGTGCACCTGTA
>DHEF01000023.1 GCA_002399735.1 Chitinophagaceae bacterium UBA4857
ATAGTAGTAATGCAGTTGACTAAAAAGAATTCAGACTTGAGACATGAGAATCGAAACAAACATCTCAAATCTCAAAATCAGACATCACCACATCAGACATCCTACATCCGCTACACACTTTGCTTCACCTTATCAGCAAATTCTCTGAAAGCAGTTTTAACCGGCTCATCATTGCTTAACATAACAGGTTTGCCGGCATCGCCACCTTCACGAATATTTTGTACAATAGGTATTTGCCCAAGGAAAGGAATTTCATATTCCTCCGCCAGATTGCGGCCACCTTCTTTACCAAAAATATAGTACTTGTTATTAGGTAATTCAGGGGGCGTGAAATAACTCATGTTCTCTACCAAACCCAATACTTTTACATTAAGCTGTGCCTGACCAAACATGGCAATACCTTTTTTGGCATCGGCCAATGCAACGTCCTGCGGTGTAGAAACAATTACCGCACCATTCACCGGAACAGTTTGTAATAAAGTAAGGTGAATATCGCCGGTCCCCGGTGGCATGTCGATAACTAAGTAATCCAACTCACCCCACTGTACATCGCTGATAAATTGTTTAATAGCGCTGCTGGCCATGGGGCCACGCCATACTACCGCATTTTTTTCATCAACCAGTAAGCCTATACTCATTAAACTAATACCATATTTTTCCAGCGGCACAATCATTCCTTTGCCTTCCACATCTTTCATCATGGGTCTTTCGCCACGTACGCCAAACATAATGGGAACACTGGGACCGTAAATATCGGCATCCATCAATCCAACTTTTGCTCCGTTTTCAGATAAGGCAATGGCCAGATTAGCTGCAACTGTACTTTTACCCACACCACCTTTACCACTAAAAACAGCAATAATTTTTTTCACCTGTGGCAGTATTTTACGAGCCTGCGAATTTGCGGGTACTTCGGCTTGTTTAGCGGCATAATTAACACGTACCACCACATCTTTATGCACCAGTTTTTTTAAAGTACCAATACATAACATTTTTAACTGGTCACGAATTTCGGCCGATTTTCCGGCTACAGCGAGCGTAAAGGATACGTAATATTTTTCTACCACTATATCCTGTACCATATCCTGGGCAACAATATCCTTACCTGTTTCAGGATCCTGTACATTTTTAAGTGCCTCTATAATGCTTTGCGAAGTAATTTCTGCCACGATTTTATATTAAAGCTTATGTTAAAAAATAAGAATGACTGCAAAGGTAAACATACAAACGTCTAATTTGTTGCCTGAAATAGACAACTTGTACTTAATTTTACCATGTGAAGAAATATTTACTATACACTTTATTAGCTGCTTTTCTAGTTCCTGTTGCTGCCAAAGCCCAGTTTGAAACCGTTAGAGACTCAGTTGTTCAATTATACGGAGTAGTTATGACCTCGGAAAACCTTATTGGCATACCGGCCGTGAGTATTATGGTAAAAGGCCAGAACCGTGGTACATTAACCAACGCCGAGGGTATTTTTTCCATTGCAGTATTAAAAGGCGACCAAATTGAGTTTTCCCACGTTAGCTACAAAACCATTGTAGCTACCGTACCACGTAATATTGAAGGTAACCAGTACAGTATGTTACAGTTAATGGTAAATGATACCGTTTATCTGCCGGCAACTATTATTAAGCCCAGGCCTACACCTGAGCAGTTTGCCCGTGACTTTGTAAACGTTGATGTACCAGATGATGATATTGAAATAGCCCGTAAAAACACAGATATTGCTTCCAGAAAAGCCATATTAAAAACAATGCCCGGCGATGGTGGCGAAGCTACCCGTGTTCAGTTTAATAAAATAGCCAACCAAGCACGTTACCAGGGCCAAACACCACCCATGAATATATTTAACCCGGCCGCCTGGGCAGATTTTATACAATCTTGGAAACGAGGTGATTATAAAAAACAGTAATATAATTGATACATAAAAAAGTCCCGTGCATTTGTACGGGACTTTTTTATGTACAAACAATAAATTTACATCACTAAACGGGTCTTTTATACCGGTCGATTATTATCTTAGTTTTTTAAAACAAGCATACATGCACAGATTTTTGTTAATCCTACTTTTTTCCATATTCAGCCTTAACTGTTTTTCGCAAGCAGAAACCTATTTAAATGCCGACTTTAAACCTACTACGGCTGATAAAGCAAGATACCTGGCGATAACAGAGAATAAAAACAACAAGTGGCATCGTTACGTTTACAACATGTATCAAAAAAGCCTGGAAATGCAAGGCTGGTATAATGATGAAGCATGCACCATAGCTGATAGCCTGCAAGTATGGTACCATGATAATAACGCGGTAAAAACTATACACTACTTTAAAAACGGAAAATTAGATGGTAATACTTTTCAGTTCCACGATAATGGTATGATGGAAGACTCTATAACATACGTTAACGGATACAGAAAAGGCATTAGCATTGGCTGGGACAAAGAAGGCAATTTTAAAGACAGTACCAACTTTGATGGGAACGGCAATGGCGTACAGGTAAGTTTTTATAATGGCGGCGAAGGCAAAGTATACAGCGCCGGCAGATGGATACAGGATACTACTAAAAATGGCATTTGGAATTATTATCACAAAAATGGGAAAATAATGGCCAAAGAGATGTATAAAAATGGGCAGCGGGAAAGTTGCAATTGTTTTACCGAATCCGGCGAAGCCATTGCAGACGAGTTGTGTATAGAAAAAGAAGCTGACTTTGCAGGCGGACAAACCGCCTGGGGAAGATTTTTAAGTAAAAATCTTAATCCTAATGTACCGGTATTGAAAGGTGCGCCTGCAGGCAGATATACCGTAATGTCACGCTTTGTTGTTAACAGTGACGGAACATTAAGCGATATAAAAATTATAACCGACCCCGGATTTGGAATGGGAGCAGAACTTATCCGTATTTTAAAAAAATCTCCCAAGTGGGTACCGGCACAACAATTTGGCCGCAATTTAAAAGCCTACAGAAAACAACCTTTAACTTTTGTGGTAGAAAATCAATAAAAAATGGGCAACAATTCATCTTCAAACATTTACATTATTAAGGAAAACATCCGTTAGTTCAATTACATTTGCACCATAACAGATTGCAAAGAAAAAATTTAAATTATGATTGTTTCAGTAATTGGTGCCGGTACAATGGGTAATGGCATTGCACACGTTTTTGCACAAAACGGATTTACCGTTAATTTAATTGATGTATCGGCAGCGCAACTTGAAAAAGCTTTAGCTACCATTGGGAAAAACCTTGACAGACAAATAGCAAAAAATATTATCACAGAAGATGTAAAAAGCAGTACCCTTACCAATATAACCACCTATACATCCTTTGACGGAATTGGCAACTCCGGATTGGTGGTAGAAGCTGCTACAGAAAATACAGAATTAAAGCTGAACATATTTAAACAGATTGACGCTGTGGCTAAGCCGGGTTGTATTTTAGCTACCAATACTTCGTCTATTTCTATCACAAAAATTGCAGCAGTAACCAGCCGACCTGAATTGGTAATTGGTATGCATTTTATGAACCCCGTGCCGGTGATGAAACTGGTTGAAATTATAAACGGATACGCTACCGAAAAAAAAGTAACCGAAACAATTGTAAACCTTAGCAAGCAATTAAACAAAGTGCCTTGTGTGGTTAACGATTATCCCGGCTTTATTGCCAACCGTATTTTAATGCCCATGATTAACGAAGCTATTTACAGCTTATACGAAGGTGTTGCGGGTGTGGAAGAAATTGATACGGTTATGAAACTAGGTATGGCCCACCCCATGGGACCATTACAGCTAGCCGATTTTATTGGCCTTGATGTTTGCCATGCAATATTAAAAGTGTTACATGATGGCTTTGGTAATCCAAAATATGCGCCTTGTCCATTATTAACCAATATGGTTACGGCAAAAAAATTAGGCGTAAAATCTGGTGAAGGTTTTTATGTGCATACGCCGGGCAGTAAAGATTTAGTGGTTAGTCCTTCATTTAATAAGCAATAAAACATGAGAGCTTTTTTGTTACTGCTTGTTACTATCGCCATGATTAGTTGTAAAGAAAAAGCGCAAAGACCGCTTACTTTACAAACCGAAACATTACAAATTCATCAAGTTACTAAAAACACTTATAGCCATATTAGCTATTTACAAACGGAAAGTTTTGGCAATGTTCCCTGCAACGGTATGATTGTAGTGGATAACAACGAAGCAATTATTTTTGACACCCCTACAAAAGACAGCGTTTCTAACCAATTAATTAGTTGGCTTAGCGATACCTTAGGTTATAAAATTAAAGCCGTTGTAGCTACGCATTTTCACAATGATTGCTTGGGCGGATTGAACGCTTTTCACCAGCACAATATTCCATCTTACGCCAATGCACTTACGTTAACTTTAGCTGCAAGAGATAGCGTTGCTGTACCACAAAATGCCATCCATGATTCATTATGGATAAACGTTGGTGAGAAAAAAATAATCACCCGTTATTTTGGTAAGGGGCATACCCACGATAATATAGTTGCTTACTATCCTGATGATTCCGTATTGTTTGGTGGCTGTTTACTAAAAGAGCTAGATGCGACAAAAGGTTATCTTGGCGATGCCGATACCACTGCATGGTCAAACACGGTGCGGTTGGTAAAACAAGCTTATCCGCAAATACAAAAAGTAATTCCCGGTCATGGAGAAATTGGCGATGCCTCCCTGCTGGATTATACCATTCAATTGTTTGAACCCAAAAAATAAATAATTAAAACCGGTAGATGCTGGTTTTGTTTTTCCATAACCCGACCCGCAGGCCCCAGGCCTAAAGGGGAATTTAGAAAAGCACATAAAAAAGATATTTGTCACCCAGCTTTTTGCTACTATCATCGCCTGTTGCAACTTGAGAGGGTTGGTATAAAATTTATTTCCAGTGGAAATGAATTTTATACTTTCACTTGTACGCCCCGTAATGCTATCGGGCAATTTCTAAGAGTCTGCATAATTGTCATAAACATCTTATTTATAAACCACCCACCACTTTTTGTAATTGATGTGTATGTCTTTTCATATGAGCTATTAATAATAAAAAATGCTGATACATATTTTTAGCTTCATACACCTGGTTGGTTTTAGCCCGGTAAGAATATATTTTTGTAAGATCGCGGGGTTCATTGGTAATCACATTCATGGTTTCGGTGCGGTTTAACTTTAATATACGCAATGCATCTGCTTTGCTGCAATACCTGTTTAAAGGCAAATTTGTACCACGAGCCTTGGTCTTTTCAGGTGTAGTTTCGTACGCCAGCATAGCCGAATCGGTAGCGTAAAATATATTGGACTGATTACTCAAAGGGGGTATGTTAAGAGCCACAAAGTATTCCCGCAAAAAGCCGTCTTCTATTTGGCTCAGGTGTTCCACTATCTGACTTGCAGACCATGTACTGTCTTTGGGTACTTTTACATATTGTGCTTCGGTTAATCCGTTAGTAAGCTTGAATACTTCATCCAGGGAACTTTGTAATAATTCAAGTAATTTTTTCTTATCGGGAAGATTGTTTATATTTTTAGTTGTTGCTTGTTGTGCATTGGTTATAAAAGACAACAGTAGTATAACAAGCATCCAAAGTGCAGTATAGAAGTTTTTCATAACAGAAGATATTAACAGGTTTAATGTAGAAGAATACCTTATAAATTTACAGAGTTTATGGCATTATACGGCCAACCATGGGGGCAACGCTGTCAACTGGGCTAATACGCCGTTATCGTTATGCCAACCTTGGGTAAGGTTTCCGTTGGTTACAACAATAAATGGTGCAGGTAATACAATCTGGTAGCGTAATGCCTGATGAAAAGCAGTTTCTCCGGCAAATACATCTGCCGATTTACACTCGACTAACATCCAGGGTTTTGTGTGTTTGTCGTACACGAGAATATCGAACCGTTTTTTTAAAGTACCGAGCTTTATTTCTTTTTCAATAGCAATTAGCTGTACAGGATACAACATTTCCTTTACTAAAAACTGTACAAAGTTTTGTCTTACCCATTCTTCCGGGGTTAATAATATCCATTGTTTACGGATGGGATCGAATAAAAAGTCTTTGTTATTTTCTGTTTTTATGCGAAAATCAGGCTCCGGAAATTTTACCTTTATCATGGGTTCAAAAATAAAACATTATATTCGCCGATTAACCAAAATTCAGGGAAGAAGGATAATTTGGTAATTTGATGATTTGACAATTTGGCAATGCGGGATTTGCGATAAGCCAAGACACTTGCCTAATGCCCAATAGAATTGTTGCAGTTGAAGAGTGCGACGCAACCAAACTCCCCTTTAGGGGCCGGGGCATAGTAGCACTACTGCCGATAACACAATAACACCTTATAAACGTAGAAGATTATGAAGACAAAAGAAGAAATAGTAAACAACTGGCTCCCCAGGTACACCGGAGAAAAATTAGAGAATTTTGGTAAATACATTTTGCTCACAAACTTTAGCAATTACGTAAAACTTTTTGCAGAGTGGAATGGTGTAGAAGTAGTGGGGTTGGACAGACCGATGCAATGCGCAACGGCTGACAATATTACCATTATTAATTTTGGTATGGGTAGCCCCGGTGCTGCTACCATTATGGATTTATTGAGCGCTATTGAACCACAAGCAGTTTTATTTTTAGGCAAATGCGGCGGCTTAAAAAAACGTAATAAAATTGGCGACTTGATTTTACCTATTGCGGCTATAAGAGGCGAAGGAACATCCAGCGATTATTTTCCACCAGAAGTGCCTGCAATGCCTGCATTTGCTTTGCAAAAAGCAGTATCAACTACTATACGTGATTACGGTGTAGATTACTGGACCGGTACGGTTTACACCACGAACCGCAGGGTATGGGAACATGACGAAGCTTTTAAAGAGTATTTACAAGATATAAGAGCTTATGCCATTGACATGGAAACTGCTACCATTTTCACGGTTGGTTTTTACAACAAAATACCAACAGGTGCTTTACTTTTAGTGAGCGACTCACCTATGATACCCGAAGGTGTAAAAACAGAAGAAAGTGATAAAAAAGTAACCGGTAACTTTGTAGAGAACCATATTAAAATTGGCATTGACTCCTTAAAGCAATTAATTAATGATGGTATGACGGTAAGACATTTACGTTTTTAAAAATTATATCTAATGAAACTACTTTCTATTTTATTTGCTGCAGCTATTTTAGTCGGCTGCGCCGGCAGTAAAAAAAATGCATCGCAAACGTATAAAGCCCGTTTTGAAATTGACGGCATCTGCTCTAACTATACTTTTAAATTATTAGAAGGATCACTGGATAAAAGTTTGATAGAAGCCAACTGGACCGACGAAACCACAGGCAAGGCTTATACCGATGTATTTGGTTTAGCCAACCCATGTAACTTTCCGCAGAATGTAAAAAAAGGGGACGAGTTTTATTTTGTACTGGATACCAGCAAACAAAAAGATTGTGCGGTGTGTATGGCCTACTACCCTACACCACAAAAAAAATTAGCCATTAAAGTAGTGGCAGCACCGTAATGATGCCGTTACTGGAAATAAATAATTTATCCATTGCTTTTAAACATGAGAGCGGGCTAACGCCTGCACTTAAGAATATATCTTTTACCCTCAATAGCGGCGAGATTGTAGCATTGGTAGGCGAATCCGGTTCCGGTAAATCCATTACCTCATTATCGGTTTTACAATTATTACCAACGCCGCCAGCGGTGTACACATCGGGTGAAATATTATTTTCGCAGGACGGCAATAACCATATTAATATTTTAACGGTGCCGCAAAAGGAGTTACAAAAAATCAGGGGCAATAAAATTGCCATGATTTTTCAAGAACCGATGACATCGTTAAACCCTGTGCACACTTGTGGCCACCAGGTAATGGAAGCATTGCTAACGCACAAAAATTTATCGGCTACAGAAGCAAAAGCCAAAACCATTGAATGGTTTGAAAAAGTAAAGCTACCCAACCCTATTGCAATTTTTGACAGATACCCGCACCAGTTAAGCGGTGGCCAAAAGCAAAGGGTAATGATTGCCATGGCTTTGTGTTGCGAGCCGGCTTTGTTAATATGTGACGAGCCAACTACAGCACTGGATGTTACTGTACAAAAAACAATACTTACCTTAATTAAAGAACTGCAACAACAACTTAACATGGGTGTAATTTTTATTACACACGATTTAGGTGTTGTTGCCGAAGTGGCGGACAAAGCCATAGTAATGTACAAAGGTGAAATAGTTGAAGCGGCTCCCGTGAATAAACTATTTAAACAACCTGAACATCCTTATACAAAAGCATTGCTGGCTTGCCGACCGGTTAATCACCCGAAAGGACAACGCTTACCGGTGGTGGCTGATTTTTGGCATAATGGGAAAGCAGTTATCGCAGAAGAAACGGCTACCGTTTCAGAAAATATAAACCTAACAAACAACAGTAACAAGCCGTTAATAACAGTAAGTAATTTATCCGTGTGGTTTCCGGCTAAAAAAAGCTTTTTAGGAAAAGCCACCAGTTTTAATAAAGCTGTTGACAATGTAAGCTTTGATGTTTACGAAGGCGAAACCCTGGGACTGGTAGGCGAAAGCGGTTGTGGAAAAACAACATTAGGCCGGACATTACTGCGCCTGATAGAACCTACCGCAGGTAGCATAACCTATAAAGACAAATCATTACACAGTATATCCACCGATGATTTAAGAAAGATGCGCCGTGATATACAAATAATTTTTCAGGACCCATACTCTTCTTTAAACCCACGTATGACCATCGGCGAAGCAATTGCTGAACCAATAAGAGTGCATGGACTGGCAAAAGGTGAAAAACAAAGAAAGGAGTTAGTGGTTAACCTATTGGAAAAAGTAAACCTGGGTGCTGAACATTATAACCGCTACCCGCATGAATTTTCGGGTGGCCAACGTCAACGTATTGTTATTGCCCGTGCGTTGGGATTAAACCCATCTTTTATTGTTTGTGATGAATCTGTATCAGCTTTGGATGTAAGTGTACAGGCACAGGTGTTAAACCTTTTATCGGACCTTAAAAAAGAATATGGTTTTACCGTAATATTTATTTCGCACGACTTATCGGTAGTGCATTACATTAGCGACCGCATTATGGTAATGAATAAAGGCAAGATTGAAGAATGTGGTACTGCCGGACAGATTTATTATAGTCCCCAACAACCGTATACCCAACAATTAATTGCAGCCATACCAAAAGGTATTGTATAAAAAAGGCCCTGCTTTGCAAGGCCTTTTTATTAATATTTTAAATATTGTTGGTAATCTAATTCTACCGATTCTTCGTTAACAAAAAATCTTGCACCACTCTTTTGCATGGCATATTTAAATTTCTTCACTTCTTTTTCCAACTGCTTTTGCATAGGCTCTTCACGCTCCTCCTTTAATTTAACATCGGTAAAAATTGCAAAGCTATAAGGGTTATTACCATAAGCACTTGAGCCACCGTAGGTAAATGAATAGCGATCTTCATGTGCCGACTTTATAATAGATTCATCAACTAATAAATTCTTCTCATCAAGCGGAACCAACCCGGTAGCAGCTATTTTCCAATTCAAATCATCTTTCTTGGTTTTGTATTTAAAAAAGTAAATAAATCCTTTCGTCTTCTCCGTTTCGGTTTCCATTTTTTGTAAGAACACTATAGTATCCGGACGGTTATAATCGTTTCTGTTAGCCAATAAACGACTTTTAGCCAATTCAGTTATTGTAGCATATTCTTTAGGAAATAAATCTTCCCTTTTTATTTTTTTTAAATCTTTATACAACTCGTACCGGTAATTATCCTGTTTGGCAAAATAACGAATCAAGGTATCGTTATACGTTTTATTGTTCTTTAAAAGTATTTTAAGTGTATTGTACTTTAAACGGTTGTCACTTACTTTTTGTACATCGGCAAAATATTGTTTTACGGCAGGTTGTTTATCCCAATAAGGCAATAGCAAAGTGTTATATAACCCTAAACGGCTGTTTCCTTTTCCCATAGCATCATCATTACGCCCGCCATAAATAGCTACATCCATATAATCATCAGCTTCGGCATCTTTTGCTTTTTCAATAGCTTTTCTCTTTTCGCTAATGAGTTGTTTTTTCAGTTCGTGTTTAGCTTCCAGCAAAATTTTATTATACTCAGATTTATAATCCTTTGTTTTTATAAAATTGCTATCAACTAAATCGGCTGTGAGTTTCAAGATTGTTTCTTTGTAATCTTCCAGGTTAATTAACGGTAATAAACGGGCATAAATTTTTTCAGTTAATGCCAGTGTATCAAACAGGTTATCCAGAAACATACCATCAGCATAAGTGCTGCGGTACTTATATCCCTCGTCAGTGGCGTCATCTATTCTAACAGATAGATAGTCATCATAACCGCCACGGTATTTATTACTAAACTCCAACACAGGTGGTTCTGTGGTAACAATATCCCGGAATGTGTTGTAAGAATGTATAGTACCCTGCATTAACATAGCTTCCAAAGTTCTGTACTGCAAATCAACCGTATCACTTGTAGCGTAGTATAATGTTTTTAAGTAATCGGTAGCTTCCTTGGTTTTTACCTGGCGCAGCTTACTTATCAGTGCTGATTTAGTATCCATGTATTTTTTCTCCGTCCAACCTAAAGAGCTAATGGCTTTTTTCAGGTTGGCAAAATCAGCATCTTCCATTTTAACAGCTGCCATATTATTTACGGCCCTCTTTTTCACCACTGTATCCGCACTAAAAAAATCTTCAAAAAACACAGCACCTTTTTTCACATACGGGTTATATCCTTTTAATGTATCGGCAGGGGTAAAACTGTCAAAAAACGATTGTAAAAAAGTGCTGGGTTTTGTCAATGTATCAGTTTGTGTAAATACACTAAACGATACGCCTTCCTTATAAAAATGTTTATACCAGAACTGTCTGCTACTTTTTATATCAGTCAGTTTATAATCGGTAACCTTGGTATTATTGGCCAATACGTTTGTTGTTTTATTTTTAATAATCCAACTGGAATCTTTTAATATGCGGCCTAATTCATTATCAATATCTGCACTATCTGCTGTATAATAGTATCGTGGACTTTTATAAAAACTAACGGTTATTCTTTCACCTGTCGAATCGTTTTCTATCAGGCTATTGCGGTATACGCCACTTTCCAGTAAATCGTCCTCCGTTTCTTCATCATCCTTGCCATACCGGTATTTAGGCATGGGTAATTTTTCCTTTTTCGATTCAGGAAAAACCGGCGATTTAACCGTGAAATACAAAGAAGTATCTACCCTGTTGCTTGCGTCGTTATATACAAACGGCGTAATAGCAAATGATTGTAAAAACTCCTGCATTTGCGGGGTTTCTTTTTTACCTGTTGTCATTAAAGTATAATAATGCGGGCCTTGAATTACATAACGCATTTTATATACATTGCCTTGTTTTCCTTTGTAGGTTCTTTCCATTGCAGGATAGTTGCCTGTCTTAATATAATTGGTAGCAGTAATAGCGGTATCAATAAATGGCGAAGTAGCAAAACTTTCATCCATTAACGATAAGTCAAATTTATCCTCCCCTAAAAAACCTGCATTATAAACATCCGATCGTATTACACTATAACCTGTGCCGCTTACAGAATCAATGGCATTAAACAACCAGTTATCTGTTTTTTTAGTATATGGCGTATGTGGCATTTTAACGGTAAAACCGCCAAAGGTAGGCGTATAATTTACCCAGGTTTTACCGGCAGGTTTTAATTGAATACTGTTAAAAAACCTATTTGCTTCCTCACCTTTCTCTACATAATCATTATTGCCGCTAATTTTAAATACAATCAGTTCGGTAGGGGTTATTACAATATTATAACGTTGTACATCGCCACGTCTTGTTTTGTTTACAATATCCAACACCTGGTAACCATTTTTTATCAGGGTTTTCTTTTGTGTTATGCGTCCCGGTATGTTTTCATATAACATACTGTCTACTTTTTTCTGTACATCCTGTAATGTATGGCCCCACATCCAGCTATTGGTTTGCAAACGGGTTACCATGTAGTAACTACCATTGGCCATATCGGCATATTGACGCTGATCAAACACTCCCGACAAAGATGGCGACTCAAATAATTTACCCGGCATTTCTACCGAGTACATGCCATCTTCCGCACTTTGTTTGGCAAAACTCACCGGCACTCTTATTTTTTCAACTGCATTTTTATGTTCACTGTTTCTTACGCCCATTTTAATTGGTCGCAGGGTGTACCCCATTTCACGTAACATTTCAATTACACCACGATCGCCGGGTAAATGTGCTGCACCAACACCAACAAATAAGGTTGCACCGGTTTTAATAATAGAGTCAATATTGGCAGCTTGTATTTCATTTCTTTTGTATAAAAATTTTTCGTCAAAGGCTTCCGACTGACTATTGAATTTATTAATGGAATCAAGCAAATCCAGATCACCGCTACGATAAGCCTCCTGCAACTTCATAGGCGACATATTAATGTCGTACTCGTAACTGCGTTGTTTTTTATTTTTCTCTTTGGCCATGTCTTCATAAGCTTCCATCATCAACTTCATGCTTTCGCCATAATGTTCTACGCCTGCAACACGTTTACCCCATCTTTTACCACACTGATAAATGTACATGTCCAGGTAAGTATCTTCTTCAAAATCGCTGGCATCGCCACCATAACTACGGTACAATAAATTATTAATTACAGAAGGGCTGGAGGCCAAAGCCCAGGGAATCATTTTTTCGTAGCTGTCAAACTTTAAAGTATTAATATTAAAGTAATCGCTGAAAGATGTATTATAGCCCATACGACGCATATAGTCATAACTCATTTCGCCCTGCTCATATTTATCCATATCATCCTGCCACGATTCGGGATTGGTTTCTAATGCCACTACATCGGCATTTTTTATGCCCAGGTAAAACGAGTCGGCAAGGTTAAAAGCAATTTTACTGCTTACATGCATGGTGCCAAACAAATGTGAAGGTTTTTTAAGTCCCTTACCTGTAATTTCCCATAATAAACTGGGGTATTTTTTAGGGGTATTCGTTTGTGCAAACAATCCGGTTGTAAACAATATGGTTAATGCAAGTACGGTAATGCGCTTCAAAATCATACAAAATATAAGTTTGGTGGACAATATAAAAATAAGATGTCTTATTTACAATTTTACATATTTAACAATGATTATGCCCTAAATAAAAATCATTCATTTTTCAAGTTTTACAGGCTTAGTAAAAACTAAAAAAAATGTGTAAGTTTTTATGTTGCCGGCTGTAGTAATTCTAATCATCGTCCCTTGCGTCGCACGCTTGTGCTGCATAACATTATTCAACAGTTTACATTGCTATGTCATTAAACGTCTTTTGTAGAAACGCCATGTTGGTGTCTTAATATTGATAGCTACCAAATATTATGGCAATAACGAGACGCCAGCATGGTGTCTCACAAACCAAGTGAGACACCATGTAATAACGACTGAGGAAAGGAGTTTTCACAGAGTTACACGAAGTTTTCGCCGTGTTACCGGGTGAGAAACCTCTTTGCAAACTCGGTGGTTAATAGCTGCGAATCTGCTGATGATAAGCGAACCGAACGATGAACGGAGCGTCGCAACATCCGTCCAATCAGGGAATTGCAGCTGGTGAACAAAAAAATACAAGCGCTATTAAAAAGCTAACAATCAGTATTTTACCCAAAAAATTTAGTCCGTTTTAAAAATTACGTATATTTTACAAAGTTTTGTACCTTTGCACACTTTCGTTAGCTACAAAAGTTAACGAAAATTGACAAGCCCGGTGCCGTAAGACCGGGGATTGCCTCTCTCCTGCATGATTAGTACAGAGTCTCTGCTCCGTAATAATTATGTGGTAAAGATTATCTCCCCAATATGCATCCGGTAACTTTTCAGCAAGCTATTTAGAATAAAAATTATAATTACCGCATGAAGCTTTCACAATTTCGTTTTGACCTACCCTTAAACCTTATTGCCCAAACTCCTACAAAAAGACGTGAAGATGCTCGTATGATGGTGGTACACCGTCATACCGGACAAATTGAAAACAAATACTTCCGCGACATTCAGGATTATTTTGATGATAAAGATGTTTTTGTAGTAAACAACACCAAAGTATTTCCGGCACGTATGTATGGCCGTAAAGAAAAAACCGGTGCTAAAATTGAAGTTTTTTTATTGCGTGAATTAAATCGTCCTAACCGTTTGTGGGATGTAATTGTTGACCCTGCCCGTAAAATTCGTGTAGGTAATAAATTATATTTTGGCGAGCAGGAAGATTTAGTAGCAGAGGTTATTGATAACACTACCAGCCGTGGCCGTACCATTCGTTTTTTATGGGAAGGTAGTGAAGAAGAATTTCGTGCACAATTGGAAAAATTAGGCGAAACGCCTTTACCAAAATATATTAAACGCAAACCGGACGAAGAAGATAAAGAGCGTTATCAAACCGTTTATGCTAAACACGAAGGTGCTGTTGCAGCCCCTACTGCGGGTTTACACTTTAGCCGTGAATTAATTAAACGTTTAGAAATTAAAGGTATTCGCTTTGCTGAAATTACTTTGCATACCGGTTTAGGTACTTTCCGCCCTATTGAAGTGGAAGACCTGAGCAAACATAAAATGGATGCTGAATATTTCCGTATAGATGAGAATGCATGTAAAATTGTAAATAAAGCAAAAGAATACGGTCACCGTATTTGCTCTATTGGCACTACTACCATGCGTGGGATGGAGTCATCGTTTACCGCACAAAAATTATTAAAACCAAACGAAGGCTGGACTAATATGTTTATACATCCGCCTTACGAGTTTAATATTGCCGATTCATTGGTTACCAACTTTCACCTGCCTAAAACAAGTTTATTAATCATGACTTGTGCTTTTGCGGGTTATGAGTTGGCCATGGAGGCTTATAAAAAAGCAATTAAAGACAAGTATCGTTTCTTTAGCTATGGCGATGCTTTGTTAGTTATCTGATTTTCGCACATGAGAAAATAAGAAGGGCCCTGCATATTGCAGGGCTTTTTCTTTATCCCTATTATTGTATTAACTTTAGACAAAACAAAAAACGATTGTTATGGATAGCACACCGCTTGTATTTAAAATGCAGTTTACTGTACCGGTAAGTAAAGTATGGGATGCTTTAACTGTACAGGAACAAATGAAGGAATGGTATTTTGATGTGAAAGATTATAAACCTGAAAAAGGTAATCGTTTTTACTTTTACGAACCGGGCGGTACTAGCTACTTACATAGCTGTACCATACTGGAATTTATACCACAACAAAAGTTTGCACATACCTGGAGTTATCCGAATTTCTCTAAAGGCGAAACAATAGTAAGTTGGGAGTTACAACCCAAAGATAGTGGTACTTTACTTATACTTACCCACTCACAAATTGAAAATATTGCAGATGCCGGTAAAGCTTTTGCAAAAGAAAGTTTTGAACAAGGCTGGAAAGGTTTTGAGTTGGAATTAAAACATTTTATTGAGCGCCCCGAAGGTTTAAAGACCTTGCGTTTTACTATAAACATTAACAGTACACCGGAAAAGATATGGGATATTATGTGGGATAAAGAGGGCTATAAGGAATGGACAAAATCATTCAGTGCCGGCAGTAGTTACAGCGGAAATCTTGAATTAAGTGGCCGTATTCATTTTCTATCGCCGGAGGGTTTTGGTATGTACAGTGATGTAGACAGTTATATACCCAATACTTTTGTTGCCTTTAAACATATTGGCAACATAGCCGATTTTAAAGAGCAACCGCTTGATGAAGCAACAAAAAAATGGACCGGTTGTATAGAAGCTTATACAGTTTACCCAAACGGCAAAGGCGGTTCAGTGTTAATTGTAAAGGTAGATACAGAGCCTTCGCATTATGATATGATGAAGGAAAAATTTCCGCAATCATTGGAAGATTTAAAAAGTATGGCGGAAAAATAAATATAAAAAACGTCATCGTCAGGCTCAGACTGACAATTGGTATTGTTTACCTTACAGATAGCGCAGGACAGCACAAAGCACCTAATGCCTAACTTGCCTGTACTTAAAACAGTACTTGTTTGTCATGCGTTATATTAAATTCATTAGTGTAAGTTTCCTGCTTTTTATTGCTATTACCGCTTATTGTCAACTTCCTGCTTTTCCCGGTGCTGAAGGCTTTGGCGCATTAGCAAGCGGTGGCCGTGGTGGCGAAGTTTATACCGTTACGCATTTAGCAGATAGTGGGCAGGGGAGTTTTCGTGATGCTGTAAGTAAACCCAACCGGGCTGTTGTTTTTCAGATAAGTGGGGTGATAAAACATACCGAACGTATACAGGTAGCATCCAATATTACCATTGCTGGTGAAACCGCACCCGGTGTAGGCATTATTATTTATGGCGTTGGGGTTTCCTTCAGTAATAGTAAAAACATTATCGTTCGTTACATACGTTTCAGAGGTAGTATTAATATGCCCCGTGGTAAATGTACCGTTACCGCCGATGATGCTGAGGATATTATTTTTGACCACTGCTCCATTCAATGGGGACGCTGGGATAACCTGCATATAAAAAACAGTAAAAACATAACCCTGCAATACTGTATCATTGGCGAATCCATCGACCCGCAACGTTTTGGAGCCTTGTTGGAAAGACCAACCAACATCACTATTCATCACTGCTTGTGGATAGATAATACCAGTCGTAATCCCAAAGCCAAAGCTGCTATTGAGTATATCAACAATGTTGTATACAACTGGGGAACAGGTGGCGGTTTTGTAGGCGGTCATTCGGCTGCCAATCATTATCAGGATATTATCAACAATTATTTTATTGCCGGGCCTAATTCAAATCAGAGCTTCTTTTCTATGTTTTCGGCAACCGATCATGTATATCACACCGGTAACATGGTTGATATGAATGCAGATGGCCAATTAAATGGCCGTGCCGTAGTGGATACTGATTTTGTAAAAAAAGAAGGACCAAGTTTTGTAAGGGCTAAGCAAAATAACGCACCTGTCGCTGTTAATACAACTGATGCTGCTACTGCTTTTAATCAAATTATTAAAGAGGTAGGCGCTTCTTTACAATACGATGGAGTAGATAACCGACTATTGAGTTATGTAAAATCAATAGGTACACAAGGTGCCATTTTTAAAACAGAAATGGAAGCCGGCGGCCAGCCGTATATAACCATAACCTATGGTTCAAAAGACAGTGACGCTGACGGTATACCCGACGAGTGGCGCAAAAAACAAAAGCTTAAACATAAAAGCACTACTATTAATCCTAAAACAGGTTACTCTTACCTTGAAGAATATTTTCATGCCTTAATTAAAGAAAGAATTAAGTAAAAGCTTATAAAACAAACTGTTTTATAAAGGCAAAGCCACTTAAAAACCCGACAGTTCAGGATAGCTAAACAGATTATCGTGGGTAAAATTGCTATTTGCGTGAATCTACTAAAATTGTAGCCATGCTAAACCGGCTTGCCATGCTTGATAGTACTAACGTTGCCAGAAGATAAAATTTATTTCCCGCTAGTTTTCACCATCTTTTTCCGGCACCATCATTTGTCCTTTCATCTGCAAAAAGGTTTTTAAAAAGGCTGTAACCAATAGTTTTTAGGTTATAACAGCGTCTAAATTGTCATTACTAAATCGTTTACCATGATGAAGCGTAACAGCGTCAAGGCTCTATGTTTATTATTTGCAACCAGTATTTTTTTGTTTAGTTGCAGCGAAGAAAAAAAGATTAACCGTAAAGTATTGGTTGAAAGACATACCGTAAAACTAAATGCTGTTGATACGCTGGCATCATTAACCCTGGGCAATGGCTCTTTTGCTTTTACTGCCGATATTACCGGCTTACAAACCTTTCCTGAATTTTATGCCAAAGGCGTACCATTAGGTACACAAAGCGAATGGGGCTGGCACGCTTTCCCTAATACCGAAAATTATAAGTTTGAAGAAACATTAAAAGATTTTGATTTAAATGGTCGTCCGGTATCTTATTCCGTACAGGTTAAAGAACCGGAAAGAAGCAAAAAAGCGGTGGATTATTTCCGTATGAATCCACACCGTTTGTTCTTAGGTAATCTTGGTTTTGAAATAACTAAAAAAGATGGCAGCCTGATTACCATTACCGATGTAAAAGATATTCAGCAGGAATTAAATTTATATAATGGTGAGCTACATTCCCTGTTTACAATCGAAGGCGAAAAAGTTGAAGTGATTACTTATGGCCATCAAGATGAAGATGTAATTGCCGTAAAAGTAAACTCGGCTTTAATTGAGCAAAAAAGATTAAAACTAAATATTCGTTTCCCCTACCCAACTGGCGCCTGGGGCGATTTTAGCAACAACTTTAACAACAACGAAAAACACAGCACAACTATTAAGGACAATAGTAAAACTGCTGCAACCATTCAACATAGTTTAGATACTACTACTTATTTTGTACAACTACAATGGAATAAGAATGCCGCTTTAACCAATAAAGCTGCACATTATTTTATTATTAGCCCAGAGGCTGGCACCAGTTTTGAATTATCTGCACGTTTTACATCAAAAGCAAATACCAATACTGTACCTGCATTTACAGCTACGGCACAAAACAGTACGAGCAACTGGAAAAAATTCTGGCAAAGTGGTGGTGCTATCGACTTTAGCGAAAGCACCGATGCAAAAGCTAAAGAACTGGAACGTCGTATTGTTTTATCGCAATACTTAACTAAAGTACAATGTTCCGGTAATTACCCACCACAAGAAACTGGCTTAACGTATAATAGTTGGTATGGTCGTCCGCATTTAGAAATGCATTGGTGGCATGGTGTACATTTTGCCTTATGGGGTCGTCCGGAGTTGTTAGAAAAATCATTAAACTGGTACTTACAACCTTCTGTATATGCCAATGCAAAAAAAATAGCTGAGCGCCAAAAGTATGATGGTGTACGCTGGCAAAAAATGACTGACAATACCGGCGAAGAAGGCCCATCTTCTGTTGGTGCATTTTTAATATGGCAACAACCGCATTTCATTTATTTTTCTGAGTTAATCTATCGTGCTAAAAACGATGAAGCCACTTTAAACAAATACAAAGACTATGTATTTGCAACTGCCGATTTCATGGCTTCGTATCCGCATTTTGATTCAACCACTGGCAAATACAATTTAGGCAAAGGCGTTATTCCTGCACAAGAACGTTTTAAAGCTGTTGAAACTTTTAACCCTACTTACGAGTTAGTGTATTGGCGTTGGGCACTACAAACAGCACAACAGTGGCGTGAACGTTTAAAATTAGAGCGTAATAAAAAGTGGGATGATGTGTTAGCAAAACTGGCACCCTTACCAACACAAGGCGATAAATATTTGTTTACCGAAAGTGGTACAGACTCTTACACAAATCCGGTTTATAAAACCGATCACATGTCGGTATTAGGTGCATTTGGTATGATGCCGCAAACCGGCACGATGGATACCACCCGCATGCAAAATACTTTCAACTGGATTTGGGATAACTGGAGCTGGCACGAAACCTGGGGTTGGGATTTCCCAATGACAGCCATGACAGCCGCTCGTTTAGGCGATGGCAAACGTGCCATTGATGCCTTGTTAATGCCCATACAAACCAATACTTATTTACCTAACGGACATAATTATCAGGAAGGTCGTTTAACTATTTACATGCCGGGTAACGGTGGCATTTTAAGTGCCGTTGCAATGATGACCGCAGGCTTTGATGGTGTTAAAGAAAACAATCCGGGTATTCCAAAAACTGATGGCTGGAAAGTTAAATGGGAAGGATTGGTGAAGATGCCTTAATAGTATTGAGATTTGAGATGTCAGATTTGAGATATCAGATTTGAGATGTTTGTCTCGATTCTCAAGTCTCAAGTCTGAATTCTTTTTTAGTCATCTGCATTACTACTAGCATCGTCCCTTGCGTCGCACTCTTGTACTGTAGTAATTCTATTCAGCATTATGCACAGTACAAAACAATAGGTTAATTACATTATTAAAAAAGGACTTTTGAAAAAACTGTTTTTTTATATATCACTTATTGTATTGCCATTGTTACCAATCACAACAATGGCACAACGCAATATGGAATACCTCGATCGTGGTGTGGTAGCCATTCCAAACGATAAAGGTCAGGTTTTCATCAGCTGGCGTTTGTTAGGTAACGATCCTGAAAACATAACTTTCAATCTATATCGCACCAGTAATAACCAAACAGTTTTATTAAACAGCCAACCTTTAAGTACCGTTACTAATTATACGGATACCGAAGCCGACATTAACACAAACAATACCTACACGGTAAAATCTGTTATACAAAATAAAGAAACAGAAAGCGGCACTTACACCCTTAAAGCCAATGCACCAATATACCTATCCATCCCATTACAAACACCTGAAGGTTATACTCCTAACGATGTATCCGTAGGCGATGTAGATGGTGATGGAGTGTATGAAATTATCTTACACCAGGTAGGCATTGGTAAAGATAATAGCCATGCAGGTTTTACCACCCCACCCGTTTTTCAATGTTATAAAATGGATGGCACTTTATTATGGACAATCAACCTGGGTAAAAACATTCGGGAAGGAGCACATTACACACAATTCATCGTATACGATTTTGATGGTGATGGCAAAGCAGAACTAGCCATGAAAACCGCTGATGGTAGCATAGATGGCAAAGGCCAGGTAATTGGCGACAGCACCAAAGACTGGCGCAACAGTGATGGTTATATACTAGCCGGCCCTGAATTTTTAACCATGTTTGACGGATTAACCGGCGAAGCACTTTCTACTGTTAATTATAATCCACCCCGACATCCGGATACCATTAACCCGACCGTGCAACAATTAAAAGATGTATGGGGTGATGGCCGGGGTAATCGTATGGATAGATTTTTAGGTGGTGTAGCTTATTTAAATGGCATTACACCTTCGCTCATTATGGCTCGTGGTTATTACACCCGCACTACCATGGCTGCATGGGATTTTGTAAACAAACAATTGCAACCTATTTGGTTTTTTGATAGTGAAGACGGCACACCCGGTAACAAAGCCTATGGTGGTCAAGGTAACCACAGCTTAACCATTGCCGATGTTGATGGTGACGGTAAAGATGAAATTGTATATGGCGCTATGACCATTGATGATAACGGCAAAGGCTTATACTCTACCGGCCTAGGTCACGGCGATGCATTGCACGTTACTGATCATGATCCTCAACGTCCGGGTTTAGAGGTATTTGATATTCAGGAGCGTTTTGATGATGCCGGTGCCAGTTTTCGTGATGCCCGTACCGGAGCAGTAATCTGGAAGCTCGCATCAATCAAAGCCGGTGATGATGGTGAAGGTCCCGGTCGTGGCCTGGCTATTAATATTGATCCGCGTTATCCCGGTTCAGAATGTTGGGTAGCAGGTGCAGGTATTCATGGATTGTTTAATGCAAAGGGCGAAAAAATTGCCAACAATACCCCACCATGTAATATGGGTATTTATTGGGATGGCGATTTACTAAGCGAAATTTTAAACAGCACACAAATAAGTAAGTGGGATTATAACAAAGAACGAATTGTTCCTTTACTCAATACCCGTAAATACGATTGTGCCCATAACAACGGTACTAAATCAACACCGGCGTTGGTAGCCGATTTATTTGGTGACTGGCGTGAAGAAGTTATCTATCGTACAACAGATAATAAAGAGTTGCGCATTTTTACCACCAGCATACCAACCAAACACCGCATTTATACTTTTATGCATAATCCGCAATATAGGTTAAGCATAGCATGGCAAAATGTAGCGTATAATCAACCGCCGCATGTTGATTATTATTTAGACGAAGCCGCACCTTTGCCTAAACAACCAAACATTAAAATCATTCATCCTGTTAAGTAATGAAACATAAAATTCTTCTTCCCCTTTTAGTATTTATTGCTGTTACGAGTATTGCCTTTGCATTTAAACAACAAAAACCTGTTTTGTATATCATTGGCGACTCCACCGTTAAAAGCGGTAAAGAAACTGACAAAGATATTATCTGGGGTTGGGGCAGTTTAATAGCCCCGCATTTTGACACAACTAAAATCAAAATTGAAAACCATGCTATTGGTGGCCGCAGCAGCCGCACTTTTATTACAGATGGTCGTTGGGACAATATATTAGTCTCCCTAAAAAAAGGCGATTATGTCATCATGCAATTCGGCCACAACGATGCCAGCCCTTTAGATGATACATCCCGTGCCCGTGGCACTTTAAAAGGTATTGGCAACGATAGTGTAGCTACTTACAACCCTATTCGTAAAATAAACGAAACCGTTTATAGCTATGGCGCATACATGCGCAGGTATGTACGGGAAACAAAAGCTAAAGGTGCTATACCCATCATCTGCTCACCTGTACCTCGTAATAACTGGAAGGATAATAAAATTGTCCCAAACGATTACATTAACTGGGCACAACAAGTTGCTAAAGAAGAAGGCGCTTACTATATTCCCTTATTCGAATTAATCAGTGCTGCTTATGAAAAAATGGGCCAACCGGAAATAGATAAATTCTTTCCGCAAGACAAAACCCATCCTGATAAAGCTGGCTCTGCATTAAATGCTGTGCAAGTAGTAGAAGGTATTAAAACAATTAAAAAAGATAACTTAAAAAAATATTTGAAAAAATAATTGGGCGTCCCCTGCGGGTCGGGCTTTCCACTGCAATCCCTAATGCAAACTAACCGACGCATGTCTCATATTAAAAGAATATAACGATGAAAGTGAAACTGTTTTTTATTGCTGCCGTTTTAGTAAGTATGCTATCAGCGCAGGCACAACAATTGCCATCGAAAAAAAAGTTATTAAAAACCATGCGGTTAACCAACCAGTATTTCATGGATAAATGGCCTGATGCCGGTAAAACCATTATTACCAATAAAGAACGTCCTTCCAGCATTTGGACAAGAGGTGTTTATTATGAAGGACTAATGGCTTTACATACCGTAGAAACCAGCAAGAAAAATAAAAAAACTTATGTTGACTATGCCATGCAATGGGGGCAAAAACATAAATGGAGCATGAACGGTGGTATTAAAACCCGCAATGCCGATAACCATTGTGCAGGCCAAACCTATTACGATTTATATGTTTTACACAAACGTAAAACACCTTACATGTTAGATAGCATTAAAGCCAGCATTGATTTAATGATGGCTAGCAACCGAATAGATGATTGGTCATGGATTGACGCCTTGCAAATGGCCATGCCGGTATTTGTTTATTTAGGTAATGAGTTTAAAGACACTGCTTATCACAACCGCATGTATGATATGTATACTTACACTAAATACAAACACGGCACTAACGGTTTATATAACCCTGCAGATAAGTTATGGTGGCGTGATAAAGATTTTGATCCTCCCTACAAAGAACCAAACGGTGAAGATTGTTACTGGAGCCGTGGTAACGGATGGATTGTAGCAGCACTGGTACGCACACTAGATGCCTTACCAAAATCAGATCCGCATTATCAGGAGTATTTACAAGACTTTATTGACCTATGTGAAGCAACAGCTAAAGTGCAACGCCCAGATGGTTTATGGAATGTTAGCTTGCACGACCCAAATCATTATGGTGGTAAAGAAATTACAGGCTCGGCTTTGTTTATTTATGGTTACGCTTACGGTATTAACAAAGGTATATTAGACCGTAATACTTATTTACCATTAATTACCAAAACATGGAATGCCATTGTAACGGATGCTGTTCATGACAATGGATTTTTAGGTTATGTACAAGGCACGGGTAAGGAGCCAAAAGATGGTCAACCTGTTACCAATACCAGCAAGCCCGATTTTGAAGATTATGGCTTGGGTTGTGTGTTACTTGCCGGTAGCGAGATTTATAAAATGAAACGATAAAACAATTTGATAATTAGTTAATTTGGCAATGAGGTTTTCCGCTATTAGCAGGAAGCTCACAGATTGCCCAATAGAATTGTTACAGTTGAAGAGTGCGACGCAAGGGACGGTCATAGTAGCAATGCAGTTGATAACATAAAAAGAATAAACGGTGCGAGTGAAGAAAATTATAACAAGTGTAGGGTTGTTAATTTTATGCGGACAATTAACCGCACAAAGTCCGTGGCCGGTAGTAAACAAAACCGCTAAACCATGGACACGCTGGTGGTGGATGGGCAGTGCTGTAAACGAAAAAGATATCAGCAGCATGTTAACCACTTATAATAAAAGTGGTTTAGGTGGCGTGGAAGTGGTACCTATTTATGGTGCCAAAGGTTATGAAAAACAGTACATCGATTATTTATCGCCGCAATGGGTGGGCATGTTAAACAGCACTATTGAAAAAGCGGGTAAATTAAATATGGGGGTGAATGTATCGGTGGGAAGTGGCTGGCCCATTGGTGGTCCGCAGGTGAAACTAACCGATGCTGCTACCAAACTAGTGATACAACAATATACGATTAATGCAGGCCAAATTTTTACTACAAAAATTGAGATAGAAGACAGCAAACAAAAAAACCTGGAAGGTGTTGGAGTAAGTGTTATTACAGCTTATGGGCCTAATAATGAAACGCTGGATGTAACGGGGTACCTGCAACAGGATGGCACCTTGAAATGGAAACCTGCCGCGGGTGAATGGAAACTATATGCCGCTTTTAATGGCAAAACAAGACAACAGGTTAAACGTGCTGCACCGGGTGGTACGGGTTATACCCTGGATCATTTTTCGGCAAATGCCATTAATCATTATTTACAAAAGTTTGATGAAGCACTCGGTAACAGCACGGCTAAAGTGCATGCTTTTTATAACGACAGCTACGAAGTTTTTGGAGCCAACTGGACACCGGATTTATTTAAAGAATTTGAAAAAAGACGCGGCTACAGTTTAAAGCCTTATATAAAATATTTAACCGGTACTGACAGCAGCGAAATAACGGCCCGTATAAAATCAGACTACCGCGAAACAATTGCCGATTTAATGCTGGATAATTTTTCGGAGCCATTTACCAACTGGGCACATAAAAACAAATCATTATCGTTGAACCAGGCACATGGCTCCCCAGGTAATTTGCTGGACATGTATGCCGCCGTTGATATACCGGAAACAGAAACATTTGGTTCCAGTAGTTTTAATATACCCGGATTAAAAATTGATACAGCTGATACCAAACACGCTGACCCTGATTTTTATATGTTCAAATATGCCTCATCGGCAGCACATATAAAAGGTAACAACCTTGTATCTAGTGAAACCTTTACCTGGTTAGCAGAACATTTTAAAAGTAATTGGGCACATTGTAAACCCGAAATTGAACAACTTTTTCTAGCTGGTGTAAACCATATGTTTTATCATGGAACGACCTATTCCCCTACAGCTGCAAGCTGGCCGGGTTGGTTATTTTATGCCTCGTTAAATGTGGTACCTGAAAATAGTTTATGGCCGCATTTAAAAGGATTAAACGATTATATAACCCGCTGTCAATCTGTTTTACAAGCCGGCAAGCCTGATAATGACATTTTACTTTACTGGCCGGTATATGACTTATGGGACGATGCCAAAGGTTTGGATATGCCGTTTAGAGCGCATAACTTAAACAAATGGTTATACCCTACCGATTTTTATGAAGACGCTGTTTGGCTACAAAAAAACGGCTATACCTACGATTTTGTATCGGATAGAATGATCGAGGAAGCTAAGATTACCGATAACAAAATAATGGTTGACCGTAAAGGGAATGCTTATAAAACAATCATTGTATCGGAAAGTAAATTAATGCCCTTAGCAACATTTAAAAGCTTATTGCAATTAGCAGATAGTGGCGCTACGATTATTATGCAACAATTACCCGCCGATGTACCGGGCTTGTATGAACTGGATGAAAGACGCAAGACATTAAACGAAATAAAAGAAGGTTTAACGGTTGCCGTAGTAAGCAAGGGTTTAAATGTAATAAGCAAGGGAAAAGGTAAAATTATTATTGCCAATACACTGAATAAAGGTTTGCGATATATAAATATTTCGGGCGAAGATATAGCACAGGCATCTTTACAATACATTAAACGCAAGGATGCCGGCAGTACTTACTACTATATTGTTAACCACAGCAGTAAATCCGTTGACAGTGTGTTTGCATTTAATACAACAGCCACTCATGCACAGTTACTTAATCCATTGACAGGTGTTTATGGCAATACAGCTATACAACAATTAAACAACAAACCGACGGTTCATATACAATTGCAGGCAGGAGAAAGTATTATTGTAAAATTTAGCAACAAGGCTGCAGGCAATAAACAATGGAACTTTTACCAACCCGCTGATGAGCCAATAGTATTAAACAATAACTGGCAACTTAGCTTTAAAGAAGGCGGTCCTGGTTTACCTGCAAAACGTACATTAACAACCTTGAACAATTGGACCAGCTTACAGGACACTACAGCTAATAATTTTTCAGGCACAGGGGTGTACACTGCTGTTTTCACATTAACTGATAAAAAAGCTGATGAATATTTATTGCAATTGGGACAGGTAAACGAATCGGCAAGGGTATTTATTAATGGCAAAGATGCAGGTATTTTATGGAGTGTACCCTACCAGACATATATTGGCAAGTATTTAAAAAAGGGCTCAAACACCATTCGAATTGAAGTTGCTAACCTGATGGCTAATCGTATAAGATATATGGATAAAAATAATATGCCATGGCGTAACTACCATGAAATAAATTTTGTAAACATCCACTATAAAACCTTTGATGCGGCTGACTGGAAAGTGATGCCATCGGGATTAGAAGGGCCAGTAACGATTACAGCATTGATGAAATAAAACGGGAATGATGAATTTTACAATTGCTATAAATTCTTATCCCTTCTTTTAAAAAGTTCACATGTTAAAGTTTCTATTTTCTTTATGCAGTTTGTTAGTAACCATTATGGTTACTGCGCAATTAAAGTTACCTGCACTTATTAGCAATAATATGGTGTTACAACAAAACCAATCCGTGGCATTATGGGGATGGGCTGCACCAGGTGCTAAGGTAGAAATACAACCCGTTTGGAAAGACTATCCTAAAACAATTACTGCCGATGCAAATGGAAAATGGATGATTCATATAGCAACCCCTAAAGCCGGTGGCCCCTACACTATTCATTTTAAAAGTAACAGCCAGTCAATAACTGTAGAAAATATTATGATTGGTGAAGTATGGCTGGCTTCGGGTCAATCAAATATGGAATTTCCAATGGGCAAGGGAGAAGGTTGGCGTACCGGTGCACATAACGCTGCAACAGAAATGCCTATAGCTAATTATCCAAACATTCGCATGATAGATGTTCCTAACCGTGTGAGTGATGTACCCCAAGATGACTTTAAAGGTGAATGGATGGCTTGTACACCTGAAACAATAAAAGACTTTTCAGCCGTAGCTTATTTTTTTGCCAAAGAAATACAAGCATCAACCGGTTATGCTATTGGTATTATTAACAGCACCTGGGGTGGCACACCAGCCGAGTCGTGGACAAGAAAAGATATTTTAGCAAAAGATACCGGCTTTCAAAAAATACTGGAACGTTACCAGCAGGATATAGAAAAATATCCGGCAGCTTACGCAAAATATAAAACCAGTTATGAAAAATGGAAAGCCGATACGAGTAGTACTAAAAAAGGAGCGCCCAAAGAACCTGTTGGCACTAACCATAATAAATCGCCTGGCAAGTTATACAATGGTATGATTGCTCCGTTAATTCCTTACACATTAAAAGGCGTTATCTGGTATCAGGGCGAATCAAACGCTGATCGTGCATGGCAATACAGGCGCTTGTTTCCAGCGATGATTAATGGCTGGCGACAAGATTGGCATAATAACAAACTGCCTTTTTATTTTGTGCAAATTGCGCCACATCGTAGTCAGCCACCAGAAATTAGAGAAGCACAATTATACACTTGGCAAACAACCAATAACACCGGCATGGTGGTGAGTACCGATTATGGTGACTCGCTGGATATTCATCCACGTAATAAAGAAGTAATAGGAAAACGTTTATCGCTTTGGGCGTTGAAGAATCAGTACGGTAAAAAAACTATCGAAACATCCGGACCTGTTTACAAAAAAATGCAAGTAAAAGGCAATAAAATAATTATAACTTTTACAAACGCTAAAGGATTAAATGCATTGAATAATCAACCATTGCAGGAGTTTCTAATTGCCGGTAGCGATAAAAAATTTGTACCTGCGCAAGCTATTATAAAAGGCAATACGGTTACCGTTTGGAGCAATGAAATTAATACGCCAGTTGCTGTAAGGTTTAACTGGAGCAAAGTACCACAAGCTGAATTGTATAATGCGGCTGGCCTGCCTGCTACACCATTTAGAACAGATAACTGGCCGGTAGCAACGCAAGGGAAAGACTAAGGAGAGAAGTCGGGAAGACCGTTAGTCAGAAAGACCGGAAGTTAGAGAGAAGTTTATAGTAGGATTAAGTTACCAGCTTTAGTGCCCTGATTGAGCTGACGTTGCGACGTTCATCGTTCTGTTCGCTAATCAGCAGCAGATTCGCTGACATAAACCACCGAGTTTGCACAGAGGATTTTCACGGAGTAACACAGAGAAAACTCCATACAACTCTGTGAAAAAACTCCTTTAACTCCGTGGTTATTATGTCCATACTTTGGTTCGTGAGACAGGAACCAAGGCTACAGAGTCCTATAACTTCAACGACCGTAATCCCGAGCAAAGCGAGGGAACTCCTTGGCAAAAAAACTTTAAATAAAAGAGGATGAACTTGCACACTGCTCAATAGAATTACCGAACGATGCAGTGAGAGTCTTTAATTCATTTCCACTGGAAATAAATTAAACCCCAACCCTATCGGGTTACAACAGACGATGATAGTAGTACTACAGCCGATAATATAAAAAAACGCAGGATGCTTCAGGATAGCCTGCCTTTTGTAAGAACTATCTTTAAACAATTACTAAACGATTGATTTTGCCATGCGTATATTGAATGCCTCTTTACTATTCCTTTTATTTATATCCTTATCTATAAATAGTACTACCCTATTTGCACAAATGCCCGAACCTAAATGGGCCAAAAAAGTTGGCGCTAAAAAGTTTCCTAAATCGCAACAATTATTTTACGTTAACGATTACGGTGCAGTAAATGACACGGTAACCATCAATACAAAAGCCATACAAGCCGCTGTAGATGCAGCTGCAAAAAATGGTGGCGGTATAGTTGCTTTCCGTCCGGGAACGTATGTTACAGGGTCGATTTTTTTAAAAACCAATGTGCATTTACGCATTGATTTAGGTGTGTTGATATTGGGATCGCAAAGTTTTGACGATTACCCTGAAATTGACACACGTATTGCCGGCATTGAAATGAAATGGCCTGCCGCATTAATTAATATGATTGGGGTAAAAAATGTGGCTATTACCGGCAAGGGTGTTATTAATGCCCGGGGTAAATTTTGCTGGGATAAATACTGGAACATGCGTAGAAAAGAATATGAACCAAAAGGTTTGCGTTGGGTAGTTGACTATGATGCAAAAAGAGTACGTACCGTATTAACACAAGATGCAACTGATGTTACCATAAAAGATATTACCATAAAAAATGCAGGCTTCTGGACAGTACAGCTTTTATATTCCACCAAAATAACCGTAGATGGAATTATTATTCGTAATAACGAAGATGGCCACGGTCCAAGCACTGATGGTATAGACGTTGATTCATCGAGTTGGGTACTGATACAGAACTGTGATATAGATTGTAATGATGATAATTTTTGTTTAAAGGCAGGACGTGATGCGGATGGTTTACGAGTAAATCGCCCGACAGAATATGTGGTAATAAGAAACAGTTTAGCCAGGCGTGGTGGCGGATTGGTAACACTGGGCAGTGAAACCAGTGGCGGCATAAGGCATGTACTGGCAAAGGATCTGGTGGCCATTGGTACAGGTAATGCTTTTCATGTAAAATCGGCCGTTACCCGTGGTGGCACGGTTGAAGATATACATATACAAAACATTACAATGGATAGCGTAAAAAATGCGATTAAGTTTAACATGAACTGGAACCCTACTTACAGTTACTCTAAATTACCTGAAGGTTACGACAGCACAAACGCACCCGCACATTGGAATAAATTATTAACAACAGTTACCCCAGAGCAGGGACGTCCTACTTTTCGCAATATTCATATATCCAATATACACTCAAAAGGTGCTTTATTGGCTTTTAGCAGCACAGGTCTGCCAACATCATACGTAAGTAATATTCATTTTAAAAATATTGACTTAACAGTTAACGAATCCGGCATTATTAACTTTTCTGAAAACTGGACTTTTGAAAATGTAATTATCAGGCCAAAAGATGGTAAACCTTTTAAAGTGGAGAAAGTAAGAGGTATTGATTTAAAGAAAGTAAGTTATAAATAAGAGGCTATTAATTATGTCTATTTAAAACACTTACAATAACAGTATCAACCTGCTTTGCTGTATCGCTTAATGGCTTGCCATAAAAAGAAGTTTCATATTCATTTCTATAAACACCATTTGCCTGCTTTTTTATCATTTCTTTTTTATTCAATGAAGTTGAAGACATAAAACCGATTGCCGCCAAACCTAAAACAATAAAAAATACCACATAACCATTCTTCAGAAATTTTAAAACAGCATTGTTATTAAAATTAAGTGGAGTAACCAAAACTCCAGCAAATATTAAAGGTAATACCGGCACCCAAAAGCGAGGATCGTAAAAAGGCCAGTTAAACATTAAAATTGAATAGAAAAGAATATATATTTTAATAATAACCGGAATGTTGTTATTTTTTGAAAAGAAAAAATAACAAATAGTGCCAAAGCAAAGCACACCCAATAGTGTAAATACCCAACCCGTAATAGTAGCCGGTATAAAACCATTTACCTTTGCCATAGAAATATTAAAAACAATTTCTGCCCATTCCTGAAAATGCCATTTAAAAACAGTTAACACGCTGGCACCTTCCTCAAACTGTTTACTAAGTACGCCTGTATAATGATTTAAACCCAACTGTTTGGAAAACAATACAGTTAATACTAACAAACCTGCACCAATTAATACTAATACCTTATGCTTACGAATCAGGTTAATTATCTGTTTCCTGTACTCCCATAAAATTCCTGCGAATAATGCTGCAAATAGAGCAATGCCTACGGTTCGGGTGAAAAAAGCTAATACACCAAATAAAAAAGCACCAAGTAAGAAAAGAATTTTTTTAGAAACCGTGTAACGATAAAAAAAGTAGAGGCTGACAACAGATACAAACACATACTGCATTTCAGACAGAGGATGAACCACAAACTTTATAGTGGTCCAGCTTAATAATACAGCTATTCCAAATAGATAGCCATTAAGCTTGCTGCCAAATATGTTTTTAATTATGTATAAAGAAACAAATAAGTAAATGCAGTTGATGAGTATAATACTCCAGGAATATAATAAACCAATTTTAGATAACCCATATAATAAAGCAGTATAACCGTATGGCAGGTAATCTTGCGAGGCGAAAGAATTAGGATCGCAACCTAACTCCCAACAATCTTTAATTCCAAAATACCTTAAAGTATCAACATGTAAACGTAATGGAGAAAGTATATTTACAAGATAAACTATTACTAATAAAATAAATATTGCCTTTATATATGGCGCATATTTATTAGCAGGTGAAAATGGAAGACTGTTAGCCATTGTAGTACATTACTTTTTTGAAAAAATATTGTATTTGAAAATACAGTAAATTGCTCTTACGCCATCTTTCCAACCAATTTTTTTCCCCTCCTCATAAGTACGACCGTAGTAAGATATACCGACTTCATAAATTCTGATTTTAGGCACCCTAGATATTTTGGCTGTCACTTCAGGTTCGAAACCAAACCTTCTTTCCTTTAGGTTAAGCGATTGTACAACGGAGGTTTTAAAAAGTTTATAACATGTTTCCATATCAGTAAGGTTAAGGTTGGTAAACATGTTTGAAAGGAATGTTAATACAAATTTATTACCGATAGTATGCCAAAAGAATAATATACGATGAGGGCTACCACCCATAAAACGGGAACCGTAGACTACATCGGCATCACCCCTTACTACTGGTTTTATTAAAAGATTATACTCTTCTGGATCATATTCCAAGTCAGCATCCTGAATAATAAGGTAATCGCCAGTAGCACTTTTTATACCGGTATGCAATGCGGCCCCTTTACCTTTATTTACCTCGTGTTTAAAGTATTTGATATTTAATGCGGGATTATTACGCTGATAATTTTCAATAGCGTCTCCCGTGTTATCAGATGAACAGTCATCTACGATAACAACCTCTTTTTCAATATTATTAATGAGTGTGACATTAGATATACGGTCCAAAATAAGGTGTATAGTTCTCGCTTCGTTATAAGCAGGAATCACAATAGAAAGTTTATTAAAACTTACCATAAATGAATTTTATAAGGTTTAGTATTGTAGTAAATGGGCTAAAATAGGTGCACTATTCGGCAACTAAAGTACGTCAGATATATTTGTTACGCAACTGTTTACATCCTTTTTTTATCATTTAAAAGATCATCAATATATAAAAGTTGTGTATGTGTAGTTTTTATAAAGCTTTTTTTGGCCTTTTTTATTTTCGTTAATGCCAATACCTGCCTGCCAACAAAAAGAGGAAGTTTAAGAATAGTAAATAAAAAACGAGGGTCTTTACCTTTTACTAATACAATACTAACAAATGTTATAAAGAATAAACCCCATACAATGAGCCAGCCATAAAAAAAAGTAATATTTATAAAAAAAGAAGCTCCCGTACATAGAACAGATAATAACAAGACTAAAAATAGCGGTGGCCTGAGCGTTATGAACCCAAAATACATCAGGTTAAAGTTGCCACGTTTAAGCCCTGTAAAAAAAATATCAAAATTATCTTTGAAATATTTAAAGTATGAACTAATCCATCTTGTTCGTTGGTTTTCGAGTGATTTACCTGAACTTATTTTTTCGTCGTACAAAATAGCATCAGGACTATATGCAATTTGTTTTACACTTTTTACCAGGTAAGCCTGTAATTTTTTATCGAAGCCGCCGAGGAAATTATTATAGCTAACACGGGTATATAAATCATAATCGACAGCAACCCCTGAGCCCCAAATTGCGGAAGAAAGGCCTAAATACATTCGACTCTCCCTTTCAACAAAAAAGTTGAACATATCTCCAATTGCATCCATCCTGGCATAGTCTGTATCTAAGTTTTTGGGCTTAAAATTAGCCTGTACCACCCTGTAACCTTTTTGAAAATGCTTATTCATCGTATCCATAAATAATGGGTGTACGAGATTATCGGAGTCAAAAATAATAATAGCATCATGCTTTTTTGTGAAATTGCTTATGGCATGCTGAATGGATTTAATTTTTGAGTGGAGTGCAGGCTGGGGCTTTAAAACGTTTACATTTGGTTGACTATATAATAAATCAGACGTATCACAATCATCAGCAACAATATAAAGGTAGAAATTTTGATAAGTCTGTTTGAGTAAAGAATCTACCAAAGGCGCAATAAATTCTTTTTCCTGATGGGCCGTAATAATAATACCGAATTCAAAATTTTTATCTGTTATATTTTTCTTTCTTTGGTAAGGCGTTTTTATTTTAAACAATCTTAATAAGCCATAACTTATTAGCAATAGGGTTGGAACAAGTAAATAAACTACTAAAACAACCTGAATAATAACAAAAACTATCAAAAGGGCTTGTAACATAACTTTATTATTACCAGGCTAAATTAAACTAATACAAGATTAAGGGCCTGATAGATTTTTTATACTGATTACCAACACTATCAATCAAACTACATCCTTACATCGTTTCAATGCACCGCCGTAAGGAGATGATTAGAATTGTTACAACTGAAGTGAGTGACACAAGGGACGATGATTAGTGTTACTACAGCCGATAACAAAAAAATTATCGCAAATAAAGCTAATAAAAAAGTATTAGTTGCATTATTGTGCATCAATTTTATTAAAGCGAACAATATTATAAGAACCGCTCTTAAAAGCTTTTATTTCCTTAAAATGCTGCTGCTGTGACCGTAATGACCGGATATCGCCTTCAGCTACACTTGTATAAGTTGTAATATTATGATCACGAAAAAGCGTTTCTAACTTTAGCCAGTCTTGCGCATTTTCTACCAGAAAAAAATATTTGCTGCTAAATATAGCACCCATTTCCATAGGTATATGTTCGGTATTAACCACAATAACAGAATCGGGATTATTTCTCACATACTCTAACGGAGGCTTAATGCGACTTGTATACGCTTGCCGCAAACTTTTTTCGCCTCCTTTATAAGTATTAAAAAAAATGCTATAACCAAGCAAAACCGTTATAAATGCGAAAAGGAAAGTATTACTAAAAAATTCTATTCTCCAATAATTTATAATTAAAGTAAACAGCACTAAAATAATAGGAATAAGTGGCAAAAAGTATCTGGGCCCCCATTGCCCGCCACCTGTATTGGGTAACATCCATGGAGCCGCTAAACAAAAGACTATAACTAAATACAGAAAAAGTTTTATGGGTAATGATAGCGTTTTTTTCTTAATGATTAATAAGTGCAAAACAGGCAGTATAAATAGAACTACAGGAAAAAATTTTACCTGTAGCCAGTTAATCATCAAGAGGTTTTTACCCCAACGTATTATACGCTGTATGAGGGTTTGATCCAGTACCTGATAGCCATGTACACCAAGATATGACTGATATACATACTTATTGAATAACAGAAAGAGTGTTATACTTATTGCAATACCAATTACATAAACAAATACTGATTTTTTATTGGCCTTTATTGATAATATTACTGCTGCTAATACAAAAAACAAGTTTAACAACATTGCTTCCGGCCTTAACCATGCTGATAAACCGGATAAAAAACCCAATATGAATGCCTGGTAATTACCGAAGTTGAATAACAAAAAGACAAACCCTATAAAACATAATAATACAGCGGGCATATGCTCCCAATAAGTAACGCCATATACTGTTAATGGCGATGCAAAAATTAGCGCAAGGAGGATGATTGATTGAAAAACTACTTTTGTGTGTAGCTTTTGTAAAACCCAAAAAATAAATACCCATAATACAATTATACTTGTAACAGGTATTATATAAAGCCCTAAGTACCCAAACGTCTCATAAAAAAAGGCACTTATAATTTGAAATCCGGGTGAAAAGGAAACAATATACCCTTCATTAGAAGGATAAAGAAAAGGAATTTTAATAGGGAAAAAGCCTTGTTGCCACACTTGCTGAACCCATTCCGGTTGATTTAATTGTAAGATTTTAAAGCCTTGTCCTTCTGCAATTTGTTTAATCACCATATACTTCATTCCACCATCGCCCTGAAAAAAGACATCTGTTTGTATGCCTGAAATTAGATATACCAAATAAAGCAAGCCTATACATAATATAATGTAAGGAGAAAGTTTATTATTAAGGGGTGAAAGAAATTGTGGTTTAAAGTGCATAAGGGGTATATACTATGAAATAGTTAGAATGAGCATTGATTTAGAGATTACCTTTTTTAAGTTGATTAAATGCATAATGACAAGCCCTTGCAGTTAATGCCATATAAGTTAAAGAAGGATTTTGGCAACCCGATGATGTCATACAGCTGCCATCAGTTATAAAAATGTTTTTTACATCGTGCATTTGGTTAAACTTGTTTAAAACAGAAGTTTTAGGATCAGCACCCATACGAGCCGTACCCATTTCATGTACACAATCGCCCCCTACATTATCATAATCAAATGCACTAACCTTTGTCATACCACTTTTCTCTAACATTTCTACCGCCGAACTTTGCATGTCCTTCCGCATTACTCGTTCATTATCTTTAAAGTTAAACTTCACTTCTACAATTGGCAACCCCCATTTATCTTTTTTGGATCTGGACAAAGACACTTTATTATCGTAATAAGGTAATGTTTCACCCCACGCACTAATAACCATAGACCATGGACCTGGTTCTGTAATTTTTTGTTTAAAACTTTCGCCAAAATCATCCAGGCCAGTACCAATATCTTCCCAATTTTGTCTGAAAGCTCCACCCTGATATGCAAAGCCCCTGATATAGTCAGCACGTTTTGTGGCTTCGTTTAAATTTCTAAATCTGGGGATATATATATTATTAGGCCTGCGTCCTACATAATATTTATCCTTTAAACCATCGTATTGTGCCTGCGCTCCTACCCTGAAGTGATGGTCCATTAAATTATGACCTAATTGCCCACTTGAGTTTCCTAAACCATCGGGATTATAGTCGTTTGCAGAGTTTAACAATATAGCGGCTGAAGCAATTGTTGACGCATTTAAAAAAATGATTTTTGCAGAGAACTCAAATACTTCATCAGGGTTATTAGCATCAATAACCTGTACCCCTGTTGCTTTTTGTGTTTCTTTATTAAACTTTATCTCTTTTACAACAGAAAATGGGCGGATGGTCAAATTTCCGGTGGCTATTGCTGCCGGTATGGTGGAGGAATTGCTACTAAAATAACCTCCAAAAGGGCATCCGCGGGAGCATAGGTTGCGATATTGACAAGCTCCTCGGCCCTTCCAACCTCTTGACAGGTTAGCTGACCTTCCCATTGTCACACACCTGCCGGCAAATTCGTTTTTCACTTTTTCTTTAAAAAATAGCTCCAAATCGTTCATCTCCATCACGGGCAAAAACTTACCATCAGGAAGATGGGGTAACCCCTCTGCTTGCCCACTCACGCCAATAAATTCCTCCACGTAGTCATACCAAGGGGCAATATTTTCATAACGGATAGGCCAATCTACCGCCACACCATCTTTTAAATTGGCTTCAAAGTCCAAATCGCTTAGTCTGTAACATTGCCTCCCCCATGTAAGCGAGCGACCTCCCATCTGGTATCCGCGTATCCAATGAAAAGGTGTTACTTGTGTGTAGGGGTTCTCCTGATCGTTAACAAAAAAATGCTTGTTTCCTTCATTATAAGCCCGGCTTTGAATGGGATTTACTTCGCTGTCTTCATTTGTGTTATTATTCCTGTAGGTAAGTTCCCATGGGTTTAAATTAGCAGTGGGATAGTCTTTTACATGTTCTACATTCCGCCCCCTTTCTAACAAAAGGGTTTTTAATCCAAGCTCACACAATTCCTTTGCAGCCCAGCCGCCACTTATGCCTGAGCCAATCACAATAGCATCATATTCCAATGGAAAATTTTCTTTATTTTTTATCGTTTGTGTTGGATTACCCATAAATAGTTTTAAGTGGCTATCGGGTAGCCCATCCTTTTTGCTCGTTTTTTATAGCAATACTGCCAATATATTTTCCGGGAACATAATCATACTGTAATGCCATTGTAGCACCGTTTAAAGACGTGCAGTATCCTATTAAGGTATATTTTTTTAAAATCCAAAAGAATGGGTCGCCCAATACTTTACGAGAAGCTTTTGCAATAGTACCGTTGTTATTTTTACTTTTATTCTGAAAGTATTTCATAACAGCAATTTTTTCATCTATAGTACATGCAACAAAAGTGCGGTTATACTTATCTTTTACATAAGCTTCCAAATCGCCCAACCCCTGAATAAAACTATTTTGATTTTGTCGGCTACAACAGTCTTTAACCATGTTAATAATGAAATCACCAACACCCACGTCTTTAGCACCGGGAGTATTTGTTCGGGGAATAATAACATCTGCTAATTCATCTATAAGCTTTTGGTAATCATCTAAATTTACCAAACCAGGTTTTTTATATGCCTGATAAAGCTTTACACCACCTGCCGCTGCAACTAACCCAGTGGTTAACAGTACAATTCTCTTTAGGGCAGTTTTACGGTTCATATATGGTATTTGCAAAATATATCACTAAAGTAGTAAATTACTCCAATAGACAATAACCCTTATATTAAGATTTTTATTGTTCAGCCTATGAATATATACTTCGTTCTTTATAATAAAGTGACTGTTGTCTTTCTTTTGGTGAAAGAAAAATGAAAACCGCACGTCAAATGCAAAACATACGCAATCCGATCCACTTTTGCAAATATCTAAATCACAAATATCAGGTCAATAATTTCTTCTAACTAGCTGAAAAGCAAAATAATTATTGCTCCAAAAGTCATACAATTCAATAATACTTTCTATCTTTGTTTTCGTAAAGTACAACCATCTTACAGAAAATCCTCTCGCAATCCATTTACAAATACATTTTGTAAAGCTCTCCCCGATTAACCAAGATTTCTTAAAAATTTTTACTTAAAAATCTCAAGTGCTATGCTTTTGCATTAATTAATGTTATGTACAGCAAGTACTTTGGTTAAAAAACTAACTAAATACAACTTTATGAAACACAATTTTACCCGTTTTGTTTCTCTACTTCTTTGCATTGTACTTTATCAAAATGTAACCATTGCACAGTCGGCAGGAGATTTTCGTTCAAATGTATCACCAACAGGATTATGGAACGACGTTAACAGCTGGCAAATGTACAATGGTACCAGTTGGGGAACAGCACCACATGCACCAACTTCTGCTGATGGGGTAATTACCATTTTAGCTAGTGATAGCATACGCCTGAGTGACGTGAGAACCATTGATAATGTAGTCGTTGATAATAATGGGGTGCTGGCTATTTTTAATACTTCTGCTTTTAGTGTTACCGTAAATGACCCAATAACTGTTAATGGCAGACTATACGTAGCTAATAATGTAAACCTAACTGGTTCAGGATCTATTTTAGTAAATACAGGTGGTACCTTAAATGCATGGAACGGTGGTACTATTTCTGTTAATGTAATAAATAATGGGCATACCAGAGTTCAGTCTGCCGCTCATTTTGCTAATTCTAGTTTTACAAATAACAATAGTGCTGAGTGGGCATCAGGAACAATAGATCTTTCAAATGCGTCTTTCATAAATAATGGTTCATTTTTAATTACAACTACCGCTAGTACAAATATTAATAACCCGGGGGCTACATCTACTTTTACAAACAGTGCTACGGGTACTATTACAAAACAAGGTTCAAACAACTCTGTATTCTTTCCTGCCTTTTCCAATACCGGAAGAATAACCGGCAATGGAACCATTTTATTTGCCAATGTTACCGCAAATACAGGAACAATTTCACCAGGCAACTCACCGGGTATATTAAACCTTACTAATATTCTTCTTAATAACAGACCTACAACCTTTGAAATAGAATTAAGCACTACAGGCGGTGTTGCAGGTACAAATTATGATCAGGTAGTTTTCACTTCTACGCCTGCGGCAGGTAGCGTAAACTTAAATAATGCATTCTTAAATGTCACCAATACTGCATCAGATCCTGTTGGAACTATTTATACTATATTAACCTACCCAACTCCGGCTGGCTCTACCATTACCGGCACCATTCCGCCTGCTAATATTACTAAACCATCAAATTTTACAGTTAATTACAGCGCTACTGCAATAACGCTTGAAAAAACAGCTATGTTCCCATTACCGGTTGTTTGGAAAAGTTTTGAGGCAACTGCAAAAAATAATCAAATTGAAATAAGCTGGGAAACGTCATCAGAAGAAAATGCTTCACACTTTGTAGTAGAGCATAGTGCTGGTAATAATATACAATACGCACCTATAACCAGTGTTCAGGCAAAAGGTAACAGCAACAGCGTTACTAAATACAAATACATTTTTACCGGTGCAGATAAAAATAAAACCAACTACTTCCGTATTAACCAAGTTGACTTAGATGGAAAAAGTAAATACTCAGATGTTCGTTTTGTAAAATTTGATCAAGGTGCTGTAATTAAAATAAGTACCTATCCCAATCCGGTTAAAAACGAACTGAATATAAATACACAGGTTAATAATATCGGCGTTTCGTTGTCGGATATGTTTGGCAGAACTATTTTAACTAAACAATTACAAGCCGGGACAGATGTATTGAATATGCATCAATTGGCAAAAGGGTATTACCTGTTAAGCTTTTATGAAGAGGGCAGGTTAATAGAAACCCAAAAAGTTATTAAGCAATAATATATTGCTAAGCCCTCTAAACTAAAAAGGCCAATGTTAATTCATTGGCCTTTTTTATATTTATTTTTTGTTGATATCAGCACTCCTGTTTTAAAAGTTTTAGCTTTTGCATAGATTAATTTTATTTTTTGTTACAAAAGTCCCGCCCCTGATGGGACTTTTGTTGCGTCGCACTCTTGTACACCTGTAACTTCATTCAGCACACGGTAATACTCCGCATATTTAAACAAAACATCTTAATGTCATAGCTGTTTATCTTTACTTATTACTGCTTTCATTAAATAAAATTGTACCCTTATAATAAAGGCCTACAAGGTTTTTGTAAACGCTTATAGGCCTGTTACTAAAATACGATGTTGATTAGCAATCTGCTGTTGAACGAAGCGTCGCAAGGGACGATGATAACATTACTTCAGCCGATAACTAAAAAAGTATTCTGAAAAACTTTCATTACTGTTTAACCAGTTTAATTGTACTAACCTCATTCTCCACCCTTACCTGAATAAAGTAAATACCTTTAGGCAGTGCCGCAACATTTATTTTTTCAGTAACTACACCGGGTGCGCTGGCATAATTTTTCTGCAATACAAAAACACCTTTAGCATCAGCTACCATTATCATTCCTGTACCATGACTTGCAGAGGACGTGATAGAAAGATTTACAACTTCCTGCGTACTTACCGGATTAGGATACAGCACTAATTTCATATCAACCTTACCCTGATTCACCAGAACCGAAACAGTATCTTTTCCTGTTGCCCCGTTATTGTCAGTAACAGTTAATTCAAACTCATAAGTTCCTAATTCCAGATTTACAATCTCAGTTTTGTATGCTGTTGCGTTTACAATATTTGCTACAGGGCCACTTATTTTGCGCCATTGTATTAATACAATTGTACCATCAACATCTGTTGCACTACCCTCCAAAGTTGCACTGTTTTCAGGTAAAGTAACTTCAATATCCTGACCGGCATCTGCCACAGGCGGTATGTTTGCAGCAGGTCTTGCCGCATTAACTGTTACAGTTACTGTCGCTTTTGCAGTTGCCCCACTATTATCAGTTGCTGTTAACTCAAAACTGTAAACACCTTGTGTTAAACCATTGATTACAGTTTGTAATTGCGTTGGTGATACTATAGTCAAACCTGCAGGACCACTAACTTTACGCCATTGTACACTAACTATTGTACCATCAGGATCGCTGGCTGTACCATTTAAGGTTACTGAGTTTGTAGGTAAGGTTATGCTTACATTATTACCCGCATTAACTGTAGGAGCCTGATTAGGT
>DHEF01000054.1:0-155 GCA_002399735.1 Chitinophagaceae bacterium UBA4857
ATGTTTACCGGACAACAATGATTAGGTAATTGGGAAATTTGCCAATGAAGCGTTGCGGTGTAAACACAGCAGCTTGCATAATGCTCAATAGAATTACCGAACACCCCGATTAAAATGCGGGGTACTGCAAAGTGGCCAATAGAATTAATTCGATA
>DHEF01000054.1:374-645 GCA_002399735.1 Chitinophagaceae bacterium UBA4857
ATGCAGTATATAGTATTTAGTATCAATAAGGATAATCGGCTTACTCACGATAACATTGAACTACTGGAACATTGAACTTTTGAACACTTCTTGCAACCAAAACCCCATCCGCAGTGGGACGCTGATATACAAAAAATACTTATGCAATACCAATTATTAAATTAGCGCTGTTCCGCTACCTTTGTTCAAAATTATTTACCATGCATCTCAACTTTGGCGAGTTGCTAACCATCACCTTCACCTTATTTGCCGTAATTGATATTATTGGCTC
>DHEF01000054.1:735-1292 GCA_002399735.1 Chitinophagaceae bacterium UBA4857
GCCGTAATTGATATTATTGGCTCTATCCCTATTTTAATATCGTTAAAACAAAAAATGGGTGGTTTGCGTGAATTTAGGGCAACGGTTATTTCCGGTGCGCTAATGATTCTTTTTCTGTATGTAGGTAAATCTTTTTTAGATATTCTTGGCCTGTCGGTTGAAGCGTTTGCGGTAGGTGGTTCTATTGTAATTTTTATATTGGGCCTTGAGCTGGTATTGGGCATTGAATTTTTTAAAGGCGATGGTGATGTAAAAACCGCAACCGTGGTGCCTATTGCGTTTCCCCTTATTGCCGGCTCGGGTACACTTACCACTATTATGTCGTTAAAAGCCAACTATGCGGATCTTACTATTCTTATTGCCATTATATTAAACCTGGCCATTGTATATATTGTATTAAAATCGCTAACGCCTATTGCAAAATTGTTAGGTTCCGGCGGATTAACTGCTGTAAGAAAGTTTTTTGGCGTAATTTTGCTCGCCATTGCGGTAAAAATATTTGCTGCCAATGCACCCGGCTTAATCAGTTAGTCGTTTGGCCTCGTAGTACAATGGAT
>DHEF01000054.1:1361-114430 GCA_002399735.1 Chitinophagaceae bacterium UBA4857
CCAATACAAACGGTTCTTTTTTTTGGCCTCGTAGTACAATGGATAGTATAAGAGTTTCCGAAGCTCCAGATACAGGTTCGATTCCTGTCGAGGCCACTACTTTTTTTGCAAAAATATTCCCCATTTAGTTTTTTATTTTGTTAGCCGGCAGTAGTGCTACTAGCGTCGTCTGTTGTAACCCGATAGGGTTGGGATTAAATTTATTTCCAGTGGAAATGAATTTAATACTCTCACTTGTACGTTCGGTAATTCTATTGGGCACTGTGTAAATGTCCTATAAGTATAGTAAACCCTCATTTCCAAACCTCCAAATCATCACATTTTCAAATTGTCCAAAGCTTTTCCCAAATACGTAAATAGTCAACTACGCCGCAATAGTACATTCGCAGCTTAATTATCATCCACATGGCTACGGCTAAAAAAACAACGCGTTGGCAGACTTTCAGAAAGCTAATGAATGATATACATTTATGGCTCGGCTTGGCCAGCGGATTAATTGTTATAGCCGTTTGTTTCAGTGGTACGGTGTATGTTTTCAACTCTGAGTTCGTCGAAAAATCGGCACCACATTTATACAAAGTAAATGCCGAACAAAACACAAAGCCCATATCTGTAGATAGTTTACTACTACATGTTAAACTGGCAAGTCCGCAACTTAATATAACATCCATCACTATACCACATGATAAAAACAAAAGCTATAAATTTTCGGTAAAAGATACTGCTGATAAAAAAGGTAGAGGATTTACCCAGTTTGTAAACCCATATACCGGCACCATACTGGGTAATAGCAACGAAAAAAATGGTACAAAAGAATTTATGGGCACTATGTTTAGCCTGCACCGCTGGTTGTTGTTAGACAAAATTGAAACACCCATTTTAAGCAACATGACCAATCGTGAATTAGGCAGTACCATCACCGGTTGGGCTACTATTATTTTTACACTGGGTTGTATTACCGGCTTAGTAATATGGTTTCCGCAAAAAGTAAAATACTGGCGCCAGGGTTTAAAAATAAAATGGAACGCCAATTGGAAAAGAGTAAACCACGACCTGCATAATACCCTGGCCTTTTATTCACTTTTCTTTTTATTATTAATGGGATTAACCGGACCGCAATGGTCTTTTGACTGGTACCGCACCGGCCTACAAAAAACACTGGGCACTTATAAACCTAAGGCCCCTGGTAACGACAAAAATGCTATTGAAAAAAACATCACAATTGATACTACTAAAACTGTTTTACACCTAGACCAATACCTTACCACTGTAAATACTGCATTGCCATATAACGGAGATTATAATATTACTATTCCGGAAACAAATGCTACCAGCATTAATATTAGTAAAAACAAAACAGGTTTTTTTGCACCTGCTGCATCTGATAAATTAGCCATAGATATAAACAATAATACCGTTACCAAAAAAGATATATTTAAGGATAAACCTTTTAACGAACGTATTGCAGGCTCCATTAAAGCCATACATATTGGAACGGTGTACGGTATGTTTACGAAGATTATTTATTTTATTGCCTGCCTTATTGCCACTACACTACCCATTACCGGTACACTTATCTGGTTAAATAAGTTAAAACAAAAAAGAAAAAGGAATAATAAGCCTGCTGTTGTAGGTACAGACTTATAAATGTATATTAATCATTACTGTACATTTCTTTCAGGTAAATCGTAACTCCTATATCAGGAATTAAGTTTTTCCCTAATGCTATTTTTTAGTCAAAACCTTCTTTTAAAATAACCGTTTATAACAATTTTTTAGCCTTAAAAATTTTTATCGTATTATTTTGTTAAGTTTGGCAACACTCAAATATAAACTCATGAGAAAAATTGCCTTCTTACTTCCCACTGTATTAATTGCCTGTAGTACATTATTAGCGCAACCACGTACGCAAGGTGGTGGCGGTGCACCGGGTGGTGCAGCACCGGTAGCAGCTACACAAGCACCGGCTCCCCGTGAAGAGAAAAAATCTTCATCGGATATTCCTTTCAATCCCGATGCCACTACAACTTCTAACCACGAAGTAACCATTAAAGGTCAGCGTGTACCTTATAAAGCAACCGTAGGTACCATGCCTGTTTGGGATGAAGAAGGTAAAACAATCGCCGGTTTATTTTTTACTTATTACGAACGTAGTGATATTAAAGACAAAGCCACTCGCCCCATTGTTGTATCATTTAATGGTGGCCCGGGCACCGCAGCCGTATGGATGCATATTGCCTATACCGGGCCTGTATTGATTAAAATTGACGATGAAGGTTATCCCATTCAACCGTATGGTTTTAAAGAAAACCCACACTCTATTTTAGATGTAGCGGATATTGTTTTTATTGATCCGGTAAATACCGGTTTTTCCCGCATTGTAGGTAATGCGCCTAAAACAAAATTTTTTGGTATTAATGCCGATATTAAATACCTGGCCGAATGGATTAATGCATTTATGAGTCGTTACAATCGTTGGCCCTCGCCAAAGTATTTAATTGGCGAAAGCTATGGTACTACTCGTGTATCAGGTTTAGCACAGGAGTTACAAGACAATCATTGGATGTATTTAAATGGCGTAATATTAGTATCGCCAACCGACTTAGGCATACAACGCAGCCCGGTACAAGCAGCCGCATTACGTTTACCTTATTATGCCGCAACAGCATGGTACCATAAAAAACTTCCTGCCGATTTACAACAGAAAGATTTAACCGCCATGTTGCCCGAGGTTGAAGCTTTTACCATGAACGAATTAATAGCCGCTATTAACAAAGGCAGTTTATTAAGTGTTGCCGAGAAAAAAGCCATCGCCGCAAAAATGGCTCGTTATTCCGGTATTGCAGAATCAGTTTATTTAGAAAACAATCTGGATGTTTCTACCAATCTTTTCTGGAAAGAATTATTGCGCAAAGAAGGTTTCACTGTTGGTCGTTTAGATTCGCGTTACCGAGGTATTGATAAAAAAGATGCCGGTGAACGTCCTGATTATAATGCGGAGTTAACTTCCTGGTTACATTCATTTACACCGCCTATTAACATGTACTTACGTGACGAATTAAAGTATAAAACAGATGCCCGTTATTATATGTTTGGTCCGGTACACCCTTGGGACAGAACCGGTGACCGTACCGGCGAAAGTTTAGGCCGTGCCATGAGCACTAACCCTTACTTACATGTATTGGTACAATCAGGTTACTATGATGGCGCCTGCGATTATTTCAACGCTAAATACAATATGTGGCAAATTGATCCTTCGGGCAAATTAGCCGACCGTATTAGTTGGGAAGGCTACCGCAGCGGACACATGATGTATTTAAGAAAAGAAGACCTGGCCAGCAGTAACCAACACCTGCGTGATTTCATCAAAAAATCAACACCAAAGCCGGGACAACCAGCTAAGTTTTAATAAACTGTTTTCAAGCCCCTCACTATCGAGGGGCTTTTTCTTTACTTGTGCAATACATTCCCAATAAAATACACCCGACCACTTCTTTAAAATACTGCATTTCCAAATCACCAAATTATCACATCATCAAAACCATTTGGGGCTGTCAACAGCAGTAATTCTGCTCAGCAGCAGTCCCCGCTGTTACGGGCTCCGCTTCGCTCCGGTGCTTCACTGCGTTACGCACTAAACCCTGCACATCGGGCAGCCTTTCAGCTTTAGTAATGCTATTGAACTTTTTTAGCGGCTTTATATTTACGACTTATGGCTATACATTGTAGTATTTTTGGTTTTGGAAATGTTGCTTATATCTATGAGTTGACAGTAAAAGACTACAAACAAAATGATTGAAAGAATCATTCGAGACATTCGCTTTTATGAACTAAGACCCGAAAATTATAACGGCACGTTTGACGGCACGTTCGGACACGTTTATAAAAACACTCCAGACACCAAATATATCGGACAAAGAATTGCTCGGAAATTAAATGAACTAAATTTTGTCTCAGGTATATTTGACCACGTTTACGTTTATTTGTCTCCAACTTTGCCGGATGATAAAATGAAAATCCAAGAAACGGAATTTGATGTACGACTCATGTCCGTTCAATATGGGATAACCCCATCCGTTTTCAATTCTTTAAGTGAAATTGAAAAGGAAAAATGGGTAGAGGAAACGATCTTCAAGGTCCTGTATATGTTATTCCAGTCAGATAGTACAAAGGTTAAAATAATATCTGAAGTAGAAACCTCTATCGAAAAGTACAAACATGCAATTAAAATCTTCTACAAAACAAAAGAAACAAATACATATAAAATCGACCTAAATTATCAAATAAAGCCAAACGGAAATTCTTCCAGAATTTTAGTTTCTTACTTTGACAAAAAAGTAAATGTGAAAAGGGAATGAAAGTTAGATTTAATATATCATGAAGATATTTATTCGTTAGTTGACACGATTTCAGTTAAAGATAATGCGATTGTATTAAATCCTAAAAAGTCAAATATCGCTGACTTATTAGCTGAAAAATATAAGACGCCACTGACAATAGACCTGCGCTAATGCGTTACTTAGTCCAAAAGTTTTATTAACCTCAGAGTTTATAATTACTTTAATGTCACATGTAATGTTTAGTCAAGTAACTTAGAGGCACAGGTCAGGAAACCTGCGTTAGATGCGTTTAATGGATGGTTACCACGTAGGGCTTTTTGTAGAAGCGTTTCAGAACCCTTTGGATGTGACCTAAAAAGTAATAGAATGTTTTTTTTATTTGGGCGTGCTCCCTTTGCATTTTGCCAACGCAAAAAAAGCCAACGCAAAAAATGCAAGCGAGTCGAGCAGAACTTCGTTCGTAACCTTCGCATCAAAGCAACATTTAGTTGCTTCGCTACTCGGTTATCTTACAATCCTTTGCTACACTTCGTTTCGCAAAAGGATTTCCACTGCAACCCCTCACGCAAACCATCGTTGCCAATACATTTCTCTTTACAATAACTGAATTTTTAAAATGCATCACAAACACTTTATCCTTTTTATAAGGTGCAAAAGAGGGCAATCAAACTTACTTTTTGTATCTTTACTAAATTAATTAGCTTAAATTTTACGCAATCATACAATGCTTGTAAGTCAGTCTGTTATAACAGATATTAAAGCCATTATAGCCCAATCAAAAGAAAGGGCAATACGTGCCGTTGACCATCAGCGAACACTGATGTATTGGCATATTGGTAAACGTATCTTTGAGGAAGAACAAGAGGGAAAAGAACGTGCAGATTATGGAACGTTTCTTATCAAATATCTTTCAGAACAACTGCAACCCGAGTTTGGAAGTGGTTTTTCTACAAGACAAATAAATCTTTACAGACAGTTTTACCGCACATTTGAGAATGTGCACGCACTGCGTGCACAATTGAGTTGGACACAGTACAAATTGCTTTTAAGTGTTGATAGCCAAGATAAAAGAGAGTTTTATATTGCAGAAACTATAAAAAATAATTGGACTTCAAGACAATTGGAGCGGCAAGTTTATAGCAACTTATACGAACGTCTTTTGTTGAGCAATGATAAAGAAAGCGTTTTGGCAGTTGCCAAAAATGAAAAGCAACCATCTGATGCCAAAGAAATCATCAAAGACCCGATGTATTTGGAGTTTTTGGGATTAAAAAGGGAAGCATCGTACTACGAAAGAGATTTAGAAAGCGCCATTATCACGCACTTACAAGAATTTTTATTAGAGTTAGGCAATGGTTTTTCCTTTGTAGCAAGGCAAAAAAGAATACACCTTGAAGGCGATGAATTCTTTGTGGATTTAGTTTTTTACAATCGCCTGCTACAATGTTTTGTTATTATTGAAATCAAAACACATAAACTAACGCATCAGGATATTGGGCAGTTGCAGATGTATGTGAATTATTATGACCGTATAGAAAAATTGCCACATGAAAACCCAACTATCGGCATTTTGCTTTGTGCCAATAAAAATGATGCAGTAGTAAAATTCACACTACCCGAAGAACAAAAGCAAATCATAGCAAGCCAATACGAATTGTATTTACCAACCGAAAAGCAACTATTGGATGAGGTAAACAGGGAGTTGGAGAGTTTTGAGGAGAAGGAAAACCAATACCCCTCTGGTGCAAGTCTTCCACAGGATGACTTGTGACTTAAAAAAAACCTCCCTGATTGTATCAGGGTGAAATAAAAGCATTTTACAAACGTTAACGCAACTTGCACAATGCCCAATAGAATTACTGCAGTACCGCCGATAAATCGGGGTGCACCTTGCACAATGCTGAGTAATGTTACAGGTGCACAAGAGTGCGACGCAACAGGCGATGATAGTAGTAATGCAGCCGACTAAATAAAAAAATCTACGCTTCGTTTAAAGCTTTAGCTACCGCTTTCATTTCATCCACCGTACCAATACTTAAGCGTAACCATTTAGTACCTTCTTCAAAAGTACGGGCACCAAAAATGTTCTTTGCTTCCAGCACCGTTTTTACATCTTTATGGTAACGGGTAGCATCAAAATAAACAAAGCTGGTATGCGATGGAATGTAACGCAGGCCATGCTCGCTTAATACATGATAAAAGATCTTTTTAGCTTTTTCGTTTTCGGCCCTGCAATGAGGTATAAAATTTTTATCGTCTAATGTAGCTAAAGCGCCAGCTAAGGAAACCGCACTGGCGCCGGCGTTGGCCCAGGGTTGCAGGTCGGCTAATTGTTTGGCAGTATCGGCATGTGCCAACACATAACCTACCCTTGCGCCTGCTAAGCCATATACTTTAGAGAATGTTTTTGCGATAACCAAATTAGGATGTGCATTTACCAAATGCGCCATGGACGGCTCGTTGCTAAACTCTGTGTAAGCTTCGTCTAACAATATAATAATATGTTTGGGTGTGCTTTTTATAAATGCTTCCAAATCAGGTGCAGGTATAATAGATCCTGTTGGGTTATTAGGATTACAGATATAAATTAATTTGGTGGATGCATTAATAGCCGATTTCATCTTAGAAAGGTTCGTTACTTTATCTTCCGTTAACGGCACCAAATTTACAGGTAAGCCCAAACGTTTGGCAGCGGGTATCCATAACCTGAAAGTTGGGTCGGGTGCAATAGCTGTACCTTTTTGCAAGGCAGCCCAGGTGGCGGTTACACCTAACAACTCGGAGGAGCCTGCACCAATTACTACATTCTCTTTGGTAAGATTAAACAAGGTGCCGATTCTTTCCCTGAGTTTTGTAGTTACCTCCCAGGGATACCGGTTGCTGCCGTTAACAGCATCCATCATCGCTTTTTTTGCAAGGGCACTTGGGCCATGCGGATTTTCGTTAGACCCTATTTTAATTATTTTTTCATCAATAGGCAAATGCATCACTTTATCGTTAAATAAACCGGCAAATGTATCGCGGCTAAATGCAAAAGCTCCTGCTGCCAATGCGGTTCTTTTCAAAAGTTCTCTGCGTTGCATATAGTTGTTTTGTGTCTAAGTTACGTTTTTTACAGCAAGGTAGTTTCAAGAATTACTCCACGCAAATAGCACAATTGTATTATCTGCACCTATCTTTTATACTAATACGCTCTCTTTTTGTCACGTTAAAGTAAAATAACCAATAGGGTAAATACATTTTCCTGATTGTGAAAACCTTTCTATTGATACACTGGGAATTTTGCGGCTTTGAAAGGTTTTATTATGATCAGTTACCAATCTACAACGCATATTGTTACCAAAGAAGGTAGTAGTTACATAAGAAAATTATGCAGGCATTTTGTACATAAAGTACCGGTTAGCTATACTGAAACTACCGGCCGTGCTGAATTACCAAGTGGTCTGTGTTTAATGCAGGCCAATGAAAATGAATTGCAGTTTCACATTAGTGCTTCGTCTGTTGAAGCTATTGCAAAAGCAGAGGATGTTGTAGTGCGCCACTTAGTACAATTTGCATTCAGAGAAGAGCTAATAATTAACTGGCATAGAGAAACCTTGCAAACAGCAGATGTGTATTAACATAAAAGCACTAAGCTCCCCTTAGGAGAAGAGGAAAAACAATTCCCGATCCACAAATTTATATTGACATGAAAAAAATTTTATTAAGCTGTTCCTTGTTGTTTGCTACAACAATTATAATGGCACAAAAAATTACGGTTAAAGATGTGCAGGGCCGTACCGTTACCTTAAAGCAAGCCGCTAAAAAAGTATTGTTGGGCGAAGGCCGCGACATTGTAACCCTGAATATTTTGGATGCCAACCCTATAAATTTAATTGCCGCATGGCAAGATGATTTTAAAAAAACACTGGAATATAAACATTACCAGAAAAAATTTCCCGCAATAGATAAAATACCAACAGTAGGTAGCAATGCTGCCAGCTTTTCGGTAGAAAAAGCCATCGTAGCAAAACCGGATGTAGCCATCTTTAGCGCTAATGGTCATGGGCCAAGCCCAGCCAATAAAGAACAGATTGCACAACTGGAAGCAGCCGGTATACCGGTAGTTTTTATTGACTTTAGAAAAGACCCCTTCAACAACACCGTACCCAGTATTCGTTTGTTAGGACAAATTTTAAATCGTCAGCAAAAGGCCGAAGCCTTCATACAGTTTTATGAAACACGTCGTAAAAGAATTGCCGATCGCATAGCTACAAAAAAACCCGCTGCACCAAAAGTTTTTATGGACATGAAAGCGGGTATGGCCGAAAACGAATTTAATTCACCGGGTAAGGGAAATCTGGGCAGTTTTATAACACTTGCGGGTGGCAAAAATATTGGTGCCGATGTATTGCCCGGTGCCGTGGGACAATTAAATCAGGAGTATGTGATAAGTAAACAACCCGATATATACATTGCTACCGGTACCGATGTTTTCAGAGGTAAAGGAGTGGTGTTAGGAGCCGATGTAAAAACAGACGAAGTAACAGCGAGTATGAAGAAAAGATTACAAAATCCTATTATTTCTGAATTGCCGGCTATCAAGAAAAAACGTGTGTACGGTTTGTGGCATTTATTTTATGCATCGCCGTTTAACATTTTAGCAGCGGAGTGTATTGCCAAGTGGACGCATCCAAGTTTGTTCGTCGATGTTAATCCTGATGCATCGTTGCAGGAATTAAACAGTAAGTTTTTATCAGTACCCATGACCGGTACTTACTGGATTGCTTTAGATAAATAATTTTTTGTTACCAGCAGCATGGCTACTGGCATCGCCTGTTGCGTCGCACTCTTGTGCACCTGTAACATTACTCAGCATTGTGCAAGGTACACCCCGATTTATCGGCGGTACGTTCAGTAATTCTATTGGGCATTAAGCAGGTGCATAATAAATAGCGAGGCGGTAGCTACTTTAAAAATGATACAACAAACAAACATATCACATAGCGAGGTTCGCAAACTGGCCGAGCTGAGTTTTGATCGTTTACAAAAAAAACGAGGCCTTATTCTTATTATACTGGCCCTTATTGCACTGTTATCGTTCTGTTTTGATATTGCCCTAGGACCATCATCTTTACCCATAAAAGATGTAATACTCGGTCTTTTTAACAGCAACGCTGTTGAAGATGGTACACATGTTATTATGTGGAAAATAAGAATGCCCTCTGCCGTAATGGCCGTGTTAGTAGGCATGGCCTTATCACTGGCCGGAGCAGAAATGCAGACTATTTTAAATAATCCCTTAGCCAGTCCATTTACGTTAGGCGTATCCGGTGCAGCAACATTAGGTGCAGCCCTGGCCATTGTATTGGGTATTAGCATTCCCGGCATCAATCGCAACTGGATTGTATCGGTAAATGCATTCGTATTTGCCTTTGGTTCGGTTTTATTATTACAAGCATTAGCCAAGTGGCGTGGCGCAAGTGTAAATGTGTTGGTGTTATTTGGCATAGCGCTGGTCTTTACATTTAATGCACTGGTTGCATTAATGCATTACATAGCTACACCAGAAGCCTTACAACAAGTAGTGTTCTGGAGCATGGGTAGCCTTGGCCGCAGCAACTGGGAAAAAGTGCAACTACTGGCTATAGTGTTAGCGGTTATTATTCCATTTTCTTTAGCTACATCATGGAAAATGACAGCCCTGCGTTTAGGTGAAGACCGTGCTGCAGGTTTTGGCATTAATGTAAGCCGGTTACGGTTTGCCTCCTTATTCAGAATAAGTATACTGGCTGCTACAGCCGTTGCCTTTGTAGGTACTATTGGTTTTATAGGGTTGGTTGGCCCGCATATAGCCCGTATGCTCGTCGGCGAAGATCATCGTTATTGGTTCCCCGCAAGTATATTAACCGGTGCTGTTGTTATGTCATTAGCATCTATAGCCAGTAAAATGCTGATACCCGGTGTATTGTTACCGGTGGGTATTGTTACTGCATTAGTAGGTGTACCGGTGTTTATTTACCTCATTGTAAAAAAAGGAAGGAGGTCATAAACATGGAAAACGCATTACATATTCAACAATTATCAGCAGGTTATCCCCGCCATCCGGAAGTAATTAAATATATTTCAGTAGGGCCATTTGTACCGGGTAAAGTAACCGCATTGGTGGGACCAAATGCCGCAGGTAAATCAACACTATTACGCAGCATAGCCGGCCTCATTCCTGCAAAAGGAATCATACAATACAACAACGAAAATATTTTACAACTTTCTCTGCAACGCAAGGCCGGCATTATTAGTTATATGCCGCAATACCTGCCGCAGGATGTGGAGCTAACCGTTGTAGAATCACTCATTAGTGTATTGAAGGTTTCTGCTTTTGATCAGCTTAACAGCAAAATGGCATCTGTTCGTACCAAAGCATTTGACGCATTGGAGCAGGTTGGTATTGTCCAGTTAGCATTAGAACCACTAAATCATTTATCCGGTGGTCAGCGGCAATTGGTAAGTTTTGCGCAATCTATCATCCGCCATCCAAAAATTTTATTGTTAGATGAACCTACCAGTGCCCTGGATTTGCAACACCAGGTAGCCGTAATGCAGTTGGTACGCAATTATGCAGCAGCAGGTAATATTGTAGTTATGGTGCTACACGATATAAACCTGGCCACCCGCTGGGCCGATGATATTGTGGTATTACACAAGGGACAAATTGCTGCATACGGCTCACCTGCCGCTATTCTTACACCCGAATTATTTAAAACCGTGTATAAAGTAAATACTGTTGTAGAGACTGTTCACAATGGCATGGTACAAGTACATGTAGAAAGCTTATACAACCACTAATGCGCAACCATTCTAAACATATCATAGTTTTTATAACCGCGGGGTTACTTAGTGGTTATGCTTTTGCGCAGGAACTAAAAGACACTATTCCTAAACCAACAGAGTTAGGCGGTGTAACCATTAATGCGCAATCGGCTACACAAAAAACAAAACTACAACCTGTGGTTGCTACCGTAGTTAAAGCAAGGGACGCCTACGAACAATCGGCCACCCTTACCGAATTAATTAACCGCAGCCCCGGTGTACGTTTACGTCAAGCCGGTGGATTAGGTGCCGCAACGGATGTATCTATCAACGGGTTTCAAGGCAAGGCCATTCGTTATTTAAAAGATGGTATTCCGATTGATTATTTACGGGATGGCTTTAGTATTGCTTCTTTACCGATAAATGCACTGGAGAGAGTAGAAATATATAAAGGTGTATTACCTGTTAATTTAGGTGTAGATGCATTAGGCGGTGCCGTTAATTTAATCTCTCGTCGCTCAGTGCCAAAATATCTGGCTGCCTCTTACGAAGTAGCTTCGTTTAATACACACCGCATTACCGTAAACGGTTATTACACCAACCCAACTAAAAAATGGTTTGTAGCTGCCGATGCATTTTATAATTACTCCGATAATGATTATAAAGCCAAAGTAAAAGTTACCGATCCGGTAACCAGTAATCAGGTGTATGACAGGGTTCGTTTATTTCACAACAGCTTTAGCAATGTATATGGCGAAATAAGTGGTGGCATTACCAACCGCAAATGGGCAGATGAATTAAAAATATCTGTGGCTGCATTTCATTTGCAGCGGGAACAGAATCACCCGGCATTAATGACCGATCCTTATGGGGCTATTACTGGCAAACAATCATCAGTAGTACCCAGCATCCGTTACCGAAAAACGTTTCTTGATGGCAAATTATCTATTGATCAGTTTTTAGTCCACAACACGGTCACCGTAAAACGCACCGATACATTGGCCGGACGTTATGATTGGTATGGAAACTTTTTTCCAATTCCGGGCCGTGTAGGCGAAAGCCGACAGGCGGCTTTATCAACTATTGATTATACCAATACCACCAGCAGAACACATATAAAATACAAACTCAACCACCAACACAGCATTGAGGTAAACAATGTATTTACTGCTTTAAAACAAAAAGGCACTGACCCATACGGACCAAAACTGGATGGTACCGATATTACCGTTATCAGTTTACCGGCCAGTTATAAAAAATTAGTTACCGGTGCAGGGCTTAACTCTACTTTCTTAGATGATAAGCTTCAAACGCAGTTGATGGCAAAGTTTTATCATTACCAATCATCTGGTACCGAAGCGTGGCAGGCAAGACCCATTACAAAAACGGATGCTGTTACACAAAACGGTAATAACTGGGGCACTGCGGCAGCGGCAAAATATACGTTAACAACAAACAGTTTTATTCGTTTGTCGGCTGAGTTTGCCAACCGCCTACCCGATCAGGAAGAACTGTTTGGCGATGGCATCTGGACTGTTCCCAACTTTGCTATAACCCCTGAACGTAGTTTTAATATTAACCTGGGTTACCGTATAACCAACCAACAAAAAGATGCAGTAGAAGTAAATACTTTTTATCGTCGTACGGAAGACCTGATTCTACTCATTCCTGTTCAGGCTCCTTATGCGCAGTATCAAAACATTCGCAATGTAAAAGGTTTTGGATTTGAAGCCGATGGTTTGTATCACTTAAACAACATTTTTGCCATCAACGGAAATTTTACCTGGCAGGATATACGTTTGTTTAAACTACAAACATCCGTTGACCAATGGCAAAACAATGCCCGCTTACGCAACACACCTTATTTCTTTGCCAATGCAGGTATAACGGCACAGTTTAAAAAACTAGTTACTGCAAAAGATAATCTTAAACTATACTGCTATTACAATTTTGTACGTGAATATTATTTGGAAACTATTCCCAAACGTTTAGAGCCTTCCAGTTTTCTGGGTTTGTTTGGTAAATCTGGTGTCAATACGGAGTTAGTAATACCTAATCAACATTTATGTAGTGCCGGTTTTCATTACGCCCCATTTACCAGTAAAATATCATTTGGCTTTGAGGTGAAAAATTTACTGAACGAAGACCTGTATGATAACTACCGTGTACAAAAAGCCGGAAGAAGTTTTCATTGTAAAATAAATTATACCATTCAATAATAAACAAGTATAAATATGAAATCGATAGTATTAAAAACAGTTTTATGGTGTATGGCAGCATTGCCACTACTTACCGGTTGCGATAAAAACGACAACCCACCTGCCGAGTTGAAGAACGAAAAGTATGTGATGATTACCATGAGCGAAAATAGCTTAACAAAACCCGGTTATGCGTCGGCTTTTAACGATAAGCCAACCGGTAGCGTAAGCAATATAAAAACCGGTACTTTGCAAGGTATGGGCATGGGTGGCTGGAGACCTTACAAAAACTGGTTATTTAAAATGTTTAATACTGCTGCCAACGAAAAAGGTATTGAACGTTTGAACGTAGCAACTGATGGCACTATTACCAGTGGTACATTCTTAAAAACGGGTAGCACCCAAAACGGCTCGGGCAATTTTGTAATACAAAATGAAACATCCGGCTTTTACTGGGATGCCGATAAACCTTTCATGATTCAGAAGTTTAACCCTACCACTGTATCTCGTACCGGTGAAATGGATTTTGAAAGCATTATCAAAAAAACTGATGCCGGCATTACTAACCAATCTATCGGTCAACACTTCTTAGCTATAAAAGGGGGAAAACTATTTGCCGATGTACATTATGGTAAACAAACAGCATCTGCACAATGGGGCATGTTTGACGATTTCTTTAGCTACATTTCTATTGCCGTTATTGATATTGCTACCGGCACTTACGAAAAAACAATTACTTACGCCAACACCGGTGGTATCACTTACATTAACGATAACGAAATGTTTTCTTTTGATACCAATGGTGATTTATACATTGTAACACAAGGTCGGAGTGCTATTGGAGGCAAATCTAAAATACTTCGTATTAAGGCTGCTGCAACTGAATTTGATACCTGGGAATTAGATATGGACGAAATTAAAAACGTAGCTACCACACCGGGTAATTACAAGTTTGTAACCATTTATGCCAACAACGGAAAACTATACACTACTATCCCTACCGTTTCATTAACTGGCGGACAAACCGGTAATATCAACTTTGCTGAAATATGGGAGTTTTACAGTATTGATGCTACTACAAAAACAAGAACAAAAATTGATGGCATACCTGCCGTTACTAATCCTGGTGCTGCATACGGCACACAAAAACTAGATGATAAAATTGTGTTTCGTGTTAACGCTCCATCCAAAACCATTAATGGTTATTACGAGCTAAATGCTGCTGGTACTGGCGCTACTTCCTTGTTTAATGTTAGCGAAGGCGGTTCGGTATCGGGTATTTATAAAGTGGAAGTGAAGTAGGGCCTCCCCAACCCCTCCGAAGGAGGGGCTTAAGAAGCATTTGAAACTTTGAAGTACACTATACTAATTGTTGTGGTTTTAAAAAATATAAAAAAATTATTTTGTCATCAGCATTGCTACTATCATCGTCTGTTGCGTCGCACTCTTGTACTGTAGTAATTCTATTCAGCATTGTGCAGGTGTACAATAGGGCTCATCCCCTTCTTGGGGGTCGGTTTAAGGAAAACAATTAGTATAAGAAATTGGGGTGGTGGGTTGCTGATTAGCGAACAGGAAGTACAAGAATGCGACGCAACGAAAGATCATCTGTGTTACTACAGCTGGTAACAGAATAAAAAAACTACGCTACAGAAGAGAGTAGTAAAAATAATCAACCTCTAAAGCCCCTCCTTCGGAGGGGTTGGGGAGGCTTAATAACAGAACATTTTAATGAAAGGTTTGAAGTTTTTATACGGTATTATCCTTTGTTGCATAACGGTAACCAGTTATAGCCAATACACGGTTACGGTGGAAGTAACCAATGTTCCTGCACAACACAAACAGGAAACGTTTTACATGACAGGCATTTTTAATCGCTGGCAACCCGGTGAACAAAAACATGTTTTGCAAAAACAAGCCAACGGGAGTTACCGTATAACGGTTAGTAATGTACCACAAGGTTTGTTTGAGTATAAATTTACCCGTGGCAATTGGAAAACGCTGGAATGCACTGCCGATGGACGTTTGGTGGCACCACGTAATGCAACTATTACAAAGGATACAACCATCCAATGCGGCATTGTTGGCTGGCGTGATGATTTTCCGGAATCAACTGCATCGGCACAAGTACATTTATTAGATAGCGCTTTTTTTATTCCGCAGTTAAATGTACATCGTCGTATCTGGATTTACCTGCCTAAAGATTATACCAGCAGCCAGAAAAAATATCCGGTGCTGTACATGCATGACGGGCAGGATATTTTTGACGAAGCCACATCGGAAGGAAGATTAGGCCCATTGGAATGGGGGGTGGATGAAGTAATGGACAATGCAAAAAATCCATGCATTGTAATTGGTATTGAACACCATGAAGATAAAGATGGTCGCCAGCGTGAATACTATGTAAACCCAAATGCAGATTTCCCAAAAGTATATGGCAAAGCTTATTTAGATTTTATTGTAAACAACCTGAAACCCTTTGTTGACAAGAATTACAGAACACTAAGCAACAAGCAAAACACCTGGATGACCGGTGGGTCGATGGGTGGTTTAATTACACTGCATGCAGGTTTACTATACCCCAATGTGTTTGGCGGCTTAGGTATTATGTCGCCCTCTATCTGGCAGGATCATGGTAATACGTTTGAAGAAATTAACCGCATTAAAAATATAAAAGCAGTCAAAGCGCAACACTATTATTTCTATGCAGGCGATAATGAGAACCGTATTAAGCCCGATGGCAGCCGTGTACAAATGCATGTGGATGTAGCCGCAGCTACAAAACTGTTGCAAGAAAAAATTAACCCCGATATGAAAGTATCCATTTATCCAACCGGCAGGCATGGTGCCTGGTATTGGCGACTCGCATTTCCGGCATTGTATGATTGGATAAGCACCAGAAAATAAACATAAATATTTCTCTCATCATAAAAACTACAACAATGATAAAAAACAAGCTCTCTGCAGTTGCCCTATGTACGTTGGCAGCCATGGCATGTCAGCAAGTAAGTGCACAAAAAGTAACGCAAAAAGTAAAACCCGGTAAAGGCTTATACGAGCTAGTGTACAGCGAAAAAGCAAACGCTGTGTACGTAGCCGGTACAGGTGCCCGTGGTCAGCAAGGTGCGGGTAAAGTATATAAGTTAGACCCAAAAACTTTACAGGTAAAAGACAGCATTGATGTATCGGCTGCACCTGCTTTTGGTTTAGGTTTAAACGAAACAACACAAACATTATATACCTCTAACACCAGGGCCAACTCGGTACACGCTATTGATTTAAAAAGCGGAAAAGTGGTGGCTACTATTAAACATGGTAAAGACAAGTCGCATACGCGTGAGTTAGTAGCTGACGAAGCGAATAACAAAATCTATGTATCAGATGTAGGCGGTGGCATTTGGGTAATTGATGGTAAAACAAATACTTTCAGCCATGTAATAGAAAAAGCAGGTTTATCTATTGCCGGTTTAGCATTGGATGGCAAAAAAGGTATTCTCTATGCTATTGATATGAAAAGCGACAAAGTGGTATCATACGATATTAAAAAGGATGCGGTAATTGACAGCTTTGCAGCAGGCAGCAAAGGCGCTATTAATTTAGTGTTGGATGCAAAAACAAATCGTTTATTTGTAAGTAACCAGGGCAATGGTGATGTAACTGTTTTAGACGCAAAAAGCGGTAAGTTATTACAAACCATCCCTACCGGTAAAGGTGCTTTAGGTATTGCTTTTAGCCCTGCTAAAAACTGGGTATATGTAGCTAACCGTGGCGAAGGCACTGTTAGCATTATTGATGCGGCTACTTACAAAGTAGTAAGCACAGTAGAAACAGGTTCATTACCCAACACCGTAACATTGGACAAAAAAGGTAATGCTTTTGTTACCAACAAAGCAAAATCTGGCCCACGTCCGGCACCGGGCGAAACACCAAAGCCTCAACCAGAGGATGAAAACGGTGACATTGTTACCCTGATTGCGCTATAATTTTAGCACTGTTTAATTTTTAGTTATAAGCCGGCTTTACAGCCGGTTTTTTTATTTACTACCGTTACAAGGGTATTGCTGCAAGTTTATTTTCACTGTACATTTACTGTAAAATCTCCACACAATGAAACTAAGCCGTCCATTTTTGTACCTGTTAGCATCCTTATTTTTTATACAGGCAGTTAGTGCGCAAAAACAACTAGCCAAAGAATTAAGTTTATATATACCCGGCGAAGACGGAAGCAATTCCGGAGCAGTGGTATGGCACCCAAAATTTAAACGTTACTACACGTCAATGATTGGTAATGCAGTATACCCAATGGCTATCTTTAGCGATAAAGGCCATTTAATTGATGGCAACTTTGAAGCCGGTGCCGACCTACGTGGTTTATGGTACAATGCAGCCACCAAACAAATTGAATATAATTGTTATGATGAAGGTGGTATTGGTCATTATGTTTTAAATGCTACAGGTGAAATCATCAATCGTGAAAGTGATAAAGAAGGAAGTTATCAACCGAATGAACAATCTGTTGGCACCTACAATGAAAAAGACAAACTTTTTGTATTTCCCGATAACGATTTCACTTTACTTAGTTATAAAACTATTGGTGGCGAAATAGAAAGCCGTACCAAACTTCACCTTGATTGTAGCAGTAAAAAACAAGCTGATGAAGTAAGCGACCAGGAGATGGCAGAAAGACGTGATGTACGTAATACCAGTGTACTGTACACCGGTATTAAAAACAGCGAATTTGCCGTGCTTAATATGGATAAAAATGTGATTGAATTATATAATGGCAAAACAGGTTTAATGACCGATAAAAAAAGACTACCCGAAGGCTTTAGTGTACCACTATACCGATCATTTAATTTCAGCTACGCCAATGGCATCTGGTGGTTTTTTAATAAAGAAAACCGCACCTGGGAAGGTTACAAATAATTTAACGACGGACAGGTTTTTCACCTGCCTTTTGTAAATAATCCAAGGCCAAAGATGTTAACGATCGTACGCCTAAAATAAAACTACTTTCATCAATAAAAAAATCAGGAGTGTGGTGCGGAGCAGCCTGTTCCGTGCTTACTCCTTTAGGCATAGCACCTAAAAAGTAAAACATTCCCGGTACTTTTTGCTGGTAAAAACTAAAATCTTCTGCACCGGTTTGCAACTCTACTATCGATACTTTTTCAGCACCGGCCACACGTTGTAAAGTAGGTAACATTTTTAAGGTTAGTGCTGTATCATTATTTGTTACCGGATACAAAATATCAATATCAACATCCGCCGTTGCACCGGCACTCACCGCAATATTTTTGGCTACCTCACCAATACGTTTATGTATTAATTGTTGGTGCTCGTTATTGTAAGTTCTAATAGTACCAATCATTTCTACCTTCTCCGGTATAATATTTTGTCTAATACCACCATGTATGGCACCAATACTTACAACGGCAGGGTTTTTAGTAATATCTACATTACGACTAATAATAGCTTGTAATCCACTAATAATTTGTGCCGATGTTACAATCGGGTCAATACTTGTCCACGGCCTTGCACCATGGCTTTGTTTACCATGCACCGTAATTTTTAATTCATCCACAGCCGCCATAGTTGGGCCCGGTCTATAAGTAAGAGAACCCACCGGCGTAATTGAACTAATATGCAAACCGAATATGGCCGACACATCCGGATTTTTTAACACCCCTTGCTCTACCATTTGTTTAGCACCATATGTATCTAATCCGCTAATACCTTCTTCGGCGGGTTGAAAAATAAACTTAACAGTACCTGCAATATCATTACGCATACCGGCTAAAATTTCTGCAACACCCATTAGTATGGCTACGTGCGCATCATGCCCACAAGCATGCATTACACCGGTTTCCTGGTTATTAAAGTTTGCTTTTACGGTCGATTTAAAAGGAAGGTTCCCTCTTTCAGTAACTGGTAGTGCATCCATATCGGCACGCAAAGCCACAACAGGACCAGGTTTACCGCCTTTTAAAATACCCACAACACCGGTTACAGCAACTTGTTCCTGCACATCAATACCCAAACTTTTTAAATGCGCCGCAACAATACCCGCAGTACGTTTTTCCTGATTACCCAACTCGGGGTTTGCATGAAAATCTCTGCGCCAGCCAATAACTTTTTGTTCCAATGTTGCGGCAGCTGCATCTACTTTTGGTTGCCATTTATTTTGTGCGCTTGCTTCAGCGGCAATAAAAACAAAAAGTACAGGTAAAAAAACTTTAGGTAACATAAGCAGAAATTTGTTACAGCAATTTACTGTAATAGTGTTAATAACCTGTCATGTTAGTTTATCTAATTTTTTTGTTTCCGGTGTTCCTCCCTTGATTAAACTTTGGTTGCGTCGCACCCTTCAACTGCAACAACTTTATTGAACAAAGTGTAAGTCCGGCCCCACTCAGCTAAAACCAAAACTATTTTGGCCAAAATAATGTAGCTTTTCTAAAATTTTCATTTATGAAATCGCCCTTTAATACAGCCGTATGTTCCTTCTCCGATTTTTTACAACAACAATACCCGCATGAAAAAAATCTTACCCAACTTAGCCCCGAACAAATAAGCGAAAGCCGTAAACAATACATTGACGAACTGTTACATGCCGAGCTGGGTGAGTTAAACGATGTAGAAAAAATGGTAGCTAAAAGTATTCGCCAGAAACAACTGGCCATACCGCATAAACATAAACATGCTACACCCCCAACCTTTGCCGATAAACTGGCCGATAGAGTGGCAGCCTTTGGCGGTAGCTGGAATTTTATCATTCTTTTTTTGGTGATACTGATCATCTGGATGCTGGTAAACGTATTTTTATTACACAACAAAGGTTTTGATCCCTATCCCTTTATCTTAATGAACCTGATACTATCATGCATTGCAGCCTTACAAGCACCGGTTATTATGATGAGCCAGAACCGGCAAGAAGCCAAAGACCGTGACCGTGCTGAGCATGATTACAAAGTAAACCTGAAAGCCGAAGTTGAGATACGAATGCTGCACGAAAAGCTGGACCATATTTTATTACACCAAAACAAACGCCTGTTACAAATACAGGAAGTACAAATGGAAATGATGGAAAGTATTGGACGAAAATTGGATAAATAAATTTAATACAGCTCTTAAAAGTTTACGTAAACCCATTAATACCTTATAGGCACAGTTACAAGCTTCAAAAAAGAGGTAAGCACACTAAAAAAGTATGCAAAATGTTTAACTTTTTTGGTGCAATGGTAACAAATCATTGCCACCATTGTACCAACAATAAAATACATTTGCTGTCAAAAAATGAAAAATAAACAATGAAAGAAAAAATAAAACTCTTATAATTAATAAATACACAGCTTGTATTAAGACAATAATATTACGTTATACAAAAATTTTCCTCATTATTTTCCTTTATTTATTTTTTTAAAGGCCGAAACAAAGTAGATATTAAAAAAGATTATAATACATTTAATCGATATTGCCAAATTTATTTTTCATTATAATATTTTTCCTGTACGTTTGCAATCGCTTGCAGTTAATAGTAATTGCACACTTGCTCCTATCATATCACACCAACTATTACATTCACTAATTATAAATTGTAGTATGGTTTAAAACCATAATTAGTAGCACCAATTAAGATAACATTGGTAATTGCGGCAGGCTGTTTTGTGTATTAAAGTTGTTTTACTGTTCCTACTTAAAGTTTGATTTAGTAGCCCACTAAATGCTTGTGCTATGAATATTATAATCATATTTTATTTATAAAAATATAATATACCTAATTACTCCTTCTCCTGTGTCATTATTAACTACCGAAAAAAACAATCAATTCATGCTAAAAGCCTGTTACCTAACACAGTTTTTACTCCCTCCCGAATCCAGTATTGCTCATACTACTTACTTGTTAAGAACATAAGATCCATTATTTAACCAAGTTGTTTGCACCATTTTAGTACTGCCTGGTTTTAAATTAATCTTTTAAAACAACTGCTATGTGATAATAACTATTACATAGTAATAATACCTATTTGGCTATGCCTTTAGGTAAAGGGGTGTTTTATGCCTCAAAATAACCATGAAATACATACCAGCTAAGCAAATTATTTCTCTATAAAATTGTTACTGTTATGAAAAAAACATTACTCTTATTTTACGCATCGTCATATTATTCACTAAAAAAAATAAATGTAGTTACACTTGCGCTAATTGTATTATTAAGTCTTCCAAAAATAATTTTTGCAGAAGGAAGTAAAGATTTATATCCTGTTAATAACCCATCATTGCCGGGGTACCGTTCCTTTCTCATGGCAAGACCCTTCAATGCAAATTTTGGAGCATTTGACCCATACAAAAACCCCGGTATTATGCGGGTTTACGCAAGAGCCGGTGAAACAATTTATTTAGGTTCCAGTGTGCTTGGTAAACAAGTTACTACGGCCGATCCAATTGGCAGTATTGTACTTCGTAATCCATCCGGCACACAAGTACAACTGTTTTATGGTACAAACACTACTACAGGTATTAATACATTAGGCAGTACAAATGGTTTAATATCAAATAGAACGCAAGAATTAGCCGGCCCTAACCGCCCTGGTGTAACCACCGGTTACGAGGCATTAAAATATGTTGTACCCGCTGGCGGCGGTGGCATTTACGAAGTACAATTTAATTCTTTAGGTGCCGGAACCAACTTTGCCGGTACAGCAGGTACTCCCCCCGTTTCTCCCGATTGGGTGCCTGCAGGTGCAAGTACCTGGATACAACCGGTTGCCACCACATCCTCCGCGTTAATTTTAGCATGGGATGTATCAGTGGGCGCTGCTGGTAATGCAGGCAGCTTAATAACCGGTCGTTTATACTCCAACGTAATAAACCTTGTTGGCCCTAATTCTATTTTTAATGTGCCCTCTTTCTTCGGCAAATTTGTAGTATTAACAAAATCAGGATATTCCTATACCGTTGATGCCAATGGTATTAATGGAGCCGCATTTAATTTTTTTAGTAACACAAACGGAATTAGGGTTCCGGGAACAAATAACCCTGCCTATACCAGTTTAGGATATAGTGATAATACAAGTTTTAGTAATAATATTGCTCCCCGTATCCACGACCCCCGTTTGCCCGATAACGGCGATAACATAACCAATAAAATATTTTACAATATACCCGACGCAAGTCTGCCAACAGATGCAAATGTGTATTATAATGGTAATGAAACTGCAGGCAGCAACGCTGCAACTACCACCTGGCTAAAAAGAACGGTAACAGAACCCTTGTTATCAGATGTATCGGTTACCTGTGATGGTCGAATTGCCTTTACCAGTAATATACAAGGCACTTACCGTATTTTTATAGATGTTAACCCCGGTACCCCTCCCGCTGCACCGGCAAACCGCTACGAAGAAACACAAGATGTATATTTAACCGGCGATGCTAAAGTAGGCCGTAATGTTATACACTGGAATCAAAGAAATGGCAATAATGTTAAAGTACCGGTAGGTAATCCGGTGGACATTATTATACAGTTAGCTGATGATATATCAGAAGTACACTTTCCTTTAGCTGATATGGAAAGTAACAAAAACGGCATTAAAATTTATTTAAACAATGCTGCAGGTGCTCCTATTTTAACGCGGGACACTGTTTTTTGGAACGATGTAGATATTATTGCATTAACCAGCCAACGGGCCTCTAACCCGCAATCAAACCGGTTATTAGGTCGTAATAGCGAAACCAACGGGCATATATGGGGTACTACCCTTACTACACCTACTAATACAAGTACCGGTGGCGCTAACGCAGAAGGTGTAAATTATGGTAATAACAGAATGTTAGATACCTGGACATTTGTTAAAGCAAGCGCCTCTTACAATATTTCGGCTATATGTGTGGGCATATGTGGTAATGTTTACCACGATAACGACGGTAACGCCAATGTAAACCCAAGCGGTGGCACTATACCTGCCGGTATTTATGCCAACTTAGTTGATAATGCCGGAAATGTAGTGCAATCCGTACCGGTTGATGAAGACGGTGGATATTCTTTTCTTGGACTTAGTAATGTTAATACAACGTATACCATACGTTTAACAACAGGTGTTACGGCTATTGGCTCACCACTTAGCGCTACTACCTTACCCGCAGGATGGAGCAATACAGGACAAGTTATTGGCGACGAAACAGCAGGAAACGACGGCAATGCTGCTGATGGTGCACTTACTGTAACTATTGTAATGAATGGCGACCCAATTGTTAATGCCAATTTTGGTATTAATGCTGCACCGGTTACCATTAGCGGTACCGTGTTTAACGATAATAATGCAGATGCCTTAATTGCCGGAGCCGGCGAAGTAGGTACAAACGGTGGTGATAATAACCTTACGGTTTATTTGGTAGATGCAAGCGGTAATATTGTTAGCAGCTCGGTAGTTAATGCAAGCACCGGAGCTTATAGCTTTAACAATGCGGCAATGCCAGCAACCCCTTACACTGTTGTTCTAAGTACACAAGCAGGTTTAGCCAACGGAACAGCAGCACCAGCTACTGCAAGTGTCCCAAGCGGTTATGTAAGTACAGGCGAATCTTATGGTACAGGTAATAATGCAGGCACAGGTACACAAACCGGTGCAGGTAACACCCAACCCGGTATTATTGCAGTTACTCCTTCAATTACCGGTACTACCAATGTTAACTTTGGCATTAACCAACCGCCTGCAGCTAATGATGCTACAGAGCCTAATCGCTCAAACCCGGGCGGTACTAACCGTGTTGATATTACCAATCAATTTGTAAGCAGCGATGCTAACGGTGGTATTGTTACCTCGTTAACTATTACAAGTTTACCAACTAATGCCACCAGCATTACTGTTGGCACTACCACTTATTATGCTAACAATGCTGCAATACCGGCACAGTGCCCTACGGCAACTTGTTTAGTTTTCCCTGCAACGGGTGGTGTAACCATTGCTACCAATAATAGCGGTACGCCACAAAGCCCTATTAGTGTTGACCCTATTGATGGTACTACTACCGTTGAAGTGCCTTATACCGTTACGGATAATGCAGGTTTAACCAGTAACCCGGCAACAATAACACTGCCTTTTATTGCACCTATAAGCTTTAGTGGTGTTGTGTTTAACGATGTTAATGAAAATGCAACTCAGGACAATGGCGAACAGGTTATTAATGGCAGTATAGTCCCAATTACCGTTTATCTTATTGATGCCGATGGGAATGTAGTTAGCAGTGCTCCTTTACAAGCCGATGGTAGTTATACCGTGTATGGATTGCCTAACACTCCCTATACAATACAATTAAATACTACCGAAAAAACAAATGTACCGCTTGCAGCTCCTTCTATGAGTATTCCTGCCGGTTACCATAATATTGGTTGGGAGTATGGCAACAATAATACTACCGGAACCGGCGAAATAAAAAGCAATACAGGTATTATTATCCTTAATGCATCCGGTACGGTTACTAATGCAAACTTTGCCTTGAAATTTGGTAGCTTATTACCGGTAGCGTTGGTAAAATTTGTTGCAACAAAACAACAAGGTTATACCCTATTACAATGGACTACGGCCTTAGAACAAAACAATAAAGGATTCGAAATTTTGCGCAGCTACAATGGTAACAACTGGAACCCAATTGGCTTTGTAAACAGTGCTGGCCAAAATGGTAACAGCACCCAAAAAACCGAATACAACTTTAAAGATTTAACCTCAAATAACGGCAACGTGTATTACAGGTTAAACCAAGTAGATTTTGATGGCAAAGCTACTTTATCAAATATTGTGGTATTAAGTTTTGATAATGCAAAAACAATTACAGCTTACCCTAACCCGGTTACCAACCAATTAAACATAAATGGTTTAAGCGGAAACGAAATAGTTAAAGTAATTAACCTTACCGGCAAACAAGTAAATACAGTACACGCCAACGGTAACCAAACCTTGCAAGTATTGTTTAACAAACTACCGGCAGGTATGTATTTTGTAACTATTGTAAAACCAAATGGCAATACAACAAACGTAAAAGTTGTAAAAAATAATTAGGTTTTATTTATAGGTAATTTATAAAAAAGGGCTGCTACATTTAGCAGTCCTTTTTTTATAGCTTGTTGTTTAACATAGTATTTTTATTTTGAGCCTCTCAACCTTAGTAATACGAATCAACATCGTGTTATGCCGGGTTAACCTGTAATTGCATTTAATACTTTAATGCATTAGTTTTAAGCTGAAGGCTTAATGCATAAAGCTGAAAGCTAATTGGTCTATTATTTTTAAGCCCATAACCATTTTGTTAATAATAACAAGGCGATGCTTTAATATGCTGAGGAAAAACCGTAGCAAAACACGATGATGCACAAAGAACCGGATTCCCGAAATAAATTCGGGATGCTGCATTTTGGCCAATAGAATTAATGCAGCAGAACGGAGCGTCGCAAGGGACGATCAATCAGGGCTATGCAGCCGGTAAACAAATCCATTTCTGCCAGTTTGTCCCATTTACCCTGTTTGGAACAGCTATTGCTAAGATGGTTTGTTATTTGTAAAAAATTTAAACCATTATGCAAGAAAAAGGCTCTATCTCCATACACACGGAGAATATTTTCCCCATTATTAAGAAGTTTTTATACTCTGACCACGAGATTTTTTTGCGTGAGTTGGCTTCTAACGCAGTAGATGCGACACAAAAAATTAAACGCTTAGCGTCATTAGGACAGTTTAAAGGCGAGCTGGGCGACCTGCAAGTGGAAATAAGCTTTGACGAAAAAGCAAAAATTATTACCATCAGCGATCGTGGTATTGGTATGACCGGCGAGGAAATAAAAAAATATATTAACCAGATTGCATTTTCGGGTGCTACCGAGTTTGTGGAGAAATTTAAAGATGCCAAAGATGCAAACGAACTAATTGGCAAATTTGGTTTAGGATTTTACTCGGCCTTTATGGTGGCCGATAAAGTGGAAATTGAAACATTATCTTACCAGGAAGGTGCCACACCTGCACGTTGGGTTTGCGATGGTAGTACAGAATATGAATTAACTGACGGCACACGTTTACACCGTGGTACCGATATTATTTTACACATTAATAAAGATTCCGAAGAGTTTTTACAACAACAAAAACTACAGGAAATATTAACCAAGTATTGTCCGTTTTTACCGGTACCTATTAAGTTTGGTACCAGAACAAACTCTGTACCCGATGGCGAAGATGCCGAAGGTAAACCAAAATACAAACAGGTAGAGATTGATAATATCATTAACAACACGCACCCTATCTGGATTAAACAACCCAGCGAATTAACGGATGAAGATTACCTGAATTTTTACAAGGAGTTATATCCTTTTTCAGATGATCCTTTATTCTGGATTCATTTGAATGTGGATTATCCGTTTAACCTTACCGGTGTATTGTATTTCCCTAAGGTTAAAAAAGATGTAGAGCTGCGTCCAAACAAAATAAAGTTGTTTAGCCGCCAGGTATTTATTACCGATGAGGTGAAAGATATTGTACCGGAATTTTTAATGTTGTTACATGGTGTAATTGATTCGCCGGATATTCCGTTAAACGTATCACGCAGTTTTTTACAAGCCGATGGTAACGTAAAAAAAATAAACACCTACATTACTAAAAAAGTAGCTGATAAACTGGCCGAACATTTTAATAAAGATCGTGCAGGTTACGAAGCCAAATGGGACGATATTGGACTGTTTGTAAAATACGGTATGATTGCCGATGATAAATTTTACGAAAAAGCCCAACACTTTGCCTTATTGCAAAACACCCATAAAGAAACCTTTACTCTAGAAGAGTATCATAACAAAGTAAAAGAAAACCAAACCAATAAAGATGGGCAGGTTGTTTACCTGTACACCAACGATACCGGCAAGCAGGATGGTTTTATACAAACCGCTAACAGCAAGGGTTACGATGTATTGTTAATGGATGCACCATTGGACAACCACTTTATTAGCCACCTGGAACAAAAGCTGGAAAAAACGCAGGTAAAACGTGTAGATGCTGATACTATTGATAACCTGATTAGCAAAACCGATGCACCCGAACTGGCATTAACCGAAGAACAAAGCACAGCGTTAAAAACGGTTTTTGAAACGGCTATTGCCAAACCCGAAATGCAGGTAACGGTTGCCGCCTTACAGGCCGATGATATGCCGGTTACCGTAACCATGGACGAGTTTATGCGTCGCATGAAAGACATGGCTGCCATGGGCGGCGGCGGTATGATGAATTTTTATGGCAACATACCCGACAGTTATAAAGTAACGGTTAACGGTAATCACCCATTAATTATTCGTCTGGCACAAATGGATGATGAGGCTACAAAAAATGGTTTAGCCAAACAAGCTTTTGATCTGGCATTATTATCACAAGGCCTGTTAAACGGCAGCGAGTTAACCAGCTTTATTAAACGCAGTGTAGAAAAGCTGTAAATTAATTTACATAGTCAAAAGCCGTCACAGTAATTTTGACGGCTTTTTTATTTCTATACTTCTTCCCTTATACCTCTTTCTACTCATAACTTATTACTTAAAACTTACCACTTATTAGGGGCTCTCAACTGCAGTACTACTATCAGCTTTAGTCCACTGCCCGGCTACAATCTTTTGTTCCTGCCTCACAAAAGTATTTTCGCCTAAGCAGTGCAGCCCTTCGTCTGTTTAACATTTTTCAGCAATTATTTGGCAACCCAAACCTTAATCAGTCAATTATGAGGTTTGGGGTTTAGCTTTTATATTTGCAACCGTTAACAAACAACGAACCATGAAACTATCCCTACCACTATTACTGCTAACTGCTGTATTGTTTTTTTCCTGTCAACGCGAAATTGACCCCTCAATATTGCAGGAACCCGAAGAAACTAACACCATCATTGCTGCCGAAAATGAAAAATTAAAAAAAGCAATAACCACCCAAACCCGTGAAGTGTATTTGGCCGGTTATATTAAAGATGAGGCCGGCAAAGCCATTGCCCAAGCCAAAGTACAGGCCGGAGGTAAAGAAACAACTACTGACGCTGATGGGTATTTTAATTTTAAAAAATTACTCACCGTTAACCGTGACTATGCATTGGTAACCGTTACTAAAAACGGCTACATGAATGGTTTTATCACTTTTACACCCAATAAAAAAAGGGGTATCAGCCATAGTGTTGAGCTGGTATTACAAACCAAATCAGCAGCCAAAACATTTGCTGCTGTTGATGGCGGTAGTGTAACAATTGATGAAAAAATAAAACTGGACTTTCCCGCAAACAGTATTGTAACAAAAGCCGGACAACCTTATAACGGTAATGTGCAGGTAGTTGGTCGTTATATAGATCCTGCGGCTGATAATTTTTTATTAACCATGCCCGGCACCTTAAGCGGTTTAAATTTAAGCGGACAAATAAGAGCCATGGAAAGTTATGGTATGGCCAGTATTGATTTATATGATGCGGCTGGTAATGAGCTGGAAGTGGCCGCTTCTCAAAATGTGACGATGAAAATGCCCGCCATTGCTGGCTCACCCGTCACTATTCCTTTATGGCATTTTAACGAAACCTATGGCATTTGGATACAAACCGGTACTGCTAAAAAAGAAGGTAGTGAATATATAGCAACGGTTAATCACTTCTCCGTTTGGAATTTAGATGTAGAAATAAACAGCTTTGAGTTGGAATTACAATTTGTAACCGGTGATAGCAGTTTTCCTTTGTCGTCGATATTAGTTGAAGTTAGTAATGCTAACACAGGGGCTAAATACGGTAAAGTACGGGCAGATGCCAATGGCAAAGCCACTTTGATAAACTGCCCGAGTGATGCGCCATTAAAACTGGCACTAAATCTGGCATGTGGACCTATCGAAAAAACGATTGACCCCGTTACTGCAAACCGTCAAGAAACAATAAGGATGGACAATGTGCGTCCGGAGCTACTATCCTTTTCTTTAAACGGAACATTGTATGGCTGTAATAACGATACACTAAAAAACCAACCGTTTGAAATACGGTTAAACAATGGTGTTGTTCGGTCCTTCCACGGCACTACTGATAGTGTAGGGCATTATGAATTATCGGTAATACTATGTAAAACAGGCAATCCTATACAGGCGAGAACTTATAGTTATATTAACGATGTACTAAAATTCAGCGCTCCGGGTGAAATTGAAGAAGGAAATTATACCTATTTGCCAATAGTGTGTGAGGGTTTGAATACCGGTACCATTATAGATGAAGATGATGAAGTAATATTTCCTGATGGAAAATTAGAGGCTAAAATAAGATTAGCAATAAATAAACCTACAGGCATAATTCTTTTTAATGATGTTAAAACTATTGATTCATTAAACTTTTCTTATTCGCAAATTTCGTCTTTAGAAGGTATACAGTACCTTGTCGCACTCAACTACTTGGCTACACCCGGCAATTCTATAACGGCCCTTACCCCTTTACAGAATTTAACTAATCTGAAAACTTTGTATATAGGCGACAATCCCTTTAATAATGATCAACTAGACATTCTGACCAACATTAAAGGTCTGCATAAATTATCTTTGTCCGGTAACTATAAAATTGAAGATATTTCAATGCTTTCGGCTTTTACTGAGTTAAAAACACTTTCTATATCAGCAACCTCTGTTACTGATATTAGTGTAGTAGCTGATTTAAAGACATTAACCCAACTTGACATAAAAAGTAATCGTATCGCCAGCGTAACTCCCGTAGAAAACTTAACCTTACTTACGCACTTATGGATGGATTCCATTTCAACAGTAAAGGATTTAAAGGTTGTTAACAAACTAAGCAACTTACTGGTTTTCCATGCATCAAGAAATAACCTGACAGATATATCTGATATAGCTAACTGTAAAAACCTTGTTTTTCTGAATTTGGCCTTTAATAAGATAGAAAATATAACACCGATATCAAACTTAAATAAGCTTACCTATTTCACCGTTTCAAATAATAACTTACAAAGTTTATCTCCTTTAATTAAGAATTTTCCGGCACTTAGAGAAGTATCCTTTTTAAGCGGCAACACTTTGCCTGATTCCGAGATTAATCAATTTAAAGCACTAAACCCTAATTGTGCTATTCTTAATTAAAGACATGTAAATCGTTTGCACAAATAAACATTACACAAAGCCCTGTATTTCTTAGGTAAAATTTTACTTTTAAAGAAATGCAGGGCTTTATGCTTTATACAACCTTCGGTCGTTTTTTATTTGCCACTTGTTTATTACTAAGCTTACAAACCGTTACTGCACAAAGTAGCCGGAACTTGTTAGTACAAGCTGCAACCGAGACACAACTTGCCGGCTATTTACAACACAATAATAGTTGGGTAAAATATCCTGCATACACCGACAGAGCAGGTTGGGATAAATACACAGGTACGGTTAAAGACAGCTTAATTACAAATGGAGAAAAATACCTGAATTACCAATGGAAAACAATACCGGCAACTGCTTATTTAGATTATGAACGTACCGGTACCCGAACCACTATGGAAGCGCCATTGAACAGCAATGTTAATGCACTTTCCAACTTACTAATAGCCGAACTGGCCGAAGGTAATGGCCGCTATATGGATCAAATCATTAATGGTGTTTGGGCTATTTGCGAACATTCATCCTGGACATTAGCGGCACATTTGGTTGTACAAAAAACACGCAGAGCATTACCCGATTTTAACGAAGAAATTATTGACCTTGTTTCCGGCGATGTGGGAGCTTTGTTATCCTGGGCATGGTACTTTTTTAGAGACGAATGGAATAAAGTTGATCCTGTTATTGCACAAAAAATAAAAAAGCAAATTACAGATAGAATTGTAACACCTTATTTAAACAGAAGTAATTATTGGTGGCAGGCATTTAATGCAAAACCAGGTGCAACTATTAATAACTGGAATGTATGGTGTAATGCCAATGTATTGGTATGTATATTGCTGGTTGCCGATGATAGTGTAAGAGCAAAAGGTGTACACAAAACCATGCAAAGCGTAGATAAGTTTTTAAACCATGTGAAAGAAGATGGTGCTTGTGAAGAAGGCCCTTCTTATTGGGGACATGCCGCCGGAAAATTGTATGATTATTTACAAGTACTCTACGAAGCAACAAATGGTAAGGTAAATATTTACAACTACCCCATGGTAAAAGCCATGGGCGAATACATCAGCCGCAGTTATGTGGGCAATGGCTGGGTGGTAAACTTTGCCGATGCATCAGCTAAAGGCGGTGGCGATGCGGGTTTAATTTATCGGTATGGCGAAGCGGTTAACAGTGACGAAATGAAAAGTTATGCAGCTTATTTAACCAAAGATATTTCGGCAGGAAGCTTTATTTTTTCGGGCAGAGATTTTTATCGCACCATAGAAAATATTAAAACATACCACGCCGCTAAACAAACAGTATCTGCACTTTCAACAGCCGCCTATACCTGGTACCCGCAAACGGAATTTTGCTATATACGCAATACTGATTTTTTCTTTGCAGCCAAGGGTGGCTTTAATAACGAAAGCCATAACCATAACGATATTGGCACTTTCTCCCTTTATTACAAAAACATTCCGTTTATTATTGATGTGGGTGTAGGTACTTACACCCGCGAAACCTTTAGCAGTAAGCGCTACAGTATATGGACTATGCAAAGTAACTACCATAACCTGCCACTTATTAATGGCAAGGCACAAGCCTTTGGTGCACAATACAAAGCCCGCCAAACAGCATTTAATAATAAAAATACTTTCTCACTGGATATAGCGGGTGCATACCCAGCTGATGCAAACATAAAAAAATGGAGCCGTGAATTTACTTTACTACCCAATGGATTAAGCATTACCGATGCCGGCGAATTAACTAAAGCGGATAGTGCTACTGTTTTTCATGTAATGTGCTGGGCAAAACCAGATATAAAAGCTAATGGGAAAATTGTTTTACAAAAACAAAACGAAACACTACACATTACCTACGATAGCAAAAAGTTTATAGCACGCTACGAAACCATTGCGGTTACCGATAAACGCCTGTCGAATGTTTGGGGCGATGAAGTATATAGATTAGTACTAACTGCTAAAGACAAATCGTTAAAACAATTGTACAAGTTGCAGATTGGTAACAAATAATTTTAGTACTGGTTATTTTTTTTATGTTACGGGCTGTTGTAATTTTAATCGATTTCTGTTGCGTCGCACTCTTGTACTTTCTGTTCGTTAATCAACAACCCACCCCAATTTCTTATACTACTTCTTTTCCTTAAACCGCCCCTCCAAGGAGGGGATGATGCCTATTGTACACTTGCACAATGCTGAATAGAATTACCGAACGATGCAGTGAGTGACACAACAGAAGCTCAATCAAGGGAGGGACGTTGGTAATAAAAAAACTGCCTCATAAAAATGAAGCAGCTTTTAAAAAAGAAAAGGTATGGTTTAGAAAATACCGATATAGTGATTGCCGGTTTTGTTGACCAATTTGGCTCCTTTAGTTACAGCGCCGGTTCTGCTGTTAAGAACATAAATATTACCATCTTTACCAACAGGTGTTACCGCAATAAATACTTCATCGCCATTAACTACCCAACCCTGGTATTGGAAAAAATATAAATCAGGCTCATAAGGCAGGTTAACCAGTTGTGCCGTTTTTGCATTCAGATCTACTCTTGCCACAAAACTTTGTTGCTGATCGGTATTAAAAACAGAAGGAGATGAGCCATCGTGTGTGTACATGATATAAGCAATACCATAACCCGCATATATCCAGCTTTCGATGTATGAACCTTTTACACCTAATGCAGCATCTAAATTAAATACATATGAATTATCGTACTCATTATTCTGATTGATTCTTAAAATATGCGACCCTGCTTCTTGCGTAGCCTGGTATATATTACCATCATCAGCTAAAAAAGCATTAAAACTGCGGTAACCATTTGTATTACCGGTGCTTACAGCAGAGTTAATTATTGTCGGATTTTTTAAAGACGGATAATCCACTATTAAAGACTTTGCAGGTATTTTAACAGCACCGGTATTATCGTTGGCTCCTGTAGCCGTATTGTATTTACTTTTAGAAACACCTATGATTAGTTTGTTACCCGCTTTATTTAACACAGGTGCATCTAAACGACCAATATAAAAACCTTGTGCTTCCTCGGTAGCAGAAAGTGCTAAATTATATTGTTCATACGTTTTAATACCTACATCCTGCAAGCCTAATGACAACACCGTAGATAACCCTCTTGCATATTTATAAGTAGTACCATCGGCCTCAGTGGTAATTTTTACGTTTGATACATTTACGGCAATGCCTGTTTGGTCATTATCAAATAGTTTTAACCATCTTGGTGATGTTGTGGCGTAACTGGAAATATTTACTTTTTCTGCGGCTTCGCTATAACTATTGCCGCCGTTCACTTTATACTTTGAAAACTCACCTCCGTTTGCTCCGGTATACGCAATATTAAAAAGTGTACCACCATCTAAAGATGATTGTAAACGGGCTGTTCTTTGCGATCTTACATTAAAACCATTGTCGTAAACGCTGATAGATTTGTCGGGATTTTTTGCATCATCTACACTGACAGAATATACCATAGTACCACCATTACCATTGCCCGGTGTAGTTTGCATTAATGCACCTGCTACGGTAATCCAACGATCTGCATCACCCAGATCTTCCGGACGTGTATTTTCGTTTTTACTTTTTTTACAACTGCTTATAGCAACTGTTACTGCAACAGCCACACATATAAACTTTAAAAATTGCTTTTTCATGTTATACGATTCTTGTTTTAAAAATTATTGATTGTGTAATTAAGTTTCAGGTAAAATGCACGCCCCGGCTTTTGGGCGGCAAAATTGTCAAAGGCTTCTTTGTTAAATATATTCTTGGCATCAAAAGCCACTACAAACTTTCGGCTGGGGAACATGTAGCCAAACCCAATATCCTGTATAAACTGTGGAGGAGTGGTGTTAAAATCGCTGTACACCAATTGGAAAATTGTTTCGAAAGATTGTACATAACCAAAACTGTAATACAGGTTGAGTACAGATTTTTTTTGCACTAAATTATTAAAGCGGTACTGTGCATTACCGTTAATGGTATAAAAGGGTTCGTTAGGTAATTGGTAGTTATTAAATAATGAAGCTTTATCTTTTAATAGTGTTCTAAAGCGTGATGTATTGACCATTACCTGTAAGTTTTTAAAGCCATAGTTTATCTCTGCTTCAAAACCTAAAGATTGAGTTCCGTTAAGATTGGTGGTATTGGTTACATCTACCTGTGTTACACTTCTATCCGTAGTAAGCATTACAATTTTGTCCTTTGTATTACGCAAAAAACCTGAACCTGATATGGATATTTTATGTTCGCCAAACTTAAAAGCACCGGCACGAAAACCAAGATTAAAGTTGTTGCTTATCTCCGGCCTTATTTGCACATTGGGCAACATGTTCTCTGCCTGGTTACCAAATATTTCTCCTTCACCCGGCATTCTTACCGCTTTTTCTGCCGAGGCAATGATGATAAAATCAGGTCTTAATGCAAAAGACGTAGCAAGGCCATACCCGATTGTATTTCTGTTATCACCCAGCTTCTTTTCCACCCTTAGATTTTGTCCGTTAACCACTTCAACAACAGGTTCTGTTCTATCAATTTTCTGTTGATATAACTTACCAAAAAGGTTTGTTTTTAAACGGGATTTAAAAGCCTGCATTTCGTAAGCCAGCGAAGTAACATTGGTAGAAAGATCACTTGTAGCCAGGTAATTTCGTTCCAGTACAGTGCGTAAAGCATCATAATCGGAACGGTCAACTATATAATAAACATTGTTTAATACAAGTCTATGATGGGCAGCCAATGTATATTGTAAACCAGAACGATATGTAGCAATCTTCCTATTAATACTATTCATAGTTGGCCTCCCTTGTTGTGCACCTTCCCTTGAACGTAATGGATTACCGCGCAGGTCAATTACTTTTTCGCCGGACCAGTTGTAACGCCATCCAACGGTATCTTGTATATATTGATCACGATCGCTGTACACACCATTAAACGTAAACTCCAATCCTTTTATAAGAAAATCCCTTTTGCTATAATTTAAACCCAGTGCATGCGCCTGCGATTCTGTAAACCGGCCCATATAAGGTTTGGTCATGTATTGGCCGTGCTGTACTTCATTATAAGTATCTGAGCCGTTGTAGCTGATCATAAAATTATCAGCCCATTGCACATTAGTAAACCCCACTTCAAACCGTCCGCCATATGAACGGAAAGCATCATTAAAACGTTTGGCCCTTGTAGGTGCCATTCTACCATTGGGCATTTCGTTTTGTACCCACTTGCTCCATACTTCATAATCATTATCAGAATAAGTATAAAAAACGGAAGCCCTTGTTGTAAATCCGGTTTTTTCGTTACGGTACATACCACTCACATCGGCCTGTTGTGTATTGAAGGACCCGTAGGATAAAGAAGCGGTAAAATTATTTCGGATAGCTCCTTTTTTAAGTACAATGTTTATACCCCCGCCTAAAAAATCGCCTGATAAATGTGTAGGTAAAACACCTTTATACACTTCAACACGTTCTATCATGGCGGGTGGAATATTGTTCAGGTTAAAAGAGGAACCATAGGTAGAAATTTCAATACCATCAATAAATATTCCAATAGCCCTGCCCGACATACCGTTCAGGTTATAATTTACTTCCGATCCAATACCGCCACTTTGGCGGACCCTCACACCAACTGTACGATCAAGCAGTTCATTTGTTTGCAGGTTTCGCAATGAGGCTTCTTTCATCTCAATTACATTCACCGCAAAACCGCTGGTTTCAATAGTTTTTTTTGCTGACAACCCTTTTACCTCCACATCCTGCATTTGTATCAGGTCGCTACGCTTTAAAGTAAAATCATGTGTGGTAATAGTGTTGCTTTTTATATGTACTTCTTTTTCGTTGGCAGCATAACCAACCATGGTGCAAATAACCTTGTACCTGCCGGCCGGTAAACCAACCTCGTAACTGCCATCATCATTAATTACAATTACCTTATTTAATGTAGGAATAGTTAATGTAGCGTTAGATGCCACCTGGGCGCTATCGGTTTTTATAATACCCTTTAAGGTTCCCATATTTTTATCCTGTGCATATAAATTGCTTATAAACAGCAACAGGACAGTTATAATATTAATACGGGTTACTATAGATTTATATTTCATTTTTGCCTTTTGTAGGAAATATCCTCTTCAATTTATATAGCTCAGAAAAACAGGCAACAATCACTTTTTGTAATAAGCTATGTATTTCAGGCGCAAAATTTACCCTTATACAATACGCAAAAAGAAAAATGACAACAGCAAAAAGGAATTATTACCGCTTGTCATTGATATGTCATTTTAAAAACTTTAAATTCCAACATTAACAACTCAATTTCCTCATATCATAAATTAATACAGCGCGGGCGTTATATAATTGCATATGTCCGGTTTTAAAAGTACAAGCACGTTAAGCGCCCTACAAACTACAGCAGGTTTACAAACAACCATTGTACATGATTATTGTAATAATAAGTTATCACAACAGGCAATCACTGGTATTTCGCTAACAACTTCAACGTTAAACAATATCACCCCCTCCTTTTTTTATAATAAAGTAAAGGGAGGTTACTTGTATCTTATTTTTTGTACGGAAGGGAAGTTGATTATACAACAGGAAGACCTGCTACGACAGTCGGCAGAGCTACAACAACATCATTACTGCATTCTTCAAACTATTACGCCATTTACACTTACTGTCACTAAAAATCAACCGGCAACATTTATCATACTGGAACTCCCCATTGCTTTTGCATTGAAAAATATGTTGCAACACCATGCTATACTGGTACAACTTAAGAAAGCCGAAGCCTTACAAAACAGTAATGTGTTGTTCAGTAATCTTGGTATGACAACTAATATTCAGTTTTGCCTGTATGCCTTATTGCAGCGTGAGCAACACAATAAATACAAAAATATTTTTACAGAAAATAAGACAGCGGAGTTATTAATACATATTGCTGAGGTGCTGGATACAATACCTTGTAAAGCAAGCCTGCACCATTCCTGCTTAAGCCAGGAATCAGTGTTAAGAGTAAAGCGTGTAATACAAGTTTTAGAAAAAACGCCACAGCAGCATATCACTATTATTGAGCTGGCCCGTCAGGTAGGTACCAACGAGAGTTATTTAAAAAAGCACTTTAAAGAAGTAACAGGCAAAACCATTTATGCATACCTTTTGGAACAACGTATGCTATTAGCAAAACAATTAATAGCCAATGGCAATGTCGATATGCAACAGGTAAGTCAGTTAACAGGCTATAAACGCAAACATCACTTTTTAGAAGCCTTTAAACGTCATTTCGGTTTTGTACCACTTACAATAAAAACATTTCTAATTGCATTATATACACAATTAGAAATAATAATAGAAAGCGAGCCAGGTTATTTAATAATAGCTTAAAAAAAAGACTCTGCCACCAGTCCAAAATTTATCAGCAGGTTTTCCCTCTCCGTTCTGCTAATGTAATTATAGGTTAATGCCGATGTAAGGCTTAGCCATCTTCTTAACTTAACCGATACGGCTGCATTCGATCGTACGATGTAATCATCAAATCTTTCAAACGAAGGTTGCCAGAAGTGCATGCCTTCAATAGTAACAATATTGTTTATTATCCACTTATGTTTTAACCTGAACGAATTTCGTACCGTCTGGTAACTTTCGGTTTCTTTCAACGTATTAGTAAGCTTACTGGTCTCGTACATAATACCATTACTGGCAACAACCTCCAGTTCTTTTTTATTTACAATATTCCATCCTATACCCCCGCCTACCTGAAACTGGTGCTTAATTTTTAACGAATAACTACTTAAAAAAGATGCCAACCCCCAGTAATAAATTTTACGTTGATTTTTTAATACATCTGCATTAAACGCCGAAGAAAAATCGTTGTTAGACAAAACACTATTTTGCCTGCCATAAATCCAAGAGCTGGTACTATTAAACGTCATCACTTTTTTATTCATACTTAAACTAAGCGCATTTGTAAGTACAAACGAATTTCTGTCGTTGGTTTTATTAATAATACCGGTTGTACCATACTTTGCATAATAATGGGTAGAATCGTTAAACTGCGCCAAACCAACATTACTTATAACTAAAATGATTGCAACAAATAAAAACTTCATACCCTGCAAAGATAAAAAACATTTTTTTGAGCCCAACTTCAGTTCCCTGATGCCCCCAACCCCTAAAGGGGCGTCCGGTTGCGTCGCACTCTTGTGCACCTGTAACTTTACTCAGCATTGTGCAAGGTGTACTCCGACTTGTCGGTGGTACTCTTATAATTCTATTCGGCAATTGGCAATACGCTGCTTTAATACACAGTATTACATATATGCGCAAAGTAAAAAAAGCATTCTCCAAATTAGTTTATAAACTAACCTTAAAAATATTTTTTAAAAAATTTGAAAAATTATGTAACAAATAAACCTTAGCACATACTAACTAGTAAAATAAAAAAAATTAAAAGAAGCAGATATGAAAAAAGTTATTGCCTTGGTAGCATTTGTATGTTTAGGTTTTTCGTTAATGGCACAAAAGCATCAAAACAGTTTATTATGGAAGGTAGAAGGAAAAAATTTGAAAGAAGCATCTTACCTGTTTGGAACTGTACATATGATATGTGCCGATAGCTTTTATATGCCTGAAAAAGTAAAAAAGGCAATAGAAAAAACCAAACAAAGTTATTTGGAAATAAATATGGCCAGCCCTGATTTTGCAAAAGAGGCCCAGTTACATATGAAAGGCGAGAAAACCATTTCCTCGCAAATAAGTAATACCGAATCTACATATATTGATAGTATTTTAAAACAAAAAGTAGGCATACCATTAACAAAGGTTGACAGTATAAAGCCACTCATTCTAATGAGCATGATGATGCAACAGGATTTTAAATGTCCGATTGTAAGTTTTGAACAGGAAATAGTGAATCTTACACATAAGAAAAACCAACAGGTATATGGCTTATCATCTGTGCAAGAGCAATACTCCTTTATGGATAGGATAGTAAGTGCAAAAGACTTTGCCGCTGTTTTAGCCAGTATGGAGGCGTATAATATTCAGGATATGATTAAAGATGTTTATGAATATTATAAAAAGGAAGATGTAGTAGGTTTGAATAAAATGATGGAAGTTTTTAATACAACCAATCCGGATGCATACCATTACCTGCTTACTATTCGTAATAATTTATGGGTGGATCGCTTACCGGAAATTATGCAAAAAGATGCCACTTTTATTGCCGTAGGCAGTGCTCATTTATCAGGAGATACAGGCATGATTAAATTATTACAAGCCAAAGGTTATAAAGTAACGCCGGTTTTTAAATAGTAAACAACAGTAGTTTTGCAAATGGTTAGCAGGCAAACATATTAACCTGCTAACTTTATTTTTACATCAACAAGTGAACCTCTAAATAATATTGTGAATCGGGAACAGGATTTTTTACAAAAGATTGAGCAGCATAAAGGCGTCATTTATAAAGTAGCCCGTATGTACATGAGCGATCCTGACGATCAAAACGATTTGTTTCAGGAGATAGTTTTACAGCTATGGAAATCATACGAAAGCTTTAGAGGCGGCAGCCAGTTTAGCACCTGGATGTATAGGGTAGCCATTAATACGGCTATGGTATTTTTAAAAAAAGAAACTAAAAGAAAAAGTAATTATACCGGTGTTATAACAGATGAAATAGCCGCAGAAGAATATAACCCGGTTAAAGAAACGCAGTTATCGTATTTCTACGAAGCCGTACAAGATTTGAATGTGGTGGAAAAAGCATTAATCTTTCTTTTTTTAGAAGGCCAGTCGCATAAAGATATAGCTGCCAACCTTGGCCTTACCGAGGTAAATACCAGGGTTAAACTAACCAGGACAAAAGAAAAATTACAAGAAATTATTAAAGCAAAGGGTTATGAATTTTGATAAATTACAGGAACAGTGGAATAACAGCAACGAAAGCAATATTCAACTTCCGACAAAGCTGGATAAAATAAAGGAGGCGCATACCCCCATTGATGAGGTAAGAAAAAACATGCGCAGGGAGTTTTTTACGCAGGCAGTTTGTTTGATAATATTAGGCTTTTCGCCGGTTATATTTAATTTTCCGCCACAGTTAACCACCGCTTTTATTTTTACCTATGGCTTAGCGGTGGCTTTTACAGTATATTATTTTTATAAATTTTTTAAGTTTTATAAACACTCCTACGATTTAAGTTTTGACAGCCGAAAAAACCTGTTGTGGTTTTATTATGAACTAAAACTTAATATTGAGTTATACAAAGCACTCACCTATATTTTATTTTTTATTGGCTTTGGCTTTGGCGTAATGGCCTATATGATATTAAAAAACACAGGTGTATCCGTTAAAGATGCTGACTTTTTAATACTTTTTGAAAATAAAATGATATTAATAGTGACAATAATTATTATAATGGCCTTATCATTTGCAGGTGCCGAATATTGGCCGGAATATTATTACGGCAAAAATTTAAAGAAGGTGAAATCTATATTAGATCAACTAGACGAAGAAAATTAATAGCAACCCCAAAAAACAGGTTACTATTAAAAAGAAGGGCACTTGCGTTGTGGGTGAGGGATGGAAGCGGCATCCTTTTGCCAAGCATGGGGCAAGGCAGCGCAGGACAAAAGATACAGCATAACCTTCGCATAAAGCAATTTACATTGCTTTATGCGAAGGTTACTAACGCAGTTACCCGGCCCTTTATTGGTAAACAAGCTGAGGTACGAAGTTTGGTTGCCAATAAAGGGACACCCATAATAATTACCAGTTATTCATTTGATCTTTATTGGTTCTTTCGGTACGTTCCGGCGGATTGGTGCGCCAGTTTTTATCGTAACGTACAAAAAAAGCTAACCAGATGCTGCGAGCCAAACGCATTAATAATGGCTGCAGCACCAGCAACAATAGCGCATTAAATACCAACCAATAAATAAAGCGGTTGTCGTATATACTTAGTCCCACAAAAATATACCACGCAATTAATGATGCCACACTTAATGCTATAGACATGGCATAACTAACATAACTGGAGCCATAATAAAAACCTACTTCCAGCTCGAAAGGTTGTTTACACTCAACACATGCTTTATGCATATTAAGTGTTTGTTTTAAGTTGTAAGGGTTACGTGTTACAAACATTTTACCTTTACGGCATCGTGGACATTTACATTGTAGTGCACTAACAAAACCGGGAATGGGTCTATCGTTAACCAGTGAATTATGCTTAATTTGTTCCATAATATTTATTTTGAAAACTGTTTCCTGAAATCGTCAGGCGTAATCAGTTCATATTTTTTAAAAAAGCGGTTGAAGTATGAGTTGTCCTGAAAATTAAGTTCGTACGCAATTTCGGTTGCAGTAAGATTTACATTTGTCAGCAAACGTTTAGCTTCCAGCAAAACCCTGTCCCGTATTAATTCTCCGGCTGTTTTACCCAATAAATCCTGACAGAGTGCATTTAAATGATTGGGCGTTACATACAAAAGATCGGCATACTCCTTCGGTAGTTTTATATCCTTATAATGTTTATCAATTAATCTGCGGAAATTATTTAGCAGGGTTAACTTTTGCTTGGGCACCTGCGTTTGTTGACGTTGCTGCATATGCATATCCATTAACAACAACAATTGTAAAAGCGTAACTCTTATTAAATCATAAGACGGTATTTCTTTCTTATATAACTCAATCAGGTTTTCAAAAATTTGTTGCACTTTGGCCTGTATATCAGGAGCTAACTGAAAAACACCATCGGCACTATTACCTGAAAAAAAAGAAAATCCGTCCAGGTAATACTGATTAAATAAAAAGTTTTTTAAAAAATTTTCAGAAAAATTAATAACATAACCAGTAATCGGTGCTGTAAAATGCCAGCTATGTACCTGACCGGGAATCATAGCATACACTTGTTGCGGTTTTACATTGTAGCGGTTAAAGTCAATAGTATGCGAACCTTTACCATCTTTAAAAAGTACCAGATGATAAAATGTATGTCGGTGTGGAAAATGTAAATGCTGATAATGTTTATGCAGGTAATCGGAAAATTGTTCTGCCTGAAAATCAGCCTGTGTAAGCTGCTCTGCTTTTAAGTGTTGTATATTGTAAACCGGGATTTTCTTCGGCATCATTAACCACATTTAATAATGCAAAGTTAGTTTTATTATACTGCCCGCTACTGCACAAAAGTACCCTATTATGGTACTTTTTACTGAAAATTATAATTTATGCTTATTTGTATTTTTGGCAGACAGTATAAAATGTCAGAGCCGTTTTAGAAATGAAAATTGTGCAAATAAAATATAAAACACGAATTTTGTATACATTAATCTATTTCACCGATGCCATTTTACGCTTTAACCTATATAACCGTTGATGATTTTGCCAATAAACGTACACCTTTCAGAGAACAACATTTGAAACTTGCCAGGGAGTTTTTTGATAATAAAATATTGATTATGGGGGGCTCGATGCAACCCGCCATTGAAGCATTGCTCATATTTAATTGTGATACCGAGGATACCGTAAAACTTTTTATGCAACAAGACCCTTATGTACAAGAAGGCTTAGTTAAAGCCTGGTATATACGAGAATGGAATGTTGTAATTGGTGGCTGACAATTACATTTTAATATAATAAAAAACAAAGGGCAACCATACGGCCGCCCTTTGTTTTAGTGAGTTTTTATATTGCCTACTGCAATATTATACTCCAGGTTTGTTTTTCTTTATTAGGACCTACTAATAAAATTTTGTACAAACCCGGCATTATATTTTTATTGATAGCTAAAGACTGGGGTGTAGTACCACCACTATGTACTAACCTGCTTTGTTGCAATACCTGACCCGAGGTGCTGATAACACTTATATGATACTCACCCGCTACCGCTTTGGTAAACTGTATTTGTGCAGTATTTCGTGTTAACGGATTTGGATAAATAAGTATGTTTTTAACGCCGTTGCTGTTAAAGTTGATACGCACAATAGATGAGTAATGTGTTGTACCATTTTGATGTACTTCTTTAATACGGTAAAAGTTATTACCGTTTAAAGGTTCAGCATCTAACCACTCGTAGTTATTAGCGTCGTTACCATTATTGGCAACGGGTACTGTGTGTACAAGTGTAAAGTTGCTTCCATTTGCCGAACGTTCAACTTCATATCTCACGGTTGATTGCTCATTGTATGCCTCCCAGGCTACTTTAACACCATTACTTAACTGCGTAGCTTTAATACTGCCACCGGTAATGGGTAGTATATCGCTAACAATTATATTAGCAACAGCTGAGAAAGCTTCTACACAAATTCCATTTTTTACAACCACTCTGTAATCGGTATTAACAACAAGATTATTTACCGTTAAACTATTGGTCGTATTAGCAATACTGGTATGGGTAGCAAAATTATCTGTTGATGATTGCCACTCCACAATATTGCCAATGTAATTATTAACGGTTAAAGTTGTTGTATGATCGCCAATTTGTACTATGCCGCCTCCATCTACTGCGCCACCAACACTGGTAGCGTATACGGTAGCAGGCACTGCCGCTCTGTATTGGGTAGCACAACCGGTAACACCGCCTACTGCTACATAATATGTTCTGCTTTCCGTTAAAGCCGGCGTATTATAAGTAGTGCCCGTATTAATTACTGTTGCAGAAATATCATCGGCATACCAGTTAATAGTACCACTTGTAGCCGTTGCAGAAAGTGTTACGCTTCCACCGCTGCAAATTTCGGCAGGTGTGGTAGATGATATACCCGCAACCGTTACAGTGGCTGCCGCAGAAGTTGTGGCTGTACATCCGCCGCCGCCACTAACCAGTAAACGATAGTTTATAGTGCCCGTTGCATCAGTTGGGGGTACATAACTGCTTAAATGGGCATCCGGTATATTTTGAAAAGCACCGGAAGCATTGCTTTGCCATTGATAATAGGTATTAGCTCCCGCACCGGTAAGTGTTGAAGTAAGTTGTAACGGATTATTTAAACAGGTTGTTGTACCACCATTAACCGTTACTGTTGTTGGGGATGAATAAGCTGATACAGCTATAGTAAAGCTATTGCTAAACGCAATACCCGGATTATCAGTTTCCGTTACCCGCACACGGTATTGGTTGCCGCTTTCCGGAGCAGTAACATTTGTCACTGTTAATTTATCTTCCGTAACACCACTGTATTTTGTACTGTTAGCAATATCGGTCCATGTACCCCCATTGTCGGTAGAACGTTGCCATTGGTAACTGATAGCACCACCACCGGCAGCAGTAGCTATTACCGACATAGTGGCGTTACCACCTGCACAAACATTGGTATTTGATAAGTCAAGGTTCCTGTTTACCGTTGGTGTAAGATTAATACTATTGGTATTGTAAGCTACAAATGCATAGTCACTGTTTCCGCTTGGCGTTATACGTAAAGCTCTTACTTGTGAAGCATTAGCAGGAGTAATACCAAAGTCTGATAAGCGAAATGCAATTACACGTATTGGTCTCGTACTATCATTTACATCTACTGGTGGCCTGGCCGAATAAGGCTTACCTGTATTGTATGGTACATTGGGCGTTAAACGGAAAAGATCCAGATAATAATCACCCATTTTAGACAAGTAAGTCATATTCTGGCTTATTTCGTTTCCAATTAATGTGCCGGATGCATTAATAAAACCAAAGCGGTCATTAGTGGCATCAGGATTAGCTATCTGTGTAATAATAATATCCGGTTCAACATCATCTATTCTATCTGTCGCTATATTGGGAATTTGAAAGGTAAGAATAGCCGTAGTAGGTAAGTTTGTTACTCCCGAACCTAAGTCCAATCCATTTGCTCCATCAACCAATACATCTGCAACAGATAAATGCGCAACAGCAGGCGGGTAAATACTATTAGGCCGTCCATCATTTTTTCTGGCTAATGCCATGAACAACGAACTTGTTGTTAACGGTGGCGTGTTGCCTACAATACCCGCAACCGGCAATGCTCTGAAATTGGCAGGTGTAAAAGTTACACCATTACTACTTAATGCAGCATCGTTAGCACCCGTTGAATAACGTACGCCTTTATAAGTAAAGGCCAATAAATTATGCGAAGTATCTGGTCGTACAGTGTTGATTGTAGGCAAATCGGTACGCCAATAGCCTCTAAAATCTGTAATAATACCGGTAGTACCCAGTATAAAAGTAAATAGTCCAGGGCCGGTTCCGGTACCGCCTGTTGCTGTTACAGTTACCGTACCAGTTGTACTTGGACCTCTTGGTGCGACTTGTGCCCTTATTAATGTAGGCGACACAACGGTATACCTCAGTGCATTTACACCACCTATAGTTACCTGGGTTACGCCGGTAAAGCCATTACCATTAATAGTAATAACATCGCCTAAACTACCCGATGTGGGAGAATAAGAACTGACAACTGCTTGTGAAAAGGAAAATAATGAGCATAAAATGCTCAAAGAAAAAGATAGAAATTTCTTCATAGTGTTTGATTGATTTGCTACTAAATAATTAACCTTATAAATAATCAGAAAACTTATTGTGAAACACGTAGCATATACGATTTTTTAATTCCTGGCAGTAAAAAAGTATAACAAATTTTTGCGTTAAAAGTGTACGGGGAGATTATTTATAAAATAAATACTTAGAAAAATTTTGATGTTTTTACCTGAATAATTTGATAGAACCTTTGCACAAATTTAGATAGTTGTAATAGCAGAAAATGAGTATTTACCATTAATACTGTAAAAAAAAGCAATTCCACAAGGCTATTTTGCACCGTAAATTTACCATGCAAAAAACGGCTCTTAACGTATCCCAACGATAGGTATTGGCTAGCTCTTAAAAGCACATTAGCAATGTAGGGCTCTTATAAAAAAAGTAAAGCGACGTTGTATTACACAACATCGCTTATTGATCGCTTAGGGCTAAAAACAGTTATACATTGCCAGTATTTCCTCAGCTCAACAATGATATGCAGTTGAAGTGAGTGACACAAGGGACGAGCATCAGTGTTACTACTGTTGATAACAAAAATTAATACCCAATATGTCCTTCAATTTTTTTCTTACATAAAAACAAAAATTCTTCTGGCGTAATTTTGCCTTCAAAAAGATAATTGTACAGTATTTCTTTATCTTGTCTCGGAAGTTTTTTAATCGACTCCTTTGTAACCGCATCAATTTCCATCACCTCTAAAATTTGTTTTTCCATACTACTTAATTATACAGTTTAATAAAACAGGCCAGCAACTATATAATGTGTTATATATACACAAAGGTAGACCGTTTTTGTTTATTACTTTGTTAAAGCAATAGCATAATAGTACTTTGCCTAAAATACCAATTGACAGTCAAATACTTATAATTACGCCAAATACTAATACCCGCCATCGTTTCCGGCAACGTTTGCGTAAAAAAAAGGCTGTATTTGCTTCACCATCAATGTATTTGGGGGTAAACTTGTAAAGTACAAATTAGCTTTTGTACTAAACGAAATGCTTGTTATGACTGTGATTTCCAAATTTTTGACTTTATTTTTTTTATTACCTGTATTTGTTTTTGCACAAACAACTACAAAATTGCCGGTAGTAAAAGCTCCTCAATTTAAAAAAGTAGTTTACCCTATTACTAAGTATGGTGCGGTGCCCGACGGTTACACGTTAAATACGAAACATATTCAATCGGCTATTGATGATTGTAATAAAAAAGGTGGTGGTACAGTACAAGTGCCTGCAGGTTTATGGTTAACTGGCCCCATTGTTTTAAAAAGTAATGTAAACTTAAACCTGGCTAGCGGTGCAACGTTACTATTCACAAAAGATAAAAGTCAATACCCCTTAGTACGCACCAATTGGGAAGGACTGGATCAAATGCGTAACCAATCACCCATCTCGGCCGAAAATGCCACCAATATTGGTATTACCGGTAAAGGCATTATCGATGGTAATGGTGATGCATGGCGTTATGTAAAAAAAGATAAACTAACAGAAAGCCAATGGAAAAAGTTGGTGGCATCGGGAGGTGTATTAAGCGATAATAAAAAAACATGGTATCCATCTGAGGAATTTAAAAAAGCGAGTACCATGGATAATCCCGGTGGTTATCTAGAAGGTAAAAACTATGAAGATGTAAAAGATTTTTTACGTCCCAATTTAATGGTATTGACGAAGTGTAAATACATTTTATTAGAAGGTGTTACTTTTCAAAACTCACCGGCATGGTGTTTACACCCCTTAATGAGTGAGCATTTAACAGTGCGTGGCATTACAGTACGCAACCCATGGTATGCACAAAATGGCGATGGACTGGATATTGAAAGCTGCAAAAATGTGTTAGTAGAAGATAGTTTTTTTGATGTAGGCGACGATGGTATTTGTATTAAAAGCGGTCGTGATGCCGAAGGCCGCAAACGTGGTATGCCAACCGAAAATGTAATCGTACGTGGTTGCACGGTGTACGCATCGCATGGTGGTTTTGTGGTAGGTAGCGAAATGAGTGGCGGTGCAAAAAATATTCATGTTAGCGACTGTACATTTATTGGGTCTGATATTGGCCTGCGTTTTAAAACAACCCGTGGCCGTGGTGGTGTGGTAGAAGATATTTTTATAAAAAATATTTACATGAAAGACATTCCCGGCGATGCCATTTTGTTTGACATGTATTATGCAGCCCGTGACCCATTGCCCTTAGAAGGTGAAGTAAGGGCCTTGCCAAAAGTTGAGTTTAAAGCAGTGGACGAAACCACGCCGCAATTTAAAAATATTCACATCAGCAATGTGTATGTAAATGGTGCCGATAAAGCGGTTTTCGTTCGTGGTTTACCCGAAATGCATATCAACAATATTCATTTCAACAACCTTGTTTTACAATCTAAAAAAGGATTGGATATACAAGAAGCGTCCAACATTAGTTTTAAAAATGTTCAATTATACACCACCGAATTAAACCCGGTTGTTGATATTATTAACAGCGACAATATAAGTTTTGATAAACTAACATACAGCAACAATGCTGAGTTGCTATTTAGAATAAATGGCGAAAGAAGTAAACAGGTTAAAGTAACCAACACCGACGATAAAAAAGCAAAAAAAGCCTACAGTTATGAGTTAGGTGCTGTACAGCCGTAACATTTTTTATGTTATCGGCTGCATTGCTACTATCATCGGCTGTTGCGATTCGATAGAGTCGGGATTTAATTTATTTCCAGTGGAAATGAATTAAAGACTATCACTTGTGCTGCATTAATCCTATTGAGCATTATGCAGTACTTTGCATTTAATCGGAGTAGTGTGGTTAGGCAAAAGATTTGTATAACAAAAGTACTTGTGTAATGAAAAAAATAATTGGTGTTTTTCTTTTTGTAGTAGCCGCAACAACAGTGCAGGCGCAGGATGTACCGTATTCGCAACGAATGGCAAATACCGTGTTATACCACTGGAAAGATTCCTTTGCTTTTCCGGGTAAACCTGCACGTTGGAGTTACGATTTTGGTGTAATTCTAAAAGGTATCGAGAATGTTTGGAATGCCACCGGCGATCCCAAATGGTACAACTACATTCAAAAAAGCATGGACTTTTTTATAGAAAATCCCGCACAGATTAAAGACTATAAAAAAAGTACTTACAATATTGATTATATCAATAACGGTAAATTATTTCTTACCCTGTTTCGTGTAACCGGTAATAAAAAATACAAACAAGCATCAGATACTTTACGCCAGCAACTGCGTGAACACCCTCGTACAAAAGAAGGTGGTTTCTGGCATAAACAAATTTATCCATGGCAAATGTGGCTAGATGGTTTGTACATGGGCCAGCCATTTTATGCCGAGTATGCGATGCTGTTTCATGAGGATACTACATTTAACGATGTAGCCCGCCAGTTTATACTAATGGAAAAAAACAGCCGTGATCCTAAAACAGGATTGTTGTATCATGGCTACGACGAAAGTCGTGAGCAGCAATGGGCAAATAAACAAACAGGCCTATCGCCACATGTATGGGGACGTGCATTAGGCTGGTATGGCATGGCCATGGTGGATGCGCTTGATTATTTCCCCGAGCAACATGCCGGTAAAGATGCTATAATTGCCATACTAAATCGTTTTGTAAAAGCAGTAACTGCTGTACAGGACAAAAAAACGGGTCTTTGGTACGATATTGTTGATATGCCAAACGAACCACGTAACTATTTCGAAGCATCCGCTTCATCTATGTTAGTGTACACCATTGCTAAAGCAGCACGTAAAGGCTATATACCTTACAAATATGCCGCTTCTGCAAAAAAAGGTTTCGATGGTATTGTTAAACAATTTATCGAAGTAGATGAAAAAGGCCTTACCAACCTTAACGGAACCGTTAGTGTTTCCGGCCTGGGCGGTAAACCTTACCGCGATGGTAGTTTTGATTATTACATGAGCGAAAAAGTAGTAGTTAACGACCCTAAAGGTGTTGGTGCATTTATTCTGGCTGCTACCGAAATTGAAATGCAACCTCAATTTAAATATGGTAAAGCAAAAAAAGGCGCATCAAAAACGGTGGTGTTAGATAACTACTACAACAACGAATGGAAAAAAGATATTACCGGTACACCCGTACGTTGGCATTACACCTGGGACGATAGAACCAATGGTGGTTTTTATCTATTAGGTAATATTTTTAACCAGCATGGTGCAAAAATCAATTCGTTAGACAAAGCACCTAATGCGGCAAACTTACAAAATGCAGGTGTTTACATTATTGTTGACCCTGATACCGATAAAGAAACCGAAAAACCAAACTACGTACAACCACAGGATGTGGAGCAATTAAAGGCCTGGGTAAAAAAAGGCGGTGTATTAATGTTAATGGGTAACAACCAGGGCAATGCCGAGTTTACGCATTTTAATACTCTATCCAAAGCATTTGGTATTACGCAAAACGAGGATAATAAGCTAATGGTAAAGAATAACAACTATACCGAAGGCGAAGTAATAATTCCGGCAGGTAACGAAATTTTCAAAACAGCTAAAAACGTTTTCTTAAAAGAGATTAGTTCGCTATCATTAGAAAAAACTGCCCGTTCGTTATTAGACCATGATGGCTACACTGTTTTTGCAACCACAAAATATGGTAAAGGCCATGTATTGGTATTGGGCGATCCATGGATTTACAACGAATACCTGGATGGTAAAAAATTACCATTGGAGTACGAAAATTATAAAGCTACTAACGATTGGGTAAAGTGGTTGTTGAACAAAGCAAAACGATAAACAAATATTTCATGCAATTAACAAAACAAAATATAGCGCAAATAAAGCAGCAGGAGGGGTTAGTAATTCCTGCTGAAAACTTATTTGCCTTACCGGAAAAGGTACTACAATTTGGTACCGGTGTGTTACTAAGAGGCTTACCTGATTATTTTATTGACAAAGCCAACCGTGCCGGTGTATTTAATGGCCGTGTAGCGGTTGTAAAATCTACCGCAACAGGTGGTGCAGATGCATTTGATCAACAAGAAGGTTTGTACACTTTATGCGTACGTGGTTTAGAAAACGGTCAACAGGTTGAAGAAACAATTATCAATGCGTCTATTAGTCGTGTATTAGCAGCTAAAACACAATGGGATGCTATTTTACAAATTGCTGCCAGCGAAGATTTACAAATTGTAATTTCCAATACTACTGAAGTTGGTATTTCTTATGTAGAAGAAAGTATTGAACAAAATCCACCTGCATCTTTCCCAGCAAAATTATTAGCGGTATTATATCATCGTTATAAAACCTTTAATGGCGATGTTACAAAAGGTTTAGTGGTATTACCTACCGAGTTAATTACCGACAATGGTATTAAACTGCAACAGATAGTATTACAACTGGCAGCGTTTAACAAACTGGAGGATGCGTTTGTACAATGGTTACAGCAAAGCAACTATTTCTGCAATACATTGGTGGATAGAATTGTGCCGGGCAAATTACCTGCTGCGGAACATAAAAAAACAGAAGCGTTATTGGGTTATACGGATGAGTTAATGATTATGTCAGAAGTATATCGCCTGTGGGCTATAGAAACGGACAGTGAAAAAGTAAAAGAAATATTATCCTTTAGCCAAACCGATAAAGGTGTGGTATTGACCAATAATATCACTCGCTTTAAGGAATTAAAATTGCGTTTATTAAACGGCTCGCATACTTTCACTTGTGCCTATGCTATTTTGCAAGGTTTTACAACGGTGAAAGAAGCTATGAACAACGAAGATTTCTACCAATTCATTAATGGTTTAATGAAGGAAGAAATAATTCCTGCATTAGATAGCAGTGTAGTACCTACAGACGAAGCCATCACTTTTGCCAACAATGTTTTGGACAGGTATAAAAATCCTTATCTGGAGCACCAATGGTTAAGCATTGCGGTGCAGTACACTTCTAAAATGTTTATGCGTAATGTGCCATTAATTGTGGGTTATGCAAAAAATACTGGAAAAGTACCGGCTAAAATGGCTACAGGTTTTGCCGCATATATCTTGTTAATGAATATTGATAAGAATGTTAACGGCGAATTTGAAGGACAAATTAACGATCGTACTTACACCATCACTTGTCAGCATGCAGAAGTATTGGCTGCCAAGTGGAAAAAACATGAAGAAATGGGTGATTTGGTAGATGATATTTTATCTGATACCAATTTGTGGGGCGGTACCAACCTGGCAAATGTTAATGGCTTTGCCCAGGCGGTAAAAGATGATGTAATAACATTGATAAAACAGTATTTTAGTGGCCAGGTTTTAACATAAACAAGGCAAAACAAGTATATGAAACAAAGAGTATTGCAGGTACACCCCAGCGATAATGTGTTGGTGGCGTTGCAAAATTTAAGCAGAGGCGAAGAAATTGTATTTAACAGCAACAGTTATACGTTGGTAGATGAGATTCCTGCCAAGCATAAATTTTTTATGCAGGATATGAACGAAGGCGACCTTATCACCATGTACGGTGTACTGGTTGGTAAAGCGCAATATCATATTCCTAAAGGCGCTATCATGAATACCGATAACACCAAACACGCTGCCGATCCGTTTTACTACCGGCCTTATGAATACACCTGGCAGGCGCCGGATGTATCAAAATTTGCAGGCCGTACTTTTAATGGTTATCACCGTAAAGATGGTCGTGTGGGTACTGCCAACTACTGGTTATTTATACCAACTGTATTTTGCGAAAACAGAAACCTGGATGTTATCCGTGAAGCATTATACAACGAGTTAGGTTATGAGGTAACCGACAAGTACAAACAAAAAGCACATCTTTTATTAGAGTTATATAAAAACGGTGGCGATATTGAAACGGCTGATTTAGATATTAAAGAATCTACGGTTAATACAAACCGTGTTTTTAAAAATGTTGATGGTATTAAATTTTTAAATCACCAGGGTGGTTGTGGTGGCACCCGTCAGGATGCAGGTGTATTAAGCAAATTATTAGCTGCTTATGCCGATCATCCGAATGTGGCCGGTGTAACCGTTTTAAGTTTAGGTTGCCAAAACTTACAAGTGGCCGACTTTTTAAAAGACTTAAAACAACGCAATGCCGATTTTGATAAACCGCTTTACATTTTCGAGCAACAACAATCGCAAAGCGAAGAGCAATTAGTAACCGAAGCTATACGCAAAACATTTTTAGGTTTAATTGAAATTAATAAAATTGAGCGCCAACCTGCACCGTTAGATAAATTGGTAATTGGTGTTAAATGTGGTGGTAGTGATGGTTTCAGCGGTATATCCGCCAATCCGGCTGTAGGTTATACATCCGATTTAGTGGTAGGCTTAGGTGGTAAAATTTTATTAGCCGAGTTTCCTGAACTATGTGGTGCCGAGCAAAATTTAATTGACCGTACCAAAGATGAAGATGCAGCAAAAAAATTCATTCATTTAATGACCGCTTATAACGATGCCGCACATAAAGTGGGCTCAGGTTTTCACATGAACCCGTCACCCGGAAATATTAAAGATGGTTTAATTACAGATGCTATTAAAAGTACCGGTGCTGCCCGTAAAGGTGGTACATCGCCGGTGGAAGATGTATTGGATTACACCGAGCCTGCGGTTAAACCCGGATTGAATTTAGTTTGCACACCCGGTAACGATGTAGAAGCAACAACCGGTAAAGCAGCCAGCGGTGCTACGTTGATTTTATTTACAACAGGTTTGGGTACACCAACCGGTAATCCGGTTTGCCCTACCATTAAAGTAGCCACCAACAATGCGTTAACCAAACGTATGAGCGATATTATTGACATTAACACGGGTCCCATTATCGAAGGTGATTTAACCATTGAGCAAATGGGCGAAGAAATATTAGAGTATTGTATTAAAGCTGCCAGCGGCGAAGTAATACCAAAAGCAGTGTTGCTAAACCAGGATGATTTTATTCCATGGAAGCGTGGCGTATCGTTGTAGTTTTTTATTTAGGTAATCAACTGCATTGCTACTATCAGCTTTAGTTGTGTCACTCACGTGTACGTCCGGTAATACTATTGAGCATTATGTGAGTGTCATTTTGTAATTGCAGGTTTACAGCATTGCGCATTAAGCATTTTGCGTTAAGCCTGTTGATTAGCGAACAGAAAGCACAAGAGTGCGACGCAATGGAAGATCATCTGTGTTACTACAGCTGGTAACAAAAAAATAAAAGAACTTATAGAGATTATTAAAATAAGCAGCGTATGAAAAAGTTTTTGGATGAAAATTTTTTGTTGACAACAAAAACAGCAGAGCGATTATACCATGAGTTTGCTAAACACATGCCTATAATCGATTACCATTGTCATTTACCTCCGCAACAAATTGCAGAGGATATGCAATTTGAAAACCTTACGCAGGTTTGGTTGTATGGCGATCATTATAAATGGCGTGCCATGCGTGCAAACGGTGTGGATGAAAGTTATATAACCGGCAACAAAAGCGATTGGGAAAAATTTGAAAAGTGGGCAGAGACTGTTCCGTATACTTTACGTAATCCATTATATCATTGGACGCATTTAGAACTACAACGTTACTTTGATGTACACGATATTTTAAATGCCGATACTGCGAGAAAAATATACGATGAGTGTACAGCAAAATTGCAAACACCGGAGTACAGTGTACGTAACCTGTTGCGTAAAATGAATGTGAAGTTGGTTTGTACAACCGATGATCCGATTGATTCATTGGAATATCATACGCAGATAAAAGAAAGCGGTTTTGAAGTACCTATTCTTCCTGCGTTTCGTCCGGATAATGCGATGAATGTAAGCAGCGCTGTTAAGTTTAACGCTTACGTTAAAAAACTGGAAGGCGTTACCAATATTGCTATTGCATCTTTTGATGATTTTTTATATGCTTTACAAAACCGTCACGACTTTTTTGCATCGATGGGTTGTAATGTCTCAGATCATGGGTTAGAAAATATTGATGCGGAAGATTTTACCGGATCGGAGATTGACAGCATTTTTAGCAAAATACATGGTGGTAAAGAATTAGGTGAGTTGGAGCAACGCAAATTCCGTTCGGCTATGTTATTACATTTTGCCGAGTGGGATTGGGAAAAAGGTTGGGTGCAGCAATTTCACTTAGGTGCATTGCGTAACAACAATAATCGTTTATTAGGTTCATTAGGTGCCGATACGGGATGGGATTCTATTGGTGATTTTCCACAAGCCCGTTCTTTATCAACCTTTATGGATAAACTGGATGGCAACAACCGTTTAGCAAAAACCATTTTGTATAACCTAAACCCGGCCGATAATGAATTAATGGCCACCATGATTGGTAACTTTAATGACGGATCTGCTATTGGCAAAATACAATGGGGTTCTGGCTGGTGGTTTTTAGATCAAAAAGATGGCATGACCAAGCAAATTAATGCCTTAAGCAATATGGGCTTGTTAAGCCGCTTTGTAGGCATGCTTACCGATTCCAGAAGCTTTTTATCGTTCCCTCGCCACGAATATTTTAGAAGAATATTATGCGATTTATTTGGTGCAGAAGTAGAGAATGGCGAATTACCTAATGATATAAACTGGATTGGTAAAGTAATACAGGATATTTGCTTTAACAATGCTAAAAACTATTTTGGCTGGCAACAACTGGATGAAAAAGTAGCGGTAGAAAAAGAAGCTGCTTTGTCATAAGCTTACAACTTAACACTTACAACTTATAACTAAAAAATGGTTTTTTGTTTTGGTGAATTATTGTTACGTATGTCGCCGGTATTGGGTGGTAAATGGATTGACGCCAATACGATTCCGGTATACGTTGGTGGTGCAGAGTTAAATGCAGCTACTGCATTGGCAAAATGGAATATACCGGTTACGTACGGTACGGCTTTGCCGGATAATTATTTATCGCACGAAATTATTGATTACGTAAAAGGAAAAAATATTAAAACGGATGCGATTCATTTTTCTGGTAATCGCATAGGCTCATATTATTTACCACAAGGTGCCGATTTAAAAAATGCCGGTGTAATTTACGATCGGGCATTTTCGGCGTTTTGGGATTTGCAACCCGGCACTATTAATTGGGATAAAGCGTTGGAAGGTTGCACCTGGTTTCATTTTAGTGCTATTAGTCCGGCATTAAATGAAAATGTGGCTGCGGTTTGTAAAGAAGCATTAGCCGCTGCATCGGCAAAGGGTATAACCATTTCGGTTGATTTAAACTACCGTGCTAAATTATGGCAGTATGGTAAAGCACCAACTGAAGTAATGCCGGAATTAATTGCCTATTGTGACGTAATAATGGGTAACTTATGGGCTGCTGAAAAGTTAGCAGGTGTAAAATCGCCATTGGATGATAGTATTGGTATTGCTACCGAAACTTTTATTGCAGCCGCTAATGAAAGCGTAGCAGCATTTAAACAGCAATATCCAAAGGCAAAACAATTTGCTTATACTTTTAGGTTAGAGAACGATTACTGGGCTTATTATAACGATGGTAGTACCGTAGCAACATCGCAGGTATATAACATTGAAAAGATAGTGGACAAGGTAGGATCGGGAGATTGTTTTATGGGTGGGTTGATTTATGGCATAACACATAATAACCCGGCTGATGAAATTGTAAACTTTGCGGCATCTGCGGCGGTGGGTAAATTATCTGAAATAGGCGATGCCACTAACCAGACCATTGAAGAAGTTAAGGCCAGGTATAAATAATAATAACAATGACGCAGGAAGAAATAATTAACGCCATAAAAGCGCAGGGAATATTGCCTTTGTTTTATAATGAGGATAAGGATTTGTGTTTGCAATTAACACAGACCCTGTACAATGCCGGTGTACGTGTAATTGAATTTACCAATCGTGGTGATGCAGCTTTTGAAAATTTTAAAGCCATGGTTGCTTTAAAAAATTCAACCTTGCCCGATTTAGTATTAGCCGTTGGTACCATCCGTACTGCTGAGCAGGCAACAAAGTTTATCAATGCCGGTGCGGATTTTTTAATCAGTCCGGTATTTGATGCTTCGGTTTGTGATGTAGCTTATTTGCAAAAAATATTATGGATACCCGGTTGTATGACGCCAACCGAAATACATGTTGCGGAAAATGCAGGCTGTAAACTGGTAAAATTATTTCCGGGTAATGTGTTGGGTACGGATTTTTTATCGGCCATAAAAGAATTATTTCCCAATATGTTATTTATGCCTACCGGCGGTGTGGATGTTACCGAAGCCAGTATTGGTGCCTGGTACAAAGCAGGTGTTTGTGCGGTAGGCTTGGGTAGTAAACTAATTAGTAAAGATTTATTAGCGAAAAAAGATTTTGCCACTATAGAAAGTTTAACAAAGCAGGCCATAACTATTGCCGCTGCTGTAAAAAAATAAAACGATATGCTCCAACAAACCGGAACTGCAAAAATGAGTAATTACAGATGGACAATCTGTGCGTTATTGTTTTTTGCCACCACTGTCAATTATCTCGATAGGCAGGTGTTAAGTTTATTAGCTCCTGATTTATCAAAAGAGTTTGGATGGTCAAATTCTGATTATGCAAATATTACCGCAGTTTTTCAATTCGTATATGCAATATCAATGTTATTTGCTGGCCGCATAATTGATAAGTTAGGTACAAAGGCAGGTTTTAGTTGGGCTATAATCATCTGGTCAATTGGTGCCATTCTACATGCTTATGCTATATCAATCGGTACTGTTACTTCTAACTTGCTAACTATAATTGGTATTGGCGCAGTACCCGTTTCGATTGCAGGCTTTATGATAGCACGGGCTGTTTTGGCGTTTGGAGAAGCGGGGAATTTTCCGGCTGCCATTAAAGCTACTGCAGAATATTTCCCTAAAAAAGAACGTTCCTTGGCTACTGGTATTTTTAACTCAGGTAGTAATATTGGAGCAATTTTGGCTCCGCTTACCGTTCCTTGGATGGCATCCAAATGGGGTTGGGAGTCTGCTTTTATTATAATTGGCGCCATTGGTTTTATATGGTTACTTTTTTGGCGCTTTTATTATCAAATTCCTCAAAAGCAAAAAAGGCTTTCTGCGGCTGAAAAAGAGTACATCGAAAGTGATAAGGAGGATGAACCAGTTGTAGCAATTGTTACTGAAGACGCACCAAAAGTATCATGGTATAAATTATTAGGCTATAAACAAACATGGTCATTTATTGTAGGAAAACTGTTAACTGACGGAGTTTGGTGGTTCTTCTTATTTTGGCTACCTAAATATTTGGAAGCCCAGTATGGGATGGTAAAAACTGATATAATGTTACCGTTGGCTGTATTATATAGTATGACAATGTTTGGAAGTATTGGTGGTGGATGGTTCCCTATGTATTTTATAAAAAAAGGTTACAATCCTTACGATGGAAGAATGAAGGCCATGCTTTTAATTGCGCTTTTCCCATTAGTAGTCTTATTAGCACAACCACTTGGCGGAGATTCTTATTGGATCCCTGTTATATTAATCGGCATTGGCGCTTCTGCTCACCAAGCCTGGAGTGCAAATATTTTTACAACGGTCTCCGATATGTTTCCCAAAAAAGCGATTGCTTCCGTTGTAGGTATTGGCGGTATGGCCGGTGGATTGGGTGGTGTAGCAATATCAAAAATCGGAGGATCTGTTTTTGATCATTACGAAAAGTTAGGTCATGTACAAACAGGTTATACAATTATGTTCGCTTTTTGCGCAATTGCATATTTATTAGCATGGGTAATTATGAAATCTTTAGTACCGAAATACGCACCTATTAAATTATAAAACTCAACATAATTTTCTAAAGCCCTTTATGCATAGTGATAAAGGGCTTTTTTATGCATATGTTTTTCTCCACACACTTTATACCGGTTACTACTTAATTGTCAATAAAATTGCATACATCACCCCGAATTTCTTATTTTTGGCGCCATGCAACCTGAATTAGTAACTGGCACCCTTGTGGAACGTGTTGAAATGAAATCGGCGTTTTTAAAACGTACGGTTATTGTTGAGTTTTTTCTCCCCAAAAACGTTGCCGACCCTTCCGATATAAGTTTACTGTTAATTAACGATGGCCAGGATATGAAAAAACTTGGCCTGGAAGATATGTTGAATGGTTTATACGAAACCAACAGCATTAAACCGCTTTTATGTGTAGCCATACACACTTGCGATGATAGAAAAATGGAATACGGCGTAGCCAGCCAACCCGATTATTTAGGCCGTGGTGCAAAAGCCGGTTTATATACCAGTTTTGTATTGCAGGAGTTATTGCCCTACATACAAACCACCTACGTTTTACCCAAAGTACACGAACGTAGTTATGCCGGTTTTTCATTAGGTGCGGTAAGTGCCTTAGATATTGCCTGGAGCCATCCCGGTTTGTTTACCAAAGTGGGTATTTTTTCCGGCTCTTTATGGTGGCGCAGTATCGATCAAACTGATCCAACATACGACGATCACCAACACCGCATTGTACACCAATTAATAAAAAACAATGCAAAGGTAGAAGGCATGCAATTCTTTTTTCAATGCGGCAACCTTGACGAAACTATGGATAGAAACAATAATGGCATTATTGATTCTATTGATGATACATTGGATTTAATGGACGCCTTATACAAAAAAGGTTATACCGATAAAGATGTAGTGTACATGGAACTACCCGATGGCCGCCACGATGTACCCACCTGGGCCCGTGCCATGCCCGATTTTTTAAAATGGGGTTGGGGAGTTAGTAGTATGTAGTTATTAGTATGTAGATTTTAGATATTAGTATAAAGATTTTTAAAAGGTTCGAAGGTTACGGACCTTTTTTATTTAGCGCAGGTCAGTAGTACGTCATGCAGACGAAGGAGGCATCCCCTGCATACAAAAGGCCTCGTATAAGCTTTGAGGACCTCACCTTCTTTACGCATAAAATAAGATCATTACAATCTTGTACCCCGCCATTTCCAAATCATCACATTTCCAAATTTTCAAATCAATTATGGGCTATCAGCAGTAGTAACTCCGGTCAGCAGCAGTTCCCGCTGTTACGGGCTCCGCTTCGCTCCGGTGCTACGTTGCACTACGCACTAAACCCTGCACATCGGGCAGCCCTTCAGCTTTAGTAATGCTAATCGGCTTTAGCGATTTTAGTAAATTAGCACTTGCGCATTTTGTATAGTAATATATGCTTATATCCTTTTGTATTAATGACTCATATCTACACATTGTAGTATTTTAGGTTTTGGCAAATTTGTGTATATTTATGAGTTATGTGCTATTATAATGTCCATCCCCAAACTGACAACTCAGATTGGGGATGGCTGAGCGGTCGAAAGCAGCGGTCTTACAAACCGTAGACTGTAACAGGTCCGAGGGTTCGAATCCCTTTCCCTCCTCTTTTTTTAAAAGCGAGGGGAGCAGACACAGCTAAATTGCCAAAGTCTATCTGTGTCTGTTCCCCTTTTGGATAACTTACTTTTAAAATGTAATAAACTCTTAATGACAATTGTGAAAACAAAGCAAATAGTTCTTTCATTTTTTGAAAAAACACAAAGGTTTTGGTCCATACTGACAACAAGAAATTATTGAATAATGGTCATAGTTTTCAAATAAAGCCAGATGATGCTTTTTATTTTAGCGATAAAGTAATAATCCTTGAGTATGAAAATAATTTGAGGCCAGTTGAGAGTATTTCCAAATATTTCTGGTTATTTGAAAAAACCGAATGGCTAAACGAAAAATTAAAAATTTCTTTACTATTGACAATTAATAACCGCAGGCTTGCAGAAGATTATAAAATCAGAACCGAAAGTATACAAATTTTAGGAGCTGAATTACAAAAGAAGTATCCTTTTCTCTTTGATTTTCATTTTCTAAATTTTGCTGATCTTAACCAATACAGAATATTCAATGAATTAATCAAAATGACTAACAAATAAACTGCTTCTTTTAATGGATAAAATTTTATACAAATACCGCGGTATTCAAAACTTTAGATTTTTCATCGATATAATAATGAAGAACAGATTGTTTGCAGCTAAGTATGTTGACATGAATGACCCAATGGAAGGCCAATATTATTATAACAAAGGTGAATTGGATAAAAAGTTGCTTCGAAAAATTTCATCTGATAAAGATAACTTAAGGCTTTGTTCATTATCAAGAAAGAAGGATAATGAACTTATGTGGTCTCATTATTCGGAAGGACATAGAGGCGTAGCAATTGGCTTAACAATTGACAGCGACAAGTATGATGTTAGACCAATTCAATATACAGGAATACACTATTTAAACGGTGGACAAATTAAACGAGACACACCAAGAGAAATCCTTTCACATAAATTAAATGTGTGGTCTTATGAAGAAGAAGAAAGGGTATTTGTAAGTGACAAATTCTACGTTGATGTAGTTGTGAAAGAATTAATAACAGGTCGTGCAATGAGCAATCAAGACTATAGTTTTATTAAGGAAGTTGTTGAAAAAGTAAATCCTTCGATAAAAATTGTTAAAGCTAAAATGGTTATGTAGGAGAGCAACAGCACAACATGGGGTTTGCTGCTATGCTGACTGACGAATAAATCCTAATCTTTTGTTCGCTATCAGTAGCGTTTCGATTAGATGTAATTCTATTCAGCCTCAACTCCCGGCTGTACATTAAAATATCTCCACAGCAACAAGCCTTGAACATAAAGCACATTTAGAGTTTTATATATGAAGCAGATTATCAAAGACCAAACAGTCAGTTTTGACACTCATCAAGCTGGAGACAGACGAGAGGTAGATGCAGACCAATTACATATGCACAAAAGGATGAATGGCAAAAGATTTAAGGGTGTAAATATTAGAATTCCTTTTGACCCAAACAAACCAATAGACTATTCTGGAAATAATTCTAAAGAAGGCAAGCACTTAATTCGTGAAATCAGAGAAGTGTTCAAAAAAAATCCTGCAAAGGTTCGAGAAATGGCAAAGTTTGTAGCTAACAGAATATCAAGATACACCGCAGATATGAATGCAGAAGATTCAAAAAACTTTCTTGACAATACCGCCAATGCGCTTGGAAAACATTTTGACTTGAATGACAATGTATCAGAAGCAATGACTCAGCAAATTCATAACAACTTATCATTTTACATTACTTCGCATACTGACAATGATGGTAAGGTTTACTACATAAAGCAAGATATTGATCGTAAAAGAATCAAAATTGGTGACAATCTTGAAAAAATTTTATAGAAATGAAACAAATAAACTTCGCATAACACCCATCTTGCACAAGTTTTCCAAAATATGACTTGTGACTATAACCTTCCCTAATTGTATCAGGATAAAATAAAGAAATTTTACAACCGTTAACGCAACTTACACATTGCCCAATAGAATTACCGAACGTACAAGTGTGCGACGCAACAAAAGCCCCATCAAGGCGGGGACGATGATAACAAAAAACTTTAGCACTTCACATATTGATAACACCACGGTAAACTTAAGTTCATATTAAAGATGAAACTTTATAGTAAACCCATTTATGACCAAACGCTCGGTTGAAGTTGTTGTATTGTCAGACGTACACCTAGGCACTTACGCTTGTAGAGCAAAGGAGTTATTGCAATACCTGCAAAGTATTTCGCCACGCATTTTAATTTTAAATGGCGATATTATTGATGGATGGCAATTTAGCAAACACTATTTTCCGGCACCACATATTGCGGTGATACAGGAAATATTACATTTACTATCAACCGGTACTCGTGTAATTTATATTACCGGCAATCACGACGAAGCATTGCGCCGTTACAGCGATATGCAAATGGGAGGCTTTCAACTGGCCGATAAAGTAGTGATTGAAATTAATGGTAAACGCACCTGGGTTTTTCATGGCGATGTGTTTGACCATACCACCAGCAATCAGGCAAGGTTTTGGACAAGGCTTGGCAGCAATGGTTATGCGTTGTTATTGGGCTTTAACCGTTTTGTAAACCGTATGGTAAAATTGTTTGGTGGCGAGCAACTGTCTTTTTCTAAAAACATTATGCACCAGTTTCATAAACGGGTAGTTAAGGTAGATGCTTTTGAAAACTTAGTTGCCGGTATTGCTGCCGAAAAAAAATATGATTGTGTTATTTGCGGCCATATACATCAACCACAAAAAAGAGTTATTGAAAACGAACATGCACCCGTGTTATATTTAAACAGTGGCGATTGGGTGGAGCATATGACCACGCTGGAATATTACGATTACGATTGGCATTTATACAACCACACCGATATACCTGAAGTAAATAAAAATACCACTAACGAAAAACCTGTACCACAAGTAATGACCAACGAAATAGCCCTACATATTCACTCCATTAACATGCAAGGCAAAGCCATATAAGCCTCCCCCTAACTTTGTTACTTCCCTTTTGGGAACCTCCGAAGGAGGGGCTTAAGTAGAGTCTGATACAGCATAAATGTTTTTATGTTACCAGCTAGGGTGCTACTATCATCGTCTGTTGCGCCTGCCCCGAAGAGCGAAGCCGAACTCGGGGTCGCACTCTTCAACTGTATTAACACAGATGCGTATTCCCGTAAAGCGGGACAGGTCGTGTAAAACGCCTAATGCTTTACAAAGCTTTTTTTAATTTTTACTTTTGAATTTTTAATTGGCCCCTTGCTAAAAAAAAGAGCCCCACTTAAAAAAGCGGGGCGTATTCAAAACTAACTGCATATGAGAAATCGTTCAATAATATATTTTATTTAAGTTCAATAGGGTCTTGTACTTTAAATGTTTTCTTTTGTGTAAAGGTGCGGCCAAACATATCTGTAGCTCTAACTTCAATGGTATGATCGCCTGCTTTTAACTTGGCAGGAAAGCCAGCCCACCATAAATGGGTGCTTTGTTCGGGATTGCTTGGACGGCGGCCAGGCATTAAGTTACTAATAAAATCCCATTTCATCGCCAAATTCAAATAACTAGGGTCAGCATTTACCAAATAATCCATGGCTTTCCATTTGCTGCCATCTACGCTAAACTCCACTTTGTCACCTTTTTTACCCATAAAAAAGTTAGCATAAAACTTATAAGCGCCATATCTTTTTGACGACATTACTTCTGGCGCATATACATTAATTTGATAATCAGCAGGTTTACCCGCTACTTTATAATCAATTACGTATTTGTTGCCATCAAATTTTATAAAGGCATATCCTTTAGGTGTACCATCACGCATGGTGCTGGCCGGTACGCCTTGCTCGTTAATTTCGCCGGAGTACCAGTCGCCTGAAGTGGTGCCTGCATTGTATTCGTGGTGTGGTTTGTCCTGCATCCAGCCGTCTTTACGGGTGTAAAAGTTTTGTCGTTGTAAATGCGTATGTGCCGATAAAGAAAGTGTATTAGGAAAATCTTTTAACAAAGAAAATAGCTGATCTCTGTCTTCTTTACGATAAGCGTCGGTTCCTAATTGTAAAGGAATATGAAAAGCTAATACAATCAGGTTTTCTTTAGGTACCAGTTTTAAATCGTTTTCAATAAACTCCAATTGGTCCTTACGAAAACCTCCCCAGTAACCTTTACCATCACGAGGATCAGGATAAATAATATCGTCTAAAATAATGAAGTGTACTTTACCATAGTTAAATGAGTAATTAGCCGGACCAAAGTTTGCCTCATAAGTTTCATCAGCTAATGAATCAGCAGTGGCTTCGTAGTTCATATCATGGTTGCCCATTAAGTTGTACCAGGGAATACCTACATTTTTTACAGCACTAATGTATGGGTTATGTAAGTTTAAATCGTCACCTACTAAATCGCCTAAGCTTAAACCAAATGCAACATCTTTAATACCTACTACTTCTGATACAATACCTTTTGCAAAAAAATCAACTTCCTCTTGTGTGTAAGGTTGCGGGTCACCAAAAATTAAGCTGGTAAATTTATCTGATTCTTGTGCAGTATGCAAAGCAAAATCAACCGACTTGGGTAATTTACCGGTTGGTGCTACCCCTTTGTATTTAAAATTTTCGGGTGAGCCGTTTGGCTTATGAATATAATAGTACTGTGGTTGATTGCTGGCGTTTAACGCTACCGTATAACCGGCAGGTTTAATTACAAAAATAATATTGTCATCGCCAACGGGTAACTCATAAGCACCATTATCGTTAGTACTTACAACCTGTACACCGTTTGATACTGCTACACCGGCTACACCTTTTTCACTTTTATCTTTCTTGCCGTTTTTGTTATTGTCGGCATATACAAAACCTTTAACCGTTTGCGCATAACCACCCATTGTAAAGGCAGCTAACAATACCAGTAATCCGTACTTTTTTTTCATGTTGTTCTTTATTTGAGAGGGTTTTATTTTCTAACGGTGGTTAATGGTTAGTTTTTGCAGCGCAAATGTCCGCCTTTAAGGTTAAGCCAGTTTTAACAGCGTATGAAGCTAATGTTAAGCAATTCGTTTTCCTGCTCTCAAAACATAAATTTACGTTCAAATAATTTTATTCATTTACTTGTTTTGTTGCATTCATATTCGGGTAACATTTAGTTATCATTTTCATAATTCGTTTTAATAGTTGCGCTGCTTAGTTAGTAGGTACTTTGAGTAACCATATTTTTTGTTATGAAAATATTATACGCAGTACAGGCAACAGGTAACGGGCATATTAGCAGGGCTATGCAATTGTTACCTTACTTAAAGCAATACGGTACGGTTGATATTTTTTTAAGTGGTAATAATAGCTCCCTAAAACTAAACGCACCCATTGCGTACAGAAGCAAAGGGCTTAGTTTGTTTTACAACAGCAATGGCGGTTTAAATTATGTACAAATAGCTAAAGGACTTAACCCAATACGCATCTGGAACGATATACAACAACTGCCGGTACAGCAATATGATTTGATATTAAATGATTTTGACTTTATTACCTCTATAGCTTGTAAACTGCGTAAAGTGCCTTCGGTACAATTTGGTCATCAGGCAAGTTTTCAATCGGTTGATTGCCCCAAGCCTTTGCAACAGGATAAAGTAGGAGATTTTGTTTTAAAAAACTTTGCTACGGCCAAGCACAACTTAGGTTATCATTTTAGTAGTTATGACGATTTTATTTTTACGCCTGTAATTAAAAAAGATATTATTGAAGCTACTCCTGTAAACAACAATCATATTGCTGTTTATTTACCTGCTTACAGTAACCAAAAACTATATACCATGTTTAATACCATTCAACACACCCGATTTGAAGTTTTTAGCAAACAGGTTTTGCAAGAAAAAAAAGAAGGTAATATTTCCTGGAAGCCTATTACACCTGATGGCTTTAGTAACAGCATGATAGCCGCAGAAGGGGTAATAACCGGTGGTGGTTTTGAAACACCTGCCGAAGCTTTACACCTGGGTAAAAAAATAATGAGCATACCTATTAAAAACCATTACGAACAACAATGTAATGCTGCTGCATTGGAGCTAATGGGAGTAACTGTAGTGGATGATACCCTTACCGATTTTCAGCAAAAGGTAGAAGACTGGTTACAATATGGCCGTGTTATTAAACGTGATTATAGCCGCAGCATACAACAAAGCCTGCACTATTTGTTTGAAAAAGTACAGCCCCGCCTACACGAATCGGTAGAAGAGGAAAAAGAAAACCGCTGGTTACCCGGTGAGATATTTTTACCACAAGGATGAGAGCAATTTGCCAATTAGACAATTTGGAAATTAGTTAATGGATCATGGTTCATAGATCATGGTTCATAGTATGAACCCCAATAAACATTCTGTGTATCACCGACACCAAAACTTATTACTTACAACTTATAACACAATACTTACTTCACCTCCTGCATCTCCACCAATCTTTTATAAAAACCATTCTGAGCAAGTAACTGCTCATGTGTACCACGCTCCGCTATTTTACCTTTTTGTAGTACAATAATTTCATCGGCATGGCGGATGGTACTTAAACGGTGGGCAATAACAATACTGGTGCGGTTTTGCATCATATTATTAATAGCATCTTGTACCAGACGTTCGCTTTCCGTATCTAAGGATGAGGTCGCTTCATCTAAAATAAGTATAGGCGGGTTTTTTAATACCGCACGGGCAATGGTTACACGTTGTCTTTCGCCACCGCTTAATTTACTACCTCTGTCGCCAATATTGGTATCGTACTGTTCTTCCTTTTGCATGATGAAGTTATGGGCATTGGCAATTTTTGCGGCCTGCACTACTTCATCTAAAGGAACATTTTCCTGGCCTAATGCAATATTATGTGCAATGGTATCATTAAACAAAATAGGCTCCTGTGTTACAATACTCATTTGCTCCCTAACCGAGCTTAATGAATAGTCTTTAATATTTACACCATCAATTAATACTTCGCCGCCGGTTACATCGTGGAAACGTGGAATCATATCGGCCAATGTAGATTTACCGGCACCGGATGAACCAACCAATGCAATGGTCTTTCCTTTTTCAATTACCAGGTTTACATTGTCCAATATCACGGCATCTTCGTAAGCAAAGGAAACATTACGAAACTCGATTTGGTTATTGAAAGAAGTTAGTTTTTTTCCGCTTGGGTTTTCATCCACCACAACAGGTGCACTTAAAATTTCTTCAACACGAATTAAAGCAGCACTACCCTTTTGTACGTTAAAGAAAGAGGTAGAAATATTTTTAGCCGGGTTAATTAACATGGCAAAAGATGCGATATAGCCCATTAACTGCTCACCGGATAAACCGCCACCGCTAATTACTAACCTGCCGCCAAAATATAAAATGGTACATAAAACCATCACGCCTAATACTTCGGTAAGTGGTGAAGCAAGGTCGCGACGGGCACCCATTTTTTTACGTACACCAAATAACTCATCATTTACTTTATGAAAACGGGTACTTAATATTTTTTCGGCCAAGAATGCTTTAATAACACGTAAGCCACCAAGCGTTTCGTCTAAAATAGATAAGCCTTCGCCTAATTTATCGGCAGCTTCCTGCGATTGTTTTTTAAGCTTCCGGCTAATACGACCAATCAGAATACCGGTTACTGGTAATAACACTAATAAAAACAACGAAAGTTGTGGCGATATAGTTATAAGAAATGCTAAATACCCAATTACCGTCAATGGGTCTTTAATCATACCATCCAACACTCCTACTACCGATCCTTCAATTTCGGCAATATCATTGGTCATGCGGGAAATAATATCCCCTTTTCTTTTTTCGGTAAAATAACCTATTGGTAAGGCCAGTATTTTATTATACAAATCGGACCGTAAGCGGGTAATAATTGCCGCCCTGATGGGTACCGATAAACGATTGGATAAATAAATGAACAGGTTTTTTAAAACAGTAGCCGTAATAATAAACAAACAGATGGCCGTTAAACCGCCAACTTTTCCGTAGCTGGAAATAATGGCGTTTAACTGTGTATTAATAATGCCTCCAATACCACTTTCGTTCACAGCTTTAGCATCTACAGCAAAGCTACCGGTATCAAAAATTAACCCGAAAAATGGTATCAATAGTCCAATAGATACGATACCAAAAATAGTTGCCAGTACTACACATATAAAATAGAGTACCAGTTTGCTTTTATGCTCTTTAAGATAACCAAATAACCGAGAATATTTTTTCATGTAACCTATATGTTATAAATAATGCAGCGTGCCTAATGCGTGAGGGATTGCAGCGGTTACCCCGGTGAAGCCCAGTGTGTTGGCTTTGTGCCGGAGTAATAGCGTAAAGCCCGACCCCGGGTTAACAAACAAGGCGAGGTACGAGCCGTAGTTTGTGTTACACGGGGGCACGCCCCAAACCTAAACCATTAATAATAGCTTAAACCACGCAAAGTAAGTAAATTTGCACCCTATAGCAAAAGTTAACTGTATGCATGGCTTGCTAATACAATAAACGGCAAGTTTTTGTTTACTATAAAATGGTAAATTATGGAAGAAGGAAAAAGGCAAAAGCAAATTGCCGGATTATTAAATGAAGAGATTAACGCCATTTTTCAGCGTTTGAACCTGAGCATGCTGGAAGGCGGCATGGTATCGGTATCGGGGGTTAAGGTTACGCCTGACCTGTTGGAAGCCCGTTTTTACCTGAGCTTTTTTCAGGTAAAAGATGTGGATGCGGCGATGAAAAAAATTGAAGACCGTCATTTTGAAATAAAAAAAGAACTATCAGCCAGGGTGCGCCATCAACTGCGTAACATACCGGTGTTAAAGTTTTTTAAAGATGATACACTGGACCACGTATTTAAAATGGAGGAGCTGTTTAAAAAAATTAACGAAGAGAGAGACAAATTAGGCAATTAGATAGTTTGCTAATGTTAGCCTGACTTATTACTTATAACTTAAAACTTATAACTCCATCTTGCATTTCCTTTTTGCCTGGCGCTATTTTAAAGCTAAAAAAACAACCAACGCTATTAATATAATAGCGTGGACAAGTGTTGTGGCCATTACCATTGGCACGGCTGCACTTATTTTAGTGTTAAGCGTTTTTAACGGGTTTGAAGGATTGGTAAAATCGTTGTACGCAAATTTTTATCCCGATATAAAAATTCAGCCGGCAAACGGTAAAGTGTTGCAATTAACTACAGAGCAACTGCAGCAACTAAAATCGGTTAAGGGAGTTAATATTATTTCGTTGGTTACCGAGGAAAAAGCGTTTATACAAAACGGCGATTACCAATCGGTAGTGTACTTAAAAGGTGTTGATGAAAACTACCGTTTTATATCGGGTGTTGAACAACATTTATTAAACGGTAATTACAAATTAGGTAACGAGGAAAGTCCGTTTTTAATTTTAGGTGCCGGTGTAGAATCGGCATTGGGTGTGCAGGCCGATAGAAATATTTATCCGCTGCGCATTCATTTACCACGTAAAAGTGAAGGTCAGTCTTTTGACCAAACCAGCGATATTAGTAACGATACTATTGGTACCGCCGGTACGTTTTTAATACAGCAGGATTTTGATAATAAATACGCTATTACCAATATTCATTTCACCAAAAAAGCCATGAAGATGGGTGCAGATGAATACTCAGCTGTTGAAGTTGCAGTGACCGATCCTAAAAAAGCAGATGACATTATACAACCCATACAAAAACTACTGGGCAGTAACTACAAAGTATTAAACCGTTACCAGCAAAACAAAAGCCTGTATGCGGTTATGAATATGGAACGCTGGGCCATTTATGGTGTTTTGTGTTTAATACTGGTAGTGGCGGCCTTTAATATGATTGGTGCACTTACCATGTTGGTGCTGGAAAAACAAAAAGACATAAGCATATTGAATGCACTGGGTGCCAACAAAAGTTTTATACAAAAAATATTTTTAAGCGAAGGCTTTTTACTGGCCATTGTTGGTGGTGTAGTTGGTATGTTGCTGGCATTAATTATTGCTTATCTGCAAATAACTTTTCACCTTATTCCGTTGGAAGGCGGATCGTTTCTTATTAATTATTTTCCTGTAAAACTGCGCTGGCAGGATTTTGCCTTGGTTAGCGCCACCGTTTTTGTAATTGCGCTGTTAGCATCATGGGTGCCATCACGTAAGGCAGCTAGTCAGGAGTTTTCGCTTCGCGGAGAGTAGCGGTTTAAGGTTTGGGGTCTAAGGTTTAATGTTGTCGTGAACAAAAGTTCAAAGGTTCAAGAGGTTCCAGAAGTTCAATGTTGTCGTGATCAAATAGGTTTTCCTTCTTTGTACTAGATACAATATACTCAATACTTTTTTTATGTTACCAGCTTCAGTTCCCTGATGGGGCTTTTGTTGCGATCCGATAGGATCGGGATTTAATTTATTTCCAGTGGAAATGAATTAAATACTCACGCTTGTACTTTCTGTTCGTTACTCAGCATTGTGCAAGGTGCACCCCGATTCATCGGCGGTACTTTCTGTTAGTTACTGAATAGGCTAAACGCTGAAAGCTTAAAGCCAAAAGCAATGTCTTGTCCCAAACGTTGAACATTTGAACTTTGAACACTTGAACTTCTGGAACCTCTTGAACCTCTGGAACTTCTTAAACATCGACCCCTTGAACCTTTAAACATAAAACCTACCTTTGCGGCCACAATCTTAGCAACAACCATGGCAACAGTTATGCATAATTTCAATTCTGGCCCATCTATTCTTCCTAAAACAGTATTTGAACAAGCCAGCCAGGCAGTATTAAACTTTAATAATTCGGGGCTTTCTATTTTAGAAATTGGCCACCGTACACCTGAGTTTCAGGCCGTAATGGATGAAGCCATTGCTTTGGTAAAAGAATTAATGCAACTGGACGAAGAACATGAAGTGTTGTTTTTACATGGCGGTGCTACCACACAGTTTATGCAGGTACCCATGAACCTCTTAAACGATAATGATATTGCAGCTTATACCGAAACAGGTACCTGGGCCGGTAAAGCCATTAAGGAAGCTAAACTATTTGGCCATGTAGAAATTGCCGGCAGTACAAAAGCGGAAAATTATACAGGCATACCTAAAAAATTACAGGTATCGCCAACAGCCAGTTACTTACATATAACTACCAACGAAACTATTGCCGGTACACAATGGCATAACATGCCTTACGATTGTGGTGTACCTATTGTTGCCGATATGAGCAGCGATATATTAAGCCGTCAGTTAGACTTTAATAAATTTGGTATTATTTACGCCGGTGCTCAAAAAAATATGGGTGCGGCAGGTGTAAACCTGGTAGTGGTAAATAAAAATTTATTAGGTAAGGTTGATAGGGTTATCCCATCTATTTTAGATTACCGTAACCATATTGCCGAAGGCAGTATGTTAAACACGCCACCGGTATTTGCTATTTATGTAGCCATGCTTACGTTACGCTGGTTAAAAAACGAAGGCGGTGTAAGTGTATTGGAAAAAAGAAATATAGAAAAAGCTGATTTGTTTTATAATACATTAGATAGCCTGCCGGTATTTAAAGGCCCTGTAGCCAAAGAAGACAGAAGCCTGATGAACGCTGTATTTGTAATGGAAGATGCGAATTTGGAAAAAGAATTTGCTACCCTTTCCACACAAGAAGGTTTTTATGGTATAAAAGGGCATCGCAGTGTAGGCGGTTTCAGGGCATCTATGTATAATGCCTTACCCATAGAAAGTGTACAGGCACTTACTCAGTTTATGACACATTTTGCAAACAAAAAAGGATAAATTATTTTATGGCTATTATTAAACCATTTGCAGCTTTGCGTCCGGCGCAAAACATAGCACACCAGGTTGCTTCCCCACCCTATGATGTATTAAACAGTAACGAAGCAAGAGAGCAGGTAAAAGATAATCCGCTTTCGTTTTTACATATTACAAAAGCCGAGGTTGACTTACCAACTGATATTGATACACATAGTCAGGAAGTGTATGATAAAGCCGCCAATAACTTACAGGACTTTATTGCCGTAGGTACTTTATTACACGAAAGCAAAGCTTGTTATTACATTTATCGTTTAATAATGGATAGCCGTGAACAAACAGGTTTGGTTTGCTCCTCCTCGGTAGAAGATTACTTTAACGACATTATTAAAAAACACGAGTTTACCCGCCCCGAAAAAGAGAAAGACCGTATAGACCACATGCGCACCATTAAGGCGCAAACGGGTAATGTTTTTTTAGCCTATAATAATGTGGCGGAGTTGGATGAACTGATTAACAACTGGAAAAAAACGCATACCCCTTTATACGATTTTACGGCAACTGACGGTATTCAGCATACCATCTGGTCGGTAGATGCGGACGAAGCGGTTGAAAGTATTACAAACCTGTTTGCCGAAAAAGTACCGGCAACTTATATTGCCGATGGTCATCACCGTGCTGCATCAGCCGCAAAAGTTAGTCAGGCTTTACCTGATAGCGAGGAAGCTAAATACTTTTTAACCACTATTTTCCCGGCCAGCGAATTGGCCATTATGGATTATAACCGGGTTATTAAAGATTTAAACAACCTGAGTAACGGCGATTTTATTAGTGCATTACAAGAAGAGTTTACCATTACCGAAAGTGAAGATGCTGTAAGGCCTGGCTCCTTACATGAGTTTGGTATGTACTTAGATAAACAATGGTATATTTTAACTGCCCGTGAAGGCACGTACACCAACGACCCGATTGGTGTATTGGACGTAACCATTTTATCTAACAATATTCTGGATAAATTATTAAACATAAAAGACCAACGTACCGATACCCGTATTGATTTTGTAGGCGGTATTCGTGGATTAGGTGAATTGGAAAAACGTGTGAACAGTGGCGAAATGAAAGTGGCTTTCAGCTTATACCCTGTTACCATTCAGCAGTTATTTGATATTGCCGACAGCGGTAATGTAATGCCACCCAAAAGCACCTGGTTTGAGCCAAAATTGCGTGATGGTTTATTAACGCATGTATTATAAAAATTTCTATCGCATTTAAGCATACTAAAGCTTCCGTTTTGTTAAACGGAAGCTTTTTTGTTTCCAAAATTAGAAACTTTATTTACCTTTGTCCAAACACCGCTTGTGAGATATTTTGAAACGCAATTTCTAGAGCCTGCCAATAAATTTATTGCCGGACTAGATGCAAAGGCAATTAAAAAAATACTTTACAATATTGACCTTGCCGAACAAACAAATGACCCGAAACTCTTTAAAAAGCTTCAAAAAGAAATTTGGGAGTTCAGGGTAAGGCACAATGGATTACAAATACGTTTACTTGCTTTTTGGGACAAAACATCTCCTACTGCTACACTCGTATTTGCAACACATGGCTTTATTAAAAAAGTAGATAAGATTCCGGCAAATGAAATAACCCGAGCAGAAAACATCAGAAAACAATATTTTGACATAAAGAATAAAAAATAATATCGTGGCAAAAGCACAATTAAAATCATATTCACTTACCGAGATGAAAGACAAGTATATCGGTAAGACAGGTTCTGGGGAAAGAGATGCGTATGAATACGAACTGAATATGGATGTTTTGGGGCGTATGATTAAAGCAGCCAGACAAGAACGTAACTTGACTCAAGAACAATTGGGAAAGCTTGTTGGGGTACAGAAAGCGCAGATATCAAAGCTTGAAAGCAGTACAAATAGTGCAACTATAGATACTATTCTTAAGGTATTTAAAGCGCTTAAAGCCGATATACATTTTAACGTAACCATTGAAAATCAACAACTACAGCTTGTATAGGCTAAGTTGGTAGCTATCCTAAAGCGATAGCCAAAACCGAGCATTTTGTTAATCTTACTCGCATAAACACTATATCAGCACAATATTTGCTTATTTTGTGGCGCCCTATTTTGACAATTTTAAACAATTACCTGATGAAAAAAATTTCATCCTTTTTACTGGCCGCTTTCATTGCTTTTTCTGCTACTGCGCAGGAGGATGTAAAAACTATGCAGGCTAATGCCAAAAAATTTACCTACGCACGGGATTATAATAACGCTATTATAATTTTAAACCGTGCGTTAGAGCAAGATAAGGACAACCTTGAATTACTGAAGGACCTGACCATGAACCATTACCTGAAACGTGACTACAGCAAAGCACTGGAGCAGGTTAAAAAAATGGTGAACCGCGATGATGCCGATGTAATTACTTACCAGATTGCAGGTAATGTGTACAAAGCATTGGAAGAAGTGAAGGACTGCGATAAAATGTATAAAAAGGCCATTAAAAAATTTCCGGAAAGTGGACCATTGTATAGCGAATATGGCGAGTTACTTTATTCTAACAAAAACCTGACAGAAGCGATTAACTATTGGGAAAAAGGCATTCAGGTAGATCCGGCTTATAGTGGTAATTACTACAATGCTGCCCGCCATTACTTTTTTACACACGATAAAGTATGGAGCCTTATTTACGGCGAAATTTTTGTTAACATGGAAAGCCTTTCGGAAAGAGGTGCTGCGATGAAACAATTATTGCTGGATGGCTATAAAGAAAAACTTTTTGCCAGTGCCGATATTATGAAAGGCCAGGAAAAAAATAAAAACGAATTCAGTAAAGCATTTTTACAAACTATAGGTAAACAAGCATCCGTAATAAGCCGTGGGGTTACTGCCGAAACATTAACCATGGTACGTACCCGTTTTATTTTAGATTGGTACCAGAACTATGCTACTAAGTTTCCGTATAAACTTTTCGATTTTCAGCAACAACTTTTGCAGGACGGAATGTTTGACGCTTATAACCAATGGCTATTTGGGTCGGTGCAGGATTTAGCTGCTTACGATAACTGGACAAAAACACATGCTGATGCGTATGCCAAGTTTACCAATTTTCAAAAAACACGCATCTTTAAAATGCCTAAGGGGCAAAATTACCAGACGAATTGAGAATTGAGAAATCAGATGTGAGATTTGAGAATTGAACATATATTTTACAAAAGCGGAGGTTATACTTCCGCTTTTGTTTTTTTGCATAATGCTGAATAAAGCCTCACCCCCGAGCTACGCTCCTTCCTTTTCAGGAATCTCCAAAAGGAGAGGGAGTTAGAAACACTACAACATTGATGTTATATTTATGAATGTGAATCTCACACAATGCTCATCTGTGTTAATACAATTGAAGAGTGCGTATTAAATTCATTTCCACTGGAAATAAATTTAATCCCAACCTTATCGGGTTGCAAGGACGAAGCTAGTAGCAATGTAGCTGGTAACATAATTATTACTATCTCATTTCTGAAGTCTCAATTCTCAAGTCTTTTTATCCATTTTTTAATTCGCTAATAGCCACATTTTTACTATATTTAAAACTTTAACGAAGTTGTCATTATGGAATATCCTTCTTACAGACTTTTTGATGCAGTAGCACACCAGCTAGAGAAATATCCTAAGCAGGATATGTTAAACGCCAAGGTAGATGGTCAATGGAAAAGTTATACAACAAAAGATGTAGAAATTGCGGCCAATAAATTATCTGCCGGCTTGTTAAAACTGGGCGTTAGTGGCAACGATTTTACCGCCGAAGGAAGTGACAAAATTGGTATTATTAGTAACAACAGGCCCGAGTGGGTTATTACCGATTTAGCTGTACAGCAAATTGGAGCAATCCTCGCCCCTATTTACCCAACAACAAACCCTAACGAAATTGAATTTATTTTAAACGATGCGCAGGTTAAATACATGTTTGTAAGTGACGACGCATTGTTTGAAAAAATTAACGATATAAAAAGTAAAGTACCATCGCTAAAAGGTATTTATTCATTTAATAAAATTGCCGGTGCGCAACATTTTTCTACTGTGTTGGAAATGGCCGATAACGAAAGTCTGGAGCAGGTAGAGAAAATAAAAAGTAGCATCAGCAATCATCATACAGCAACCATTATTTATACTTCAGGTACAACAGGCACACCCAAAGGTGTGATGTTAAGCCATAGCAATATTATTAGTTGTGTTTTTTTTTCCAGGGCAAGTTTTCCTTTTCCGGATGCGCCGCACCAAAAAGTGTTAAGTTTTTTACCGCTTAATCACATTTTTGAAAAATTGATAACCTACATTTATTTATACAGCGGCATAAGTATTTATTATGCCGAAAGTTTAGAAACCATTGGTGATAATTTGAAAGAAATTAAACCGGATGGCTTTACAACGGTGCCACGTTTGTTGGAAAAAGTGTACGAAAAGATAATGACCAAGGGTAATGAACTAAAAGGTATTAAACGTGCCTTGTTTTTCTGGAGTGTAGGCCTGGGTGCTAAGTACGACAATAATATTAGTGGCGGATTTTTCTACAATATAAAACTAGCTATTGCCCGTAAGTTGGTATTTAGCAAATGGCGTGAAGCGCTGGGTGGTAATATTAAATTTATTATTACCGGTGGTGCAGCCGCATCGGAAAGATTGTTACGCATTTTTAATGCCGCCGGCATCCCTGTTTTTGAAGGCTATGGCCCTACCGAAAACAGTCCGGTAATATGTGTAAACCGTGCACAGGATTCAATGTACGGCACCGTAGGGCCGCCCATTGAAGGTATAGAAGTTAAACTTGCCGAAGACGGTGAAATTATGACCAAAGGTGCTTGTGTAATGCAAGGTTATTACAAACGTCCCGACCTTACCGCCGAAACCATGCGAGATGGTTGGTTACTTACCGGTGATATTGGTGTATGGATTAACAATAAATATTTAAAAATTACCGACCGCAAAAAGGAATTGTTTAAAACCAGTGGCGGTAAATATGTGGCTCCGCAACCTATTGAAAATAAAATGAAGGAAAGTCGTTTTATTGAGCAAATTTTGATTGTTGGTGCTGAACAAAAATTTGTAGGTGCGTTAATTGTGCCTTCTATTCCGGCTATTAAAGATTGGATGCAGGATAACGGAATAGCATTTACGACAAAAGAAGATGCATTGAAGAACGAACAGGTTAAAAATTTGATGAAAGAAACCGTTGAACGTTATAATCAAAACTTTAACCACGTAGAACAAATTAAAAAGTTTGAACTAATACCTACCGAATGGAGTGTAGATAGTGGTGAATTAACACCCAAACTTTCCATGAAACGAAAAGTAATTATGGAAAAATTTAAAGATGCGGTAGATAGAATTTATAGTTAATAGCTAATACATATTTTTTACAAAAGCCCTGAATAAATCAGGGCTTTTTATTTGGAGGTGCCCCTGCGGGTCGGGCTATCCGCTTTATCTTTTGCCCCACGCTGCCTTGCCCTGCTTCGCAAAAGGATGCCGCTGCTATCCCTCACCCATAGCAAAACATAATGGAGAAACTTGCAATAAAACATTTATGTAAAAAAGAGTAACAAAAAAGCCATTGCACTATATGCAATGGCTTAAAAAAAGTAGCACAAATAAGCTGTTAGTTTTTCATGAACTTAATAGTTTGTTGTACGGACCCGTCATGCCAAACCAAAGTGTACACACCTACAGGTAATTGATTTACCGCTATATTGGTTTGAATATTTCCGGATGCAACTTTTTTACTGGACACCAACTTACCGCTGATGTTAAATATGTTGATAGTTGCTTTATCATTTGCCGCAATATGTTTTACTGTTAACTGTTGTTGCACCGGATTAGGGAAAGCCGTAAACAACTGTGCGGCTGCATCAAGTTTAACTGTTATAATATTACTGTTACGGTAGCTGTTATCATAATCATTTGTTTTTAAACGATAGTAAACGATAGCTGATTGTGCTGTTACATCGGTAAAACTGTAGTTATTAATGGTTGCAGCATTGTTAGTAGCAGCTACAGTACCAATTGCCGTAAAGTCAACACCATTGCTACTGCGTTCAATGGTAAAGTCTTTTACATTTACTTCATGGGTAGTACGCCATTGCAATTGTACTTTATTTTCTACTTTGTTTCCGGTAAATGATACCAGCCTTGCCGGTAACGCTACTTGTTGGTTGGTAACAATAAACGGAGAAAATTTGGTAAAACCAGAAGCCGTAGCATAATACGGACTTGCGGCTGTACCTGCACCAGAAATAGTTGCTGTTGTATAATCCCAGGCGGTACCATCGTAATGGCCAATTAACAAATTACCGGCCGCGTTAAACCCTGTTCCTTCGCTGGCAGTAAGCCAACCTAATGATATATCTAAATTTGCATCGTTAGCATTGGCCGGTGTAATATTATATTGATTTTTTACAACTGCTTCGGGGTTTACCAATGTAGGTGTAATTTGGTTGGCAATGCCTACACTTACCACATTAGTAGTGCCATTACTTTTAAGTATAACCGGACTATATATACCGCCTACAGCTATATGATATGGCCTATTACTGGTTAATACATTTTGACGTAAAGTGCCATTGTCGCTTATGTTCCAAGGAATGGTTTGTAATGTTGTGCCGTTATACTGTACTAAATTGGTACTTGTTCCTCTTATAGCAGCATCTACAACGCCATTGCCTGTAATATTAAATTCGACCCAACCTGCCGGAATAGTTGATGCACTACTTACTAAACGCATTGCATTACCAGTCATCCAGGTACCGCTTACATTTACCGTTACTTTACTATTTGCTTTAGATGAATGTGCTACAATACAGGATGTACCAGTTGTACGCATATCCAATGTGCCTAATATATTGTATGTATAACTACCAAAACGTGCCGAGGTATTAGCGGTTGGAGAACTGCCTACATGCAAATAACCTGAGCTTCCGATTGTTACCGTTTTTCCTGTGTTAATAGTTATGGTAACCTCGTCATCATCCTGCCCCGGATCATCGGTATTACCAGGCTCTAAAAATGCCCGCATGTAACTGGATAAATTCATATTTACATCTATCAACACATTTAATTGTTGGGCCAAGGTAGAAACCCTAAATTCATGAACATATAACATATTGGTTCCTCCAATATAAACATTCCCATTGGCTAAATGAGGGTTGATATTAACTCTTTCGCTTGATGATGAGCTGGAACCAAACGTACCATAATTTAGTAATGATTCACCTATTCTTATATTACGTTGCGATCCTGTAGATTTCAACGTTCCTCCATTTAATATAGTGAGGTTTTTAACGCCGGTAGTTACTGCAATAGTAATAGTATTTCCGCTTGTGATGGTTACCGTGGATGTTAAGGCCGGAGCTTCTGCTGCTGCAATCCAATTTTCGCCGTCATAAGTTTCCCAAGTAGCTATATCAGCCCATCCACCAGATTGTTTAGACCTAAAATCGCCTGCCTGTGTAATGGGTGCCGGTGATGTTTTAAACTGCCATTCAACACCGGTAGTGGTGCCGTTTGCATTTGTTGCATCAACACGCCAGTAATAAACAGTATTAGGTGTTAATACGCCCGTTTCTAATACAGCATTTATATCAAAAACTACATCGGCTAATTTTGTTAAGTTTCCGGCAACTGTACCAAAGTACACTTCGTAAGTAAAAGTATTTGCACTACCTGTCCAGCCTAGTGTTGCTTTCCCATTGTTTAACAGCACATGCTCTGCCAAATGCACAGGTAAAGGCAAAGTGGCTTGGTCGGGTGTTGCCGTTAACGAAGGCGTTGTAACTTCTACAATTGGTGTGTAGATAGACTCTTTAATATCACCCACTGCTTTTATACGGTAGTAATATTTAGTAGCATCAGTTACATCATTATCTGTGTAGGTAGTTGCGTCAGCAGCCGCCTGACCAATAACGGCAAAGTTTTCACCATCAGTAGATCTTTCAATTACAAAGTGTAATTCATTTTCAGAATTATCCTGCCAGCTAAGTGTTACATAAGCTGCAGCGGGTGAAGTATTTAAACCGGTTGTAGCCGTTAAGTTAGAAGGAGCTTTTACAAAACCTGGTTCCACCACTTCTAACGTACCTGTTTCAGGTGTAAAGCGCCATTGTAAACCAACACCTGGTTCGGCAGGTTGTATTGCTGTAAAATTACCGCTGAATGAACCGGAGGTAAATATTTTGAACTCATCGCCTGAAGCCAACGCACCGTTTATCTGTAAGTTTAATACACCGTTATAAGCAATGGCGTTGGTTACATTTATTTTATCCCAGTTACCATTGGTTTTATCAATATCAATATTAATTTTTGCAGTTTCTTCTAATGTCAGGTTGTTTCTTAAAGTAATTGTACCTACAGTGCTATCTCCGGGTTCTATGGCACCTGCCACAACTGTTACATTACCACTTAAAGAGCCTGTACCTGCTAATGCACCTTCGTTAACCATAATAGCACCGTTACCATTTTTATTGCCATTTACTACCAACACACCATTTTCAATAGTGGTAGTACCGTTGTAAGGGTTGGTATTGGTTAAACGCCAAATGCCTTCTCCTTCCTTAACAATATGTGTTGTACCCTGCGCAGAGGAGCTACCATACGCTTCGTTATTTATTACACCGGCAAATGTTTCATTGGTGTTTGCACTACCTACTACCCATGTAGCCGTACCACCTGCATTTTTATCACCCGAAGCAAGGGTTGTACCACTGGTACCTGATAAGCCACCAAAATAAAGCGTTTGGTTATTTGACCATGTAGTAATTTTTGTATTACCGGTAGCATTTACCAATGTATTAGGCAAACCTGCTCCGTTATCAATCATTAACATAGGGCGTTCGCCATTGGTTAAAGTACCAATACCATTGGCATTTAACTTTCCGGTAAAGCCGCTCCAGTCTCCCTGAAGTAATTCACGGGAATATACAATGTCATAGTTAAGTGTGCCGCTTCCGTAAACATTCATTTTTAAATTAGCGGTACGCTGTGGGGCAAATGTATTAACTGTGCCCTCCTTAATATGAAAATCCATCGGGTAGGTTTCATAAAACGCATCCGAACCACCAAGGCTGGTAAGTGTGCCGCCTTCAAAACGTACAACGTTAGATGTACCTAATGCAATACCATTATGAATAAGATTTTCTGCTTCGGTATTTACACTAAGTGGTCTTACTTCTAAAATACCGTTTTTAATAACCGTTTCGCCTTCATAAATATTTTCGGAACGTAAAGACAGTTTACCCGGACCTTCTTTTATTAAACCACCTACGCCTGATAATTGTCCATTAAAAGTTACAATAGCAGCGGGGTTATTTACGGCAAAGGTTGTTGATCGATCAATAATCGCTTGCCTATCGGTTGTGGTGCTGCCACCGGTATAATTCCAGGTACCACCTTTCCACACCCAGTTAAAACCATAATATAATGATGAGCCAATTGAGCTGGGTTGACCACTATTACCCAATTGTGAAAAATTAATAACTCCATTGTGCAATACCGTAGCACCCGAATAAGTATTGCCTTGTTGTAAGGTTAAACTACCGATGCCTGTTTTATTTACAGAGCTTGTTCCGGCAATTACACCTGTACCACTAACACTATAATTACCATCCGACTTAAACAATACATCACCCGGGGTAAGTGTTTCGTTAATAGTTATCGATTGCCCACCGGCACCGGCTTCACCAAATAACAATTTACTGTCATTGGTAAATAACGATGCAACATTGGTAGCGTTGACCCAGTTTTGTGAACTAAGGTCCCATTGCTGATTAGTTGCACCTGTCCATGTAAGATCAGGCACAAAACTATCCGGATCAATAACCGGCACTTCAACCGGTTTTGTTTTAGCGGTTAACTCATTTGAGTTGCCCGACTCGGTTGATGCATTAAATGCACGAACACGGTAAACACCCGTTTCCTCAGGCTGTAAACCACTAACCTCGTAAGTATTTACATTGGCAGCCGTTCTGGCAATTTCTACAAACACATCATTCTCTTTTCTTTCAATAATGTATCCGGTTTCTTTTTCGGTATAATCTAACCACGATAAATAAAGACTGGTTTGTGTTGCAGAGTCACGTCTCAAAGCCATTGGTGCTCTTAAGTAATCTTGTGAGTTACTTGCTGTAATACTGTTAATATAATTTTCAATATTAGTATATCCATTGCCAGCAATTTGCATAGCATCAGCAGCCGAAGCAGGATTAAGTCCGTTAGCCGTTTCCCATGCATCAGGTATTCCATCTGCATCACTATCAACACGGGCATTACCGCCCCATAAACTCCAGTTAGTAGGTGCTCCAAAAGGTAACGCATCTTCTTTGGCAATAAACTCACCTCTTAATCCTAAAGATTTTACTTCGTTTATAACATAGTAATCTGCCAAATCACGATAAGGTAAACTAGCACCTACAGTAGGCAATAAATTAGTTAATAAAGTATTGGCTGCTACTGTTGGTAATGCGGGGTAATTGTAAGGCGTTGCCTGAAAATCCGGACCACCACCAAACTCACTTTGCGGAATAACATAAGGATCAAAAGAACCATTACGATTGTTATCATGCAAGTTGTCATTCTCATAAATATGATACAATGAATTACCAACACTAAATGGTCTTGTTCCATTACCCGGCCCTTGTATAAATACATTACCAATGGCGTTTGCAAATGATTCGCCTTGCGAATCGCCACCCATAATGTATGCACCACTTGTCCAGTTGTACACTAAGTTGTTTACATACTGGTTAATACCTTTTATTTTGTTGTTACGTGTTTGATTATCTACATATAAATTACGGTACAAAGTAATGCCACCCGGCGCCTGCATTAAACCACCGGCAGAGTGTGTCATTAACCCTTGCGACATAATCGTATTCTGAATAGTTATATTTTCTGAAGTAGAAGAGTTGATAGAAAATGTTTCATCACGTCCCCATGAAATAGAGCAATGATCAAAAATCATATTTCTACCATCGGCAATGCCTACTGCATCTTTACCGCTATCGCCGGTAACGCCCATGCGTATGCGTATGTAACGGCAAATGGTATTATGTGCATTACTAAAAGACCAACCATTGCCATACACCGTAATACCTTCACCCGGTGCAGTTTGCCCGGCAATGTAAATATTGTTTGACACTACAATGCGGCTGGTAATACGTATTACACCCGCTACATCAAATACTACAATACGGTTAGGTTGGCTAACTGCGTCACGTAATGAACCTGCGCCTGCGTTGTTTAAATTAGTAACCCTATAAACCGAACCGGTACGGCCACCCGTAGCAAATTTACCAAAGCCTTCCGCACCGGGAAAAGCTGGTAATTGTGCCATTGCACTGTAATTTAATAACAGTACAGCCATTAAAAAAAATAACCTGACAACAAAAGTTAATTGTAAATTTTTTCTCATCATGCTAAGCAGTTTAAGTGATTTAGAAATCTATTTTTTTACTAATGGTGGATGGTAAATTATAGGTGCGGGGGAATACAATCGGGCAGACCGGATTTGATTGATTTACTTTTTTTACGGCTAATAAATTTGTGTGTATACACAATAGTATACAGGGGCATTAAGCCCAAATTAGAGGTAGACATATGGCAATTAAAAAAATCGTTTAGTATGACTATAAAACTATTGTTGTTTGATAGACTAACTTTCCTGCACTGTCTGCTTTTAATTTTTATTGTAATTGAATCAGTGATTTTTATCATTCTGTAACAAGCTATACAACCCTTTGCTGTAAAGGATTATAGCCTGCTTCATTTTATGATTTCTATTTGTGTACGTTTTTTTTTGTTAGTCAGCAGTAGTAATGCTAATGAGCTTTTGTTGTGTCACTCACTTCATCTTTCTGTTCGCTAATCAACATCGTGTTATACTGCTGTCGTTTAGAGCCCACGGTTTAAACCGTGGGCTATGGCAAAGTCTACTACACATATAACCGTTTTAACGGTTTAAAATTTTCTGTAAAAAGTACTTGTCTTTAAAGTTTGATAAGCGCAAAGAACAATAACACTATTAATCTTTTACCATTTATAGGACACTTACACAATGCCCAATAGCATTACCGAACGTACAAGTGAGAGTATTAAATTCATTTCCACTGGAAATAAATTTAATCCCAACCCTATCGGGTTACAACAGACGCTGATAGTAGCACTACAGCCGGTAACATAAAAATAGTATGCAGTATATAGTATTTAGTATAAAGAGAAGAAAGCCTGCTTCCTCACGAGAACTTTGAACTCCTGGAACCTTAAACTTTGGAACTTTTCCTACCCCAAAAGCCTCATAATTATTATTTGTTTATATGCAGCCGAAAAAATATATTTGGAAAGCCGCCTTTTAGGATGCGTTTTTATGCTAACGGCTTTTTATAAAAATCAAAACAGCTTAACAACTATGAAGAAAATTGGTGTATTACATGGCAAGGAACGTTCTTTTCCGGAAGCATTTGTAGAAAGAGTAAACAGTAAAAAAATTGACGGTATTATAGCCGAACCAGTGCGTATTGACAAAGCTATGCAAGGCGTTCACAGTGGGTATGCAGTTATCATTGATCGTATTTCGCAGGATGTACCCTTTTACCGTACCTGGCTAAAAAATGCTGCGGTTACCGGTACGGCTGTTATTAATAATCCATTCTGGTGGAGTGCCGACGATAAATATTTTAATAACTGTTTAATGACACAGGTAGGTGTACCCGTACCTAAAACAGCTATCATTCCTTCCCGCGATTTACCGGACGATACTACGGCGGATTCATTCAGTAATCTGGGTTATCCCCTGGATTGGGAAGGTATATTTAACTATGTTGGTTTTCCGGCGTACATGAAACCTTTTGCCGGCGGCGGTTGGAAAAACGTGTACAGGTTAGACAGTGCCGATGACTTTTTCCGCAAGCACAGCGAAACCGGACAACTGGTAATGCTGTTACAGGAAGAAATTGTGTTTGAAGAATACTACCGTTGTTATTGCATTGGCGGCAAACATGTACGCATTATGCCTTATGAGCCACGCAATCCGCACCATTTACGTTATGTAGCAGACTTTGCTCCAACACCGGAAAAGCTACAGGAAATGACAGACATTGTTTTAAAAATAAATAAATACTTAGGCTACGACTTTAACACAGTTGAGCTGGCTTTACGTAATGGTGTGCCTTACGCTATTGATTTTTGTAACCCGGCACCGGATGCTGAAAGAACCAGCGTAGGTGAAGAAAACTTTGAGTGGGTGGTAGAAACTGCTGCCAACTACGCCATTGAAAAAGCATTGGCACAGGTAGATGGTGTAGACAACCTTACCTGGGGCGATTATGTAAAACGTTCCAGTGCCAAAGCTCCATTGCAGTAATAGTTGATAGTTCATAGTTCGTGGTTAATGGTAAACCATGAACTATGAACCATTAACCATGAACTATTAAACAAGTAGCTACCTAATATTTAATAACACCATCAACTGCTATGGCATTAAACTATAAAACTTTTACCGTAGGTGTAGAAGAAGAATACATGGTTTTAGATCCTGTAACCAAGGAGCTGAAAAGCCATGAACAAAAAATTGTTCAGGAAGGACAAAAAGTAATTAAAGACAAAGTAAAGGCCGAGATGCATCAGGCCGTTGTGGAAGTAGGTACAGATATTTGCCAGGATGTTGATGAGGCATTCCGCGATGTATCTACCCTGCGTACCACTATTGCCGGCATTGCAGATAGTTTGGGTTTAGCCATGGGTGCATCGGGTACACACCCGTTTAGCCACTGGGAAAGCCAGCTAATTACCGATCATGTGCGTTACAGCGAAATTGTAAACGAATTACAGGAAGCAGCCCGTAGTAATTTAATTTTTGGCTTACATGTACACGTGGGTATGGAAACCCGCGAAATGGCTAACCATATTGCCAACAGCACTCGTTATTTTTTACCGCATATTTATGCGTTAAGTACCAACTCGCCTTTTTGGGAAGGCCGTAGTACGGGTTATAAATCTTTCCGCACAAAAGTGTTTGATAAATTTCCACGCACAGGCATACCCGATGCGTTTGAAAGTATTGAGGCTTACGACAACTATGTAAAGCTTTTAATAAAAACCAACTGTATTGATAATGCTAAAAAAATATGGTGGGATTTAAGAGTACACCCTTTCTTTAACACGGTGGAGTTTCGCATTTGCGATATACCCATGACAGTAGACGAAACTATTGCCATGGCTGCATTATTTCAGGCAGTTTGTGCACGTATATACATGTTGCGCAGCAAAAACCTTAACTTTATGCAGTACTCACGCCCCTTGTTAAACGAAAATAAATGGCGTGCCAGCAGGTATGGTATTGACGGTTATTTAATTGACTTTGGTAAAGAGGAAGAAGTAAATACCCGTGCATTAATTTATGAGTTATTAGATTTTATTGACCCTGTATTGGACCACCTTGGCAGCCGCCACCGTGTACAGTACGTACATAAAATATTAGAACATGGCACCGGCGCCGATAGGCAGTTAGCCGTTTACGAACAAAACCGCAACCTAAGTTCGGTAGTGGATTACGTAAGCACAAGCTTCTTAGCCGGCCTGTAATTTTTTTGTTGATTGTTTGCTATGATTAAGGTAACCGGTAGTATTTTTATACTCCGGTTTTTTTATTTTATGTAGTCAGCAGTAGTGCTACTTATCATTGTCCCTTGCGTCGCACTCTTGTACTTTCTGTTCGCTATTGAGCAATGGGGTGGTGGTTGTGGTTTGGGGGAAGTCGTTAATAGTTGATAATTGTTAAAACTTAATACTTTCATTAATACTATGGATATTATTGAAATCAGAAAATATACTGTTGATAACAAAACAAAAACGCAGACTAACAAAGAGTTTTGGGAGTATTATATCAATGATGTACCGCTATCAGAACAACTTGACATCTTCTTTCAATCCAAAGAAAGTATTTTAGAAAATTGGATTGGGTCGCTTAGTACTTCTGGCAATTCTTGGAATAATAATATTAAAGTAAAGCAACTACTTGGTAAAAAAATTACAGATGAAGAAATAAAAAAAGGTTTTCCCCCAAACCTGGTCTGAGTTGGATTTTGGTTATTATTTATCTAAATACAGAGAAGAGCTCAATGACCCGGAAATAATAATATATGGTTGCGCGGAATGTGGTGACTATGATTGTGGTGGTATTACCGTAAACATTGACAGAACAGAAATATCTGTAATTTGGCTTATTAAAGATGAAAATAAAGACTTGAAATTTGAGTTTGAGAAAAATTTATATTTTTCTGCATTTGACAAATTTTTGGATAGAAATCTTTAACAATGGTTATAAAGGATACTATACTTGTTATTAATAGTTGGGAATTACGCACAATAGGCATCATTGCCGAGCTTAATCATGAGTTTAATGGTCTTCCTCCCGACTCTATTTTAAAATCAACTTCTACAGGTAATGAGTGGCGTGTTTTAAATAGAATTTTATTTAATAACTCGATAAACGAGCAAAAAAAATTCTCTAACGAAACAATTAAACATTTGCACTTAAGCTTTGGAAGTATTGAAAATATGGAAGCGAGCAAAGAACAAATCTTAGAAAAAGAAAAGCAAAATACCTTTCAGTACCAGCTTGAGGCTATTGGCTCACATTCAAAGCCAGAACAAAATGACGTTCTAATGTTTTCATTTAATAATTAAGTAGACTGCTATTCAATTTAAAAAATATTAATGAAACAAGTTGACAACCGTCAAAGTCTTAAACCATGGTTATTCAAGAAATTTTAATAAAAATCATTCAAAAAAATAAAGACGCTGGCATTGATGTTTATCCGCCAGCAACATTTAAGAATATTACAAACTTTGAGAAAAAAATAGGATTTAGCCTGCCTACTGATTTTAAAGAATTTTATTTAACATGTAATGGTTTTGGTTGTAACGAAGATATTTTCAATATGGTTCCACTCTCCGATATGGCTAATTTTCCACAGGATTATGGGCTAAATTGGTTTTACTTTTCCGAATATATGATTTATTCTGATGTATGGGGAGTGAGATTGACAGGTGCCGACGAGTATGAAATTTTTAATAGTAGTTACCCAACGATTCCGTTAACTACTTCTCTATATGAATTTCTTGAACGCATCTCAATAGGTCATGTTTTTGAAACAGGCGGATTATATGAATGGCATCAAGAACTTGGAATTAAATAAATTCTCGTCTCACATTAATTTTAAACCAGTTAGAAAATGCCATCTTATCCACCAAGAAACAATCTAACTAAAAAGGAGGAAGAGCTTTTCAAAAATAAAATCCGATTGTTACTGGCAGTTCAAAATTCTGTGCCAAATGAACAAATAATAAAACTCATAGACAAATTTAAAAAAGCACAATTATCATTGCTTAAAGCCAAAACTCATTTGTTAAAAGAAAAAGAGATTCAAGGAGAGGCCATTAACAATAACCTAAAACAATTACAAGTTCAAATAGATGAATGGCGGCAAAAAAGCAATACTGATATTCTTAAAGAATTACTAACTAAGAAATAGGTTTGTCAGCTATCTTCTCAGCCTAGTTTCCGGTTAAGAACCTGGCTAAATTAAATGGCAATCATCCTTCACTCACTGTAAAACACCATTCACGCATTTAAAAGCCCATTTTAATAATTGTTTAAAATAAAAGGTTTTATTCAGTCTAAGTTTGATAAAGCAAATCATTAAAACTTAAATACTACCTTTTATGAAACAGTTATTTTTATATGCAATCCTAGCAAGTATAACATTATTTACTACGCAATGTAAAAAAGAAGGCCCTGTTGGTCCGGAGGGGCCGCAAGGGTCGGAAGGGCCTGCAGGCCCAAGAGGTGCAACAGGTGCACCGGGCTCCAGTAGTGTACGATCAAAAACAGTAAAACTAACCAATGCACAATGGGGTAATAATACAACCACTCACTGGTTTAATACATCAGCAGGAGTAGCTGTAGGGCATAATGCCCGTTATGTAGATATTAATGAGGCACTGATTACACAAGCAATTATGGACAATGGTTTGGTGCAAGTATATTTTATGCCCTATGATGGCACTACTGCTTATACAAGTCTGCCTTATTCCAGACAAAATGCACAATTAACTTACAACATAAATGTTGATTACACTTACCAGCTTGGTAAAGTAAGATTACTATTTTTCCTTACCGGTTCATATGGAGCGCCTGCCACACCAAGTGTTTCTACCTGGACAATCCCAAGCTATACTTTTAAATACATCATTATTCCGGGTACTGCTATTGCAGGCAGGTATAGTACCTCGGCTAATAATACTGAAAAACTCATACAGTTAAAAGGTAATATTTATACTGAAACTGAAATAAAAAATATGCCTTATGGTCAATTATGTCAATTGCTGGATATTAAAGAATAATTCAACAATGATACTTTCTCTTTACAGCCGAGTCGTCCTGCTGGAGACTCGGCTTTGAGTAATATATAACGATTGATACCCTACAAAAAAACAAGCTTCTTATTTGTTTATCTTTATAGTTAAACATTCAAACAAGAAACATATTTATTCAGGAGACCTCTCCTACGTAGAGGTGACGACAATTGCTTAACGTTGAAAAATTTGGTTCAAACACGAACCATATTCTATTCCTGAACGGCTGCCGGATTGCAGCGGCATACCGACCATCGGGAGGTATATAGCGGAAAGCCGGAACTGCTGCTGACCGGAGTTACTACCGCCGACAGCCCCTAACAAAAAAGAACCACCAATTGGCAGTCCTTTTTATAAAAATTTACGATACTTCTAATTCAATACTTTCACCGCTTGCCTAGCCAATAGCTGCCAGTTGTTTTTTACTTTTACCCATACCAATACAATATCTAATTTAACAGTGCTGGGTTTGCCACCATCGTTGGTGCTGGCATCTAAACGGTGACGCACCACTGCCGTACTGCCAACAACCTGTACGGTTTGGTTAGTAAAAGTGATGGTTACAAAATCGGACTTGCCGGTAACGAGTGTTTGCACAAAAGCAGTTTTGTCTTCTACCTTGCCGCTGGAGTGGCCATAGGTTAATTGATCGGAAGCGAGTTTGTTTAACACTGCTTCGTTAGGGTCAATCATCGTTAAACGTAGTTGCTCAACAGCAGCTTCTACTTGTTGTACACTTTTGCTTTGTGCCATTACTGTTGTTGTAAAAATGGAAATAAATATACTTAGTAAGGTTAATCGTTTCATTTGTTTAATTTTTATCAATTACAAACCAGTCAATATCTGCATAACCGGCATCGTTGGTTTTTGTTTCGCTGGTACTAAACATACCTACTTTAGCACCAATCCATTGCCCCGGTGTAGCCGTGAAGGTACGGGGTATAATGGTAAACTTTTTATTATCGAAACTGTAACTAAATGTACAGATGCCTTTTTCTTTTACTTCTACACGTAAATAAATATCATCGCCTTTCACCGCATCCATTAACAGCTCTTCTTCCTTACCTTTTTTGTTAGCGGCTTTGTTGTTTACATAACTAATAAAGTTGCCGTCCTTGGTTTTGCGTATGCCAATATATGCATAACTCTGCCCCATTACCAATAAACCAACTTTATCGTTTTCAAATTTTGGTTTAAACTTTAATTTCATGGTTGCTTTAAAATTATCGGCCGGAAACTTTTGTGTTAATCTGTTTGGTCTGTTCCATAATGATCCTGTTGTATCATCGTTTTTAAAAGCATATAAACGCAGGTACCCCAAATGCCCTGTAACAAAGCCCCAGCGCTGATCGTAGTTAGCAGCCCATTGCCATTGTAAGCCTAATGTAGGGTCGCTGAAATGATCAGTTTCTATTGGTGTAACCACCGGAAAATTGCCTTTGCCTACATTGGGTTTTTTATACACCATTACCGGATTGCCTTTACCATCACCATCTTTATCTTCACCAATTACCGGCCAATCGTTTACCCATTTCATGGGCTGTAAATGCACCACACGTCCGTAAGCATCTTTATCCTGAAAATGTACAAACCAATCTTCACCGGTTTGTGTATCAACCCATGCTCCCTGGTGCGGACCATTTACCGAAGTACTACCCTGATCCATTACAATTTTATGTTCGTATGGACCATACACATTTTTACTGCGCAAAACCAACTGCCAACCGGTAGCCACACCGCCTGCCGGTGCAAACACATAATAGTACCCGTTACGCTTATGCATCTTGGGGCCTTCCACCGTTTTATGATCGGGGTTACCATCAAATATTAATACAGGATTGCCAATAACTTTTGTTCCCTCGGCATTCATTTCTTTGATGGCAAGAATACTTTTAAATCCTGCACGGCTACCGGCGTAAGCCATGGCTAAATATACTTTACCATCTTCATCCCAAAAAGGACAAGGGTCAATTAATCCTTTACCGGCTTCTACCAACATGGGCTCCGACCATGGGCCTGCTGCATTTTTTGCCTTGGTTACATAAATACCAAATTCAGGGTCGGGAAAATAAATCCAGAACTCACCTTTATGATAACGGATTGCAGGTGCCCAAACACCATTGCCATGCTGTACCGTATTGTACACATCGTAAGGCGGTTGCTTAGCCAATGCATGGCCAATTAATTTCCAGTTAACCAAATCTTTTGAATGTAAAACAGGTAAGCCAGGTACCTGATCAAAGCTGGATGCAATCATGTAATAATCATCACCAACACGTATGGCATCGGGATCGCTGTAATCGGCATTTAATATGGGATTTTTATACGTACCGTTTTTATTATCGGCCACCCAAACATTGGAAATATAATTATCGGATTGTGCCTGCGATACTAACTGTGTTGTTAACAGCAATGCTGCAAACGTGTTGCGTAAAAATGACATAAGTTTTCGTTATTCTTCTTTTCAGCGTAAAAATATAGTCCTCAATATCTAAAAAAAAAGGCATGGGGTTTTAAAAACTTACGCAATCGTTATCAGAATCAACTCTGCTAATACACAATAAAAAGGTTGACAAAATGATTTACTCTTTTGTCAACCTTATAAACTATTTAATATTTAAACCTAAATACTACCAGAACTTAGCATACAGTGCTATTAATATCATTAAGGTAGCAACAATCATCACCACATGTTTAGGACTAACCTTAAACATAGCACTATCAATTTCTAAACCTTTAGGATTAACCTTCGGTCCTGCCAAACTAATAGCAATCATTGTGGCCAGCGTAATAAAGAATGACCAGCCCATGTTTATTAAAAATGGAATTTCAACAACATTCTGTACAACATTATCCTTCATTACCTGGTATTCGTAGGCAGTGTACAACCAGGTTTCTTTACCAAAAATATCAACCGCCCAGTTATTAAAGAATAATGATAATACAAACCCTAAAATTATACCTACTAATGCAGCAGTAGCAGTAGTACGTTTCCAGAAGAAACCAAGAATAAACATGGCAAATACACCCGGACTAATAAAGCCAGTATATTTTTGAATAAAGGTAAAACCACCTTCGCCACCAATACCCAACGTATCGTTTAGTGTAAAGAATAATGCAATTAACAAAGAAACGATAATAGCCCAACGACCAGTAGTTACCAGCTTTTTATCAGAAGCTTCTTTGTCAAAATATTTTTTATAAACATCTAATGTAAAAATAGTAGATATAGAGTTGGCTTTACCGGCCAAGCTTGCCACAATGGCTGCAGTTAATGCTGCAACAGCTAACCCTTTAAACCCTGTTGGCAAAAATGTTAGAATAGCAGAGTAGGCATTATCTTTTACGCCATTAAAGTTTTCTAACATACCATTTTTATGTAACACATACGCTGCTATACCAGGCAACATTACAATTACAGGCATAAACAGTTTTAAGAAACCTGCAAACAGAATACCTGTACGGGCAGTTTTTAAATCGGCACCTAATGCACGTTGTGTAATATATTGGTTACAGCCCCAGTAGTTTAAGTTTACTATCCATTGACCGGCAAAATACATGGCTATACCCGGTAACACCACATACTTTTGAACATTAAGGTTTGCAACAGGGTCTGCTAGTGTTACAGTATTAGATTCCGGCTTATCCAAAATCATTTTAAAATGTTCAGGAGCTTCCGACATCAACGTTTTAAAACCAGCAATTGCGCTGGCACTTTCAGCACCATTCACCCGTGTGTCAACCATTTGTAATGCCATATAAACGGTGGCACACCCCCCCAATATTAATACAGCTACTTGTATTACATCGGTAAAGCCAATTACTTTCATTCCACCTAATGTAATTAACAAGGCCATTAATAATAGTATCACCATTATGGCCTGAATATTAAACCCTGTTAAACCGCTTATAGCTACCGCACCCAAATATAAAATAGAAGTCAGGTTTACAAATACATATAAGAATAACCAGAATATTGCCATTACCAATGCCACCGTGGAGTTATACCGCTGGGTTAAAAACTGCGGCATGGTGAAAATCTTGTTCTTCAAATAAATTGGTATAAACCAAATGGCAATAATAATTAAAGCAATGGCCGCTATCCATTCGTATGCAGCAACAGCAACTCCCACAAAAAAACCTTCACCACTCATGCCAATAAACTGCTCAGCAGAAATATTAGAAGCAATTAAGGAAGCACCAATAGCCCACCATGTTAATGAGCCTTCCGCCAGAAAAAAGTCTTTTGTACCCATACTCGCTTTTTTCTTACGGGTATAAATCCAATAACCATAACCGGCAACAAAAATGAAATAGGTAAGAAAGACAACTATGTCCGAGGTGGAAAGCTTATTCATACAACAATAAATGTTTTAAAAATTTGACAACACTGTTTGCTGTTGCCTAATGATAATCTCCCAAATATATTTTAAAAACATTACTATTGATAATAATGTTAAATTTTAATTATATCAGGTTAAACGATTGTTAGTTATTTTAAAAAATAAATTATCAGACAAAACAATTGTTAGTTTATTCCAAATTGTCAACAGCATATATTTAATAAAAGGGGAAATTAAAGAAAAAAATGTAACCGATTGCATTAATGTTTAAAAAAATCTTTTACTTTGTAATTCTACAACTGTAAATGATTGTAACAACCTCACCATGACCAAGCCAGATATTACGATATATGATATTGCAAAAAGATTAGACCTTTCTGCGGCTACCGTTAGCAGGGCACTTAATAATAATCCTGCAATTAATGCCAAAACCCGTAAGCGGGTTAACGATATGGCGGTGGAAATGGGCTACAGGTCAAACAACTTTGCCAGTAACTTACGTAAAGGCAATACACATACTATTGGCGTGTTAGTGCATGAGCTGAAAAGCAACTTTATTACATCAGTTTTAGCAGGTATTGAAAAGGTTACAACCGAAGCCGGTTACGATATTATTATTGCGCATTCATCAGAAAGAAGAGAAAAAGAAATTGCCAATGCACATAACCTTTTTCATAAGCGTGTAGATGGATTAATTGCCTCATTGGCATTTGATACGGAGAACCTCGATCACTTTGATCCGTTTTTCAAAAAAGGCATTCCCATTATTTTTTTCGACCGTGTTTTTGAAAACACAGAGTTTGCGCAGGTAATTATTAATAACTATAAAGCCGCTTACGATATCACGGCACACCTGGCTAAACAAGGCTGTAAGCGTATTATGCATATAACGGCCAGTTTAGAGCGTAACGTATATAGCGAAAGGTTTCGCGGTTACCAACAGGCATTAAAAGATAATAAACTAAACTACGATAAAGAACTTTTAATTACCAACCGTTTAAATGAAGAAGCGGCTATTGAAGTGGTAGAACAAATATTGGCGATGAAAAAAAGGCCTGATGCCATTTTTATTACCAACGACTTTTTTGCGGCTGTATTAATGCGCACATTGCAGGACAATGGTATTCAAATACCAAAAGATATTGCCATCGCAGGCTTTAACAATGATGCCATTGGCAAAATAGTTTCACCCAAACTTACTACAATTGATTATCCGGGTATTGAAATGGGAGAAATTACGGCCCGTAATCTTATCAATCATTTACAAGGCATATCCAACCTGGCACTTACTAATAAAATAATTATTAAGTCCGAGCTTATTGTAAGAGAATCATCCGTAAAAAAGAAAACAACAAATAAACCATAAAATTTATGCAACAAACAATGTTCAAAATTGCAATTGTTACAATAAAATGTACCTGCACCTATGTTACAATCCGCCAACCTTTGTAAAATATAAAACCAAATATCTTTTTTCAAGCATGAACAAAATGATTCACACCATGCGTTGGTACGGCCCTAATGATCCGGTATCTCTTTGGGATATTCGTCAGGCTGGTTGCACGGGTGTTGTAACCGCCTTACACCATGTACCCGTAGGCGAAATATGGACAGTAGAAGAAATAAACAAACGCAAACAGGAAGTAGAAGATGCAGGCCTTACCTGGGAAGTAATTGAAAGCCTACCTGTGCATGAGGATATTAAAAAACAGTCCGGCAGTTTTTTACAGTTAATTGAAAACTATAAAATAAGTCTGGAGAATGTTGCGGCCTGTGGTTTAAAAGTAGTCACCTACAACTTTATGCCCATCCTGGATTGGATGCGTACTGATGTTAATTATACCTTGCCCAACAAAGCAAAAGCACTGTATTTTAATAAAGCTGCATTTGCTGCCTTTGATATGTTTTTACTAAAACGTCCCAATGCGCAGCATGACTATGATGCGGTAACTATACAAAAAGCTACCGACTATATACAACAAGCTGATGATGAAGAAAAGCAGCGTTTGTATAGTAATACTTTGTTGGGTTTACCCGGTAGTGAAGTACAGTTTACACAAGAGCAAATTTTACAGGCATTACAAGGTTATGCAGATATAAATGCGGAAAGATTACAAGCCAACTTGTTTTATTTTCTACAACAAGTTATTCCTGTTGCAGAAATGAAGGGGTTAAAAATGGCTATTCATCCTGATGATCCGCCCTATCCTATTTTGGGTTTGCCACGCATCGTTAGCACAGAGGCCGATGCCATGGCTATCATCAATGCATGTCCATCGCCTGCTAACGGATTATGTTTTTGCACCGGCTCCTATGGTGTTCGTGCCGATAATGATTTGGCCGGCATGGTACAACGCTTTGGCCAGCATATACATTTTTTACACCTGCGCAGCACACGTCGTGATGAAGAAGGAAATTTTTACGAAGCCGATCATTTGGATGGCGATGTAGATATGTATGACGTAGTGAAAGAAATTGTTTTAACCATGAGAAAGTATGACAAAGCTATTCACATGCGTCCCGATCATGGTCACCAAATGTTAGACGACCTGAATAAAAAAACATATCCGGGTTATTCGGCAATTGGCCGCTTAAAAGGTTTGGCCGAGTTACGCGGATTAGAGCTGGGTATTCAACGTTCATTGATTTAATTTTTTAGTCAGCTGCATTGCTACTATACCCCCAACCCCTAAAGGGGCGGCCGGTTGCGTCGCACTCTTCAACTGTATTAACACAGATGAGCATTATGCAAGTTTACTATGTTATCGGAAAACCGCATTGGCAAATTTTCAAATTAACTAATTGTCAAATTGTTTTCTGTTTACTAAATCACAATAGAAATTTTTTATAAAACATACATGTTATTACTAGGCTTAGACATAGGAACATCTTCCATTAAAGCATCGGTATTTGATGCACATACCGGCCAAACATTGGCCAATGTGCAATACCCCGAAACAGAGACCGGTGTTATATCGCCACAACCTGGTTTTGCCGAGCAATCACCCTTACAATGGTGGAGCGATGCGCAACAAGCTATATTAAAAGCCAATGCTACAGGCAAGTATAATGCAAAAGATATTGCGGCTATTGGTATTGCTTATCAAATGCACGGATTAGTTGCGGTGGATAAAGATCAACATGTTTTACGTAACAGTATTATCTGGAGTGATAGTCGTGCAGTAGAAATTGGCCACAAAGCTTTTGATGCCATTGGTCATGAAAAAAGTTTGTCGCATTTATTAAACTCACCCGGAAATTTTACCGCCAGCAAACTGGCGTGGGTAAAAGCTAACGAGCCGCAAGTGTACGATCGTATTGCAAAAATCATGTTACCCGGCGATTATATTAACATGAAACTTACCGGGGAAATAAATACAAGCGTATCCGCATTAAGCGAAGGCGTGTTCTGGGATTTTAAAAACCAGCAGTTGTCAACCGATGTATTAAATCATTTTGGTTTTGATACAAGTATGTTTCCTGAAATACAAGATGTTTTTACACCACATGGACAATTGCAAAAAAATGTGGCCGATGAATTAGGCTTAAGCGCAGGCATTCCTGTTACCTACAAAGCCGGCGATCAGCCCAACAATGCGTTAGCTTTAAATGTATTGCAACCCGGCGAAGTAGCCGCTACTGCAGGCACATCGGGTGTAGTATATGCCGTATCAGATAAATTGGTATACGATCAGCAATCACGTATTAATTCATTTGCACACGTAAATCATAAACAAGAGCAACAACGCATTGGTGTGTTATTAAACATTAATGGTTGTGGTATTATGAACAGTTGGATCAAAAAAATTACCGGTGGTCAGCATATTACCTACCAGCAAATGAATGATGCCGCAGCAACTGTGGAAGCCGGTAGTAATGGTTTACTGGTGTATCCGTTTGGAAATGGTGCCGAAAGAATATTTAATAACAAAATTATTGGTGGTCATTTTAAAAACCTTGACCTGAACATACACGGCACCGCACATATTTACCGGGCTATACAGGAAAGTATTGTGTTTGCCTTACGCTATGGTATCGATATTATGCGGGAGAATGGTATAGCTCCAAAAATTATCAGAGCAGGTTCATCCAATATGTTTTTAAGCCAGGTATTTAATCGGGTATTTGTAAACACCACACAGGTACCGGTTGAACTGCATAAAAACGATGGTAGTGTAGGAGCAGCCATTGGTGCAGGTATTGGTTTAGGTGTATTAACCGAAGCCAATGCGTTTAAAAACACAACACCAATTGCTGTAATAGAACCGGAAAAGGATAATGCGTATGAAGATTTGTATGCGCAGTGGAAAGAAAGCCTCCCCCAAGCTTAGCTTCTTCCTTTTCAGGAACCTCCAAAGCAGGGAGGGGCTTAGTAAGAGGTCAAAACATAATGGCTAATACACTATACTATAAATTTATTTTGAGTAAAATAATAATATACATAAACAGGGTTGCTCTTAAGCCCCTCCTTTGGAGGGGTTGGGGAGGCCAAATAAAAAACAATATAACATGAGTGTTTTACTAGGACAACAAGAGTATTTTAAAGGAATACCCGCGATAAAATTTGAGGGGTTGGAAAGTGATAATCCATTAGCATACCGTTGGTATGATGAAACAAAAGTGGTTGCCGGAAAAACTATGAAAGATTGGTTACGTTTTGCAGTGGCTTATTGGCATAGCTTCTGTGGTAGTGGTGCCGATCCGTTTGGTGGCCGCACACATTTTTTTGCATGGGATAAAAAAGAAGATGCAGTTGAACGAGCAAAAGATAAAGCCGATGCTGCTTTTGAATTTATTACCAAATTAGGATTGCCCTACTATTGTTTTCATGATGTGGATGTGGTGGACTACACCAACGATGTAGTGGATAATGAAAAACGTTTAGAAGCTGTTACTGCTTACCTAAAACAAAAGCAAGCAGATAGCGGTATTAAATTATTATGGGGTACAGCCAACTTGTTTAGCCATGAGCGTTATATGAATGGCGCATCTACAAATCCTGATTTTCATGTGTTAGCACACGGTGCTGCGCAAGTACAGGCAGCGTTAAATGCTACTATTGCATTAGGTGGTGAAAACTATGTTTTCTGGGGTGGTCGTGAAGGTTATATGAGTTTGTTAAATACCAACATGCAACGTGAGAAAGAACATTTTGCACGTTTTTTACATACCGCAAAAGACTATGCCCGTAAAAATGGTTTTACCGGTACTTTCTTTATTGAGCCCAAACCTTGTGAACCAAGCAAACATCAATATGATTATGATGCAGAAACAGTGATTGGTTTTTTACGTCAGTATGATTTATTAAACGATTTTAAATTAAACCTGGAAGTTAACCATGCTACATTAGCCGGTCATACTTTTCAACATGAGTTACAAATTGCCATTGATACAAACACATTAGGCAGCATTGACGCTAACAGAGGTGATTATCAAAATGGCTGGGATACTGACCAATTCCCTAACAACTTAAACGAGTTGGTAGAAGCGATGTTGGTAATTGTTGAAGGCGGTGGTTTTGCAGGCGGTGGTATTAATTTTGATGCAAAAATTCGTCGTAACTCAACCGACCCTGCTGATTTATTTCATGCACATATTGGCGGCATAGATAATTTTGCCCGTGCATTGGTTGTGGCAGATAATATTTTACAAAAATCGGATTACAAAAAAATAAGAACCGACCGTTATGCCAGTTTTGACAGCGGTGCCGGTAAAGATTTTGAAGCCGGTAAATTAACATTAGAAGACCTGAGAAACTTTGCTGTTAACAATGGCGAGCCGGCTGTTATTAGCGGTAAACAAGAGTATCTTGAAAATGTAATTAATCGTTACATTTAAAACAGTTTTTAAAGAGGAAGGGTTACTGATTAGTAACCCTTCCTCTTTAAATTTATTATTCATTTACTTCTTCAACACCTTCCACATTTCTTGTGCAACTAATAAGTTTCCTGCATTATTTAAATGCACTCTGTCGGTAGTTAAAATTCCTTTTTCTTCGTTCTTAGGATTGTTCTTTTGCAAGTAATCAGCAAATGCATTGCGTAAATCCACTACCGGTAATTTAAACTCATCAGCAATAGAACGTATTACTTTACTGTATTGGTTTAAATCACCATCTTGCTGATTGCTGTTATCATTACGTTCGCCAATAACTGAAGGGGTACAAACAATTACCTTAATGTTTTTATCGGTAAACTTTTTAATCAGTGCTTTATAAAACTGAATATACTTTGGTAAATCAGTTCCGGTGCCAGAGCTGGCTTTATGCCATACATCATTAATGCCCACATAAATAACTACTACATCCGGATTTTTACTCAGCACATCATTTTCTAATCGCAGGTATAAATCATACACTTTATTGCCACCAATACCGGCACCTATTAATTCGTAGTTAGCCGATTGTCCTTCTACTGCAATCAAACTATCCATTTGCTTAATGTAACCACCGGGGTTTACACCTGCTTGTGTAATAGAGTCGCCAAAGAAAACAACTTTCTTTTTCTTTTGCGGATTAGTAAAAGCCATAAGCAAAACTGCTGCAATAAATACTGCGTATTTCATTGTTTATTTTTTAGTGTGCTAAAATTATGCATTCGCCAAAGCTCTGTCAAGGTGTACATAACCACCATCTACATAAACCAATTGCCCGGTAGTATGGCTGCTTACATCTGATAATAAAAAGGCAACGGTATTTGCAATTTCTGTAGCGGTTGTCATTCTGTTACCCAACGGAATTTTAGCTGTAATCTCATTTAGCTTTTCCTGGGGATTAGGTAATGACTCAATCCATCTTGCATACAAAGGTGTATAACATTCTGCCACCACCAATGCATTTACACGAATGCCATACTTTAATAATTCCACTGCCCACTCACGGGTTAGTGCATTACGGGCCCCGTTAGATGCTGCATAAGCCGATGTACCACCCTGACCTGTATCTGCTACTTTAGATGTGATGTTTACAATAGAACCTTTTGATTGTTTTAAATAAGGTAATGCCTTTTGTACAATCAAATAATAATGAATAACATTTTTATGCAGGCTGGCAACAAACCCTTCGTAAGTACCATTTTCTAAACCCACACCATCATTTACACCGGCATTATTTACTACACCATCAATACGTCCATGTACTGCTGCAACGGCATCAACTGCATTGGTTGTAGCAACAGGGTCAGCTAATTCAGCTACTACCTGAAAAGCTTTACCACCTGCTGCTTTTATTACATCAATAGCTTTGTTATTATCCCCTTCATTACGGCCAATAATCGCTACAATTGCTCCTTCAGTTGCTAATACCTGTGCAATACCTTCACCAATACCTTTTGCACCACCGGTAACAATAATCACTTTATCTTTTAATCCTAAATCCATAATATTATTTTACGCTTCGGTTTCAAAAGAAAAACCTTGCAGGTTATAAAATTTAATTGCATTTAAGCCAAATACTTTGGCTTTATCCTGTTCACTAAAACCTTCCATATATTTCTCCAGCAAACTTTTCCATTGCACATAAATACCCGATAATAATATTACCGGCCAATCGCTGCCAAACATTAACCTGTCTGTACCAAATGCATCAAACAACACATCTAAGTAAGGATAAAAATCTGCAGCACTCCACTCCTTCCATCTAGCCTCAGTAAACAAGCCCGACAATTTACAATGTATATTAGGTTGTTGTGCTAATAACCTGATATGCTTACTCCATTGCTCCAATTCGTTTTTTGCAATATCCGGTTTAGCTGCATGATCCACTACAAAAGCTTGTTCCCGAAAAGCATTTGCAAAATCAATAGCTTGCGGTAACTGGTTATGGTAAATTAAAATATCGTAAGTGTAATTGTAAGCAGCTAATGCAGCAACACCTCTTCTAAAATTTGCATCGGCCAAAAAACCATCCGGCTCCGATTGCACCACATGCCTGAAACCTTTTACAATATCAAACTGTTTAAAATATTCCAGACGTTCTTCAATATTATCTGCTTTAAAATCAACCCAACCTACTACGCCTTTTACAAACGGATACGTAATGGCTAACTCTTTTAAAAAAAGTGTTTCCACTTCCGATTGGTCTGCCTGTACGGCCACACAACCATCCACACCATTACGCGACAGCGTGCCTTGTAATGTTGGTGGCAAATAATCTTGTTGCAATACTTTCATGTTGTCATCAATCCAGGCATCACGCACGGGATCAAACTTCCAAAAATGAACATGCGTATCAATTACAGGTAACATACATTACGTATTTAATGTTACTTAATTTATTTACTGTTTAGCCGGTATTATTTTGTTACCAGCTTATGAACCCTGATTGATCGTCCCTTGCAATCCGATAGGATTGGGATTAAATTTATTTCCAGTGGAAATGAATTTAATACTAACCGTTCAGCAGTAATAATGCTATCGAACATTTTTATTTACTCCATGCTACACAGGTTTGTGTAGAAGTACCTAAACCATCAATACCTAATTCAACCACATCACCGGCTTTTAAAAATATTTGCGGATTAAAACCTAAGCCTACACCGGCAGGTGTGCCTGTTGAAATAATATCGCCGGGTAACAAGGTCATAAACTTACTTACATAAGCAATAACTGCCGGTACATTAAATATAAAGTTAGATGTATTGCCGTCCTGCATTTTTTGCCCGTTTACGTTTAACCATAAACGTAGATTATTTACATCGGCAATTTCATCTTGTGTTGCTAAAAAAGGGCCAACGGGTGCAAAAGTATCGCAACCTTTTCCTTTGTCCCATGTACCACCACGTTCTATCTGAAACTCTCTTTCACTTACATCGTTATGTAAAGCATAACCCGCTACATAATCCAACGCTTCTGCTTCTTCCACATAACTTGCTTTTTTACCAATAATTACGGCTAACTCTACTTCCCAATCAGTTTTAACTGAGTCACGAGGAATAACAATATTATCATTAGGACCAACTAATGCCGTAGTTGATTTCATAAACAATATTGGTTCTGCGGGTATAGCAGCACCGGTTTCACGGGCATGGTCGGCATAGTTTAAACCAATACATAAAATTTTTGAAGGACGTGCCACCGGAGAACCTAATCTTGTATCGGCTGCTACTCGTGGTAACTTACCTTCCTGTTGTTTTAATACTTCAGCCAGATTACTTAAGCCATCATTTTCAAAAAATGCTTCGTTATAATCCTGCACAAATGCTGATACATCATATTGTGCTTCATTAATAATAACACCTGGTTTCTCTTTTCCGGGCTCACCAAAACGAATCAGTTTCATACTTATATTTTTTAGTTATTAGTTCATTGTAAATAGTTCATGGCAAGAACTCGTGAATTATTAAACATTGAACGTAAAATGCTTGGTTTTACACAATGCTGAATAGAATTACCGAACGTACAAGTGAGTGACACAACAGACGATGATAGTAGCACTTCTGCCGGTAACAAAATTAATTATTCAAATTAATAAAGCCACCATCAATCGGGTAATCGCAACCTGAAATAAACGACGCTTCATCGCTGCAAAGGTATAAAACCAGGTGAGCAATTTCGTCGGGCTTGGCCATACGACCAATGGGTTGTGTTTTAGATAATTTTTCAAACATCTCGGCTTCTTTGCCGGGATAGTTTTTATTAATAAAACCATCTACAAACGGCGTGTGTACACGTGCAGGCGAAATACAATTACAACGTATGCCGTTGTTTAAAAAATCTTTAGCAACCGAAAGTGTAATGCCCACCACTGCACCCTTGGTCATGGAGTAAGCAAACCTATCAGGAATACCAACGGACGAAGCAATAGAAGCCATGTTAACAATTGCGCCACCGGTTTCTTTCATGTATGGTATGGCCGATTGTAAACAATTATACACACCTTTTACGTTGATATTAAACAGACGGTTGAAATCATCTTCGTTAGTTGTTTCTACCGTGCCTACATGCGCCACACCTGCATTGTTAATGAGTAACTGTATGCTGCCCGCTTGTTTTGCAATGCTATCAATAATTTCTTTTACTTGTTGCTGGTTGCTAACATCGCACTGGTGTGCTGTTGCGTTGCCATTGTTGTTTTTTATTTCGTCAACAACATTATTGGCACCGTTGATATCAAAATCGAGTATATGCACATTGGCACCTTGTTTGGCAAATAAAATACTGATTGCCCTGCCAATACCGCTACCACCACCGGTTACAATTGCTGTCTTGTTTTCTAATGTAAACATGTTTATATCGACTCTTTAAAATTATACTAAAGAAAATATTTTATCCATTAACACCCATTTTTCGCCGGGCTTTGCACCGGGTATAGCTTGCTGATAATTCCACATCAGGTTTTCCCACTCTTCATTTTTAGCATCGGCTTTATCGGCTGTTGCTTTGGCTTCAAAGCTAAAACTATCCGTGGTTTCCATTATCATGAACAATCGGTTACTAAACCGATAAATTTCCATATTGGTAATGCCGCTATTTAAAATGCTTGCTTGTATTTCGGGCCATATTGCTTTATGGTACTCCTCATACTCGGCTATTAATTTTTCATCATTTTTTAAATCAAGTGCCAGACAAAACTTTTTCATATTACAATGTTGGATTTGTTGATGCCTGAGGTTTATAACCTTTAACACCAAAATAAAATACAAAAGAAAAACAAATAAGCGGCACAATATAACCCAATTGTACATTGCTGGTTGCATCGGCAATATAGCCATACACTAATGGCAATATAGCACCGCCAACAATAGACATGATGATTAAACTGGATGCAGGTTTAGTATCGGCACCTAAGTTTTTTATACCTAATGCAAAAATTGTAGGGAACATAATGGCCATAAAGAAACAAATACCGATTACTGCGTATAAGGCCGTTAACCCCGACGCCGCTAATGCAACTAAACACAACAACATACATACAATAGCATATAAGGCTAATAGTTTTTGTGGTGCAACATATTTCATGGTAAATGTACCTGCAAAACGACCAATTAAAAATGCTAGTCCCATGGCCATTTGATAGTTTGCCGCTTCTTTATCGTTAATACCTGCCGCAGCAGTTGCATATAAAATAAACAAACTGATTACACATACCTGTGCACCAATATAAAAGAACTGTGCAATAACAGCCCACTTTAAATGTTTATGTTTAAACGCACTTAATACACCACCGGAACTTTTTGTTGTTTCTTCTTCCTGAATTTCGGGTAGTTTAATAAAATAAAATATAACCGCCACTACCAAAATAACAATACCCAAAACAATAAATGGCATTTTCACACTTGAGGTTTCTGCCTGAAAAAATGCTTCTTTCGCCTGCACTGTCATTTGTGCAATTTGATCTTCGGTAAGGTTATTATCTGATAAGATTAAATATTTACCGGCAATGGGTGCTAAGGCCGCTGCTAAACCATTAAAAGACTGTGCAAGATTTAACCGTTGTGTAGAAGTAGCTTCGGGACCAAGTTTAGAAGCGTATGGGTTTGCCGCTGTTTCTAAAAAGGTTAATCCGCTGGCTATAATAAACAAGGCCGATAAAAAGAAAGCATACAAATGTGTATTAGCAGCAGGTACAAATAAAAATGCACCTAATGCAAACAGTGACAACCCAACTAAAATACCTGCTTTATAACCATACTTGCGCATTAATAAACCTGCTGGTATAGCCATTAAAAAATAAGCAAAGTACACCGCAGAATCGACGAGCGAAGATTGCAAATGCGATAACTGAAATGTTTTACGCAAATGCGCAATTAATATAGGATCGATATTATGGACAAAGCCCCAGAAAAAGAAAAGGCTGGTAACCATAATAAACGGAAAGAGGTACTTATTTTTTGCATTCATATTTAAAGCAATTAGGCTTGTAAGATATACGTTTTAACAACAGTTTTAATACTGAAACGGGAATAAAACACTTATTATTCAAAATTTCCTGCCATTCTATTTTTGTTTAAAAACTTTGTCCAGATAAGAAACAATGGTGTCCGTCATTTCATTAAACCATGGATTAAAAAACCAAAAAGTATGCGGTGTATCCGGAAAAGTTTTTGTTTGATGATAAATGCCCCATTCGTCCATTTTTTTAATCATATCATCACGCCCCGCATGAAAACGTGGAATAGAACTATTGACAAATAAAAACGGAGGCGATTGCGGATTAATATGTGTAAGTGGGGCTGCGTTTGTCCATACATCTGGTTTTTCCTCCCAGGTACCACCTAACCACTGCGCTGCTACCGAACCTTCTACCGATTCCGGATGTTTAAAAGCCAATGTACCATCAATATTTACAACAGCATGTACATTACTGCTGTATTCATTTTTTGCACTAACATCATCAAAAAAAGCATTGCCATTGGTATTACCCATTAATGATGCTAATTGCCCGCCAGCTGAGCAACCAAGTGTAGCAACTTTAGCCGTATCAATACTATATTTTTTTGCATGTTGTTTTAACCATTGTACCGCACTTTTTAAATCATGCACTGCTGCAGGAAAAGGTGCTTCTAACGATAACCTATATTCTGCTGATACAGCAACGTAACCTTGCTCGGCCAGCTTTATAGCCATAGCCCTGTTATGTGTTTTATCGCCTGAGCGCCAGCCACCGCCAAATATCATTAATACTGCAGGTGAACCTTTTTTTTCTTTTGCAGGTCGATATATATCCAATACTAAAGCTCTATCGCCCATAGTGCGATAAACAATATTTTCTTCAATCTTAATACCTTTACTTACTTCCGGTTGCGCAATTGTTATAAAAGGAAACTTCTTTTTCTCTTTAACCCAACTTCCTTGTACACTAAAGCTTGTATCTACCGCATAGTTTTTTTTGCTTTGTGCAAAAAGCAAACCAGTAAATAATAAAAAGCAAATCGTTACAATACTTTTCATGCGCAATAACCTGGCGGTTCAATTAAAAATGGTAGATAATGAGTCAGCAATATACGTTCAAACATGGCTAACAACTGTTAACAGATTTTAAACAAAAAAGCGAATGCATTGATACATTCGCTTTGAAATACTTTTACTTCAATTGTAACACACCAGGTTTCAACGTCGGGTCAATTACAATTTCGGGTGAGCCCTTTTTATAAGTCGATCCTGTAAGCATTACATTTTTAGTTGTCGAACCATTAATACGCAAAGCTGTTTTTAATTTAGCGGGGAATCCAATTTTCGTCAATTGTATATTGCTGGCATCCTTTATATCAACTACCGGATCAACTACCAAAGGGGTAAACTGTACATTTTCCAATAAAATATTATCAGCCAATGAAATTTCTGCACCAATACGTGTAATAAGATTTGAGTTTTTAATCCGTATATTTTGAATAGGTGCTTCTGTTAGTCCTCGTATAAAAACACCTTTGTTTGCCCCTTCACAAACAATATTCTCAAACTGCATATCTCTAAATACGGGAGTACCTTCTCCAAATGTTGTGTCAATCTTTCTGTCACCGTCTGTAATAAATTTTACAGCATAGTGCATGTCAAAAAATATAGCTTCCTGTTCTATATCACGCATTTGAATATTACGGGCGTAAATTTTTTCTACCAATCCGCCACGGCCCCTTGTTGATTTAAAACGCAAGCCTTTATCCGTACCAATAAAAATACAGTTCTCAATAAAAATATTGTTAGTGCCGCCACTCATTTCGCTACCAACCACTACACCACCATGGCCTTTGTACACTAAATTGTTTCTTATAATACCATTTTGCGTTGGTATGCCGCGTTTACGGCCCTCTTCATCCTTACCCGATTTTATACAAATAGCATCATCACCCACATCAAACACACAATCTTCTACAATAAAATTTTTACATGATTCTATATCCAATCCGTCGCCATTATGTGAGTACTCAGGATTTTTTACGGTAACATTTCTAATAATAATATCCTCACTCATTAACGGATGTAAATTCCATGCACCGGAGTTTTGAAAAGTAACGCCTTCTAATAAGATACGCTTACATTGTGTTAGTACCAATAAATTTGGCCTTAACACATCTTTCATGTCGGCAAAGTCACTTAACTTTTTACCCGGCTCCAGTAACATGCTACGCTTGGCCTCGCTGGCCACTTTAAACTGTTCCGATGGATACCATTTTTTGCCATCAGCACTTACCACACCACCCGATTTTATTTTATTTTTCCAATAACCTTCTCTTACCTGATCTTTATTTAATGCCCGCCATACATCACCATTACCATCAATGGTGCCACCACCGGTAATAGCAATATTTTCAGCACCTTTTGCCCAAATAGGCGATTGGTTACGTGCAGAGCTCCGACCTTCGTAACTACCTTCCACTAAATCATACTGCGTTTTATCGCCGGTAAATAACAACATGGCGCCTTTTTGTACATATAAGTTTACATTACTTTTTAATTGCAACGGCCCTGTTAGCCAAATACCAAAAGGCACTACTACAACGCCACCACCATTGGCATTACAAGCATCTATAGCTTTGGCAATACTGGTAGTATTTAAAACTACACCATTACTTACTGCTCCGTATTTTACAATATTAAAACTGTCTTTTTTAAAAGTAGTTTGTTTCACCGTAGGTAGATTACTCCAACTATACTGCGCCTGCGTTACCACCATACACAGTAAAAAACTAATCGTCATTAAACACTTCTTTATCATATTGGCTTATTATTCGTTATTATTTTCTTTGGTTACCGGCTGCATTACTACTATCAACCCTTCGAGCTTCACTCCTTCCTTCATTAAATTCGGGAACCTAAAGGGGGTTTAGAATTTAATGAAGCATAATGTTTTTTTGTTACCAGCGTCCCTCCCTTGATTGGGCTTCGGTTGCGTCGCACTCTTGTACATCCAGTAATTCTATTGAGCATTATGTAAGTTTCCTACTTTATTAGAAACCCTCATTGGCACATTTTCAAATTATCTAATTGTCTAATTAATCACTGGTTTCCAACCTTTAAAAATATTCTTCAATGTATAAGTCTTTGCTTCTTTTTTAGTTAATTGTTTTCCCCAGCTTACACGTTTGCTAATATCACTTCCCTCACCGGTATTTTTATATTCGGCATAAAAAGCGGTGGCTTCATTTTCTGTTTTCCCCCAGTTATGCCAGCCTTCGGCTCTTATGTGTTTGCCATAATCGCATTGGTAAAAAACGGTACGGGCATAAGCTCGCCATGGTCTGCCCAGGTAAACTTTTTTAGCTTCATCATTAGCTATTAGTTTACAATTAAAAAACACATAGCCAAATTTTTTCCATTGCGGTGTAGATGCGGCTGTTATATAAGAGTTACTTAAACTTTTAATAGTACAGTTTTGAAATACGGCTGTAGCCGGACCAAAAATAAAATCGGTAGTACCTTCTATATGGCAATTGTAATAATATTGCCTCGTACTGTCACCAGCTGTAAGTAATGTATCCTGATTGCCTAACAAATCACAATCTTGTATTACAAACCTGTCACCATCCACATGTAAGGCTACAGCCTGCCCTACTCTGCCCGCAGTATTTTGTATGGTAAGGTTTTTAATAGTAATATCATTGCCTTGTACCCACATGGTGTAGGAGTTAAATGTGCCGAATTTTGTTTTATTGGTAACTGTATCTGCACCTTGCACAATAAACTTACCGGAGTAATCATTATTGGTAATGACAGTCTTATATCTGTCTTCGCCAATAAAGGTTACATTAGTAATCCATGAAGGAATAATTATTTTTTCGTCGTACACACCATTTTTTATGGTTACCGTAATATGTTCAGGAGAGTAAGCCCTGATAGCGTTAATAGCTTCCTGTATAGTGGCATAATCGCCAGTACCATCTTTGGCTACCACAAGTTTTGAAGGGTATATCTGCTGAGCCTTAACAAGTAATGTTGTACAACTTAAAAGAAATAAAAAAAATACTTTCATCTTTTATAAAGGAATTACTTTTTGTTTAATAGTCTTTTAGCCAGTTCCGGTAATTGTTCTTTTATATCGTTCATTACAATCTCTGCAATTCGGCGTGCGCCATACTCATTAAAATGCGTATCATCTTCTTTACCCTTTGGATGATTGGGATTTTGCCCGGGATCCAAATGCAGTAATAAATGTTTTGAATTTTCCGGGCCTAACTGTTTGTATAAGTCCTGGCTTTTTTTATCCAGGTCAATAAGTATTACTTTATTTTCAGCAGCAACTTCTCTTACTAATTGTGAATATTGTTCGTGGGTATTTTGTAACACCCCTGTCGAATCAAATTTACGTCTTGCTACAGGTGTAATCAATACAGGAATTGCGCCTTTTTCTTTAGCCCCTTTTACAAAGACGGTTAGGTTAGCTGTAAACTCAGTTGGTGCAGTATAACTTTTTTTGGTTGGCACTTCATCATTATGTCCAAATTGTATAAACAGGTAATCACCTTTTTTCATGCCCGTTTCAATAGGTTTCCACCGGGTTTCTGCAATAAATGATTTTGTACTTCTTCCGTTTTGCGCTGTATTATTAACAACTACTGTAGAGTCCCAGTAATTAGCAAATGGCATCCCCCAACCGGCTTCCGGATAGGCTTCCTTTTTTTTAATGGACATGGTAGAATCTCCCATCATCCATATTGTTATTTTGTCGGCAGGCTTAAATGTAAAACCGCAAAAAATAACAATTAATGCCAGTAGCAGCAATCTGTTTTTTAGCATGACAAGCGTTTAAGTAAAATATATTTTACGTGTGTGCGGACAATATACCTTAATAAATTGGTATAGCTTTCCTGCTCAATTGTCGGGAACGATTGCGGAGTATAATATTTGTAAAATTTTAAAGATTAGGGCTGCTTCTGCTATTTATAGCTGAATTTCATTTAGCTATACCTAATAAGTAAGTTGAAAGTAAAATCAAAAAATTACACTTACCCTACAACCACCTTAAACGGATAAATAGGCGAGGCTTGTTGCACCAGGGTATATTCCAGCTGCCGGCGCAGTAGCTCCGTTTCATCAAAGTCTGTATTTTGCTTGAGGGTTAATTTTACTTCTATAAAAGTTTGAAAGCCGGTCGATCTTTCGCTACCCGGCATCACTGTTTTTTTTGTTTCCACCTTTTGCAGTAAGTTACCAAATAACTGAAAACACAATAATTTTACATCTTCGCTACTGATTATTTTTTCGTCAGCAGTAATCTTTCTTTGTAATAAATACTGCTTCTCTTTAGCCGACAATCCTTGTCTTGCCCCCGCTACATTGGTTAAAGTAAGTATCGTATTTGTTTTTAGTGCTGCATTATTATGTACTAAAAACTTATTGTCAGGTTTTATTTGCTGAGAATGTTCGGGCCTGTTTACGGTCCAGTATTCTACTGTTACATTATCGCCGGCCTTTTGCGGACGTAACATTAAATAGTGTAATGTATCTTTATTATCACGTGCCTGTTCCATTTTGTCTTCCAGACGAATCAATGTTTTATTAATTTCCTTTAACCTGCCGGCAACAAAATCATTACTCATTTTACTAAAATAAGCACTTTCATCACGTACAGCATCTATTACTCCGGCTATAAGTGCACGTAATTGTGCCGAGCTATTTTTTCCTACCCCACTGCTTCTTATAATCACTTCGCCTTCGTTCAGGTTTTCGGCCAAAGCCGCTGTTCTAAACTTATAAGCCTGCCCACCCGGACCATACACATTGTTTATATCCAAAAAATCTCCATCTACCGGTAAGGGAATAATATTCATCCTACCATCTGTTTTTTCACTCAGGTTATTCAAGTTACGGTTAATAACAGGAAAAGCATTTATAGCACATACCAGCCTGTCCAACACTTGTGCAGGTACAGGCCTTGATAACTGAATATGCAAAAAAGCCAATGGCTCTGCCGATATTTTTTGCGTAATATTTTCCGGCAAAGCTGCCCGCCAGCTATCAGGCAAACCTTTAGCTTCAAAAGGCAATGTCCCTCTCACCTGTAAAAAATGGCGTTCATACATCCACGCAGTTTGCCTGCATATCTTTTTAGTATAACTGGCCCCTTCGTCAGTTAATACATCATCAATACCTAACTCATAATCTTTGTTTACAAAAAAACCATTGTCAATGTCAATTGGCGTATTATTTAGCGTTGCAGTTGCCCCTTTTAATGCATCATAAAAAAAGCTGGCTTGCGAGTGGTTACGTACATCAAAAAACAATTGTAACCCTTTTATATCAGCTAAAGGCTTTTCCACCTGCAGGGCTAGTGTAATTTCCTGTACAAACTGATTACTAGCGGTTTTATTATCATGCAATACACTGCGTTGTGTACCGCCTGTACTGGCCAATAGCCTGCCACCAAAATATAAATATGATAAGGTAGTTTGATGTAAATAGAAATCACCAATAGGTGTAAAACTCAACTCCGCCTGATAAGGTTTAAACCCTGCCTGTTGCAGTGTATTGGTATATGAAAAACGTTGTGTGTTATTTATAACTGTTTTGGTATCCGTCACACTTGCCTGAATAACGCAGGATGCCGGCCTCACGTTCATTATTGCATCCGGCAACAACACTTCGGCCATACTATCCAACAACCTGTTTTGCGTAGCCTGAATGCTTCTGTTGGTTTTTTCCAGTTCCGCTGCACACGCATCAAACAATAAAACAAGTAACGGATCAAAATTGGTTTCAATATCGCTTTCGGGTATATCCCATAACCGCGATGCTGTTTTAACCATCCTGTCCTTTATCTGATCTTTTGTTTCAACCAACATAAGTTTACCCTTCTTTTAAAAATTAATCAAAAGCCAGCGGCCCAATAAAAAACCCTGTCTGAAAACTATACGGTTCATTACTCCTGGCAATTAATCCCGATACAATAATTTCTATTCTTCTCTTCAATTGCACATTGCCACCATCATTAAAAGGGGCTTGTTTGACATTTACCTGCACAACAGCTTTTGTCAATCGTTTTTCGTAGCGGGCTATTTGCTGCGTTACCCCTTCAATAATCAATTCTTTTCGTTGCCCGTTCGACATATGAATATCATAATCATTATCCCAAAATGCCGATCCGTAAAATTCATCAAACCGGTTCTCATCTGTACTGGTAGTAATTAATAAATGCAGGTTACGAGAAATAGATTCCTGTATAGTACACACAGGCAATTTTTGCTTATCAAAAAAATGCTGAAAACGCAACGGTAATTTTAAATAATTTATAGCCATTAATTATACAAGCTTATTTTTTTGTTAACCAGCTTTAGTAATACTAATCATCGTCTCTTGCGATCCGATAGGATCGGGA
>DHEF01000054.1:114539-165995 GCA_002399735.1 Chitinophagaceae bacterium UBA4857
TTATTTCCAGTGGAAATGAATTAAAGACTCACTCTTGTACTGTAGTAATTCTATTGGGCATTGTGCAAGCTACTGTGTTTTTGCAGTAACCCCTATTGCCAAATTTTCAAATTAGTAATCAACCGTTACTTCCATAAAAATTAAACACTTGTTATCCATTTCGGGGTTAGGCGTTTGTCTTACCAGTTTTACTTTCGCTTTTTTAGAGCCCAGTAATCCTTTTTTCTTTTTCTGTAACTTAGCTACCAGGTCTTTAAACGTCGACCATTCACCATCAACTTTTATCTGTGTATCACCACCTTTACATAAATAATTATCAAAATCACCTGCACCTAATTTTTTATCTACTACTTCGTTTAACAAACGCTGCATTTCCTGGTCAGGTACACGTGCAAATTTTTTAGCCGGCGGTGTTGTCACCAGTGGTTTTACAGGGCCTGTATTATCAACCGGTTTGGGATCTTCCGGTTTTGTACTGTAATCTTTAGGCGGTGGTGTGTAAATTGGCGGTAAGGGCTCCAGTTTGGTTATCGTTTTTTCAGGTACTGTTGCAGTCGTTCCCGGCGGACTAACCACAATAGTTTTTTTCCAAATTTTACTGCTGTCTTTATCTAACAATAATACCAATGTTACCGTGCCCGTGTTGGATGCGGTATAGTTAATAGTATTAGTTGTTTTTTTACCAAAAGCTACGTCACCTTCAATATACCACTCATAACTACTTGCTTGCTCAGCAGTAGTAAAGCTTGAGGCTAAACCGGCACTTACGGCATCCGGCCCAATAATAGCCGATTCTGCCACTGCTTTATTACTAATTTCGGCCGATTTAAGGTCTTTCACCATTACCATAAATGTTTCCTTACACTTATTGTTAACTACCACATTTACAAAATATCGTCCTGCCAACAGGTAACGATGTTGTACTTTATCGCCTGTAACTTTTTTACTGCCGTCACCAAAATCCCACTCAATTTTTTGCGAGTGCGACATGCTAGCCTGAAACTGTACTTTTTCGTTTATATTAAATGTATTGTTTTGCGCTGTTTTTATTTCACCGGTAGTATTAATCGTAATAGGCGAACAGGTAACATGTGTTGCCAGTTTGAAACCAAATAGTACAAGAGCAATAAACAAGGTGACTAAAAAGCTTATCACTACTTTATAGTCTAACCCCAGCCATTGTCTGCTATATATGGAATAAGGATTTTTCATCTGCACATTTTTTATTTACACTGCACTGTTTAACGTTGCTGTAACTGGGTATTAAGAATAAGTATTTGCTGACGCATTTCGGAGTTTTGTTTTTCGTACTCGCCTTTCAGTTTTTCTAAACTAATTTTTTCCTGCTCGCAAACGGTTAACAATTGGTTTTTATCTTCTGAACGTATTGTTTTTTTATCGTTTTTAATATCAGTTAAGGTTTGTAATATTTGCTGATACAAGGCTTTATTGGCTGTAGTATCTTTCGCCAACATGGCATCCATCTCCTGTATCTTTTGTGCTATCTGCCCTTCTACCAAATCTATTCTTGCGCCGGAACTATTAACTGTATCTAATAATGACTTTGTTTGTGCCAGTAAAGATGAAAACCTATTGCCGAAATCTTTTTCACCTTGCAACACTTCTATCTGCGACTGTAACTGTTTGTTTTGTTTAAACGGTACTTGCAAACCAAAGAAAACAGCCAGTACTATTAATACAGTTGTTATTATGTAAAAAATAATGAAACGTCCAAACGCTTTATTTCTTTCTGGTGAATTTTGCGGTTTCATGTTTTTATAATTCGTTATTGTTTTATTAACTGTGTTACGATTGCTGAATAGCGATATGCAGTACAAGAGTGCGACGCAAGGGACGAACCATCAGGGGACTACAGCCGGTTACCCAAAAAATCTTCGCTTTGTTTTTGCTTGCGCCTCCGATTGTGTTGGCGTAAACTCTTCTTTTACAAATATGCCCGATTCTTTACGTTTGCCAATAAACTCCAGTCCGCTTAATGTTTCAAACAAACGGGAAATAACTTTTGCAAAACGTATTACCGGTCCAATACCTTCGTTAATATTATTGTGGTTGTAGGGTAAATTGGCAATGGTTGATAATAAGTTTTCCAACTCGCCCTGGTTTAGTTCGCACCATTCGCTCAGGTAATTCATTAACTCATCTTTACCCGAACCAATACGCAAATCGATGGTATTTTTCATTAAGCGAGCCAGTGCTGATATTTGTGCAAACAATGCAACCGGCGGCTCATAAGCCACGGTACGCCTCATTTGCGTAAGCGACTGGCTTAAAGAAATAATGATACGGTCACATAAAAACAAAGCCAGTTCGGATAAATCGTTTTGCTGACTTTTCTTAAATATTTTTTGTACTATAACCGAGCAACGAGATTCGAGTGTTGCTAAAAACTGCTCCAACTCGGCATGTAACTGCAGTAAATCGGAATGCGATGCCGTGGTTAAACATGGCGGAATATATTCTTCATCAATTTGTATAATACCTGCATCAACCGTTAACCTACCAATAGTTAAAACATATGGATTGGTTACATATTGGCGGTAATTATTTTCATCAATACATTCTATAGTATATCCGGCCTCGGTAAAAGGATAACGTGGTGGCGCTTCGTTTACATCGGGCTCGCCTGCCGGCGTACGATTAAACGGATTTGTTACCAATACTACATACATCACTGCTTTACCGGCTGTGTTTGCAACGGGCAATGTAGCTTGTACTATACCGCCGTGTGCCTGATTATATAAAGTAGGTATATTAATAATTACCCCCCCGGGAGTAACGGCTTTACAAGCCAGCACTTTTACGGTAACAGCATTTTGGTTATCGGCTGCAATGTTTACATTGTACGAGGCTGCATTGGTTACTCCATATTTTACCGGCGATAAGCCGGTGGCTAATGCAGTTTGTAGCGCATACTGGGCAGCATGTTGTTGAGCAATGAAATGGTCTTTATTTATCTTCATACCATCTACCCAATTAACCGGAAGATATGTTTGCCGTTCGTTCATATTGAGCAATAAATAAGGTTAAGATTCTGGTTTATTTTTTATACAGATCCGCGTTCGCAAATAATAACCGTGTTTTCTTTTATCTTGTTTTCACGCACAGTTTTTTCAGGGTTTAATACATTGGAAAAAGTGTACCACTTGGGCTTGGCTCTGAAAAACCAGTTATAAGCCAGGCGGTCTTTATTCAGATAATCAATCTGTGTTTCGCTTTGAACTTCGTTGTAATCATTAATAAAGTGATAAAACAAATCGCCTAAGATCATGTCGGCCGGAGCTTTTGCCCTGAAGTAAGTGCGGTTACCATCACTTGCTTTTTTGGCAATTTCAAAACCAATTACTAACAACTCTTCATTCTCTTTTTCATCGGGTAATTCAATAGGTGCTAAAGGATATTCCCAGGTAATGTACACCGGTTTTGGAATAGTAAAAGCTGCAATAAATGTATGGTACACTAATATGGGAACAAAGAAAAATAGTGTACTTAGTAATATAGGATAAAACAAAAAGCTTTGGTCTTTAAAAAAATATTGCAACGCCGCAAAGGCAGCTATGCTAAAGCAAATTACCGACAGGCCATACAGTAACTCAGCCGATAACAATTTGTTTCTGGGCTCCCTTGGGTGACGAAAATATTTTTTATGTGTAATAGCCAAATGAATAATGCCAAATAACAAATACAATGATGCCAATAACCAAAACACCACAAACAAATTGTTGGTAGCGTAGGTTACACCAAAAGCAAGTAAAGATGATAAAGATGAGCCTAATACACCATACCATAACGGAGCTTTGCCTTTGTTGGCAAAAGTTACCGCATACTGTTTTACTACGGCGAATAAAGCAATAGATCCGGCTAGGAAAGGTGCAAAATATAATATGAAGGTTTTAATGGCCATTTGAGTTAAACAATAATTATATGGTAAATCCGTAACCCATTATATAATCGTTTTGTGGTTTTACGGTTTGTTTTTCTTCTTTTTCTAATTCAAAAATGTATGTTACATCGTAAACCAAGGGTATTAGCAAATCGGTAAACCTTTGTAACAATTGCCCCATTGGGTTATGCTGGACAAAACTTTCCATTTCGCTGTTGGTTATACCGCTAATAGTAAACTGCCAACACAAGGATGGTTCGCTTACTGTTTGCCCGGTAATGGTATTAATACCCAGTAAAGCATTGTTACCACATTCAAAAAAGTTTTGCTGCAATCCGGCATGTTGATGTTGCATAATAACTTCTTTTACATCTACTGTTTTATTTAACACCAGCGCCAACGTTTTAGCCGTAAGCATCCTGTTGCCTTTAATATGACGGGCAAAAGGTAATACTCTTATTAACATAGTTGCAGGTATTGTGGGCAGACTTTTTTCAATATTCCAAAACGTAAAAAAAGAAGGTGGTACATCACCGGTTAAAGCAGCAAATAACAATCTTCTTTCTTCCAGTTCCTGGGCAACGCCAGCCCTGAACAGCTCCTGTTGTAATGGTTTAAAAAAAAGTCGGGCCTGCTTTTCTTCATCTTTGTACTGCCGGTGTTCGGTAATCATATCCCGGGTACTGGCAGTACGTGACGAGCCTTTTGACTGGTGAAATAAACCCTCCGGTAAATTATCATAAATACCGTTGCGGTTCAAATTTATTTTAATGGAAGCATCAGGATCGCCCTCATATTCGTGCTTTACCAATTCTATATCGTTGCGATAATTTTGCCTAAAGCCACCTTCATAAAAAATATCCAGGGAGTCAAAGTCAATGCCATTTTCCATAATAGCTGCGCAAAACACCTCGGCATTAAGCAAGGGCAATACATGATGGTTATATGGGCTATCAGAGGTTTTCATACACCATTTACAAAATTCATAGTTTCAGGTAAGTAGACAAATTTATACAATAATATTACTTAATCTACTGCCGTCCTACCTTATTTACCGGTTTGTGGTAGGCCTGCATAAAACCGCTACTAATAATAATTCAAATTTATCGTAAAAATACTGTTAGGTTGCTATTGTAACTTTATTAACTTTAGCTAACCATTTTAAATAACCTCAAAACTTAAACTATGAGTTTCAAAATCAAAATCGACGTTGGTGGAAAAGTTTATGAAAAAGTAATTGCCTGTGAATACACGCTTACTCGTCAAACTGATGTTACCGGCAGACCATCAACAGATGTTCGTGGTGGCAAAATTTCTGCTACTGTAAGTGTTGACAAAGGCGAAACCGAATTATTTGAATGGATTTCCGACCCTCATGCAACTAAAGAAGGCAGCATTGTATTTATTAAACGTGACAGCGATGCTACTTTAAAAGAATTGAAATTTAAAGATGCGCACATGGTGGGCTATCAGGAGTCTTTCAACGCCAATGACGACAATCCGCTACGTATTACGTTTGAACTTTCTGCCAACGAAATATCGTTAGGTAATGGCGAGCATAAAAATAACTGGCATAAATAATTGGTCGGCTGCATAAACGATTGTATTAACCAATAATCTCAAAGATATTTTTTGTAATCCTTAACCCTGCAAATATTATAGTTTGCATACCTTTTAATGTTCGGTTTGTTTCCGGCATCATCTTTCACTTGTTACTATATAAACCGGGTTAAGTATAATGGTTACTTGTTGTGGTTATTTAACACTGCTAATTACAGGTTATACCCACATATTATTATCTGCAATCTACCCGGTCGTATTTTATTGGTTAATATAATTTTAATAACAGGAGGTGGTTTATGCTGTACTGCAATGCCGGTGTAGTTTTATTAATAAATCTAATTTATCAATAAAATTATAACTACAACCCTATCAACACATACGGGAATGTTTAACCGCCTAACCTGCAATAGTTTTATGTGTTTTACTATACACACCTAACTGCTGCAGGTAATTCAATTTATAATAGGTAGCTCATGGCAACAAATAATGAAATAACTACTGTCAAAATTCAGGTAAGTGGTACGGATGGTGATATTAATTTTTCGCACCTCACCATTCATCAGCGATTGGCCGACTTAAACAGTTTTTCCTTAACCTGGCGTATTCCTTCAGAAGAAGCGTCACTATCTGACAAGGTTAATTTTTACAAAAATAACCTGGGAAAAGAAGTGACCATTAACATTCATGACAGCTTTACTTTCAAAGGTATTATTGAGAATATTAACTGTACTAACCAGTTTTTGCATAATACTGAATATGCCATTGCCGGCCGTGGTTTAATATTGAAATTGGATGCCGTTAAACAGTGCAAATCTTTCACACAAAAAACGCTTAAAGATATTTTCTCGGCATTAGCAGGTGACACTCCTTTAAAATTGGAGCCAACTTATACCGAAAAACTATTTTATACTGTACAATACAACCAAACAACATTTGAGCTGTACACTATGCTGGCAGCCCGTTATGGCGAATGGTTGTACTATACCGGCGAAGAATTGGTACTGGGCAAACCCGATACCAATGCCGTTGAGTTAAAAATGGCAGAAGGTGCTGTTACAAATTTTGCGTTAACAGCACGTATGCAACAAGCTCCTAAAAAAGTAGCAGGCTTTAATAATTATACAGGAGAATATATTAGCACTGAAGCGGACGCACCTAAACCCGGAGGTTCCGGTATGATAGATGCCGCTATTGATGCATCCAGCACCTATTTTGGCCAAAATCAGGAACCTACTTTTTACGAACACTCCATGAAAGTTGAGGTTTTGGAAAAAATAAGTGAGTTGCATCAGCAAGGTGTATGGTCTTCATCCGTATATGTTACCGGCCGTACACGCAACAACCTGGTAAAAATTGGCGGTACTATTAAACTGGTAGATGAAAATGATAGCGCTACCGAATTTATAGTAACTGAACTCGAAATAAACAGCAACGGCTACAGCGACTATTCCAATAGTTTTGTGGCTATACCAGCCGAAACAGTTGTACCGCCATATACTAACCCACACCTATATCCCAGAAGTTTTCCGCAACCGGCAACTGTGGTTGATAATGAAGATGCCGATGGCCTTGCCCGTGTAAAAGTTCGTATGGCTTGGCAAGCCGATGGAGAAACATCCCCATGGATAAGTGTAATGGTACCACAGGCAGGCAGCGAAACCGGCTTCAGGTTTTTACCCGAACTGGACAATGAAGTAATGGTTGATTTTATTGGCCAAAACGTCGAAAGACCATTTGTTGTAGGCGCTTTGTACACCGAAAGAAACCAATCCAGTATTGCTCATGGCAGTAACAACCAAAAACTAATAGGTACACGCAGTGGCTGTCGTATTGTTTTTGATGATGATGCCGGAAGTATTAAGTTAACCGACAAAGCAGGTTCATATATTCTTCTAGATGGTTCAGGAAATATTCAAATGGAAGCTGCAAAAAATCTTACAGTTACTATGGGCGAAAAAGCAGAAATGCAATTTGGTTCAGATGTTACCATAACAATTGGGAACAATACCAGCACCACTATTGGGGGCAACAATTCATTAACCATAGCCAAGGACGATACTACTTCGGTAGGCCAAAACAATACCATAACTATTGGAGCAAATCACGATTTAACAGTTGGCAGCAACGGATCTGAAACCTTTGGAGGCGGGTTAAACATAGTAAGTGCATCAGGTACAAAATTAACAGATGGTGCAAGTGTAGAAATAAAAACAGGAGGCTCTGCCAAAATAGAAGCAGGCGCTTCGGTAGACGTTATAGGCGGTGGTACAGCCAGCTTACAAGCCGGTGGTAAAGCGGTCATTCAAGGTGGAATGGTAATGATAAATTAAAAAGTATGAAGTATCTGTGTTTAGATATGGCCATTAATACAGCTTATCCCATAATTCCTTTACAAAAAGAATTTACGGAAAACGAATGCCTGTTTAAAGAAACAGATGACGATTTTATTTGGGATGCAGCACCTTGGCTTTTTAATCTAAACCAAAAAGATTTTTACACTTTCATAACTGACCCCTTAATTACTTTTCATCATAATCTTATAATTGAGTCATCCGAAAATATAACCTTCTTACGCCAACACCTGCAACAGTTTTTATATGTTCAGGACAATGGTCAAACATACTATTATCGCTTTTGGGACGCTCGGGTTTTATTAAAAGAACTCCCAACGTACACCGAAGAAAAACTAAACCAGTTTTTCAACAATTATATTCAAGCCGTTTATTTGGAAGATGGTAACAAAGACCAATTATTAAAACTGTCGCTTAATAAACGTCAGTTATTAAACATAGAAAAGATTGGTCGTTCAAATTTGTTTGCCCCTGTTGCTGAGATAGCAGATCAGATAAATGAACAACAAACGCAAAAAACAAATTACCCCAACGTACAACAACCCAATGCACCGGTAAAAAAAAGACGGTTCTGGGCCGATTAGTTGTGGTATAAATATTTATAAAAAAGCTATTGTAAAAATACAAGTGTATGGGTGCTCTTTTGGGTCGGGCTATACGCTGCAAGTCCTCGCCACTCGTACCTCGTGGCTCTGGGCTTTCCGCTACTATCCCTCACCCGCTTACACCAGTTGCTAATTAATAATTAGTAATTAAGAATTAAAAATAATAGGCGGAGTACTGCACAATGCACAATAGCATTACCAAACGTAAAAGAGTGCGACGCAACCAAAAGCCCAATCAATGGGTGAACGCTGATAACATAAATAAAAACTATTAAAAATGGGTAAACCCGCTGCCAGAACATTAGATATGCATGTATGCCCTATGGTTACAGGAATAGTGCCGCATGTTGGCGGCCCAATACTACCACTGGGTGCTGTACCAAATGTTTTAATTGGTAATTTTTTTGCTGCTACAGTAGGCACCTCATGTGTTTGTGCCGGCCCACCTGATACCATTATGATGGGTAGCCCAACTGTTTTTATTGGCGGTAAAATGGCAGCCCGTATGGGCGACGTAACCTCGCATGGCGGAACCATAACACTTGGTATGGCAACTGTTTTAATTGGCGAAGGAGGGGGTGGTAGTGCTAAAGCATCTGCAAACGTTAATGTTAAGAAAAAAATATTTAATAAAATAGGTGCAAAAAAGGCCGCCGATATGGAAAATAGTGCGGCCTTAAAAGATGCGGCAAAAGACGGCGACTCAAAAGTAAAAAAAGATAAAAAAGAAGATTATTCCGCAATGTATAGCTTAAAAGATGCGGCCGGTAAGCCATTAAATAATATTGGCTATACCATTACTAAACCCGATGGCGAAAGAGTTACCGGCAATACTAATAGTAATGGCGAAACCGAGCAACTGCAAGGCTTTACCGTTGCCGATTGTAAAATAAGTTTTAATAATAAATAATGTAATTATTTCTAATGGGTGCATCGGAAAAAGATACAGAAACAGCGTTTGAAACCCACGACTTCAGGCAGGTTGTTGTACTGGTGCGTTATAAGCCGGGCAATCTGGAAGGTTTGGGCAAGGCCGATAGCCTGATGGGTGGCGTAGCCGATAAAGTTGGTGCTGTTACTTCGGCTATTGATACAGTTGCATCTTATATACCGGGTACTATAAAAGAAGACCCGGCCAAGCCGGTAAAATCGGAAAAAGAATACAACTACTTTGAAACGTATGGTAAAAACTGGGACAAAACCTTTAGCAAAATGGAAAGCATGCTACAGGAAAAAATGAACCCGGAAGACTTTACGCTTATATACGATTTTGAAAACCAGGCAACCGCCGATGACAGAAAAAATGAAGGCAAAAAATTGTTTGATAAATTAAAAAGTGAGTTAAGTAGTTGGAAAGATTATCCATCAGCCATACATTTTATTGGCCTGGGTCAGGGCGGCAATATTGCCAATGAAGCCGCCAATCTTTTTAAAGATGAAGAAGCTTTTAAAAAAGACTGGATGATTGGCTCCATCATTTACGTTGGAACACCTTTATATAAAGATGTACATGTATTGGACAAGGCCGTTTTAAAAGGCAAGGGCAAGGAAATAAGTTTGGGCAACCGCTACGATCTTACCCAGAAAGTAATTGAATATTTTGAACCGGCTGATAAATTGCGTCAGTATGTTGCTGAATGTAACAGCAACCTTTTTACCTATGTGGCAGGTAAAATTATACTTCGTTTAGTGGCAGCACTTTCGCATGTTTTAGGCGACCATAAAATGGGTATTGGCGAGGATAATAAAAAAGTGGTGACTGCTTTTGAAAAAGCCAAAGACGAATTGGTTAGTGCGGTAGAAGATGTAATTGGCCTGGTAAAAAAACTAATAAGTGAAGCACCAGGCATGATTGATTTTAGCGGGCTGCCGGAGTTTGGTGATATGTTTAAAGGTTATGACAATATTCCCGGGAAGTGTGCCTCACGAATGGAAAATTTTATTGAAAACGATTTGAAAAAAGCAGTGAGTGGTTTTGGTGTAGATACAGCCAACCTGCCTATTCAAAATTTTTTTAATTGTTTATCGCCTATATTTTTAACCATTGCCAATTCGTTGGCCGTATTCAAATTTGAATCGCCGGCTACCGAAGCGCTGGTAGATAAAATTATTGAGAATGCAGGCATTACACATGTACATGCCCCTACACTAACAGCAAGCAAACCGGTAGAGGTAGATGAGGCATACAACCAGCTTGTATTAGATAAGTTACAACAACAAAAACCGGAAGAAGGTGGACAAATGGTTAATCAGGCATTTACTCATTTAAAAACAATAAAAGAAAGTAAAGCCAAAAAAGATTTAACACCAGCCGAAAGAACAGCCGTTGCCGCCGCCATTGCCTGTATAACACTACCCATGTTGCCTACTAAAAAAGCATTGTATGCTTTTATTTTAAGTAAAATTCCGCTGGGTGGCGCTACTTCTTTTTTAGAGAGCTTAACTACAAATGCTGCCGCCGCACCGTTGAAAAAAATAATGCAAAAAGTGCGCAGCAATTTTGAGTTTGACGCTACCGAAAGTGACGACCCCGATAAAATAGGCTTGCAGGCTGCCATTAACAGGCTTGATAAAGAATTAAAACGCATTATAGGTTTTCTGGACAGTAAAAACTTTGCAGTTGATGAAAGTGTAAATAGCTTGTATTTTATTTACAACAGTCATAACTTAATGCTAAAAGAGTTTAATGCACAAATACGGGAAACAATTGACAAACAAACAGGATTAAAAACCAAAATGGAACAGACCGGCTACCAGTTTGATGCAAGCAAAAATGATTATGTACAAACAAACAGTGGTGAAGAAAGAAATGTGTTGACAACAAAAGAGTTGGAAGAGGAAGAGGCTACAGCAAGTTAAAAGTTAACGCAATAGCCACAAATTAATGCGACCAGGTTTAATCAAGGATTGATTGTAAACAATAGAGTTAATATAAATGAGCGTACTTGTTATAAGAAACCCGACAGGAACACAACTTACCAATATTACAAGTATTGCAGTGGGAGGAGGTATTGCTTTTGGTGAATGCCATTTACAGCTTGCCACCTTACAATTCGATAGGGCTACTATGGCAAGGGCTTCTGGTTTTGGTTCTTTTTATGTAACTGCAACCCAAGAAGAAATTTATGAACAGTATTGTAGGCTTGATTCACGTCGTCGTGAACAAATTGAAAGATTAGAATCGCCAATAATTAAACGTGTAAGTGGTATTACAATTGGATTAAGTTCCGGAGGCTCATTAGATGCTATTACAGACGTTTTACATGGACCTATTGGTCGCGGAATTGATTTGTTGCAAAATCAAATACGAAGGCCATTATTGAATTTTATTCGCAATAGGGTATTAAATCTTGCAGATATAGGTAGGGATTATGCAATTAATGTAGCTGACCAGCAATTTGAGCTAACAACCGGAGTTAGTGGTGGAATGTTTTCATCAATAGATGGGGGTATTTTAAGAGGGGCTAACGGATACTCTAACTTTGGCTTAGATGTGAATGCTATTAGCAATCTGAATATTGCTATTATTCAAGTGGGTGGTGGGTTAATAGTGGGAGCAGGTGTTAACCTATTAGTGATAGGAAATTTCCGATCCTTCAGGTCAATGATTTCCTCTTTCAGATCTTTAGGAGATTCTATATTTACTACATCTGTTGACGATCAACTTTTATTATATCTTGGTAATGTATTTTCTCATGCACAATGTTATGCCGTTGTTGGCGATGCTGCTGTGGGAGCTATTTTACCTGGTGTGGACCTCAATATAATTGCATCATAAAATTTTATAAAAAATGTCAATCATTTCTCAATACACATTTTCAGCGCAATCAAAACAAGCCTTACACATTGCGGCGAGGTTAGCCAAAGAAAATATGCATGAACATTTTTCGGCGGCACATTTATTAAAGGCTTTATTACATAAAGATTTGCCTTTATTAAAATTTTTAGAAGCCAAAGGTGTTGATGTGTACTATATTGAAGAATGGGCAGAGATAAGAATTGAAAACCACCCCCGATCGGCCAAAGTTAGCAGCGAACCGCAAGCCGCCCCTGATACGGAACCTTTGTTTAAAGAGGCGGAACATTTACAAACCAAACTACGTTACCACGATATTGAACCGGAATGTTTGTTTATTGCTATTGCAACACCCGGTGTTGCATTTGCCTACGAACAATTAAAAACTTTTCCTATAAGCTCGGCACAGGTTATACAATGGTATGAGGCGGGTGTAACTGCGGCACCTGCAACTGCTAATGGTATTGGAAAAGCAAACAGCAATGGTTCAATAGCCCCTTCTACCCTGGCATCTTTTGAAGCCATTGGTAAATACTGTATTGATAAATTACAACAAGCCAAAAATAACGAGCTGCACGAAGTAATTGGCCGTGATAAAGAAATAAGACAGATTTGTGAAATCATCAGTCGTAAAAGCAAAAGCAATGTAATTATTACCGGCGAAGCCGGCGTAGGCAAAACCGCTTTGTTAGATGGCTTTGCTATTGCCGTAGCCAACAAACATGTACCGCAGCATTTACAAAATATTTCCATTTACCAAATTGATAATGGTGCCATGCTGGCCGGTGCATCTTACAAGGGCGAGATTGAAGACCGCATTATTAAAATTATACGTGAATTAAACAATGTAGAAAAGCCTGTTTTATTCATTGACGAAATACATACACTGATTGATAAAAACAATCCCAACGGTGGCGTAACCAGTATTTTAAAAGCCGAGTTAGCCAAGGGGTATTTAACCGTTATTGGTACTACTACTTTAGATGAATATCGTAAAAGCATTGAGAAGGACGAAACCTTTAGCCGTCGTTTTGAAATGGTGAAAGTAAACGAGCCCGATGTTACCATTGCCGAAAAAATGTTACGCAATCAGGCTACTTATTACGAATCGCATCATAGCCTTACTATTGCTGATGGTGTATTTGTAGAAACCATTCGCCTGGCCAAACGATTTATCAAAGAACGTAAGTTGCCCGACTCTGCATTAGACTTGCTTGACCGCACGTTGGCAGTAACCCGCATGATGACCGATACCAGCAAAGAAGATGTTGCCAAATTACAAACCAAACTAAACGAATTAACCAACGAAACCGAAGACGATTTACGTTGGTTGTACCACGAAACACAAACAGGCTTAAGCCCTGTATTACTGGCCCGTTACAACGAAGAAAAAGAGTTTAAAAAAATAATTGAGCTGGCCGAAATGCGCAGTTATTTAACTGATTTATTAAATAGCCTGGCAGCAGTAGCCGCCTTAGATAAAAAAGAAATTGACCCAACTGATATTAGTGCTGTTGTTGCCAATGTAACCGGTATACCTATTGGTAAAATACAAACCAAAGAGCAGCAACGTTTGGTAAACATGGAAAACCATTTACGCCATCGTGTAATTGGTCAGGACCATGCATTAAAAACAGTTTCTGATGCTATATTGGAATCACGTTCGGGTTTAAACAAAGCAGGACAGCCTATTGCATCGTTTTTCTTTTTAGGACCAACGGGTACGGGTAAAACAGAATTAGCAAAATCCTTAGCCGAGTTTTTATTTCAGGACGAAAACTCTATCATACGTTTTGACATGAGTGAGTTTAAAGAAGAACACTCTGCCGCATTATTATACGGTGCCCCTCCCGGTTATGTAGGTTACGAGGAAGGTGGTATGCTGGTAAATAAAATTCGTCAGCAACCATATGCTATTGTATTGTTTGATGAAATTGAAAAAGCGCATCCATCGGTATTTGATATTTTTTTACAAATATTGGACGAAGGAAAAATGCATGACCGTTTGGGCAAAGAAGGCGATTTTTCTAATGCAGTAATCTTGTTCACATCCAATATTGGTGCCGAGCATATCATTAATAGTTTTGGCGAAGGAAAAATTCCTAAGTCGGATGAAATGATGGAAATAATGAGTAAATATTTCCGTCCGGAATTTTTGGCAAGGGTAACAGAAATTATTCCGTTTGCGCCGGTAAGTAAAGACAATGTGCTGAAGATTTTTAACATACATCTTAAACCGTTGGCAAAACAACTGGAGTTGCAAGGCATCACCTTGCAAGTAACACCTGAGGCTGCGGAACATTTAGCGCATTTAGGTTTTACACCTAAGTATGGTGTACGTCCTTTAAAAGGTGCTATACGTACCTGGTTGCGCAAACCTTTAAGTCGTATGATTATTAACGAAGAAATTAAAAAAGGCAATACCGTTGTAGTTGGTGTTGCAGAAAAAGATAGTGTGAAAGAATTAACCTGGGAAGTGAAATAGATGTGAGAATTGATAATTGAGGTTGGTAACTGGTCTGTATACTAAAGTCTAAATACTGAATACTTTTTTGGTTGCCAGCAGCAGTAACACAGATGATCGTTCCTTGCGTCGCACTCTTGTACTGCATATCGCTCATCATCATCGTAACAATGCGTAGCGTTAGCTGATGATTGAAAACAAAAGTTGAAGGGCTGCCGGATGGAAGCGGCACCGAATGCCGCCTTAGCGGCAGTAGGTATAGCGTACATCCGGATATGTAGCTAATTATTGATAGGCTGATGACAGCCCCAAAACAAGTAACACTAACTGGTAAAAAAACTATAGTAATAACATATAAAACTTAGCATTTTAAAAGAATTATCGTAATTTTTCAACAGTAAACCTTAAAACCAGATATTATGATGGATAGCAACTATGGAATTGGTGGTACCGAAGTGAAAACAGATGCCAGTGAAGCATTTGCAGATATACCCCAAAACAGAACTTTGATGGCCGAATTATTAACGAAAGATGCACCTGTAAAACCCGAAGTAGTACACGGCCTGCAAACTATTGAACAGGTATTTGAGCATTATAAACCCGATGTAGAAATTGATTTTGAAGACGCGGAAGGACAAAGCCGATCGGAAAAATTAAACTTTACTAATCTTGGCGATTTTGGCGCAAAAGGCATTACAGCGCAAAGCAGTTTTTTAAAAGATAATGCAGCGCAAAAAGAAGAGTATTACAAAATTATTAAGCAATTAAAAAGTAATAAAATACTGAAAGCTGCATTAGCTAACGCTGATACTAAACATGCTTTGCTGGATGCCTTACATGGTATGCTGGCGGAGTTGGAAAATAGTAAATAATTTATAAAACTCTTATCATGTCATTTGTTTCAATATTTTCAGTATCGTCATCTGGTAGCACACATAACTTTCAGGTTATTGATTTTGATGTGGTAATGCAGGCGCAGGTAGATAGTTTAGGTGTACCCACAGGCGTGATGCGTTGCAATAGATGTGTAGTAGTAGTTAGAAGTGAGGCCGACAGACAAGCAGAACAAGTATTATTAGAATGGATGAGTACTCCCGGTATGAAAAAAAGCTGTATGCTTACAGTTGGCGATCCCGTTAACAGGGCTGCCAGCAGATCGGGCACTGGTAATGATATGGGCAGACAAAAAATTAGATTGGTTGATACTTACTGTATAGGTTATCATCTTCAATTTACTACAGAACATTCTGATTACAGATCTGGCGCAAGACAAAGAGATATGACCAATTATTCTGATGATGCTTATACGATTGTCTTAACACTATCGCCATTAAGTGTGAATATCCAGGACAGATTTGACGTTAACTCTCCTAGTTATGTTGTTAGCAATGCAGAAGAAGGTGGAGATTCGGGAAGTGGATCAGGCAGTGCTGGTTCGTCCTCGGAAAGTGTATCATCCTTTAGAGCAGATTAAAAAATAAAAAAACAAACCTTATAAACTATCCATAATGAGCGAAGAATTACAACAACAAGCTACCGGCCAGCCTGAAAGAGTACAGGAACGCCCCAAGATTGATAACCCTTTAGAGTTATTAAAAAAAGGTAGCGAAAGTCTGGCAAAATTTGGCGGCTTTGATTTAATTGAATCTTCCATAGAAGGATCGGCAAACTTAAACCCTGAGCGTAAAGCAAGGCGTAATATATTTTTAACCGAAGCCCAAAAGAAAGACGAACGTGAAGCACTGAAAAAAGCTTTATCACTTTGGGCTGAGGTACTGGAAGGCAGTAACGAAATATCGGACATGGTAAATACTGCCGAACAAAAGGCAGAACAATGCCAGAAAGTATTGGAAAAAAACTTAGCGAAGGCGGTAGAGGAAACACGCAACCTGGAAAGATCGTACCGTAACGTAGCACTTTTTTTTAAAAACACCGAAAGCGATAAACTAAAAAACGTTTCGTTTATTAACTGCGAAGCCGATCAGTTAAAAGACTTAGACAATACCCGTTTTATTGACCATATTGGTGCCGAACTAAAACAAAACTATGACCGCCTTGACTTACGTAATAACTACAGCCTATTAGTTGTACCCGGTTATTTAGGCAGCAATAAAGTAGTGGAAAAATGGGCCAAGATGGCGCATGAAAACAAAGTAATGCTGGTTACCGACTTTGAACATTTAGACGCTCCGGATGATGTGATGGAAATGTTTGAAATAGCTAACCTTACCGGTGGCGATAAATACCGCAGTAATGTAATGATGAGTTGTAACTGGCTGGTAGGCCGTGGTAAATTTGCCGAGCTTGGCGAAGAAGAAGATTTATACGTACCACCGTCAGGAGCATTAGCTGGCAGCATTTATAAAACATTAATGAGCCAGGTAGCAGCCGGTAAAAAACATGGTAGTATTAACGAAGTAGATGGTGTAAAATTTGACCTGAAAAAAAGTGAAATAGCCAATCTGGAAAAAATGGGCTTAGTACCCATGGTAAAAGAGTATGGTAAGGTAATGGCATTCTCGGCCAAAACATTATTTAATGGTGACAACTTAGGTTTACAAACCTATTCGGTTGTACGTGTGTTTGATTATGTTACCAAAGTGTTGATGGATTTCTTAAACCGTCGTGCATTTGAAAACTTTAACGCCAGCACCCGTAAAGATTTGCAGGGGCAGATTGTTAAATTCCTAGACAGCATTACCGGACCGGGTAAACTAATTGAAGATTTTACCATTCGTCGTTTTGAGCAAGACCCCAACCAAAAAGATCGTATTCATTTAGACATACACATGAAGCCTTATTTCCCGGCTAAAAACTTTATGATTAAAATGGATGGTCAAAAAGGTGATGATGGCACCAACTGGGATAGCAGCTACGACCAACAATAAACTTACTTATTCAGTATATTTCAGAGCTTCGTATTACGAAGCTCTTTTTTTATAAAAAAACTAACAACAATTAGTAAAATACAAGAGTTTAGCCTCATAAGCTAATGATGTATTACCAGTATTACACACAATTCAAATTATATAACGCTATACCCTATTTTACCTTATTTTTGTTGCCTTAACAATAAAAAAGCAATGGCGTTAAAAGACATTCAATCAACCGGAAACAAGGATACCCGCAGCGGATTTGGTGATGGTATTTTAGAAGCTGCCCGTAAAAACGAAAATGTAGTGGCCCTAACGGCCGATTTAGCCGGATCGTTAAAACTACAGCAGTTTATGAAAGAATTTCCTGAACGTTATATACAATGTGGCATTGCCGAGGCCAACATGATTGGTATTGGTGCAGGTTTAACCATTGGGGGTAAAATTCCTTTTGTTACTACGTTTGCCAACTTTGCCACCGGAAGGGTTTACGATCAAATAAGACAATCAGTTGCCTACAGCGATAAAAATGTAAAAATTTGTGCATCACACGCCGGTTTAACACTGGGTGAAGATGGCGCTACACACCAAATACTGGAGGACATTGGATTAATGAAAATGTTACCGGGTATGACAGTGATAGTGCCTTGCGATTATGCCCAAACCAAAGCTGCCACCATGGCTATTGCCGAATACGAAGGCCCTGTTTATTTACGTTTTGGCCGCCCCGTTTGGCCCATTTTTACCAAAGAAGAAGATTTTGTAATTGGTAAAGCCCAACAGTTTTCAGAAGGTAGTGATGTAAGTATTTTTGCTTGTGGCCATATGGTTTGGTATGCTATACAAGCGGGTATTATTTTACAGGAAAAAGGCATCAGTGTCGATCTGTATAATATTCATACCATTAAACCTTTGGACGAAGAAGCCATTATAAAATCTATCAGCAAAACCAAGTGTGCCGTTACTGCCGAAGAGCATAATATTATTGGCGGATTAGGCGATGCTGTTGCACAAGTAGCTGCTAAAAACCTGCCTGTGCCTATTGAGTACGTTGGTACAAAAGATACTTTTGGCGAAAGCGGTAAACCAGTTGATCTGTTAAAAAAATATGGCTTAGATGTAGCTGACATTGTTGCTGCTGCTGAACGTGCCATGGCAAGAAAATAATTTTTTGCAACACAAATAATTTTAAAACGGCGTAATTACTTACGCCGTTTTTTATTGTGGTAAACATCTCTTAATTAGCAGTCTGTTTTTTATGTTATCAGCAACTGTACTACTATCATCGTCCCTTGCGTCGCACACTTGTACTGCATCAATTCTAATCATCATCGTAATACGATGCAAGTTTTCTTAGTTAATAAAAGTCAACATTAAATAAATGGCTTAAAAACTAAGTTATAAAAAACGAATATTGTTAGGACGGCGTCTTGTCCGCAGTGTAAGTACAGGAGTTGGCGAAACGGCGTTTTTCGGCCATAGCCAAAACAAACTATAACAAACAATAATTGAACTTACAAAAAAACGACCGGCCGAAAAAAGAGCCTGTAGCCAAACGGCTGTACGGTTCCGCCTAATGGTATTTAACAAAACCAAACTCTTGCAGGCGGAATACACCTTGGACAAGACTTGACTTTTTTGTTACTTTTTTTGTCAAGTTTTCTAACAGACATTTCTCTTAATCCGGTAAAGTAACTTTGTGTTAGAGCAGCGTTTTAATAAGACCGGTTTTTTGAATGGTGCAATGAGAAGCCCCTAGTCAAGTTTGGTAAGGTTCTTTGAATGATAATCCGTTTTGGTGGTGCTTTGGCAACCCCGTTTAAGAGCTTATTATAATCAATACAGAGAACTTAAGATGCTGCTTTTTTCTTCATTTTTAAACTTGTCATTTATGAAAGAGCAAAAAGCAAAATCATTACCTGTTATTTACCCTAATGCAGCAGGTATTGACATATCTAGCAAGGAATATTATGTATCTGTTAACCCTGGAGTGGCTAATCAATCGATAAGAAGCTTTGGTTCTTTTACAGAAGATTTAGAATTGATAGCGAGTTGGCTCAAAGAATGTGGAACAGATACAGTAGCCATGGAAGCTACGGGTATTTATTGGGTAAGCCTTTTTTTGGTATTAGAAGATGCAGGGTTTGAAGTGGTTTTGGTAAATGCTAAACATGTAAAAAATGTACGTGGTAAAAAGACAGATGTAAGTGATGCGGAATGGATCAGGCAATTGCATAGCTGCGGCTTATTAAGTGCGAGTTTTCAGCCGGATGGGTTTACTCGTAAATTAAGAGCGTATATGCGCCATAGAAAAAATTTGATTGAAATGGCGGCTACACATATTAGAATGATACATAAAGCACTTGAACAAATGAACATTAAGATACAACATGTTATAGCAGATGTCATGGGTAAAAGCGGTCAAGATATTATAAGAGCAATAATAAGCGGGGAGCGCAACGCCACTAAATTGGCTTCTTGCTGTGATAGCAGAATAAAAGCAGAAAAGAAAGAATCAATCATTAAGTCTCTGCAAGGTGTATGGAAAGAGGAACATATTTTTGAGCTAAAACAAAGCTTTCTGCTTTTTCAGGCCTATCATGAACAAATTAAAGATTGCGATCTGGAAATACAAAAACATTTGACAGACAAATCAGGTCCTGTTCAAAACGAAGAAGCAAGCAATATCATAAAACCCCAAAGCAATAAGAATAATTTAAATTTTAATGCAGACGCTATTTTGAATCAAATTACAGGAACAGATTTGACAGCGGTATTTGGAATAACAACTACCAACGCCGTAGAGATTATAAGCGAAGTTGGGCTAGATATGTCTAAATGGCCTACAGTAAAACATTTTACATCCTGGCTTAATTTAGCACCCAATAATAAAATATCTGGAGGCAAAACATTAAGTAGCCGGATTCCCAAAAAGAAAAACAATACAGGGCGTATATTTAAAATGGCTGCCTTTGCAATACAACGTAGCAATAATTGGTTAGCAATCTTTTACCACAGAATAAAAGCAAAGAAAGGAGCCGCTAAAGCAATTGTTGCAACAGCACGAAAAATAGCTGTTATATTTTATACAATGGTAAAAGATAAAATAAAATTTAATCCTATACCTGTTGAACAATATGCAGATGGGTTTAAAATACAACAAGTGAAACGGTTAAAACGACAAGCACAACGCCTTGGATATCAGATGGTCTCAGTCTAGTTACTTAAGAGAAAAAAAGTAAATAATATCAAATTATGAGCCGTCTCATTTTTCTCTTTCTTACATTAGTAAAAAAGCGCCACCCCACATTAAACTAATAAGTATTTTTATAGTCTAACAAATTCAACACCGCTACTTGTAGTAGCAACAATGTTATTTTAAATTAATCTATGCAGGTAACCAGTCTTCATGATAACGAACTATTAACACAATTTCGCCAACCTGCTACAAAAGAAAAAGCGTTTACGGCTATTATAAAAAAGTATCAGGAAAAATTATACTGGCATATCCGTCGCATGGTAGTTACCCATGAGGATACAGATGATGTTTTACAAAACGTTTTCATTAAAGTATGGCGCAACTTAGACAATTTCCGTGAGGACAGTCAGTTATACACCTGGTTATACCGTATTGCCACCAACGAAAGCCTTACCTTTTTAGAAAACAAAAAAAGGAAAGCATCCATTAGCCTGGATAATGAAGCGGCCGGTTTAGAAAACCTAGTACGTGCCGATGAACATTTTGATGCCAATAAACTGGAATGGAAATTACAATTAGCCATACAACAGCTACCCGAAAAACAACGTCTTGTTTTTAACCTGCGTTACTACGACGAAATGCCTTACGAAGAAATGAGCAGGGTGTTAGACACAAGCGAAGGCGCATTAAAAGCAAGTTATCACCACGCAGCCCGTAAAATTGAAGATTATATCAAAAACAGTTAAACCATCATATAAAAAAATTGTCTTATTACCAATTAACACATGTTAACTGATAACAACATACAAAACGAATTAAACACACTAGGCTGTACAGTTTTAACTACTAAACTACCCATGCCTTTTGTGGTACCCGATGGTTATTTTAACAGCCTGTCTGTTACCGTTATCAATGCCATACATAATCAAGACGAGTTATTAAGTATTACGCCTATGCTTACACAAACAGCAGTAAAGCAAAATACCTACACAGTACCGGATGATTATTTTAATACACTTACAAATAATGTATTAGCCGGTATTCAATCAACAGCAGAAAATACATTACCAGAAAACAATACACAAGCAACAGTTCCTGCGGGTTACTTTGATGCACTGGCCGATAATATACTTACAAAAATTAAAGCAACAGAAAATCCGGTAGTTCTTTTACAACCCCGGAAAAAAGTATGGATGAAGTATGCAGTTGCGGCTGCAATTATCGGGCTTATTGCACTTACAGGTATACGTTATTTTTTACCTGCGTCACAAACTGATCCAGGCGTCGCTACAGCAGTAAATGCCGAAGTATCAAAATCATTACAATCAGTTTCCGAAAACGAATTAGAAGTTATTGTAACAACATTGGCGAACGAACCCGTGAGTGAGAAAGCTACAGTAGTAAGTAACAATACAACAACCAGTACTAAAAACGATGTATTAGTGGCTAACTTATTAAACGAAGTACCAACCACTGAATTGGCTGGCTTTTTAAACGAGTTTGATGAAGATACTGATGCCGAAAATTTTGATACACTCAATTAACCCATTAATGAAGTTTATTAATCATATTATATTATTCAGTTGTTTGGTTTTATTAAGCGCAAACGGTTTTACCCAAAACCATAACGATACTTTGCAGAATGATCGGATAGGCCGAGGGCTTTTTCTTTTCATAAAAACCAACCTTCAAATGACCGAGGAAGAAGCAAAAAAATCTGAACCAATTATCAATCAATATCTTATAGATATGAGAAAAGTTCAGTTTGAGTATAAAGACCCAATGGAAAGGCAACAGCAAAAAGCCACGGTAAGGTTAAATTTTCGCAATCAGCTAACCCCGGTTTTAGGTATAACACGTGCCAATCGTGTATTTGTTGAAGAAGCTAAATTTAGAAACGAGGTTAGAAAACTAATCCAACAGCGCAAGAACCAGCAAAAAAAACGAAGAAAATCTATATAAACTTGCATTTTTTTTCTATCGAATAAAAAAATTCTCTACCTTTGAAACTGGTGTTTTTCATAGGTTAGCAACGGCCGGCCCTTTTTAGGGCAGGCCTTTTTTTATTTTGATGTTTAAACACTAGCTAGTTCGCAATACAACTGTAGGATATTTTACATCGTGGTAAAAAAGAAAGTTCCAGCCTTCGGCCTCACCTTTTTCTTTCCAGATCTTTCTTAATTCCATAGCCTTTCTACCATCATAGTCATACTTGGCTACAAACTTATGTTTCAGTTGGTGGAGTTGTGGGGCATCGTCGGCACCAAAAAATATTGTCTCATTATTTTCAGTAATCCAAAACACCTGGTGGAAAGGTGAATGTGCCCCTGTAATTTCGTAGCGAATATAATCATCAATAGTACCGCTGTCAAATTTTAACCACACTATGTTTTTGATATTAGTCAAAAGTTTAAAATCCTCTGCTATATACGATTTGCCGTCATTTTCCAAAGCATATTCCATCTCTCTTTCCTGTACATAGTAGGTTGCATTTGGAAAAGTAATTTGGTCTCTGTCGTTTACCAACGTAACCCCACTGGCGTGATCCTTATGTAAATGGCTCATCAATACTTTTGTTACATCACCGGGCATAATACCTTCGGATTCCAGGTTAGCCAGTAATTGCATTTTCCCGTCATCGTTTAAAAAACCCAGTCCGGTATCCAACACAATAATATCCTTACTGGTTTTAACAGCAAAAGGTTGTACTTCTACCAACAAACTACCGGTAGCTCTTTCCTGTAAATTATCTGCATCAATATTAAAAGGTATAAATTTCTTAGAGCCGTCAATTGTAAAGCTCCCTTCTGATAGTGGAATTATTTGCATACCACAAAGATAAACAATGCAACAAGGAGTAACATTCAAAAAAAAATCGTGTTGTATATTATGGCATGCCCCTCCTTTTATACCATGTAACGCGAAACAACGGCTCATACCTCGCCCTGTTTTGCTAACACCGCATTCACTTGGTTACACTATATTTTTTCACCTACGCTACATAATAGCCATGCTTCGCAAAAGGATGTTGCTTACATCCCTCAGCCGTATAACGGCTATTATTGCTGCTGTACCAATTTACAATACAAAAGCCCCTTAGAAAAGGGGCCTTTGCTCTTAAGTGTATGAGTGATTAATGAACCGTCCAGGGTTCATGCGTTTAATTCAATTTATTTTTTAACAGCAATAGCGTCAGCATAAACTACTACACCATCTTTACAGGTCAATTTCAAGCGATAATAAGTATTGCTTTTATTGTTAACTGTAAGGCTGTAATTTTCAGTAGCCGCTTGTTCGCTGCACCATACCAATCCTACCTGGGTAAACCTTTTACCATCATGGCTATACTCCACCTCAATAGATGATGCATTTTGGTTACTTAAAACCGACCATTGTAATTTTGTTTTAGCACCTGCTGTTGCTGCGCTAAAACCTTTAATAACGGTAATCTTGCTAACAGTAGAGTCAGCAGTTAAAGAAGTATGTGTAGTATTATTAGCCAGCAACATATTGCTAACAATAATAAAAGCAGTTAAGATTAAAAATTTCATTTCCTGGGTATTGATTGTTCAAAATGCCCATAGAAATATTGGACAGGTTTAGGATCGCTCAACCATCGTATTTTTACGTACATGTATGTGGTTTTACGCAATGCAAACCTACTAGCAGTTTTTCATTTTTGCAAGTATTTTATCTTATATTTTATAATTATTTTTAATAAAACCCTTTACTGTCCTGTATTGTAGCCTATTCAACGTATAGTATTTTTACGATACCATTTTACTAATTATTGTATATTAAACAGTTGCAAATTTTAAAATCAGCAACCAGTATTCTTTACCTCAGACAACCATTAATTATATAAAAGCGAAAAGTCTGCACCAGGTGCAGACTTTTCGCTTTTATCTTCTTTATAGTTAATTATTATTAACCAATAGCGACTCTTTTAAACTCGGTTACTTTTACGTCGCCGGCTTGTTTAAGATAATCTCCTACAGAAATGCCGGCATCTTTAACAAAAGCCTGAGCAACTAAAGTTTGCTCTTTAAAGAAAGCGCCTAATTTACCTTCGGCAATTTTAGATAACATTTCTTCTGGTTTACCAGCCATTTTAGGATCTTCTTTCATTACATCCATAATAATTGCTTTTTCACGAGCAACTACTTCGGCCGAAACACTATCAGCATCAACTGCTACAGGGTTTAAAGCTGCAATTTGCATGGCTACGTCTTTACCTGCTTCAGCAGCAGCTTTATCTAAGCCTACTAATACGCCAATACGGTTAGAACCATGTATGTAAGATGCTACAAAAGGAGCATTGATTCTTTCAAACTTAGTAATACCAATTTTTTCACCGATAGAAGTTAATTTGTCATTAACCAGGTCGGATACAGTTTTACCGTTTACTTCTACAGCGTTTAATTCTTCAACAGTACTTACACCGCTAGAAATAGCTGCATCAGCAATTGTTTGTACAAAAGCAACGAAGTCGGCATTTTTAGACACGAAGTCAGTTTCGCAACTTACACATACTACAATACCGCTAGCGTTATCGGCAGTAGTTTGTGCAATAACAACACCTTCTTTTGCTTCACGGTCGCTACGTTTTGCAGCAACTTTCTGTCCTTGTTTACGTAGCCAATCAATAGCAGCTTCAAAGTCGCCATTGGTTTCGGTTAAAGCTTTGCGGCAATCCATCATACCGGCGCCGGTAGCCTGACGTAATTTGTTTATATCCTGTGCGCTAATTGTTACAGTAGAGCTCATTTTTATAAAGTTTTAAGTTGTTAGTGCTAAGTTATAAGTTAAGGCTTGCGCTATTTTATAACTTAGTACTAATAACAATTTATTAATTGTTTGGTTTTGATGATTAGCGATTGAGACGATTAACGGAGCCCTTCGACAAGCTCAGGGCAAACTGCTATTGCAGCTCAACCTAAGTACAGGACCCAGACCCAATAAAACTACTCAACATAAAGCGGTGAAGCAATTATCTTCTGCCACCTCTTTGTCCGCCACCGGCGCCACCACCTGCGGATCTGCGTCTTTGGCCAGCACCACCAGCACCGCCGGCGTTGTTGTTACCGCTTGCACTGCGACCACGACCACGTCCACCGCCTTCGGCTTCAGCTTCAGCCAATAATTTAGCTGCTTTTTTCTCGTTGTCGTCGTTACCAGCATCTTCTACATCCTCGTCTTTTGCAGCTTGTCTTTCAGACAAACCTTCTGCAATAGCAGCAGTTAAGTAGTTGGTGATGATTGCGATTGATTTGGTAGCATCGTCATTTGCAGGAACAGCAAAGTCAACTTTATTAGGATCACAGTTGGTATCTACAACACCAAAAGTAGTGATGCCTAAACGTTTTGCTTCAGCTAAAGCGATATGCTCATGTCCAATATCGATGATTAATAAAGCAGCAGGCACACGACCCAACTGGGCAATACCACCTAATACTTTTTCCATTTTTTCTTTATCGCGGGTAAGTGTTAAACGCTCTTTTTTAGTAATGCTGTCAAAAGAACCGTCAGCTAACATTTTATCAATGCTCTGCATTTTTTTAACGCTCTTACGAACTGTATTAAAGTTAGTAAGCATACCACCTAACCAACGCTCGGTAACAAATGGCATGTTAACGCGTTGCGCACACTCGCTAACAATGTCTTTTGCTTGTTTTTTAGTACCTACAAACAAGATTTTTTTACCGCTGCGAGCAATTTGTTTTAATGCTGCTGCAGTTTCTTGTAAGGCCTCAACAGTTTTGTTAAGGTCGATGATGTGGATACCTTTTTTCTCGGCAAAGATGTAAGGTAACATCTTAGGGTTCCACTTCTTTTTCAGGTGACCAAAATGTACACCGGCTTCCAGAAGCTGCTGTTGTAAGGATGTATTATTTTCCATTTTATTTCTTATCAGTTATAAGTTAATTATATGTGTTAAACGGGTATGGTTAAACGATAAAAGAATAACCACCAACGATTAACGTTTAGAGAACTGGTAGCTACGACGAGCTTTTTTATGACCGAATTTCTTACGTTCTACAGAACGTGGGTCACGTTTTAATAAGCCGGCAGCCTTTAAAGCAGGGCGAAACTCAGGGTTAATTTCAATTAACACACGAGAAATACCTAACATAGCAGCTTCTGCCTGTCCTTTTACACCACCACCAGTAGCATTGATTTTAACATCAAATTTATCAGCAGCTTCGATTGTTTTTAAAGGGCGCTCAACTTGGTTTTGTAAGTAAACCAATTGAAAATATTGTTTGTAATCTTTGTCGTTTACAGTAATGTTACCGGTTCCTTTAGAAATAAAAACGCGGGTTACCGACTCTTTACGACGACCAACACCGTTTGTTTGCTTTTCCATTTATTATAAATTGTTTGGAATTAAAAGTTTTTGTTTTGTACAATTAGAACTTAAGTTCTTTAGGTTGTTGTGGCGCATGCGGATGTTGGTTGCCTGCATACACAAATAACTTTTTGTACATTTTGCGACCTAAACGATTTTTAGGTAACATGCCTTTTACTGCTCTTTCAATTAAAACCTCCGGACGACGTTTTTGTAAATTTTTTGCAGTTTCTTCTTTACGGCCACCTGGGTAACCAGTGTAGTGGTCGTATAATTTTTCTTCTAATTTGTTACCGGTTAATACTACTTTTTCAGCATTGATAACAATAATGTAGTCTCCAGTATCTACGTGTGGCGTGTAGCTGGCTTTGTTTTTACCACGCAAAATAGCTGCGATTCTGGCACACATACGACCTACGGTTTGATTAGTACCGTCTACAACATACCAATTACGTTGCACGGTAGCCTCATTCGCATGTTTTGTTGTGAAATGTAATTTGCTCATGAAATAATTTTTTGCGGTTTTACCGCTGTTATTAAATAAACCCCGGGCTATCCCCCAAGTGTTTCCCCAAAATGGTTGTTTAATTTTGGGGCTGCAAAGATAGAACAGTTTATGGCATATTTTAAACTTTTGAGGCATCATTTTTTTACGACACCTTTATAAATAATTGATTTACAATAAATATTTTGATGCGCTTTTGAAGTACTTACTAAAACTGGTTACTAAAAACTGCTTTTTTGCATAAAACATGGTTTCCGGAGTTTGGTGTGGTGCTGACGCACCAGATTTTTACCACGGAGTTTATGGAGTTTTTGCACAGAGGTGCTCGGAGGGTTGTTTGGCTATTACACTGTGAAGCATCTTTCTGTAAGGCTGGTGCTGAAGCACCAGGTTTTTACCACAGAGTTTAAGGAGTTTTGACACTGGGGTAAACGGAAGGTTTGTTCTGAGTTTTTGTTACTACGCTGTGTTTACTCTGTGAAAATACTTGGTGTAACCCAGTGGTACCGTGCCGAAAATGCTGATTAGTGTTATACCGATGCCGGGCTGCCGGATGCAAAGGGTTTAGTGCGTAACGCAGTGGAGCACCGGAGCGAAGTGGAGCCCGTAGCAGCCGGAACTGAAGTTGATTAGAATTACTACTGCTGACAGCCCCAAATAAATCTTACTGAGTATAATTTTATTTACTGCGTATTTTTGCACCATGATAGTGATTGAAAATATTTTGATTAGTGATGATGTGGTAGAATCGCAATTTGTATGCGACCTAAGCAAATGCAAAGGCGGCTGTTGCGAAGAAGGTGATGCCGGTGCGCCATTAAGCGATGAGGAACTGCGTAAGGTGAAGGATAGTTTTCCAAAAATAAAACATTATCTCACCGAAGCCTCCATTAAATCGGCCGAGGAGCAAAAAATGTACACTTACGATAACGAATTTGGCTGGGTAACGCCTACCATGCAAAATGATAACGGTATTTGCAGTTATGCCATTAGAGAAAAAGATGGGCAGATAAATTGTGCTTTTGAAAAAGGTTATAACGAAGGGTTAATTCCCTGGAAAAAGCCAATCAGTTGTCACTTATACCCTATTATTGTGTACAAGGGTAAACACGGTGATTATGACCGCATGAATTATGAGCCCCGCAAAACACTTTGTAAATGCGGCTGGAAGCTGGGCGAAAAATTAAAAGTACCCACCTACCAGTTTTTAAAAGAACCGTTAATACGTAAATACGGCGAAGAGTTTTATGAAACCCTTGATGCAATAGCCGGAGCACATTATAACAAAGAGAACGATTAACTTTATACAAATTAGAAGCGTGAAAGAAACTGCAGCCGATTTTATTGCCAAAAGCACCATTAAAGCACCGGATAAACAGCACCGTAAAACCATCAACTTTAATATTGGTAAGTACAATGCTGCGGTACCAATGGGCAAGCTGCAATTTGAAAACCTGGATATCGCCCGCGAACGTGCAAAAAATATAAAGTGGCGTGCTATTGAAAACCTGGATAGCTATTTAGAACAATTTGAAAAAATAATAACCGCCCGTGGTGCTAAAGTAATTTGGGCGGAGACTACACAACAAGCATTAGACGAAATTGGTAAAATATGCGCCGCTAAAAACTGCAAAACTTTGGTAAAAAGCAAGAGCATGGTTACCGAAGAAATTCACCTGAATAAGTATTTACAGGAACAAGGAATAGAAAGTGTAGAAACTGATTTGGGCGAATACATACAGCAGTTAGACGATGAGCCGCCTTACCATATTGTGACACCGGCCATGCACAAAAGCAAGGAAGATATTGCTAAACTATTTGCAGAAAAGCTGGGTACCGACCCTGCATTAACACCACAACAACTTACTTTAGTTGCCCGAGATATTTTACGTAATAAATATGCCGAAGCCGAAGTAGGTGTTACCGGCGCTAATTTTATAATTGCGGATATTGGTGGCATAGCTGTTACCGAAAACGAAGGCAATGGAAGGCTTAGCTGCTCTATGCCAAAGACACATATTACCGTGGTGGGTATTGAAAAAGTTATTCCATCCATGACGGACCTGGCTTTGTTCTGGCCATTGTTATCTACGTTTGGTACCGGGCAACGCATTACATCGTACAACACCATTGTTACCGGGCCAAAACAAGCCGGCGAAACCGACGGACCGGATGAAATGTATGTGATACTGTTGGATAATGGCCGCACCAACCTATTAAAAAATCCGGTTGCCAGAGAAAGTTTGTATTGCATACGTTGTGGTGCTTGCTTAAACGCCTGCCCCGTATATAAAAATATTGGCGGCCATACTTATGCAGCTACTTATAGCGGGCCAATTGGTTCGGTTATTACGCCGCATTTAAAAGATTTGCAGGAGTGGAAACATTTAAGCCATGCATCATCCCTTTGTGGCAACTGTACACAGGTATGTGCCGTAAAAATTAACCTGCACGAGTTGTTGTTAGAAAACCGCCACGAAGCCCGCACCGAAGGTTATGCACCATTTACCGAAAAGGTAGCGTGGAAACTGTGGAAAACAGCCATGCTTCGCCGTAAGATGATGAATGTTGCAAATGGAAATGTAAAATCAAAATTGATAAACACGATTGGTAAAGCATGGACACAGCATAGAAGTAAACTGGAGTTTCCAAAAAAATCGTTTAATGAACAGTGGGTGGAGAGAAATAAATCTAAAGTTTAAAGTATTAAGTTTTAAGTTGTCGTAAGAAAAGTTCCAGAGGTTCAAAAGTTCAAAGGTTCAAAGTTGTCGTGAGTAAGCAATCTTTTCTTCTCTATACTTAATACTATATACTCAATACTTTTTTTATGTTACCAGCTGCATTACTACTAGCATCGCCTGTTGTGTCACTCACTGCATCGTTCGGTAATGCTATTGAGCATTATGTAAAAGCAAACACTTTTATTTACAAATCACTATTAACTGTTAACTTCAACATTATTAATTATTAATTACTAATTCTTAATAGCTAATTGTTCATCTACACTCACCATATAACACCAAGGCTGCAATATGTTGTTGGTTTTGTACAACAGTTATTTTCGCAGCCTATACAAATAACAAACAACATTCAGGATGTACCCGTTGGCGAAATGGTAATTAACTACAGTAACGTAACTTTAGCCATCAACTGTTTTACTATACATCCACAAGGTTTATTACAACAAACAGGCGTACAACAGCAAAACATACAGTGTTTTGATACCGATGGTGTAAAAGCTTTTTTTGGTACTGATGGCGATATGGGTTTTGATATTTTTGCCGCCAGCTTTTATTTATTAAGTAGGTACGAAGAATACCTGCCTTACACACCTGATGCGTTTGGCCGCTATCCACACACGGAAGCCTTAGCCTATAAAGAGAATTTTTTACAACAACCCTTGGTAAATAACTGGTGGCAGTATTTTGCTAAAAAAGTAAATGAAAGGTTATCGGCAACACTTACCTCCAAAACCAAGTTTACCTTTTTACCAACTTACGATATTGATATTGCATGGAGCTATAAAAACAAAGGCTTTTGGCGTAATGCCGGTGGTTGGTGTAAAGATTTACTACAAGGCAAGTTTGATTTATTGAGTAAACGCTTAGCCGTATTACGTAGCAAACAAAAAGACCCTTTTGATACTTATGGTTGGTTAAACCAATTACATGAAAAGCACTACTTAAAACCTTATTACTTTTTTCTATTAGCGCATAAACGTACGTCATACGAGAAAAATATTGCACCTGATAATAAACAGTTGGTGGCTTTAATTAACGACCACCTGATTCGTTATCCGGTTGGTATTCACCCATCGTGGAAAAGTAGTCTGGATGAAAATGTTTTATTACAGGAAATACAAACATTAAGCACCATTGCAGGCAAACCTATACAAGCATCCCGACAACATTATATAAAATTTACCCTGCCCAATACTTACCGTCAACTATTACAACAAGGTATTCAATTTGATTTTTCGATGGGCTATGGTAGTATCAACGGTTTCAGGGCTTCGGTAGCTTTGCCTTTTTATTGGTACGATATTAAACAGGAAAAGCAAACCGATTTATTATTGTTTCCCTTTTGTTTTATGGATGCCAATGCTTACTACGAGCAAAAGTTAAGTACAGCAGAAACATTGGAAACAATGAAAAGTTTATACCAATCGGTACAGGAAGTAAACGGACTTTTTTCGATGATATGGCACAATAACTTTTTAGGAACCGATAAGGCTTTTGCCGGATGGAAAGAAGTGTATGAACGTTTTATGCAATGGCATGAAGAACAAAAAACAATTACTTAGTCAGGTTGTTTTTTACCCCTTTTTTGTCTAATATTTCTGCTATTCTGGGTATATCCAGATCACGCACATTTCTACGGGGTATTGGGCTTGCCTGTTGGTTGTTTTGCCAGATTAACAACCAGTTTTTTGTTTTGGTTACCTTGTACACTTTATTCCAGGCTAATTGACCGTTAAAAGTTTCACCTTGTATTTTAATGGCTTCCGTATCAAATTCGTAATTGATATTTTCGCCAAGTGTGGTGCTTTTTTTAAATATTTTTTTTGCGCTAAAATAAGTTGCCAACGGTAATGCTGAAATAGCTAATATGGGTAAAATAGCTGAACGGATAGATACACTGGGAATAAAAAAGGAACAAACGAAAAACAAAACACAACTGGCCAATACTAAACCTGTAGCAAACCTTAAAAATGGTTTGCTGTATAACATGGTAAGGTTAGCGTTAATAAAATCCTTTTCGGATAGTTTTGTTTTTATGAGCATGTAGTAGTGAAAGTTATTATTACAAGTTGGCTTTTATTTCCTGAAAGAAACTTTTCATTTGTTGCAGCGATTGTACCAGTGCAAATTTTTCCTCGGCCTTTTTATTATTCTTTAAATAATCTTTAGCACCTTGTATGGTAAACTTGCGGCGGCGTAGTAAGTCGTAAATTAAAGCAATGTTTTTTACATCAATGGGGCGGAATAATCTATCACCTTTGCCATTTTTACGTGGCTTTAAAATATCAAATTCGGTTTCCCAATAACGTATCAACGATTGATTTTCATGAAACATTTCGGCTACTTCACCAATGGGGTAATACTGGCGTTGAAACAAAACTTCGTCATTAGGAATTTCGATCAGGTGTACATCCAAGGCCTTTTCTTTTAAAGAACGACGACCTCGGGTTTCGCCATTCTTTTTTGCCTTGCTTTCAACAATGATAATGTTGTTGCTTTCTTCCTCCCTTTCGGCAACTTCAACTAAGGCCTCTACTTCGAGTACTTCGTCCTTCACTACCACAAATGCTTCCGGCTCTACATCCACAATTTTTTCCTCGGTTACTTGAATTATTTCAGGTTCCGGTTGGTCTATCTCAATAATAGTGGGCTTTTGCAATAAGGGTTTTAACTCCACCTGAGCTGTAGCAGGTGCTGTGTCCTCTTTAACGGGTGCGGGTATAACCGGCTGTTTTTCCTCCTCTTGTGGAGCAAAAAAATCAAATGCAATTTGTATATGTGCTTTAGCCATGCTGTGCCGCAAAGGTAAAACAGCGGGATGGGTAAGCTTGTTTAGGTTATGTTATAGTTATCCACATTTGAGGGGATGTAGGATGTAGGATTTCTGATTTTTTGATTTCTGATTTAGAGATGTTGGATTTAATCTAAGATCTCTGATTTTTTGATCTGTGATATAAGCTTTTTAAGATAGTATAGTTATTAACTCCCATGTAAATGCTAATTGTTCAATGAAAGATGTGTAACTACAAATAATTTGTCAACTGTCATTTGTCCATTGTCAATTAAATTTTTCCGACTTATCTCTGTTGATTAGCGATATGCGGCTGAAGTGTGCGACGCAAGGGACGATCATCAGTGTTAATGCAGCTGATAACATAATTAAGTTGGACATTATAGGACTCATCTAAGCCCCTCCTTCGGAGGTTCCCAAAAGGGAAGTAACGAAGTTAGAGGGGAGGCCGCTGTTAACATAAATAAAAAGCCCCTTACTATGAAGGGGCAGTGAAAAAGGTTGTGATGTATTATTGAACCGGCCAAACGTTGTTTTTAGGGTTCATATCGGGGAATACCTTGTCGGGATCTAAAACTACTTTGGTTACAGCGGTTGTTGCAGGTAACAATACTTTCCACTCAGTATTGTTTTGCCAAACTTCAACGGGTAGTTTTTGACGTGTAGTAGTACCATCAGCCGTTGTATATTCTATTACAACCGGCATGGCCATTTGGTCAAGATTAGCAATGGTTAATAATGTTCCGTTTTTTGCATCGTTTTGTACCGCCTCTACATTGATGATAGCCTGATCTAACTGATAGTTTTCCAGTATCATACTTTTCCAGAACCAGGCAAGATCTTCACCCACTGAGTTTTCGATACTGCGGAAGAAATCCCAAGGAGTTGGATGTTTGTAGGCCCAATCGTGTGTGTATTTTCTGAAAGCAAAGTCGAAACGTCTTTCGCCCAAAATTTGCTCACGTAATAAGGTTAATGCGAACCCTGGTTTTGAATATAATAACGCCCCGATGTTACGCTCTTTCATGGCATCGGGTGTGTTGTACACTACTTCCATAGACGGACTGAATAAACGGCTATTATGTGCGCTGCCTGCAGGACGTGCATACTCGCCATTGTTAAAATCTTTGGCGGCAATACCATTGATGAAAGTATTAAAGCCTTCGTCCATCCAACCATAACGGCGCTCGTTGCTACCCACAATCATAGGGAACCAGATATGGCCAAATTCATGGTCGGTAACGCCCCATAATCCGGCAGTTTTTGCACGGTAACCGCAGAAAACAATACCGGGATACTCCATGCCACCTACATTACTGGCTACGTTTACCGCAGAATAGTAAGGATAAGCCAACCATCTTTTTGAATAGTTTTCAATTGATGCTTTGGTGTATTCAGTTGAACGCCCCCATGCTGTTTGTCCGTCAGACTCCTCAGGATATAATGACATTGCCAGGCCTTTTTTACCATCAGGCAGGTTCATTTTAGCAGCATCCCAAATGAAGGATTTGGAAGCAGCCCAGGCAAAATCGCGGGAGTTTTGAATTTTAAACTTCCAGGTTAAGTTAGGTTTGTTTGGCTGTGTACCGGGTGTAGTAACATCGGCCGCTGAACGGATGATAACGGTTTTATCGCTGTTTTTAGCCTGGTTATAACTTTGTAGTTGTTTTGCTGTCATTACCTCTTGCGGGTTTTGTAACTCGCCAGAACCACCTACGATAAAAGATGATGGGGCAGTAATACTTACATCAAAGTTGCCATACTCCAAATAAAATTCGCTTGCACCTAAGTAGGGGTCGGTATTCCAGCCCCGGATATCATCATACACACACATACGCGGGAACCATTGTGCAATGGCATAAATATCGCCATTTTTTGTAGGTTGAATACCGGTACGGTCTGCGCCATAATCAGGTACAGTGTAACTGTATTGCATCTTTAATTTAATTACTCCGCCTTTAGCTGCCAATGGTTTGGCTAAACGCACTTGCATTCGGGTATCGGTAATCAATGTATCGGCTGCTGCTTCGGATGTACCGTTTAATAATTTTACAGAAGAGAATTTGTAGCCTCCATCAAAACCGCTTTTGGCATCACCGTAACGGCTACGGCCTGTGGCTGGCATTTTAGCCTGGCCGCGGGAATCTTTATTAAACAGGTTTTGATCTAGCTGTAACCACAAATAACTTAACGCTTGCGGACTATTGTTTTGATAAGTAATGACAATAGTTGCTGATACCTGTTTTTTGCTGTCATCCAAAGTAGCATTAATTTGATAATCCACTTTATTTTGCCAATACGCTGCACCCGGCTCACCGGCTGCATTGCGGTATTCATTACCGTTGTAAGTATAAAATAAAGGTGAGAATAGCTTATACGAATCAAACTTAGATTCTGCTGTACTAGTTGCCTGCTGGGCATTAATTGCACCACCGGTTATGAATAACGCCGCTGCCGCCATCCATAGACTTGTTTTTTTCATTTTTCCTGTATTGTTTTTGCAGATTGAGTAAAAAATTGCTCAATGGTTAACGAAGGAATGAATATAGGAAAAATTAGGGAAGTGGGGGGAGGGAATTTGATGGGTGGTGGGAAAGAAAAAGCTACCTCATTGTAGAGGTAGCTTTTATTAAGTTTTTGTCTACAAAAGACTAAATTAATAATCAGGATTTTGAACAACAATTGGGTTTTGAACAACTTCAGTAGCAGGGATAGGCCAAATAAATTTATAATCGCTATATGGAATTGCCGCCTGACCTGGAGTATAGGCAGTACCACAATTATAAATAGCCAAACCATTAGCACCATTCACAGCTTTAGCCGGAATACCATTAGTTGTATAATTTGCATCCATAACATTTCTGTGTATATCCGGCCATCTTTTACCTTCAAGTAAAAACTCAATCCTTCTTTCTAAAAGAATAGCCCGAGTTAATGCAATCTTATCAGAAAAATCAGCAATTAAGTATTGTTCAGCAGCAGGGTTTTGTAAAGCCCTATTTCTTACAACATTTAATAAATCTAATCCTCTAGCCGAAACACCTGCAGCATTTCTAGCTTCTGCTTCTGCAAGCATTAATAGAACTTCAGGATATCTTATCATTGGCGCAAAATCACCACGTGTAATATAATCACGGTATTTGGTAGTAAAGTAACTAAGATTTGTTGTAGATATATTACTTGCACCCGTAACATATAATGCACTACGACGTTTATCATCACATTTCCAACCTGCATTATTCCAGATGATAGGAGAAACGGCAACCAATCCTCTTCCACCTAAAGTTGCAGAACCAAGCATTGCTGCTAATCCACCGTTAGTACTAGGGGCATCCTGCGCATCATTTTTTATAGAAAAAACGCTCTCTGTAGATGAATTATTGGTAAATGCGCCATCTACAGTATTTGTCATGGCCCAACCACCAACAGGAGAAACCACAGAAGTCCAGCTAAGAGGGTTTACTGTAGCAGGAACAAGTTTATTACCTTCCAAAATTACACCAGGCCAATCGCCCATATGCATTTTTACACGCATTTTTAAAGCAATTGCAGCAGCTTTAGTTGCCCGAGTAGTTTTTAGTGTTGCAGTCCCATAAGTAGCAGGAAGTGTTGTTTCAGCAAAATCAAGGTCTGCTAATATTTTACTATATGTCTCCGCTACACTCGGTCTGGGTGTGTTGCGAATTTCGTTTACAGAAGCAGACGTAGCAATGGCAAAATCACGATATGGAACTCCTAATTTATTTCCATTACCATCTGCGTATGGTCTAGCATAGTGAATAACTAATTCATGATGGGCCAATGCTCTTAAAAAGCGACATTCTGCTTCATATTGTGAGGTTAATTCAGCAGTAAGAATTCCTGCAGCACCAGCACCTTTAAATCCGTCTATTGAAACGTTGGCTTTATTAATTAAACCGTATAAATTATCCCAGTGTGACACATTATTAGCAGTTGTAGAGTTATACCCTGCTTGATAAGTAACTTGGAAAAAGGCAGCAAGGTTTACAGCATCCTCACCTCTACAATCTCCTTGCTCAATACTTGCTGCACCAAAGGGATAGCCCCTTCTTTCAGTTCCACCAGTATATGGACCACTTTGAGCAGCATCATAAACTCCGTTTAATGATAATAAACAATAGGCAGGGGTACTAAACGCCTCAGTAAAAGGAATGGAAGAAAATGGTACTACATCTAATACCTTTTTGCAACTCGCAATTGCCAGTAAAGAAGATATTAGCACCAAACTATATACTTTTTTCATAATTTTTTTGTTTAAGTAACTTTAATTTAGAACCCAACTTTAACACCAAAAGAGGTTGTTCGGATCTGAGGAGAAACACTTTGATCTAATCCTCCTGATGTAATATTGTCAGGGTCAGCACCTGTGTATTTTGTCCAAACATGTAAGTTTTGGCCTTGTACAAAAAACACTAAACTATTTACAAAATTATTAGTCCAATTTTGAAGTTTGTCAGCATTTAAGGTATAACTCAAAACAACATTCTGTAGTCTTAAATAATCACCAGACTCTACAAACCTAGAAAGCGCATTTTGGTTTAAGTTAATATTATTACCCTGCCCATAATATAATCTTGGAACATCAGTTACCTGACCAGCAGTTGTCCATCTGTTTAGGATTTCTGTTCCGTTATTTTGGAAACTTTGGTTTACAAGAGCTTCTTGACGAGTGATATTCATTATTTTATTTCCCCCTGAATAACGAAGCATTACTTCTAAAGAAAACCCTTTATAAGCGAAACTGTTTGTAACAGCACCAAACCATGTTGGTACACCCTGACCTAATGAGGTTTGGTCAGCAAAAGTTAATGTAGATGCAGCACCTAAAGCACCATCATCCTTACTGTTAGCTACAAAAAAACCACCAATTGATCCCGCTGATGTGAAATTACGTTGAATAAGCGTTCCATTAGCCTTATAATACATTGGGTTACCATTGGCCGTATTAACTCCTGCATAACGATAACCATATATAATGTTCATTGGATCTCCCACACGAATAAGATTATAGTTGCCATTTTGTATAAACTCTACAGGTTCACCTCCTATTTCGTACAGGCTTGTAATTTTATTTTTTACAAGAGAATAGTTTGCATTAATAGACCAGTTAAAGTCTTTCTTTTGTATTAATAAGGCATTGACAGAAAACTCAATACCTTTATTATTTAACTTACCAATATTTTGAGAAATTGAGTTTCCCGGAATACCAGCACTCAAAGGAGTAGGAACGCTTAATACTAAGTTATCAACATCATTCATGAACCAATCCGCAGTTACATTTATCCTATTCTTTAACAAAGAAAACTCTACCCCAACATCATACTTCTGGCTGGTCTCCCATACTAAATCGGGGTTTCCAATAGAGTTGGCTGCTAAGCCAGGTACATTACCATAAGGAGCCGTACCAAAAGTGCTTAACCATGGAGAGCCTCCTAATGTATTACCAACCTTAGCATATGATGCCTTTAATTTAAAATCTCCAAAAACATTAGCTAAGAAAGGAGTGTTACGCCAAAAACTTTCTTCGGAAGGTCTCCATCCCACAGAATACCCTGGAAAAACACCATATCTTTTATCCGGAGCCAATGCACTTTGACCATCACGGCGTACAGAAGCCTGAAAGAAATATTTGTTTTTGTAATCATAATTCAATCTACCAAATAAGGACTCAAAACCAGCTTTTGTATAATTTCCTCCAATACTTGGTGTTGCAGCTGAACCAGAGATGATATTTTCTTTCAAAAAGAAAATGTCAGCAATGTTTACACCGCTTGCAGAAAACCACTTTGTAGTAGTTGACTGAAACTCATGTCCCCCTGTTAAGAAAAAGTTATGTTTATTCAAAGAGAAGTTATAGTTAAAATAGTTCTGCCATACGTATCTTAAAAAGTTTTGGTTTGAGTTGTAAGAATAACCTAAGTTACTGTAACCATCACCATGACGAGGATCCCATTTTTGATAACTATAGTCATTCAACATATCAGCTGAGGCTTGTGAACGAATTTTTAAATTTTTAATCGGAGACAACTCTAAGAAAAAATTGTTCAAAATACGATACTTATCAGAATATTGTCTGTTATTCCTTAATGTAAAAGCAATATTTGAGAAGTTGTCATCAATAGCTTGAGTATTAGCGCCAGGATTCATCGAGTTAGCAAGAGGATGATTAATGTTGTATCCTGTAGGATGAGTAGTGCTATATGGGGAAACGTTTGGTAACTGTCTTAATGCAGAAGCTATCGCACCGCCTAATGAGTTTCCGCCATTATTCTGATCTGTATCTTCTTGACGCGACAAAGTGATGTTGTTTCCAAACTTCACAAACTTGTTCATCTCATGCTCCAAGTTTAGTCTGATACGATATGCTACGTTTGAGTTACTAATGATAGTACCTTGTTGTTTAGAATAGTTCAAAGAAAAATAATATGTCGTTTTATCATTTCCCCCTTGTAAACTTAAGGTGTGATTCTGTACAGGTGCATTATTAACCAATGCTTCATCTTGCCAATCTGTAGTTGTACCATTAGCGTCCATGAAAGCCCGAGCGGCTAAGCCTGCATTAGATAATTTTTCATTTGCAATAGTAACAAACTCCTGTCCATTTAATAAATCCCATCTTTTAAGTGCACTGCTATAACCTAAAAAACCTTCATAATTAACTCTCGCCCTAGATTTAGCACCTTTTTTCGTTGTTATTAATATAACACCAGCGGCTGCTCTTGAACCAAAAATTGCAGTAGCAGAACCATCTTTTAATACTTCCAGACTTTCAATATCTGCAGGGTTTATATCACCAAGCGCATTGGAGTTTGTCGTTGATGCTAAATTTCCTGAAATAATAGGAATTCCGTCAACAACAATTAAAGGACCAGTTCCTTGACTAATCGAATTGATACCTCTAATAAATATCCTTGCAGGCGCATTAACCAATCCACTTGTAGTAGTTACCTGAACACCAGCTGCTCTACCCGCTAGTTGTTTATCAACCGAAGGCGTAACCAGATTAGCAAATTCTTTTACATTTACCTTACTAGCAGATCCTGTAAATGATTTAGCACTCTGTGTACCATAACCTACTACCACAACTTCTTCCATTTGGCTATCAACTTCAGCCAATGAAATACTGTAGTTTGACTGAGAACCTAAAGTAACTTCTTTAGTTTCCGAACCTACTGCGGATATTACCAATGTTTTTGCGTTAGCTGTCAAGGAAAGTGTAAAGTTCCCTTCATCATTAGTAGTGGTACCAACTTTAGAGCCTTTTACCGTAACTGATGCATTCGCAATCGGATCTCCTTTTCCATCCGTTACCTTTCCAGAAATTGTTTTTTGAGCTAAAAGCACTCCCGAAGTAAATAAGAGGAGCGTTAGCATTACTAACAGTTTTCTCATGTGTGTGTTTAATTTTAGTTTTGAATTCAAGAGGCCTATCCAAGATAGGGTTTGCAATTTTAAGAAATCATTACCATAATTCCTTAAGAATGTTAATTTTTTTTAAAATATTATTTATGGTAATAAATTTTCTATCCTTTTCCCTTAGACATATTATAAACTCATTTGCTGCACCGCTTTCCCAATAATTTTAAACATTTATTTTCCCCTTTCAGTCAACACTTTGATTATGATATAATTGCCATAACTTTGAAACTAAAACATTACCACTATGATATCACAAGCAATACAGGAAGCGCTCAACAAGCAGGTTTTAATGGAAGCCGAGTCTTCGCAGGCATATCTGGCCATGGCTTCATGGGCCGAAATTCAACCCGGTTTAGAGGGTGTCACGGAGTTTTTTTACCAACAGTCCGATGAGGAAAGGGTACATATGCTAAAGCTTATTCGTTTTATTAACGAAAGGGGCGGATTTGCAGCCGTGCCGCCTTTATCACAACCAATGGTCACCTTTCCATCTTTAAAAAAGCTTTTCGAGGAGTTTTTGAAACATGAGTTACAGGTAAGCGACAGTATTAACGATCTGGTGCATTTATCACTTACCGAGAAGGATTATGCTACCCACAATTTTTTACAATGGTATGTAAATGAGCAGATTGAAGAAGAAAGAACCGCTCGTACGTTAAACGATAAATTGGAGTTAATTGGTGACGACAAAAGTGGTTTATACCTATTTGATCGCGACATTCTTAATTTCCGTGGTGCCGATACCAGCAAAAAAAGATAACTTTACTTCAGCTAATTAAAAAGCCTGTAGGTTTCAACAAACGTACAGGCTTTTTTAATATTATTTGGAGCTGTCAGCAGCAGTAATACTAATCAACTTCAGTTCCCGCTTTCCGCTATATACCTCCCTACGGTCGGTATGCCACTGCAATCGGGCAGCCCATCATCTTTTGTTTTTCAATCATCAGCTACGCAGTATATAGACTTCAGTATTTAGTATACAGACGAGTTACCAACCAACCTCTCAAATCTGAAATCTCAATTCTCACCACTACTCCTCCGCATCCTTACATAACAATGTCGCTTCGCCAGATTTTTTACAGCACAAACCTTCGGCATTAAAAGCTATAATTTCCAGTAAGGTCTCCTTTGTGCTTTCAAACTTTTCTTTACCAAAACGGTTTACATAAACTGCTTCAATATTACGCACATTTTGCCTGCACGAAAGGGCAAATAGTTTTCCTTTTTCTGTTAAAAAAATATTGCTGCAACGTTTATCATCATCACAGGTGCAGGTTTCTATATAACCCAGTTGTAGTAATTCTTTTACAATTTTACTCATGGCCTGTTTAGTCATGTGCGATTTTTTGGCCAACTCGTTATTAGTAATGCCATCAGGGCCAATATTCATAATCAAGGGCAGGTACCACAATTTCATCTCCTCATGCCCTGTGCAAATCAGGTTTTCAGTGGCCCAAACATCAAACTGACGTTTTAAAGTAGATATAATTTTTGCCCAACCCCTTTCTTTAAGTTGTTGGGTAGCCAGTAATTGCTCATCTAATGCTGATTTGTGCATAGCGCAAAGGTACTAAAAAATTTATTAGTCAATTTGGTTGACGATATTATACAGGAATTTAACATGCCTTTTATTATGTGTGTGTTTTCCAATTAGCACAAATCGCTGTGCCGTAACACGATGTTGAATAGTGGACGGAACGCTGAAGGGTAAGTCTTTACTTCATTTCCACTGGAAATTAAATTAAAACCCGACCCTATCGGATCGCAAGGGACGATCATCTGTGCTACTACAGCCCGTAACATAAAATTGAACTAATAAAATGGTATAGTTATTAGGCGTATGTAAAGCGGTACCAACCCATTATCTTTGCCGGCATGGCACAGGTAACAGTAAAAATCATCAATCAATCAAATAATCCTTTACCGGAATACGCAACCATAGGTTCGTCTGGTATGGATGTGCGGGCCAACTTAGAGACGCCCCTTAGTTTACAACCCATGGAACGTACCCTGGTACCTACCGGTATATTTACCGAGATACCTGTAGGTTATGAAATTCAGGTACGTCCCCGCAGCGGACTGGCGATTAAACAGGGCTTAACCTGCTTAAACACGCCGGGCACGATTGATGCTGATTACCGTGGAGAAATAAAAGTTATTTTAATTAATCTTTCCGGCGAAGTACAGGTCATACAGCATGGCGACCGTATTGCCCAGTTTGTTTTGCAACAGGTAGAACAAATAAATTGGGAAACAGCTACTACATTGGAAGAAACAACCCGTAGCAGTGGCGGCTTTGGCCATACCGGAAAACAATAACAAATTATGCGTTTTGTAATATTATTAGTATCAATAACTGTATTAGCGGCATCTTGCCGCGGCACCAGAAAAATACAGACAGCCATTTCAAAGTCTGATACGGTATTGGCTAACGCCACCGCCAAAGACACACTGAAAGCGGCTGAAAAAGTAGATTCCGTAGCACTTATAAAAGAAGTGTTGGCTAAAATGAATGCGCAGCATATTGACTTTATTACTTTTTCGGCCAAGTTGGATGTTGATTATGTTGGTAGCGACGGGAAAAAAGAGAATGTGAATGCCAAGTTGCAGATGTATAAGGACAGCATTATTTGGGTATCCTTAACCGGGCTTTTAAATATTGAAGGTGTGAGAGCCATTGTAACCCGCGACTCTGTTAAAATTTTAAACAAATTGGATAAAAAATATACAGCCCGCAGCGTAGCTTATTTACAAGAGGTAAGTGGTCTACCGCTTGATTTGCCGGCCTTACAGGATTTATTGTTGGGAAATCCGGTATTTGTTGATACAACTGCCCTGTCCTACTCAAAAGACAATAGCAAAGTGTTACTGCTTAGCCGTGGCGAGTTATTTAAACACTTACTAACGCTTACCGAAAATGAGCATACTTTAATTTTTAGCAAGCTGGATGACCTGGACACAAAGCGTAACCGCACCAGCGATTTAAGCTACGATAACTACGAAAATAAAAAAGGGGTTAACTTTTCTACCAAGCGTAGAATAGCTATTTCGGATAAAACGAAACTGGATATTAAACTTGATTTTAAAAACTATAGTTTTAATGAAACGTTAAGTTTCCCGTTTTCGGTACCCAAAAATTATAAGCGCAATTAGGTTTTTATAATTTTTTTTAAGAAAGGACGTTGTTACTATTCATTTGTACTACCCATTAATTGATTTGCAAATAGAAAATATGAGGAAAACATACTTTTTATTATTGGCTTTATTGTTTAGCACTTTATCTGTATTGCAAGCGCAACCGCTTACAGATAAATCGGAAATGGAAAAAGAACGTCAGGCCTTACAAAAAGAACTGAAAGAGATTCAGAATGCCTATAACACAGTAAAAGGCCAAACCACACAAAACCTTAAACAACTGAATTTATTACAACGCAAAATATCCTTACAGGAAAAATACATTAGCAGTCTTGGTAAAGAATTAAAAACCATTGATGATGATATTTACCTGAGTAACCTGGAAATTTACAGGTTACAAAAACAGTTGGATACGTTGAAAGACCAATATGCAAAATCGGTAGTATATGCTTACAAAAACAGAAGCAATTATGATTACCTGAACTTTGTTTTTTCTGCCGATAATTTTAACGATGCCGTTAAACGTATTACGTACTTGAAAAGTTATAAAGATTATCGTGAAAAACAAGCCAGTAATATATTAGAGCATCAGGCACTTATTACCAAAAGACAGCAACAACAAATTGCCCGTAAAGACCAAAAGAAAACGGTAATAGAAACCCAAAGCAGCGAAAGGAATGTATTAACCGAACAAAAGAACGAGCAAAACTCGGTAGTACAAAAACTGAAAGGTCAGGAAAGCGAGCTAAAAAAACAAATAACGGCTAAACAAAAGAGAGACCAGCAATTAAAATCGAATATTGATGCAATTGTACGACGTGAAATAGAAATTGCCCGCAAAAAAGCGGCTGATGATATTGCCCGTAAGAAAGCTATTGATGAGGAAAATAAACGTAAAGCATTAGAAGCTGAAAAACGTTTGGCCGATGCAAGAGCAAGGGAAAATGCAATAAAGACAAACCCAACTACTGTAAACCCAACCAACCCAACTACCAAGCCAGTTGAAAATAAAACAACCACTCCACCGGTTGAACAAAATGTAGCGATAGCAAAACCAAAAGTAGTTGAGGCTGAACCTAAAAAACCGACCAACTATCTTGACTATAATGCTGTTGACGTAGAATTAAATAAAGACATCGCCTTAAATAAAGGAAAACTTCCCTGGCCGGTAGACAATGGTGTTGTAACTATAGATTTTGGCCCTTACAAAATTGAAGGTATGGGCCCTGATGTTCGTGGAGATAATTCCGGGATTACCATAGCAGCTCCACTGGGTGCACCGGTTAAAGCTATATTTGAAGGGGAAGTTGTTGGTATTGGTCCCATGGACAATGCAGTGTATTTAACTATACGACATGGTAAATATTTTACTACTTATATAAACGTAACATCTGCAACGGTTACTCGTGGGTCTAAAGTTTCCAGAGGTCAAATCCTCGGTCGTGTAGGATCTGATGATGACGGTTCAGGAAAACTTGACTTTATATTTATGATTGATAATAAAAAAGTGAATCCCCGCCAATGGCTTAAGTAATTAAAGTAATAAACTATTTAATAAAGCGGATAATGTTAAACATATTATCCGCTTTTATTTTGTAGCTATTGTATATAAAAATTCATATTTATCCTATATCTTCAAGGCATGAGTGCCAACACAACAACTGCGTCTGATTTACCAACCAATCAACCACTAAATAAACTTAACCAATTTGATGTTACAATACTTGTTATAAGTTTTGTAGTGGGCATGGGTATATTTGGTACGCCGGCCCGTGTAGCAGCAGCAGCGGGGTCCCCTACTCTGTTTTTTTCGGTATGGCTGGTAGGTGGTTTTGTGGCTTTATGTGGCGCCCTTACTTATGCCGAAATTGGTTTACGTTTACCCGCCATGGGCGGTTATTATAAAATCTTTTCATTTTGTTACCATCCCTCCGTTGGCTTTACGATTAATACACTTATACTCATTAGTAATGCAGCATCGCTTGCAGTGGTGGCTTTAATTGGTGCCGATTATATCAGCGATTTATTATATGGCAAACCCTCCGGCACTTTATTTAATACAATGGTGGCCGTGGTTTGTGTAGGTGCTTTTTTTGTGGTTAATTTATTGGGCTTGCGTACCAGTAGCCGCACACAAAATGTACTAATGGTTTTAAAGATTGGATTAATGGTTATTATGATTGCCAGTATAATAAAAGGCGTTACAGTAGCACCTCACGGACACGATGCCAATATTCAGGTGTATGATTTTAAAGACAACCATTGGCTTAAACTATTTTTAATAGCCTGTATACCAGTATTCTTTTCATATGGTGGTTACCAACAAACCATCAATTTTGGCACCGAGGTAAAACGCACCAATATTTTATCAAAAGGTATAGTTAGTGGTATGGTAATAGTTGTTGCCTTGTATATGGCCATTAACTATGCCTACACCGAGGTAATTGGTTTTGATGAAATGAAAGGCACTTCTGCCATTGGTGCTTTATTGTTAGAAGCATGGTTTGGCACCACTGGTGCAAAAATATTTGATGGCTTAATGTTTCTTTCTGTACTGGCCTATGTAAATGTTGTACTGTTAAGCAATCCAAGAGTAATGCGGGCTATGAGTTTGGACAAAGTTTTTCCTAAAATGTTTGCTTACCAACACCCAAAAACACAGGTAATGATTAACGGACTTGCAGCATTTTCTATCATGACCATCATTATAACTTTCTTTGGCAAACAGGTAGATAATATTCTTGGCTTCACCATGTTTTTAGACAGCTTTGGTATGGGAGCATCAGCCGCCACTTTGTTTTATTTACGTAAGAAAAAGCAAAATGAAACAGCCATTGCAAAAGGTTTTATAAAAACAATTACACCATTGCTCACAGCCATTTTTGTATTGGCTTATGCCGGCATTGCCACAGCCGTTATAATTGACAAACCTACTGCAGCTATTATAGGTATTTGTTTATTAGGCACTTTGGCTATTATTTATTTTTTAGTGTATCATAAAAAAAGTGCTGTAAATAATTTTTAATACAGCAAAGGACCACGGCACAACACGATGCTGATTAGCGAACGGAACAGCCCCGATTAAAATACCCCGAATAGCGGGGTTATAAACGAGGTACTGCATAAATGGCCAATAGAATTGGTGTAGCACAAGTGAGTGACACAACAGACGATCATCTGTGTTACTATTGCCGATAACAAAAATTTTGCTGCGATTTTAATTATACTGCTGTCCTAAGTTTTTGTTGTTACGCCAAATTATTATTCATTACTAATTATTAATTGTTGCTAAATTGAACCATGGATTTATCATATATCATTAACGAACTGGGCGAAGACAGATCGCAATACCACAATGCCGTATCGCCACCCATTGCACAAGCAAGCAATTTTGCTTTTGATTCAATTGCCGATATAAGTAATGTTTTTGCCGATGAAATGTCGGGTTATATTTATAGCCGCGGCCTAAACCCTACCATTGATATTTTACGAAAAAAACTGGCCGCATTAGACGGTGCCGAAGATGCCTTGGTTTTTAACAATGGTGCCGCTGCTACTTATGCCGGCGTAATGGCCAATGTAAAAGCCGGCGATCATATTGTAAGTGTGCGAGACCCCTATAGCTGGACAAAAAAATTGTTTGATGCCATTCTTCCTCGTTATGGTGTACACACCAGTTATGTTGATGGCGGTACTATTGAAGAATGGATGGCCACTACACAACCTAATACCACTCTTTTTTATTTAGAATCACCCAATAGCTGGACGTTTGATATACAACCATTACAAGCCATTGCCACTTATGCAAAACAAAAAGGCATTGTAACTATGATTGATAATAGCTATGCTACCCCGTTATACCAACCGGTTATTAAATTGGGTATTGACCTAGCCATGCAAACCGCCACCAAATATATTGGTGGCCATAGCGATACATTAGGTGGTGTACTTAGCGGTAGCAAAGCCATGATTAAAAAAATATTCGACATGGACTATCTGGCTATTGGTAGCGGCATGCAGCCATTTAACGCCTGGCTTATGTTACGCAGCTTACGTACCATGCCGGTTCGCTTAGAAAAAATTACCCGCACCACTGCACAAATGGCTGCCTTTTTAAAACAACAACCACAAATAGAAAGCATTGTCTATCCGTTTGATGAAAGCTTTGCACAATACGAACTGGCCAATAGCCAAATGCAACAAGTGGGTGGTTTAGTTACCATTATTTTAAAAACAAAAGAAAGAGAGCAGATTGTTAAGTTTTGTGAACAGTTACAACATTTTTTAATTGCCGTAAGCTGGGGCGGGCATGAAAGTCTGGTTTTGCCCAAATGCGCCGGCATACCCACCAACGAGTTTGACGCCGGCAATAAGTGGCACCGCAGTGTTCGTTTGTATTTTGGATTGGAGGAACCGGAATACCTGATGAAGGATTTATCGCAGGCATTACATCAATTAACATAAGTTTTTACCGTTTATCCGCATCAAATTTTATATAAAAACGGTTTGTACTATTTTTGGCGTATGATAATAAAATTATTGTCGGGCATTACCTGTTTAGTGCTTTCCTTTTTATTGTTACCCGAGCTGTTACAAGCCCAGGAAAAATGGGATTTACAAAAATGTGTAACCTATGCGCTGCAAAATAATATTTCTGTAAAACAAGCTGATTTACAAGCCCGTTTTGCCGGATTAGATTACAAGCAGGCCCGTTTAAACACCTACCCTAATATTGGGTTTAGTACTAACCTTGGTGTTAGCTCCGGTAGAAACCAGGATCCTACAAACTTTGATTTAATTACATCTACCTTTTTATCGCATGGGTATAGTTTACAAGCCGGGGTAGATTTATTCAACTGGTTTTCTAAAAGAAACACAGTAAAGGCCCGCAGCCTTAGTTTACAGGCAACTATTGCAGGTATAGAAAAAGCGCAGAACGATGTAGCCTTAAATGTTGCCACGGCTTATTTGCAAATTTTATTGTCCATGGAACAAGTAAACATTGCCCGTGTACAATTAGCGCAAACCGAGCAACAATTAGAAAACACACGTTTACAAGTTGATGCCGGTAAATTACCCGAGCTAAATGCTACACAATTAGAAGCACAATTAGCCACCGATAGCTCCGCAGTAATTACTGCCAAAGCGGCCGTGACACAAACCGTGTTACAAATGAAAGCCTTGCTTAATCTGGATGCTGCTGCTCCATTTGATGTATCCACTCCGCCGGTAGAAACTATTCCGTTAGAAAGCCTGGCCGATTTACAACCCGAAAATGTTTTCTCTTCGGCCATGATACACCTGCCACAACAAAAGGTTAATAACCTGAACTTGCAGGCAGCACAAAAAAATGTACTAGCGGCCAGAGGCGCCATGTATCCTACGTTATCCTTATTTGGTAGCCTGGGTTCACGTTATATAAACAATGGTCGTGAGTTAGTGGGTTATAACCAAACGCCTATACCGTTTATAGGTAAGGTTGATGTTAATGGAATGGAATATAATGTAGCACCCCTTGCACCTACTTTTAATAACCAACCTATTTGGAACAAACAAGGTTATATAAGTCAATTGGATCAAAACTTTCAGCAATCCGTTGGGTTAAATTTAAGTGTACCTATTTTTAATAATGGTGTGCTACGCAATAACTGGCAGCGTAGTAAATTAAATGTAAAACAGGTTGAGCTGCAAATAGAACAAGACGCACAAACCATTAAGCAGGATATTTACACAGCACATAATGATGCGGTTGCGGCACTGGAAAAATTTAATGCTAATCAGAAAAGTGTAGCAGCGTCAGACAAAGCATATGACTTTGCTAAAAAAAGATACGACATGGGATTACTTTCCACCTACGATCTTTTAAATACGCAAAATGCATTGGCAACTGCAAAATATAATTTGTTGTATGCGCAATACGATTATGTTTTTAAAATAAAATTATTAGAGTTTTATAAAGGACAAGGTTTAAAATTGTAAACGAATTATTTGTTAGTCGGCTGCAGTGCAATCATCACCGTCCCTTGCGTCGCACTCTTCAACTGCATCAATTCTGTTCAGCAATAAACCCTTAGTTCTAAAAAATTTTATAGTAGTAAAAGATAATTCAACTCGGAAAAATATACGGCATGAAAAAATCCATTAAGTGGTTATTAATTATTGTAGCAGTATTATTAATTGCATGGTTTGCTTTTAGCGCTTACAACAAAGGCAAAGACTCCGGCGAGAAAGTAACGGTGGAAACTGTGGCAAAACGTGTAATTGTAGAAACCGTTACAGCCAGTGGTAATGTATACCCCGAAGTAGAAGTAAAAATAAGTCCCGATATTTCCGGGCAAATAACCAACCTGATGGTTCAGGAAGGCGATAGCGTAAAAAAAGGGCAAGTGCTTGCTCGTATTTATGCTGATATATATGCTTTACAAAAAGATCAGGCCGCAGCACAGGTTGCGCAGGCAAGAGCTACTGTTGCTAATAGCGAAGCAGCATTGCTTGCCTTACAAGCTACCCTAAAAAATGCTGAGGATAATTACAAACGTAATAAAACCCTGTTTGACCAGAAAGTAATTTCGCAAGCCGAGTTAGAGCAAATAGAAACAACTTATCAATCGGCACAGGCAAATTATAATGCCGCCAAACAAAATATACGTAGCCTGGAAGCGGGTACCAATGTATCGCAAAGCGGATTATCAAGAGCCAATAAAGATTTAAGCCGTACTACTATTGTTGCGCCAATGGATGGTGTAGTATCATCGTTAAGTATTAAAGAAGGTGAAAGTGTAGCAGGTAATAGTTTTAATGTTGGTACCGAAATGATGCGTGTGGCCGATATGAATATTATTGAAGTACGTGTAGATGTTGGCGAAAATGATATTGTAAAAGTAAACCTGGGCGATAGTGCCGATGTTGAAGTAGATGCCTACAATAACCGCAAGTTTAAAGGTGTGGTTACACAAATTGCCAGTAGCACAAAAAGTAATTCGCTAACGGGTGCTACTACTACAGATGTTACCAACTATGAAGTAAGAATAAGATTGGACAAAGCATCATACAGTGATTTAATTGACCCGGCAAAACCAAGAAGATTTCCTTTCAGGCCCGGTATGAATGCCAGTGCAGATATAAAAACCAAACGCAAGGATAATGTTTTATCGGTACCTATTGCGGCAGTGAATGCCCGCTTAAAAGGAAGCGATAAAAGTCTGGCCGATTCTAAAAAAGAAAAAGCTACAACCACGGGTACAGATGAAGATCAAAATACAAGTGCTACAGCCGGCGATGAAATGGAGGAAGTAGTATATGTATTGCAAGCTGATAATACGGTGAAGAAAATACTGGTAAAATCGGGTATTCAGGATATGAATTATATTGAAATACTAAGCGGACTTACCGGCAATGAAAAAGTGGTAAGCGGCCCTTACTCGGCTATTAGCCAAACGCTGAAAGATGGCACTAAAGTAAAAGTAGTAACAAAGGAAGAGTTGTTTAAAAAGTAAGAGAGGACAATTAGATAATTAGATAATTTGAAAATTGGGTTTTGCGATTATATAGAGTGAACCTACATAATACCCAATAGAATTACTGAACGTACCGCCGACGAATTGGGGCGCACCTTGCACAATGCTGAGTAAAGTTACAGCTCTCCGATTAAAATGCGGAGTACTGCAAAGTGGCCAATAGAATTAATTCGATATTAGTTATTGGATTAGCTTCATTGATGCTTCGCGTTAATGCAGGACCACC
>DHEF01000041.1:0-2179 GCA_002399735.1 Chitinophagaceae bacterium UBA4857
AGTGAGAGTATTAAATTCATTTCCACTGGAAATAAATTTAATCCCAACCCTATCGGGTTACAACAGACGATAATAGTAGTACTACAGCTGGTAACAAAAAATAAATCCACTCCACTACAAAACTTTTACATCAGCAGCTTGTTGTTGCACTAACAATGGATGACCGGTTTTTAATTGTGCCTAATAACCGTTTTCTTTGTACCTGTAACCATGCAAATAACCAGGCAATACAAACGTTATATTAATCTATTTATCAGGTACTTTTTAGGCCCCCTGCTTTTTTGTTGGTTAGTATGGTTTATATATACACAAATTGCCCGTCAGCCCGATATAGAACTGGCCTGGCAACAAATTCTAAATTCATTTACCAGTACAAAAATATGGCTGGTGATTGGTGCTGTGGCACTAATGCTGGTCAATTGGGGCTTAGAGGCTGTTAAGTGGCGCATTTCCGTAAAGCCGGTACAACAGGTGAGTTTTCAAACCGCATTCAAAGCTATTTTATCGGGTGTTTCGGTATCTATAAGTACACCATACCGTGTTGGAGAATATTTGGGCCGTATTTTGTACATGAACGAGGGCAACAAGTTAAAAGCCGTATCGTTAACGGTGGTGGGCAGTATAAGTCAGATAATGGTAACCATGGCTATGGGTTTACTGGGTTTATTATTTATGGCCGATGCGTTGGCGGCGCAGCATATTTTATCGCCATTATGGATTAAAATGATAGCCAGCGGCGTTTGCATGGTGTTGGTAATTTTAACGTTATTTTATTTTAAGCTTTCCTGGCTGGTTAAACGGATAGATCAGATACCGGCTATTAAAAAATTTACATGGTTGATTAATGCCTTGGAAAGCTTTAATGCAACTATACTGTTTAGGTTGCTGTCATTATCAGTAATACGGTTTTTAGTATTTATATTACAGTACTATTTACTGTTTCAGTTTTTTGGTGTAACGCTTGGTTTTGGCCAGGCTTGGGTAAGTATAAGTTTAATGTTTTTGGTAATGGCAGTAGTGCCTACCATTGCATTGTTTACCGACCTTGGTTTAAAAGGCGAAATAAGCCTGAAGCTGATTGGTATTTTTAGTACAAACGGGCTCGGAATAACCCTTACAACCATCAGTATTTGGTTAATTAATCTGGTAATTCCGGCATTGGCAGGCAGTTTGCTGATATTAAGTGTAAAAAAAGTGTTTAATAATAGAAATGAAAAGAACTAAATTTTTTGCTGCTCCATTTTTATTACTCATGGTGTTGGGTATAGCTTCTGATGAAGGTAAAACCTATACAAACGATGCCTGTGCCATAAAAAATGTAGCATTCAAAGCTGGTGAAAAAGTTTCGTTTACTGTGTATTACAATGTAGCAGGTGTATATGTAAATGCAGGCATTGCCACGTTTACCAATACTTTAGAAACTTTAAATGGCAAACCCGTTTACCATATTGTAGGTGAGGGTAAAACCAACGAATCCTACGATTGGATTTTTAAAGTGCGTGACAAGTACGAAACCTATATGGATACGGCTACGATGCAACCCTTAAAATTTGTACGTAATGTACACGAGGGTAATCATAAAAAATACCAGTTGGTAACCTTTAACAAAACAGCCAATACGGCTATCACCAATGATGGTGTATTTAAAGTACCTACTTGTGTGCAGGATGTAGTGAGCTCTGTTTTTTATGCACGTAATATTGATTTTTCTATTCTGCGTCCCAACGATAAAATTGCCTTCTCTATGTTCCTGGATAATGAAGTGTACAATATGTACATCCGTTATTTAGGTAAGGAAACAATTACTACCCGCTACGGAAAATTCAAAGCCATTAAGTTTAAACCCATGTTAATTAAGGGTACCTTGTTTGAAGGTGGCGAAAACATGACCGTTTGGGTAACTGATGATGCCAACCACGTACCCGTACGTATAGAAAGCCCCATTGTAGTAGGTAAAGTAAAGATAGATATGATGAGTTTTGAAAACCTGCGACATCCGTTAACCTCATTAATTAAAAAGAAATAAATAAAACGGCGAGAAAAAAATCTCGCCGTTTTATTTATGCTATCACCTGCATTACTACTATCCTCGTTTGTTGTAACCCGATAGGGTTGGGATTAAATTTATTTCCAGTGGAAATGAATTTAATACTCTCACTTGTGCTGCAACAATTCTATT
>DHEF01000041.1:2281-26438 GCA_002399735.1 Chitinophagaceae bacterium UBA4857
TCACTTGTGCTGCAACAATTCTATTGGGCAATTTGTTTCTAACCCCGCTGTTCGGGGTATTTTAATCGGGGCCGTTCAGTAATTCTATTCAGCATTATGCAAGTACCCTACTGTATAGGAAAACCTCATTGTTAAATTTTCAAATTAACTAATTGTCTAATTAAAAATTTATCTAACTATTTTTGATGTTTAATTACAGCATTTGCGTACATCTCCCACCATCATATTAGGCGTTGACCCCGGAACACTTGTAATGGGGTACAGTATTATTGAAATTAAAGGCAATAAAATAAGGCCGTTGGAAATGCATGCCCTTAAGCTAAGCTCAAAAAAAGATAACTACGAACGCCTGCACCTGATACACGAAAAAATTGAAGAGATCATTCAATCATATAAACCCACAGAGTTTGCCATTGAAGCACCTTTTTTTGGTAAAAACGTACAAAGTATGTTAAAGCTGGGAAGGGCGCAGGGTGTGGCTATTGCGGCTGCTATGCGGGCCGGATTATCGGTTACAGAATATTCGCCACGTAAAGTAAAACAAGCCATTACAGGTAATGGTAACGCCGATAAAGAACAGGTATGGAAAATGCTTCAACAGCTACTGGTTATAAAAGAACAACCACAATATTTTGATGCTACAGATGCCTTGGCCGTAGCCATGTGCCACCACTATCAGCTAAACTCCGTTATTGGTAAATTAAAAAACAACCTGAATGGCTGGGAAGATTTTATAAAGAAAAATCCGGACCGTGTTAAGTAGCTAATATATTCAGTCAATCTGCGCTACAAATACATTGACCAATTTTAAAATAACAAGAGGTCTGTCAGGCTCAGGGTGACAAAGCGTAAAATTCTGCTATGCGAAACTTGTAATTTCGCATTACTATTCTATCGTTTTAAGCGATTAATATTTTCACTTAAAAACAAAGCAGTTACAAATAATCAATTAACTTACACCAACTAACTGCAAACACCTGTTAACTTATGAAAAAGATATTCCTCTTTTTAGGTTTATGTCTTTGTTATAATCAGGCCAATAGCTGGGGCTTTTTTGGCCACAGATTAATTAACGAGCATGCTGTTTTTTTACTTCCTGCTGATATGTTGGTTTTATTTAAACCACAAATAGCTTTTTTAAAAGAACATGCTGTCGATCCGGACAAACGACGTTATGCCATTGCTGCCGAAGGTCCGCGACATTATATTGATATTGATCATTATGGCGAATATCCCTACGATTCATTACCACGAAGCTGGCAACAAGCCTTAAAAAAATATGGCGAAGACAGTTTACAGAAATATGGCATTGTGCCTTGGTGGGTACAGACCATGCTTGCCCGTTTAACAAAAGCATTTAAAGATAAAAATCAAGCATTAATATTAAAGTATGCTGCTGAATTAGGACACTATATTGCCGATGCGCATGTGCCCTTACATGCTACAAAAAACCATAACGGACAATACACTAATCAAAAAGGTATTCACGGTTTTTGGGAAAGCCGTATTCCTGAGTTATTTGCCACAAAGGATTGGGACTTTTTTATTGGTAAAGCAGATTATATAAAAACACCCGGTACTTTTATTTGGGCCCGAGTATTGGAAAGTGCTGCTGCCGTAGATACCGTTTTACGCTTTGAAAAAGAGTTATCCGAAACTTTTCCTGCGGACCAGAAATATGCGTTTGAAGACCGGAACGGTACGGTTATTAAACAATATTCTACCGCTTATGCTACAGCTTATGACTTAAGAATGAAAGGTATGGTGGAGCGGCGTATGCGACAAAGTATTTATACAGTTGCCAGCTTTTGGTATACTGCCTGGGTTAACGCAGGGCAGCCCGATTTAAAAACACTCACAAACAAAACATTCTCTGCAGAAGATATAGCAGCTTTTGAAGAACTGAATAATGCCTGGCGAAATAATGCAGTGAAGGATAGAGACCATGAATAAAAATGGCGGTTAATTTTAACCGCCATTTTTATTCATGTGTTAAAACAAATTATCTTAATCCACCAAAACGAACACCTAAGAAAATATCCGCTTGTTTCGATGAATTGAATAGTGCTGTTAATACGCTACCTGAACCAAGATACACAGGGCCTAACTTTAAAGCCACACCGGCATTAAAGCTGGTTAATTCGCTGTAGTTAACAGGTAAAAAAACACCTACTTTTCTAATCTCATATCTGGGCGTTAATGAAAACGAATTGAAGTAGTTACCGTTAAAAAAGTTTTTATCGGCATTAACCATATTAATATGCGCTGCAGCATTAATATATAAATTGCTCAAAATATTATAGTCTGCATCAATATGTAGCATGCTTGGCAGCTTCACTTTATAATTTGTACCTGTACTGGATAAGGGAGTGAAAAACTGTGGTTTGCTATCCAGGTAATCTTTCATTTCATCAATTGGCTGTTCACCCACTTCATTCAGGTTTAATGCTTCTATGCCGGTAATATCAATATTGTAGCCGCCGGAATTAGCCATGTCTTTTTTATATTTAACACTACCAATATCCTGTAAGGAAACACCAACACGCAGTTTATACTTATTACCCGAAGTTTCGCTACCGGCACCATAACCCGGTCTCCATTCATATATTAAACCAAGGTCGGCACCAAAGCCGGTACTTTTAAAAGACGTTAATTCGTTTGCATCAAAATTGTCAAAAGAAACGCCACCTGCACCAATTTCCAGTCCTCCTGTAGCATTTGAAAGGTATACATCATCCGTTACAATATCTTGGGTAAGTGTGCCTTTTAACCGGTTAATATTCACGTAAGCATTGGCTACACCGGCTATATATTTTGCTGTTAAACCACCCTTAATATAATGTTCTCCCTTGTCCATTATAACACGGCCATAGGTTAAACCTATTTCAGACCAGGCATTACCGGTTACCCGCATATTTTTATCTGAGTTAATGGTATAAGGGAAAGTGATACCATCGCCGTTGTTGCCATCAATGATTTGCCGGCCTAAAGTACCATCAATATCTGTGGCATTAACCAGTACACGTCCGCGGGATGTTAAAGCCAATCCACTTTTTTTATCTAATGAAATTAATACTGATAAAGCTTTTAAATCAAAACCTAATAAGGCGTTGGAAGACTTGCCTCGGGTTCCCACAAACTGGTTAATGAGGGAATCGTCTTTACCTAATTCACCAATATTTTTTAAACTAAACGATGCATTGTTGTTGCCCACACCAACACCAATTGAAAACAAGTTTACATCCCATTTGTAATTATTCTGGGCAGCGTTGGCAGGATTACTAAATACTCCCACAACTCCGTTGTAATTACTGGTTCTAAAACCGGGAAGGTCTTGGGCAAATAGGTTTATGCTGGTGCAGGTTAAAGCTGCAATGAAGAGGTGGCGCTTCATGTTTTGACTTGTTAAGATTTAATGATTTAGATTTCGCGGCAAAGATATATTGACAAAAGGGAGAAAACGAGTAAAGTGGACTTTATTATTTAGCCAGATGTTTATAACAACAAAGGCAGCCAATTGGCTGCCTTTGTAAAATTATGTAACTAAGGATGTTTTATTCCCAACCTTGTTTGGCAATACCCGCTTTAATAGCAGCAAGCGCCTTTTCTTCACCTAGTAGAGTAGTAAGTTTATTACCTTTTCCGTCATGACCTTGCGCCATATATGCACCTCTTGCAGTTTTAGTAATCACTGCCTCTTGGATAGGTACGCCTTTTTCTTTGGTTTTTACGTTATACGCTGTTAGTGTTATTTCTGCCATGACTCAAATTTTTATGTTATTATAATTAAAGTTACAAAATTTCAAGGGTTTAGGGACTTAAAAGTTTTGTACAAATTAATAAACGGATAAACCGTTATGTAAAGTGTTTAAAGTTAATAATTTATATATTAAATATCCAGCTTTGCGTATTTAGCGTGACTTTCAATAAACTCCCTGCGTGGACCTACTTCATCACCCATAAGCATACCAAATACTCTGTCTGCTTCGGCTGCACTTTCAATAGTAACCTGTTTTAAGGTCCTTCTTTCCGGGTCCATAGTTGTATCCCACAATTGCTCAGCGTTCATCTCACCCAAACCTTTGTATCGTTGTATAGTTACCGAATCTTCTTTACCGGCACCTATTTTTTCAATCAGTGCTTTACGTTGTTCTTCATTGTAAGCGTATGCTTGTTCTTTTCCTTTTTTCACCAGATAAAGTGGCGGTTGTGCCAGGTAAACATAACCTTGCTCAACCAAAGCTTTCATGTAACGGAAAATAAAGGTAAGTATCAGTGTGGCAATGTGGCTACCGTCCACATCGGCATCGGTCATAATAATCAACTTGTGGTAGCGCAGTTTTACAAGGTTCAACTCTTTAGGATCTTCCGGTGTACCTACAGTTACCCCTAAGGCTGTGTACATATTACGGATTTCTTCATTTTCATAAATCTTGTGTTCCATGGCTTTTTCCACATTCAGAATTTTACCACGTAAGGGTAAAATGGCCTGAAAACTACGGTCGCGACCCTGCTTGGCAGTACCACCGGCCGAGTCCCCTTCCACAAGGTATAATTCACATTTTTCAGGGTCACGGTCCGAGCAGTCGGCTAGTTTACCCGGTAAACCACCACCGGTTAAAACCGATTTGCGTTGTACCAATTCCCTGGCTTTACGAGCTGCGGCACGTGCCTGTGCGGCCAATATAACTTTGGCAACAATATTTTTTGCCTCTTTAGGGTTCTCTTCTAAAAATTCATTTAATGCTTTACTCACTGTGCTATCCACTACACCCATTACATCACTGTTACCCAGTTTTGTTTTGGTCTGGCCTTCAAACTGAGGTTCCGGTACTTTTACCGATATAATCGCACTCAAACCTTCTCTAAAGTCGTCACCTTCAATTTCTACTTTGGCTTTTTCAAACAAACCGTTTTTATCGCCATAGCTTTTAAATACACGGGTTAATGCACGACGGAAACCCGATACGTGGGTACCGCCTTCAATAGTGTTAATGTTGTTTACGTAAGAGTAAATATGTTCGTTGTAACTATCGTTATAACTTAAAGCTACTTCTACCGCAACATTGGTATTGTCATCACGTCCTTCAACCGAAATAGTATTAGGAATTAATGGTTGTCTGCCGGCGTTTTTATCTAATAGCTCCACAAACTCTACAATACCGCCCTCGCTGTAAAATACGGCACTGTAATCGCTGCCGTCGTCGTTTTTCTCACGTATATCGTTAAGTGTAATACGTACACCACGGTTTAAAAAAGCCAGCTCACGCAAACGGCCTTCCAGTATTTCTTTGTTATAAATTGTGGTAGTAAAAATGCTCCCGTCGGGCCAAAAGTGTACACGGGTGCCGGTTTTTTCACTGGTGCCAATTTCTCTTACATCGTATTGCGGAATACCAATTTTATACTCCTGCTCAAAAATCTTTCCCTCACGTTCAACTTTTACTTGTAGTAAGGAGCTTAATGCGTTTACGCAACTTACCCCCACACCGTGTAAACCACCCGATACTTTGTATGTGTCTTTATCAAACTTACCACCGGCATGTAATACAGTCATTACAATTTCCAGGGCCGATTTTTTTTCCTTGGTGTTAATACCTGTAGGAATACCACGGCCATCGTCCTGTACCGAAATCGAATTGTCTTCGTGTATGGTTACCTCAATGTTTTTGCAATAACCGGCCAATGCTTCGTCAATAGAGTTGTCTACCACCTCATAAACCAGGTGATGCAAACCTTTAACGCCAATGTCGCCAATGTACATGGCAGGCCGTTTTCTTACCGCCTCCAATCCTTCCAATACCTGAATACTATCTGCGCCGTACCCGCTTTGTGCCGGGTTGTTTTTTTCAGTCGTTTCTGTGCTCATAAATGAAGTAACCCTTCGGTTTAAATGCGAAAATTTTAAATGCTTACAAATTTACGAAAATACATGCGGCTAAAGGGCTTTCTTAAAACCTTTTTTACCCATTTTATCCAGTTTTTAAATGGCTTTTTGTGGGTATTTACACATCTGATTTTTATACTATAAAAACAACCAACTTTTTGTTTTGTTTACCGGCCTTTGTTCCTTGATTGAGCGTCCCTTGCGACGCTCAATTCGGGGTTCGGTTCGCTAATCAGCGGCCTCCCCAAACCCCTCCGAAGGAGGGGCTTTGAATCGATTATATGTGACTTCTTGTCTTTACTATGAAGAACACTTACTATCCATATCTATTAACGATGAACCATTAACTCCAGATGAAGGGCTGCCCGATTGACAGCAGTAGCTGCAACGGTGTGTGGGCAATGCAGCGCAGGCGTTGCACTACTGTAGAAAGCGGGAACAAAAGCTGACCGGAGTTACTACTGCTGATAGCCCCAAAATAAGAGAAGTCGGGAAGTCCGAAAGTCAGGAAGACTACGAGTGTACGATATAGTTACCTGTTAAATCATACATGAATAAAATCAGACATCATACATTTACTCCTATGGCCCAAAATAAAAACCCGCTGCAAGAGCGGGCTTTATTATATCTTAAACGTAGTTTTTATTAAGAACGTTTTACTATTTGTGCTACCAGGTCTGCTTCAGTAGCCACTTTGCCACCCACATACACGGTACCTTTCATTTCGCAAATACCACGACGGATAGGTGCCATTAATTCCATTTTTAACAGCATGGTATCGCCGGGTTTTACCATTTGTTTAAACTTACAATTGTCAATTTTTAAAAAGTAGGTATCGTATTGTCCATCGCCGCTTAGGTTAATGGCTAAAATACCACCACACTGTGCCAATGCTTCAATTTGTAACACGCCGGGCATTACGGGGTTATCGGGAAAATGACCCGGGAAAAACCACTCGTTAAATGTTACATTTTTTACACCCACAATTTTTGTGTCGGTTAGCTCAATTACTTTATCAACCAATGCAAAAGGGTAGCGGTGAGGCAGGGTTTTACTAATGTATTGATGGTCGTAAACCGGTGGTTGCGATGGGTCGTAAACAGGTACATCTTTCGTGTGTCGGTTTTTTTTGATGTGCTGTTTTATTTTTTTAGCAAATGCTACATTACTGCTGTGGCCGGGGCGGTTGGCAATAATGCGGCCTTTTACCGGGTAACCTATCAAAGCAAGGTCACCTACAATATCCAACAATTTGTGGCGGGCGGGTTCGTTGGGAAAACGTAGTTCCAGGTTGTTTAAATAACCTTCGCTTTTAACTTCAATATTGTCTTTTTTGAAAGTCTGGCGCAGGCGTTCCATTTCATCCTCGCTTACAGCTTTATCAACAATAACAATGGCATTGTTTACATCGCCACCTTTAATAAGGTTGTGCTGCAATAACATTTCCAGCTCGTGTAAAAACACAAACGTACGACTGTGCGAAATTTCGTCTTTAAAATCCTTCATGGTTTTTAGCTGCGCATGTTGCGTGCCTAAAACGGGAGAATTAAAGTCAATTAAGGTAGTAATCTGGTATTCAACAGCAGGCATAATCATCATCTCCACCCGCTTTTCCTCATCGGTATGAAAAATATTTTCATCGATGGTGTACCATATTTTAGCAGCGTCTTGTTCCAGTACGCCGGCTTCTTCAATCATTTCTACAAAAGGCCATGAGCTGCCATCCATAATAGGCATTTCGGGGCCGTTTACTTCTATTAAACAGTTGTCAATACCCATGCCTACCAGTGCAGCCAACACATGTTCAACGGTACTTACTTTGGCACCGTTTGACTCCAGTGTGGTGCCACGGCTGGTGTCGGTAACCAAGTCACAATCAGCTTTAATAATGGGCTGGTTGGGTAAGTCAATACGTTGAAACTGGAAACCGTAACCGGGGCTGGCCGGGTTTAAAGTAAGTGTGACCTGTGCGCCCGTGTGTAAACCGGTGCCGGCAATACTTACTGCTTTTTTAATAGTATGCTGCTTATCTGGATTAAATCGTACACTCATTAGTTTTATTATTAGCCGGGCAAAGATAAGGTTTAGCTTTAAAGTTGGGTATGCTAACTACTTGCTAAAGTGCATGGATTTAGTAATTTAGGGTTTAAATGATAAAAACTGCTTATGTCTGTAGCTACTAAGAGGTTTGCTACCATTGATGTTTTAAGAGGCGTCATCATGGTTATTATGGCGCTGGACCATGTACGTGATTATTTTCATATTGATGCATTTACCGGTAACCCTACTGACTTAACCACCACCACGCCTGCTTTGTTTTTTACCCGTTGGATAACGCATTTCTGTGCGCCGATTTTTGTTTTATTATCAGGCTTATCGGCTTATATAAGCAGCCGTAATAAAACCAAACAAGAACTGAGTATTTTTTTAATAAAACGCGGCTTTTGGTTGCTGTTTGTAGAAATAGTAATTATGTCGTTGATACTAACCTTTAACCCGAAGTATAACCTTATTTTATTATTGGTGCTATGGGCCATAGGATGGAGTATGGTAGTATTGGGTTTATTAGTAAGGCTTGGGTATAAATGGATTGTAGGTGTTGGTCTTCTACTATTTTTAGGGCATAATATTTTTGATTACCTATCGCCTTTATCCGGACCCGCAGACATTGTACTAAAAATACTATTTACATCACCCGGCACAGCAATACCATTGAGTACAACACATATTGTGGTAGTAAGCTATGCTATTTTACCATGGACGGGTATTATGTTACTAGGTTATGCCCTGGGCTATTATTACAGGCAGGATGTAACAATACTTACACGCAAACATTTTTTAATAAAAGCCGGAATAGCACTGTTGTTAATTTTTGTTGTGCTAAGGGGGGTCAATTTATATGGTGATCCTTCTCCTTGGCAGGAACAATCAACCGGCTTATATACTTTACTTTCTTTTTTTAATGTTACCAAGTATCCGGTATCGTTATTATACAGTTGTATAACACTCGGAGTAGGTATGTTATTACTGGCCTTGCTGGAAAATATTAATAACAGGCTTATAAAATTTTTTGCCGTATATGGCAAAGTACCTTTTTATTATTATGTAGGACATTTTTTATTAATTCACCTGGTATGTATGGCGGCATTTTTACTATTAAGGCCCGGTGAGCCTATTGCTGATGGTATTAGCCCTTTTTTGTTTAGTCCGGCAAGTTTTGGTTTTGCTTTACCGGTGGTGTATGGCGTTTGGGCGGCTATAGTTTTATTAATTTATTACCCTTGTTACCGTTACGGTAAATATAAACAAGCCAATAAACAAAAGTGGTGGTTAAGTTATTTGTAAAACAATAACGATGTGTTTTCTACTATGTAATTTTATCATTGTTTCTTTAATTAAAATGGGATGAAAAAAATATTGCTGGTAATAAGTTTTACAATAGGAATGACGATAAAGATGTTTGGGCAAATTGCCGAAGAACAATTGAATGTGTTAAAAGATTCTATTTTAAAAATATATGAAAAAAGTAAACCGGTAACCAACCCGATAGAGGATGTTCTGCTGACTTTTGGCTATTTCTTTAGCCCTGATAATAAAGTTTTAAGCTCAATTGTAAAAAGCGTAGAAGCAAAAACAAATGATGCTTACCCGAAAGTAGTAGAAAGTATATATGATAGTTTGTATACTTATTTAATAAAAGAAGTTTTACCTGAAAAGATTAACAAGGCTGAACAGAAAATTAAAAGATACGGTAAAGCCGTTACCCAAAAATATTGCGACTGTTTTAATGAAAATAGTAACCCTGAACCGGATGACGAAGCGTTTTCAAAACTAAATGAAATATGTAATAATAAAGTAGGTGCTGATACGGTGTTTTTAAAGGAAATGAAGAAGTTAATTGATGCAGGGAGCCCGCCTGATGAAACGGCTGCCCAGCAAATTACTTCGCTTAGTTTATTGTCGGGCTGCCCTATTGTAAGCAACTATTTTAAAAAAAGCGCAAACGATATATACATTCAACTTTATGTTAGTAATGTAGAAGGTGAGATGTTGGGGATTGTAAATAAAATTTATGGTGTTTTTCCTGAAGAGAAAAAGCTTATTCCTAAATTGTTTCCGGAGCATAAAAAATTTGCAAATGAATTAGCTAAGACCAATGCGTTGGCAAATAAAGAAGGGGTGGATGAGTATGTAGAAATAAAGAATAATGAAAACGGAACAGTGAGCATCTTTAAAACGTTTTACAAGAACAGTAAAAAGGATGTAAACTTATTAGGGCAGGTAGAATACCTTCTGAATAAACGTTCTCCTTTTGCAATTGTTCTTTCATGTAAATATGTAATGCCCGATAAAATCGTTAACGGTATAAAAATTATTGAAAGTATAAAAGCTGCCGATTTATTACCTCCGCCACCGCCTTTCATGGAAGAACTCAGGGAAATTAAAATTGACACAAAAAAAAGAGGATAAATAGTATTTTATCCTCTTTCAAGTATATTTTCAGGCGGTACTTAAACTTTCTCCGCTAAGGCCTGTTTTAATAAATTTTCCAGCTCTTTTATCTTTTTTTCCAGCTCCGGTAAGCGACGATTTACTGCCTGACTACGCAATGCCGATGTATAATCATATGCAGGTGAACCGGTAACAGCCTTTCCGGCTTCTACCGATTTACTAACACCACTTTGCGCATTTACTTTTGCGCCATCACCTAAATGAATATGTCCTACAATACCAGCCTGGCCACCAATCATAACGCCATTGCCCAGTTTAGTGCTGCCACTAACACCTGCCTGCGCAGCAATAACCGTACTGTGGCCTACTTCTACATTGTGTGCAATCTGGATAAGGTTATCCAGTTTAGCACCTGATTTTATTAAGGTGGAACCAATCGTTGCACGGTCAATGGTTGCGTTAGCACCCACTTCAACATAATCCTGTATTACAACATTGCCTAATTGTGGTACTTTTTTAAAACTGCCATCAGCTTGCGGCGCAAAGCCAAACCCGTCACTGCCAATTACGGTTCCGGCATGTATAGAAACGTGTTTGCCAATAATTGTTTCGTGGTAAATTTTTACACCGGGATGTATAACCGAGTTGTCACCAATCGTAACATTGTTGCCAATAAAACTACCGGGATAAATTTTTACATTATTGCCAATCTTTGCATTTTCGCCAATATAAGCAAAGGCGCCTATGTAAACATTTTCGCCGTAAGTGGCAGTTTTTGCAATAAAACTAGGGTCTTCAATACCTTTTAACTGTTGTTGCACCATTTCCTGGTACTTAGTTAGCAAGGCAGCAAAAGCAGTATAAGCATCTGTAACACGAATTAAAGTAGGTGTTACTGTTTGTTTTAAAACCAGTGCTTCGTTAATAATAATAATACTGGCCTTGGTATCGTAAATGTATTCTTCGTATTTAGGGTTAGCCAAAAAGCTCAGTTGTCCTTGGGTGGCTTCTTCAATTTTGCCAAACGAACTTACAGCGGCATTACCGTCACCTTCCACTGTACCGTTTATTATTGCAGCAATTTGCGCAGCGTTAAATGTCATGTTTTTCTTAATTATAAGGTTGGGTACAATTTATCCGTTAATCGGTCTTATTGTCTCCAATGGCAAATGTAATATTTTTTAATTGTGCTTTCTATATTCTTGCTTATTAGGGCATTATCTACCTGTGAAATACCCTTCACCTCCCCGTTTTTAAATAAAATATTAATCCGTTCATCATCAACATTATAGGTGGTAATGCTGGTTTCGCCGGTAAATACAAAATAACCGGCTTCTTTTTCTGTTACACCCAGGTGTTCCATCAATGCGTTGGTCTTTTCGGCTACTAATTCTGCGGAAAAAGGTTCGTTTTGTAAAGTTGTTTTATACAGCTTACGGGCAGTTATAGAACGGCAAAGCAGCGATAATATTTTGTCCGGATGGCTCATCCAGTTCTTTACACTAGTCATAATATCATGGTCATCCAGTAAACAAAACGTATCCAGTTCATTTGTGGTAAAAACGCTGCCTGGCGGCTCATGTAAAAAAAAGTTAAAAGCTGGCGAAGCGGCCGTTACCGTAACATTATTGGCAATTAATTCTTTTGCCCGGCGAATTACTTTTATCAGCATCATCTCTGCACCAATAACCGTTTTATGCAGGTACACCTGTCCGTACATTAACCGGCGGGAGACTAAAAATTTTTCAATAGAGTAAATGCCCTTTTCTTCAATCATTAACTGGTTGTCCTTAACAGCCAGCATTTTTATAATACGGTCATAACCAACAACCCCTTCGGCCACACCGGTAAAAAAACTATCCCGGTTTAAATAATCAAGCCGGTCCATATCTAACTGGCCTGATATAAGTTGGTGTAAAAAAAATTTAGGGTGTTTATTGGTAAAAATAGCAATGGCTGTATCTAATGCTCCATTAAACTGTTCATTTAAACGTTGCATAAATAACAGCGAAAGTGTTTCATGATGTACGCCGGCAATCACCTCACTTTCTAATGCATGTGAAAAAGGCCCGTGACCAATATCGTGCAATAAAATGGCCAGCTTAACACCCAGCTCTTCATCAGTAGTAATATCCACTCCCTTCGATCGTAGTTCGGCAATGGCCGTGCACATTAAATGGTAAGCCCCTAAAGAATGATGTAAACGGGAGTGCACTGCCCCTGGATAAACCAGGTACGCAAAAGCCATTTGGTGAATATTGCGCAAGCGTTGGTAATAGGGATGCGAAATAATGTCAAGAATCAGCGGATCGTTAATGGTAATGAAACCATAAACAGGATCGTTAATAATTTTACGTACTGTGCTCATTAATGGGTTGTTAAGTATGCCGGGCTAAGGGACTGTATTGGTTTTGCAAAGATTGTACTTTTAGCAATATGACGAGTTTATTTTAACCAATCAGGTAATTGTTTAATTTTAAAGACAATTTTTTGTTTGTCAACTGTTGTAACACAGATGAACACTCGTTGCAATTAAGTGATTGTTCGCAATTCATTCTTTCAATGAAAGAATGAATGAGAGCCTCCGTTCATCGTTCCGTTCATTGTGCATCATCCTGTTAATAGAGCTTTGCTTCTTTTTTGCTTTTTTGTATTTAATCTCAAAGCAATGGAATAAGGATCCATAAATTTTGAAACTTCATCATCACAGTGCCCAATCACTCCATTGGCCTTAACATTTCTTTCAAATTATAGCTGCGCTTAATGCTTACCTTTATAGCTAAGGTTTTAAACAATACATTAATATGGCTTTAGCTAAAATAATTTGGGTAGACGACGAGATAGAAAGTCTGCAATCGCAAAAGATGTTTTTGGAAAACAAAGGGTACGAGGTGAAAACTTTTACCAACGGCTTTGATGCAATAGACTATGTAAAAGAAAATGCCATTGATGTAGTGTTGATTGACGAAAGCATGCCCGGCATTACCGGGTTGGAAACACTGGCAAAAATTAAAGAAATAAGACAATCCTTACCGGTAGTACTCATTACAAAAAATGAGACGGAAAACCTGATGGACGAAGCCATCGGATCGCAGATAAGTGATTACCTGATAAAACCTGTAAACCCTAATCAGGTTTGGTTAAGTCTTAAAAAAATAATTGATAACCGACGATTGGTAGCTGAAAAAACAACAACTGCTTACCAACAGGAGTTTCGTAATTTATTTATGGCACTTAACAGCAGCCCCGATTATAACGAATGGATGGATGTTTACAAAAAACTGGTGTACTGGGAACTGGAAATGCAAAAAAGCGATAGCCCGGAAATGCAGGAAGTGTTACAAAGTCAAAAAAGTGAAGCCAATACCGAGTTTTTCAAATTCATTTCAAAAAATTATGCCCGTTGGGTAGGCGATAAAGCAAACGATGCGCCGGTTATGAGCCATAGCCTGATGCAGTTTAAAGTATTACCACATTTGGAGTCGGGCAAACCTTTGTTTTTTGTGCTGATAGATAACCTGCGTTTTGACCAATGGCGTGCTATACAACCCATTTTTGCCGAAAGCTTCCGCATTTTAGAGGAAGATACTTTTTACAGCATTTTACCCACGGCTACGCAGTATGCACGTAATGCCATTTTTGGCGGTATGTTGCCTATAGAAATTGAAAAGAAATTTCCGCAGTACTGGAAAAATGATGATGACGAAGGCGGTAAAAATTTGCATGAAGAGGATTTGCTGAGGGCACATTTAAAACGTTTAGGCAAAGGCGATTTAAAAGTGTCGTACACAAAAGTATTAAATAATCAGGCAGGACTTGATTTGGTAAATAACATGCACAACCTGCTTACCAATGACCTTAATGTAATTGTGTACAACTTTGTAGATATGTTAAGTCATGCCCGTACCGAAATGGAAGTATTAAAAGAGTTGGCCGGTGATGAGAGTAGCTACAGAAGCCTTACTACAAGCTGGTTTGAACATTCGCCGTTGCATCAGGCGCTAAAAAAAATAGCCGAAAAAAATATACGGGTAGTAGTAGCCACAGACCATGGAAGTGTGCGGGTAAAAACACCGTACAAAGTAATTGGCGATAAACAAACAACGGCTAACCTGCGCTACAAACACGGCCGTAATTTAAATTACGAACCTAAAGAAGTATTGGCATTTCGTGATCCTAAAGAAGCTGGGTTGCCATCACCAACTATTAATTCATCCTATATTTTTGCAAAGGAAGATAGCTTTTTATGTTATCCTAATAATTATAACCACTATGTAAATTATTACCGCAATACTTTTCAACATGGAGGTGTTAGTCTGGAGGAAATGATTGTACCGGTGATTAAAATGGAAAGTAAATAATACGAATAGAAACGACCTGCGACATAAAAGGATGCCGGGTTTTGTATTACTGTTGAGCATAGCCCCGATTGCAGCGAAAAGCCCGCAGGCCCGACGCAGGAGGGCCGAGGACTTGTAGCGAAAAGCGGGATGCTGAAGTTGGGTTTTGTACTACAGTTAATGCTTCAAAAAGAATGTATAAAAAAAGCGGACTAATAATCTAGTCCGCTTTTTTGTTATCAGTGAAAATTTATTATTGTCTGGCTGGAGTTGTACTTCCACCTCCGTCGGCAGCACGTTTGTTTTCCTCATCCAAACCTGTTTTTCGTTGTCTGGCTGCTTTAACTTGTGTGTTACCAAAACGGTAAGTAAAGTTTAGTTTAAGCTGGCGACTTTCCCAACGTCCGCTGGCAACACCATATACCCCTGTAAAGTTGCTGCTGCCCGCCCAACGCATGGTTTTGAAAATATCACTAACAGTTAAACGGAAAGTGCCTTTGCCTTTTAATACTTGTTGTTGTAAACCTGCATCAATACCCCACATTTCTCTGCTGCGGAATATACCTTGCCAAATGGCTGGCGATGAATAGAAACCGCTTAACTCGGCTGTTAAGGTTTTATTTAATTTAAAGGTGTTTTGCATATAATAGGTTAATGCAAATACATCCTGGTTTACTTTACGGTCGCCACCACCAAAATCGGCTTTGTACAAAGAGTAATAAGCGTTTAAGTTGGCAAAGAAACTGTAAAACTTATACTGGAAAGGGTAGCTTACATTAAGGGCAATAATGTCCTGTGTAGCAAGGTTTTCCTTGGTCATAAAAGCTTTCGAAGTTTCTGTAGTATCGGCTAACTGTGCAAAAATATCTTTTACATGGCTATAGTTAATAGATGTGTTTAGCATGTATTTATAAGTATGCGATATACCAATACTGTTAGTGTACTGTGGTTTTAACTGCGTATTACCTTTCTGGAAAGTATAGTCATCTATTCTAAACTCAAATGGATTTAAATCCTGGTAAGCCGGACGGTCAATACGACGACTGAAGGTAACACCGAACTGGCTCATCGGGTTTTTATTAAACGTTAAAGCTGCACTTGGGAAAAAGTCGGTGTAATTACGGTGTATGGTAGAATCGTAAGCTACATACTGGTTTGTGTTAGCGTTATACTGTTGTCCGGTTGAGTTTCCCTTAGAATCTGTATTTTCCATACGTACCCCAACCTGGAACATAAAGCCGGTAAAAGCACGGTTATAGTTTACGTATAAAGCGTTTACATTTTCATTATATTTAAAACGGTTGCTTAAATCTCTGTTATACACTTCATTAGTACCATCTATATCGTATCGGCTAAAGTTGTTATCGGTATTAACAAAGCCAACTTTACCACCTAAGCCAAGTTTACCTTTTTTAAAGTTAGTTTCATAATCTACTTTGGTAGAATAAAGGGTGATATCGGTAGGTGCTATCATACGGTAAATATTACTGTATAAAGGTGTTGTACCGTCTTTGTCAAAATAGTAGTTAGGCTGAAACTGGTTACTACGTAAATTAAAAGTACCATAATCGGCATCCACGTTTAACTCTGCACCACCGGTTACTGCATAACGGTAGTTAAGGTTAAAGTTCAGGTTAGTACGGTTCATGTCGTTGGTAGTACGGCTGTTTAATAAACGGTCTGTTACACCAGTTGTTTGGTTGGTAATAGAGGTGTTACCATTCATGTTCAAATCAATATCTGCAATATTGCCGTTTACGATAGCGCCTATAGTGCTTTTAGAAGACAGGAAGTAATCGATACCTGTTTTAAAGTTATGGGTGTTATAATTAAACTTCATAGTACTGTTCTGGTTAAAAACAGAATCCGCTTGCTCACGATACATATTTTGCCAGTTACCGTTTAAACCACGGCTGTAATTGTAGTTGCCAAATACATTGATTCTTTTATTTCGGTGGTTGAGGCTTATGCCGCCATTGTATTTGCCATAAGTACCTATATTGTAACCTGCATTAACAGAACCATTTGTACCAAAAGTCTTATTTTTCTTAAGTTTAATATTAATAATACCGGCGTTCCCCGCTGCCTCGTATTTAGCTGACGGGTTGGTAATTAATTCAATGGCCTCTACCTGCGATGATTGCAGGGTTTTCAGAAAGTTAGCCAGATCGGTACCACTTAAAGGGCTGGGTTTGCCATCAATAAATACCTGTACGCCATTTTTCCCGGCCATCGTCAGGTTATCATCTTTATCTACCATCACTCCGGGAGCTTTACGTAATAACTCCAAGGCATCATTGCCGGTAGCATTAATTGTACCTTCTACATTTAAAATAGTTTTATCGGCTTTTACTTCTACCATTGGTTTTCTGGCAGTAACCGTTACGCCTTCCATAGTAGCTTCGGCCTTTAATAACTTAATTACAGGTACAGTTACAGACGCACCATTTACCTCAAAAGGGCTGCTTAAATAAGGCTGGTAACCAATATTTGTTACACTTACAAAGTATTTGCCGGCTGCAACGCCATCAAAACTATAATTACCACTATTGTCCGTTGTAGAAAGTTTGGCGAGTGTAGAGTCTGTTGCTTTTAATAAAGAAACAGTTGTACTTACCATAGCTTTGTTTTGCTCATCTTGTACCGTTCCTGTTACTTTTTGTGCATTTACACTAAAAACGGAAAGGCCAAACACAGTTAGAAAAAGGAAAAATTTCATTTTTTAGGTTTTATCTGAGGCAAATATATTTTGCAATTTTCCTCCTGAAAAACGATTGCCGATGAATGGCATGAAAACTATGTTAAACGGCAGTATTTATCGGGCTAACTGATGCAAACGGTTTAAAAATGGGGGTGAATGACGGTAAATAAAATAATCTTTGCACTCCAACGGGTTTTACTCATATTTGCGAAATAAAATTTTCTATCATGAGTTTTCCTGCCAACTTAAAGTACACAAAAGACCACGAATGGATTAAATTGGATGGTAATGTAGCCACTATTGGTATTACCGATTTTGCTCAGAAAGAGCTGGGTGATATCGTTTTTGTTGAAGTTGAAACCATCGGACAAACTGTAAGCGAAGGCGAAGTGTTTGGTACGGTTGAAGCCGTAAAAACGGTTTCCGATTTATTTTCACCGGTTGCCGGAACTATCGATGAACTGAATCCTGCTTTGGCAAACGAGCCTGAGTTGGTAAACAGCGATCCTTATGGTGAAGGCTGGATGATTAAAATGACAGTTACTGATTCGGCTGCTGTAGAAGCTTTAATGGATGCAGCTGCTTATGAAGCATTGGTTTCTTAATATTACGGGTTTATTTTGGGTTACCGGCTATAGTTTCTGATGAGCTTCTGTTACGTCCCAGTCTTGTACGTTCTGTAACGCGAAGCATCAATGAGGCAAACTCAATCACTAATATCGAATTAATGCTATTGGGAATTGTGCGGATTTTCCATTTTTAGCGGGAAACCAAATATTAATTATTAAAACTTAATTACCACAATACCTACTAATAAATAATGGTGACGCTGTACGCATTGTACAGCGTTTTTTTTATCTTACTGCTTTAAACGTCATTATCACTTATTCATGAAGTATTTATTCCCTGCAATAGCCTGGTTTATTTTGTCTGTTGTATTACTTACATTGCCCGGCTCTCGATTACCCTCTACTAATTGGTTAAGTAATATTGGTTTTGATAAATGGGTACATATTGGCATGTTTAGTATCATGGTTTTTTTATGGTGCTGGGGTATTGCAAAGTCTTCGGGCAAAACTAAACAACAATTGAAAAAAACTTTTATCTGGGTATTTGTAATAAGTAGCGCCTTTGGTATAGCTATGGAATATGTGCAGGAAAACCTTATTGTAAATCGTTCTTTTGATGTAGGAGATATTGTTGCCGATATAGCCGGCGCTGCAATTGGGTTAGCTTATTCGTGGTACAGGTTTATAAAAAAATAGACCCCTGTGGAAACAGGGGTCGCAACCAAAACTAACTGCTTATGAGAAAATATATGAAATCTTTTTTAGAAGATTTGTATGCTTATTTATATAACGCAAATTTACAACCAAACGTTCCATACATGCTGTTAATAAAAGTTTAAAAGCTTAAATTTCAATGTTAAATTTTCAAAAACCACTCATCTTATTATTTTACCGCTTATCCAAGTAAATGAAAATTCACTATCTAACAATTGATTATCAACAACATTAAAAGAACTTAAGTAGCTATTTGCTGCTTGTGGTAATAGTATTACATATTTCATACCAAAAATGCCACAACCAACTTTAAATACTTATTTTTTTTCGTATTAACATTTCATTAATATCGTCATAAGTACTTACTCTTAATGAACTACAGTATTAATAATAACAGCATACTATCTATATGGTTTAGCGTCAACAAAACATTAACATTATTTATATGTTATGCGGTTGATTCTTTTTATTTAAAGAAACCTTTAATTAAATCGGTAATGCCACCAATACCACCTTGGTTATTTGACGGTTGACCTTTTTCTTCCACAGCGCCTTGTGTAACCTGACTAATTAGGTCCTGTATGTTAAATCCGCCACCGCTATTGTTGCCATTTGTAAACTGGTCCAATAATCCCTGGAAATTAAACCCGTTACTTCCTGCATTTTCGGAGGTGGCTACTTTTCCACCGGTTAAAGACCCAATAAGATCATTTAAATCAAATGCATCATTTTCAGGCGCATTGTTAGTAGTACGGCTAACTAAAGACTCCAATACATTTGGAATTAAATTATTGGCAACGCTGCTGGCTTGTGCAGGAGCCATGTTAAACTTAGTAGTCAGCTTGCTAATAAAATGCCCAATCATCATACTTACGATGGGGTTTTTTAATAGTCCGGCAATACCGCTACCACCACCGTTTTGTTGCTGGTTGTTGTTACCACCGGTAAACATATCCAGTATGTTTTGTAAACCGCCACCCGCTAAAATGTTTTGTAAACCCGATGATACGGTTTTAGTTGCTTCGGCAAGAATGGCATTGTTGTTTTCGTTTGGAACTTCCTGATTTTCTACTACAGTGTCCTTACCAAATTCTTTCACTAATTGTGCAATTTGATCTAACATGGTTGTTGATGTTTTAAAGTTGTAATGATTTGTTTTGGCGGAGAGGGGATGTAAAATTATACAAATAAAGCATCCTGCAATAAAATCTTTCTGTTATAAATTTTTGTGGTACGCTGTTTTTTTAGCCTGCCACTATAACTTGCTATATTCCTTTTAGTTAGCTTTGTTACATGACAATAGCAGCACTTTATCAACTTTATTTGCAGCACCCTTCGGTGCAAACCGATACCCGAAAACTGCAATCCGGCGATATTTATTTTGCTTTAAAAGGCGACAATTTTGACGGAAATCTTTTTGCCGCTGCGGCACTGGAAAAAGGAGCAGCTTATGCTGTTATTGATAATGCTGATTATGTAATTAATGAACAAACCATATTGGTGGATGATGTACTTACGGCCTTACAACAATTAGCCAAACATCACCGCCAGCAGTTTAATATACCGTTTATAGCCATTACCGGCAGTAACGGAAAAACAACTTCCAAAGAACTGGTGCATGCCGTATTAAGCACCACTTACAAAGCATATACTACCGAAGGAAATTTAAACAACCATATAGGCATTCCGTTAACCATATTAAAAATAAAGGCCGATGCAGCAATAGCTGTTATTGAAATGGGCGCCAACCATCAACAGGAAATAGCAGGTTATTGTAAGTATACTTTGCCTACACATGGCATCATAACCAATGCCGGTAAGGCACATTTAGAAGGCTTTGGCGGCGAAACAGGTGTGAAAAAAGGAAAAGGGGAGTTGTTCGATTATATCAGAGAAAACAATGGTACGGTTTTCATTATGAGCGATTATGATTACCTGCAAGAAATGAGTAAAGGAATAAAAGAGGTAGTTACTTACGGCACACATGATGCATTGATACAAGGTACAGTAGCCGCAAGTGATACTTTTTTAACCGTAAATATGGCAACCGGTGCTTATACCGGGTTATTAAAAACACAACTTGTTGGCGATTATAACTTGCCTAATGTTTTATTGGCAGTTGCGGTAGGACAATACTTTAAAGTAGCACCACAAAATATACAAAAGGCTTTAGAAAATTACACACCATCCAACAGTCGTTCGCAGTTGATGGTAAAAGGCACCACGCAAATTATTATGGATGCCTATAATGCCAACCCAAGTAGTATGAAACTAGCCATTGAAAATTTTTCTCGCCAAGCCGATGAACGTAAAGTTTTAATGTTAGGGGCCATGGCCGAATTGGGTGAGGAAAGTTTGCAAGAACATCAAAATATTATCGATACCATTGGCCAATACAGATGGCATCAGGTAGTGTTAGTGGGCGGTGATTTTTTAAGAATAAATCACCCTTTTCTACAATTTACAAATGTAAACGAAGCAAAAGATTGGTACATGCAACAAAATATGCAAAACACTAGTGTGCTAATTAAAGGCAGCCGCAGTATGCAAATGGAAAAAATAATCGCTTAGTATTTTTTGTTTACCAGCTGTAGCTCCCTGATCATCGTTCCTTGCGTCGCACTCTTCAACAGCATTAACACAGATGAGCATTTTATAAGATTCCTGTATTTTGAAAAAACTACAATTATTAATTACTAATTTTTAATTATTAATTACAAACATACCTTTGCAACGTTTCAATAAAGATTTATTACATGAGTAATAGCAATGCAAGCAAAGGATATCTAACATCAACACTGGGTTGTTATTGTCCACGTTGCCGCGAAGGCAAATTATTTAAAAACCCATTAAGCATTAAACTTAAGCGTAACCTGGCTATGCACAAAACCTGTGTAGTTTGCGGCCAGCCTACCGAGTTGGAAGTTGGGTTTTATTATGGCACCAGTTATGTTAGTTATGCCTTAACTGTAGCACTAAGTGTAGCTAGTTTAATTGCCTGGTGGATTTTTATTGGTTTATCAATTTATGATAACCGGTTTATTTACTGGCTTATTTTTAATGCGGTTTTTTTATTTTGTCTGCAACCTGTACTCATGCGACTAAGCCGTAGTTTATGGATTTCCTGGTTTGTAAAATACGATCCTGATTGGAAAAATACAGCACCGGAAGATGTGTCTGAACGTGTAAATAAAAACCAGGGTGAGGATATTTAATTTTTAAATACTAACTCTTTTGCCAGTATAAAAATACCCATTACTAATACAAAAATCCCAAAGCTTTTCTTTAAAGTCTGCGCAGGTATTTTTTCAGCAAAATGGCTACCTATAAAAATACCAACGATGGATAACAGGCTAAAGCCTAATAACAATGTCCAGTTATAGGTAAATTGTTTTAGCGTAAACAAAAATCCAAACAGCGAATTGATACCAATAATTAAAAGCGATGTACCCACCGCTGTTTTCATGGGTACATGAAGTAGCAACACAAGTGTAGGAATAATAATAAACCCGCCACCGGCGCCTAAAAACCCTGTAAGCATACCAATAAATAAACCCAGCAAAACCATCAGGAAGGGTTTGTTTATTTTACGGCCTTCCTGCTGAACGTTTTTCTCCACTGTTTTATTAAACAACATACTCAGCGAAGTAGCCAGCATTAATAAAGCAAACAACACCATTAAAAACATTTCCTTACTCACGTCCATTTTACCGATATTAAATAAGGTATCGGGTAAGGCGGGCAAGATATAATGCCTTGTAATAAATATGGAAAAAATAGAAGGAATCCCAAACTCGGTAACAGCCCTGAAATCTACCATTTTGCGGCTATAAGCCCTGATGCCACCAGTAAAACTGGTAACTCCTACAATAAACAGGGAGCAAGTGGTGGCCAATAAAGGATTAATGTGTAATAAATAAACTAAAATGGGTACTGTTAAGATAGAACCACCGCCACCCATTAAGCCTAATAAAATGCCCACTACTAAAGCCGATAAATAGCCTAAAATTTCCATAAATGCGATGTTAGGGTAACCTGTTTGTAGGCCATAGTAAAATAAAGGAGATATGATGGTAGTCAAAGTGAATCGAAGGTTCGAATCCCTTCCTCTCTGCTAGTTTAAAAGATTTATACTATAGCCAATTCTTTTTTTGTATTCATTACACTCGCATTTTTTAAGCGACTGTTTTCTGGAACTATTAGTTTATATGGTCGGTTGAAGGCTTCCTGCGACACTTTAAAATAACCTGACAATTTTCTAATTACCTCTTTGGAAAGTCCTTTTTTATAATTAAGAATATCAGAAATATATCCTTTGCTGATACCAAGTATCTCTACCATGTCTTTGGCTTTCAGATTATGGTCTTTAATGAAGGATTGAAGTAATTGTATAGGGTCAAGGTCAGAGGTGACCAAATGCTCCATATCCCATTTTTCAATAAGTAGGGTAAGCAATGCTATTTCATCTTTGGCATTACGGTTTTTATCTTGCACGAATATTAAGTTTTCCAAAGTATGGCAGTATTCTTTATACTGTTTTCTTGTTGTAATTACCTTGTATTTTAATGTTTCCATATTTTACTATTTAATAGTCAAAAACGGTATATTGTTCTTCTTTGTCACACAGCTTTGTGTATTGCGCATGCGTGCCTATCCAACAAATAAAAATATGAATCTGTGTTTCGCCAAACCCATATTTTACAATCATTCTGTATTTATTACCCCCAATATCAAAAACAGCCCTGTGTGAACCATTGCCTAATAAATCTGTACTTGGAAAAGTAACCTGCATGTCTGCGGAAGTCTTCCAATCAGCATATTTCAATTTGGTTAAAAACTCATTGAATGATGTTCTACTTTGTACATTTTGGCGTGCAAAACTATCAATGGTTTCTTTTTTTATCAGGTGTACTTTCATACCAAAGGTAAGCTTTATATTTAAATGTTCACAAAATGTGAACATTTAAATATTGAATTAATAGTGTTTGTTAAATATACAGTATTAATATTTGATTGGTATTTTATGGAATAACTGGTTGTTGCTCTGATTTTTTGGAATAAAAACTAAGGTAAAAGAAAAGCGCTGTAAATCATTGATTTTACAGCGCTTGACTTTGTTAATAATATTTCTTGCAGAGAGGAAGGGATTCGAACCCTCGATACAGTTTCCCGTATACACACTTTCCAGGCGTGCTCCTTCAACCACTCGGACACCTCTCTGTATGGGGCTGCAAATGTACACTTTACTGGGAAATAAACGCATTTTGGCAATTAGTTAATTTTTATGCCACCATGTTAATTAATGTGCCCATGTGATAATATGCTGATGTGCTAATGGATACGCTGATTAAAATGTGGAGTACTGCCCCGAATCAAACGCACTGTGCCAAACTCGGGGTTAGAAACACAATGACCAATAGAATTAGTTCGATATTAATATATTGGATTAGGCTCATTGATGCTTCGCGTTGATGCAGTACCGCCGATGAATCGG
>DHEF01000041.1:26526-34396 GCA_002399735.1 Chitinophagaceae bacterium UBA4857
AGTACCGCCGATGAATCGGGGTGCACCCTGCACAATGACGAGTAATGTTACCGGTGCACAAGAGTGCGACGCAAGGGACGATGATGAGGGAACTACAGTTGGTAACATAAAAATAAAAGCACCGTATTAATGGTGCTTTATAATTTATAAGTTGAACAATTTTTTCGCATTGCTGCTGGTAATATGGGCAATACTTTGCAAACTGGTTTCATGTAAGTCGGCAAGCTTTTGCGCTACATGTGTAATATAAGCCGGTTCGTTACGTTTGCCACGGTAAGGTACGGGGGCAAGGTAGGGGGCATCAGTTTCCAGTACTACATAACTCATATCAACCTCAGTAATAAATTTATCAAGACCACCATTTTTAAAAGTAAGTACGCCGCCGATGCCCAGGTGCAGGCCTAAATCGGTAATGGTTTTTGCCTGATCCAGGTTGCCGGAGAAACAATGAAATATTCCTTTTAGTTTTCCTTTCTGGTACTGTCGCACTACGTCAATACACTCATCGTTGGCGTTGCGGGAATGTATTACAACGGGTATATTATAATGTAGTGCCCACTCAATTTGTTTACGAAATGCAATGTACTGCTGCTCCTTATGGGTAAGGTCCCAGTGAAAATCTAAACCCGTTTCTCCAATAGCAATGAAGGGTCTTTGTTGTAAATGTGCTTCGGCAATTTTTAATTCCTGTTCGTAGTGCTCGTTAATGGAGCAAGGATGAATGCCCATCATACTTAAACACCAAGGGTAGTTGGTTTCAGTATCCAGCATAGCCTGATGGGTCTCGCTATCTATAGCGGGCATCATTATTGAAGTTATTCCATCGGCCTGTGCTCTTTCTAACATATTTTTTTGATCGCCGATAAAGGTATTGGCGTAGATATGAGCATGAGTATCAATAAACATGAGGTTCTATCGTGTTTTTACTATTTTATTATACAACCCAAATTTGTCAATAAAGTTGAAAATTGTTTGCATAATTTAAAATTTATTATACCTTTAATCCAGTTTTCATAGGGTACGGATTAAAAACGGGCCAGGGTTTCTACCCCGGCCCTAATTTTTTTATAACACATACGTTTGCGTTTTACAAAGGGTTTCGGGTATCGTAGTTTTACGATAATTGAGCAATCTTTTTAAAACTATAACCAAGGTTCTGAAAATACGCTAGTGTTTTTGGTAGCGCAAATTGCAATCGTGGAAATGCTTTTTCACTATCGTGAAATACAATTATCGAACCATTAACGGCTTTCCCTAATACATTTTTTAAACAGTCTTCACCGCTAATAGTAGTATCAAAATCTGCGGATAAGACATCCCACATAATTATGTTTGTTTTATGTGCACTGTTGTTTAGCGAAATCTGTTGCAAATTTTTTGCCTGAAAATTTGTGATGCGTCCGTATGGCGGTCTGAATAAAGATGAATCAATCCATTTAGCAGCTTCAACAATATTATCAATATAAAGTTTGTCATCCGTCTTCCAGCCATTTAGATGATTTTGTGTATGATTACCTACGGCATGGCCTTCGGTTAATATACGTTTGTATACGTCGTGTTGCTCGACTACGTTTTTACCAATACAAAAAAAAGTTGCCTGGGCATTGTATTGCTGCAATGTATCCAATACAAATGGTGTAACAGTGGGGTGTGGTCCATCATCAAAAGTTAAATACAATATTTTTTCCGATGTTGGTAAACTCCAGGTATACCGGCTATATATTTTTTTTAACCACCAGGGTGTTTTTATAAAATATTTTTTCATTGCCGGCAAAGATAGAGTAGTATTTACTGTAATCAGAATACACAATACTTTATACTAAATACTAAGTATTAACTTTGCGCCTATGAGTAAAAAAGTACGAGTACGTTTTGCGCCATCACCAACGGGTGGTTTGCATTTAGGAGGTGTAAGAACCGTTTTATACAATTATTTGTTTGCCAAAAAACATAATGGCGATTTTATTTTACGTATTGAGGATACCGACCAAAGTCGTTATGTGGCCGGCGCAGAAGAATATATTTTTAAGTGTTTAGAATGGGCGGGTTTAACACCTGATGAAAGCCCGCTGAACCCCGGTGCTTATGGACCTTACCGCCAAAGCGAACGCAAGCAAGCCGGTATTTACCAACGTTATGCGGATACACTGGTAAATGATGGTCACGCTTACTATGCATTTGATACAACGGAGGAATTAGAACAAATGCGTAACCAATATAAAACCGAGCAAAATCCATCACCCCAGTATGATAGAAATGTGCGTTTAAAAATGCGCAATTCTTTGGTATTGTCGCAACAGGAGGTGAAAGAGTTAATCGATAATGGTACACCATATGTGGTACGTATTAAAATGCCCGATGATGAAACAGTAAGCTTTAGCGATATGATTCGTGGCGAAGTAAGTTTTAATACATCGTTAGTAGATGATAAGGTGTTGCTGAAAGCCGACGGTATGCCTACTTATCACCTGGCGGTAGTGGTGGATGATTATTTAATGAAAATAACCCATGCGTTTCGTGGCGAAGAGTGGTTACCAAGTGCGCCGGTACATGTATTGTTATGGCAATATCTTTTCGGATTGGATGAAATGCCTTTATGGGCACACCTGCCTTTGATATTAGGCCCTAACGGTAAGTTAAGCAAACGTGACGGAGCCAAATATGGTTTCCCGGTTTTTGCTATGAATTGGACCGATCCTAAAACCAATGAACTAACCGAAGGTTTTTCTGAAAAAGGGTTTTTGCCCGAAGCCTTTATTAACCTGTTGGCTTTATTGGGTTGGAACGATGGTACACAGCAGGAACTGTTTTCAAAAGAAGAATTAATCAACGCCTTTTCTATGGAAAGAGTACATAGTGGAGGCGCAAAATTCGATTATGAAAAAGCAAAATGGTTTAATGCCGAATGGATTAAATGCACCGATGCAAGTAATTTGTTACCTGCCGTAAAAAATATATTGTCCGATAACCATATTGTGGTTATTGATGATGCCGCAGCCAAGCAGGTGATTAATGCCGTTAAAGACCGTTGCATTTTGCTAACCGATTTTGTGCAGCAAGCCGGTTTCTTTTTCCAGCAGCCTGCCAATATTGATACTGCATCAATACAACCAAAATGGAACGACGCCAAGCAACAATTTTTTACGCATGTCATTACACAGTTTGAACAAACAGAAAATTGGGATGCTGCTGCGTTGGAACAAAAATTTAAAGACATGGCAGCCGCTGCACAATTAAAACCAGGCGATGTAATGTTGCCACTGCGCATTATGTTGGTGGGCGGCAAGTTTGGTCCGCATGTGTTTGACATTGCACAAATGTTAGGCAAACAGGAGACGATTAAACGTATGCAACATACATTAGGTTTGTTAGCTGTTTAATTTTTTGTTGACCGGCTACAGTTCCCTGATGGATCGTCCCTTGCGACGCTCCGTTCAACAGCATATCGCTAATCAGCATCATGTTATGTTGGCGGTTACAACAGAATGGAAATATAATTCAAAAGCCCACAGTACAAACTGTGGGCTTTTGAATTATACTTTTATCTATGATTTGCCAGGAGGTAATTCTAAATTTCAAAAACCTTACATTTGTTAGTATAAATAAAGTACATGAACAGACCGGTAAGAGTTTTAGTGGCAAAAGTTGGATTAGACGGGCACGACAGAGGTGCCAAGGTAATAGCAACTGCTTTACGTGATGCCGGTATGGAAGTAATTTATACAGGGTTACGCCAAACCCCCGAAATGGTGGTGAATGCTGCCTTACAGGAAGATGTGGATGCTATTGGGGTGAGTATTTTGTCCGGCGCACACATGACAGTTTTCCCAAAAATAATTGAGTTGATGAAAGCAAAAAACATGAATGATGTTTTGCTTACGGGCGGAGGCATTATTCCTGAAGATGATATGTTGCAGCTACAACAAATGGGTGTAGGTCGTTTATTTCCTCCCGGCACTACTACTGCCGATATTACTGGTTACATTACCACTTGGGTAAAGGAACACCGTAACTTTTAAGACCCGGTATATTTATTCGCAAACTGTATAATCTACTTTTATGTATTCCAAAATGATGATGGCTGTACTATTCATTAGTACTTTATTTATTGCCTGTAATAACGATAAAGGCATGAAAGTAGTTGAACGGGAAGAAGAACCGGATATTTATGAAGTAGGAGAGGATGATAAAGCCATGAACGAGGCAATAGCTACCGCTAACAAAACACTGCACTTGTTTAATGCAGCATTAAAAAGTGGTGCCGATAGCATGGAAGCTTTTTCCTTAAAAGTCAGGTACGACGCGCCAGATGGTTATGGCGAACATATTTGGCTTAACAAGGTTACTTTGAAAAACAATATATATACCGGCATTGTAAATAATGTTCCCAACGTTATTACACAGGTTAGTTTTGGCGATACAGTTACCGTTAATAATAACAATATCAGCGATTGGATGTATTTGAGCAACAATAAAATGCGTGGAGGTTATACACTCCGTGTAATCATGGAAAAAATGTCACCGGAAGAACGAAAAAATATGCAAGCGCAAAGTGGCTTTATAGTTGAATAGCCATGCTCGGAACATATTTAAAAATAAAATCATAAAATATATTGCATAAGTTAACAGTGTTAACTATATTTGCTGCGTAATTAAAAAAATGGGAATAAAAGAAAGAAAAGAAAAGCATAAAGAAAATTTGCGCCAGAGTATTCTGGACGCAGCAAAAAAGCTTTTCTTATCTGAAGGCTACGATGCTACTTCCATTAGAAAAATTGCCGCAGAAATTGAGTTTAGTCCTACCACTATTTATCTGTACTATAAAGACAAAGCTGAGATTGCCCATGCGCTACATGTGGAAGGATTTAAGTTATTGGCGACGCAGTTTGGTGTATTGCAATTTGTAAAAGACCCCTTTGAGCGTTTAAAAGCCATGGGCGAAATATACCTACGCTTTGCCCTTGAAAACAGTGACTTTTACGAGTTAATGTTTGTTTTAAAAGAGCCTATTGCTCATTTGAAAGGGAGCTGTGTGTACGAAAACTGGGAGGAAGGGGAACAAGCTTTTCAAGCATTATTATACAACGTTTCAGCCTGTCAGCAAGCCGGTTATTTTAAAAATTTGGATACTACTGCGGTTTCAATGATAGCCTGGAGCACATTACATGGGTTATGCACATTAAAGTTACACGGACATATTGATCATATGAGTAGTCACGAACCTTCCTTGCAACAAATGGAAGATATTGTGAAACAATCCTATAATACTTTTATGGTAATGTTAGAAAGAATTAAATAATTTTTTTCATTTTACTTAACACTGTAAATAATGATAACGGTATTTATAAGTAAAACCAAAACCTTGTTGTTGCTCCTGTTGGGAGCAATAACATTACAGGCACAAAACAGCCTGAATGTTTATGTTGATAGCGCTCTGGTAAATAACAGGGTGTTACAACAAAAAAATATCTCACTCGAAAAAGCAACCCTTGCTTTAACCATTGCCAAAAGTTATTACTACCCCAATGTTGGTTTTCAGTTTGGTTATCAACATGCCGATGGTGGTCGTGATATAAGCCTTCCGTTGGGTGATTTATTAAATGGCGTTTATGGCACATTAAATCAATTAACCGGCAGTAACAATTTTCCTCAGCTTAAAAACCAGCAGGTAAATTTTTTACCCCAGAATTTTTACGATGCAAAGCTGCGTACCACCATGCCCTTGTATAACCAGGACATTTATTACAATAAAAAAATAGCCAACCAGCAAATAGCTTTAAGTGAACTGGATATTGATGTGTACAAACGTGAGCTGATTAAAAATGTAAAAGAGGCTTACTATAATTACCTGACAGCTTTACAAGCAGTTAGTATTTACAAGCAGGTATTAGAAGTAGCAATGGAAGGAAAAAGAGTAAACCAGAAATTATTAGATAATGGCAAAGGTTTACATGCTTATTTATTGCGTTCTGACAGTGAGATAGAAAATATTAAAGCACAAATGAATACCGCAGAACAGCAAGTGAATAACGCCATGATGTATTTTAATTTTTTGCTTAACAGATCTTTAAAAGAGAGCATCATTGTTGAATACCCTACTACAGAAAATATAGAAGCAGCAGGTGGATTATTATTAAAAGAATATAACAGTAACAACAGGGAAGAAGTAACACTGCTGGATAAAATGGTACAGTTAAACGAAACAGCAGTGGCCATGAATAAAAGTGCCAACGCTCCTAAATTAAACAGCTTTTTAGATTTAGGCTCACAAGCAGAGAATTTTAAGTTTAACAGTCAGTCGCGTTATTATATGTTGGGCTTGCAATTAGACGTACCCATTTTTACGGGCTATAGAACCAAGAATAAAATTAGACAAGCCCAGTTAGATGTGGCCAATGCAAAAATTAATAAAGTACAGGTACAGGAACAGTTGCAACTAGCGGGTAATATGGCAAAAAACAATTTGCTGGCAGCCTGGCAAACCTATACGGCTACTACCAAACAACTGGATGCCGCCGCCGCTTACCAACGCCTAATTGACCGTGGTTACAAAGAAGGTACGAACACATTTATAGAAACGGTAGATGCCCGCGGACAATACACCCAAGCACAACTCGCTAATAATATTCAACAATATAAAGTTTTAATTGCTGCCGCTACTTTAGAAAGAGAAACAGCAATAATACCCCTAAAAACCAACTAATATGTACAACAAAAATTCGTTGCTAGTTGCATTTTTTAGTATAACCACATTAATCGCCTGTAAGGATAAAAAACAGGAAGAAGCCGTAACGGATGATATTATTCCGGTTAACGTAATGTCCTTACAAATGGATTCATTACAGCAAACTATAAATGCTTCGGGGCAGTTTACTACGGATGATGAAACCAACCTGTCATTTAAAAATGGTGGTATCATCAGAAAAATTTATGTTGATGTAGGTGATGCCGTAAAAAAAGGTCAGCTATTGGCTACCGTTGATTTAACGGAAATAAATGCTATGTCGCAACAGGCGTCTTTAGGTTATGCAAAAGCCCAGCGTGATTATGAAAGGGCGGTTAATTTATATAAAGATAGTGTGGCTACATTGGAACAGATGCAGAATGCAAAAACGGCATTGGATATTGCCCGTCAGCAATATATAAGTGCAGGGTTTAACCAGAATAATTCAGAAATAAGAGCTACACAATCCGGTTATGTTTTACGCAGGTTTGCGCAAGAGGGGCAAATTACCGGTCCCGGTACACCGGTGTTGCAAATAAATGGTGCAGCAAATGGCAACTGGATATTAAAAGCGGGTGTAAGCGATAAACAATGGTCGGCCGTTGCAATAGGTGATAAAGCCATAATAACGACAGACGCATTAGAAGGAAAGACGTTTGCTGCAAAGGTGATAAAAAAATCGGAAGGTATTGACCCTATGAGCGGCACATTTATTATTCACCTGCAGATTACTGATGGCGATAAAAAAGGAATGGCAGCCGGTTTATTTGGTAAGGCAATCATTACACCCTCTCGTACGACACAGGCTTGGGCAATACCTTACGACGCACTACTGGATAGTGATAAAAATACGGGCTATGTATTTGTTACAAACGATGACAGTACCGTACAAAAAATTAGTGTGCAGATAAGCAATGTGACGAATGGTAATGTAATCATTAATACCGGTCTGGAAAATGTAAAACATCTTATTGTATCGGGTAGCGCTTACCTGAACGAAGACTCAAAGATTAAAGTGTTACACTAAAGCAATTTGGAAATTTGATAATTTGGAAATGTGCCAATGAAAGTTTCCCGTAAAGTAGGAAACTTACATAATGCCCAATAAAATTAATTCGATATTAGTTATTGGATTAGCCTCATTGA
>DHEF01000041.1:34496-39060 GCA_002399735.1 Chitinophagaceae bacterium UBA4857
CTCATTGATGCTTCGCGTTGATGCAGTACCGCCGATGAATCGGGGTGCACCTTGCAAAATGCTGAGTGATTTTACAGGTGCACAAGTGTGCGACGCAACAAAAGTCCAATCAAGGGAGGGACGCTGGTAACAAAAAAATAAAAAACAGTTTCATTCAGAAACCTCAAACCTCATGTTTGTATCATGAAAATATCTGAATACGCAATAAAGAATAACCAGTTTACACTGATAATGGTGTTGATGGTAGTGGCAGTGGGTGTAGCTACCTTACTGGGTATGCCCCGTTCGGAAGACCCTGAATTAAATGCCCCTATTTTTCCTGTGGTAGTGGTTTATCCGGGTACCAGTCCCAAGGATATGGAAGAACTGGTTGTAAAACCTTTGGAGAAAAATATTTACGGACTGGAAAATATTAAACGCATAAAAACCAGTATTCATGATGGTTTGGCGGTATTGGCAGTGGAGTACAGGTACAATGTAAAAGTAGATGATAAGTACCAGGAGCTGGTACGGGAAGTAAATAGTTTACGCAGCCAGTTGCCGCAGGATATTTACAATATTGAAGTACAAAAGATTGATCCATCCAATGTAAATATTCTTCAGATTGCGTTGATATCTGAAAACGCATCCAGAGATAAATTAACCGCTGCCAGCGATAAATTACAGACCGCATTAGAAAAAGTTACCTCATTAAAAAATGTAGATGTACAGGGCTTGCCGGATAGAATTGTGCGGGTAAATATGCAGTTGGATAAAATGGCGCAATTACATATTCCCGTTCCGCTGGTTGCACAAGCCTTGCAAAGCGAAATTGCCAATATACCCGGGGGGAATATTAATGAAGGCAACAAAAGTTTTAATATTAAAACCAATAGTAGTTACCAGAATATTGACGAAATAAAAAATACGGTGGTTGTGAGCAGAAACGACGGCACCATATTTTTAAAAGACATTGCTGATGTATATTTTGATTATGCTGCTGAAACACATATTACCCGATTAAACGGACACCGTGCTGTGTTTGTTATTGCAGCATTAAAAAGTGGCGAGAATATTACCAAAGCGCAGGATGCTTATTTGCCGATAATAGAAAACTTTAAAAAAACATTACCGGCTAATATAGATTTACAATTACATTTTGATCAGGCCGCACAGGTAACAAACAGGTTAAGCAGTTTGGGTGTTGATTTTTTAATTGCGATTGGCTTGGTATTAATTACCCTATTGCCATTAGGTACAAGAGCGTCCTTAGTGGTCATGATTTCTATTCCATTATCGTTAGGGATAGGTGTAATACTGTTAAACTTATTCGGTTATAATTTAAACCAGTTAAGTATCGTAGGTTTAGTGGTTGCCCTGGGTCTATTGGTAGATGATAGCATTGTAGTGGTTGAAAATATTGAGCGATGGATGAGGGATGGGCATTCGCGTTTTCAGGCAACTATAAAAGCTACGAACCAGATTGGTAAAGCTGTAATAGGTTGTACAGCCACTTTGATTATTGCCTTTATGCCCTTGGCCTTTATGCCCGAAGCATCGGGAGAGTTTATCCGTAGTTTGCCGGTATCGGTTATCAGTACCATTTTCGGTTCTATGATTGTGGCGCTAACCATTGTTCCGTTTTTATCCAGTATTTTATTAAAACCAAGTGCGAGTGAGCATGGTAATATATTTTTAAAGTACCTGCAAAAAGCTATTCATGGTACATACTCCGTATTGTTAGATAAAGCATTGAAGCACCCTGTTGTAACATTAGTAATTGCTACCTTGGTTTTTATTGGCTCTTTATTATTAATTCCGGTAATTGGTACCAGTTTGTTTCCTTCATCGGAAAAACCCCAGTTTTTAATTAATGTTTCTGCCCCGTTACAATCCAATATATTTTATACCGATTCTGTTACCCGGCAAATTGAAAAGGAATTGAAAAAGATTCCCGAAGTACAATACTTTGCGGCCAATGTAGGCAAGGGTAATCCGCGTATTTATTATAATGTAAACCAGCAAAACGAACGCAGCGATTTTTCGGAAATTTTTGTACAACTACAACCGCATATTAAGCCATCCAGAAAAGTAGAAATCATTGAAAGCCTGCGTAACAAATGGACACCTTATCCCGGTGCGAAAGTTGAAGTGAAAAACTTTGAGCAAGGCCAACCAATGATATCGCCGGTGGAAGTAAGGTTGTTAGGCGATAACCTGGATACTTTGCGTAAGCTGGCTGCAGGTGTGGAGGAAATGCTGAAGAAAACCGAAGGGACTATTTATGTAAATAATCCGGTGCGTAATTTAAAATCGGATATACGCATTAATGTTAACAAACAAAAAGCGCAACAGTTGGGAGTGCCTACAGTTAATATTGGTCGTACAGTGCGCATGGCGGTTGCGGGGTTGCCGGTTGGTAATTTTACCAATCCCAATGCAGACGGCGATGATTACAGTATTATGCTTACTACCCCAAGGGCTTCGTACCCCGATTTAACGGTTTTTGATAATATTTTTGTAAATACCAACGAAGGCAAATCTATACCGTTGGCGCAACTGGCCACTATTGGTTTTGAAACTTCACCACAAAGTATTAACCACTTTAATAAAACCCGCACCGTAACCGTAAATGCGTTTGTACGCAAAGGTTTTTTAAACGATGCTGTTATTAATAATGTAATTAAACAAATGGATGCTACACCACTACCTGCCGGTTATACCTATGCGATGGGTGGCGAGGTAGAAGGCAAGAGCGAATCCTTCGATGGTTTTGGCAGTATTATATTGGTAACGGTATTTATGTTTATTGCGGTATTGGTATTACAGTTTCGTACGTTTAAAAGTACCTTGATTGTTTTATCGGTTATTCCTTTAGGTATTGTGGGTGCGGTATTGGCTTTATTGGTAACCGGCAACTCCTTATCGTTTGTAGCAACAATTGGTATTGTGGCATTGGCCGGTATCGAGGTTAAAAACACCATTTTATTGGTTGACTTTACCAATCAACTGCGGGAAGAAGGCATGGACTTACTACAAGCCATTGAAGAAGCCGGGGAAAAAAGATTTTTACCTATTATATTAACAACCTTTACAGCTATTGGTGGATTACTGCCCATTGCCTTGTCCAGTAATCCGTTAATATCGCCATTGGCAATAGTTATGATTGGTGGTTTAATCAGTTCAACCTTATTATCACGTATTGTAACTCCGGTTATTTACAAATTAATGCCGCCAAAAGTAGTGGTGAAAGCTAAGAATGATGAATTATAAATGATGAGTTATGAATAGTGATTGTTAATTGGCATTTAGCTTTAAGCTTTCTGCATTAAGCGTTTAGCCAATTGTCGCCTGTCACTTGTTCATTGTCCATTGTTTAAAAACTCAGTATCTTAGCGGCTATATTTTTAGCAAAGCATGAGTATATCGCCGGCCAAAGAAAATATTCTTAAAAAAATAAGGGAGGCGTTAAGCCATCCCACACCCATTCCTTTTCCGGCCAGCGAGGGTAATGCCTCTGTGTACAAAGCACCACAGCAGGAAAACGAAATTGAGTTTGCCGAACAGTTTACAAAACTACAGGGCCGGTTTGTGTATTGTATTAATCATAATGAACTCATTAATCAGTTACAGGTTTTAATACAACAGCAGGACTGGCAAAAAATTTATTGCATAGAGCCTTTATTGCAGCATCAGTTTACAACCATCCTTGGCGATAAACTGGTACAGACTGAATTAAATAATTGCGATGTGGCCATTACAGGGTGCGAATACCTGGTGGCACGTACCGGCAGTATTGTACTAAGTGCGGGGCAGGGAAGTGGACGTAATACAAGTGTGTATGCGCCGGTGCATATTTGTATTGCTTACACCCACCAATTAGTTACCGATGTTAAGGATGCGTTAACGCTAATTAAAGATAAATATCAGGATAAGTTACCGTCATTAATTACATTTGCTACAGGTCCAAGCCGTACTGCTGATATTGAAAAAACATTGGTGGTGGGTATACACGGTCCACGTGAAGTGTATGTTTTTTTAGTAGACGCTTAACGATTTTTTTTATGCCATTTGAAAGACTGTTACAAATAAATGGCTTCATGTTTAATAAATATTGAAAAATGAAAACACCTTATTTATTTGTTTACGGTTCTTTGTTAAGCGGTTTTAAAAGTCCGGCATACGAATATATCAGTCGCTACTTTACACTGGTGGGGCCCACTTCGGTACCTGGTATATTGGTTGATATGGGCGAATATCCCGCTGCCGTTCCTGCAACTGATGGAAATGCGTTTATCAAAGGCGAATTATACGTGGTTAAAAATCCGGCCGAGCTTTCGTGGGCCATTGGCCAGTTAGACGATTATGAAGGTGCCGTGCCCGAGGTTGGAGAAGTGGCGTTATATCGTCGTGATATGGTGCCGGTGAATGTAAACAACGAAACAGTAAGTGCCATTATTTACTGGTTCAATGGCGATGTAAGTAACAAGCCGGTTATTCATTCAGGCGATGTGTTGGCATACCTACGTGAAAAAAACGGATGATTTTTTGTTGACGAGCTTTAGTGCTACTATCATCGTCTGTT
>DHEF01000041.1:39212-70657 GCA_002399735.1 Chitinophagaceae bacterium UBA4857
GGAAATGAATTAAAGACTATCTCACTGCATCGTTCAGTAATTTTATTGGGCATTCCCGTAAAGCGGGACAGGTCGTGCAAGTGTACTGTGTAATTGGTCAGTCCGAAATTATTACCTATTAATTTAAAAATATTCATTACAAACGCTAATTGGCAAATTTTCAAATTAACTAATTATCCTCACTTGTCAACAGGTAAAAAAATATATTTTCTTTCCGATTTTCATTTAGGTGCTCCCAATCACGCAGCAAGTTTGCAGCGTGAAAAAATGTTGGTTAAATTTTTGCGTGAAATACAAGCCGACGCATCCGAAATATTTATAGTAGGCGATATGTTCGATTTTTGGTACGAGTACCGTAAGGTGGTACCAAAAGGGTTTGTACGCATACTGGGTACCCTGGCCGAAATTACCGACAGTGGTATTCCCGTTCATTTTTTTGTAGGCAATCATGATATGTGGATGAAGGATTATTTAACCGAAGAACTAAACATTAAAGTTTACTTCGATCCGGTTGAGTTTACATTCCACGGCAAAAAAATGCTTATAGGACACGGCGATGGTCTTGGTCCCGGCGATCATGGCTACAAACGATTAAAGAAAGTATTTCGAAATCCGGTTTGCCAATGGTTGTTTGGTATTTTACCGCCAGCTATTGGTATGGGGGTGGCTAACTATATGAGCCGCCGTAGCAGGGCTCAAACCGGTACGGTGGAAGAGGTGTTTTTAGGTGGCGATAAAGAATGGCTGGTGCAATACTGCCATTACAAGCTAACCCAAAAACACTACGATTACTTTGTATTTGGTCACCGTCATCTACCTATATATTACCAACTGAAGCAGGATAGTACCTATATTAACCTGGGTGATTGGATAAGGTATTTTACCTATGCTGTTTTTGACGGTGAAAAATTTGAATTGTTATCATACAACAATATGGAGCATAAAATCATCTACCATCATATTGATAGTAATGTTTAAAAAAATCAGGTATAGCTTTTTAACCCTTTTGTTTATAACCGGCATGGCTGTTACTGCCAGGGCGCAGGATGATAGTTTATTTACATTACAAAAAAGCATTTCGGGAAATATTTCCTCCTTTGCGGTAGATAACCTGGAGCAGATGTATATTTTAAGTGGCAATGGCCAGTTAAAAAAAATAAACGAAAAAGGCGATTCCGTAGCTGTATTTAACAATGTAAAAAAATACGGCGAGGCTACCTTGGTTGATGTATCCAATCCGCTTAAAATTTTGTTGTACTACCGCGACTTTTCAACTGTAGTTGTATTGGACAGGTTGTTAAACATGCGTACCGCAATTGATTTAAGGCGTTCCGATATTTTACAAGCCGGCACTGTAGCACTTTCTTACGATAGTAAAATATGGCTGTACGATGAAGTGCAGAATAAACTGAAGAAGATTGATGATGAGGGTAAAGTATTACAGGAAACACCCGATTTCAGGGTACTGTTTAATAATACCGTTCAACCACAAAATATATTCGATCAGGACAAACTGGTTTATCTCTACGACTCCATTCAGGGTTTTTTTGTGTTTGACTATTATGGTGCACTAAAAAATAAAATTCTGATTACCAAGTGGCAACATGTAAAAATTGTAGGTAAATACATCTTTGGCATAGATGATGCGTTTATTTACCGCTATAACATTACAACTTTCCGTTACGATAAATGGCCTATACCGGCCGCAATAACCGGTGCTAAAAAAGTGTATTTTACAGCCAACCGTTTATACGTATTAAACGACAAAGGAATTAATGTTTACGGCTTCAGATAAAACACCATTATTTCATTTAAACTTTTAGTGATTTTTAATAAATAGTGTCACATGAACGACTTTCTGAACCAGGTTTGGTTTGAAAATACAGTACAGTCTTATATCATTGTTATAGCAGTAATACTGGTTATGCTGGCTATAAAAAAATATGTAGCACACTATGTAGCCGATCTGTTATTTTTAGTAATACACCAGGTATGGAAAGATGTAGATAAAGCATCCTTCCGCTCATTAGTGGCAAAGCCATTAAGCATATTTTTATTTTTGTTTGTTACTATTGTAAGTCTGGATAAACTAACCTATCCGTCTTTTCTAAATTTCAAAATTTACCGTATAGATTTTCATGGCTTACTGGACACACTGGGCACCATTATATTAATCATTTCTTTCTTCAGGTTAATCATCAGCATCGTAAATTTTGTGGCACTCATATTACACCGTAAAGCCGAACGCACAGTAGATCCTACGGATGATCAATTGATTATATTTTTTAAAGAATTCTTTAGGGTACTTATCGGTTTGGTAGGCTTATTAATGATTTTGAAATATGCTTTCGGTTACCAGATAAGTAATCTCCTTACCGGACTTAGCATCGTAGGTGCTGCTGTGGCATTAGCTTTGCGTGAAAGCCTGGAAAACCTTATCGCTTCTTTTATTATTTTCTTCGATAAACCCTTCCATGTTGGAGATGTGGTAAAAGTAAACACCTTTACTGGCACGGTCGAAAAAATTGGCTTGCGGAGTGTACGTATACGTACCGATCAAAAAACATTCATTACGGTGCCGAACAAACAAATGGTCGATACTATTATCGATAACCTTTCCATGCGTACCCAGCGTCGGGCTGATTTAAAATTGGAAATAGGTTTATCTGCCAAAGCTGAACAGTTAGATAAATTTGTTGCTGAGGTGAGAAATATTATCAAGCATGATGATGTGCAAAATGCTTCGGCCTATCTAACCGATATCACGCCTTCTTCATACATGGTTGCAGTAGAGTACTACACCGGACCTATTACCATGACAGATTTTAATAACCTGAAACAACAGGTAAACCTGCGTGTTTTACAATTGGTGCATGATTTGGGTATGGAAATCGCTGGGGGTAGTACCGATATCAGCATCAGGCCGCCTAATAACACGTAGTTGTTTTTTTGTTACCATCATCCCACCCCTGATTGAGCTTTACTTGCGTCGCACTCTTCAACTGCAGTAATGCTATTGGGCAATGTGCGGTACCCCGTATTTGTATGGGGTGTTACTATTTCTCCTTTAGTAGATTCCCGAAAAGGAAGTAGCGAAGCTCGGTGTAAGGTTTTATAGTTTAAGCTTCTTGGAAATAAGCCATATAACGGTCATTTCTCAAAATCAGCAATCAAAAAATTATGCATGCTACCTCTCGTTTCCACTTATTTCGGATAAACGGTAAAATATCTTGATGGAAACTTGGGCAACGTTTTGAGTTTCCATAGTTTTGCGTCCAATTTCAGGAAACTTGTCAAAATAAACGTCTCAATTCAATTTGGAACCGCAAGATAGAATATTACAAAAAGCGCATGAACTTTTTTTACGTTACGGTATCCGTAGTGTAAGTATGGACGAGATTGCCTCGCAACTGGGCATGAGCAAAAAAACAATTTACCAGTTTTATACCGATAAAGATGCCCTAGTGCAAGGTGTAATTGATACAGAAATTAACTGTAGCAAAGATGAATGTATCAGTCATAAAGAAAAATGCGAAAATCCGGTACATGAAATTTATCTGGCTGTAGAAATGGTACAGGATATGTTACGGGTAATGAATCCGTCCATTATTTATGATATGCAGAAGTACCATCCACGGGCTTTTAAAAAGCTACGAGATCATCAGGAAAATTTTTTATACGGTATTATCAAACAAAACCTGGAGGAAGGAATTGAACAGGGTTTGTATAGAACGGATATAGACACGCATATTCTTTCCAAATTCCGGTTGGCCTCAGTGTTTTTATTATTTGACCAACATTTATTTCCAGCCGATAAATTTAATATAGCTGATGTATTAACCGAAATGACCATGAACTTTTTATATGGTCTTATTACACCCAAAGGACAAAAATTAGTAGAAAAATATAGCAAACAGACGAAAACCAAACAAATACATGAAACCAACTAGAAAACAATGGTGGGTACTTACCCTGTTAAGCCTGCCATTATTTATACAGGCACAAGTTGTTCCTGTAGACCAAAAAATACACCAATTTACCGTAGCGCAGGCAGTTGCCTATGCCAGTAAAAATAATGTGCAGGTAAAAAACGCTTTATTAGATGTTCAAAATCAAGTACAGGTAAACAGAGAAGTTACCGGTAATGCATATCCTCAAATTTCAGGATCGGGATCGATCGTTTATAATGCAAAACTACCTGTAATGTTAGCACCAGCCGAAATGTTTGGCGGTACACCCGGAACATTTGAAAAACTTGCATTTGGTGTAAAATATGGGGCTACATACGGATTAAATGCTAATCAGCTTTTATTTGATGGTCAGGTGTTTACAGGTTTACAAGCTCGTAAAACATTAATTGATTTTGCGCAAAAAAATGTAGAGGTAACAGAAGAGGCTATCAAAGCTAATGTATATAAAATTTACTATCAGTTGGTAGTAAGTAAAACCCAGATTGAGCTTTTGGATAGTAATATCAGCCTGTTGAACAAATTAAAGCACGATACTAAAATAATGTACGATAACGGTTTTGCTGAAAAACTGGATATTAACAAAGTTTCTGTGCAACTTGCTAATTTAGAAACAGAGAAAACAAATGTACTTACACAAGTGGCAAATGGTTATCTGGGTTTGAAGGTTTTAATGGGAATGCCATTAAATGACTCTTTATTACTAACGGATGAAATTAATGCGGATGTTATAAGACAGGACGTTTTATCGGCTTCGGTATTTGATTACAGCCAGCGTAAAGAATACCAATATGCTCAATTGGGAATTAAACTAAACGAGTACGATATTCAACGATATAAATTAAGTAAAGTGCCCACCTTAGCCTTAAATGGTTATTACAATAAAAATGCACAACGTAACGAGTTTAATTTCTTTAAATCCGGCGAAGATTGGTTTGATATTTCAGCTATAACATTGAGTTTAAATATTCCGATTTTTAATGGTTTTGCAACAAATGCCAGAATTTCTCAGGCTCGTATTGCTTTGCAAAAAACAAAAAACCAGGCAGAGGCTTTAAAATTAAATATTGATAATGAAATATCTACGGCCCGTAATAACTATATAACGGCAATAAACAGTCTGGATTATCAAAAGCAAAACATGGCATTGGCCGATGAAGTTTTTCAGCAAACCAAAAAGAAATATGAAGTGGGCACAGGTAGCCAGACTGAAATTAATACAGCGCAAACGGATTTAAAAACTGCTCAGACAAATTACATTAATGCCATGTACAATGCAACTATTGCTAAAGTAGATTACCTGAAAGCAACAGGCAAACTTTAAAATAATAAACACAGAAACCAACTAAATAAAAGAACAATATGAAAAATATATTAAAACTAACAACTGCATTAGCAACCGTATTGGTATTTGCGGCTTGCGGCGGAAGCAGTAAAGATGATAAAGGTGCTTTAGGCGACAAAAAAGTAGAATTGGAGAAACTTAAAAAAGAACAAGCTGATTTAAACGGCAAGATTACTAAATTGGAAGACGAGATTGCAAAACTGGATCCGGCAGCAGCTAATGCCAATGCAAAACTGGTAAGCGTTACTGCTATTGGTACCGATTCGTTTTCACACTTTGTTGACCTGCAAGGAAAGGTTGATGCGGTGAATGTAGCGATGGTAAATCCTAGAGGACAGGGTGGTGTAGTACGTTCTATAAATGTTAAACAAGGACAGGCAGTAAGCAAAGGCCAGTTAATATTGCGTTTAGATAATGCGATAGCATCTCAACAATTGGCTGCTGCCGAAACGCAAATTGCTGGACTGGAAGCACAGGTTAAGTTAACGCAAAGTGTATATGAGCGTACACAGAATCTTTGGAAAAATAATATTGGTACCGAGGTGCAGGTTTTGCAGGCAAAAACAAACGCCGAAGGAGCGCAGGCACAATTGAATGCTGCTAAAGCAAATGTTCAGTTGGCACGTGAAGCGGCAGGACAGGCTAATGTTTATGCAGAAATGAGTGGTGTGGTTGACGTTGTAAATGTTAAAGTGGGTGAGTTCTTTTCGCCACAATCTGCTGCTATGCCACAATCAGGAATAAGAATTGTAAATACAAACAACTTAAAAGTATTAGTACAGGTACCTGAAAATTATATCAGTAACATTAAAGAGGGAGCGGCCATTCGTGTTACTTTCCCGGAACTGGATAATAAAGTTGTTACTACAAAAATTAACGTGGTGTCAAAATTGGTCGACCCTGTTAGCAGAACCTTTTTTATAGAAGCACAATTGCCACAGGATAAAGCTTTAAAAGCTAACCAAATTGCAAAAGTGCAGATATTGGATTATACTAATAACGCAGCGTTATCTATTCCGTTAAATACTTTGCAAACTGACGATAAAGGTAAGTTTGTGTTAGTTGCTGTAAATGAAAATGGTAAACTGATTGCCCGTAAAAAGGAAGTACAGATTGGTAAATTATATGGTGACCTGATAGAAATAAAAACAGGCTTAACACAAGGTGACCAACTTATTACTGACGGTTTTCAGAGTGTGTATGACGGCCAGGTTATTACCTTGAACAAGTAAAAAATGAATTAAGAAGTAGGGCTTTACGGTAATGCTCAATAGAATTACAGAACGATGAAGTGAGTGACACAACAGACGATGATAGTAGTAATGCAGTTGACTACCTAATTAAGAACTACAGAATAGTTAGAAAGTTAAAAAACAAACAAACTCTAAAATCCCTCCCTCGGAGGGGTTGGGGGAGGCCAAATAAAAAACATTATGTCAGCACTTGAAAATTCTACAGAAAAATTCAAGGAGTTTAAGCCCACCACCTGGTCGGTAAAAAATAAAACCTCCATATACCTGTTAATGTTAATTGTAACATTAATTGGTGTATTTCAATTTGTAACATTACCTAAGGAACAGTTTCCTGATGTTGTAATGCCGCAGATTTATGTGTCTACCATACATTTTGGTAACTCACCCAAGGATATTGAAAACTTAGTTACTCAGCCGATTGAGAAACAAATTAAAGGCATTACGGGTGCTAAGATTACTAAGGTAACTTCAACATCGGTTAACGATTTTTCGGCCATTATTGTAGAATTTGGCACCAATGTTAAAGTAGATGTGGCATTGCAAAAAGTGAAAGATGCGATAGATAAAGCCAAGCAGGATTTGCCTACCGATTTAACACAGGTACCTACGGCCATGGAAATGAGCATTTCGGAAATGCCCATTATGTATGTAAATGTAAGCGGCGACTATGATGGCCCTACATTAAAAAAATATGCTGATGAGTTAAAAGACAGGCTGGAAGAATTGCCACAAATTAACCGTGTAGATTTAGTAGGAGCACCGGAAAGGGAGTTTCAGGTAAATGTTGACAATTACCGTATGCAAGCCGCAGGTATTACGTTTGATAATATTTCCAGCGCTATAGCATATGAAAATATGGATATGAGTGGCGGGTTATTTAAAGTGGGTAATATGCAACGTAACCTGCAAATAAAAGGGCAGTTTAAAACTGCTGCCGATATTGAACAGGTAATTGTGCGTAATACCCGTGGTGCTGCTATTTATTTAAAAGATATTGCAACCATAAAAGATACCATTAAAGACCAGGAAAGTTATGCCCGTTTAGATGGTAAAAATGTAATTACACTAAACATTATAAAACGTAGCGGCGAAAACTTAATTGAGACAAGTGATGATGTTAAACGTATTACTGAAGAGTTAAAAGCAAATACTTTTCCTCCGCAGTTAGAAGTACGTATAACAGGTGATAGCAGTAATAGTACCCGTGCATCGTTTGATGAGTTGGTAAACAGTATTGTTATTGGTTTTATTTTGGTATTATTAATCCTGATGTTCTTTATGGGTGTAACCAATGCCTTCTTTGTGGCATTGAGTGTACCGTTAAGTATGTTTGTAGCCTTCCTGTTTTTACCTGCCGGTACATTTGTAGTGGGCTCGGCCATTACTTTAAACTTTATTGTATTATTTGCCTTACTATTTGGCCTGGGTATAATTGTAGATGATGCCATTGTGGTAATAGAAAATACACATAGGATTTTTGTGGAGGGCAAAGGAAAAATAAGTTCTACAAAAGCTGCAATGATGGCAGCGGGGGAAGTATGGTATCCGGTATTAGCGGGTACGCTTACTACACTAGCTCCGTTTTTCCCCTTATTATTCTGGCCGGGTATTATTGGTAAGTTTATGATATCCCTGCCACTAATGTTGATATTTACTTTAACAGCATCGTTGATTGTGGCGTTTATTATGAACCCGGTTTTTGCGGTAGATTTTATGAATCACGCAGAACATGAAAAAGAAAAGAAGTCGGCCATATTTAAAAAAGCGGGCTTCTGGATTCCTGTTGCCGTGGGTATTTTATTTGATGTATTGGGTTATACGTTTGTAGGTAACCTGATCATCTTTATCATGATATGTATTTTACTAAACCGTTACTTCTTTGATGGTTGGATTCATGCTTTCCAAAATAAAGCTTTACCATGGATCATGGGTCACTATGAAGACCTGTTGCGTTGGGCTTTAAAAGGCTGGCGTCCTGTTTGGTTATTATTGGGTGCGGTAGGTTTATTCTTTGTATCTATCTTTTTGTTTGGTGCCCGTGGTTTATCGGTAGTAACCTTCCCTAACAGCGATCCTAATCAGATTTATGTTTATGCAAAATTACCAACAGGTACTCGTGTAGAATACACTGATAGTATTACCCGTATTTTAGAAAACAGGGTGTACAAGGTGTTGGATATGGATCCTAAAAATGGGAAACTTAACCCTATTGTGGAAAGTGTAATTGCGAATGTGGCAGTAGGTGCAAGTGACCCAAGTTTGGGAGACCGTAGCACAAGACCGGAGTTAGGACGTATTCAGGTTTCGTTTGTGGCTTACGAAAAACGTCACGGCCAATCATCTGCACCTTATTTGGATAGCATCCGTGCGGCAATGAAAGGTATACCGGGTGTAGAGCTTTCGGTAGCGCAGGAAGCCAGTGGCCCCCCAACCGGCCCGCCGGTAAATATTGAAATTGCCAGTGAAGATTTTGATAAACTGATTAAAACTGCTGTACACCTTAAAAACTATCTGGACAGTGTACGTACGCCGGGTGTAGAAGAGTTGAAAATGGATGTGGATTTAAAAAACCCTGAAGTAGCTATTACTATTAACCGGGAAAGAGCTTTAGCGGAAGGTGTATCCACGGCACAAGTTGGTATGCAGTTACGTACAGCATTGTTTGGTAATGAAGCCAGTAAAATTAAAGACGGTGAAGATGAATATAAAATTCAGGTACGTAATAACGAAGTACAACGCAAAAGTTTAATTGAGCTGTTGAATATGAAAGTGGCGTTTATGGATATGTCTTCCGGGGCCTTTAAAAGTGTACCTATTTCATCACTGGTTAATGTTGACTATACCACCACTTTGGGAAGTGTAAAACGTAAAAATCAAAAAAGAGTAATTACGTTGGTGTCAAATGTATTAGAGTCGCAAGGTTATACTGCAGCCGGGGTAAATGCAGAGTTAGCAAATGTAATTGCCAACTACAAACAATTGCCACAGGGTGTAACGGTTAAACAAACCGGTGAGGGTGAAGAAATGGCCGAAACGGCCAACTTCCTTGGTTTGGCTTTAGCTGCCGCATTGTTAATTATCCTGTTTATCCTAGTATTACAATTTAACTCCATCAGTAAATCAGTTATCATTCTTACCGAGATTGTGTTTAGTGTAATTGGGGTGTTATTAGGTTATACTATTACTGGTATGCAGGTAAGTGTGGTAATGACAGGTGTGGGCATACTTGGTTTGGCCGGTATCGTAATTAAAAACGGTATCCTGGTAATTGAGTTTGCCGATGAGTTACGTGGCCGTGGTATGAAAACCATGGAAGCTGTAATTGAAGCCGGTAAAACCCGTATTATTCCGGTATTGTTGACAGCCTTAGCCGCCATATTAGCCTTGGTGCCATTGGCAGTTGGTTTTAACATCAACTTTGTTACCATGTTCTCCGATTTAAATCCGCATATTTTCTTCGGTGGCGATAATGCATCTTTCTGGAAACCGCTGGCCTGGACAATCATTTTTGGTTTGGCTTTCGCTTTCTTTATGACCCTGGTATTGGTGCCAAGTATGTATTTAATAGCCGAAAGGTTACGTCGCCCCATGCGCAACCAGTTTGGTGGTAAATGGGTTTCCTTCCTGGGAATTCCACCGGCCATCTTCCTGTTTATACCTTTAATGATCTGGTCAATGATCAGTCATAAAGGAAAAGTTAGGCGTCGTGCAGCAAAACTGAAAAAAGATTCAGAAAAATATAAAGTCAACGACAAATTTATAGGTAGTTGGTTTTAAGCTATTTGTGTAATTTTTAACGTATTTGGGGCAACATTTTTAGTGTTGCCCCAAATTTTTTTTCAAAACTATGCAGCAAAACCAAAAGGCTTTTTGTCTTTGTTATCGTCGGGCATTTGCCGGCTAATCGGTTCCCTATAACAAACAGTCACCGTCACACACACCTAAACTTTTTTATATTTTCCGCATTACTAACTGCTTATTTGCGGCAAAAGCGATCCTCAAAAGGGGTCGCTTTTCATTTTTTGTTACCGGCTACATATCCCTGATTGATCTTTTGTTGCGACGCTCCGTTCAACAGCATATTGCTAATCAACAATGTTAATAGTTCATTGTTAATGGTTAATAGATGTGTCTCAAAAAAGGACATTCCCTCTCTCTCTGGACTATCGTGTAGGCATATTTTTAAGTTATAACGTTTGGTCGTTAATAGCCGCCAGTTTTAACTGGCGGATTAGTGTGAATAAGGAAACGGTTTTAGCCAAATTAAAAACACAATAACCCTTTGTGCGTTTATCAAACACTTTTTCGTAGTACCTAAATATTAACATTCGACCCACTTCGGGGTCATAAACCCTTGTTGCTGTTCTTGTGCTATAAACATGTCATCCCGCTGGGATGGAGAAACGGTCGCTCTTTTAATGTGTAAAATGTGTTCACGCAATAAGGGACGTCGGGAAGAAAGATTTATGAGTAGTGAATAATCGGTAATGAGTTGGCTAATCTCACTTTTCAATGTTAGGTTTAAACAATCGCAAGCCCAAACCTTTATATCTCAGATCAAAAAATCAACAATCTTAGATTAAATCCTACATCCATAAATCAGCAATCATAAATTCTTCAGCAAATGGGCTGCCGGACTGACAGCTGTAGCTGCAATGGTGCGTTGGCGGTTTTCAAGCTGCGTGGCCATTGCACTACTGCAAAAGGCCGTAACTGCTGCTGACCCCGATTAAGAAAAACTACGGCTCATTCTTCGCCTTGTTTTTCTAAGTCGGGATTTGAAACCGGAGTTACTACTGCTGATAGTCCCTAATAAAGTTGTAAGTTATAAGTAGTAAGTTGTAAATAAGGTGTAGGCTTTAGGATGTAAGGGGTAGTACTATTAACTATCAATTAACCATCAACTTCGTAACAATTAACTATTAACAATGAACCATTAACTACTTTTCAATTACTTTTGAGGCCGCAAAACACAGCGTAATTCATGAAAAAAATAGACTGGTACATATTTAAAAAATTTATCACGGCCTTTGTGTTTTGTATGTTATTGTTTACCACCATTGCCGTTGCGGTAGATGCCAGTGAGAAAACCGACGATTTTGTAAAGACCGGCCTTTCCTCCTGGGAAATTGTAAAACAATACTATTTGGGCTTTGTACCTTTTATATGGGGCATGCTTTTTCCGTTATTTGTATTTATTGCCTGTATTTTTTTTACCAGTAAGCTGGCATTAAAGTCGGAGATTATTGCTATACTGGCAAGTGGTACCAGCTTTAACCGGTTTTTACGTCCATATATAGTAGGTGGGGTTTTATTGGCCTCCATTTTATGGTTGGGTAGCCGTTATGTTTTGCCAAAAGCAAACGGTATTCAGGTGGAGTTTAAGGCAAAGTACATGGATAAAGATGATCCATCGAAAAACGACAACCACTCCGGTTGCTGGAACTGTTTTTTCCGCCGGCTGGATAGTACTACTTATGCGGGGTTTAAAAACTTTAATGCCGAGTCGCAAAGCGGCGGTATGTTTTTTTTAAACAAAGTAAAAAACGACAAAATTGTATATAATATACGGGCCAATAGTATAAAGTGGGATACGGCGGTAAATAAATGGCGGGCCATATCGGTTACCGAACGGACTATTGACAGTATGCAGGAGCGCATCCGCACTTTTGATGAGCTTACTTTAAACTTATTATTACGCCCTGAGGAGTTGGTTAGTGATGAAGGCCTGAAAGATAAATTAACCACACCTGAGCTTACTACGTTTATAGAAAAAGAAGAGCTGCGTGCCAACGAAGGTCTAAGTGCATTGAAAGTGGAAAAATACAGACGCACAGCCACCGCCTTCTCGGTAATACTGTTAACGTTAATAGGAGTGGTTATTGCCAGCCGTAAAACCCGTGGTGGTAGTGGCATGCACCTGGCTTTGGGTATTATTATAGCTGCATTATTTATTGTGTCCGACAGGTTTTCAACTGTATTTGCTACCAAGGGTAGCTTCCCGCCATTACTGGCTGCGTGGACACCCAATATTGTGTTTTCGGTAGTAGCATTATTATTATACCGTAAGGCACCAAAATAGTATAGTAAGTGCAATAGCATAATTGCAATATATTAGCAGCTGTTCATAATATTTTAACCTGCAAAAGGGCTTTTTTTACAAACTTTTAGCTTCATTTTTTGTTGTACCGTTGTCCATTGGCTATCTTTAGCCCGATAGCTAAATTTATTATTACACGAAATAGTTTGTCATGGGAATAATCAAAGACAGGTTTAAGGCCAAGGCTGATGTAACGGCTGTTGAGATTAAGGAAATGCTGAAAGAGCATGGTAACAAAGTAATTGGAGAGGTACAATTGTCGCAAATATACCAGGGTATGCGTGGTATGACGGGATTGGTAACCGAAACATCTTTATTAGATGCACAGGATGGTATCCGCTTTCGCGGATTTACTATACCGGAGTTACGTGAAAAATTACCCAAAGCTCCCGGTGGTACCGAGCCATTACCCGAAGGCTTATTTTACTTAATGTTAATTGGGGAGTTGCCAACTGAGGATGATGTACAGCACCTGAGTGCTGTATTACAACGTCGTAGCCATGTGCCTACGCATGTGTTTCATACAATAGATGCCTTGCCTTTAAATACGCACCCTATGACGCAGTTTGTGGTGGGTGTAATGGCATTACAAACCGAAAGCCAGTTTGCAAAAAAATATGCAGCCGGCATGAACAAAAAAGATTATTGGGAAGCGGTTTTCGACGACTCTATGGATCTTATAGCCCGCATACCACATGTTGCAGCTTACATTTATCGCCGTAAATACAAGTTTGGTAACCATATACAACCAAATGGTTTGTTAGACTGGGCCGGCAACTTTGCGCAAATGTTAGGTTTTGAAGATGAAAAATTTCATGAGTTAATGCGTTTATACATGACCATTCATGCCGATCATGAAGGTGGTAACGTATCTGCCCATACAACACATTTAGTAGGCTCGGCCTTAAGCGACCCTTATTTAAGTTTTGCCGCAGGGCTTAACGGTTTAGCAGGGCCTTTACATGGCCTGGCTAATCAGGAAGTAATTAAGTGGATTTTAGAAATGCAGGAAGAACTAAAATCTGACGACCCTTCCAAAGAAGAAATTGAAGCTTATGTACGCAAAACCTTAAGCGAGGGCAAAGTAGTTCCGGGTTATGGTCATGCTGTATTACGCCAAACCGATCCACGCTTTACCGCACAAATGGAGTTTGGTAAAAAACATATGCCCGATGATAAACTGGTAAACACCGTATGGAAAGTGTACGATGTAGTGCCGCCAATTTTAGAATCGTTAGGTAAAGTAAAAAATCCTTGGCCAAATGTAGATGCGCATAGCGGTGCATTATTGTTACATTTTGGCTTAAAAGAATACGAGTATTACACCGTATTATTTGGTGTAAGCCGCGCCTTAGGTGTATTGGCCAGCCTTTGCTGGGACAGAGCACTGGGCTTCCCGCTGGAGCGTCCAAAATCAGTAACAACCGATCTGGTAAAAAAATGGTTACGTGGCGAAGATAACATCTGGGGCGATTAATTGTTAACTAGTAAGTACCAATAATGTAAATGAGGAGAAATATTTCTCCTCATTTTTTTTACGCAAACAAATAAAATATTGTGGCGTGCCGCTGTTATACAAACTGCGGCGGCTGGCCGTGTAATAAATTAAACTGTACATGCCTTGTTTGTACAACAGCGTCGGGCTGTACGCTGTATCTTTTGCCCTGCGCTGCCCTTAGCCAACGCTTCGCAAAAGGATGCCGCTTCCATCCCTCACGCTTGCTTACGCCGGTTATCAGGTCTGTTTATATTTTTACTAAACACTTAAGGTTTTTTAATCTCATCTTTAACTCCCTAATACAAACGTTAAAATCACTTTTGTCACAATGTAAATTGTCAAATTTTCTAATTAATCAATTGCCAGATTAAACTTTGGTATGGTTTTTTATAAGTATAGTACAAACAACATTGTTTAACCTATAAATAATTTTTTTATGACAAATAGAAACAAAGTATTACTAGGCGTTATTGGCGCAGCAGCTGCAGGTGTAGTAGTAGGTATGTTATTGGCTCCTGAAAAAGGAAAAGATATGCGTAAAAAAATAAAAAAAACTACAGGTGATTGGGCCGATACTGTAAGCCATCTTTTCGAAAAAGGAAAAGACAAAGCCGAATCCAAGGCTAAAGAGCTAAAAAATATTGCAGAGGATAAAGTTAACAGGGTTAAAGAGAGTTTATCCTAACCCCTAAACGTTATACAGTTATTCTCTAATTGTTTTAATGTTTAAATACTATAAAGTATTACCTTAACAGTAATTGAACATTATTTAATAAAGGGCGGCACTGTTAATACATAGCTGTGTGAGTAAGGAAACATGATGAGGAAACAGTATTGTGTTTTACAGCGCAGCAAAGTGTTAACAATGCTGCCTTTTAATTTTATTACCATGAGTGCACTAAAAGAAAAGACAGCCGACATTGTTGATCACATTGAAGATATAGCGGAGACCTATTATAAGCTAACTATCGTTAATGCTACACAAAAAGCTACCAGCCTTGCATCATCGGTGGTTATTATGCTTGTTATAGCAGCGCTTAGTATGTTTACATTGGTTTTTTTAGCCATTGCTTTGGCATTATGGCTTGGCGATCTTATACATAGTCGTTCTGGTGGTTTTCTGTTATCGGCAGGCATTTTCTTAGTGGTTTTAGGCATTGTGTTTTTAATCAGAAAACCAATAATTAAATCTATTCGTGACTTAATAGTTAGAAAAATTTATGAATAAACCACGTACATACAACGAATTGCTGGCCGAAAAAGCCAGGTTAAAACTATTGATAAAGGAGCAGCAGCAAATTATTCATGAGGATTTTAATGAAATAAAGCAAGAATTGGAACCTGTTCGTAAAGTATTAACCAACGTTAAAAAACTTTTCTCAAAAGAAACAGGAGGTGGTTTATTAACCCTTGGTGCCGATAAATTAATAGATATAGTGGTGCGGCGAGTATTGTTGGCAAGAAGTGGCTGGTTAGCCAAATTAATAGTGCCTGCCTTGGCTAAAAACTATACTTCGCATGTTGTAGATGATAATAAGGGAAAAATAATGAATTGGATTTTTTCGTTCTTTAAAAACAAAAAGAAGACAGACGCCAGTACCTCTCAACAAAGTGAGGGAGTGGTAGAGAAATAAATTATAATTATAATTTTTGCTATTGCCTGCAAACCCCTAAATTTGCTCTCCGTTCACCATTTAGGGGAATTAGCTCAGTTGGCTAGAGCGCTTGCATGGCATGCAAGAGGTCACCGGTTCGACTCCGGTATTCTCCACAAATAATTGCCCCTCACTTTAGAGGGGCTTTTTTGTTGGGTTAATTTCAGGTTAATTGTTGGTTGCTGTCGTAAACGTATTTTGAAAAGGGGTAAATGCGGGCTTCTCAACAAATAATAAATAAGCCCCTCGGTTTTAAGAGGCTTATTTTATTTTAATTTGAAAGGAACTTTTTTATGGCTTCGCTGCGGGTACGTACATGCAGCTTTTCATAAATATTATGCGCATGCTTTTTTACTCCATCAATGGTGATGGCGAGTTTTGCCGCAATTTCTTTATATAAGAAACCATCCACTATTAATTCCAACACAATGCGTTCTTTTTCAGTCAGCTCACTAAGTTGTGATTTTTCTTCGGTGCGCTGAAAATAACTAATTACTTTTCGGGCAATTTCCGGCGACATGGGGGCTCCTCCATTATGCAATTCAGTTATATCTTCTATCAGGTAATCAAAAGATTGTTTCTTTAGCAGGTACCCGCCTGCTCCAGCTTTAATAGCTTTAAAAACCTTTTCATCATCGTTAAAGACGGTAAGTACTAAAAATTTTGCTTTAGGATATTTTGATTTAATAGTAAAAATGGCTTCAATGCCTGACATGCCGGGTAAGTCGATATCCATTAAAGTAACATCGGGTAATAGCTCTTCGTATACCTCAATAAAGGCTTCGGCATTAGCAAAAGTACCAATACATGAAATGTTATCTGAATCGTCGGCAATAGTTTGTAGCGTTTGTGACATTATTTTCTGGTCGTCTACAATGCAAATAGTAATCATATCTTTTCTTTAATAATTTTAATATTTATTTGAGTACCCATGTTCGAAGAAAACTCAATAGTGCCCTTTAAATCGTTGATGCGTTTCCTGATATTTCCTAAACCGTTCCCGGCATTACTGATATAGGATGGTAGGCCAATGCCGTCATCAATAATATCAATGTATATAAATGTTTTATCTACATTACAGTTAATGCTGTAAGTATGTGCCTGTGAGTGTTTAACGGCATTATGAAAGGTTTCTTTTATTATTAATAACAGGTTTCGCTTTTGTATACCGTTTAGTGAAAAATCTTCATCCAGAATTTCATTTTCAAATTTTAATTTCATCGGCGATTCAATACGCTGCAGGTATTCTGCCATGTATAAACGTAAATAGGCCAGCATGCCTTGTAATGTATCCTCACTATGGTTCATCAACCAGATTATTTCACTCATCTGGTCAATTAGTTCACTTGATATTTTACCAATATTATCAAGTTTATTGGGTAGATTTTTTTGCTCCGGTTTTGCTAAAATACTTTTGCTTAATAGTTTAATTGATGTTAACCCGCTACCAAGATCGTCATGTAATTCTTTAGAAATACGCTCTCTTTCAGCTTTTAAAGCCAATTGCCTGGAGGTATTTATGCGTTGTTTTTCCAGTTTTTTTTGCAGATAGAACATGATAAAAAATGTAACCAATCCGGCAGACGCAAATACCGCAAGTGTTATAAACCATCCTGTTTTCCAGAAAGGTTTTTTTATGTAAAAGCTATACGTTATTTCATTTGCCATATCACCGGTATTCAACTCCTTTACCTTAAGTGCATATTTGCCGGGAGGTAAATTGGTATAACTTATTTCACTGTTGTTGCCCCCTATTATCCATTCTTTGTCCCAGCCTTGCAGTTGGTAAGCGTACTGAATATCACCGGGCGGATTATATAAAATACAACTGATTGAAAAGTGAAATGAGTTTTGATTGTATGTAAATTTTTCACCTGCAATTAAAGAACCCGGCATAACGCCTTTATGAATTATTTGGTTATCATTTCTTATTTCAGCAAAGTAAAGTCTTCCGTCAAGCTTGCTTAAATGTGCCTGTTGGGCCAATACGGAAGTAATACCACTTGTGCCGCCAAAAAAAATATTACCAACTTTGTCAACCGTAATACTCCGGCTGTTAAAATCGCGGTTATCAAAAAGGTTAACAGAGGAGTAATTATAAATGCGCTGTTTGGTAATATCAAAGGCAATTATGCCGGCCGCTGAAGACATCCATAATACTTCACGTTTATCTATATGTCCGGCATAAAGAATATTACTTTGTATACCGGAGTTTTCCTGTTTAAAATGTTTAACATGGTTATAGTTACTGTCAAAAATATATAAACCGTTAGTACTAAGAATATAAATATCATTGTTTTTGGCAATGTTAATTGACTTTACAGGAAGCCTGATAGGGGAAGGTGGAGTAAATTTTTGTTGTAGCTTTTGGCCTTCCAGACTATACAGTGTAAAATTTCCTGTGCCTATAACAATTTTCTCGTTTTGTACACCAATGGCACTGATAAATGTATTGCCGGAAACCGAATCTAATATGGAGAAATTAAAACCTGCATTTATATTACCAACTATACTGTAAAGTTTGTTATTAATACTATAGTAATATATATCGTCTCCGGCTTTTTTTATAATGGGCATTAAATTAATGTCCGACCTTTCCTTGCTAAACTCCTTCTCATAAAAAAGTTTTGATATGCCGTCCGTAGGAAAATTATTTTTTAAAACAGTAAAGTCATTGGTATTAATAATAGCCAGCTTTAAATTTTGATAGCAAATTATCCAGGCATAGTTGTCGTCTATTGTTTCAATAGACATTATATTATTATATTCTTCCGAAAGCTTTTTAAGCTGATAGTTTTGGGGATGTAAAACGGGGATACTAACCAAGCCGCCCAAATCAGTTACACCAAGTAAATTATTATCTTTTACAATCATTGAAAAGGCAGAGTTACTTACTGCACCGGGTAGCGGCAGATTGTTGAACAATGTTGCCTGAACATCGTAAGCTAAAACACCTCCATTAATGGACGTAATAAAAAAGCCATTATTGTTTTGGACAATATCATTATAAGTGGCTTCACTCATATTATTATGACCATGATTGGTAGTTAATACGGAGGCTTTTATTAAGTCGCCACTTGCGGTATGATAAATAAATAAACCTTTGGAGCCTGCGACCCATAAATTTTGTTGTGCGTCCATATCTGCATTACGTACGCCGTTTTTAAAATATTCGTTGGCTGGTATTTGTTTTCGCTCTATCAGGCGGTTGTTACTGCTGGCTAACCTATATATGGACTTACTGGTAAAAACGATGGTTTCGTTTTCCAGTTGTTTATTGATAGTTATAAATCCGCGATTGTCTGCCTCAAGCAAAACAGTATCTGTTTTAAATGTAGTAATGTTTACAGATAATAAATAGCCACTGTTGGTATAATAGTAATGAAAAGGATATGTATGTTTGTTTACAATATTTATTTTTTGGTTCTCATCTTCCAGTATTATTTTTTTTACCTCCTGTAAATTATTATTTAGTACAACGATATAGTTGTCAACTCTGGCGAGTATATTTTTTTTAATGGCATCAAAACCTATAATGCGAACGTAAGCACCTGATCTTAATGTAGGTTGTTGTGTGGGTTTGTTTACCTGATAATTATTATAGTTAAAAATATAAAAACCATTATTGCTGCTAATCAGCATACTATCCCTATTCAACTGTAAAAAGCTATGAGGGTAGTCGCCTAAATAATAGTTTGTCTGTGTATCGTGTAAAGGGAGGTTACTGAATTTTTGCCCATTAAAAATACTTACTCCATAATAGTTGCTCACCCAAAGAAATCCATAGCTATCCGTATACATTCTTGAGCATCCGTTGGAAGCAAGATTATCAGCAGTTGTATATTGTTTGAATTTTAGTTGTTCGTAGTTATAAAGTTGAGCACTAACATTGTTTTTTATGCTTAATAGGATCACAATGCTAATAAGCAGAATTTTGTATTGATATACTATATTATACATAAGTATTAATACTTAATAGTTGTTAATTGCAAAGTAAAAGCTACTGTTATATTTCTATAGTACACTTTTGTGTACCCCTCCTCTAATTTAAAGTAAAATTTTCGCTTTTTTTAACTGATCCAAACGTTTGCATTACAGTGCAAACTGTTGCCTACACAAAAGAGTAGTACGGATGGGTCTTTTAGCATAGTAAGTTTGTGTAACAAATGCAAGGGAAATATTGCTGACCATCAAATTTGTATTTGTAAAATCTGTACACTACCACCTTTACTAATTGTTGAAAAGAGACTTCATAATCTCGAACCGGTGATTGAAAACTTGAACTAATGTTAAACTAGTGAAAAGAAAACAAACCCCAAAAAAAACAAAAAAAATGGAACGTGTATTTCAACCCCAGTCAATCGGTTTCTTACCCGATGTGACAAACAGAAGGGAACACCAATTTTACTTTCATGAAGATGCTGTGTCAGATAGACAAGGTAACTCAGGACGCGACATACTTATCCAGGAAAATGAACGTACTCGCCTGGGACAAGAGTTACATGATAGTGTGAATCCCTTTTTGGCAGTCGCAAAATTGTATATCGAACAGTTACAAACACAATCTGATCAAGAAAGTTTTGCCAAAAAGCAATCTATCAATGCAATCCTATTGGCTATTGAAACCATCCGGAATATATCTTCCACCATGGCGATTGCACAAAAAATGGATCGTTCATTATATGACTTAATGGATGAATTTCTTATGCAAATTCAAGGTGCCGACTTATTTGATATCGAATTTGCTATCAAAGGGAAAAAAGAGATTTGTGCATTGTCTGACGAATATAAAATAACGCTCTACCGTATTTTACAAGAGCAGTTGAACAACACTATAAAATACAGTAAGGCCAGTTTAGTTAAAGTTATTTTATCTGCAACAAAAACACATGTGTGTTTAAGTATAGAAGATAACGGTGTCGGATTTGCTTATAATGATAAAAAAAGTGGCATCGGTCTTAAAAATATCGAAAACCGTGTAGCCGGTTTAAAAGGGAATGTTCAAATTAAAAGCCAACCTAAGGAAGGCTGTTTGTTGACCATCACCTTACCCATCTAATTAAATTTTTTGCAGATATCCTACGAATAAACCATGGACGACAGAAAAACCCGCATCCTTTATTGAAAAACACCAATTTTTTAATCCGAGAATCCTGAGTTTTAAACCAAACTTTAATCCGTATCCTTAAAAAACAACTAAACCAATTTGTTAACTTTTAAAATTCGTAAACAAATCAAAGCCCGTTCTTTAATCCAAATTAAATCCTTTTAAAAAACACAATCCAGTTATGATGTGAAAAACCATGAAATGAATTTTTAAACCTTTAAACCTTGATTTGTCCAAAACTATTGGACTTCTGTGAAAGCCAAATCCTATGTGAATCCTGTTTTTTTATTCTATGAATTACAAATGAGTCAGTTTTGCTGTGTGTTTATCCTAGTCATTGAAAAACCAATCGATATTAGTTAAAAAGTTTTATGTCTTTTTAGCTAATAATTTATAAATAAACATTTGAGGGTAAACATAAAAATCCAATACCATGTAAAAACCACTGTACTCTTTAAAAGACAAACATCCTCTTGTTTCTACAAGAGGATGTTCTGTATTGTTTATTATTCTACAGGTCTGTTAATGCCACCCACTTTAAAACTTTCATTGGTAAAGGGTTGTAAGGCAATTGCAATGCCCTTAATAATCGTATTCAGATTTGAAAAATCAATTCTTTTAATATCATCGCAAGGTTCGTGATAACACTTTTCATCATCATCGCTGGCCATAATGGTGTGGGCTGCAATACCTTTTTGGGCAAAAGGAAAATTATCGCTTCGTTGAAATAATCGTTTTTCTACATCAGGCTCTCTAATTACTTTTAAACCCGCTTTATTAAGTTCTTTTGACAGCAATGAAGGTAATGCAGAGTATTCCTCGCCGGTAATAAATACTTTGTTTTTGCCAAACTGATTTACGCCCAGCATTTCTAAATTAAACATCGCCACTACTTTTTTAGTATCAAGTTCTCTGCTAAAAGCTTCTGCCCCCAATAGACCAAGTTCCTCTCCGGAAAAGGCGCAAAACAGAATGGTTCTTTCATTGTTTTGCTGTAGCGAAAAATGTTTGGCCAACTGTAACAAAGCCGTGGTCCCCGATGCATTATCATTAGCGCCGTTCATAATACTATCTTTCTTTTTCTTAGTTTCAAATACGCCTTCATGGTCATAGTGGGCCGATATGATAATAACTTCCTCCGGTTTTGTTTTCCCTTTTATTTGGCCAACTACATTGTACTGCAACATGCGGTATGTTTTTGTATTGGCTGTCAGCGTAATTGTAGTAGGTGCAGTATTTGCATGTACCAGTATTACATTGTTTTGTAACCCTTTAGTTGGCATAATAAAATCCTTGGGTAGCTTTCTTCCATCGGCAGTTAAATAACTGGTCCATACAATTAGCGGCGCAGGAGCGTCTTTGTATTTTTCTAAAACGTCATTACTAAAAGCTTCGTCAAGCTGCACTATGGTAAAGTCTGTTATTTGTTGTGGCGCATACCATCCGGGCTTTACATTAAAAAAAACATATTCCGATTTTGGTACTACCCGGCCGTTATAAGTTAGTATATCCTTTAATGCCAGGCTGCTACCGCCAAAAGGTTGAAAAGGGATATAATAAGACGGTTCGGCTACAAATGTACCTAAACCATTTTCAGAAAAATAATTACCAATATACTTAGCAGCAGTTAATAGCTCTGGCCGGCCATTGCCCCGGCCTTTTAATTCGTCCGATGCGAGGTAACTTAAAATTTTTTTTGTTTCCTGAAGGCCTATACTGCTGTCAGCTATTTGCGCACGAATAAATGGCGACACAATAAACTGTGCCGCCATTAATAAAAGCGTTATTTTATGTAATCGCATTGTTATCTTAATTCACTTACATTAACTCTTGACGGAGAATCTTTGCCACTAATAATACTTTTGGCACTAATAGCAATTGATTTAATAATCATAGCCATATTCTCCAGATCAAGTGTTTCTACATGATCGCTAGGTTTATGATAATGCGGCTCAATATCCATTTTAGAAGTAGAAATAGTATGAGCAGGTACTCCTAAACGTGCAAGTGTAGCATTATCCGATCGGTAAAACAATTGTTGCTCCGTATAAGGGTCAGGATGAAAAGTAAAACCGGTACCTTTTAAGTTTTCTTGTAATATTTTGCCCATATCCGTTTTTTCATAACCGGTAATGTAAGCACTGTTTTTACCCCATTTGCTATCCGTGCCAATCATTTCAATATTACTCATGGCCATTACTTTAGCCGGGTCTAATTGTTGCGAAAAATATCTTGAACCATAACCGCCCACTTCTTCGGCCGTAAATGCTGCAAAAATGATACTGCGTTCGTTATTGTTTAATGCTTTAAAATATTTAGCCAATAATATTACGGCCGTTGTACCTGCTGCGTCATCATTGGCGCCGTTGTAAATGGAGTCACCGTCAACAGCCTTGCCTATACCAATATGGTCGTAGTGGCCTGAAAAAATAACATACTCGTCTTTTTTCGATTTACCTGGTAAGTAACCTACCACGTTCGCTAATTTTTTTTCTTCTACATCCTGTGTTACCGTAAAGTTATAGCTATCTGCTTTACTGCCTAATACCAACACTATGCTGTTGTCGGCTTTAAACATACTGCGTTTAAAATAAGTTAAACGTGGAAAAATTTTGTTGAAAGAGGTGTCTATCCAAACAATCAGGTTTTCTTTAGATGTTGCATATTCACTTACCAAAGCAGAAATATTATCGCCACTGTTTATGGAAACCGATTTGTAACCCGACCCTTGGTTAATATTTAAACTTGGCTGCGTACTAATAAAAATAACATTCTTCACATCAAAAGTTGCACCGTTAACGGTTGCACTGGCCTCCTTTTGTTTGGGGCTAATCATGGCAAAACTTTGCAAGTAGCTTCCGTTTTTTTCCATGCTTTGTAATCCCGCTTTTTTAAATTCGGCAGCAATAAAGTCAGCGGCTTTATCTATTTCGGGACTAAATGTTTTACGGCCTTTCATTTCGTCCGATGCCAAAAAACTAATAATGCGTTTTGTTTCTTTTACATTAATAATCTTATCAATCTGCTGACCAATTGCCGATGCCGAAATACATGCACCAATTGCGACCATTGTTACGTAACGTGTTAATTGCTTCATACAATCTTTAAGTTGTTATATTTTTTTAAGTTCCAAAAGTTCAATGTGAAAGAAGTTCCAAAGGTTCAAAGTTTAAATAGTTCCAGAAGTTCAATGTTCAAAGGTTCAAGGTTGTCGTGATGTAGAAGTTCCAAAGGTTCAAAGTTCAAATGTTCAATGTTGTCGAGCAAGAGTTTAGTTTCTTATCTCTATACTAAATACTTTATACCGAAAACTTTTTTTATGTTATCAGCTGTATTACTACTATCATCGTCCCTTGCGATCCGATAGGATCGGGATTTAATTTATTTCCAGTGGAAATGAATTAAAGACTATCTCTTGTACTGTAACAATTCTATTCAGCATTATGCAAGATGCTTTAAATATGCAACAGCTATAATTGTCTAATTATCTAATTTTCAAATTGGCTAATTATATTAAAAGCTCATCATCTCTTTAAACTTCACCGTTTGCCTGCGGCTTACTTCAATTTTTTCACCCCCTTTTAATTCCAGTAATAAACCTCCATTAAAGTACGATTCAATTTTGTCTATCATGCGTAGGTTTACAATATGTTTGCGATTGGCCCTGAAAAAAGTTTTCTCATCCAGTCTTTCTTCCAGTGCGTTTAACGATTTTAATATTAAAGGCTTGTTAGGGCCAAAGAAAACCTTGGCATAGTTGCCTACGCTTTCAAATAAACGTATCTCACTTAATTTTACAAACCAGCAGCGTTCGCCATCTTTTACAAAAACCTGGTCATTCTCCGTAAGTAAACTGTTGTTTACAAACTCCTCTTCCGGTTTTTCGTCTTTATCAGCTTCCGCTTTTAATTTATGTATGGCGTCGGCCAAACGTTTGGGCTCAATGGGTTTTTGCAAATAATCAAGCGCATTTACTTCAAATGCTTTTAATGCAAACTCATCGTAGGCAGTGGTAAAAATTACATGTGGAGCTCTGTCTAACTCAGCCAACATATCAAAGCCGGTTTTGCCGGGCATTTGTATGTCCAGAAAAATCACATCGGGTTGCAGGGCTTCTATCTTCTCTATTCCTTCCTGTGCATTGGCGGCTTCATCCAATATTTGTATTTCAGGAAAATCCTGTAATAGTTTTCTTAACTCGGCTCTTGCCAATCTTTCGTCGTCAATAAGTATTGCTTTCATGCGTTGTAAGATAATTAAAATTTGTTTTATTAAACAGTTAACAGCTTGTGCCAAATGCCCAATAGCGAACGGAACGATGAACGGAGCGTCGCAACATCAGCTCAATAGTTGTAATGCTGCTGGCTAAATAATAACTAAACCGGAACTTCACTTACCGGTATCGAAATCCGGGCTTCCACCATGTTATTGCTCACTTGTTTTATTTCAAACTTGCCTTTGCTGCCATATAAAAAATGCAACCTGTCGTTGGTGCTTGATAAGCCAAAACCCTGGCTCAACGGATCTAACGGGTCTTGCGGGCGGGTAATTTGTCCTTCAAACTTTCCGGTATTTAATACAATTAACTGGTGGCTGCCTTTATGGTCAAACTCAGATGTTACGCGGATAATACCGCCTTCAATCTGTTTACTTATACCGTGTTTAACAGCATTTTCTACCAAAGTTTGTAGCATCATAGGGGGCACGGGTTGCTGTAAAGTATCTTCGTCAATCATATACTCCACACGTAACCTGTCCTCAAAGCGCATGTTTTCCAGTGCTAAATAATCTTTTACAATAGCCAGTTCTTTTTCCAATGGCACTGTTTCCGATTTGTCAACATTTATGCTGCTGCGTAAAATATTGCTCAACTCGGTAATGGCTTTACGGGCTTTTTGTGGGTTCTCATCCACCAACGCCCTGATACTGTTTAGCGAATTAAAAATAAAGTGGGGGTTAATATGCGCCTTGATGGTTTTAAGTTCCAGTTCTTTTACCATGGTTTCCAGTTGCAGCGTTTCTAATTGCTGCTTACGGCTTTTGGCAATGTAATGGTACATAAAGTAAATCAGGCTCCAGATAACATAAAATATAAAAATATTTACGGTGCTGCTAAGCAGGGTAAGTAAAAAGCCGCTTTCTTTTATGGCTTCTATTTCTTTGCCCGACAAATAGTTGTACCGGTATAATGCGCCTATATAAAATAAAGTGGATAAAATAGAGAAGACAATGGTCAATATACTAAAGCCGTAAATCTGCTTTTCCAGTTTTTTCTGCAACAGGTTTATTTCTAATACCACCATACGCATTACGTGGGTAAATACGATGCCCAGTATAAACAAAATGCCAAAACGGGCAAAAAACATCATACGATCGTCGTAGGTTTTTAATCTGTCGTACGACCATGCAAAAAACAGGTTCATTAAAAAAACGGTTCCCCAACCAAAAACCTGAAAAAGCCAATATCTTCTGTTTCCACCAATCATAGAGCTAAAGGTAGCTATTTGGGCTATTACTCGTACATTTTACTGTATCAGTGGAAAATTGATTTTACAAAGGGCATAAAACCCAGTTTTTAGGCTGCCATGTGTAAGAATTGTGAATTTTAGCCAAATTTATTAGCACCATGGGTATAAAATATTACTTTTACAGTAGTTAAAGAAACTGCATGGAAATTCAACCTGGCCCATTATTGAAGCGTATAGATTCGCCAACCGACCTTAAGAAACTGTCCCGTGAAGAGTTACATCAGCTTGCTGATGAATTAAGGCAATATATTATTGACGTGGTAAGTGTGCATGGTGGTCACTTTGGGGCCAGCCTTGGCGTGGTAGAACTAACCACTGCTTTACATTACGTGTACAATACACCGTACGACCAATTAGTTTGGGACGTAGGCCATCAGGCTTATGGCCATAAAATACTTACAGGTCGTCGCGACAACTTCCCTACTAATCGTAAATACAAAGGACTTAGCGGTTTTCCCAAACGTAGCGAAAGTGAGTACGATACTTTTGGTGTAGGGCATTCATCAACATCTATTTCCGCAGCCTTAGGTATGTCTATTGCTGCAAAGTACAAAGGCGAACATGGCCGCAAAGTAGTAGCTGTTATTGGTGATGGCTCTATGACAGCCGGTATGGCTTTTGAGGCCATGAACCACGCCGGTGTTGCCAATACCGATATGCTGATTGTATTAAACGATAACGGCATTGGTATTGACCCAAATGTTGGTGCATTAAAAGAATATTTAACCGATATAACCACATCACCTACTTACAATAAAGTAAAAGATGATGTATGGAAGCTAATGGGCAAATTGCCCGTTGGTAAAAACTTTACCCGTGCCATGGGACATAAGTTGGCCGAGGGCTTAAAAGGAATGGTTAATAGCAATGCCAACCTTTTTGAAGCTTTAAAAATCCGCTATTTTGGTCCTATCGATGGACATAATCTGGCCAAGTTGGTGGATACTTTAAAAGATTTACGTGAAATTCCCGGGCCTAAGATTTTACATATCATTACCACAAAAGGGAAGGGCTATGCACTGGCCGAGAAAGACCAAACCAAATGGCATGCACCCGGTTTGTTTGATAAAGTAACCGGCGAAATATTCAAGAAAAAATTTGAAACACCTCAGCCACCTAAATACCAGGATGTGTTTGGTCATACGATGATTGAACTGGCTGAGAAAAATGAAAAAATATTTGGTGTAACCCCCGCCATGCCTTCAGGATCTTCTTTGAAGTTTATGATGGACAAAATGCCCGACCGCGCCATAGATGTAGGCATTTGCGAGCAGCATGCGGCTACTTTAAGTGCAGGTATGGCTACCCAGGGTTTAAGGGTGTATTGCAATATTTACTCATCCTTTATGCAACGTGCTTACGACCAGGTGGTGCACGATATTGCCATACAAAAATTACCCGTTGTATTGTGTTTAGACCGTGCTGGACTTGTTGGCGACGATGGTCCAACGCACCACGGTTGTTACGATATTGCTTATTTCCGCTGTATTCCCAACATCATTATCAGTTCGCCCATGAACGAAAGTGAATTGCGTAACCTGATGTACACGGCCCAGCTGGAAAAAAATCAAATGCCTTTTGTTATTCGTTACCCACGTGGTGAAGGCGTAATGCCCGAATGGCAAACAACCATGGAGGAAATAGAGATTGGTACCGGGCGCAAATTAAAAGAGGGTAAAGATATTGCCATTCTTTCCTTTGGTCATCCGGGCAACTTTGCTGCAGCCGCCATCCGCGATGTAAAAGCCGACGGTATTAATGCCGGCCATTATGATATGCGTTTTGCCAAACCACTGGACGAAGTAATGTTACACGAAGCCTGCCAGTTATATCCTAAATTAATTACGGTAGAGGACGGAACGGTAGAAGGCGGATTTGGCAGTGCTATACTGGAGTTTATGGCCAGACATGGTTACAAAAACGATGTAACGATCCTGGGTATTCCTGATTTACTGGTAGAACACGGTACACCTAAGGAACTGCATAAAGAATGTGGTTACGATGCTGAGGGCATTGCACAAACCCTTCGTACCGCTATAAAAGTGGCACCCGCAACACAAACAAATAATATTACTGTAGCACCGCAGGTGTTGTCATAAATTACTAAAACTAACCGGTAAGTCCTTATCGGTTAGTTTTTTTTATTGGGTAGTCGGCGGCAGTACTACTATCATCGTCTGTTGCGTCGCACACTGCATCGTTCCGTTCATTATTCAGCATTTTGCAAGCTTCATATTTTTACGCCAAGCCTTTTAAACGCAATTATTAATTCTTAATTACTAATTATTAATTAATACAAACTGCCTTCCTAAACCATTATTTTTCATTGTTTTCCGTTCTTTTTAAACAGAAAGCAGTGGAAATCAAAAAGTTTTCGTTTTTTTGCAACCAATCAACCGGTACCGGATGAAGTCATTGATATATCACTCACTTACTGAAAAAAAACGCCTGGGGCAAAAATCCTTTGCTGTTCTTATTGACCCCGACAAGGTCAATAAAGGTGTTTTAGACCGGTTAATTAAACTTTCTCTCGAAGCCAAGGTCGACTATTTCCTTGTAGGCGGCAGTTTGGTAATCTCCAATCATTTAGACGATTGTGTTCAACATATAAAAAGCCATTGCAATATACCGGTGGTATTATTTCCGGGTAGTCCTTCACAGGTGTCTAAATATGCTGATGCTTTATTGTATCTCTCACTTATATCGGGTCGTAATCCTGAGTTATTAATCGGACAACATGTAGTTTCAGCACCATTTGTTAAAAAGAGTGGTTTAGAAATTATGCCTACAGGTTACATGGTTATTGATGGTGGTGCGCCAACAACAGTTTCGTACATCAGTAACGCAGCTCCCATACCTGCCAACAAAGGCGAAATAGCTATGTGTACAGCTTTGGCAGGTGAAATGCTGGGCATGAAATTAATTTACATGGATGCCGGTAGCGGTGCCCAAAATCCCATTACCGAAAAAATGATTCAGGTAGTGGCACAACATATTGAAGTGCCACTGATTATTGGCGGCGGTATTATTGAGCCCGAAAAAGCATACCTCAACTGTAAAGCCGGAGCTGATGTAATTGTGGTAGGTAACGCTATAGAAAAAGATCATTCCCTGATTAAAGAAATGAGTGCTGCAGTACATTCAGTGAGTGTTACTGTTTAAGCTATAAAAGCCATTTCTGCTAAATAACTTTCATTCCTAAAATTGCCCAGGTGAAAACACTTGTTACCTTACTGTTGTTAGCAATAATAGTTATAGCATGTAATAACAATACAACAAATGAACATCCCATAACATCAAATATTGAGCAGGAAAAGCTGGATCAATTAACAGCTTTGTACGATAGTTTGGGCCCCGTAATTGATGAAATAGCGTTTCGACAAAAAGCTTCAGGAGAAGATTTGAAAATATTTGATGATGGCATTATACCATGGATTAGTTTGGAAAACCCACAATCAGGTTTAGCCGGGTTAATTGATGCAGATAAAATAGTATTACCTTATTCTTCAATCCGCATTTTAATAGACTACCCGTTAAATAAGCCTGTGTTTTTTGAATTATCCAGCAAGTCTGAAGGGTATTCAAGAAAAGAATTAATCTTGGTTATTAGCAATAAATACCACGAAATATACCAAACAGAAGAGAAGACTGCTGCACAAAAAACCATACCGTTGGATGAACGAAAGGGTTTAGTAAACAGAAACCAAACAGATGGAGAATATGGAATTTGGGGACACGATTTAAGCGATTTAGACTTAAGTTTCGTCGAAATACATAAAAATGCTAAAGGGGTAATCACTTTAACATTGGGTATAGAGTCTTAATCCGCAGACTTGGTGTAGCACAGTATTTTGTTAAAGCTGTGCCATATTTAATAGAAAAAACTAGACTTTTGAACGATTGAAAACGGAGAGTTTATTTGTTAACTTACATATAAACGAAAGTTTCGAATTGAATGAATCAAGCGTTTAGCTTTAAGCCTTTAGCATTCAGCGTTATTCATAAATCCACAATAACACAGCGTTCTTACTGTTATTAATAATTGGTTTTATATACTTTAAAAACCCGGGTGAAACGGTAGGGCAACCATCACTTTGGCAAATATCATCGGTTACCGCTTTATCAGGCACACATTCGTGGGAGTGTAAAACAACAAAACGTTCAAAAGCTTTATCGTTCGTTTTTTCTAATCCATGAAGTTTATATGCCAGGCCAAATCTTCCCTGGTAAGCATTGCCGATCTTATATTTCCCTAACGAGGTACAGCCACAACCCACTACATTACCGTATTTACGTCCCTCCAGCCAGTTTTCATTACAACGCCCATGTGTAACAGGTGCACTGTGTATAACAGAATCTTTGTCCAGGTCATACACCATAAACCTGTTCGAGCCGGAATGCATGCTCATATCTATCAAAAAGCAAATGGTGGTATTATAGCCTTGTTCTTTGGTAAAGGTTTTGCTGTCTCTTATCTTCTTTTCCAGTTTTTCGTCTTTTACAAAAGCGTTATTTGGGGTGTTAATATCCTGCTTAGGAAAGTATAAAGCTTTTACTCTTTTTCCCTGTTGGGTATACGATAAAAAAATAAATGCGATACCGCATAATAAAAAAACAAAGCCCAAAAAATAAAAAGCTTTTTTCATGTTGGTGGTTTGTAAACAAGTTAAGATGACTTTTCGTCCGATATCCATAACAAAAAGTGAATCTTTTTAAAAAATAAAAAATATTTTTAATATTTTTTTTCATTACAAAATGATTTGTCATCGGGTGCTCATTTACAGTAGATAATTATTGTTCTGATTTGTTGTAAGCCCTATGAATAAAGGGTTACGTGAATTTTTTAAAGAAAAATATTTGTAGATTAATAATAAGAAATCGGATAAAAAATACACTTTGAATTGGCACTGTGGAATAATTATTTTTACTTTTTTTCAAATTATTTTAAAATAAATTTGGTGGGATAACAAAAAGGTCTACATTTGCACTCC
>DHEF01000016.1 GCA_002399735.1 Chitinophagaceae bacterium UBA4857
CCGTAAATAAAAAAAGACGCAATCTATTGCGTCTTTTTTTATTTACGGGCGGGCTTTCTGTAGTAGTCCTCGTGGTGTGTAACGCAAACTACAGCTCGTACCTCGCCTTGTTTGCTAACGCCCCACTGCGGGCTACTACTGCCAATCCCTCACCCATGCACACAAAGTTTAAAACAAACACTCGTTAGATTTTTTTCTATTATTTATTGCAAAACATCATAGTCATATTAAATAAGTATTAATACCTAAAAAAATATCGTAAAAACACTATTTATTAAAAGCCATTGCTTAATTTTACGTTCACAAGCTAACAAATAGGTCTCACCAACCTACTATTTTCCTCCTACTTCCAGTACTCCTTACAGAAAAATCATCACGCTAAACATATTAGTTGCTATTTACAAAGTAATCAATACTTGTGTAATTAGTTCAGAACGCGGGTTTGTATTTTTTTAATCTAGACGCTAATAAAACTTAAAACACCATGAAAAAAACACTACTCAGTAGTGCATGTCTACTTTTTGCTGCACTTGCACAAGCACAAGCCGTTGCTCAACCACAATTCCCTAATACATGTTCAGGTATTGGTTATGCTGTATTAAACCCGCAAACAAATACTTCCAGTACTTTGTACAGTATGGGTCCAACAGGAAACCTTACTTCTATAGGCACATTAACTGCACCGGCTCTAAACGCCTTGGGTATGGATGGACGTTTAGGTAAACGTTACTTATGGGGTATTAGTTCTGTTGTAGCAGCACCTAGCGTAACCGCAACCCTTTATCGTATTGGCTCTGATGGAAGTAATCAAAATATGGGAGTTATTAACCCGCCCCCTGGCGGTACCTATCGTGCTGTAGTGGGCTTAGCAGGCGATATGGATGCAACTACAGGTGATTATTATGTTCCTGCTGTAACCATTGGCTCCATATTCCCTCCAACCTATACATTCTATATTGGTAAGTTTAATGTTGATAATGCCACCGGAACCACTATTACACCAACTTATACTCCTATTACAATTACAGGTGGTTGCAATAGTGCATTTAATACTTTTGTTGCAGCGGCTGCCAGTTATGCATTAGGCCTTGGCCCCGAGCCCAGCGGCCTGTTTCAGGATTTAGCCTTAAGTCCCGATAAAACAAAACTGTATGGCTTTTTTGGTGTAGAAAATATATTATTTACTATCGATCTTACTACCAATACTGCAACTTGCCTATCAGCACCTGCAAGCAACGCACCATATGTTGGCTGTACAGGGGCTACTACCTGCGAAATGGGCGGTATGTTTTTTGGCACTGATGGTAAACTATATGCACACCAGGTTGATACCGGTCGCTTTTTTGAAGTAAACACAACAACAGGTGCGCTTACTCCACTTAGCGCTACACTACCGGTAAATATGCGTGGCGATGCTACTGCCTGTTCACCCATTGACGATATACCTTTACCTGTACAATTGGTCAACTTTTCTGCAGCTGCACAAAACTGTGATGTATTGGTTAAATGGACAACTGCATCAGAAGAAAATAACAGTCATTTTGAAATAGAAACCAGTAGCAATGGTACAAGTTATACAAGTGTTGTACGTGTTAATGGCAACGGCACCACCAACCAAACAAACAACTATGAAAAAAGTATAGCCGTTAATCCAGGTGCTAATTATATACGTTTAAAACAAGTTGATATTGATGGTAAATCAACTTATAGCCAGGCGGTTAAAGTCCAAACAAAATGCGAACAAATATGGTCAAAAAACCTGACCGTTTTCCCTAACCGTTTAAACGGAGCTTCGCAGATTAATATTAATGTAAGCACAGCAGAAAAAGTAAATATGCAAATGGGTTTATACAATACTTCGGGCAAAAATGTACAAGTCTGGACCAAGGTAGTTTTACCGGGTACCAACCAACGCATTCCTGTACAAATTAACAACCTTCCGGCCGGTATATATTTACTTTCTATTACCGATGAAAAAGGAAATAAACATACCGAAAGAATTATGGTTCAATAATATAGTCGCATTATTACTAACTGTAAAAAAGCCCCGGCGATACCGGGGCTTTTTTAAAACAAACTCAAAAATAATTTACATCTCCGCCTTATGTATTTCACTGGTAAAGTGAAAAGTAATATCAGGGTTATTCGTTATTTCGGTATTTAAAAACCATTCGCTTTGCGCCAGGTACACTACATGCCCATCTTTATCTTCCGCAATATTAGCTTGTTTAAAACGGGTAAACTCCAATAATTTTTTAGGGTCTTTACTGGTTAACCAGCAAGCTTTATAAAAAGGCATACTATTAAAAGTTACCGATGCGCCATACTCATGTAACAAACGGTATTGTATTACTTCAAATTGTAGCTCACCCACACAGCCAATAATCTTTTTATTACCGCCAAACTGTGTAAACAATTGAGCAACACCTTCGTCGGTAAGCTGTAACAATCCTTTTTCTAACTGTTTGGTTTTTAAAGGATCTTTATTAACTACTTCTTTAAAAATTTCAGGTGAAAAAGAGGGTATGCCGGTGAAATAAAAATTCTCCCCTTCGGTTAATGTATCACCAATTTTAAAGTTTCCCGTATCAAATAAACCTACCACATCACCAGCGTAAGCATCTTCAATAATACTTTTGTCACGGGCCAAAAAAGAATACGGATTGCTAAAACGTACATCCTTATCTAACCGAACATGATGAAAATATTTATTACGCAAAAACTTGCCTGAGCATACCCGCAAAAAAGCAATACGGTCACGGTGTTTGGGATCTAAATTGGCGTGAATTTTAAAAATAAAACCACTCATTTTTTCCTCTTCCACATTCAATTCACGGGTAGTTGTTTCGCGGCTACGCGGTGTAGGTGCAATACGAATAAAAGTATCAAGCATTTCCTTTACACCAAAGTTGTTAATAGCACTACCAAAAAAAACCGGCGCTACTATACCTGCTAAATAAGCTTCTTCATCTAAAGGGCCATTTACACCATCCACCAACTCCACATCATCCCGTAAAACAGCCGCATCCTTCTCGCCTACTTTTTTGTCCAACAAACTGTCATTAATATCACTAATTGATGTCAAATCCTCATCATCCTCTGTAGCTTTTGTATTGGCAGTAAACAAACGCAGGTTATGATCATATAAGTTATATACACCCTTAAATTCTTTCCCGCTATTAATAGGCCAGGTCATGGGGTGTAACGAAATTTTTAATTCCTTCTCAATCTCTTCCAATAAATCAAAACGGTTTTTGCCGTCCCTGTCCATTTTATTAATAAACACAATTACCGGTGTATCACGCATTCTACACACTTCCATCAAACGACGGGTTTGGTCTTCCACACCATTCACACTATCCACCACCAATATTACACTGTCCACAGCAGTCAGTGTACGGTAAGTATCTTCCGCAAAATCCTTATGACCGGGAGTATCCAGCAGGTTTATTAAAATATCATTATACTCAAAACTCATTACCGATGTAGCCACCGATATACCACGCTGCCGTTCTATCTCCATAAAGTCAGACGTAGCATGTTTCTTTATTTTATTGCTTTTTACGGCACCAGCAATTTGTATAGCCCCACCAAATAACAAAAACTTTTCCGTTAAAGTGGTTTTACCCGCATCCGGGTGACTAATAATGGCAAAAGTTCGCCTGCGCTGTATTTCGTTGTGATATTTCATAAAGGTGGCAAAGGTAAGGCAGAAATAATATTTATTGCACCTGTATCCTATTAGAATGATTCATAGTTAATTGTTAGTAATTAAACGTTTTCTCGCCCTTAACCTTAAAGCTTACACCTTATACCTTTTCTACTTAAAACTTACAACTCATTTGGGGCTCTCAGTTTCAGCAATACTAATCAGCTTCAGTTCCCGCTTTCTGCAGTAGTGCAACGCCAACACACTTTGCCATACTTCGTTGCAGCTACTGCTGCCAATCGGGCAGCCATTCATCAGTATATCATTATTCATCTTTTCTTTCCCTACCATTAACTATGAACTATTAACCATCAACTATTCCCTTTATCGATTTTAGCCTTTCCTTCAACGAGTTAATTTACCGACACCATCCTTTACAGGTAGCTTAGCATTCTAAAACAAATTTTATGAAAATAGTCCTTACCGCATTAACATCCATTCTTTTATTGGTCACAGCTTGTAAAAAAAGTAAAGATGATCCGGCACCTAATCCTGATATCATTTACAAAACTGTTAGCGAAACTTATAAATCTTACACAACTAAGCCTACCCCTAGCTCCCGTTTTGAATATGTAGGAGGCATTTATGAAGAGACACCAAAGGTATCGCTTGGAATTTTAATGAGTTGGGAAGAAACACCTAACGGTATGTATTTACACCCTAATAATAGTGATGGAGCATTAATAACAGGCGATCATGGATTAATAAAAGGTTTAGGAGCCAATGTAACTATTAATGCCGCCTCAAGCTGGAACTATAACTCACCGGCTATTAGTTATGATTATGTTACAAATACCACTTCATCTAAAGGCGATTTTGCCGGAAAGGGAGATAAATACATCGGTTTTATGACCATTGATGATGGAAAAAAATATTACGGTTGGGCAAAACTAAATGTATCTGCCGATGGTAGGACCGTAAAACTAATTGAATACGCCGTGCAGAAAAAACCGGAAACAGCCATTAAAACTGGTGAAAAATAGTTTCATTCATTAAACCAACCTAAGGTTAACCTTAAAAAACAATCGCAAAGCAAAGCCCCGGTTTAAACCGGGGCTTACGTTATTTAATGCAAAAAGTATTATTCATTTATTGCGGCAATACCCGGTAAAGTTTTGCCTTCAAAATACTCAAGCATTGCACCACCACCGGTTGACACATAACTTACTTTATCGTTAAAGCCAAACTGGTTAACTGCAGCAACACTATCGCCGCCACCCACTAAACTAAACGAACCATTTTCGGTTGCTTTAACCACAGCCGTTGCAATAGCTTTAGTGCCTGCCTGAAATTTTTCCATTTCAAACACACCCATTGGCCCGTTCCATAAAATAGTTTTAGAGGCTAATATTACATTAACAAAAGCTTCAGTTGCAGCAGCACCAATATCCAGGCCCATCCAACCATCAGGAATATTACCTGATGCAGCCGTATCCGTATTAGCATCAGCAGCAAACTTATCTGCAATAATAGAATCTTGTGGTAAATGTATTTTTACATTTTTAGCAGCCGCTTTTTCTAATAAAGCTTTAGCAGTGTCTAATCTATCATTCTCACATAATGAGCCACCAATATTACCACCTTTCGCTTTAAAGAAAGTGTAAGCCATACCACCGCCAATAATAATGTCAGTAGCTTTTTCCAATAAATTTTCAATAATCAAAATTTTATCAGAAACCTTAGCACCACCAATAATAGCCGTGAATGGTTTTTCGGCACTATGCAATACTTTTTCGGCGCTGCTTACTTCTCCTTCCATTAATAAACCAAACATTTTCTTTTCGGCAGGGAAAAACTGCGCTATTACCGCTGTTGAAGCATGTGCACGGTGTGCTGTACCAAATGCATCGTTTACATATACATC
>DHEF01000049.1 GCA_002399735.1 Chitinophagaceae bacterium UBA4857
TTTCACTTTTTTCTGATAGGGATCCGGATAACGGTTATACCATTTCAATAAGGGCGTACCTAAACTATTTTCGTTGGCATCAAGATAAACGCTGGCAGTTCCGCTGAATTCGTCGCGGGCACTGCTATAGGGTTTGATGTGGCGAATATTTTTCCGAAGCNNGACTAGCAACTTGGGTTAATTAGCTGATGTGCTGATTAGCTGATAACAAATTGTAACATGATTATATTTTAATAATACAATTACGTTTTAAAGAACTTTTACTATTCTGCTTGCACTTACACATTGCTGAATAGAATTACCGAACGATGCAGTGAGTGACACAACAGCAGATGATAGTAGTAATGCAGATCGTAACATAATAATTTTTTTCTATCAGGTTCTATCTAAGCCCCTCCTTTGGAGGGGTTGGGGAGGCCTCCCAATCGTATGGCGACTGCATTACTATGTGCATCCAAACCTTCGGCCTGTGCCATGGTCATAACGGTTTTTCCAATTTTTTGCAAGCCTTGTTGCGTTAATTGCTGGTAGGTAATTTTTTTCACAAAACTATCTACCGATACACCGCTGTACATGGCAGCAAAACCATTGGTGGGTAATGTGTGATTGGTGCCGCTGGCATAATCACCCACACTTTCCGGCGAGTAATGACCAATGAAAACCGAACCGGCTGTTGTAACTTTTTGCGCCAGTTTCTCCGCATTTTTACAAGCCAGTATTAAATGCTCGGGTGAATAATAATTTGAAAAACTGATGGCTTCGTCCAACGATTTTACTAAAATAATTTTACTGTTGTCTAAAGCACCAGCAGCAATATGTTTGCGGGGCAATGCTTCAAGCTGTTTATTTAAGGCATTTTTTACTGCAGTAATTTTATCGGCATCATCGGTCACTAAAATTACCTGTGAATCGGGGCCATGTTCGGCCTGCGATAAAAGATCGGCAGCTACAAAATCGGGGTTAGCCGTTTTGTCGGCAATAACCAATACTTCCGATGGCCCGGCGGGCATATCAATCGCGGTATTTTGTAGCTGTACCATTTGTTTGGCAGCCGTTACATATTGGTTACCGGGACCGAATATTTTAAAAACTTTTGGAATTGTTTTAGTGCCATAGGCCATAGCCGCAATAGCTTGTGCGCCACCCACTTTGTTTATTTGTGTAGCGCCACAAAGCGATGCGGCAAACAAAATAGCGGGGTGTATGCTGCCATCTTTGGCTGGTGGTGTACACAATACAATTTCTTTACATCCCGCCAGTGTAGCGGGTATGACCAACATTAATACGGTAGAAAATAATGGCGCAGAGCCTCCCGGAATATACAACCCGATTTTTTCAATAGCTACCGATTGTCGCCAGCAGGTTATGCCGGACATGGTGTTTATTTTCTCCGGCTTGCTTATTTGCGCGGCATGAAATTTCTTAATATTAGTTGCCGCTTGTTTAATGGCTTTTTTTAAAGAAGCATCCAATTGTTTTTCCGCTTTTTTAATTTCGGCAGTACTTACTTTAATGTTTTTAAGTTCCACCTTATCAATAGCAACGGATAATTGTTTCAAAGCTGTATCGCCATTTTCTTTTACATTTTGTAAAATATGGCTAACTGTTTGGTGCAGCTCTGCGGTATCGGCGGTGGGGCGCTTACAAAGTAATTCCCATTTTTTTTGTGCCGGATATTTATATACTAACATGTTTATAAAATCATTTTTTCAATAGGAATAACTAAAATGCCTTCGGCGCCATAATCTTTCAGTTGCTCAATAATATTCCAGAAATCGGTTTCGTTAATTACTGAGTGAATAGAACTCCAACCTGCTTCGGCCAAAGGTAAAACCGTTGCACTACGCATACCAGGTAATAGTTGACAAATGTTTTTTACCTGATCGTTTGGCGCATTTAACAAAACATATTTATTGTTACGTGAACGTTTAACAGATTGTATACGGAACAATAATTTTTGTAAAATTTGCTGTTGGGCAGGCGTAAGGGTAGGCGTGCTTACAATAATCGCTTCCGATTGTAAAATGGTTTCGGTCTCCACCAATTCATTACTAAATAAGGTATTGCCCGAGCTTACCAAATCGCATATTGCATCGGCCAAACCAATTTTTGGCGCAATCTCTACCGATCCGCTAATGGTGTGTATTTCGGCTTTTATTTTTTGCTTTTTTAAATATGCCGAAAGAATATTGGGATAACTGGTGGCAATTTTTTTGCCTTCCAGGTCCTGTGATGTTTTTATTTTTTTCTTGTTAGGTACCGCAATGGATAAGCGACATTTTCCAAAGCCCAGTTTTTCTACAATTTTTACTTTTTTGCTTTTTTCCAGTACTACGTTTTCGCCTACAAAACCAATATCGGCCACGCCGTCCTGTACATATTCCGGAATATCATCGTCACGCAAAAAGAAAATTTCGGCCGGAAAATTAGTAGCCGTTACTTTTAACTGGTTACGGCTGTTGCCCACATCAATACCGCATTCCTTCAATAGCTTCATACTATCATCATGCAAGCGGCCCGATTTCTGAATAGCAATTCTAATATTTTTACTCATAATTTTTATTTTGTTGTCAACTTTTGTTCCCTGATTTATCGTCCCTTGAAGTTTACCCTGAGCTTGACGAAGGGCTCCGTTCAACGGTACCAATGCTAATGAGCAATCCGTATCAACTTTTCCTTTATGCCTTTACAAATCCGCTGTGGCAGGATGAGGGTGGACACAAAAAAAGCCTACCGAAGTAAGCTTTTAAAAAGTTATGTATATAGCCATACAACTTCATAGCCTACTTTGGGGTAGTGCGAATATGATGATGTGTATGGATGTTGTTAATCATTATTGTGATGCAAATTTAACGGTTTACTTAAAACCACCAAATAAGTTTTTTTAACCTCTGAAACGTGCTGTTGAAGAAGTTGGATTACCCGGGCAACCACTTTTACGTGAAGCTGCACAAGATGCAAATAAAGCAGCTACCATTATTATTGCTGCTGCAAATACAAAATATTTAGTTTTCATGTTTGAGTGCTTTTTACAAAAACGAAGTTAGGTAAATATTATTTTATAAACACTCTTTCTAAAAGTTTAAAAATAGCAAAAAGCGTTGTGTATCAATAGCTTTATCTGCTAACACAAACTTAATATTTGTATTTATTAACAATTGTTTTTCAATAGGAGTAAGGCCTTAGTTTTGACGTATTAAAAATGGCTGCTCCTTACAGTCATTTTAGCCGGGCCTGTTACGTCTGGTGGTTAAGACTCTAAAAAATCGTTATGAGAAAAAATTTACTCTTGTTTACATTACAGGTGTTGGTTATTTTTTTTGGTGCATTTACAAATACAACAGCCCAAACAATCGACCTGACAACTTCACCGTATCTACAAAATTTTAATGGCATTGGTGGCGGTTTGCCAAATGGTGTAACAGTTCGTACTGGTGCTACAACCACTGCAATTGGTGCTACCGTTACTCTTACAACAGCTGCAACGGGATGGAGCCAAACTACAGGTGCCTTTAAAAATTTAGCTTCTGCTACGGGGTTAACACAAACTACATCTACTGCTGATCAAAGTAGTGCTACCGATAGGGCATTAGGTGTCAGGCAAGGCGGCAGTTTTGGAGATCCCGGTGCTGCTTTTGTATTTCAAATAACTAACACAACTAATAAAACTAGTTTAGGGTTAAGTTTTCAATTACAGTCACTTGATATAGGCTCAACTAGAACAACTACATGGTCAATAGATTATGGTTTTGGTTCCTCGCCTACTGAATACTTTGCGCCTTTATCAGTATCTGGAAGTTTAACTACAGGGGGCGCAACTTTCTCAGATAATACAGTCAATGTAAATTTTGGAAATGCTTTAAATAATCGTAGTGAAATTATAACTATTCGTATTGTAGCATTATCGGCTTCTTCTGGTTCAAACAATAGGGCCACAACGGGTATAGATAACTTGAATATAACTTGGAGTGGTACATCTAGTTCTTCACCTACACTCACTTCTTCGCCTTTAAGCTTAAGTTTTCCTAATACTGCTGTAAATTCTGAGTCTTCGCCACTTAGTTTTACAATTAACGGTGAGAACTTGATTGCCGATGAAGATGTAATAGTTACTGCTCCATCTGGTTATTTGATTAGTAAAACATCTTCAGGTACTTATAGTAGCTCTATTTCATTTCCAACAAGTGATTTTACGTCAACTAACGACCCTGAAGTTTTTGTGAAATTTGTGCCTACATCTGTATCAAATTACACTACTTCAATTTCAATTGCAACTTCAGGAGCAAGTACACAAAATGTTGGTGTTTCAGGGGTGCCAATAGGATTAATTAATTTAACTGCACCTCCTTATTTACAAAACTTTAACAGTATTGGATTAGGGTTGCCCAATGGTATTAGTGGTCGTTCGGGTGCATCCAATTCTGCAATTGGTACGGTTATGGCCTTTACTTCTGCTGTAGGTACAACTACAGAATGGACTAATACCGGAGGTGGTTTTAAAAATTATCGTTCTGGTACCGATGATGCTCCAACTACTGACCGTGCATTTGGTATTCGTCAGGTTACAGCTACTGATGCGGGTGCTGCTTTTGTTTTCCAAATTGGGAATACCGCTAATAAAATAAATTTCACACTCGATTTTTTATTACAATCTTTAGATGTTAGTTCACCAAGGGCAGCTACCTGGCGTGTTGACTATGGTGTTGGTATTAACCCTACATCATTTACTACTGCAACAGCTACCGGAAATTTAGTAACCGGTGGAAATAGTTTCAGTGTAGAACCTATTCATGTAGATTTTGGTAATGCTTTAGATGATATTAACGATGTAGTTACTATTCGTATTATTACATTAGGCGGTACATCTGGTGGAGGCAACAGGCCTTCAAGTGCTATTGACGACTTTACTTTAAACTGGCAAAGCCCTACCGATAAAACCATCAGCGCTTCTGTAAATAGTATTAATTTCCCTGCTACTAATGTAAACGGTCAAACCACACAAACTTATACCGTTAACAGTACTAATTTAACCGATAATCTGGTGATTACTGCTACCGGAACATTTACTGTTTCTACAGATGGTACAAACTTTAGCAATAGTGTAAGTGTAGCACCTCCTAACGGAACAGCGGCTACAATACATGTACGTTTTTCTCCAACAACAACAGGTGTATTTACGGGTACGCTTACCCATACAAGTACCGATGCATTTACCAGAGTTGTAAATGTAAATGGCGAAGGCATTGATCCTAATGCGGTTAATTTTAACTTTAATACTTGTACTGTAAGTAATATACCGGGTTCAGGTTTCCTATCCATTAATTCAAACGGTGTACAGAAATGGGGTTGTAGCAGTTTTGGACGTAACAGCACCAACGGTGTTGACGTAAATGGTTATGCCAATGGTGCTGCACAAACTAACGAAGCTTGGTTAATTTCTCCAGTACTTAACTTATCTGGTTTTGTAAATATGCCGGTATTAAGTTTCTACAGCCGTGGCGAGTTTAGTGGTCCTAAATTGAAACTATATGTTTCTACTACTTATGATGGAGTAAGTGTACCAAATGTGGCCAACTGGACAGAAATTACCAACGCCAATATTCTTGATGCTGCGGGCTCTGCGACAACTGTATGGAACTTATCTGATAATATTGATTTATCAGCTTATAAAGCCAATCCTAATGTACGTATAGCATTTGTATATACATCTTCATCTACACCTGAAATAGGAGCAGCACGTTGGTCGGTAGATGATATCGCTATCACTGATCAATCAAGCTTATTAAACGTTTCTCCGGTTGCATTAAGCTTTGGAGAAGTAGCTGTTGGTGCTCAATCAGTAGGTCAGTCTGTTAATTTACACGCAATTGGCGGCAGCAGCGATTATACTGTTACTGCTCCGGCAAACTATGCTGTATCGGCTGATAATTTAACATTTACTTCTTCTATTGTTATACCTCAAGCAGATGCAGCAGCAATAACAAACTTTTATGTACGTTTTGCGCCAACGGTTAAAGCCTTAAAATTAGAAGGCAAGGTAACCATTACTGCTCCGGGTGTAAGCAAATCGGTAAGTGTAACCGGTTCTTCTTTCCCTAAATCAGAAACATTGGATATTGTTAGTTATAACTTAAGTTTCTTTGGTAGTAACGATAATAATTCAGCTACCCAGCCTGAGATAGATTTGCAGGTGGCTAATATCACTACGGTGTTAGAAAGGTTAAACGCTGATGTTATCGGCTTCCAGGAAATGTCTAACGATGTAGCATTAACTACATTGGTGGGTAATTTACCGGGTTATGCTTCGGTAACAGCACCTAAATGGTCGTATTCGTTCAACCCTCCTGATCCAACTTTCCCGCCACAAAAAATTGGTTTTATTTACAACACCAATACCATGACCCTGTCAACTACCGAACCGCCAAGGTTATTGTTCGATCAGATTTATGAAGATGCCAGAACAGGTGTTACGGGTCATCCTATAACAGGTTACCCAACCGGTACGGCTTCCAGTTTCTGGAGTTCTGGTCGTTTACCTTATATGGCAACCTTTAATACCAATATTAATGGTGTAAACGAAAAAATAAGAATCGTTGTATTACACGCTAAATCGGGTAGTGCAGTGGGCGATTATAACCGTCGTGTGTACGATCTTCAGGTGTTAAAAGATTCATTAGATGTACATTATCCAACTGATAAAGTGGTTATTCTTGGTGATTACAATGACCGTTTATTTGGTTCAATTGCAGTTGGCAGCCCGTCTTCTTACTCAATGTTCCTTAATGATCCTGCAAGGTATAACCCCATTACTTTGCCGTTAGATCAGGCAGGTAGAACCAGTTTCCCAAGTCGTGGTAACCTGATTGATCACCTAATGGTATCGAATGAATTATCGGCACAATACATCGCTACCTCAGCCGATATTGAAGATCCAAGAGCATACATTTCGCCATACAATGCTACTACAGGGTCTGACCACTTACCGGTGTTTGCACGCTTTAATCTAATACCTATTGCTCTACCGGTAACATTTACCCATGTACAAGCAATACAAAAACAGAAAGCAGTAACGGTTGAGTGGATTACCGCAAGCGAAACCAATAACGCACATTTTATTGTTGAGCGCAGTGCAGACGGTGCTACCAATTTCCAGTCAGTTGGGCGTGTAAATGGTAACGGAACTACTACTGTGTCGCATCAATATTGGTTTAACGATGAAACACCTTTAAGCGGAAACAATTACTATCGTGTTAAACAGGTAGATATTGATGGTAAGTTCTCCTACAGCAAAGTTGTAAGAGTTAGTTTCAATGGTCAAGCTGCCGATAAAATACTGGTTTCACCTAACCCTGTTAATCGCAATATTCGTTTACAATTAAACAATAACACTACTGTTTATCAGTTGCAGGTGTTTGGTGTAGATGGTAAATTGTTATTACAAAACAACGGTGTTGAAATGCAGTTAAACAGTTATTTAAACAGCGAAATAAATAAATTATCAAAAGGTTTATACTTCATTAAAGTAAAATCCGGCGATAATACACTTACCAGCAAATTTGTAAAAGAATAATTATTTATTTTCAACTTATGGTGTCAAGACCGGAATTATATTCCGGTCTTTTTTATGGGCGGTCATCATTCCTTTCTTTGTGCAGCTACAGTTCCCGCCTTTTGTAGTAGTGCAATGCCAGGCTACAGGGCCCACACAATATTGCAGCTACTACCACCAGTCGGGCAGCCTTTCAGCAGTATAACAACATTGTAATACCATTACAAATTGTATTACTAAGTTTAGGTGGCCTGCTTTAGAAAACGTAACTTTGTCTACTTCTTATGAGACCTACAGTAGACGAATACAGACACAAGGGATTACGACGAAAATTAGTTGATATAGTAAAATCAAAAGGCATTACCGATGAACAGGTTTTGTCGGTAATAGGTAATGTTCCCCGCCATTTTTTTCTTGATTCGGCTTTTGATGATGTGGCTTATGAAGACAGAGCTTTCCCTATAGGCGAAGGCCAAACCATTTCGCAACCATTTACTGTAGCGTACCAAACACAATTATTGCAACTGCAGCCCAATATGAAAGTGTTGGAAATAGGCACCGGCAGTGCTTATCAGGCCGTAGTACTAGCCGAAATGGGTGCAAAGGTTTTTACCATCGAAAGACAAAAAAATCTGTTTGAGTCCAATAAGACTTTTGCCTTGCTGAAAAAGTACATCAACATTAAATTCTTTTACGGCGATGGATTTTTAGGGCTACCTACTTATGGTCCTTTTGACAGAGTAATTATAACCGCAGCAGCACCTATTGTACCGTCTAAGTTAATTGAACAATTAAAACCCGGCGGCATGATGATTATACCCTTAGGAGCCGGCGATGTACAACAAATGTTACGCATTACTAAAATGCCTGATGGCAGTTTGCAAGAAGAGCAGTTTGAAGATTTTTCTTTTGTGCCGATGTTGGGTGGTAAGAACCAATAAAAGGCAATAGTATTGTTTTAGATTAACAGAGTTTTTGTTGTCCTGTTTTAACCCCGCATAGCGTGGGAGCCTGACGAAGGGGATATGTAACGCTACTCTAATTAATAAAACTAATTATAACAAAAACGGTTAGCAATGCTAACCGTTTAGTATTTTAAAAATTATTCTGTTTGTGCTTTTGGTTTTTTGCGTATGCGTATAGTACCGGTTTTGCTTAAATCGCTGGTAAGCCTTATCTGGTGGCGTTTATTACCATCTCTTACAATCATTAAAGCAGTATTGGGCGGTATGCTGCCCAGGTTGTCGGCATGCATACTCAATTCGTTAACCTCAAGTGTACTATCTAATACTAAATTAAAATGTATAGCCTGTGTAGTTAGCTTTTGCGAAAAAGCCAATAGCTTTTTATTAAAGAAAACCGAGATGGAGTCACCGTCTACTTCACCGTTATCATAAAAGTCTACAGAGATAGAATCGCTTTCTACCGTTATTTCTTCTGCAATATCAATGGTTCTTTGTTTAAAGTCGTTCTCCACCACATAGTTTACTACTTTGCGCTGTACAATAACAGCAGCCGGTTTGGCGGTAGTATCATCCTCGTTGGGTTGCCATACCTGGTGTGTTTCCTTGTATTCACGTATGGCTTTTAAAACCGAATCTTTCTGGCTGGCATCGGTGTTTAAATCAAAATTAAAACCAATCTCTTTGCAGGTGTATCTGTAATCTGGTAGACTTACAAATGAACCTATTAAGTTACTGGCCACACGGGATACCCTGAGTGTGGCTCGCAGGTTCATAATACAATCAATATCCATATTGGTATTGGAGCCAAAATAGGTAATGGGTATATTATATAAATTTAATTCACGGGTAGTAGCATTGTAATTACCCTTTACCTGTAAACTGCGAAAGGTATTTTTAAAATAATAATTCAGTACGCCTTTTACATATCCTTTCTCAGGTTGCATAATTAGCTCCACCATATAATTACTGGCCGATCCGCCTGCTTTTACATTGGCAATACCGTACCAGTAACCAAATACCGACTGCGATTGTGCAGCATAAAAACTAAAAAGAAACAGAAAAGAGAATACAATTTTTTTTATCATGGCCGAGAGATAATCAAAAACCATGCTTGATTGGAGAATGGTGTTTGATAGATTTAGTTAATTGATAAAGCAGGTATTGGTCATTGGGTGAGGGATGGAAGCGGCATCCTTTTGCGAAGCGTTGGGAAAGCAGCGCAGGGCAAAAGATATAGCGGACAGCCCGACCCGTAGGGGCACCCCCAAGTAAAAAATCTGTTTTATAACGCTAAAGACGGGTGTAAATTGTATGCATGTGCGGCACATCATTAGTTTGCCATTTCATCCACCCACTTATCCCTTTCATCGGGACTAAATTTCCATGGCGCAAAGTTATTTTCTACATTGCTGAACATGGCGTTCCATTCCTGTGGTGCATTGCTATCTTCCATAATCAGGCTGCGTCGCATTTCATAAATAATATCTAATGGCGATATGGAAACAGGGCATTCCTGCACACAGGCATTACAAGTGGTACAAGCCCTTAATTCTTCAATAGAAATATAACTGAAAAGATTTTTTCCATCGTCCTGAAACTCGCCGTTTTTATCAATATTTTTTCCCACTTCTTCTAATCGGTCGCGGGTATCCATCATTATTTTTCGTGGCGATAATAATTTACCGGTCTGGTTAGCCGGGCAGGCGGCAGAACAGCGACCACATTCGGTACAACTGTAAGCATCCAGTAAACTTTTCCAGCTTAAATCAAACACATCTTTAGCACCAAATTTTATTACCGCATTGGCATCCGCATCAGTTGGTGCCAGTTCGGGCTGCATAGCATACAGTACTTCGTTTTGTATAGCAGGCATATTGTCCATTTTACCCAAGGGCTCCAAACGGGCATACCATGCATTGGGGAAAGCCAGTAAAATATGTAAATGCTTGGAAAAAGGCAGGTAATTTAAAAATGCCAACACACCAATAATGTGTAACCACCAGCTGCCACGCTCCACCGCAATTAAGGCACTATCGCTCAGCCCACTTAATAATGGTTGCAAATATTGCGATATAACAAAATTACCGGTTGGGTGGGCAGCATAATGCTCCACACCACGGCTTTGTAATAAAGTATCGGATGCATTTAAAAACAAGAATAAAAACATCAATACAATTTCTGTAATCAGAATGTAGTTGGCATCGCTGCGTGGCCATCCATCCAGGTCTTTACTAATAAAACGGCGTAGTTTAATAATATTACGGCGTATTAAAAATATGGCGCAAGGCACAATTACCAATACGGCCAGTATTTCAAACGAGTTAATTAAAAAGTTATATAAACCGCCCAGGTAGGGTGCAAACAAGCGGTGAGTGCCTAAAATGCCGTCTAAAACAATCTCCAGCATTTCAATATTAATAATTACAAAACCGGCGTATACAAAAAAGTGCAGCACACCAATTAAAGGGTTTCTGAACATTTTTTTCTGGCCAAAAGCCAGCAACAATACATTGCGCCAGCGTTGGGCTTTGTTATCGTTAATGGTTTCTTTAGCACCTAAAAAAATGTTACGGTATATTTTTCTGGCCTGGGTAAAAAAGAAAAATCCGGCACCTGCCGCTAAAAGAATAAATAAAATTTGTTGCACAATTTGCATACGCTTGTAATTACAATTGCTAAATTACGGCTTGTTAGTTTATTTAACGCAATACAGATAAAGGTAAATGATTATGACAGCAAATAAACACTATATTTTGGTGGAGCAAACGGCGGCAAAAAAAATGCAGCGCATGGCTTTGGAAATACTTGAAAACAACGCAGATGAACAGGAATTAATAATTGCGGGCATTGATGGCGGTGGCACTATTGTGGCCCAAACCATGCGTGATATGCTTTTACAACTGAACAGCAGCCTGACCATTCATCTGGCCAATATAAGCCTGAATAAACGCCAGCCTGATGAGGTGAAAATTAGCCCCGAACTGGATTACAACTATAAAGTGGTGATAGTGGTAGATGATGTGGCCAACAGCGGCCGTACTTTGCTGTATGCGCTAAAACCTTTGTTAAACTGGCACCCTAAAAAAATACAAACCCTGGCATTGGTGGGCAGACACCATAATTCGTTTCCCGTTTATCCCGATTATGTGGGTATGGAACTGGCCACCACTATCGAGGATCATATTTTTGTAGAGGTAGAAGGCAATACTGTTAAAGGTGCTTATTTGCAGTAATATTTGGGGCTGTCGGCAGTAGTAACTCCGGTCAGCTTTTGTTCCCGCTTTCTGCAGTAGTGCAACTGCCCGATTGCTTAGCCGCACACGGTCGCAGCTACTGTTTATAACCCCGCCCTTATAAAACAAAGCGAGTGAAACGAACTGTAGTTTTATTGGGACGGGGCTGTCAATCGGGCAGCCCTTGTGCAATAGAATATAAATGTACAGTTCGCAGCATAATTATTATCTATTGGTGATATAGAGACGCAAGCATTGCGTCTCTACACAGGAAAAATCTCTTTTAATTTATCTGTCCGGTAGGTAAATATTTTCCTGATTTGTTTGTGTACATACATACTTCCTGCAATACGGCCTGCAATTGATTTACCAATATCGTAATACAAAATATCGGTCATTAATACGCCATTATTTTCTGCTTTAAAATGATGTTCGTGGTGCCATAATTTATAGGGCCCAAAACGTTGCTCATCTATAAAATATTCCTGTGTTTTAATATGTGTAATTTCTGTTAGCCAGTTAAACGGTATGTTTAAAAACGGGCGAATGGTATAATGTATCAACAAGCCTTCATACATTTCATCGGGTAATTCGTTTTTAATAACAAACGACATTTCGGGCGGCGTAATCTGGTTAAGGTTATTGGGTGTGGCAAAAAAACGCCAGGCATCCGCTAAAGTAATAGGCAACCATTGTTGCTGAACTAATTTTTGCATCATGAGGGCTAAGTATAAAACGCTTTTGTAAGCATTACTAAATTAGTAACAATTGCCCGAATAACTGAAACATATTTGTATGGCTTGGCTAACTTTGTTTATATGCGTAAGGTCCAACTATTATATAAAAAAACTGTGCTCACATTTTTTTTGCTGTTAATGAGTTGTTTATTGTTTGCTCAAAACAAACGCAGTGTACAGGTGCGTGGTTTAAATGCCATGGTTGATTATATGGATGAAGCCAGCAGGATTAACCAACTGGTATATTTTGATTTACTTAATTTTTCACAGGCCTGGTTGATTAATAAAGAAAGAAAAGCCCCAAACTACTGGTACAGTAAAATAAGTGCTACCAGTAGGACGAAATCAGGTTCTTATGCAGCGTTCCCACAAGTGAAACCGGATAAAGAAGGATTTATAAATGACTACGACGCCACGTTTTTACCCTTGTACAGGGCTAAGGCAAATATGGACACACAAATACGCACTGCAAAAATAACTAATCCGCAAATTCTGTCAGCATTAAAAACGTTTACCCGACAACTGGATAGTATGGTAAGTGGTTTTAAGCAATTGGTAAATTACGTGCATGAGAAAAAGTTTACGCAGGATAATCAATTGTTGCAGGCAGGCGGGATTATTGATTTACTTACACCTTTGTTTCAGCAGTATAAAACCGCTTCGGATGATTTATATAAACAAATAGAGACTTATTATACGGCGGCATTAAAACCTGTACCATCACAGGCGGTGATTCAACAAGCAAAAAAAGAAATATGGCAAATTGTACAACTATTAACAGACTGGGAGCAGCAGTTATACACCGATGATGACAGTCATCGTTTACAAAACGATAAACAATTAAGGGCTTTATATGAAGCCGGAAAAGTAAAGGACAGCTTTTATTTAAGCAAAACCTATGGGTATAATTATTTAAGCAACGGTGCTTTTCCGCATTCACGTTACAAAATGTTTTACAGTAATATGCCATCTACTATATTCTGGTTTAAAACCGATACGGCTTACCAGAACAAACAATTACAAAGAGGGGTAGACAATTACAACAAATATGTAAACCGTTATAATTGGGTAATACATTATTACAACAACTTTATAGAAAATGCAGATGGTGCGGCTATGGCAAATATTCATGAATACTCCATGAAAATGGCGGCTGATGTAGGCATGGATACCGCACAGAATGTATTATTAAAAAAGCCAAGAATTGGTTACCGTTTTGGATTGGTTAATCCATCAGAAAAACAAGTTGTAGTGACTAATACCGTTGTGCCTGTTGATACGGTTATGCGTAATACAGTTGCAACCAGTTTGCAACAGGTGCAACCTAATCATACGGTTTATTTATTAGATGTATCCAACTCTATGATGGAGCAAGGCAGACTGGACAGTCTTAAAAAAGCAATTCTTTACCTGGTTTCCTTACAACGGGACGTAGATCGTATTTCGGTAATTGAATTTGCGGATAAGCCACAAACGCTTTTACATTTTATTGCTTGTAACAACTTACCCGTAGTAACAGAAAGCATCAACAGACTGGAAACAAAAGGTGCTACTAATGCAGCCGATGCCATTACAAAAGGGTATGGGTTAATTGACAGTATTGGTTTTTATGCCGGTGTTACCAAATTGATGATTATTACGGACGGTGCTTTTGAAATAGATAAACGAACAAGAAAATTACTTGAGGCGAAACAGAAGTCCGGTGTGGTGTTAAGTATATTGTTGTTATCAAAATATCAGGAAACTGCTACAACTACTTACTTTAATAAATTGATAAAAAAGGGAATGGGGCAGGTATATACATTAGAACAAAATAGTTTGCAGGAGGTTTTGATACAGGAAGCGGAAACTGTTAGGTAAGAGAATTAGACAATTTGGTAATTTGGAAATGTGCCAATTGGTTTTACACAAAAACAGAGAGGCTTACATATTGCTGAGTAGAATTACCAGACGTACAAGAGTGCAACGCAAGGGACGATGCTCAAGGAACTGCTGCTGGTAAACAAAAAATAAGATTGTAAAGTTTGTGAAATTTATGAGTTGAATTTACTCTTCGTCAAACTTATCAGGTTTCACTTCTACCACATCGTTCATAATAAATACACCTTTTGGAAAAATGTTATTGAACTTTAAGCGATAGGCTTCGGCTTCTTTGCGGTCTTTAAAGTTGCCTGCACGAATGCTATAATAAGGCGATTGGTGAAACATGTAGGATTTTAACTCCGGGAAGTAGTTATAAATTTTTGTTTTAGCTGCAATAGCCTCTTCACGGTTGTTTGTACGAATGATTAACAAGCGATAACCTTTAGCGGTACGACGTGAGTCGCGGGTAGTAATTTCATTAATTTGTGCTTGTTTTTTTACCAAAATATCCAGACGAGGATCTTTATGTATGGTAACGCTGCCGCTATCTACGGTGGCGGTAGTTTGTGCTTGCACAAATAGAAATGAACATGAGAATAAGGCGAAAAGAATAACTTGTTTTATCATAATGGTTTGTTTTAACCCAAAAACCTTACCAAAGATGACCATAAAGGCCATTTAGTTGCTTGGGTTAGGCTGCAACAGCGCAAATGTAATCAGAATTTTACATTACACCGTTACAGCAACAGGCTGGCTTAATAGCCGCCGCCTGCTCCGGCTATATTTTCTACCGGGTGCCAGGTAGTTTTTACCTCGGTTAAATCGGTAATAAAGTAAGGCGATTGACCTTCGTCGGCAGTCCAGTTTACGTTATCGTAAAAATGTACACGTTTTAAATTAACGGCTGCTTTCTCCCGGAACATGTTTTTATTAGCCGCATCTTTTTCGCAGTATACCACCGCATTTACATCCATATGTTCGGCAAACCATTTGGCCAGTTCACTAATTTTTCCGGTTAAAATATTGATAACACCACCGGGTACATCGGAGCTGTTTAACACTTCGGCAAAAGTAACGGCACACAAAGGTTTTTGTTCCGACGCTAATATAACACAGGTATTACCGCTTGCAATAGCAGGTGCCATGACCGAAACTAAACCTAGCAAAGAAGTATTTTGTGGTGCAATAATAGCTACTACACCGGTTGGCTCCTGTACGGAGAAGTTGAAATGTGAACTGGCTACGGGGTTTACGGCACTAAATACCTGTTGGAATTTATCGCACCAGCCGGCATAATAAATCAGGCGGTCAATAGCCAGATTAACCTCAGTTGTTGCTTGTGCAACGGTAAGGTCTTGCTGTACCAACTCATCAATAAACTGAGCTTTACGTGTTTCCAGCATTTCGCCAATGCGGTATAAAATCTGACTGCGGTTAAAAGCGGCACGTCCGCTCCAACCACCAAAAGCACCACGGGCAGCCACCACCGCATTTCTAAAATCTTTACGGGAGCTTAAACACACATTTGCCAACTGTTGCCCAGCCGCATTTTTTGCTGCATAAAATCTTCCCGATTCGGTGCGGGGGAATTGTCCGCCGATGTATATTTTGTAGGTTTTTAATACCTCTAATCTCTTTTCCATAAATGCATTTTTGTTCAAAAGTTCAATGTTCAATAGTTCAAAGTTGAGAACCTAATTGAATATTAATCAGTTGATTTATATTTAGCGCCCTTTTTATCGGAAGCTGTTAAATAGTTTATTAGTTTTTGAATAAAACTGCTTACTTTTTTTGCTTGAGTTACAAATTGTTGAAATTCATTTTCATTTATGTAACCTCTATCCAATGCTCTATAAAGTTGTGATCTTAATTCTCCACATGACCCTTTGGCAATGTATAAAAACTGAATAAATTCTCTATTACCACTTCGCTCAAAACCCTCTGCAATATTATCCATTATCGAGCCTGCAGAACCTTCAATTTGATTGATAAGTCGAAAACTTTGTTTAAACCTTCCGCTATCAATTAATTTTCCCATTGCCAAATTAAGTGTCCGGGCTTCTTGCCATGATATTATATCTTCAAACTTTTCTATCGTTGCCATGCGCAATAACGTTGAACTTTTGAACATTGAACTTTTGAACCCATATGCCCCTTAGAACTTTAAATACCCCTCCAGCCCATGCAATCCGCCTTCTCTGCCAAAGCCACTTTCTTTATAGCCACCAAATGGTGATGTAGGGTCAAATTTATTAAAGGTATTAGCCCAAACCACACCGGCACGCATACGTTTGGTCATATTGAAAACTTTTGATCCTTTGTCTGTCCATACACCGGCACTTAAGCCATAAGGTGTATTGTTTGCTTTTTCAATTACTTCATCATCGGTGCGGAAAGTAAGAATGGATAATACCGGACCAAAAATTTCTTCTTGAACAATACGATTGCTTTGTGCCACATTGGTAAACAGGGTGGGCGGGCAGTAAAATCCTTTTTTAGGGATAGGGCAACTGCTCTGAAAAATTTCTGCACCTTCTTTTTTACCAATGGCTAAATACTTTTGTATAGTTTGTAATTGTTGCTTGCTGTTAATAGCGCCAATGTCGGTGTTTTTATCCATCGGGTCGCCAACCAGTAAGGTTTCAATACGGTCTTTTAATTTTTTAATTACTTCCTTCGCAATTGACTCTTGCACATACAAACGGCTACCGGCACAACATACATGCCCTTGATTAAAAAATATACCATTAATTACACCTTCCACTGCCTGGTCAATAGGCGCATCTTCAAAAATTATATTGGCGGCTTTGCCACCTAATTCTAATGTTAGTTTTTTATTGGTACCGGCAGTAGCCCGTTGAATAATTTTACCAACCTCTGTACTTCCCGTAAAAGCAATTTTATCAACTCCCGGATGATTAACCAGTGCTGCACCGGTTGTGCCTGCTCCGGTAATGATGTTTACCACACCCGGTGGTAAATCCGCTTCCTGAATAATCTCAGCTAATTTTAAAGCCGTTAAAGGTGTAGTCTCAGCAGGTTTCAACACAACGGTATTACCTGTTGCTAATGCCGGTGCAATTTTCCATGCGGCCATTAATAAAGGAAAATTCCAGGGAATAATTTGTCCTGCAACACCTAATGGTTGCGATTTACGATTAGGAAAAGCATATTCCAGTTTATCGGCCCAGCCCGCATAATAAAAGAAATGATTAGCAGCCGTAGGTATATCAAAGTCACGGCTTTCACGGATGGGTTTACCACCGTTCAAGGTTTCTATTACCGCCAGCTCTCTTGATTTCTCTTGTACAATACGGGCAATGCGAAAAATATATTTTGCACGTTCCTTTGCAGGAATTTTTTTCCATGTTTTGTCGTACGCATTGCGGGCCGCAGTTACGGCTTTGTTTACATCTGCTTCATTAGCATCCGCTACTTCACTCAACTTTTCTTCCGTAGCTGGATTAATGGTATCAAAATATTTTTTTGATGTTGGTTTTTGCCATTTACCATCAATAAACAAATCATATTGTTTATCAATAGTAGCCGCACTTTTACTTTCCGGTGCAGGAGCGTATGTCCAATCAGTATCAAACTTTAGTTTGATGGTATTTGTAGTTTTCTTTTTGGTTGTAGCCATAAAAAGAGTTAATCGTTAATTGTTATTCGTTAATCGGACTTAACCGTTAACATTTTATTAAACTGAGTTTACTAAGTAATTAATATATCCGTTCATTAATGCTATGCATTTATTGAATTTTTCTAATACAGTTTTATATTCTTCATTAGAAATATACCCTTCGTCTAAGGCAATTATTAAATGATCTTTTAATTCGTACAGCGATCCTCTACTTTGTCTGCAAAACTGTGCATTTTCTTTAAAATGAAATCGACCGTATCCCTCTGCAATGTTATTTGTTACACTTCGTGATGCTCTTAATATTTGACTGGTAAGAACATATTTTTCTTCGACAGGAAACCTTTTTGTAAGACTACTAATATACCTACGTAAATCAGTGCAAACTTTCCAACATTCAAGATCTTCGAAAGATTGAATATTTCCCATACGATTAACTATTAACAAATAACTATTAACTTTTACTAAAAACTAGTCTACGCTAAAATAATTTGCACTCTGATACAATCCTGTTTTCTCTTTGGCAATTTGCATCAACACATCGTTAGCTAAACTACTGGCGCCAAAACGGAACCATTCGTTATTTAACCAATCATTACCCAATGTTTCTTTTACCATTACTAAATAATGTAAAGCCAGTTTTGATTTGGATATACCACCGGCTGGTTTCATACCAATCATTTTACCTGTTTTGTAATAAAAATCACGGATGGCTTCTAACATAACCAGTGTTACCGGCATGGTAGCAGCGGGTTGTATTTTACCGGTGGATGTTTTTATAAAATCGGCACCGGCGTGCATGGCAATATCGCTGGCACGGCGTACTTTATCGTAAGTGCCTAATTCACCGGTTTCTAAAATTACTTTTAGTCTTGCAGTGCCACAGGCTTCTTTAATAGCAGCTATTTCATCAAATACAAAATTGTATTCGCCTTCATGAAATTTACCACGACTTATCACCATATCTATTTCATCGGCACCTTCGCTTACCGCAAATTTTGTATCACGAATTTTTACATCTTTCGGGGCTTGTCCGCTGGGGAAAGCAGTTGCAACAGCAGCTACTTTTACACCGGAACCTTCCAATGCTTTTTTAGCAATTTTTACCATGGATGGATACACGCAAATAGCCGCTACACTGGGTAAACCGGGTATGGCATCATGCGGATGCATGCCTTTATAACAAAGTTGTTTTACTTTTCCGGGAGTATCCTTACCTTCTAAAGTGGTAAGGTCAATCATGTTTAATACCAATAGCAAACCATTCATTTTAGCATCGGCTTTTATACTACGGGTAGTAAAACGAGCTGCTCTTTCTTCTACACCAATCTGATCTATCCTGGGAGATAACCTGAAATCGGGTAGTATATTTTGTGATGAGGCAAGCGCCATAGTGAAACTTTTTATAGGGTCAAAGATAGTAGAAAAGGTTAAAGGAGAAAGGCGGAAGGTGTAAGGCTGAATGCAAAAAGCTGAAAGCATAAAGCTTAAGGCGAAAAGCAGAATGCTAAAGGCTTAATGCTTTGCGTATAAACCAATGTAACTTACACAATGCCCGATAGAATTATTTAGTTCATTTATATTGTTATTAGCCTAAATGAGGGCTTCGCCGTTACCGAACACCCCGATTAAAATGCGGGGTACTGCAAAGTGGCCAATAGAATTGTTGCAGTACAAGTGAGTGACACAACAGACGATGATAGTAGTAATGCAGCTGGTTACAAAAAAAATATAATCCATAAAAAAAACTGCACCGATACCAGTGCAGCTTTTTAATTTTTATTTTTCCCTTTTTAATTCTACTAAGCCAGTTTCTTTTTCAAGTTGGCATCAATAGCATCTAAAAATTCTTCGGTGTATAAATAATGATCGCCATGTTTTACTTTGTTACCATGTATACATACCGCAAGGTCTTTGGTCATTTTACCTTCTTCTACGGTTTCAATACAAACGGCTTCTAAAGCATTGGCAAAATCAATCAAGGCTTGGTTGTCATCTAATTTACCACGGAAAGCCAAACCACGTGTCCAGGCAAAAATACTGGCAATAGGGTTGGTGCTGGTTGGGCGGCCAGCCTGGTGCTCACGGTAGTGGCGGGTTACGGTACCATGCGCAGCTTCGGCTTCTAAAGTTTTGCCATCAGGCGTAACCAGTACCGATGTCATTAAACCTAATGAACCAAAACCTTGAGCAACGGTATCACTTTGTACGTCGCCATCATAGTTTTTACAAGCCCATACAAAATTACCGTTCCACTTTAAGGCACTGGCAACCATGTCGTCAATTAAACGGTGTTCATACACTATGCCGGCAGCGTCAAACGATGCTTTAAATTCGTTTTGGTAAACTTCTTCAAAAATATCTTTAAAACGACCATCGTATTTTTTTAGGATGGTGTTTTTGGTAGATAAGTATAAAGGCCATTTTTTGCTTAAAGCCATATTAAAGCAGCTACGGGCAAAACCATAAATACTTTCGTCGGTATTGTACATAGTTAATGCAACACCATCGCCTTTGTAATTATACACTTCAAAAGTTTGTGCTTCGCCACCGCCTTCTGGTGTAAAGGTCATGGTTAACTTGCCTTTACCTTTAATAACGGTATCGGTAGCACGGTACTGATCGCCAAATGCATGACGGCCAACAATAATAGGTGCATCCCAGTTGGTAACCAAACGAGGGATATTTTTAATTACAATCGGCTCACGAAATACAGTACCATCTAAAATGTTACGGATGGTTCCGTTAGGGCTTTTCCACATTTGTTTTAACTTAAACTCGGCTACACGGGCTTCGTCCGGTGTAATGGTGGCACACTTAATACCTACACCATATTGTTTGATTGCCTCAGCAGCATCTACGGTAACCTGGTCGTTGGTAGCATCGCGGTGCTCCACACCTAAGTCGTAATATTTTATATCAACTTCTACGTAAGGTAAAATCAATTTGTCTTTAATGAACTTCCAAATAATACGGGTCATTTCATCACCGTCAAGCTCAACTACTGGATTTGCTACTTTAATCTTTTGCGACATAGTTCAGATCAATTTTTTCAGGTTAATATTTCAATGTTGGCAAATATAACTGTTTTGATAGGCTAAACAATCCTGTAAAGTTGATAAAAAAAGCGAAATAAAATTGATTTGAATCAAATAAAATTGTACCTTTTGCTTGCGATGGATGCCTTATCTGCCTTCTTTATTTACCTGAATAAGTTTACTCTTGTAAGCCAAAAGGAGTATGATACCTACCTTGTGCCTATTATACAGGTACGCAAATTTCATAAAAAGGAAATTGTTAGTTATGCCGGCGATGTAGAGGATGACTTTAATTTTATAGTAAAAGGCCTGGTGCGTAAATATTATAAAAAAGGCGAAGACGAAATTAATACCCAGATATCAGCCGAAGGTCATTTAATATTAAGCCAGGAGTCATTTCACAGCCGCAAACCATCTGAGTATTTTATTGAAACCATTGAAGCCACTACGTTTATTTCCATTAAGTATGATGACCTTGAAAAAATGTACCGATCTTCATGGAGCATGGAAAGATTAGGGCGTTTAATTATCACATTCTCCATGATTATTAAGGACAACTGGCAAATGCAAATGGTAAAAATGACACCACGTGAAAGGTTTCTGCATTTTGTTGACAAAAATCCTGAGTTAATACAACGGGTGCCACAAAAATTTTTAGCCTCTTACCTGAATATAAAACCCGAAACCTTTAGCCGTTTTAAACATCTTACCAAACCGGGCGGGAGTACAAAAAAGAACGATAGTTAATTTTTTGTAATCACCGTCCCTCCCTTGATTGGGCTTTACTTGCGTCGCACTCTTGTACTTTAGTAATTCTATTCAATATTGTGGAGTTAATTTCCTTTTTATTTTTCAATAACTAGCTTATATATTCGCAAAAAAAAGCCGGATTGTCTGGCCCGTTCAAACCACTTTCTGCATGAAAAGTATAAAAACCATCGCCATCATTGGTGGAGGCCCTTCAGGCTGTGCTTTAGCCACTTTATTACAAAGAAAAAAGAAATATAAGATTGCGGTTTTTTACCTGGAAAAAAGACCCGAGATTATAGTAGGGGAATCATTGGTTCCGGCCATTATGCCCTTTTTACAAAAGTTAGGTATAGAGGAAGAAATGAAAACTTACAGCACTTATAAACCGGGTGCATCGGTTTGGTTAAATAAAGACGAAGAAGCAACTTCACCTTTTAGTATGGGCCAGGGTACTTTGCCTCCTTATGCTTACAACGTACCACGTAAAGATTTTGATAAAACCGTTTTTAACCTGGCCGTAAAAGAAGGCGTGCAGTTTTTTAATCAGGTAGCTAAGATTGAAAAAACAGGTTCAGGCGATACACTAAAACTAAGCGACGATACCATTGCAGCAATAGGCGATTATTTTAATGGCCAGCCCGATTTAATTGTGGATGCCAGCGGACGTTCCCGTACCATCAGCCGTTTATTAGATATACCAACACGAACCGGAAAACGTAAAGACGTGGCTTTGTTTAGTCATATGACTGGTACAGCACCTATTGCACCATTTAATATTCATTTACACCGTTTAGAAAAAGGGTGGAACTGGCGTATACCTTTACCCGGTCGTACATCAGTTGGGGTAGTAATTAATCCTGAGCATTTAAAAAATTATGGTGAAACCCGTGAAGAACGCTACGATAATTATATACAAAGCGAACCTACACTTAAAAAATTTGCAGGCAATGGTACCCGTGTTACCGGCGTAGTACAGTACGATAACTACCAGCTTATCAGTAAAAAAATGTATGGTACCAACTGGGTTTTAACCGGGGATGCCGGTGGTTTTTTAGATCCTATTTTTTCATCCGGTTTATTTCTTGCCATTAAAGGTGCTTTTCGTTTAGCCGATGCAATTGATAAAGACAATGATGGTGCATTTGCACAGTACCAGAAAGAGCAAATGCGTGAATTGTATGTATGGCAACAATTGGTTGACAAATGGTACAGCGGACAATTATTTAACTTATTAAAAGTTGGTAGCGATAGAATGGATAGTGCCATTGGCCGTTTTCTGGGGCCACATATACAAAAACATTTAACCCGTATTTTTTCCGGCGAAGCGGTTTATCGTTGGTATAGTCGCCGCTTTTTACAATTTGTAATGGGCGGTATGTTAACTTTAATGAAAATTGGCAGGCTTAATCCGTATAAGTTGAAAGACTTTGAGGTGAAGTAAAGAAGATCATTTGGCAGACAGTAAAAAAGAACCCACATCATTCGTCCATTCTTTAGCATACTTTAATAAGTAATTTTCATGTCCGGAAGTCGGATATATAATTAGCTTTTTAAAAGCATTTATATTTTTATAAATAGCATCTATTTCTTTTCTGCTTACATTTTTATCTTTTTCTCCATACAGTAAAAGGGTAGGGCTGGTTATTTTGGTAGCATAAGCTTCGGGATTATGCGAGAAGCCCCAGAAACCATTTTGTACACCACCCCAAAATACCAGTAAATTAGCCATAGGGAAAGACGGTAAATTCATATTATTAAACCTGGCTGATACGGTAGCATACATACTACCAAAGGGACATTCCAATATTAAGGCCTGTGGTTTTATATTATAATCATTGGTCGCTTTCATAATGGCTACTGCACCCATTGAGGTACCAAAGAGTATAATATTTTTTTCTCCTTTAGCTAATAGATATTGATAGACTGCATTAACTTGTTCTGCCTCTTTAAACCCAATGGTAGTTTGGTTGCCTTCCGATCCGCCACTACCCATAAAATCAACCAATAAAACACTATAGCCAAATTGTATAAACTTGTCTGCCTTATCTAACATGGAAGATTTATGACCTCCATATCCATGAAACACAATCACGGTACCTTTTGCCGTATCATTTTTTATCAGCCAACATTCCAGCTTTTTATTGCCTGAGATATAAAGAGTTTCATATAGCTGTGTTGGTACATTAGTATTAATAGGTCTGGGATTATTTACACCGGTAAAAATTGTCTTTACTTTTTCCAATAAACTCAGTTTATCCGGACTTTGTGTTTTAGCAGTTTGTGTGGTACTAAAATGTGTCAGTTTATAGGCATGAGCGAAGGCAATAATATTTACAATGATAAAAATGACAAGTAGAAAGATTAAAATCCTTTTTATGTTTTGCTTTTTTAGCTTCATACGGATAAGATCTAAAGGTTGATTGGCTTATTAAAAAAATAGCGTTACAAGAATTAAATCCTGTAACGCTAATGTAATGTTTTATATTTTGTATAAACTATTTCTTACTAATGCGATATAATTTACCGCCATCGGTTACAGCATATAATTTGCCATCTGCATAGGCAACATCCCTGAAACGTTCGCCTTCATCAGCCAGTAATCTTTCTTCACCTACTACTTTATTATCTTTAATTACTAAACGTGCAATATGCTGGCTGCTTAAACCTCCAATGAATAAATTGTTTTCCCATTCTGGTATAACATTGCCTTTATAAAAACTCATACCGCTAGGCGATAGTACCGGGTCCCAGTAGTAAATAGGTTGTTCCATCCCGTCTTTTTGCTGAATAGGTGGTGCGCCAATGGCTTCACCTCCGTATTCAATACCATAAGTAATGGTAGGCCAGCCATAATTTTTTCCGGCTTTTATAATATTAATTTCGTCTCCGCCGCGAGGGCCAAATTCATTTTCCCATAATTCACCAGTAACCGGGTGAATGTCCAACCCTTGTGGGTTACGTACACCATACGCATATATTTCGGGCATTTTATCCGTCTGGCCAATAAAAGGATTACCCGGTGCCGGTTGACCTTCTTTGGTTATTTTAAAAATTTTTCCTAAACCCGAGTTCAATTGTTGCGCCTGCACACGACCGGCCAGGATGGACCTTTCGCCTGTGCTTACAAACAAGTGCCCATCTTTATCAAAAATTAAACGGGAGCCAAAATGTAAGCTACTTTTTAAGTTAGGTGTTGCCCTAAAAATCACTTGTGGATTATCTACCTTACCTGCAGCTTCATTTAATGTACCTTTAGCAACCGACATTAAATTACCATCACCTTGTTTTTCTGAAAAAGACCAGTAGATAATTTTGTTAGTGTTAAAATCCGGGTCTAATGCAACATCTAACATACCACCTTGTCCGCCACTTTCAACTGAGGGAAAGCCTATAATTTTTTTTACCAAGCCGCCATTGGCATCATGAATCTGCATGTAGCCCTTTTTATGCGTAATAAGTAAACGGTTATCCGGTAAAGGAATTACAGCCCAGGGGCTTTCTAAATTATCTGCAATTTTATCTACCTGGTATGGGGTAGTGGTTTTTACACCATTAATTCTTGTTTGTCCTGCAAAAGCTGGTTTATAATCGGCATTTGGTTTTTTTGTTTCTACCGGTGGTGGCAAACTATCGCCGGTGTTATCGCCATTGTTATTGGTTACCCCGTTTTTGTGATTACCGCAACTAGCTAATATAATGGTAGCCGTAAGAGGTAATACGTACAGGCAATTTTTTGAGGACATAATTGTATATTTTTATTTGTAAATATAATTAATCAATCTTGTAATATGGGTATAAAGCGCATCAATCATGCCAAGGTAGTTTGAGGAGGGAAGCGGGGAGGCAGAAAGTCAATGGTGCATAGTCAATATGAAGTACAAAAGTGAGTCTTAAATTCCATTTCCACTGGAAATAAACTTAATCCCGATTCTATTGGATAGCAAGGGAAAATACTAGTAGCATTGCAGCCGGTAAACAAAAATAAAGCTGCAAAAAATATTGCAGCTTTATTTAAAAAGTGTTTTGTGTAGATTAAAATTTTGTTTCTGTTATTTCTGTTTTTATATGATGCGTATTTTGTTCAAGTGCAGTAGCCGTTTTTAAATCACGGGTATTTTTTTGCACTGCAATGGACGAAAACATACTTAGTACAAAAGAGATGGCATAGAAACCTTTTTCGCTTTTTTCTAAATCGGCATTCCATAAACCAACCGTTAGCAATACGATGGTTAAAAGGGTAGTGAACCACGCAATGCCATAATATAAATTGGTTACGGGAATGCCTTCCAGTTGGTCCCGTACCGCTTTTTGTACGGATATGGCCGAAAAAAGCCCGAACATTAAAACGGTAAAATAATATCCTTTTTCGTTTAGCTCCATGTTAGCGTTCCATAAGCCCACATTATACGCAATAATGCCGGTAAGTAACGCTACCCATGAGGCTCCAATAAAGGCTGCCGAAGGACGAAGTGTGTTGGTTTGGTTCATAATTTTTTATTTTATGAAACAAATCTATTATTTGGCGAAAATGTATGTTTTGACAATAGTCAAATACCCGAATGGTAATTGTTAAAACCGGTTTCTAATGCGGCTTAAAGTCTCCTGCGATATACCTAAGTAAGAAGCAATATAACCCAACGACACTCTTTCCAATATATGTGGTGATTGCAGGATAAGACTTTCGTAGCGTTCCGCAGCAGTTTTAAATTGTGCGTTAACAAAACGTTCTTCTAGCCGGATATAATATTTTTCGTAAGCAATGCGCACCAGTCTTTCTATTTCGTGGTATTGGTTAAACAGTTTGTTAAGTTTTTCTTTGGATATTTTCCATAAAATACTTCCTTCAATCACCTGTATATTCTCCACGGAAGCTTCACCTGTTATGAAACTATGAAAGGAGGTTACAAAGTCGTTTTCAAAACCGAACCAGTGCGTAATTTCTTTGTTTTCTAAAATATAATAACCACGTACGGCTCCGTGTTTAATAAAGTAAAGATGGCGGCAGGTATTACCGGCTTGTAATAAAAAATCGTTTTTACTAAAAACAACTTCTTCAAAACTTTCCGATAAAATATGCAAAGCATCGCTGCTTAGTTTGTAATAGCCTTGTATATGGTTAAATAGTTCTTGCATATAAATTACTTATTCATACAAATCTTCTTTCCGGGAAAGTATTTCACGGTATTTATTAAACAACATGGTTTTAGATACAAAGCCAACAAACTTTTTCTGACTATCCAATACCGGTAAAAACCAGCTTTGCGTTTTGTCAAATTTTTCCATAATACTGTGCATATTATCAACATCTTTATAAATAATGGCAGCAGGTTTTTTGGCCAGTGTACGTAACAATGTTTTATTAAACAGTTCCGGCTCAAAAATTTTCTGTTTAATATCATTTAGTTCGATTACACCAATAAATTGTTGTTTGCCATCACGTATAGCAAATATGCTGCGTTCACTTTTCTTCAGTTCATCAATTAAAATAACAAACGGTGCATCGCCATGCAGTGGCTCGTAATCGGTAAGTAAAATATCATCGGGGTTGATGGATGTAAGAATGTTTTTTTCTTTTTGATGGGTAAAAATTTCGCCTTCCAATGCCAGCTTTTTGGTATCCATTGAAAAAGGCTCGTATGTTTTTACAATAAAAAACGACATACAGGATACCAACATTAAAGGAATAAACAACTCGTAACCATTGGTTAATTCCGCAATTAAAAAAATGGCTGTTAAGGGGGCGTACATCACACCGCTTAATACACCTGCCATGCCTACCAAACTAAAATTACTCTCGGGTATTTTAAACCAGGGTGTATTATTTACCAGACGGGAAAATGCGAAACCTAAGTAAGCACCCGTAAATAACGATGGCGCAAAGTTGCCGCCATTACCGCCACTACCAATAGTGATAGCAGCCGCTAATGGCTTTAATAAAAATATTAAAACGGTAAATGCAATCAAACCCCAATTTTCGCCCAGTAAAGTAAAAATTTGTGCTTTTTCCGGAATGGTTAAACTATTGCCGCTGGCAATGTTTTTTATGTTTTCGTAACCTTCGCCAAACAATGGTGGAAAGAAAAAGAATAAACCTACTAAAAACAATCCGCCAACAATGGCTTTGTTGTAAGCATTTATTTGCCAGCCATGTAATTTATGTTCGGTGTATTTAAAAATACGGGCATAGTATAAAGACACAAATCCTGATGCAATACCTAATAAAATATAAAACGGAACATTGTTGTAATCAAATGTTTGCTTTAAGGTAAAATTAAAAAGTATGGATTCTTGTAAAATAATTTTTGAACACAATACACCGGTTACCGATGCAATAATTAAGGGAATAAAATAACTCACAATCGTTTCGGCCAGTAACACCTCAATAGCAAAAATTAATCCGGCAATGGGCGCATTAAAGGCCGCCGCAATACCCGCCGTTGCGCCGCATGCAATTAACAAACTACGTTCAGAATAGGTAAGTTCGCTTATACGACTGATATTGGAACCAATGGCGGAACCTGTTGCCACAATGGGTGACTCTAAACCTACCGAACCACCCAGGCCAACTGTGATGGAGCTGGTCATAAAATGCTGATAGGTATGGCGCAACGGAATAAACGATGAGCGCCGGGCTATAGACCGCAATACCATGGCGATACCAGTTTCTATTTTGCTGCCAAAAAAATGCCTGATCATAAACACCGTAATCAGCAAACCCAAACAAGGAAAAAATAAATAGGCAAATGGCGAAAGCGGAATACTTTCAATCCAGTGTTGCAAATAATGCACCAAGGTTTTAAGCGCCACCGCTACAAGGCCCGATACCAAACCTACAATAGCAGCGGCAATCATTATAAACTGAACCCGGCTAAGCCTTTCCCTTAACAGATAAAGAATGTATTGATAAACTTGCTTTACCGGTTTTTTCATGTACACTTAACAATTGATTAACTGCAAATATAAGCGTGTTTTATTAAGCAGTTTTTTGCAGGCACCATGCTTTATTTTTTCTATTTGCTTTGCATGTACGAAAGTTATAAATTGTAGTATTGTTTGACCATAAAATTAAGTAAATCATGAACGAACCTGTTTTTCCTAATGGCTTTGATTCCTGGCAAAAAACACATTTTGAGGTAGTAGAAGCGCTGTGTTATATACGCGGCCTGCACGAAGATGAAATACCAAAAACCTTTGGTGAAATGATGGACAGAACCGCCACTGAACAAATGTATCAGTTGGCCAAAGACTTAACGGATAAATACGAAAGCACTCGCAAAAAGGAAGTAAACAATAAAACTTTCTTCGTGAATATTGAAGATTTTGTTAGCGAGGAAGTAAAAAAACTTCCACCCAATTACGTCAAGTAGGCTTTATTAAAATATTTATCAGGGGCTGTCGTCTGTAGTACTACTATCAGCTTTTGTACCTGCTGTCCGCTCTTACTCCGCCACAGCCCCTTGCTTCCCGCCTTCAGCGGGGTATCCGCTTCCGTCAGGCAGCCCTTCAACAATATTACTCGTATCAACAGTTGCTAATATTGTAATAACCAATTATTTTGTGGTGTATTCAACACCAAAACTAAAACCATGCACAAGCTGTCCGTCCCGCTATTTTTTTTATTTATTATTCTTTTCTATTCCAAAACACAGGCTCAAGAAAAGCTGGATAATACATTATTATGGCGTATTTCAGGAAACGGGCTAAAAGAACCTTCCTATCTATACGGTACTATTCACATAAACGATAAACGAGTTTTTCAATTGGGCGACTCCGTTCATGCGGCAATAGCTGCCACTAAAGGTTTAGCTGCCGAATTGGACATGTTTTCATTTACCAATGAAATGATAGCGGGTATTATTGAAGACTATACTGAGGATGAACCTCCTGCAAGTAAGGCTATTATTAAGAAAGAGGTTTTGGTAAAAAACGAATTGAATAAATCTCAATGGGACAATTATAAAAAGGCATTAGAAAAATTGCTGAAAATTAAAGCCGATAAAATTACCGTTACCGATTTAGAGCGGTACAAAAAATACCAGAAAGACAAAATGTACAGGGGTGGAGAAATGTCAACTGTATTAGATGCGTGGTTATTAACGTTTGCCAAAAAAACGGGAAAATGGGTAGGTGGTATTGAAGATTTTGGCGACCAGGAAGAATATATTAGTACCAAACCGATGCGTGTGGAAGAATTGGTGGAAGATGTAATTTATGGAGGCAAATATTATGACAGCCAATTAAGTTGGATGATTGACCAGTATTTGAATGCGAGATTAGACTCAGTAGATAAGATGTACAATTCGCTACATAACGAGAAGGATGAAATCATGATAAAGCGTAACAAAAAAATGGCTTATCGTATGGATAGTCTGTCTGCTGTACGAAGTACTTTTTTTGCGATTGGTATGGCTCATTTACCCGGTGAGGAAGGGGTAATTAATTTGCTTAGAGAAAAAGGTTTTATCGTTTCTCCCGTTTTTTCTGTTGCAAAAATTAATTCCGAGTCCATAAAACCTGTACACCCTGAGTCATACTGGCTGGAGAATAATTTTGCCGATAATAAGTATCGGCTTAAAATGCCCGGTAATCCTATAAAAATTAATAAGGGCATAGGTGCAGTAATTGACATGTATATGCATTTTGATTTAGCAGAGATGAAGGCTTATATGACCATACAAACACCCATTCATGGGGAGAAAAGGGGCGAAGCGATAAAACGGATTATGAGAGACATGAATAAATCTGCGAAAGGAGTAAATAAATTAAAAAGTACCAAAGAATTAGTTATACTGGGTATGCCGGGTATTGAATATGTGATGGAAACCAAGGGTTGGGAAATGAAAGCCCAGGTAATTGAGGTGGCGGAGAAAATGGTTGTAATAAATGGTGTAATGGCTTTAAATGCCAATGATTTTAATAAGGACGAGGTTAATTATTATTTTAATTCATTTGCTTTTGATGAACAAAAAATGAAAGCAATGTCTTCAGAAGCGGATTGGACCGTTTTAAAAAACGAACGTTTATCTTTTTCCGTAAATATGTTGCAAAGCGCAAAATCCGGCTTTAACGCCAATATTGGTGATATGCGTACGGAGCATACCTGGAGCAGTTTTGATACAAAAAATGAAATTTTTTACGGCATGAATGCTTTGATTTTAAAGGAGGGGTATTATCATGCAGAACAGGATACCAGTTATTTGTTAGGTATTAAGGACAATTTAAAAACCTCATTTAAAAATGCCACCGTAGCAGATAGTGTATTTAGTACAACAGAGGGTAATTTAACTTTTTCTACCACCTTGTTGGGAGATGCTAAAGACGATTTTTATAAAATAAAATGTAAACTGGTTTTACGGGGAGGCATTTTGTATTATTTGTTTACCACTTATGCCCCTAATAGTCGGAACGATATTATGTCGGACCATTATTTAAGCTCCTTTACTTTATTACCTTACAAACAAGAAAAATGGGCTCATGTAAAATCACCCGATGGCTCTTTTTCGCTTATGGTTCCTGATAGATTGAAAACAAGAGATGCAGAGTGGGAGAAAATGAATAATTATGAACGTGGGGTAAATGAGCTGTACACTGTATATGATTCTATTGCAGGTTATAGTGTAAATATTGACAAAACAATTATACCCGATTGGTATTGGGTACCTAGTGATAGTGTTTTTTTAAGAAATCGTAGCAGTTTTTATGTAGGATGGAATGATAGTTTGGTAAATTATAGTGAAGCTGTAGTTGGTAATATTAGACAGGCGAGTTTTACAGTAGCAAAAGAAGGTACAAACATTGTAAAAAAAGTAAAATTATTGCTTAATGGAAGCGAGTTGTATGAAATGTATGGTTTTGTGTCGGCTATTGATACGGCTAATAATCTGGTAGATTATTATAAACATTTCAAGATAGAAAAAGAACAAAAGCGTATAGACGGGAGTGTTGCAAAAATTAATATGTTAAAACAGTGGCTGGAAAAAATTTCTAATGATGAAATGCCTACTACTATAAGCTGGATTAAAAATATTGACTTTAGCGTAAAAGATTTGCCGGATTTGCAGGAACTGGCTTTAAAAGCTTATCCGGATATCGATTCTTCTTATTATTCCGGTTTAAATAAACATTTTTTTGATATAATTAATAACCTCGATACATCGATGACCATGGTAGGTGTTATTGAAAAAAACTATGATAAATTAAAAGGAAGAGACGAAATTCTTAAACCTTATTTTTTAGATTATTTATCGGGTATTAAAACAGCAGCAGCTTACCAGGTACTTAAAAAACTATTGGTTTCGGGCAACCATTATTTTGTTGATGAAAACATTGTGTACCTGAGTGTATATGATTCTTTGGAGTTGACAAGAGCTTTATATCCGGATGTTCTGGTTAGTTTAGACAGACCCAATCTATGGCCTGTACTTATATCTCCATTGCGTCAGTTACTGGAAAAAGAGCTGATAAAGGTTAAGGATATACAATCATTCAGGGGAAAAATTATGGCGTTGGCTAAAGATGTATTGGCTACTGAAAAAGAATATATGGAGGAGTCGCCCTATCGCTATATTGATATAATTACTGTACTTTCTTATTTTAATGATGCTGAAGCAAATAATTTAATAGCACAGTTTTTACAGGTTGAAAATATTCCGTTAAGATTTGCAGCAGTAAAAGCGTTGTTAAAAAATAAGCAACCAGTGAGTGAGGATATTCTAATTTTTTTAGCTAAGGATGATTATTACCGCTACGATTTGTATGTGTTTATGGAAGAACAAAAAGTGCAACACTTATTTCCGATGGCTTACAATGATCGAAAAGGCCTGGCAAAATCAAAGCTTTACACTTTTTTGGTAGACGAGGAGGAAGTGACTCCAGATAACATTGTATTTATGGAGGAAAAGGTTAGTAAATTTAAAAACAGAGAACATCGGTTTTTATTATTCAAAGTTGTCTTTGTAGAAGAAGATGATGATGGGAACACTCGCCAGGTGGAATACGTAGGTATTGTAGGGCCATATACTGTAAAGGGTAAGGAATTGTTACCTCAATCCGGCGCTACGGGTATTAGCTGGACTGATACTTATAGTAAACCAGGGTTAAACAATCTATTTAACAAATATCTTTCAGCATTAGAATCGAGTGAGGAATAAAACTTACTTTATTATTTCACCTTTTAAACGCAGCAATTCGGTTTCGGAAAGTTTTAAAGCATAACGTGCTGCTATAAGGCGGTTATTGGCCATTTCCAAACTGTTCTGGGCTTCACGTAACTGCACCAGGGTGGCAGCACCTAATTTATAAGTTTGAAAAACAATGTCCACATTTTCACGTGCCAATAAGATGTTTTCTTCTTCCAGTGATAAGGCTTTCTTTTGTAACTCATAACTGCGGTAGGCAATTATTACAGCCAGGCTAATTTGTGACCGCTGGTTTTGAAAAAGTAACTGACGATTGCGTATATCAATTTCTGTTTGTTTGATTAAACGTTTGGTGGCAAAGCGATTAAAAATGGGTACTACCAAGTTAACGCCATAATTAAATCCGTTTGATTGGTTGAATAAAGGCGAGAAAGGATTAATTACTGTTTGGTTTTCGGTACGGTTGAACAGATAGTTTGCATTAAAACTAAGGTCAGGGTATAAATCGGCTTTGCGTTCTTTTAATTCAAACTCTGAAATACGGATATTTCTTTGCAGTAATAAAAGGGTAGGGTTAGTCGTTTCCACACCTTCCTGAATAGTGCCTAATCCAATTTCGGTATTTAACGGTATTGAGTCAGCCACCTGAAATGGCGTTGTTGATTGTACATTCATTAACTGGGTCAGTTGTTCTTTTAACTGTACTACCAATGTTTCCTGCTCCAGTTTGATTGCTTTTTGCGCATTCAAATCAACCTTGCTTTGTAATACATCGGGTTTTGCACCGGTACCAATATCTAATTTGTATTGGGCCAGTTTAACTCTTTCATCGTTTAACGCAATTTGTTCATTGGTAGCAATAATCTGTTGTTTTTGCCTTACAATATTGTAGTAAGTATTTACTACTTGTGCAATGGTGTTTACCATTTGTTCTTTAATAACATAAGAGCCTGCGACTACTAATTCATTAGCTTTTTCTCTGGTAGCAAACATTTTTAAGCCGTCAAATAATGTCCAGGAAAAAGCAAGGGATGCGTTCCAATTGTGCGAACGAATACCGTTTTGCTCCCGTTTGGAATTATCGGCTAATATTTGACGTTGGTTGTTATTGTTCCAGGTGGTACCGGCTACACCGTTTAAGGTGGGATAAAAAACAGTATTACGGTATTTATAATCCAGTGCAGCAATAACAGAATCGTTTTTTGCTAACTGAATATCATAATTGTTTTGTAATACGGTTGCAATAGCTTCTTCCAACGTTAACAGTCTTTCCTGTGCCTGTATTTTGGTAAAACTGATGCATGTGATAAATAATGGAAGTATATATTTTGCCATTTTCATGGTGATAAGCTTTTTGGGAATTGACGTATGAGTGCATGGTTGCACATAATGCTGAATAGAATTACTAAAGCACCGCCGATGAATTGGCGTGCACCCTGCACAATGGTGAGTAATGTTACAGGTGTACAAGTGTGCGACGCAAGGGACGATGCCAGTAGTACCATTGCCGGTAACAAAATTATTATATAAACTTTTTATGCTCATATATCTTTTAATGACTCATTGGTTTGTCCTTCCGTACCAACTGGTACAGGGTTATTTTCAGGTAAGGGATATAATGTATCCATTTCGCTTTTTTTCTTTTTACCTGACATATACGAATACATAGCGGGCAAAATGTATAAGGTAAGTACTAGGGAGAACATGATGCCACCTACAATTACTACACCTAACGGAATACGGCTTGTTGCAGCAGCACCTAATGATAGTGCAATAGGAAGGGCTCCGAGTGCCATGGCAAGACTTGTCATTAAAATGGGGCGTAACCTTTGTGTAGCCGAAAAAATAGCGGCCTCTGTTTTAGGCATGCCTTTCATACGGTTTTGATTGGCAAACTCCACAATTAAAATACCGTTTTTGGTTACCAGGCCAATCAGCATAATCATACCGATTTGTGAGAATATGTTAAATGTATGACCAAATATCCATAGTGAAAGTAATGCACCAGCAAATGCCAATGGTACGGTAGTCATAATAATCAAAGGATCTACAAAACTTTCGAACTGCGCTGCCAGGATTAAGAATATTAAACCTAATGCCAGTAGTAGTGCAAACATGGTATTGCTGCTGCTTTCGGCATAATCTCGTGATGAGCCGGATAGGGAAGTGGTAAAGGTTTCGTCTAACAAACTTTGCGAAATTCTTTCCATTTCTTTAATACCGTCGCCAATGGTTTTACCGTCTTGCAAACCAGCAGAAATGGTAGCTGATTTGTAACGGTTAAAGTGAAAGATAGTAGGAGGTGTATTGGCTTCCTCAACGGTAACCAGATTGTCCATACTAATCATTTCGTTGCGGGTGTTACGTACAAACAGAGCTTTTAAATCATCGGGGTCATCACGGTTGCTTCTGTCAACCTGTCCCATTACCTGGTATTGTTTCCCATCTTTGGTAAAATAGCCCAAACGGCGGTTACTATAGGCCATTTGTAAGGTTTGCGAGATATCACCAACACTTACACCCAGTTCACTCGCTTTTAAACGATCGATAGATACACGTAGTTCAGGTTTGTTAAACTTCAGGTCAATATCTACCTGTTGTAATACAGGGCTTTTAGTTGCTTCTTCTAAAAATTTAGGTAGTATGGCAGTAAGCTTTTCAAAGTTGTTATTTTGTAATACAAATTGTACCGGCTGGCCGCCACGGCGGTTTACCTGAATGGTTTGCTCCTGTATAACAAATGCACGGCCCTCGTTAAACTTACTCAGGTTGCGGTTTACCATGTTAACAATATCCTGTTGCGAACGGTCACGGTCGGATGGGTCGGTTAACATTAAACGCACATTGCCCGAATTAACATTACCGCCGCTAAAGCCCGGTGCGGTTAAGGATAATACAATTTTATTTTCCGGTACTGAATCCATCATAAAACCGGATACTTTATTTACATACTGATCCATGGCATCAAAGGAAGTTCCTTCGGGTGTAGTAAGCGATACCCTGAACTGGCTTCTGTCTTCCATAGGTGCCAGCTCAGATTGCAGGTTGGTGAAAATAAAGTAAATGACAAATACACAAGCTATTATTGCCACCCAGGCAATCCAGCGAACTTTCATAAACGCTTCCAACGAACGGCGATAGCCATTTTCCATACCACGGAAAAAAGGTTCAGTTTTGTTATAAAACCATGAATGTTTGTGCGGATTTTTTTTGCTCATTTTTACATTTAACACGGGGGTTAATGTTAATGATACAAAGGCAGATATTAATACGGCACCCGCTACCACAATACCAAACTCACGAAATAAGCTACCCACAAAACCTTCTAAGAAAATGATGGGTAAAAACACAACAGCAATGGTAATAGATGTAGCAATTACGGCAAAGTAAATTTCTTTGGAGCCTTCTAACGCAGCCTGCCACTTGCCCATACCTTGCTCCATTTTTTTATAAATGTTTTCCGTTACCACAATACCATCATCTACCACTAAGCCCGTAGCCAGTACAATTGCCAGTAACGATAATACATTAATGGTAAAGCCCATCAAGTACATGATAAAGAATGCACCGATTAATGATACAGGAATATCTATCAGCGGACGAAAAGCTACGATCCAATCGCGGAAGAAAAGGAAGATGATGATGATAACGAGGATGATGGAGATGATTAAAGTTTCCTCTACCTCTAATACCGATTGTTTAATAAAGCGTGTTTGGTCAAGGGCTATATTAATTTTTATGTCTTCCGGTACATCTACTTTAATCTGGTCTAACCTTTTATAAAACTCATTTGAGATAGAAACATAGTTGGCACCGGGTTGCGGTACTACAGCCAGGGCAATCATCGGAATCTGGCTTTCTTTCAACATCGTTTCTTCGTTCTCGGGGCCAAGCACTACTTCGGCAATATCTTTTACCCGTACATCGGCACCGTTTACATTTTTAATAATTACGTTGCCAAATTCTTCTTCGGTATTCAGGCGGCCAAATGTTCTTACGGTTAACTCGGTAGCATTACCGGCAATTTTTCCGGAGGGTAGCTCAACGTTTTCTCTGTTTAATGCCTGTTGTACATCGTTGGCGGTTAACCCAAATGCATTAAGTTGTACAGGATTAATCCAGATCCGCATAGCATATCTTTTTTCGCCCCATATCTGAATACCACTTACACCGGGAATAGTTTGTAATCTTTCTACCAGTACATTATTGGAGTATTCGGTTATCTGTAATTGGTTGCGGGTATCGCTTTGTACAGTCATGGATAAAATAGCATCGGAGCTGGCATCAGCTTTTGATACCACCGGCGGTGCTTCCAGGTCGGTGGGTAAGGAACGTTGTGCACCGGATACTTTGTCCCGTACATCATTAGCAGCCGTTTCTAAGTCGGTACCCAGTTCAAACTCCACATTAATACGACTACTGCCATTGCTGCTGCTGCTGGTCATGTTTTTAATGCCTGGCACACCATTAATCGCTTTTTCTAAAGGTTCAGTTATCTGGGTTTCAATGATATCGGCATTGGCACCAGGGTAGGAGGTACTTACGTTAATATTGGGCGGATCGATGGCCGGATAATCACGTACACCTAAAAATTTAAAGCCAATAATACCAAATACAACAATAACAATATTCATTACTATTGCCAGTACAGGTCGTCTTAAACTTAACTCAGATATATTCATTAAAGAATAATTTGGTAATTAGTCAATTTGAAAATTTGGTAATGGTACCTTTTGTAAAACTGATTAAAAACTGTTCAATTGTATTACTACAGTTGAACGGAGCCCTTCGTCAAGCTCAGGGTAAACTGCAAGGAACGATCAATCAGGGCTCAACAGCCGGTAACAAAAAATTACTGGTTAATAATTTTATTTATACCAATTTTTGCATCGGGACGGGTGCTAAGTAAACCGGTTACCACCACCGTATCACCTGCTTGCAGGCCCTCGGTAATTTGTATGTATGACGAGTCCCGCACACCGGTGTTCACATCTACAAAACTGGCAGTACCGCCTTTATATAAAATTACTTTTTTACCCCTGGCTTGTGGTACAACGGCTTGTGTTGGAATTAAAATAGCATTGGGGTCGGGTGCAAAATTCAACTGCACTTTTGCAAAAGCACCAGGTAATATAGCGGCATCGGCACTTTGTATGGTAGCTCTTACTTTAAGGCTTCGGGTAGTTTCGGTAACCGATGATTCGCTGGCCATTACCTTAGCATCATAAGTTTTGCTGCTACCCTCGAACTTAAATTTTATTATCTGGTTTACTTTTATTTGTGAAGTGTATTTTTCCGGAACCGTAAAATCAAGTTTTAACTGATCTACTTTATTAATTACGGCAATAATGGTACCCGGCATAATGTAGGCACCGGGGCTTATATTACGTAAACCCAATTTACCGTTAAAGGGTGCTCTTATTTCGGTACGGGCAATAGCGGTACGGATAATATCCATATCGGCCTTAATATTATTTACATTTAGTAAGCTGGCATCGTAATCGGCTTTACTAATACCCTGTATTTTTAATAATTGTCCCGATCTTTCTTCATTGGTTTGTGCAATTTGTAATTGTACCTGTAGTTTTTTAAGCTGTGCCTGTAAATCGGCATCGTATAGTTTGGCAATTAACGAACCCTTGGTTACAAACTTACCTTCGGCTACATTCAGGCTAATAATACGTCCGGAAACCTCGGGTTGTATTTCGGTACTTTCATTGGCAATAATAGTTCCGGGTACTTCAATGCTTTCGGCAAAGGATTGGGTTTTAACGATAAATGCATCAACCTTGGGTGTGGAAACTTTTTTTGCATCAGGCGCCGGTTTGTTTTCTTTTTTACCGCCGCAGGCCGTTAATAAAACGGCAGATACAGAAAGGCATGTTACTAGTCGCAAGGGCATAGCTTTCGCTGTTTTTGTTTCAAAACGCATGAGAATGGTAGTGGTCTTTATTTTTCGTTTAACCGGCCGGCCACCATATCGTAATGAAACGGGGCATAACCGGACTAAAGTTAATTGAATATCAACGAATAATTAGACGTACTTGGCATGAAATCCTTGTTATTAATTGCCTTATCTGTGGATAATCGGCAATTAAACAGGATAAGCGGCTATGATTTTACGATCAAGCTGCGCTTAATTTTTCCGGCTTGTAACAGTAAATCGGCTTTTTCCTTACTTATTACCGTAGCATGGCCCATTTTGCGGCCCGGTTTGGTTTCTTTTTTACCGTACAGGTGCACAAAGGCATTGTCAATTTTCAGTACTTCTTCCAGGCCTTCATACTGCACTTTTCCCGAAAAACCTTCGGCTCCAATAATATTCACCATTACCGATGGTAGGATGGCATCAGTATTACCCAACGGATAATTTAACATAACCCGCCAAAGCATATCAAACTGTGAACTGTAATGGGCTTCAATAGTATGGTGACCACTGTTGTGTACACGTGGGGCTGTTTCGTTAACCAATACATTGTTCTCCATATCAACAAATAATTCCACCGCAAAAATACCGGCCGAGTTAAAATTCTTTACTACCGACAGGGCAATGGCTTCGGCCTTCCACAATACCTTTTCTTCTAAATCGGCCGGGCATAATTGAAAATCAAGCAGGTTAAGGCGGCTGTCAAAAACCATTTCCACCGGCGGATAAATAGCAGCCGATCCATCGTTGGCAATAGCTACCATAATGGCAATTTCTTTTTTTACACCCACCATTTTTTCTAAAACCGATGGTGCGTCAAAACCATTGGCAATGCTATTGGTGTCACGTAATAATTGTACGCCTTTACCATCGTAACCGCCTTCGCCAATTTTATGTACGGCAGGTAAAAAATCGGCCGCAGCTTCCAGCTCGTATTTGTTTTGGGTAACAATAAATTCCGACGATGGAATTTGATTAGCGGAGTAATATTGTTTTTGTAAAATTTTATTTTTAATGGTTTTTAACACTGATGGTTTAGGGTACACTTTAACCCCCTCGGCTTCCAGTTTTTCTAACGCCTCGGCATTTACATTTTCTATTTCAATGGTAATGGCATCCAGGGTTTTACCAAAATTATAAACGTCGTCAAAATTTTTAATATCGCCTTTGGTAAAGTGGTCGCACAAGTGGGCAGCGGGGCATTCCGTATCGTTTTCCAGTACAAAAGTTTCAACAGGGTAGTTAGCCGCTTCCTGTAACAACATACGGCCCAACTGGCCACCACCTAAAATTCCAATTTTTTGCATGCGGCAAAAGTAAATATCCATTTTCAAACCAGCTAATTTTCCAAGTCAGGTTATTTATTGTGGGCTGTCATCGTTTTGTTCTTTGGGCATCGGCAGTTCCGGCTTTCCGCTATACCTCCGCTGCGCTACGGTGTCGCTGCAATCCGGTAGCCTTTGTGTTTTAGAATATTTATCAGCAAGAAGTAAAAGCTGGAGTGGTCAGCAGTCTGTTTTTGATGGTATGTTCGGTGCTATTAGATTATACTATGATGGATAACTGAACAATATTTGTTTATACGGAGCGTATAAAATTGAATCAAAAGTACTTAAGCTAAATAGGGCTTGGAATGGAGTACATTCTTTTAAGATCAGAAGGTGAAGCAAGTGGATGGAGGAGATTAAACAATTTTTTTTGACTTTGAGTATGTAATATGGGCGTTTTAATGCCCCATTTTTTCTAACAACTGCCCTGATTTATCAGGAGAAAGGCTGACCGTGTATTGATAGATTTTTAAAAAGCCTCCATCAGATTTTATATATTCTGTTATATGGTCTGTGTTAACTATGTATGACTTATGGCAACGGAAAAAGTTTGAATTCTCGCTTAACGTATTTTCAAAATGTTTTAGGTTTTTACTGGTAACAATTTGTTTACCTTCTTTCAAAAATACTTTAGAGTATGCCCCGTCGGCCTGAATAAAAAGAATATCATCAACATCAACAAACGTAATGGAACTTACATTATTTAATCCAATTTTTTTGGAGTGTCCTGTTTTAAGGTTATTTTGTAATACATTGTAATTTATTCTATTTTTTTGTTTTTCATAAAGTGTAATGGCTTGTATTAAATCTTCAGCCTCTATGGGCTTTAATAAATAATCAATCGCAGAAAGTTTAAAAGCTTGAATTGCGTAGCGGTTATATGCAGTGATAAAAATGATGGAAAAATGGATTTCATTTTCATCGAAAAAATCTAACAGTTCTAAACCACTATGTCCGGGCATTTCAATGTCTAAGAAAACAATATCGGGTTTATGTTTTCTTATAGCTTTCACTCCTTCCGGTAAATCTTTGCATAAAGCTTCTACTTTTACTGTTGGGCAATATAGAGATAACATCCCATTCAGTAAGGTTCTTGCCATTTCTTCATCATCAATTATAATTGCTTTGTACATACTTAATAGTTTAATCAATAGGTATAATTAACTCTACCGTAGTGCCTGTGGGGTTGCCGTTAATGTCGTATTGGTCAATAATATTTATGGTCGTTTTGTTTTTACTGGTTTTGTTCAATAGTGCCAGTCTTTTTTCTGTCGCTTTTGTAGAAAAAGGCTGATGTTTTTCAGTTTTTATTTTATTTAATTCAGCTGATCTTTTTCTGCCAATGCCGTTGTCTGATATAGTTACATACAGGTGGCCATTTTTTTGTATGAATAGTATATGCAACTTTCTATCCTCCTCACGGTGTAATAGCCCGTGTTTAATTGCATTTTCAACATAAGGTTGAATAAGCATAGGGGGGAGTTCTATTTCTGCTTTATTGTAAACCTCATCGGTGCTAATAGTATATTGAAAACTGTCTTTAAATCGCATTTTTTCCAGTTCTAAATAAAGTGTAAGAGCTTCAATTTCTTCATGTAAAGAAGTTGATTCTTTTTCCGACATCTCCAATACAATGCGGGTTAGTTTTGAAAATTTGGCTAAGTACGTATTAGCCTTTATACGATCGTTGGTGAAAATATAAGCTTGTATTGTGTTAAGCGCATTATAAAAAAAATGCGGATTCATTTGGGACTTAATCGAAGTTAGAACGGATTTACTCAGATTTTTTTCAAGTATTACCTTTTCGTTTAAAAGCGTAATCTGTTTTTTCATTAATGCAGCCTGACGTTTAAAATAGGAGAATACTAAGATGCCGATGCCCAAAGAGCAAATTGAATAAAACCACCATGCCCTCCAAAATGGAGTGGTAATTTCAAAATTGATATTTTCGCTGGAAATAGTTTCGTTTATTTTAAATTCGATTACATATTTGCCCGGGGATAATGAAGGGAAACGCAGATTATTTGTAGTACTACTAATTTGTATCCACGAATTATTATTTATACGATAATATAGCATTGTGTTATTGCTGGTAAACTCCAAAAGCGAAAAATGAATGGTTATATTATTTTCACTGTGATTTAATTTGCCCAGATGTTTCCATTTCTGCTTTTCACTATTTACATAAAGTGTATTAATATAAAAACGTGGTTGGATGTTAGTTTGCTGTTCAGATAAAGGTATTTTCATAATACCATTATTGGTTATAGCTATTATATGTTCATTGTTTTTTAGAATATCTTTTATATTATTAACTGGGGTATTTAATTGGATTTGTGATGCCGATTGCGTCTCAGGAGTATAAGCGTATATTCTTTGTGAATTTAGAATGATAATTTGCTTGTCATACACTTTAATTTTTTTTATTGAAAACCGGGGTATGCCTAATTTGTCATTCAAAAGCTCAAATTCTTTACCATCTTTAATTTTATATAAGTCTCCTTTAGTATCTAAGGTGAAAATTTCATTGTTAATACAGGCTACTTGTTCCGCATAGAACGATTTAGATTCGTAAAGTAATTCTTTTGTTTCATTTGGTGATACTGTATATAAGCCAATATTTGTTGCAAATACTATTTGTTGTTTTAGTTCATTATAATCAACAGACTTTGCTCTTAGGCCTTTTATAATTCTAGCTGTATAGGGCAGGGCTTCTAATGTATTTTTATTATAAAGATTGTCCCATATTGATGGTTTATTTTTGTTGGCATTTGGGTTCAAGTATAAAGCACAAAATCCGCTGGCAGCATAAGCAATATATTTTTCATCTAACTGTACTGCCTGTTTTAAAGCAATATTATATTTTTTTTCTAATGTTGAGTTACTGCCTGGTATAAATGAAAAACCTTTTGCTGAAAAGATTATATTTTTATTTTCCTTATTACAATTAATATAGTATACCGGTAGGTTATCTGAATTGCCGCTGATTTTTTTTTGAACTTTAAAATCTTCATTCAACTGTAAAAGTTCACCTGTACGTGTACCCAGTAAGTATCCTGATTGGTTTTTTTCAATTCTAAGTGGTAAGTAGCCAGTAGTGTTATATACAGGGGTTTGTAATTCCGGTGCAATAAATACACCGTTATCGGTAGTACTTATCCAATAATTATTTTGATAATCTTTTATAACGGATGAGATACTTTGTTTACTGAAAAGTTCTTGTTTCTCAAATAATATTTTTCCATTTTTGGTATATACAGCCATTCCTCTTGACGAATAAAGAAATATATTATTATCAACTACATCACTTCCTTGAATATAATTTATATGTGGTATTGCAATAGCATCTTTAAAATTCAACTGTTCATCAAAAAAAAATAGCTTTTTTTGTTCATTATTTTTGGATATAATGTATAAACTGTTTACATAGGGATAAATGTATTTTACTTTTAGTTTTTTATTGGAAAAGTATTTGCTTGATGTTAAAGACAATGTACTATCTATTTTATATATGATGTCATCTGCAATAAAATAATAGCTAGTTCCTAGTATGGTGGCATGTTCCGGTATATCAATAGGTGCGACAACAGTTTTTTTATGCATTAAAGTTTTGATGTCATATATATCAATTCCTTTTTTTTGAGCAACAAATAAGTATTTGTCAGTAATGCCAAAGGGGATATAGTCAACAGGTGGATTTTGTTTAAAATTTTTTAAACTGTCATTTTCAACATAGTATAAAAAGCCATCAAAGTTTTCATACCAAACCCTACCATACTTATCTGTTTTAATATTGCTACCGGCCTTAGAAGTTTGTTGGGGAGAACCGTAACTTATATAACTAACTCCATCATAACGAAAAAGGCCTTCATTTCCTGCCATCCAAATAAAACCTTTAAGGTCTTGTGTTATATCATAAATTGTGTTGGTTGGTAATCCTTTTTGATTATTTAGGTGGTTAGACAACAGCTCTTGTGCCTTTACATAAAATGGCATTGTTGCTGTAAGAAGAATTAAAAAAAAAGAAAATGCAGTTTTCAAAAATAATCGTTTCTGTACTTGACAAAAGTACTGGTATTCTTAATTACAAACAGTGTTGTTCTTAGCAAAGAGGCTAATATATCAATGAAAATATCTTTTGACTTTGTTATCCATTATTTTTCACGTGTAGAAATAAAATTTATAACCGATTTTAACTTGTATGTTATAGCCGATTTTTCGTATTTAGAAAATCAGAATGGCTTTTCGTTAAAGTAAAGGAGTGTTTTATAAAGTGCAAAAAAAATATAAAAAAATGAATGGCAAATTGCAGCATTAATCTGTAAAATGAAATGAATGAAAAGGATAACATTATTTGTTCCAATTGTATTGTTTTGTTTAACCGGTGTTTTGTGACAAAAAAAAGAGCCTTTTGGTCAGGGTTAATAATAAATTGGATGCATCCGCTGCCTCATAAAACGAAAGTGCCAGGTATGCGGCACTTTCCAATGATAAGGATTTGAAAAAAGACAGGGATATTGATAAAACCGATGTGAACTGTACAACAGCAATGCAGTATAAAAATAGTACAAATGAAGTAGCCATTAAACAATACACTTATTCTTATGTATGAATAAAGCCCCTTTAAATGGGGCTTTATTTGTTTATAAAATATACCTCTTGCCTAACATGGGTATTAACAAATGAAAGATAGTTTAGCAAATTAGAAAAGATATTATTGGATTAGCGTCATTAATGCTCCGCGTTACCGAAGGTACAAGAGAAAGTATACAATCATTTTCACTGGAAATAAATTAAATCCCGATCCTATCGGATTGCAACAATATGAGATTAGTATTTCTACTGCTGATCAACAAAAGAAATCTAAGGGAAATATATATACGAAAAGTTATAAGACTCATGCCTTAAACAAAAATTAGTTGGAATGTTTTACTTATAATAATTTTAGTAAAGAAAGGAAACCAGAAAACACCCTTTCCTCAACAATTTTATTATAAAAAATACTACAACCATGGCAACTGTTAACGCTTACCTCACTTTTAATGGCAACTGTAAAGAGGCATTTGATTTTTACAAATCGGTATTTGGTGGCGACTTTCCTTTTGTTGGGAAGTTTGGCGATATGCCACCAACAGAGGGTAAAACGATGCCGGAAGAAGACAAGGATAAAATAATGCATATCTCTTTACCTATTTCTAAGGAAACCACTTTAATGGGTAGTGATACGGGTGGTGAATGGGCCGCACATTTTAATGCAGGTAATAATATTTCATTATCTATTAATACGGAATCAAAGGAAGAAGCGGAAAGATTATTTAACGGCTTATCAGCAGGTGGACACGTAACCATGCCTTTGGCAGATACTTTCTGGGGAGCTTATTTTGGTATGTGGACGGATAAGTTTGGTATTAACTGGATGGTGAATTATGATGATCCTGCAAAAGTACAACCCCATTAAAATTAAGTTTATGAGTCAGAATAAAACTAAAGCCCATAATGCTAGTGTAGCAGACTTTATTTATAACTCCGACCCTAAAAAAGTGGAAGATAGTTTTAAGCTGGTATCAATAATGGAAAGGCTTTCAGGTGAAAAAGCAACCATGTGGGGCCCATCCATTATTGGGTTTGGTACTTATCATTACAAGTACGAATCGGGTAGGGAAGATGATATGTGCCGCATAGGTTTTTCGCCACGTAAAGCCAGCTTTTCGTTGTATGTACTTAGTTGCGATGGAAATGATGATCTGGAATTGGTTAAAAAGCTAGGTAAAATAAAGATGGGAGCATCCTGCATTTATTTTAATAAATTGGCTGATATTGATTTGAATGTTTTAGAAGCACTAATTAAAGACTCGTTGGAAAAGACAAAACTTAAGTGGGGTTAAGTATGAGCAAAGAGAATAACTGGTTAGAAGAAATTGAATTAGTCATATCTGTATTGGATAGTACCGAAATGCATAAAGCCATAAAATGGGGTGCCGATGTGTATACCCTTAATGGTAAAAATGTAGTGAGTTATGGTGGTTTTAAAAATCATTTTTCTATTTGGTTTTATAATGGTGTATTTCTAACCGATGCAGACAAAGTTTTGGTAAATGCCAATGAAGAAAAAACAAAAGCTTTGCGTCAGTGGCGCATTACTGATGTAAAAGAAATAAGCAAGAAAAAGCTAAAAGCCTATGTGCAGGAAGCCATACAAAATGAGAAAGATGGCAAAACCTGGAAGCCGCAAAAAACTAATCCGGTAAAAATTCCCAATGTTTTACAAAATGCTTTTAAAACCAACAAAAGTTTAAAAACTACTTTTTTAGCTTTAACGCCGTACAAACAAAAAGAATACATTGAACATTTTACGGGTGCTAAAAAAGAAGAAACCAATCTGGCAAGGGTTGAAAAAGCTACTGCATTAATTTTGCAGGGAATAGGTTTACACGATAAATACAAAAAGTAATCACCGCATATAATGCAAATAAGAGAAACGGAAATTGAATTGAGAAAGGCAGATACCGAAGATAGTGATATAATTTGGGAAATTATACAACAGGCTATTGAACAAAGAAGATCAGAGGGCAGTACGCAATGGCAGGATGGATACCCCAATACCATTACTATTAAAACGGATATTGATAAAGGTAACGGTTTTGTAATTACACAAAATAATAATGTTATTGGCTATGCTGCCGTTATATTAAATAACGAACCGGCATATGATGAAATAAAGGGAAATTGGCTTACCAACAGCGATTTTTTTGTGGTACATCGTGTAGCAGTTTCAAACACCGTAAAAGGAAAAGGTATTGCCACCAAACTGTTTCAATTACTTGAGCCATTTGCTATGCAGCAACAGGTTTTTAGCATTAAAGTGGATACTAATTTTGACAATATAGCCATGCTAAAAATACTGGACCGGTTAGGTTATACCTATTGTGGTGAAGTGTACTTCAGAGGCAGTGCAAGAAAAGCTTTTGAAAAAGTATTGGGTGTGTAAATTCCTACTGCATCAGTGCTTTTATTTCACTACACAAGTAAGTGTTACCGTTATTTACAGCTTCAATGGCCGCTAACAATTCAGTACCAATTGATCCCTTTACTAAAAAACCATTGGCACCCAACTCCAGAAAAGCACGTGCATAACCCGGGTTACTGTGCGAACTAAATGCAATAATTTTAGTATTGGGCAAACTTGTCTTAACTTTTTCTGCTACTTGCAATCCGTTAATAGGTTGCATCACCACATCAATTAATAAAAAGTGTGGTTGTAGTAATAAAGTTTTTTCTACTGCGTCGTTACCATTGTTGCAACTGGCAACCACCTCAAGGTGGTTGTTTTGTTGTAAAACTTCTTCAATAGTGGTTCGCATTAAATCGTGGTCATCCGCTAATACAATGCGGATTGGTGGTAGCATACTCATTTAGCCTTAATTTTTAGCGGCTATTCAAGGATATGAATTATACTTAGTAAAAATACCGTTCAACAAAAGTATAATTACTTTTAAATATGTGGTAGTAATTTTATTAAAAATATTAATATATTTTGTTATTGTTTTATAATTCATTAATTATCAATTTTTTGTATTTTATTTTAAAATGTATGAATATCGTATAATTACTATATTAGAGTAAGTGTAAATACCTAAAATGGTTTAAAAAATCTGTCGTAAATATTAAAACTTAGTTCTTTTAGCCAAAGGCTTATCGTAATTTTTACATATATTCAAGCCTAACTTAATAAACTAATGAAAAGAGAATTAACATCATGGTATAGCCCGTCTTTAAACAAGGACATGCCAATTGCTACCTATGGCGATTTTGGTTTTGCATTACTACTTGTGCCCACTGCAGCTGCCGATTATTTGGAATACGAAAGGTTTCAGTTAATTGATTCCATTGCACCATTTATTAACGCCGGAAAAATTAAAGTATTTTCTATTGATAGCATAAATAACGAAAGTTGGTTAAACAACAACATGGATCCCTGGCAAAAATCGGTGCGACACCAGCAATGGAACAGTTATGTGTATAACGAAGTAATTCCGTTTATTAAGAACAGTACCAGCGCCGATACACCTATTATTGTTAGTGGTGCATCGTTTGGTGCTTTACACAGTATGAATTTATTTTTAAAACGTCCCGATCTTATCAATGGCGTTATTGCTATGAGCGGTGTGTACGATTTAACCGAGTACACCAAAGGTCATTACGACGATAATGTTTACTTCAACAGTCCGCAACATTATATACCGCAACTAAGCGATCATCATATACTGGAGCAAATACGCAACAACGGCCATATACATATTCTTACCGGTGCCGGTGCCTACGAAGATCCTGATGCCAGCGGACGTTTTGCTAAAGTATTATATGATAAGGGCATTTGGTATGAGCTTGATAACTGGGGTGCCGATTACAAACATGATTGGCCAACCTGGCGAGCTATGTTACCACATTATTTAGGAACAAGATTTTAGTTTTTTTTATAGTTGATCGTTTTTTGTTAATGGTTAATTAGACAAGCAAAATTTTTATATAGAGACGCTGTAATAGCGTCTTTTTTATTTTGTTTATCAGCTGGATTGCTACTATCATCGTCTGTTGCGTCGCACTCTTGTACACCTGTAATTCTATTGAGCATTTTGTAAGTTTCCATTTTTTGTACGTACAGTTTATTTGTGCAGGGTTCCCTTGCTTTGCTCGGGATGATGGGCGTTTAGATTATAGGACTCCGTCATTTCGACCAAGGGGAGAAAACCCCAGCACTATATGGCTGTAACCAACATGAGAAAAACTTAGTATAACAGGATGTTGATTAGCGAACAGAAAGTTGAAGAGTGCGACGCAACAAAAGTTGATTAGAATTACTACAGCTGATAACAAAAAAAATATTTAGCTAAAAGTAAAATTTATATAAGCTGAACAACTCCTAAATCCTACATCCCAAAATCAGACATCAGAAATGCTAAAATGGTATTCCCAAATTAATATAAGTTTGCACCTGTCGGGTTTGGTCGCAATACATAACACTCAAATCCAACGGTCCTAAAGCAAAATTATAGGAGAAGGTAAGGGCATAACCGGAATAAAAATCCTGATAGTTAAAAAAGTAACTGCGGCTTACAAAATTATTAAACAACACATTGGCACGGCCTGTTATATAAGCACCCGGAAAAATGCCGGTGCGTAATCCAATTTGAGTTGCTAATAACGAAGGAGAATAAATACTGCCTTCCTGCAAGCCGGCAAAGGTTATCTGGTTACGAAAAATTTTACTCATACCACCCACAATAAACTCGTTCATAATATTACGGTGGTAATTAAAATTTATACCGCCTTGTGCGGATGCAAACATTGTTACCCGCGGCGATAAGGGTACATAACCTTCAGCATTTAAGGAAGTACGCAGATAAGGGTGTTCATCAATACGTGTAGAATCGGGGTTCGTGGGCTCTACACCATTGTAAAATATTTTAAAATTAGCCGTTTGTCCGCCAACCCTTCCCGCTTCCAGATCCATTTTCCAACCACGGCGTGGAAAGTTTACCCGATCTAAACTATTGTGGCGCAGGTAAACAAAGTATGTTGAGAAGGTATTGCCACCACGAAAATCTACATTGGAAGTAATACGTGGTGTGTAACGCAACCATTCCCAACGATGCCCTGCTCCGAAGGTGAGATTGGTATTGGGTGAGTAATGTATTTTTTCTGCTACTTCAAAAATATTTTGTTTAAAAATGCCGGTTTGTTTGTTTTGTATTTGTTCATAGGTCATTATATCAAACCGGTCCAATTGTGTTTTAACGGTAAAGCCAAACTTTTTCGATCGGCCAACGTATTGCAGGTGTTCGCCTTTTACACGGAAAGTTTCGCCCAGATTAATGCTGGCCATACTGCGTGAGTTAGAAAATATTTTATTACGGGTGGTAATATTGGCAATTAGTCCGATACCCGTAAAGCGATTATAGTGCAGGCTGGCTTTTAAAAAAGTAAGTGGTTGTTCGGTTACATCAAAAATTATTTTGTAAGTACCGTCGGGTAAAGGGTGTAACTGGTAATTAATCCTACTGTAATAACGACTGCCATACGCTTTACGCACCATCAGGGCTAATTTGTGAGACGTATAAGCGTGATGCAGCTTAAAATTCATGGTGTTTAAAAAATAGGCTGGAGTGGTATTATGAAAACCATTTAACTCAACTGCGGAAACGGTTACATCATTTTGTACGGGTAAACGGGTGGTTACTGTTTCGGGCACGCCATAAATGGCGTTTAACGAGTCGGCAAGGGCTTTAAATTTTGGATATAACAATTCGCCTCTTTTAATACCTTCTTCCAGAATATTTTTGGCACTGCCAAAACTACCCATGGTATAGTTTTCAAGGTCAAATGGAATGTATATATCGCAAAGCGGTACTTCTTTTTTATTATCCTCGGCTTCGCGGAAAAAGGCAATCTGCATCAACAACTGCAAAGCGTTGGTTACTTTTTTGGGTGGTAATAGACCACCGGCTACGGTGCTGCCAATAATAAAATCGGCCCCCATATCTTTTAAATCGCTGGCCGGAAAATTGCGGCTGATGCCACCATCGACCAATCTTTTATTATCGTAATCAACGGCGGTAAAAACAGAGGGTATGGCCATACTTGCTCTAACTGCGGTTATAATATCACCTTCTTTTAACACGACAGCTTCGCCATTGCCTACATCCGTAGCAATGCAACGAAAGGGGATGCTGAATTTAGAAAAATCTTTTATGTTGGTGACAGGGTGGTACAATTCGGCCAGTTTTAACCAGAGTTCCTGTGCTTCTAAAAAACCGGTAGATATTTTAAAACTGTTATTTACCCAAGGAAGTTCAATATCATATTTATTGTATTCATCCTTTTCTTCCATGTACAGGTTTCGTAATGAAGCCTGGTTACTTAAGAGCAGATCCCAATCTACTTTTTCGCATATTTTCTGAATACTGTCACCGCTGTAACCTACAGCGTATAAGCTACCCAGCACCGCACCCATGCTGGTGCCGGTAACATAATCAATTTTTAGCCCTGCGGAATCTATCGCTTTTAAAATACCAATATGGGCCAGTCCTTTTGCGCCACCGCCACTAAGGGTTAAGCCAATTGTTGGTCTTTTTTGCGACCATGCCAACTGAGATATAAAACAAAGTAGCAGTAATATCCAGGTACGACGCATATTTACGGTTTAAATCCTTTCCTAAATGTAGCCGGTAGCTTTATCGGATTAGGTAACAATAAAGCTATTCATTTACACTGTTATTTACAACTATTGAGGTGATAAAAGGTTCATGCAAAACAGAAATAAAAAAGGCTGTCAAATAATGATGACAGCCTTTTTTAGATTATTGTTGCAGGTATATTATTGTACCGGCTCTAAATATTGCGCATAAGAGTAACCTTCTTCGCCATCATCGGTGCGTACAAGCCACCATTGGTCATTACTTTTGTTAACCAGAGTAATCACTTCGCCATGTGCAGCTTTGCCAACAATAGGTTGGTCGGTACCGGGGCCTTTACGTATGTTAAGGTTACTTGATTCGGTAACTACTTTTACTTTAGTACCTTCTACCGCTACGGCATTAACGTTTAAAATTAAATCGTTGCTGCTGTAGTTAGGATCAAGTCTTTCGTAAACGCTCCATAATTGATCTTTTACTGCTCCGCTTGGTGCATCGCCATCAATATAAAGAACGCCGTCTTGTTCTCTTACCTGTAAGTTGCTAATGCCTGAAGCATTGGCAACATCAATTAACTCCTGATATTTAGCTTGTAGTGCCATTTTAATTAAATGTTTGGTGTTATTTAATAGTTACGTTGTTTACTATGCTTTTTGGTTTAAGAGCACTTACTTTTTGTTGTACAGTTCTTTTTTCATCGTTGTTTTTAACTGTACCTGTTAAAGTCACTACGCCGCTTGCTACTGTAGCAGTAACATTTGCATGGTCTTTTAAAGCATCTTTAATGGTAGCTGTTAATGTATCATCAGGGTTAATAACCGGTGGTGGAGGGGGTGGCGTTACAGTAGTATTGTTAACTACATCTTTAACACCTTTAATGTCTTTTAATGCAGCTACTAAGCCTGTACGTGCAGCTTCATCTTTTACTTCGCCGGTAATAGTGGCAACACCATCTTTTACGTCAACGGCTAATGCGTTGTAATCAGGATTGGCTGTTAGTGCAGTTTGTACAGCAGCTTTAACATCTTCGTCTTTGGGTTTGCTTTTGCAGGAAGTGAAGGAAATAGCAAAAACAGCAATGGCTACTATGGCCAAAAGTTTTTTCATTTTTTTTAATTTAGGTTAACGAAATAAAATTAGACAGCTAAGTTAAGTTCATTACATGATAAATAACAAATAATACTTATAAACAAATTATGAACTATGGCGGGGTTTTTGCCTTTAATAGAGTTTCTTAATATGAGTTACAGCTCCATCACTGACTAAACGTATTGCTAAATACTGAATAGTATTACCGTAGCACCACCGATTAAATTGCGGTGCACCTTGCAAAATGGTGAGTAGTGTTACAGGAGCACAAGAGTGCGACGCAACAAAAGTTGATTAGCATTACTACTGCTGACTTACAAAAAAATCTAAATAAGTAATTGGTAATTTGCCTACTCGAGGATAGCTTAAAATTTATAAGAAGATATAAGAGGCCGGATTATGGGTTAGTTTTATTACGCTTATTATTTTCATCTAACATGCGCATTTCTTTGGCATCTTTTAAAAACTCCGATGCAAAAATAAAGTCATTCAACAACTTATTATCGCTGAAAATGATTTCTTTGTTACTGCCGGTCCATTCTTTAAAACCTTTGTGCATGTACAGAATATTATCTCCAATTTCCATTACGCTGTTCATGTCATGCGTATTTATAACCGTTGTAATATCATATTCTCTGGTTATTTCCTGAATCAGTTTATCAATAACTAAGGACGTAAGCGGATCAAGCCCTGAGTTGGGTTCATCGCAAAAAAGATATTTAGGGTTTAGCACAATGGCTCTTGCCAATGCCACCCTTTTTTTCATACCACCGCTTAGTTCCGATGGAAATTTTTTATTTGCGTCTACCAGGTTTACACGTGCCAGCACTTCGTTTACACGTTTCATTTTCTGGGCATATTTATCTTTGGTAAACATGTCTAACGGAAACATAACATTCTGTTCCACCGTTTGGCTGTCAAACAAAGCCGAACCCTGAAAAAGCATACCGATTTCCTTACGTATTTCGGTTTTTTCTTCCAGTGTCATGGTTGTAAAATTCTGGCCTGAGTATAAAATCTCCCCACTATCCGGCTCGAACAAACCAACCATACATTTCATTAAAACGGTTTTACCGCTACCGCTGGCACCAATAATAAGGTTACACTGCCCTGTATTCATGGTAGCAGTAACACCCTGTATTACGGGTTTGTCGCCAAACTTTTTTTGTATGTCAATTAGTTCAATCATTTATTTATACATTACAATAACAAGGCCGATAGAATATAATCTGCAAACAATAATAAAATACAACTCACCACCACGGCTTTGGTACTTGCCTGTCCAATTTCCAATGCACCACCTTGTACATAATAACCAAAGTAAGCAGGCACACTGCAACTTATAAATGCAAATACAAAACTTTTTAGCAGTGCAAAGAAGACATTAAAAGGGTTGAAGCCATCCATTAATCCCATATCGTACACTTCGCCCGATAAAATGTTTGCAGCAATACCGGCAACCCGGCCACCCCAAATACCCAGTGTCATGGCAATTACAATCAGCAAGGGTATCATCAAAATACCGGCTACAATTTTTGGGGCAATTAAATAGGCCTTGGTATTAATGCCCATTATTTCAAGCGCATCAATTTGTTCGCTAACCCGCATATTACCCAACTCACTGGCAATTTTACTGCCAATAACACCGGCTAGTACAATACAGGTAAGGGTAGGGGCAAACTCCAGAATAACCGTATCACGCACAATTTGTGCAATGATGGTTTTGGGTAAAAGCGGACTTACTAATTGGTAAGCTGTCTGAATGGTAGATACGGCACCAATGAATGTAGAAATAATAGCTACAATCCCTAGTGATCCGATGCCAATATCAGAACATTGCTTCATAAATTCTTTCCAATACATTTTGCCGTTTTCCGGTTTGGAAAACATGCCTTTCAGCATCAGAAAAAAACGTCCTATGTGGTTAATTAAATTCAAAAAAATAATTTATGGGTAAAAATACGGATTAACTAACAATGCTAAAGATTGTATTAAAAAATAAAGCCCGTATAATCAGGGCTTTATTTTTTATGTAATCAACTGTATTACTACTATCATCGTTCCTTGCGTCGCACACTTCAACTGCAGTAATTCTATTGGACACTATGTAAGTTTCCTACTTTATTAGAAACCCTCATTTCCAAATTTCCAAATTTTCAAATCATCAAATTACCAAATTAATAAATTGCTCAGCTATTATAAATCCTTACTCACTTTCTTAAACTTCTTCCACCATTTGGATTTTTTTACTTCCTCCTGTGTGGTGCTCGATTTACATTTTATCTGTGCATCAGTAACCGCAATAAGGGCCATATTAACTATGTTATGCACCGAGCTGCCTAATTGCAATACGTGTACCGGCTTTTTAAGTCCTAACAAAATCGGGCCAATCGCATCAGAATCGCCAATTTCTTTTAAAATATTATAGGCAATGTTACCCGATGCCAGGTTGGGGAATATAAGCGTATTCACATCTTTATCCGCCAATTCACTAAATGGATAGTTCTCTTTCAGTAAATCGTTGTTAAAGGCCACATTCGCCTGCATTTCACCATCTACAATCAGTGAAGGCATTTTGTCCTTAACAATTTTGCGGGCTTTTGCTACCAACGAGGCTTCCGGTGAATTACTGCTTCCAAAGTTTGAATAGCTCAACATAGCTATGCGAGGCACTATATTAAATAGTTTTACTTCTTTAGCAGCCAGTAAAACTATTTCTGCTAATTCTTCGGCAGTTGGGTTAAAGTTTACGGTAGTATCCGCTAAAAACAACGGGCCTTTTTTGGTCATCATCAGGTACATACCGGCAATACGGTTAACACCATCTTCGGTACCAATTGTTTGTAAAGCAGGTCTGATGGTGTCAGGATAGTTTTTGGTTAAGCCGGAAATCATACAATCTGCGTCGCCAAATTCCACCATCATGCAACCAAAATAGTTGCGGTCTTTCATTATCTTTTTAGACTCGTAAGCATTAAATCCTCTGCGACTGCGTTTTTTAAAAAATACTTCACCGTATTGGTTTCTTTTTTCTTCCATTTCATCGCTACGCGGATCAAAAATGGGCATATCAGAAACATCAATATTGTTAGCTTCAGCTATTTTTTTAATTTTTGATTCTTCACCTAACAAAATAGGGTAGCCAATACCTTCATGAAAAACAATTTGAGCTGCTTTTAATATTTTAAGGTTATCAGCTTCGGCAAATACAATACGTTTAGGATCTCTTCTGGCACGGTTACCTAACACACGTAATACCTGGTTGTCAATACCCAAACGTTGGTTAAGGCTATTGGCATAAGCTTCCCAATCAGTAATAGGAAATTTTGCTACTCCGGATTCCATGGCTGCTTTTGCTACCGCCGGAGCTACAGTTGATAACAAACGTGGGTCAAGTGGTTTTGGAATAATATAGTTAGGGCCAAACGTAATTGTTTTTTCGTTGTACGCAAGGTTAACCATATCTGGTACCGGCGTTTTAGTTAACTCGGCAAGTGCTCTAACAGCAGCCAGTTTCATGGCTTCGTTAATTTCTTTGGCTCTTACATCCAACGCACCTCTGAAAATATACGGGAACCCTAAAACGTTATTCACCTGGTTAGGATAATCACTACGGCCGGTGGCCATAATTACATCCTTACGTACCGATGTGGCATCTTCCCAGCTTATTTCCGGATCGGGGTTGGCCATAGCAAATACAATAGGGTTTTTAGCCATTGATTTTACCATGGGTTTAGTAACCGTATTACCGGCACTCAAACCAACAAATACGTCGGCATCTTTCATCGCATCTTCTAAAGTACATTCGCCTTTAGCTGTTGCAAATGGTTTTTTAAAATCATCCAGATCTGTACGTCCCTGATGCAATGCACCTGTACGGTCAAACATGGTAAAATTTTCAGGCTTGGCACCAAGCGATACATATAATAACACACAGGCCATAGCTGCTGCACCTGCACCGTTTACAACAATCTTTACTTTGTCAATTTTTTTCTTTTGTAATTCCAATGCATTTAACAAAGCAGCAGCACTAATAATAGCTGTACCGTGCTGGTCGTCGTGCATTACCGGAATATCCATTCTTTTTCTTAACTCCTGTTCAATATAAAAACACTCAGGTGCTTTAATATCTTCTAAGTTTATGCCCCCAAAAGTGGGCTCTAAAGCTTTTACAATTTGTACAAATTTCTCAGGATCAGTTTCTGCAATTTCAATATCAAACACATCAATATCAGCGAAAATTTTGAAGAGTACTCCCTTGCCTTCCATAACAGGTTTGCCTGCTTCGGGGCCAATATTACCCAAACCTAAAACGGCAGTACCATTACTAATTACAGCTACCAGGTTTCCTTTGGCTGTGTATTTATAAACATCTTCTACATTAGCTGCTATTTCTTTACAAGGCTCTGCAACACCCGGAGAGTAAGCCAGTGATAGGTCACGTTGGGTTTTTGCTTCTTTTGTGGGTATTACTTCAATTTTTCCCGGACGGCCTTTCGAATGATATTCCAAGGCTTGTTGCTTGCGTAATTCCTGTTTTGTCATATATGTTTTTTAAATAAAAGCCCGTTTAAAATGTGGTACAAATAAACAGGGTTTATATCCCAATTCCTATATTTTTTTTAACGAATGTATATCCGTTTTTAGCAGGAACGGGGGTGCAAGGTAAAGAAGAAATTTAATATGACTGCAAATAAGCATTTCTAATCGGTTTTGCTCCCAATAACTACTTGTTCCTATTCTTAAGTGCTGATTACCAAATAGTCACGATTTAGTAATAAAAAGTATTTATGGTTTTTTGTATGTTTACATATTGTTATCCTTTAATAACAATATTGGACGGACTTTTTTTTATTGCAAACCACCAACAATTTTTAAAGGTTAAGGCATTACTTATTCTGGTTGCATAATTGTTTGTTATTACTTATGATTAAAAGAGAGAAAAGAAACCTCCCTGCCGAACAGGGTGCTCAGGCATTAGTAGATTTTATGCTTTCGCTTTATCCCATTAGTAAAGAGCTACAGGACTATTTACGTGAGAATGCGTATTTTTTAAAGATTAAGAAAAATAAGATTATTTTAAAGTCGGGTGATATATGCAGCAATTATTACTTTTTGCTAAAAGGTATTATGCGGGCATACATTGAGTACGATGGTAAGGAAGTAACCATTTGGATTAATCCTGAAAATGAAATCATTACCTCCGTTAAAAGTATGAAAGCGCAGGTGCCGGTGGTGGAGAGTATTCAGGCATTGGAGGATTGTGAAGTAATGGTGATGAGTTATGATACGGTGCGCTATATGTATGAGAACTTTTTAGAAATGAATGTTGTGGGCCGTATTATTTTGGAAGATTATTATTCTGACTCTGAAGAACGAAGTATTATTTCCCGCATACCCAGCGCAGAAAAAAAATACGAACATTTTTTAAATACACGTCCGGAATTATTGAACCGTTTACCATTAAAATATGTAGCATCATATTTAGGTATTACGGAAGAAACTTTGAGCAGGTTGAGGCGGAAAAAATTAAAAGGAGATAGTTGAGGGAGAAGTTGATAGTTAATGGTTAATAGAGTGAATAGTGAGTGTGAGTAGTGAATTGCGAATTTTGTCAATTGTCACTTGTCCATTGTCAATTCCTTCTTTCGGACTTTTCTCTGATGATTAGTGATATGCAGTACAAGTGTGGCTCTCATCTTTTCTTTCACTGAAAGAAAAGATTGCGAACAATCACCTGATTGCAAGGGACGATGATGAGTATTACTGCAGTTGACTACATAAAAAAAATACAACAAATTATAGTGTTATAAAAAAGCCCATCAAAAAAATGACGGGCTTTTGGTTTTATGCATCAGGAACTTTGTCTTCGTAATGTGCATAGGTTTTGCGGTAAAACAACCAGTAAATTATTGGGAACACCAATAAGGTAAGAATGGTTGCGGTGATTAAACCACCAATAATAACAATGGCTAAAGGTTTTTGAGCTTCTGAACCAATGCCACTGGAAAGTGCGGCAGGCAGCAAACCTAAAGCTGCCATTAACGCCGTCATTACTACGGGCCGGGTACGTACTTTAATACCTTCCAGTATGGCCTGATTTAATGATAACTTTTGGGTAAGTTTTTTATTAAACTCGGATATGAGTATTACACCGTTTTGTACACAAATACCAAAGAGTGCGATCATACCCACACCGGCTGAAATACCAAAGTTGATACCGGTTATATGTAATGCCAAAATACTACCAATTAAAGCAAAGGGCACATTGATTAATACAATGCCTGCATCTTTTACATTACCAAACATGATGAACAGTAAAATAAAAATGGCCACCAGACTAATGGGTACCGCCATACTTAAACGATTGGTGGCACGCACCTGGTTTTCAAATTCTCCTGTCCAACTAATGCTGTAACCTGTAGGTAAACTTATTTTTTGTGTTACTACTTTTTGTGCATCGGCAATGGTGCTGCCTAAGTCGCGTTCACGTACCGAAAATTTTACACCAATAAAACGCTGCATATTTTCACGATAAACAAACGCAGGGCCTGTAACGGTTTTTATGCTGGCAATTTCTTTGATAGGTATTTTTTCTTCACGAATAGTGGGCACCATAATGTTTCCAATCTCCGCTTCGGTTTTACGGTATTCTTCCTGATAACGAATACGAATGTCAAACTTTCTTTCGCCTTCGTATTTAGAAGTGGCGGTTTTACCCCCAATGGCCATTTCAATTACGGCTTGTGCATCGGCTTTATTAACGCCATAAATTGCCATCTTCTCTTCGTCTAATTCAATGCTAATTTCTGGTTGGCCAATATTACGTATGAGGCCAAGGTCTTTAACACCCGGAACATCCTTAATACTTTCAATTACTTCTTCTGCAATTTTTTCAAGCATTACTAAATCGTTACCTATAACTTTAATACCATTGGATGCTTTAAAGCCTGCTACGGCTTCGCTAACATTATCGGAAATAGGTTGGGAATAATTGTAAACAATGCCCTGGTATTGTGATAGTTTTTTGTCCATTTCCTCCACCAGTTTTTCCTGCGATATTTTTCGTTTCCATTGTTTGGCCGGTTTTAAATCAACCTGAAACTGTACGAAATAAAAACCGTTTGGATCTGTACCATCATTGGAGCGACCGGCTTGTGACAGTACTTGTGATACCTCTTCAAATGAACGTAGTTCTTTCTTTAACTCGTTGGTTATTTTATTACTCTCGGTTAAAGAAAGTGTCATGGGCATTTCGGCCGTTATCCATAAAGAACCTTCGTTAAGTTGCGGTAAAAACTCGGTACCTACCCAACGCATGGAAAAAAATGAACCAACCATGATGGCCATAGCAGTGCCGAGCGTAACCCATTTCCGGTTAAAGGTCCAGCGGAAAGATTTTTCAACACCCAGGTTGATTTTGTTGACGAACCAATTATTTTTTTCTCTTACGTTTTTACGAAGTAAAATGGAGCAAAGTACCGGTACTAAGGTAAGGGTAAAAATAAGTGCACCTAAAAGGGCAAAACCTAAAGTCCATGCAAGCGGCGAGAACATTTTACCTTCCACTTTTTCGAAAGAGAAAATAGGGATTAAGGCCGTAATGATAATAAGTTTGGAAAAGAAAACTGCTTTACCCATTTCGGTACCGGATTTTTTTATTAAACCCAGTTTGGATAATTTATTATAAGCCGGCATACCTACTTTAACGGCTTTATGATCGAGTGCGACAAAGAGCCCTTCAACCATTACAACGGCACCGTCTATTATTATTCCAAAGTCAATAGCACCCAGTGAAATAAGATTGGCGCTCATGCCTTTTAATTTTAAACATAAAAAGGCAAATAATAAGGACAGGGGAATGATGATGGATACGATGACGGTGGTGCGCCAATCGGCCATGAATAAAAATACGATTGCTGTAACCAGTATTATACCTTCCAACAAGTTGTTCATAACCGTGTCGGTACAATATTGCATCAGGTTATCACGGTCGTAGAAAGTAACCATTTTTACATCACGGGGTAATACCTCGGTATTTAGCTGGTTTATTTTTTCTTTTAATGCTTTTAATACATTGGTGGGATTTTCGTCCTTACGCATCACCACAATGCCTTCCACCACATCATCATTGTCATTAAGCCCCACCTGGCCTACACGTGGTGCGCTGGCTTCGCTTACAGTAGCTACATTTTTTACTAAAACCGGACTACCATTTTCACTATCAACAATGGTATTTTCAATATCGGCAGTGGAACTTAATAAACCCAAACCACGTACTACATAGGCCTGTCCATTTTTTTCAATAATATCGCCACCAACATTTAAGTTACTACCCGATACTTTTTCAAAAACCTGTAAGGGAGTAAGGTTGAATTTTTGTAGCCTAACGGGGTCAACACTTATTTCATAAATTTTTTCCTGGCCACCAAAAGCTACTACATCCGCTACGCCGGGCACAGCTCGTAATTGTCGGTCTACTACCCAGTTTTGTAAGGTTAACAAATCACGGGTATCTCTTTTATCGCTTTGTAAAGTGTAGCGAAAAATTTCGCCGGTAGGACCGTAGGGCGGTTGTACATCCGGTTCAACCTCGTCGGGTAACTGTACATTTCTTAATTGGTTATTTACCTGTTGCCGGGCAAAAAAATCCTCCACTTCATCGTCGAAAATTATTTTAATAACCGATAAACCAAACATGGTCACTGAACGTATACTTGATTTTTTTTGTACACTGTTCATGGATACTTCGATAGGAGTAGTAACAAAACGTTCTACTTCTTCGGCACTACGACCGCTCCATTCGGTTACAATTACAATTTGTGTATTGGTTACATCGGGAAAAGCTTCGATGGGAATTTTTGAATAGCTGTATATGCCTGCGATCACCACAATCATCACCCAGAAGAAGGTAAAAAACTTGTTTTTGAGTGAAAAGGCAATTATATTTTTTATAAATTTATTCATGGTAATTTTATTTACAGAATGGAGAAATGAGATATCAGATTTGTGATGTCAGAATGGAGACATCACAAACATGACATCATTACATCAGACATCTTTTTATCCTCCCAATGCTGTATATATTAATAACTGGTTTTGCGTAATGATAACTTCATTGTTTTCCAGACCTGATTTGATATAAGTCGTTTCATCTGTCTGTTTGTAAATACGCACTTCTCTTATTTCAATATCATTTCTGTTACGGTAAACCAATACCCATGTTTTGCTTTTGTCGAAAATGATAGCCTTAGACGGTACGGCTAACATATCCTTGTTTTCTTTGTATTGCAAGGAGACAGTAACACTCATTTCGGGTTTTAAGGCCAGGTCTTCATTGGCTATCCTTATCCGCACTTTCATGGTTTTTGTTTCAGGGTCCAGCATGTTGAATATTTTATCCACTTTACCGGTAAATACCCTGTCAGGGTAACTGATGGTTTTTATATTGGCCGTCATGCCTTGCTCAATAGCTGCTATGTCACTTTCGTTTACATTGGCCATTACCCATACTTCATTTATTTGCGCTACGGAAAAGAGGTTGCTGATGTTTTCGCTGTGTAGCAACATATTAGGTGTTACATTTTTCTCTATAATAAATCCGCTGATGGGAGATGTTACGTTATAAATTGATCCTTTACTTAAACCATAAATGTTATACACTTCTTTAATGCGTTGTAAAGCTGCTCTTGATTTTTCTAATTCTTTTTCGGCTGCTACCAGTTCCTTCTCCGAACTTAATTTTCCATCGAATAAATCCTTAGCTACCTGTAGGTTCTTTTCTGCGATGGCGATATCGTTTACGGCATCCAGTCGTTGGTTTTCGTAACCTGCCACTTCCTCACTGCGCATTACAGCGAGTACTTGCCCTTGTTTTACATAATCACCTAACTCTACATTTACTTTTTGTACATAACCACCCACCACTGGAAATACTTGCGACAGTTTATTATTGTCGGCAGTAATTTTACCGTATAATTTTAAGTTACTGTTTACGGTTTCACTTATTACGGTATCAAATGCTGCTTTGGCAATCATGGTGTCGGATAAAATATTGGGATTGACAGCTTCTTCTACCTGTTTGTTTTTGCAGGCAAATAAGGTAATTGCCAATGCAAAAAATAATATGTTGATTCTTGTTTTCATTATTGTTTGTTTGCTTTATGTTTTGGTTAATGCTATTTAAAACACCGGCGACGCTGTAACATAATTGATGGTTTCAGCAGCGGTTATTAATTGTTGTTGTACCCGGTATATTTCGGCTGTACTTTCGTTATAGGATTCAAAAAAATCTACGAATTCCAATAGCGTAATGTTGCGTTTTAAAAAATTATCGCTGACACCTTTTAAAACACTGGAAAAGTCTTCGTTATAAATGGTAATTGTTTTATCATATTCATTTATACTACGGCCCATATTATACCACGCAGTTCTTGTTTCGGCAAACAGGTTTTGCTGAATTAAATCACTATTCACCGCTGTTTGTTTTTCTTTGGCTTTAGCCATTTTTATATTTCCTTGGTTACGGTTCCAAAGCGGCAGCGGAATACCCAACTTGATATTGTATTGGTTTCTGAAAGCATCACCTTGTTGGTCGTATGCTGCACCGGCAGTAAGATCCGGTACTGCCATACTTTTCTGGTACTTAACGTCAAGCCCTGCGATTGTTTTATTTAATGTTCCGATTTTCTGATCACTTCTGTTGGTAAGTGCTTGTTGTTGCAGATTATCTAAAGCGGGCAGGGTAGTGTAGGTTTGCCAGTTGATATTATCTAAATCAGGGATGATAAAATTATCCGTTAGTAAAAGCACCTGTAGTTCCTGCTGAGCCTGTAAAATGTTTTGTAACACCTCACTTTTATCGTTGGTTAATTTCATGTAGGTTGATTTTAACCTGACTACATCTACCAATGGAATATTTCCTTTTTCGGCCTGACGTTGGTAGGAAGCAATAATGGTATCTAACAGGTTGAGTTGTTTGTTATACTTTTCAACGGTTTTTAAATGAAAGTGTACTGTATATAGATTTGTACGCAGGCTGTATTTAAGCTGGCGCACTAAATCTTCAAACTCTAAATTGGCCAGTTGTGTATTGTGACGGGCTAATGCCATTTCGTTTTTTCTTTTGCCGCCTAATAATAAAAGTTGTTCAATAGCAAAACCTTTTTGCCCGGCCTTGCCATTGTAAAATACTTTACGGGTATCGGTATCGTAGCCGTGCAGGTCGACAGAGAACTCAGGATTAGGATATAATTTGGCTTGTATTTCCAGTGCTTTAGCTGCATCAATATTATATTGCCCGGCGGCTAACAGTAAATTCTTTTTTATAAAGGTTTCTTCTGCTTGCGATAAACTTAGTCGTAAGCTATCAACTGGCTGTGCCTGTATAAGTACACACAACAAACAACTTAATACGGATAGTATTAGTTTCATGATTATTTATTTAATCGGTGATGGATATGCCGGTGCATAATATTACTATGCAAGTTTTTGTTTATAATAGCGTAGACTGAGTACCTGATGCGTAAGCCTGCTGATTAGCGATAGGCTGTTGAACGGTAAGTATTTAATTCATTTCCACTGTAAATAAATTAAATCCCGATCCTGTCGGATCGCAAGGGACGATCGGTCAGCGAGCTGCAGCTGATATACAAAAAAATAACGTAGTAAATTATTCCTGCTGAATGATGAGCAGGCGCGTACCGGCTTACATAAATGACGTAGGTAAAATACCGGCACGCATTTATAAAAGCTGTTTAAGCTTTAAAATCGGGAGGCTGTATAAGTGTAAGGGAATAACCTTGCGGTAGTAATGCGTTTTGCGGCGTAACAGCATATTTTTTTGCTGTAGCCAATTCGGTAATCGTATTGTTTTTTTCTTTTTTAGGTGTGAAAGAAAAATCAAAAACGATAGCTTTTTTTAAGACAGTTTGTTGTTCATCGTTGGGATTATCGGGAATGGGGTTATCTATATCAGTAGCGGTACTGATTAATAATTCGATAATACTTTCCATTTCATAGTAGTCCTCAGTATCAGCACTGGCATAGTTTACCTGCGACAAAGGAATAAACTCCCTAAAATCGATACTGGTATTAAGCACTGAAAATGCTACCAGCCAAAGTGCCGTATTTCTGAAAAAAACTAACAAATAGGTGAAAAATGCGGTGCAAAGATATAGCTACAATAGAAAAAGCAAATGATAATTGTGTTAAAAATGTTAATCCTTCTTAACAGGAGGTTTTTCTTTTGCTTTGTTTTTAATGGATTGTTCCATTAATTTTTTCTCATCTCGTTTACCGTTTTTATCTAAAATTGGCGCTTCCAGCGGTGGTCTGCCCAGGTAGGGATCAGCACCGGTCATATCAACTTTATAGTCGAAAACCTTTTCAACGTGTACCCATTTTCCATTTTCCCATTTAAAGCCTTCGTTATCGCCATCGGGCACTAAGGTCCAGGGGTTATCAGGCTCGTCCGATTCGGAAATCAGGTGATCGATAAGAATTACATTTTCCTCTTTCAGAAAATTGGCTAATACACGAGCATCTTTTTTATACTCTAATGAAAAGCGGTAGGGTTTGTTTCTTTTTCTGGCTTCGGCAGAAAAGCTAAAGAATTCGCCACCGAATATGGGTTCGCCATTGGTGTTAAAGTGTAGCACTTCAATCCATTTTTTACTGCTGCGTACACCGTGGCCATCAAAGCCAAATAGGGTGTAATAACTTTTTCCTTTATGCTCTGTCTTGATAATGTTATAATAAACTGCGCCAATCCAGTTATTACGGTTTCTGGCGGAGTCCATCGCATCATCAGTAAATTCCGATACGTCTCTTAAAGGGAATAATTTTAATGAGCCATCACGGGTACGCATTTGTATGGCACCACGCTGACGGCCGTAATAGTTGTCGTATTGTAAATTCCAGGTGAATATGCGAAAAGTAGAATCGGGTGCATATAATTTGGAAACACCTATAACGGAATCAAACGGATAATAAAATGAATTTTTTATTTGCAGGCTGCGGATAAGTGTTTTTACAAAAATGCTGTCGGAAACCATCCTGTCTTCCGTTAAGGTATCGGTAATTAAGTACTTGGCATATTCGGCCAGAGAATCTTCCTTAACCTGTAGTTTTTTTTTGTCAGCCAACGTAATTGTTTGCGCTGTAGCCACACTAAAAAAGCCAGCGCATGCAAGGCTGATTGAAAATAAGAATAGTTTGAAATTTACTTGCTGCATTTTTATTTAACGTTTACCTGCGGTAATTGAACTGTAAAACTACACAAACCTTTATTTAAATAGGCTTTTGGGCCTGTTAGAGAGGTCTTATTGCGTGTATTTTAACAGTTAACAGCCTTTAAACGTAATTTATGGGCTAAAAGTATGTGTAAACACTGTTGAAGTGTTTGCATTATTTTAAAGCTGCGGCAAATTGCGCCAGTGTTTCAAATTGCCAATCCACCTCGGCATGTGGTAACACATAAGGTGGGTTAGTGGTTGTAAGGTAAACGGTGTACAAGCCGGCATTGCGACCCATTTGCATATCGCTGGGATTATTGCCTACCATAATGGCCTTGGTCATATCAATTTGCGGAAAATCTTTTTTAGCGGCAAAAGCCATACCCGGGTTGGGTTTGCGCATGGGGTCAAAATTGCTTATTTCAATAGCGTAATAAAACTGATCAATACGACCTCCACCTGCTTCAATTTCTTCTTTCATTTTGGCATGTACATCGTGCAGGTCTTCTACCGTCATTAAACCTTTGCCTACACCACGTTGGTTGGTGGCAACTAATACTAAACCAAATTTTTGGCTAATTGTTTTTATAGCTTCCAATGCACCATCGTATAAACGAAACTCATCCGGTGTAAATACATAACTACCTACCTTATCATGGTTAAATACACCATCACGGTCTAAAAAAATGGTCCAGCTATTGTCCATTTCCGAAAGGTTCACAACAGGTTTCGCCAAATCGGTTTGAGCTTTATTAAAATCTTCCGGAATACCAATATCAATAAAATAGCCGTCCTGTATATTGCCATACAAACTGCCGCCGTTAAATTGTTTTTCTAAAAATTCGGTTTCAAAAGAAAACTTTTCCGGCCAGCTTTGCCCTGTAAATTGGGCAACGTTTAATAAATAACAGCCACCGTTTATTAAGCCTTTATCGTACTGTTGTTTTTCTTTAAAAGCTACTATCTGGTTATTGTTGTTTAATTCCACCACACCATAACGGTTAAAATCTTGCATGGGTTTTAAAGCCAGTGTGCAAGCCGCATTGGTTTGTGTATGTTGTTGGTACAACGTATCAGCATTTACTTTAAATAGGGTGTCGCCATTAGTAACTAATACATTTGGTTGTGTTGCTTTGGTTAAGGCCAAAGCTATGGCACCACCTGTACCTAATGGAGTAGTTTCTACTACATAATCGTATGATAAAGATGCAAAATGTTCCTTCAGGTAAGCCGTAATTACTTCGTGTTTATAACCCAACGAAAAAATAAAACGTTGCACACCCTGGCTACGTAAATAATTAACTACGTAAAATAAAAATGGTCTGCCGGCAACCGGAGCCATGCATTTGGGTAAATCAGGTACGGCATCACGTAAACGGGTGCCTAAGCCACCGGCTAAAATGATGGCTTCGCGGCCATTAAAATTCGGAACGGTGCGGTCTGTAGTATCAAGCATTAGAATGGTAATAGAGGTGGGGTTATTAAGCGTTTTGACCAAAATATTTTTCTTCTACTAACTGGCAAATAATATGGCCAATTAAAATATGACTTTCCTGAATACGTGGCGTATCAGTTGACGGTACATTTAATAAATAATCGCTTACCGATTTTAACAAGCCGCCTGTTGTGCCTGTAAAACCAACCGTGGTAATACCTTTTTCTTTAGCTACTTCAAAAGCCTTGATAATATTTTTTGAGTTGCCCGAGGTTGATAAACCTATCAGTACATCGCCTTCCCGGCCAATGCCTTCTAATAAACGGGCATAAATTACATCAAAGCTATAATCGTTACCCACCGCAGTAAGGTAAGATGTGTTACAGTGCAGGGCCTCGGCCGGTAAAGCCTTACGGTCAATATAAAACCTGCCGGAAAACTCGGCTGCTAAATGTTGTGCATCGGCAGCGCTGCCACCATTGCCACAAAAATAAACCCGATGGCCTTGTTTAAAGGCTTCGGTAATAATATCGGTAACGGCAGCTATACTTTCTAATACGGTTTCGTTGGCCAGCAACTGCTCTTTAACCTGTATAGAAGCCTGTATAATGTCCTTAATTTTTGTCATGGGGCGTAAAGGTACAAAGTATGCAATTAAATACTCCAGGTAGTTAAACCATGTTCTACAAACTGGTAACGGCGATGGCGGCCGCCAAATTTTTGCAAGGCATCTATCACCTGGTGTTTGTAGGAGCCGGGGCAATAAAAAATCATAAAACCACCACCACCTGCACCCGAAATTTTGCCACCGGTTGCACCTGATTTTTTTGCCGTTTCATAAATTTCGTCCATCAGGCTATTGCTAATACCTTCTGCCATTTTTCTTTTTTGTTGAAAACCAAAATCCAATATTTCACCCACTTCATGCAAGCGGCCTTTTAGCAAAGCTTCCTTCATCATTTGCGCCTGTTGCTTTAAGTGATGCATGGCCTCAATTGATTTTTCCTGTTTGTTTACCACATTGCTGCTTTGTTGTTGTATAATTTTTGCCGACTCACGACTGGTTGATGTGTAGTATAACAACAAATTATTTTCGAGTTCAAATAAATAACGTTGTTTAATACGTAACGGATTTACTATCACCCGGTCTTTTTCGTAAAACTCCATAAAGTTTACACCACCAAAAGTAGCAGCGTACTGATCCTGACGGCCACCGGCCAATCCTAAATCCTGTCTTTCTATTTCGTAGGCATAATGCGCAATATCATATTCGCCCAACGGTAGTTTTAGTAATTCGGCAAACACTCCCACAATGGCCACAACAAGTGTAGAGGATGTACCCAAGCCCGATCCGGCAGGTGCATCTACAAAAGTAGATAAGCGAAAGCCTTTTACTTCCATACCATAATCCTGTTGTACCCGGTTGTAAACCCCTTTCAGTAAATCAAGGGTACCGTCAATCGGCAATTGTTTAGCAAAGTCAAAACTTTGTTCTTCGTTACGGTCAACAGCCCGTAAAATAATCTTTGGTTCGTCCAGTAATTCAATGGTGGCATGGGCGTATAACGATAAAGTGGCATTTAAAATAGCGCCGCCATACAAATCGCTGTAGGGGCTAACATCGGTACCACCACCGGCAAGTCCTATACGTAGTGGCGCTTTACTTCTATAAATCATATTACTCTGTACTGTAGTTTTTTATTTTTTGTTTGTCAGCAGTATTGCTACTAGCATCGCCTGTTGTGTCACTCACTTGTACTGCATCAATTCTATTTGGCATTGTGTTAGTTTCCTACTAATAGCGGAAACCTTCATTAGCAAATTTTCAAATTACCTAATTGGCATATTGCTCTTTGTCTTGGTTACAAAAATAGTTGTATTTATAATATACCGGTAGCTTGGGGCTTATGGCAGCCAAGAAACTAATAACTTTACCAATAAATAAAAAAGAAACAATGGATTTTGTACCTATACAGTCCTATTTATTTAGTGATAAGGGAAAATTGGTAAAGTTTAAAAAAGCGCAGGGAAGTGTGGGTAATTTGCTTGATAAAGCGCATTCAAAATATGTAAATATACCGGCAGGTGCTATTGGGCAAATTTTTTCCTGCCGTGGCCTTACTATGACTATTGGTTTTAAAAAAGATTTTAAAGCCATAAAACATTATGGTTTTATTGATAGCAACGATTACGATTATGTAATTGAAGTATATAACGATTTTTCTAATTTCGAAATAGAGAAGAGGTAGGCAAATGTTGGCGTTAATACTTTTGTATCATACTTTTAATTTCATACACCCAAGTATATACTTGCAAATTGTGTTCTAATGATGGAAAGAATAGAGATAAAACAAATTAAAAAAATGGTTATATTCTTTACTATTGTTCTTATTATAGCATTTGTTTTTAGTACTTACTATGTTTTTTTTTCTGGTAAGTTTGATGATAAGAATCTAGTGAAGATTGTGCAAGGTATTGCAAACAGTATTTTGTTATATACAATTGTTGTTTCAATAAAAGGATTATATAAAAATAAGCCGGTTTTAATTTTTACCAAATCTGACATAGAAATAAACGAAAAAGGAAAACCTGTTTCTTATTTATGGCAACAAATAACTAATTGGAAGATTACGGAAGAGGGTGACGGTGGTACAAATTACTTAACTATTGAAACAGCAGACAGCAAAAAGAAAATTAATATTTCATGGCTAACCAAAAGGCCAAGCGAAATTGAAGAAATATTAAAGCTATATAAGCCTAATGTATCGCAATATCCGGACTAATCAATTTCTTACAGGCTGGTCAATGCATGTATCAGTTTATCCCAGCTGTATTGTTTTTTTTCTTCCTGTATATACGGAATAAAATAGTTTTTACCCAAAGCGAAATATTGTTCAATGCCATCGGCAATTGCTTGGGCATCAGGCTCAGTTACTATACCTACTTTTTCATGTGGTACCAAGGTTGCCAGGCTGCCTACATTGGTAACCACCATGGGTGTTTCAAAATGATAGGCAAGGGGCGTTACGCCACTTTGTGTAGCATTACGATAAGGTTGTATCAACACATCGGCGGCGCATAAATAATACTTCACTTCATTATCGGCAATAAAATCTGTTTTTAATATCAGTAAATCGCCAATGCCCAGTTCCTGTATCTGGTTATGGTATTGTTGGGCATCTTCGTAAAATTCGCCTGCAATTAATAGCTTAAATGGCAGGATGGGGGAGTTGCGTTTTTTTAATATAGCAACGGCTTCCAGCAACATATCCAACCCTTTGTATTGCCTGATAAAGCCAAAGAATAACAATAGTTTTCCGTCTTGCGGTATGTTTAAATATGCCCTGGCATCGGCAGCAGGCATAACGCTGCCAAAATTATCATACAAAGGATGACGCACCAATGCGGCGGGTTTATGGGTGTCAAACAAACGCAGATCGGCCATTACTTTTTCGCTCATGGTAACTACTGCATCACAAGCGTTTAAAAAATATTTGGTAAATGGTTTGTCGCCGGGGCGTTTTTCGTGGGGAATAATATTATCGGCTATACAAACCACACGGGTATGGCCATTTTTTTTCGCTCTGCGTAAAATAGTGCCTAAGGCGGGTCCCATAAATGGTAGCCAATAGCGAACCACAATTAAATCGGGTCTTTGCTTTTTTAAGCGGTTGCCAACTGTAAGCCAATTTAAAGGATTAACAGAGTTAATAGCTGCGTGGATAGTAATGTCATCAGGAGCAGGATCGGTAGTGTACTGCGATTTACCGGGAAATAAAAAGCCCGGGTATTGTAAGGAAAAAGAATAAATGCTACAGGAGTAACCTTCATCCTGAAATGCTTTTGCCAACCGATGATTAAAAGTGGCCAGTCCGCCACGCAGGGGATGCCCCGGTCCAATGATTACTACATTCATACGGCCGTAAAGATAACTATAGATAGACGACAAAATATTGTTACCTGAAAATTACAATTTTAAAACAATACGGGATTGCTGTGTGAGCCACAAACTACAATTAGTACAGCATGAAGTAGAAGCTTTTTTTAATTATTGTTTCCTAGTAAAGAATAAGCCTTTACAGCACCGGCAAGAACATTGTCATATTGATTGTTTGTAAAGGATGAATCGAGTACTTCTTTAAACGTTGTCCATTGCTTTCCGGTAGAGGGGCCATAACAACCAAAAAAATGAAACGGTATTTTTGTAAACTGCGGTAATGTAGCTAGTTGCTTTTTTATAACATTTCCGCCTAAGGTTGAGCCTTCCATAACATACAAAAATCCGGCAGCTTCTTCGGTGGTTAAACTTAATTCGGATGTTGTTTTTTCATTGGTTTCCAGTCCCAATTCCGTCATGTCTTTTTCTAAATACAGAAGTTTTGTTCTACCCGCTACATCAATTCTATCACTTATTTCGGGAGAGAGGCTGCTGAAAACAAGTTTTTCAAATAAATTAAAAAAAATGTAATGCTGACGTATGAGTTCCTTATAGTCTTCCGTTGTGTAATGCGGACTAAAAATTTTACCGGCGTTTAACTTTTTCTCCACTTCTTCGTGTAAAACCTGCGTAGCCGATTTTAAGTAAGCAGACAAAGCGATAGTATCCATATTTTTATTGAATGTAAGAAGTAGGTTTTTTAAAGCGAAGGTAAAAAGTAGTTCCTTCATTTAGTTTACTTTCAAAATCTATACTGCCACCAAGTTTATCCATAATCCGATGTACAATATTTAATCCTACGCCGGTTCCGGAAAAAGAGGTAGCATTACCCATACGGGTAAATATTTTAAAAACTTTTTCCCTTTCGTTGTCCGGTATGCCAATACCATTGTCGGTAATACGATAAATAATACTGTTTTCATCCACCTCACCATCAATAACCACATGCGGATTATCTTTTTGAGAAGAATACTTTACGGCATTGGTAATAAGATTTTGAAATACCTGGTAAACCAGCGTTTTTTCGCCCCAGATATTTGGTGTTGAACTCACCGTAATATTTGTTTGTGTTTCGTAAGAAACTTTTGCATCCGAACAGATTTTTTCTATTATCTGGCAGGTTGGTATTTCTTCCATTTGATAGGCTGAATGTTTTACTCGACTTAATTCCAATACATTTTTCATCATCTGCGACATATTATCCAGCTCTGCAAGAATATTGGCTATTTTGTTCTTCTGCCATTCAGGGTCATGATTCCTGTCAAGCATTTGAACATTAAGTTTAATAACGGAAAGGGGAGTAGCTAAATCGTGTGAAATGGTATGGGAGAAAGAGTCTAAATCTTCATTTAGTTTTTTTAACTCCATGTTTAATTGATGAACTTTCGCTAGCTGAACCTGTAAGGTTTCTAAAATTATATCATGAATTTTGCCCAGTTCCAGCAAATCTTTTTTGGCCCAGTACATCGCTTTTCCCTGAATTTCTTCGGAAAATATTTTAAAGGAAGCCCGGGGTGAAATTGACCTGATTTGCTGATCAAAAATTTGAATATCATCCACCAGCTTCTCCGGGTTACCGGCCCAATCAATATGGCTTTTAAACTCTTTTCTGAACCAGATAAGTAATGTATTTCTTTGTTTGCCCAGGTATTTTATGGCAATACCACAGCAGGATGAATCTAAACCCGGTATCACATACTGGTAATCCAAATAAAAGGAAGAGGAAGAAAAAAGCTGATCGTTGATTTCATGGGTTGTCCAGTTTGCTATATGCTGAACTGTTGGTATAGGCGGTGTTGCACCACATGTTTTTATTTCGCCTTCAGTAACAACTGCAAAACCATCTGCCTCAGAAATATCCAGTATCTCGTTCTGGTTGTTAAATAACGAGTCTTTTAAATTATCATGTGCAGCTAGTTTTATTTTTAATGCTGATGTTTTAGCAATAAACAAAGCTTCATTCTCCACTATCATTTTTGATTTAAGAGAGAAATAAGCATTAGCTGCAATAAGCGTACAGATTTCCGCCTGAATACGATTGAATAAATCAATGTGTTTGGGCAAGGTACTATGACAAGTTACCAGCCCCCATAATTTATTATCTACAATAATAGAAGTACTGAAACTGGATGAAGCTCCTGAGTTTTTTATATATACGCCATGTACCGGCGACATAGCCCTCACAGTTGAATGTGTTAAATCTATAGTCGGTAGCATACTAATAACCTTTACCGGTTTTGCATGCACATTGCTGAATATTCTTTTATAGTTAACCAGGTATAAAGCTCTTGCTTGTTTAGGTATATCACTTTCAGGGTAATACAAATTCATGTAGGAATCAAGATCGGGCTGCTTTTTTTCGGCAATTACTTTTCCTGAACCGTCATTTAAAAATTTGTAAATCATTACCCTGTCGTAGTAGGTAATTTCAAAAATATTTTTTACCAAAGCTGTCCATATGTCTTCTTCGGTTTGGGCCGACTGAATTTCTTTGGCTCCCTGATACAATAAGTTACGGGGAATTTGTTTTTTAATATACTCTTCCAGCTCAATGTAAATAACGCCTTGGTACAAGTAAATGGTTAAATGAAAATCATTTTCTCCAATCGTAATTCTGTCCAGGTTTTTATTTGCCTCTTTAAGGTTTGGAGTAAGGTTGCGGTAAATATTGGAGGAAGTTATACTGGTAAATCCGGTAAGCTCATCTTCAAAATTTTTTCCCGGCAAATCATTCGCAATGCTAAAAATCTCCGAAAGGTTTTCGCTAAAAAACAGTATTGATTTTGTATGGGGGTCGATACCTATCAGGTAACCGTAGCTTTGAACATGAGCAGGTGTATGAATTTGTTCATCATGGCAGTGTTGATAATCCATAAAATCACTAATCGGGGTTGCGGATATAACTCACTATAAAATTCGTAAGGCAAGGGCTAATAAAGAAAATGCCTAATGATGTACAGATGATAGAATGACTTAATCCGGTTAAGTAGTCGAATGTAACTTACGACAAAATAAGTTCTGCTAAGTTTTATTTTATCCACTTAGAAGGGGGACAATTTGATGCTCTTAAAAATGAGGGGTTAGCATATTTGTAAGCAACTTGCGCAATGCTCAATAGTATTGTTGCAGTACAAGTGAGTGACACAACAGGTGCTGCTAGTAGTAATGCAGTTGATAAAATAAACAGTATTATATAAAACAAAAAAGCTTCTCAAAATCTGAGAAGCTTTTGCGGACCGGACGGGACTCGAACCCGCGACCTCCGCCGTGACAGGGCGGCATTCTAACCAACTGAACTACCGATCCTTAGCAACTTTACTTGTGGTTAAACTTGTATTGTTGTTTTGGGAGTGCAAATATAAGGGCGCATTTTATTACAGCCAAAAAAAATAAAAAATTTATTTACAAATATTTACAACTTGCTTAAACTAACAACATGTATTGTTTATTGTTTTATTTTAGCGCCCTTATTTATTTATTAAATTATGCCTAGAAACGAAAACCGACAGTTTTTAGATTTTGAATCGCCTATAAAAGACCTGATTGAGGAAATTGCTATTGCGAAAAAAAGACAGGAAAAGGTTAATATAGGTTCGCAACACGATCAGCTTATTCAAACTTTAGAAGACCAGATAGTTGAAAAACGTAAGGAAATTACCAAAAGCCTTACCAGTTGGCAACGTGTACAGTTAAGTCGCCATCCGGACAGACCTTATACCAATAAGTACATTGAGAAAATGAGCGATGAGTATGTAGAACTTTTTGGCGACCGAAATGTAAAAGACGATAAAGCCATGGTTGGCGGCTTTGCTAACCTTGGTGGCGAAACCGTAATGATTATTGGCCAACAAAAAGGTATTAATACCAAAATGCGCCAGTTACGTAATTTTGGTATGGCCAATCCTGAAGGTTACCGTAAAGCCCTACGCTTAATGCGCCTTGCCGAAAAATTTAACAAACCTATTATTACTTTAATTGATACACCCGGTGCTTACCCCGGCTTAGAAGCCGAGGAACGTGGCCAGGGCGAAGCCATTGCCCGTAATATTTACGAAATGATAAGGCTTAAAGTGCCTGTAATTTGTGTAATTATTGGCGAAGGTGCCAGTGGTGGTGCTTTAGGCATTGGTGTAGGCGATAAAGTATTTATGATGGAAAATACCTGGTACACCGTAATCAGCCCCGAAAGTTGTTCTTCCATTTTATGGCGTACCTGGGAAAAGAAAGAAATAGCTGCCGAACAATTACGCCTTACGGCCGATAAAATGTTGGGCTTTGGTTTAATTGATGGCATTATACCCGAACCTCCCGGTGGCGCACATTGGGATTATGACCAATCTGCCGAAATATTAAAAAATTATTTACTACCAGTTTTGCAAGAGCTTAAAAAAGTACCTGCACAAGAAAGGGTTAATACCCGTATTGAGAAGTTTGGTAAAATGGGCTTCTGGGAAGAGTTATAAACTAATTATACATTACTACAATACAAGCAACATGTATTACGTTAGCCAAACGTAGCATGTTGCTTTTTTTATACCCAAAAGCAAGGTTAAGTAGGTTTTTATTTTTATGTAGTCAGCAGCAGTAACACGGCTCAACATCCGTTGCGTCGCACTCTTCAACTTTCTGTTCGCTAATCAGCATCGTAAAACGCCAACAGTCGTTTAGTAAAAACATAAATAACCATAAGCAAAAGGGTGGTATTATATTTGCACTGTGCGGTAATATTCTTAGTTATGAAATGTATTCTTTCTGCTGTTCTTGTAACAGTATTTGGCATTAGTGTGCATGCCCAAAAATTTAGTTTGGGTGTATTTGGCGGGGTGTCTGCTTACAATGGCGATTTAACCGAAAAAGCCTTTCCCAAAAAAGTAACCAACGGAGCCATTGGCATTACCGGTAATTACGAATTGTTCCCCAAAATAACCTTGCGTGCAGGGTTTACCTATGCCGTAGTTGGTGGTGCCGATAGGTTTAGCGATAAAGCCTCACAACGGGCACGTAACCTTAGTTTTGAAACAGCCATTTATGAGTTTAGTGCCGTTGGCGAATATTATTTCTTCGATCTGGAACGTCAATTCTTTTCGCCCTACCTGATGGGGGGTGCAGCGGTTTACCGCTTTAATCCGTACGCTTATTCCAATAACCAAAAAGTATATTTAAAACCATTAAGCACCGAAGGGCAGGGCATAGCCGGTTACGAAGCCAGCAAACCATACAGCCTTACCCAACTGGCATTACCATTTGGTGGTGGTGTAAAATTTGCTCTTACCAATAATATACGTTTAGGTGTAGAAGTTGGTTTTCGTAAATTGTTTACCGATCATTTAGATGATGTTAGTGGCAACTATGTTGATCAGGCCGATTTGCTGGCCGCAAGAGGACCGCTGGCAGTAGAAATGGCATACAGAGGTAACCAGTTACCGGGCGGCAATGCGTATCCCGATAAAGGAGCACAACGCGGCAGCCCTAAAGTAAACGACTGGTATTATTTTGGTGGTCTGCATCTTACTTACAAGTTTGGTAACGAACGTGCATTTAACCGTCGTAACCGTTTAGGTTGTCCTACAGTACCGCTATAAATTTTATATATCTTCTTTGTAAAAATGCTTCTCCTTGTGAGAGGCATTTTGCTTATGCAATAAAATGGTGGCAGTTATAAAATCCAAATAAGGTAAACGCAATGATGGTATATTTTTTATTTACCCTGTTGATAGTATAATGTCGGTTATGGATAAAATAATATTACAACTAAAAACATCGGTTCGTTATTTTTAAGAAATATTGTTTGCTATGCAACACAAATAAAAAATAACCTTCATGCTATCTCAAAAACTATTGCTGCTCCTTCATACGGTACTTTTTCTATGTTTGTTTAATGCTTTACAAGCGCAACAAGGTTATAAAAATCCGGTATTACGAGGTTTTAACCCCGATCCCAGTATATGCAGGGTAGGCGACGATTTTTACATGGTTACGTCCTCCTTTGAGTATTTCCCGGGCTTACCCATTTATAAAAGTAAAGACCTTGTAAACTGGCAGCAGATTGGCCACTGTCTTACCCGTGATTCACAATTACCCTTAAAACAAGTGCCATCATCCGGTGGTTTATTTGCACCATCCTTACGTTACCACAACGGTGTGTTTTATGTTATATGCACCAATGTATCAGCAGGTGGAAATTTTTACAGTACGGCTACCGATCCTGCCGGTCCCTGGAGCGAACCTATCTGGGTGGATATAAAAAGTATTGATCCCGATATTTTTTGGGACGATGATGGCAAAACGTACTTTGTAACCCAGGGCGATGAAGGCATACGTGTAACCGAAATTGATATAAAAACAGGTAAAGTAATCGGCCCCGAAAGGTTAGTATGGGGTGGCACCGGTGGCCGTTTTCCCGAGGCACCACATATTTACAAACGTGACGGATTTTATTACCTGTTGTTGGGCGAAGGTGGCACCGAATATATGCACAGCGCCACCATGGGCCGCAGTAAATATATTTATGGCCCTTACGAGCCTTCGCCATTAAACCCCATACTTACACATGCCAACAGAATAGGGCAGTCCAACCCCATACAAGGTGTGGGCCATGCTGATTTAGTACAGGCAAAAGACAGTTCCTGGTGGATGGTTTTTCTTGGTTTTCGTGTTACCCACCAGTGGGCTTATTATCATGTATTGGGGCGGGAAACCTTTCTGGCACCAGTAAGCTGGCCCAAAGGCGGCTGGCCACAGGTTAACGGCAACGGTACGGTGTCCTTACAAATGAATGTACCAACCTTGCCATTGGTGCCCGTACCCAAAGCAGCGGAGCGTACTAATTTTGATACCGATAAACTGGGCTTTGAATGGCAATACTTACGCAACCCCGACAGAAATAAATATTCCTTAACCGAAAAGCCGGGCAGCTTACGCATCAGCGCTTCGCCTTATACATTAGACCAAACCGAAGCCGTATCCATGATATGCCGCCGGCAAACCGAACATAACTTCTCAGCAGCAACACGATTCACCTTGGTATCAGCCAACGACAATGAAGAAGCCGGCTTAACGCTTATACAAAACAACACCCATCATTACGATTTCATCTTAAAAAAATCAGGCAAAAAATATATTGTGCAGTTGCGGGTAAGGTTAGGTTCACTGTCCTACATTGCGGCCCAGCAAACCGTATCCGGCAATCAGGTTACGCTTAGTATAAAAGGCAATCCATCGCAATATGCATTTTATATAACCGATGCTAAAACAGCACAAGAAAAAGAACTAGGCAAACTAGATACCCGTTATTTAAGTACCGAAGTAGCAGGCGGCTTTACCGGTGTAATGATTGGCTTGTACACATCATCCCACGGAAAACAAACCAATGCCAAAGCATATTTTGATTGGTTCGATTATAAAGCCAACGATTAATTAAAGTAAAAGGCTACCACAAATAAAAAGTTCAAAAGAACAGTTATTGTTAGAACGCTGTATTGTCCGCAGTTCCGCCTGACAGTATCTACTAAATACAAAAGCTAACAGGCGGAATACACCTTGGACAAGACTTGGCTTTTTTGTTACTTTTTTTGCCAAGAAAAAAAGTAAAAGCAAATTGGATATTAGACGCCGTATATAGAAGTTTTTCTTTTTGTTACCATCGTCCCACCCTTGATGGAACTTGCGTTGCGTCGCACTCTTGTGCTGCATCAACGCGTAGCATCAATGAGGCTAATCCAATAACTAATATCGAATTAATTCTATTTAGCATTTGGCAATAGGAGTCGTCATGCCGACGATAGAAGGCATCTCCTGCTATAAAAGGGTTCGTTCAAGTTTGAGCGTCCACAACTTCTATATTAAAGAGAAAGGCAACCTTAATTGTTACAGGTATTCCACAAACAATCCTGATAATCTGTAGCCATATGTAACAACAAGCCCAAGGTGATAAGGCGAATAGTTTGGTGTTTTACCAACAAAAAAACAAGCAGGTAAATAACAATAGCATAATACGAGTGCAGGTAATGAAAACCAATACTGCAACGGCAGGCATCAAAAATAGGTGTAGCCAATAAATGATCCAGATCCACCAACATGGTACCTACCATAATAGCCCATGCTTTTTTCCAATCCTTTTTAAAAAACAGGTACGCCACCAATGCCGGAAAAACAAAGTGTAAGCCATAATGTACTATCGGTTGCAATAACTCCATATCATTTGTGGTAACTAATATATAAACCGCCGCAAAAATACGGATTACCGTATCTTAATTATCTTGACAATAAATACCTTTATTGGCTAAGTATTGTAATTACAAAATTTTTAAAATATCTTAGCCATGTACAGCCACCAACTGCACAACGTAACCCCATTAACGAACCATTAAATTATATCTGCTTGCAATCTTCAAGTAATAAATTGTTTTAACGGCAATACGAAAAGTATAATACTAATACAATGACTGTTAATAATATTTTATTTATAGATTATTGTAATAGCATAAATACAAGAGTTAGCTGTCGCCCTTAGAAGCGAACTACAAAGCCAGAACAACTGTAAAAATGATAAAATCAATTGACATAAAAAATGTAGCAACTTACGATAACGTAGGAGTGCAATTTGACAACTTAAAAAAAGTCAATTTTATTTATGGAGCAAACGGCTGTGGAAAAACTACCATTTCAAACTTAATACATGACAAATCAAACCCTAAATTCAAGAATTGCTCTTTTACTTGGCAAAACGCTTTGCCTTTAAAAATCTTGGTTTACAACAAGGAATTTAGAGAAAGAAATTTTGGAAAGGGAAAATTAAACGGAGTTTTTACACTTGGTGAAGCAACAGCTGACCAAATAAAAGAAATTGAAACAAAGTCTGAAGAACTTAAAGTTATTAAAGCTGATGGAATACAAAAACGTGAAACATTAGATAAACAAAAAATAGATAAGGAAAAATTAGAAAACGATTTTAAAGAGACTACTTGGACAAAAGTTTACAAGAAGTACGAAGACATTTTCAAAGAAGCTTATGGTTCACATCAAAAAGAAACTTTTAAAAACAAACTTCTACAAGAGTTTTATACTAACAATGCCCAATTAGAAACTCTTGAAAATCTAAAAGCGAAAGCGGGAACAATATTTGGCGAACAACCGCAAAGGATAGATGAGATAAGTGAGATTTCGTTTGAAAGATTAAAAAAAATTGAAGAAAAAGAAATTTGGAAAAAAATCATAGTCGGCAAAGCCGATGTTGATATCGCAAAATTAATTCAAAAGCTAAATATCAATGATTGGGTTAATCAGGGTAGGGAATATATTGAAGATACAACTTGTCCTTTTTGCCAACAGGAAACAATTACTGATGATTTTAGAAAGCAAATAGAAAGTTTTTTTGACGAAACGTATTTGAAAGATATTAAAGTACTTAAAGAATTAAAACAAGAATATAATACTCTGACTTCTAATATTATCAATGTATTAAATGGTATAGAAGCAAATCAGAGAGGTTTCAGTAACACGAAACTTGACATTGACAAATTTTCGGCTTATCTGAAAACATTGATAAGTCAAAACACTACAAACAGTGAATATCTAAACAATAAAATTAAAGAGCCAAGTAGAAGCATTGAATTAATTTCAATAAAAGAACAATCAGATTTACTTAAAGAACTAGTTAAAGAAGCAAATGTTGAAATAAAAAAACATAATAGTATTGTAACTAATTACGCAACTGAAAAGAGCAATCTTATAAAATCAATATGGAAGTTCTTAGTTGAAGAGCACAAAAATGATACTACAACATTCCATAGCAAAAAAGATGGTTTAGAGAAGGGAATTAAAAATTTAGAAACGCAACATAAAGCAAAGCAAGACGAATATCGAAAATTGGATGGTGAAATAAAAAATCTAAATAAAAATGTCACTAGTATTCAACCCACCATTGACGAAATAAACAGAATACTAAAATCCTACGGATTTTTGAATTTTGAAATTGTTCCGACACAAGAAGAAGGCTTTTATCAAATTCAACGTGAAGATGGTACTATTGCAGAAACAACGCTGAGTGAAGGTGAAATCACATTTATCACTTTTTTGTATTACTTACAATTGACGAAAGGTGGCATTTCAGAAGACGAGGTAAACAATGAAAGAATTCTAGTGATTGATGATCCAATTTCTAGTTTAGACAGTAATGTTTTATTTGTTGTCAGTACGCTTATTAAAGACATTATCAAGAACATTAAGGCAGACATTGGAAATGTAAAACAATTGATTTTGTTAACTCACAACGTATATTTCCACAAAGAAGTTTCTTTCATTGACGGCAGAACAAAAACTTGTAATAAAACATTTTTTTGGATTTTAAGAAAGAACGACAAGGTTACAAGTTTACAGAATTTTGAAATGAATAACCCTATTCAATCATCTTATGAACTTCTTTGGCAAGAATTGAAAAGTAACGAAGCTAAATCAACGTTGACAATTCAAAACGTAATGCGGAGAATAATTGAGAATTATTTTAAACTACTTGGTAAATATGGTGATGATGATTTAATTCTCAAATTTGGGACAAAAGAAGAACAGGAAATTTGTCGCTCGTTGATTTCGTGGATAAATGACGGTTCACACAGTGTAAATGACGATTTATATGTTGAGTTGCAAGACAGAACAGTAGAAACCTACAAAAAAGTTTTTAAAGATATATTTATATTGACTAAACACGAAGGGCATTACAATATGATGATGAATTTAACGCAAGAAATAGCGTGAAAACAAAATGGCGAACAGCTAACAAAGGTTTGCCAAAAGCGATGCTGAAGGGCTTAGATTTGACTTTTTTGCAAGGTTCAACATTAGTTCTCTGATTGAAATTTTGTGCTAAAAAAAATCCGCTTGGACGGCACCCCATTTTTTTTAATTATCTAACTATGACAACATTTAACTACATCATTACAATCGCAACATCCCAAAGTGATGCGGAATATTTCTTAGCTGTAAGAAATACAATAGGAAAGGGGCGTCCTCAATATGGCGTAAGCTATGAACATGGCAGTCTTGAGTTGTGGATTGTAGGCGCAGTTAAAAAAAATCAGGAAGAACTAATGACAAAATTACGAGCTGTGCCTTTTGTACAGCAGGTTTCTGTTGTAACATTGAGTAGCCCTGTTACCAGTAAAGAATTATTGAATGTTAGGGAACTATTAAACAATATTGCTTTAAACACCGACACGGTAAGCGATGAACTTTTGTCTTTGTTTATTGAAGCTAAACTTCAAGGCAAATATACTTATGGCTTTGAAATTGAACAGGGCCAAAACGGTATACCTAAAAAAATGCGAATTATTCCTGCGCAGGAATATCCTGATTTCTCTCCTGAATGGCTAACTTATAACGATAATGATTATGAAATTTTGGACAGAGATTTAACAATGGATGATATAGAAATAAGAAAAGAAGAAATTGTTGAAGACGTGAAGCTGCCTCTACCACCCAATAAGGCTCATTAATTTTTATAGTGAAGTTTTATATTTACCGATTTTGTACTTTTAGTGAAAGTCTGTTGCAAGCTAAGTAGGCTTTACCTGCACTAAGATGTTACTTGCTTATGCTTCTTGTTAACAATTAAATAATACTTACACAGCTTAATGCCGTTATCAATATACTCTTGGTGAGTTTAAAGTGAGTATTTTTGTATAGTTATAACTCAAGTACAAACAACAATGAAACAAATCACTTCGATATTTTTCTTTTTACTTTTTCTTACTGCTTGTAATGCGCAAACAAAAAATACTGATTATTCCAAGGCCATTGTAGAACAGGCGGAAATGATGGGAGAATTGCTGGTTAAGAAAGACTTTGATTCATTTTGTAAATATACTTATCCTAAGATTGTTGAAATGATGGGCGGAAAACAGAAGATGATTGAGGTATTGGAAAATGGTGTAAAAGAAATGCAAAAGGAGGGAACCGCTTTTTTAAATGTAAGCTTTGGCGTTCCTTCTGATGTAATTACTACAGAAAACGAATTGCAATGTACCATACCACAAACAATTGAGATGAAAGTTCCTGATGGAAGGCTTGTCTCACAATCCACATTAGTCGCTATTTCAACAGACAAGGGCATCAATTGGTATTTTGTAGATACTTCTGGAAAGGATATTGAAACGATGAAGAAAACATTGCCAAACCTAAGTGCAGAATTAGTAATTCCTAAAAAGACAAAACCTGTATTGTACGCCGAATAAAGCATCAATTACTACCTGCTTGCAATTGCTTTATTGCCATATACTGAATATGATCTTCACCTTGAAGAAGTGGATACACCTGAACTTGAATATTTCTCTTATATGCAGGAGATGCCTCCTAGCGTCGGCATGACGAATTCTTTGCCAAATGCCCAATAGAATTAATTAAATATTAGTTATTGGATTAGCCTTAATGATGCTTGCGTTGATGCAGTACCGCCGATGAATCGGGGTGCACCTTGCAAAATGATGAGTAATGTTACAGGCACTCCGATTAAAATACGGAGTATTGCATTTTGGCCAATAGAATTAATGCAGTACAAGAGTGCGACGCAACCAAACGCCCCTTTAGGGGATGGGGGCATCAAGGGAGGGACGATGGTAACAAAAAAAACTTTAAAGATGTGTGCACACTATAAAATCGGCAAGGGGAGTCCACCTGTTAATTATTTACTGTTATTTGTCAATTTAAGCCAACCATTTAATTCGTAAATTATACACATTTGATAAAATTATAGATTTGTAATATAAACACTTAAAACTAAGATGAATAAAAAAATAGTCCTTCTGGCTACGCTTTTTATAATGGCGGTATGTAATGCTCAGGATGGGGTAAACTCGAAAGGGAGTATTTACTATAATATTTTTGAAAAGGGAAGTAAGGAACAACAAGACTCGCTGACGAAAGAAATAATTACTGATGGTAAAGTAAGCAAAAATGAAACTGACCTGCAGTTGTATTACAATTTGCTGAACTACCGTAAATTAAATACCGAAGCAGCAGCCATTCAAAAAAGGGCTATAAAAATTCACCCCAAAGGCCGTATTGCCAGAAGTAAAGAAATAGATGCTTTTTACAAAATTGAATCACTAAAGGATAAAGAAAAAAAGTACAATGCCATTCTTAAAAAATTTCCGATAGCTAATTTTCCTGAAGATGGTGTGGTGTACGATTACCTGACAGCGGCACTGGCAAAAGAATTTGTGACTGTTGAGCAAAAAGATAAAGCATTGCAATATCTGGATAATTTGCAGGAAAAATTTTGGCGGGCACAAGGTTATATTCCGGTTGCAGAAGAGTTGTTAAAACAAGGCGATACTACAGCAGCTTTACCGTTGGTGAAAAAAAGTATAGAAGATGCTTTGTTTTTTGTTAAAGGAACTGACCAAAGTAACAAAGCAAAGTTTGCTGCCGTTGGTTATCCCGGTTATGTACAAATTTATGCTGCGGTATTGCTTGCAAAAGGACAGTATGAAGCGGCTTTGAATACGCTGGAAGAGGCGAGGGCTATTGTACCGGAGCGGAAAAAAGAATTTAGTGCAGGTTATGCAAAAGCATTGAAAAATGTGGGCAGAGATTTGGAAGCGTTTACTGAATACAGTTCTTTATACAGCACGGGGCAATTTAATTATCAGACTGACGTGGAGGAATTGTATGTAAAATTAAATAAAGGGCAGCGTACGGGTTTAAACGATTATACAGAGAAGTTGAAAGCAGACCTGAAAGAAAGTATTAAAAGCCATTTATCGCAAATTATTATTGAAAAAGAAACGCCGCCTTTTAAACTACGTAATCTTAAAGGAGATATTGTTGACTCCAAATCGCTAATAGGTAAAGTGGTGGTATTGGATTTTTGGGCTACCTGGTGTCAGCCTTGTATACGTTCATTTTCCGGCATGCAAAAAGCCGTAACCAAATATGCCAATGATGCTGATGTAGTATTTTTATTTATTGATACCTGGGAACGTGATGAAGCCTATGAGCAAAAAGTAAAAGATTTTATTGCTAAAAATAATTACAGCTTTAATGTATTATACGATGACGGTAAAACGGATAGCGAAGTGGCACCTAAGTTTAATATACAAGGTATTCCGGCTAAGTTTGTGATTGACAAAAAAGGTAAAACACGTTTTTTTCTGACGGGTTCTTCGCCTTATCCTGACTATATTTTACTGGAACTTACAGAAATGATTGAACGTGCAAAAAAGGGTTGAGTTTAATACAATTGATAAATATAAATGGCCACATTCGTGGCCATTTATATTTTAAACAATAACATAATAATGAAACTGTAACTTTAGCTATAAATATTTATAATAACCATGAACAAGTTATTGCTTTTACTTTTGCTGCCATCTATAACATTTGCGCAAATTGATAGTACGGATATAATTGTTAAACAAATGATGGACAAGCAAAAGATTGTAGGCTTGTCACTGGCCGTAATTAAAAATGGTAAGGCCGTTACCAATAAAGGTTATGGACTGGCCAATGCTGAACTGAATGTTCCTGTAAATGCCGAAACGGTAATCAGGTTAGGATCGGTTAGTAAGCAGTTTTTTACAACAGCTATTCTTAAGTTAATGGAAGAAGGGAAATTGACTATAGGAGATTCGGTACATAAATTTTTTCCTGATGCACCGGAAACCTGGCGACCCATTACTATAAAACATTTAATGTCGCATACATCGGGCTTGCAAAGAGAAGGTCCGGCTTACGATAATTTTAAAATGTTGCCTGATATTGACATTATAAGATCGGCGTACAGCTTGCCACTTGCATTTAAAACAGGTGAAAAATACCAGTATTGTAATGTTGCCTATTACATGTTGGCCGACATTATTACCCAAGTGAGTGGCAAACCATGGCAGGATTATATGCATGATAAACTTTTTGTACCTGCCGGAATGCATCATACTTACCTGACGGATTTTTACCGCATTATACCCAACCGTTCTCAAGGATATATGCATGATAATGATACACTGATAAATGCGACGGCGATGTTTGCCATACGTCCCAGTGGTGGTTTTCTTTCTACATCAACCGATATGGTTAAATGGGACAAGGCTTTACGGGAAAAGAAAATAATTTTACGCAAAGAGAATTGGGAGAAATTATGGCAGCCGGTAATTAAAACATCTGATAAGGCCGAAGAAAAAGCCTATTATGGTTTTGGCTGGGTGATTGATGAATACAAGGGACGTAAACTAATTGCACACAATGGTGCAAATATTGGATTTCGATCAACCTATACTCGTTTTGTAAACGACGGACTTTCTATTATAATTCTTACCAATACGGATGAAGCAAATCCCCGAGCCATTGCAGATGCGTTAGCGGATTACTATTTTAGAAAGAAGGATTAGTGTCAATTATTCTAATCTTTTTTTAATCTGTAGTAATTATTGGGGAAACTTGTTTCATATTTAAAGTGTTGCCAGGTGTAAACCTATATTTTAACATTGTTATGTTGGCAAGCTCATAATTATTCTTTTATTTAGCCGGAATGAATAGTTCGGTTTGGAGCTTGTTTTAATCTCCTTTCCCTACTGCCCTTTGATTACTTTACGTCCGTACCCGGCATGACAAAAAAAACAAAGAAAAAATTAATACGGTATCTGGTTATTCCGGTTATTACATTACTCCTGTTATTATTTACGGGTATTGCCATTTTGTTAAACGTAGTGTTTACGCCGGCTAAACTTACGCCCATTGCCGAACGATTACTAAATGAAAACCTGGAAGCCGAAGTCCAGTTTGAATCGATTGAGCTTACTTTTTTTTCTTCCTTTCCTCATTTTGAATTACATATTAAAAACGGCAACCTGCAGCAAAAAAATGATGTGATGATAGGCAAGGATACGTTATTGTCTTTTGTGTCATGCGATGCCTCATTTAACCTGCGTAAATTATTATTCAAAGAAATACTTGATGTAAAAGAAGTGGCCCTGGTTAATCCTGTTATTCATGGATTTATTGATAGTAACGGTAAGCGCAATTTTGATATTTTAAAAGAAGACACGTCAACTGATACGGAGTCAGACGGTGAATTTCATTTAAAAAAGATATTAATCAGAAACCTGGTAATAGATAATGCTGTTATTGATATTACGGATGAAAGCACCGGTTTTATGTCTGCTGCCAATAACTTAACCTTAAAAATAAAAGCAGCTGATACGCCGGATAAAATGAAATTAAAGCTGGAGTCTGTTACCGAACAACTCAACTTTACTTATAACAAAGTACCTTATATACGTGACTTACGTACCGCTTTGAAGGCAGATATGGTACTGGACAAACAAACTAAACAACTAAGTTTTAAAAACAGTGCTTTAAAATTAAATGAAGTTGATTTTGTGTTGGATGGCGTATTAATGGGCAATAAAGAAGCAAGAAATGTTACGGTAGATATTCAGGCTGCATTAAAAGTACCTTCCTTAAATAACCTGTGGCATATTTTACCGGCAAACATTACAGGTACAAATGATGTGGAGGTGGAGGGGCAGGCAAAAATGACAATGACTACCAAAGGCATTTATGGAACCGGTCAGCTACCGGTAACAACGGTGGACATGTCAATTGAGAAAGGAGCCGTTGCGTATAAAAATTTTCCGGGTAAAATTAGTTTATTGGAAACCAAAGCAAAAGCAGTGCTTGATTTTATAGACGAAAAGAATGCTTTGGTTGCAATTGAACACCTTAATATAGAAGCAACCGGCCTGAAGGCAAATGGTTCGGCCAAGGTAACACAAGCCTTTACTACACCAATACTGCAAACAAATATAAACGCAGCATTAAACCTCTCCAAAGTAAAAGAAGTAATGCCTTTACCCAAAGGCATATTGCTGAACGGTACCGTAAATCTGAATGCCGAAGCAAAAGGCGATGTAAAAAAAATAATGCTAAGTGATTTCAATAGTTTGGATATTGAAGGGGATGTGGTATTAAAAGATTTATTGGTTGAGTCGGCCAGCGATACCTTACACCTGGAAGTAGCACAAGGTTTAATCAGTAGCCATCGTGATGGAACTGATAAAGGGTTTATAAAAACAAAACTTTCAGAAGTAGTATTATGGTACAAAAATGAACACAATATAAACATCAGGCAAGCTGAGGCCGACATGAAAAGAGGCAGGCTTTCGGGTGCTGCCACACCACTGGCAGCAAAACTCTTGTTAGCAGGTCTGGAATATAAATCTAAGCAAGCGGAAACTTTGTCTGTAAATAATTTTATGGCTAATACATCGGTCAGTTCATTAGATATAAAAACTTTACGTGCAACAGGCAATGTGTCATTTAAAGATTTGAATATAGTATCAGAAAAAGATACGATGGATGTAAGCATAGAGCAAGGCGGGGTAGCTTTTCGTCGTTCGCCAAGTGACAGAATGAAAGCCGATCTTGAATTGTTGGCGATTAAAGCAGGTTACAAAACAGATCATTCAGTTGTATTGCAGCGTGCACATGTAGTATTGGGAAAGGGCAAAGGGCAGTTGCAGGATGCCCGTTTGAAAGCCGATGCAACGCTGGAAGGACTAAAATACAATAATACAACAGGTGATAAACTAGCTGCTGCAAATATGGTTGCACATGCATTTATTACACCCGGACAAACCTGGTTAACACCTGCAGCTATTACCAGCACTTTTACTGCGGACAGTTTGTATGTAGTACACGGCAAAAACTTTGTTGGTATAAGAAAGGGAAGTTATGATATAAATCTTCAGCATGATTCCCTACAGGGTTGGATACCCAAAGGTTTTGTAGAATTTGAGAATATTCTGGCATACAGTCCTGAAATGGGTATACCGTTGAAACTATTACAATCAAAAATATCCTTCAGTGATAAGGGTGTTGCTTTAAAAGATGCACATATTCTATTTGGTAAATCAGATATTTATGCAACAGGTTATATCAGCAATTTATTTGCGAAAAAAGATCAGGTAACAAAAGGGAAACTAAAAGTAAAAGGTAAATATATTGATGCCAATGAGCTGATGACCGCCATGCAAAAGGGCCAGGCGTTTTATGAAAAAACATTTACTGCTACAGAGGAGCCTGCTGATGTAATGGAAGAACTTCCTGAAACTGAAAAAACAATATTCGCTTTACCTAAAAACATGGATTTACAATTAGAAACATCTTTAGACCATGTAGTGTTTGGTACATTGGATATGCGTGATATTCGTGGTCACCTGGAAATGAAAGACGGTCATTTGGATTTAAAAGATTTTCACCTGAAAACCCTGGCCGCCGATCTGGATACAAAAATAAGATATGAACCGGTTGACAATAAAAGTGCACGGTTACTATTTTCTTTAGATGTGAGAAATATAGACATGAATAACCTGCATCGTCTGGCACCAGGTATGGATACACTAATGCCAATGATAAAGTATTTTGAAGGCAAGGCGCAGTTTAGTGTACGTGGTACAGGTTTGTTAAATGAACAACTTGATGTGGATGCCGGATCGGTAAAAGGTTTTGCCGCCATCAAAGCAAAAGATATTATGGTATTGGATAATGAAACATTTCGTGACCTGGCCAAAACATTAATGTTTAAAAGTAAGGATAAGAATACTGTAGATGTGCTGGACGTAGAAATGATGGTAGATAATAACCGGATGGAAATATTACCGGCACATATAGCTATTGACAGATACGAATTGGCGATAGGTGGTTTACAAAACCTTGATTTTACATATGACTATCATATCTCCGTATTAAAATCTCCTGTACCATTTAAAATGGGTGTTGACCTGAAAGGAGATTTTGATAAATACCGTATCAGTCTGTCAAAAGCGAAGTATAAATTTTATTTCACTGATAAAAAAAGATTGATGGAAAAAGCGGATATGAATATAGTAAACAAGAAACGTTTTATTCAGGAAAAACTGAATTTTTAGCCGATATAGTACCTTTTTATACATGTATAAATGAATAACTTAATTTGTTGATTGTTAATTGTTCACGATATATTTTTTCTTAGTTTCAACACTGATTTTGCATGTTTGGTATAGTTTTAGATTATGGGTAGGTACATCTAAAATTTTCATTATGAAAAAGTACTTATTATCAGGCGTGGTATTAGTTGCAATTATGTTTTCAACTAAGGATTCAATTGGTCAAACAGGCGGGCTATACAAAAATACTTTAAAAGTAGGTGTTTCGGGAGGTGTAGCTGTACCTAATAACAATGTGGGTGGAACTGTTGGCCTCGATTTAAATTATCAATATTTAGTTACTAATCATTTCGGTGTTGGTGTAGCCTCAGGTTATCAGCATTATTTTGGCAAAGAAAATAAGGTAGGAATTGCTACGCTGGACAATAACAGCGTTGGTGTAATTCCGGTAGCTGCACTACTGCGTTATTATCCTCAGGCAAAAGGTATTTATGCCGGTGCAGACCTTGGCTTTGGTTTCTTGGTGGGTGATGAAAAAGTAGTTAATGGAGGTAGTGTTGACAGACCGGACGGTGGCTTTTACATTAGGCCACAGGTGGGTTACCACAACAGAAAATGGAACTTTTTTGCACACTACACCAATGTGTTTACCGGTAGCGATCATTACATAAATGTAGGCGGCGATGTACAAAAATATAACCTGGGTAATATTGGCGTAGGTGTTCAATACAATATTGGGTTAGGTTATAAATAATAGTTTTAAACAAATCTTTTTTGGCTAATTAAAATTAGCAAATACAGAAAGCTTCTCTATTAGGGAAGCTTTCTTTGTTAGAGAATATGATATTTTGTACCGCTTTTACATTGAATTAAGGGCTTATTTTTGCAACATGAATTTCATGGCTAATATTGATATTAAACCGCTTGAAACGCCTGTTAAATATGGCGATAAGTTGTTTTTAATAGGCTCTTGTTTTACCGAACATATTGGGAATGCGTTGGGTGGTTTAAAGTACAGTGTGTTGCAAAACCCCAACGGTATTTTGTTTGATCCGGCAAGTGTGGTAAACAGCATAGTGAGTTATATTGAAAATAAACAATACCATACCGGCAATTTATTCCTGTTAAACGAAGTGTATAATAGTTGGGCTCATCATAGTCGGTTTTCGCATATTGATCCAGCCAAGGCCGTAGCAATCATCAATCAATCGCAACAGGAAGCACATGAGTTTTTAAAAACTGCTGATTGGGTTATTATTACTTTAGGTTCATCGTATAGTTATCGTTTGCAGGAACAAGCTATAGGCGACAGAACCATAACCGGATTAAAAAACGGAGCAGCCAATTGCCACCGGGCACCACAGCAATGGTTTAATAAACATATGCTGGAAATTGAAGAAACTATTGCTTTACTGGATACCTGTTACCACCGTATAAAAAAGTTTAACCCTAAGGCAAAAATTATTTTTACAGTTAGTCCGGTAAGGCATTTGCGGGATGGGGTAGTGGATAATAACCGCAGCAAAGCCCGCCTGATAGAATCGGTGCATCATTTGGTAAATAAGTTTACCGATTTATTTTACTTTCCGGCATACGAACTGGTAATTGATGTGTTACGTGATTATCGTTTTTATGATATTGATTTAGCACACCCTAATTATCAGGCAACGGAATATGTTATGCAACGGTTTACCGAAGCATATATTGATAAAGACTCACAAGCATTAATGCAACAGATCCGGCAACTGATTATAGCCCGCAACCACAAGGCTTTTCAGCCGGAAACGGAAGCACATAAAAAGTTTTTACAAACACAATTGGTTAAAGCAAAAGCTTTGCAAGAGGAATTTGCTTTTTTGAATTTGAGTGAGGAGATAAGGTATTTTGATGTCTGATTTCTGATGTGATGATGTCTGATTTATCTGTGATCTAAGAAGTAAGATCTGAGATTTCAGCATTGAGATATGAGAATTGAGACAGATTGTTTTGTGTTAACTTGAAAATTAATAGTTAATACTTGGGGTGAGAACGAATTTACTATTCACTATTGACTACTCACTCACCGTCTTTCGGTCTTCCCGACTTTCGGACTTTCCTCTGCTGATTAGCGAACCGAACGATGAACGGAGCGTCGCAACATCAGTTCAATCAAGGGTGGGACGCTGGTAACAAAAAAATTGTATGCAGTATTAAGTATGTCGTATTTAGAGGACAATCTACATTTATACGACAACTTTGAACTTTTGAACATTGAACTTCTGGAACTTCTCCATCACTCAAACATCTCATACTTTGTCTTAGGCCTGCGGGCTTCCTGCCATTTAAAACCTTCTAAGCGCATTTCGGATGGTTTCTTTTGGGTTAGTGGCCAAATGGTGCCGGTAACCTGACTGCGAAAAACAACTTTGTTAAGTTCTTTATTCTTAAAGTAAATATCCAGAATGTCCGATTTGGATTCATTGACGCCGGTGTACGAACTATCGGCATCGTCCCGCAAATAATAAATACATTCGGCAAAACCCCGGGCTCTCACTGAGTCAATATTTCCATCAATAAAATAGCCATCCATACGGCGTGATTTTATCTGGTTATACACTTCCTCGTCCATTTTATTTACCATAAAACTATTATCGTAAGCCTCCACTTTTTCCGGCTTTTTATTTTTGGTAAACAAGTGTATGGTATCGCCGGTTATCTGGCTGTTTTGTGCCCATACAACCGGATTATCGTACAAACGAAAAACTGAATCTCTGAAAGAGTAAAACATACTATCGCAAACAGCCTGTAGCGAGTCGTTAAAAATGCGCACATTTCTAAAGGCTTCAAAGTAGCGGTTAGTACTGTCTTTTTCGCCAATAGCCGCCACTTTTAATCCGGAAACTGTGTCAACCACAATGGAGTCCTGTGTGCCATACAAGGCGGTTAACTTGGCGGTAAATAATGTATCGGCCGTTATATAAAGCGAATCATTATCCTGCTTTACAATCATCAAAGGTTTTTGGGTGGCCAGTACTGCTTCGGTATTTTTATTCTGAAAAATTCTGTCGCCAATAATCGTTATACCTTGTGCAGAATCTACAATTACCCCCCGACCTGTTACCATATAAATACTATCGTTTTGGGTAATGCGGTCTCCGGTAACGGTTCGTCTGCCTTTTGTATCAAGTATGGTAGGTCTTTGTCCAAACTCGGCCTGGCCGGTAACCTGATTATAAAAACCTTCTTTGGTTTTAATAACGTTTTGGTTGCTGTCGGTAATGGTGGTATAGGAAATAAAACGTGCTGTTTTAGATTCGGTATTGTACAGCAACGAATCAGTAACTATACCATAAGCCGGGTCTTTTAGTACTACATCTTTTTTAAAATAAACATCTTTTAAATCGGCATAGTACCAACCTTCCTTACTGGTTAAAACGGTTTTGCCATTTACTACACGTCCGCCTTTTTTATATATACCAATATTGGTCATCATATCGTACTCCAAATCGGGAGTAGTAAGTGTTCCTTTACCATCAGTAAGTTTTACATTACCATCTAAAAAAGCCAGTTGTTTATCTTCAAAATAACGTAAGTGGTTCGATGTTACGGTAGCGGTATCACCATCAACAATACGTACATTACCCCAGGCTTCAAACAATTTGGTGCGATCGTTTTTTACGCAACTGTCACAATAAAAAAGGGTATTACCTTGTTTCAGTTTTACATTACCGGCAACAATCGTAAGCTGTGTACTGTCATCAACCGTTTGTAAAGTTAACTGGCGGGTATGGCTTAAAATCTGGAGTAAATTAGTGGTATCGCCGGCTATAGCCACTTGTGTTTTACCGGTTTGGTAAACAACCAATAATAAAAACACCAAAGCTACTTTTTGCAAAGTTGAAAAAATACCTTTTAAATATATTGGGGCCATATAACCGGTTATTTGGGTAGCGTGTCTTTTACAGTTGGCGAAGTTAAAGGACCGCTTTTATCTTTTTTACCAAACACCGAAATATTAACGTAGCGTTTAGGATGTGCACGCAGGTCGTCCATCAAAATTTCGGCACTTAAAATGGCGTTATTTAACCGGTTGTAAATTTGTTTGTCGTTAATTAATGCACCCAAGGTACCATCTGTGCTGGACACTTTGTTAACCACACCTTTTAAATCGGCCAGCATGGCTTCAATGGTATTTACCATTTTGTCCAAATCAACTTTAGCTAAACCATCAGAAAATTGTTTGGCATTACTTAAAATGGCGCTAATGCTGTCGTTATTTTTACGTAGGTTGGCGGTAATTGACTCGGTATTACTAAGCGTTGCATTAATGCCTTTACCGGCATCATTTAAAATCCCGTCAAGCTTAGCCGTACTGTTATTTAAGTTACGCAGGGTACCTTGTAAATTTAATTTGGTATCACCATCAAAAATTGAATTCACGTTACCTAAAATCAGGTTAAGTGAATCAATGGTATGTCCCACCTGATTTAAAATCGGATCCAATTGTGGTGCCATGGCACTTAACATACCACCCGGACGGCTCATCGCTTTAATCTCGCTGCCGTATTCAATAAAATTAGTTTTATCGTTACCTTTTACAATCGTCAGATTGGGGGTCGATAATAAACTGGGTTCAATATATATGTAGGAGTCTACCGGAATATTAATATCCTTGTCCAATGCAATGGTTACTTTAATGGCCGATACGTTTTTGTCAACGTTTTCAGTGGCATACACTTTACCCACTTGCAAACCTTTAATTTTTACGGCATTTCCCTTTGCTACTGCGCCAATATCATCAAAAATGGCATAAATAGTATTGGGGTTAGAAAAAAGGTCTTTTCCTTTCAAGAAATTAAATCCAATTATCAGCATGGCCAGGGTTACAATAACCAATAAGCCAACTTTCGTTTCGTTATTTATCTTCATATAAGTCGTTTCACAGTTAACTACCTAATAGCTAACAAAGTGCCAAAATAACCATTTATTGGCAAATACACAGAAGTATGCGTATAACTGCTTGAATTTAGGGGCTTTCGGCAGTAGTAACTCCGGTCAACAGCAGTTCCCGCTTTCCGCTGCAAGTCCGGCACAAAGGCTTAGCTTCCTCCTCCCTTTTAGGGAGGTCGGGTGGGGCCTCACCGGGCTTTTCGCTGCAATCGGGCAGCCCTTCATCTTAAGTTAATGGTTCATCGTTAATAGTTCATGGCGAAATAATTAAGTATAAACTATTTCCTATGAACCATCAACTAATGTGTATTTCTTACATATTAAATCCTTATCTTGCTTTTCAAATTTAAACGATTGTCATGTCAGCTCCATCCTTTTTAGCCACCAAGCCAAGGCTATCGCTTGCGCAGATAATTAATATGAGTGTAGGCTTTTTCGGCATTCAGTTTGCCTTTGGCTTACAAAATGCAAATGTCAGCCGTATTTTTCAAACCCTTGGTGCATCGGTAGAAAGTATTCCGGTTTTATGGATTGCGGCACCAATTACCGGTTTAATCATTCAGCCGTTAATTGGTCATTTTAGCGATAAAACATGGTTAGGTAAATGGGGCCGACGCCGGCCTTACTTTATGTTAGGTTCTATATTTGCAGCATTGGCATTATTTATTTTTCCCAACGTAAATGGTTTATGGTTTGCGGCCATTATGTTGTGGATGTTAGATGCAGCCATTAACGTTTCTATGGAGCCATTCAGGGCTTTTGTGGGTGATATGTTACCCGATTCGCAACGTACCACAGGCTTTGCCATGCAAAGTTTTTTCATTGGTCTCGGTGCAGTTATTTCTTCATTATTACCTTATATATTAACCAAGTTAGGTGTAGCCAACGAAGCGGCAGCAGGTGTCATTCCCGACTCTGTAAAAATTTCATTCATTGTTGGTGCGGTTGTTTTTCTACTGGCAATTGCCTACACAGTTTTTACTACAAAAGAATATTCGCCTGAACAGCTTAAGTCTTTTGGCGAAATAGAGGCCTCTAACGAAATAAATATTAAAACGCCGCCTAAACAATTTTACAGTCAGGGTTTATTATGGTTGGTAGCGGGTTTGTTATTAACGGCTATCTTATATTTTAACAATCGTAATAATGATCAGCCTTTAGAAAAGGAGTTGTATATATTGACCTTGGGTGTGGCAGCTTTTGGTCTATTTCAAATTGCTGCAGGGTTATTACACAGAGGAAAAAAATCTAATGGTTTTGTAGAGATTATGGATGACATGAATTTTTTGCCCAACACCATGAAAAAGCTGGCGGTTGTTCAGTTTTTTTCTTGGTTTGCCCTATTTGCTATGTGGATTTATACCACTCCCGCTTTAGCCCAACATTTATATAACACTACCGATGCAACCTCAAAGGCGTATAACGATATTGGTAATTGGGTAGGGGTTTTATTTGGCGCATACAATTTATTTGCAGCATTATTGGCTTTTTTATTACCGGTACTGGCTAAAAAATTTTCTCGTCCTGTTACCCATATGATTGCTTTAATTGCCGGAGGCATAGGTTTAATTTCTTTTTATTTTATTAAAGATGAAAACTGGTTATTAGTGAGTATGGTGGGTATAGGTTTTGCATGGTGTAGTATTCTGGCTATGCCATATGCCATGTTAACTAAATCATTACCTGCTCAAAAAATGGGCGTGTACATGGGCATTTTTAATTTTTTCATTGTAATACCACAAATTCTGGCCGCTACTATATTAGGTGTATTAACGAAACATTTATTTAATGGCAATACCGTTCAAACCATTGTATTGGGTGGTGTATCATTAATAATAGCGGCCTTGTTTACATTACGTATAAAAGACAAATGATTATGATAAGGAAACAGCTTGTTCTTTGGTTTATTAGCACTTTTATTTTATTGGCTTGCGTACAAGCACAAACCTTTTATCCTACAAACTGGTTTACCGGTTTAAAAGATAATAACCTGCAATTAATGATAAAAGGGGATGGTGTTGCCCATAAAGTACCCATGATAAAAATGAGTGCAGCAGGGATGCAATTGGCAGATGGTATGACGTTGAAAAGTATAACCCGTACCGAAAATCCTAATTACATTTTTTTAAATATCACTATTGCTGCTTCGGCTAAACCGGGTGTACGTAATATACAGTTAGGGCCAAAAGACAAAGGCTTACAGTTTAAGTATGAACTGGTACAAAAAAATAAAGCAAACGGTAAAACACGTACCCAAGGTGTATCGGCTGCCGATTTTGTTTACCTCTTAATGCCCGATCGTTTTGCCAATGGCGACCCCACAAATGATGTAATACCAGGTTACCGGTCAAACACCAGTGACAGAAACAGTAAATACGACCGCCATGGTGGCGACTTTAAAGGCATTGAAAACAACTTTGGTTATTTAAAACAATTAGGTATCACTACCATTTGGATGACGCCTATATTGGAGAACAACGTTACCATGATGCATGAATGGGGAAATAATGTTGCCGGTTATCATGGCTATTGGTTTACCGATCATTATGAAATAGATAAACGTTTTGGGGGTAATGATGGTTATAAAACTTTTTGTGACAATGCACATAAAAACGGCTTCAAAGTAATTCAGGATGCAGTGTTTAACCACATTAATAAAGAGCACTGGATTTATTTAGACCCGCCTGCAAAAGACTGGATTAATAACTGGCCTGCTTTTCAGGGCCCTAACCACAGAGAGGAAGTTTTGTTTGATCCCTATGCATCAGCATACGATAAAAAAATTATGCTGGATGGCTGGTTTGTAGATCATTTACCGGATCTTAACCAACGCAATCCGGAGTTAGCTAAATACTTAATTCAACATGCTATATGGACTACCGAAACCTACGGTATTGATAGCTGGCGTGTAGATACCTACAAGTACTGCGATGAAAATTTTATGAACGAAGTAAATAAAGCTCTGTACAGAGAGTTTCCGCAAATTACAATATTGGGTGAAGCCTGGGTAAACAGTGTTGTAGGCAACGCCTACTTTACACAAAACAATATTAATAATACGTTTAAGCATAATGCCAATGGTATTATTGATTTTCAAGCCTGTTTTGCAATGCTATCGGGTATGAACCGAGCCGAAGGCTGGATGGAAGGCGTTAATAAATTATATACCACTTTAGCGCAGGATATAGTATATAAAAACCCCATGAATAACATGTTGTTTTTAGATAATCATGACATGGATAGGGTATACTCGGTAGTAGGTGAGGACTGGGGTAAATTTAAAATGGGCATGAATTGGTTACTTACTTTACGTGGTATTCCGCAGGTATATTATGGTACCGAAATTTTAATGAAAAATTTCAAAAACCCTAATGATGCCATGGTGCGTGAAGATTTTCCCGGAGGTTGGGCAAGTGATAAAGTAAATAAGTTTACAGCAGCCGGACGTACGCCCAAAGAAGACAGCGCTTATAATTATATAAGCAAGCTGGCAAACTTTAGAAAAAATGCAACAGCCATTACACAAGGTAAACTAATGCAATATATTCCTGCCAATGGTTTATATGTGTACTATCGATACAACGACAAACAGTCGGTTGTAGTTTTATCGCATACCGGAAAAGAAGCAATAAAACCTAATTGGGTGAATATGAAAGAAAGAGTAGCCGGATTTACCAAACTAAAAGATGTTGTTACCGGAAGGGTTGTAAACTTAAACGATTTTGAATTGCAGCCGGGTGATAGTTATGTAATGGAGTTGTTGCCGTAGGGCAGTCCGGAAGTCAGAAAGACCGAGAGTCCGAAAGTCGGAGAGATGGAAAGTATGTTTTCAATAGCCGATAATCAATATTAAATATTCAATCTTACATTATCTACTTCGGACTCACTGACTATCCGACTTCTCTCTGCTGATTAGCGAACGGAACCCCGAACGGAGCGTCGCAACAGGTGCTGATAGTAGTAATGCAGTCGGTCAACAAAAATCTATTCTTGTATTGCGGAGTTTATTTAAGCCCTCCTTTGGAGGTTTCTGAAAAGGAAATAACGAAGTTAGGGGAGGCCTCAATCAAGGAACTGTACGTTGGTAAATTGATAATAATCAGTATGTTATAAGTTTTCTAACATAAATTGCAAGCTTATATGTATTGTAATTTTTATTAAAGTATTGTATAGTTTATAAACTAATTGTATTTTGTTACTTTTGCGGCGCAATAACGAAAGTGTAAATGTTTGATATTGTGTAATGTGAATGTGTTATTGTAACAAAGAAACAGAACTATGCGAACTATACAAATGGTGGATACTAAAACACAGTATCAGAAAATAAAGAGTGAAGTGGATGCTGCGGTATTAAATGTAATGGACAGCAGTGCGTTTATTAATGGTAAAGATGTTCAGGATTTTGCCGCAGGTTTATCAAAATATTTAGGAGTAAAACACACCATACCTTGTGCCAACGGTACCGACGCTTTACAAATTGCATTAATGGCCTTAGGGCTTAAACCCGGCGACGAAGTTATTACGCCATCATTTACATTTATTGCAACTACAGAGGTTATTGCACTTTTACAATTAACACCGGTTTTTGTAGAAGTTGATAAAGATACTTTTTGTATTACGCCTGAAGCTATAGAAAAAGCGATTACCCCAAAAACAAAAGCCATTGTTCCGGTGCATTTGTATGGCCAGGCCGCACCTATGGAAGCTATTATGGCAATAGCCGAAAAACATAATTTATATGTGGTGGAAGATAATGCGCAGGCAATAGGTTGTGATTATACTTTTTCGGACGGAACGGTAAAGAAAACAGGAAATATAGGCCATATCAGTGCCACATCATTTTATCCATCTAAAAATCTGGGTGCTTTTGGTGATGGTGGTGCAATTTTTACCAACGACGATACATTGGCGGAGAAGATGAAACGTATTGCCAACCACGGGCAAAGTAAACGTTATTATCATGATGAGGTAGGCTGTAACAGTCGTTTAGACTCTATACAAGCAGCTATACTAAATATTAAGCTACAACATTTGGATGAATATAATGCAGCACGCAGGACTGTTGCCGCATATTATGATGCGGCATTCGCCAATCATGCTAAAATAAAAACCCCAACGCAGGCGACTTATGCTAAACATGTGTATCATCAATACACGGTGTTATTAGAAAATAGTTCGGTGAGGGAAAACCTGAATAAGTATTTAGCCGAGCAGGGAATACCCTCTATGATTTATTATCCCGTTCCCGGTCATAAACAAAAAATGTTTGATCAGTTAGGGGTTACCAACCAGGAAATGGAAGTGACGGATTGGCTTACTGAGAGAGTGATTTCATTACCCATCCATACAGAAATGGATGAAGAACAATTAGCCTTTATTACAAACCATATTTTAACCTTTCTAAACCAGCCCTCTTAGTATGAAAATTGCAGTTATTGGTACCGGCTATGTCGGTCTTGTTACCGGAACTTGTTTTTCGGAAACAGGTAACAATGTTATTTGTGTAGATATTGATGCTACAAAAGTTGAAAAATTAAGTAATGGTGAAATTACCATTTACGAGCCTGGCCTGGAAAAACTGTTTCTGAGAAATTTAAAGGAGGAACGCTTACAGTTTACTACAAATCTGGCAGAAGGCATAAAAGATGCCGAGATTATATTTTTAGCATTGCCTACACCTCCCGGTGAAGATGGTTCTGCAGATTTGAAGTATATTTTAGGCGTATCGGACGAGCTTGGTAAAATTTTAAAAGATTACAAAGTAATTGTTGATAAAAGTACTGTACCGGTTGGTACTGCTGCTAAAGTAAAAGCGGCAATTGAAAAAAACTACAAAGGAGAATTTGATGTAGTAAGTAATCCTGAATTTTTAAGGGAAGGCGTAGCGGTGGATGATTTTATGAAACCTGATCGTGTAGTAATTGGTGCTTCCAGTGAAAGAGCGAAAGAGGTGATGGGGAGGTTATATGCACCATTTGTACGCCAGGGCAATCCCGTGATTTTTATGGATGAGAAATCGGCTGAGTTAACCAAGTATGCTGCAAACTCCTTCCTGGCAACTAAGATTTCGTTTATGAACGAAATTGCGCAATTATGTGAATTGTTAGGTGCCGATGTTGATATGGTGCGTAAAGGTGTGGGTAGTGATGAAAGAATTGGGCGCCGCTTTTTATTCCCGGGCATTGGATATGGTGGCAGCTGTTTTCCTAAAGATGTACAGGCTTTAGTAAAATCATCAGTAGAAGTTAATTATGATTTTCAGATTTTGAATGCAGTAATGGATGTAAACGAAAAACAGAAGCTGCATTTAATGCCAAAAATTAACGCTTACTTTAATAACAACTTACAAGGAAAACATTTTGCGTTATGGGGTTTAGCCTTTAAACCTAATACTGATGATATACGTGAGGCACCTGCTTTATATATGATTGATGCATTAACTGCAGCGGGAGCAACGGTTACGGTGTTTGACCCGGAAGCAATGAATAATGTGAAAAAGTTTATTGGCGATAAAGTGGTATATGCCGAAAACCAATATGATGCTTTAACTAATGCCGATGCATTAATTATTGCTACAGAATGGAATGAGTTTAGGACACCTGACTTTTTAAAGATTGTTACCTCGTTAAAAAACAAAGCCATTTTTGACGGTAGAAATTTATTTGAAACTAAAGCGATTAAAGAACTTGGCTTTCATTATGAAAGCGTAGGTCGTGCAACTGTAAATTAATAAATTATGAAAAGAATTTTAATTACAGGTGCGGCAGGTTTTTTAGGATCGCATTTGTGTGACAGGTTTATAAAAGAAGGTTATCATGTTATTGCTATGGATAACCTGATTACCGGTGACTTAAAAAATATAGAACACTTATTCAAGCTGGAGCAGTTTGAATTTTATAATCATGATGTAAGCAAGTTTATTCATATTAGCGGCGACTTAGATTATATACTGCATTTTGCCTCACCTGCAAGCCCTATCGATTATTTAAAAATACCTATTCAGACTTTAAAAGTTGGAGCAATGGGTACACACAATTGTCTGGGTTTAGCAAAAGCAAAAGGAGCCAGAATTTTAGTGGCTTCTACCAGCGAAATTTATGGTGATCCATTGGTACATCCACAATCGGAGGAATATTGGGGAAATGTAAACCCTGTTGGCCCGCGTGGTGTGTACGACGAAGCTAAAAGATACATGGAGTCCATTACCATGGCTTACAATAGTTTTCACCAGGTGGAAACAAGAATTATCCGCATATTTAATACCTATGGTCCTCGTATGCGACTAAATGATGGCAGGGCATTACCCGCATTTATTGGTCAGGCACTGCGTGGCGAGGATTTAACTGTTTTTGGTGATGGATCGCAAACCAGGAGTTTTTGTTATGTAGATGATTTGGTAGAAGGTATTTACAGGCTGTTATTAAGCGATTATCATTTACCGGTTAATATTGGTAACCCTAACGAAATTTCGTTGAAAGATTTTGCGGAAGAAGTATTGGCATTGACCGGTAATACGGTTAAAATTGTTTACAAGCCCTTACCGCTAGATGATCCCAAGCAACGTCAACCAAACATTGAAAAAGCAAAAAGTATTTTAGGTTGGGAACCTAAGGTTGATAGAAAAGAAGGGCTAAAATTAACCTACGAATATTTTAAATCGTTGCCAGAGACAGAATGGTATAAGCAACCCAAAGAATTTAAAAGTATAAAATAAAAACACCAATCATTTTTGTCATGTATGATCAGATTATAAATAAAAGGGAAAAATTAGCAGTAATAGGCTTAGGTTATGTAGGCCTTCCTATTGCTTTAGAGTTTGCAAAAAAGGTTTCTGTAATTGGGTTTGATATAAACCAGGAAAGAATTGCTTTAATGCAACAAGGTATTGACCCGAGTAAGGAATTAGAAAAAGAAGCCTTTGAAGGTTGCGACATAACTTTTACAACGTCCTTAGACGAATTAAGAAAAGCAAAATTCTTTATTGTTGCGGTACCAACACCGGTAGATGAACACAATGTACCTGATTTAGCACCTGTTACCAAAGCATCTGAAACGATAGGTAAGGTAATTAAACAAGGTGATTATGTTGTTTTCGAATCAACCGTTTACCCTGGTTGTACAGAAGAAGACTGTTTACCGATTATTGAAAAAATTTCTGGCTTAAACAATGTTACCGATTTTAAATTAGGTTACTCTCCCGAACGTATTAATCCGGGAGACAAACAGCATACCCTTGCCAGTATTGTAAAAGTAGTGTCTGGTTGTGATGAGGAATCATTAGAAGTTATTGCTAAAGTGTATGAGTTAGTGGTAACTGCAGGTGTTCACCGTGCTTCATCTATTAAAGTGGCGGAGGCTGCAAAAATTATTGAGAACACACAACGTGACCTGAACATTGCGTTAATGAACGAGTTGTCTATTATTTTTAATAAGTTAAACATTAATACCTACGAAGTATTGGAGGCAGCGGGTACAAAATGGAATTTCTTGAAGTTTCAGCCCGGTCTTGTGGGGGGGCACTGTATTGGTGTAGACCCTTACTACCTTACTTACAAGGCCAGCGAACTGGGGTATGATGCTGAAGTAATACTTGCCGGTAGAAATATTAATGATAATATGGCTAAATATGTTGCTAATAATGTAGTGCAACATATCATCAAAAATTCAAGTGACGTAAAATTGGCAAAGGTATTGGTTAAAGGTGCCACTTTTAAAGAAAACGTAAGCGATATACGTAACTCAAAAGTGGCTGATGTGGTAAAAGCATTAAAAGCTTTTCACTTGAATGTTGATGTGGAAGATCCATATGCAAGTTCTGAAGAGTTACAGCATGAATATGGTTTTGAACTAACCAACAACATTGCAAATGATTATGATGCGGTTATTGTTACTGTCCCTCATGTTGAATATACAAATCTTGATGATGCCTATTTTTCCGGTATTACCAAAAGCGATGCATTGATTGTTGACTTGAAAGGTATATTCAGGAAGAAAATTAATTCACGAAACTATTGGAGTTTATAACATGCCGTTTTTTGAAACCGGAATAGCTAACCTGTTGGTTTTTGAACCAAAAGTGTTTGAAGATAACCGAGGGTATTTTTTTGAAGCCTATAACAGTGCTGTACATAATCAACAAGGGCTTACTTATAATTTTGTACAGGATAATCAATCATCATCCAGTTATGGTGTAATAAGAGGGTTGCATTATCAATTAAATCCGCACGGACAAACAAAATTAGTGAGAGCAATTGTTGGTACAATTTACGATATAGCTGTTGATTTGCGCAAAGGCTCTCCAACCTATGGCCAACATTTTGGTATTGAATTGTCAGCCGAAAATAAAAAGCAGTTACTTATTCCCGTAGGTTTTGCACATGGTTTTTCGGTGTTAACCGATAAGGCCGAAGTAATGTACAAATGCGACGGATTGTATAATAAGGAAAGTGAAGGAGGTATTATTTATAACGATCCGGCATTGAATATTAATTGGCAAATACCGACTGATAAAGCCATTGTTTCAGAAAAAGATATAGTGTTACCAACACTAAGTGATTGTAAAAATAATTTTACTTTTTAGTATGTCTGTACTACCCAAAATAGTAGTTACCGGGGCCAATGGGCAACTGGGTAGCGAAATAACAGCATTGGCAAATACCCACTCAAATTATGAGTGGGTATTTTGCACTCGTACACAAATGCCTTTAGATAACGAACAAGCCTGCATTAATTTTCTTACACAAACTGCACCACAATTTGTTATTAATTGTGCGGCTTATACTGCTGTTGATAAAGCCGAACAACCGGAGGAAAAGGAAACATTGTTTGCTATTAACGCCACAACCATTGGTGTTATAGCGGCTTTCTGCAAAAAGAATGGAGTGAAGCTGATACATGTTTCTACGGATTATGTTTTTAACGGAAACGGCGATGCGCCTTACAAAGAAACCGATACTACCGATCCGGTAAATATTTACGGTGCTTCAAAATTATTGGGCGAACAAAATATTTTGCAACAAAATAGTGATGCCGTTATTATTCGTACAGCATGGGTTTATTCAAGCTTTGGAAAAAACTTTGTAAAAACCATGTTGCGTTTAATGGGCGAACGACCCGAAATAAATGTGGTAAATGATCAAATGGGTACGCCAACTTATGCTGCCGACCTGGCGCAGGCAATTATCAATATTATTGCTACAAAAGAATGGCATCCCGGGGTATATCATTTTAGTAATGAAGGTCAGATTTCGTGGTTTGATTTTGCCGTTGCTATTAACGGGTTAAGCAATAGCGGTTGTAAGGTTAATCCTATACCAACCAGCAGTTTTCCTACGCCGGCAAAAAGGCCTGCTTATTCTGTTTTAGATAAAACAAAAATTAAACAAACCTATGGTTTGCAAATAAACGATTGGAAAGATAGCCTTGCCATTTGTTTGCAAAAAATTTCGGGTAATTAATTTTATGTTACCGGCTGGATAGCCCTGATGGAGCTGATGTTGCGACGCTCCGTTCATCGTTCTGTTCGCTAATCAGCAGAGAGTCCGAACGTCAGGAAGTCCGAGAGTGAATGGTGAAAAGGGAATAGTCAATACATTCACTATTCACTTGATTAACTAATAACAGCTCGTGTCAAGTGATGAGTAGCATTCCAACAGTACAAGAGTGCGACGCAACGGAAGTTCAATCAGGGAACTGAAGCTGGTAAAATAAAAACAATCTATCCTCGTTAAATAAACTCAATATTAATAGGATATTCTCCTTACATAGTTATTTAACCATTCTTTTTGACTGGTAGTTTGGGTTTAATCCTTTATTTTGCAATTAAAGCAACAATACAATGGCCGAAGCAATTATAACTTTAAGCAACGTTAACATATATCAGGGTAATAGTGCGGTGTTACAAAATGTAAACCTTACGGTTAATGCCGGTGAGTTTGTGTACCTGGTGGGTAAAACAGGTACCGGAAAATCAAGCTTGTTAAAAACGCTTTATGGCGAATTAACGTTGAAGGAAGGTGTGGCCAATGTTGCCGGGTTTTTGTTAAACGGTTTAAGCTGGAAAGAAGTTCCTTTTTTACGTCGTAAAATGGGTGTGGTGTTTCAGGATTTTCAATTGTTAACCGATAGAAACGTAAATGATAACCTGAAGTTTGTTTTAAAAGCAACCGGCTGGACAGATGAAAAATTAATGGCCGATAAAATACAGGATGTATTGGATAAAGTAGGCTTAAAATCAAAAGGATTTAAAATGCCTTTTGAGTTAAGCGGTGGCGAGCAACAGCGTATTGATATTGCCCGTGCCTTATTAAACTCACCTAAATTAATTTTAGCGGATGAGCCTACCGGAAACCTTGATCCGGAAACATCGGATGAGATTATGAAACTATTGTTTCATATTTCTAAAGACTTTAACACGGCTATTGTAATGGCTACACACGATTATATTGTGGTGAATAAATATCCGGCTCGTATGATACGTACTGAGCAAAACCGTGTGATTGATAATGCTACCATAGCCATTCAATAAGCTGGCGGGTATTTTTTTCGTTGGAGTAAGTATTTCCCAAAAGACGTTTACGCAGTTTTATTTCATCATCGGTAAAAGGCTGATGGTATAACTGTGCAATGATGGAAGCAAAGCCGTTGCTATTACCTGCAATATGACAGGCTTCTTCTAAACCTGTGCCCGCAACCATTGGGGTGTTAACTACACAATGTCTTCCCTCGAAAAGTGCATGTAGTAATTTTAACCGTATACCGGTAATGTTTTTATTAAAGCAAGGTAAAACGTGAATATGCGCTTTGCGTATTAAGTCGTTTAGTTCCGACTCCGATGGGTTTTCAATTAAACAAGTATGTTGGCAAAGCTCAGCCGCTTTCCTTAATCTGCGGCCAGGTTTTTTACCGGCTATTACAAAAGGCATACGCACTTTAGAAAAAACTTTGCATAAAAGCCACATGGCGGCCTCTTCATTTTCCGGCACCGATAAGTTACCATGATACAAACAAATAGTACCAACACCTTCCGGACAATTTACTTCTTGCCAGGTTGGAAAGGTGGGGACAAAAGCGGTGTTGCTAATTTGATGGTCTTGCTGTAAAACTGTTATATCTTTTTCTGATACGCAGGCATATAAACAATCATTGCTTAATGTGTCAGCATACTTTTTAAGCAAACTACTTTCTCTGTTAAAGAATATTTTTTGTTTAATACTGTTGGTGGCTCTTGCCAGTTCTTTATAATAAATGCTTTCGTCGTTGTGCATACGCACTACAATGCGACGATTGTTTTTGTTAATAAAAGGGAGCACACCGGTACAATGAATTCCTTCCAGGATGATAGGATGGTTGTCTTTGTTCAGGTTGGCAATCAATTCATCATTAACCCTTGAAGAAACAATATAAGGCTGCTTGTTAAAAAAGTAGTAGGAGCTAAATTTTTTTCTTTCGTACACTTGAATGCTCTCACAATATTGGTTCAGCTCGTTGGGCATGCCCCTGTCGTTGTAGCTAAAATAATGCAGGTGAATGGCAACTCCCATTTGTTTGAACAGGATAATGCGGTTCATCATATCAATAGCGCCGCCGTAATCAGCCGGGAAAGGAACGTCTAAACAAACTATGTGCAACTGCTGTCTCAATCGTGTAAAATAGATTTGTAAAAGGAAATTAACTTTTTTTGTTCAACCTCCCAGTTTAAAAAATGTTTAGCCTTCAGGCAGTTTTGCCTTAGGGTTTCATATAAAACAACATCTTGCTGCAAATTGTTTATGTGGGCAGCTAATCTTTCTGGTGCCATGTCATCAATAAGCACTGCAATCCGGAATTCTTTATTAATTCTTTCGTATTCGGGAAAAGCCATGGCTATTTGTGGTAGTCCGGCTTGTATGTAATCAAAAAACTTGTTGGGCAGCGAATAATATTGGTTTAACCCTTCATTTTCGCATAGGGCAATACCAATATCGGCTTGTAAGGTTTGTTGCCATAACTCGTTGGGTAACAACATACCGGTTAGTACTACCTTATCTTCCATCTTATAATCGGTTATTAGTTGTTTTAGCTGCGGCATAAAATTACCATCACCACAAACAACCAAACGGGCATTTATCCATTGCAAAGCCGGTATCAGGTATTCAAAACCTCGGGCTTCGTTTACAGCACCGGTGTATAGTAAAATTTTTGGATTATTATCAGTTTCGGCAGGCTTGTGTATTTCTTTTATAAAAGGCACATTTCTTACCACTTGGTATTTTACACCATACCTTTTGGTAAACTCCTGCGCTATACTTTCGCAAACAGTGTAGCCATTTTTAAACTGCGGAACAGCTTTTCTCTCTACCCGGTCCCATATTTTTTTGATAGTTGGGCGGGTTACTATTTCTTTCATTTCGCTAAACAACTCATGCGCATCATATACACGAGTAATACGCTTAAATTTAGAAATGTATAAACAGGGTAGGATGGTATCGAGATCTATGGCGCATATCACATCCATACGTTTAAACAGTAGGTAAAAGAATAAACGGGTATTATACTCTGCATAAAATAGTTTACCGTTGTTAAACCAGCATTGTATTCTTTTTTGTTTAAAGGGCTGTTGTTTTAGTTCTTTCGAAGTTTTTAATTTTCTACCCACCAATGTAACATCGTACCCATTTTCAGCAAGGCTGCTGCAAATACGTTGCATGCGCTGGTCGTAAGTAAGATCGTTGGTAACAGTAAAAAATAATTTTTTCAAAAAAACTTATTTAGGCCAATGGCATGGCGTTATAAATCTGTTGTATAGCTTCTACGGTTTTAAGTCCGTCAATGGCATTTGAAAAAGGGTGTTTGTCGTTATCTATTGCCAGTAATAAATTGTCGTATACTTTATCATGATTGCTCATCGAGCCTTTGTAAAAGCCGTAATCATTGGGCTGGCCGGTTTGTGTAGTAAGGACAGGGCAGGTATCTGCTGTTAACTGATACTCTACATTATTCATATACTCGCCACCAATTTTTATACTGCCGTTTTCAGCTAAAATTACCAACGATACTTCCATGTTTTTTTGAAAACTATTAACGCTCCAGTTAATGCCGCCAATGGTACCCTTATTCATTTGGATAGATGCAATGCCAGTGTCTTCAAAATCAATAAAACCCTGATGTGTAAAGTTATTTCTAAAACCGGATACTTGTTTAACCGTATCATTTAATAACCATAATAGGGCATCAATATAATGGCTGAATTGCGTAAACAAAATGCCGCCATCCATAAGGGCATTACCTTTCCATGTTGATGCATAATAACTGTTGGGCCTGTTCCAAAAGCAATTTAGTTGAAAGCTGAAAATCTGACCTAGTTGTCCGTTGTTTAATATTTCCTTTAGGGAAATAAGCGCAGGATTATATCGGGTAGATTTTACTACAAATAACTTTTTGCCGGTATTAACGGCTGCTTCCATCATATCAGTTGCATCTTTGGCGGTGGTGGATAAAGGTTTTTCGCAAAGTACATGGCTGTTTGCCTGTAAGGCCAAAATACTATGTTCGGCATGTAGTCCATTGGGAGTACAAATGGCTATTACATCGTAAGGCTGGTGTTTTAAAAAATCGGTGATATTATAAAAAGCCTGCGAATTAAATTGTTGTGCCAGTTGGTTAGCTCGTTCGGGAATTATATCGCATACACCAGCCAAAATACCAATACGGCTTATTTCGCTGGCGTGCCGTGGTGCAATTTTACCACATCCAATAATTCCAAAGCGTAGCTTGTTTCCCATAATAGCAGGCAAAGATAAAGGCAAATAAAGATTTATGATTTGCGATTTAATATTTATGATTTGCCGGTAACCTAAAAATTATCCGCTATCATTCCCCGGAAGTATTAAAAAATGTTATACACCAGTTTTTTTCTTTTACTCAGGATGCTTTATATTTGGCAGCTTTGCAGTTTTTTGCAAGCAGTAAAATATTAAAAAAACCTCTTAAAACTAATTATGTCGCTGCGGGAAAAATTTACCGGAACCGGTATAGCCATTGTAACCCCTTTTTTAGCCGATGGAACTATAGATTACAACAGCCTGGAAAAGCTGATTGAATTTTGGATAAAGGGTAAGGTAGAGTATTTGGTAGTACTGGGCACCACCGGTGAAAGTGCAACCGTACATGGCAAGGAAAAGCAGGACTTATTTACGTTTGTTCAAAAGCAGGTAAATGGCCGTGTAGCTTTGGTGGCCGGCATTGGCGGTTACGATACACAATCGGTTATTAAAGATTTTTCGTCTTTTGATCTTACAGGCTATGATGCTATTTTATCAGTAGCACCGTATTACAATAAACCTAATCAGGAAGGATTGTTTCAGCACTATAAAGCTTTAGATGCTGTTACGCCTTTGCCAATTATGATGTATAATGTGCCTGGACGTACGGGACAAAACCTTTCAGCAGCTACCCAGCTGCGTGTGGCACAGGAATGCAAAAATGTATTTGCAACCAAAGAAGCCAGCGGCAACCTGGAGCAAGTGGGGCAAATAATAAAAAACAAACCTGCTTCTTTTATGGTTATAAGCGGCGATGATAATTTAACCCTGCCCATGATTGCTATGGGTGCTGAAGGCGTTACATCAGTGGTGGCCAATGCTTTTCCTGAGGACTACTCCAATATGGTTAGGTTATGTTTGGCTGGCGATTTTGCCCAAGCCCAATCATTACATTATGCCTACACTGATATTGTGAATGCCTTGTTTGAAGAAGGCAGCCCAAGTGGCATTAAAGCCGTATTAAGCCAAATGAATCTTTGCCAGAATATATTTCGTTTACCAGTGGTAGCTGTCAGCGAAAAACATGCCCAAAAAATTGAAAACCTGGTAAATGAAATACTGTAAAGGTTAACAGTGGCCTAACAGGTAATAAACAATAACAAAAACTAAAATAAAGCCCAGGCACCCGCCTCCCCATTTATAGGCGGCAGCACCTGCTAATAATGTTTTAAGCCAATTTTGCATAATAATGTTTTTGATTGTTTATGCTTATTCAAATTAAATGCCAATTGCTGTTTGCACCGTTTTGGAATTACATATTATTGAGCATTAGTTTTGCATAAACAGGTCTACAAAAATTATGTACACTAGACAGGAAGCATCACTTATTCGTAAAAAATTCTGGACAACGCTGGGGCGTTACCTGCAACCTGTGCCGAATGCCGAGGGTGAAATCATTAATTGGATAAACTATAAAACCGGCATAAGGGATATTTATTTCAGGATGGATGTTGACAAGGACACAGCACAGATTGGTATAGAAATAAAACATACCGCTAACAGTATTGACAATAATTATTACGAAAAACTGACTAATATGCGTAGTATGCTGGAAAGTTCGGTTGGTGAAACCTGGCAATGGCAATCGGAAGTGTATGATGAATTTGGTGCAGGTTATAGTCGCATATACATAGAAAAAACAGGCGTAAATATTTTTAAAGAATCGGACTGGCCGGCAATTATTTCTTTTTTAAAGCCACGCATTGTTGCACTGGATGATTTTTGGTTACGGGTAAAAGACGTTTTCTAATTAATCTTTTATAAAAGTTATATTTATAGGGCAATGTTGGTTTTGCAACAATTGCCTTTTTTTATTGTTGTAGCTCCATTAATTTATTTCAACCTCTAATACAATGGAAATCCTTTTTATAGCTATTGCCTTTATTATCGGTTTTTTGTTTTACAAAATCGGACTGCCGCCCTTATTAGGCTTTCTTGCCGGAGGTTTTGTTTTATCGGTTTATGGCTACCAAAGCACACATGCCCTGGAAGAAATAGCCCATAGCGGCGTAATATTTTTACTGTTTACACTGGGACTTAAAATACGGTTGAAAAATTTTCTTCAACCCGAAGTTGCTGTTTCCGGATTATTGCAAATAGCAGTAAGTGTGTTATTGCTGATGGGTTTGTTTACGGTTATAGGTATTAATGCCGGTTTTACCACCAGCCAAACTATATTACTGGGTATTTTATTAGGAGTAGCTAGTACCGTTATTGCTGCCAAAGGTTTGGAAGAAAAAGGCGAGCTTGATTCTTATCATGGCCGCCTTGCTATTGGTATATTGGTAATGGAAGATATTATCCTCATTGGCATTTTGGCTTTTACCGGTTTAAAAGCACCATCACCATGGGCGTTGGCTTTATTATTATTACCCTTACTCAAACCTGTGTTGGTAAGGGTGTTGCGTTTAATAAAAAACGATGAACTGTTATTGTTATACGGTGTGTTAATGGCTTTTGGGGGTGCTGCTTTATTTGAGTTTGTTGGCCTGGGTGGTGAGCTGGGTGCGTTTTGTTTTGGTGTGTTACATGCGGGTGAAGAAAAAGCCGGTGATGTTTCTAAAAAGTTATGGTCGTTAAGGGAAGCTTTTTTAACGGTGTTCTTTTTAAAAATTGGTTTAACGGGCCTCCCTTCCTGGGCGGATTTATGGTATGCGCTTGCCTTGGTTATTATATTGCCATTCAGGGTAGCTGTTTTCTTTGGTATATTATCCATCTTCCGTTTACGTGCCCGTACCAGCTTTTTAACCGCTACATCGCTGGCCAGTTTTAGCGAATTTGCTATTATTACCGGTGCTGTTGCTGTAACGGTAGGTATATTGCCGCCATCCATGTTAATTACGTTAACCACTATTGTGGCTGTATCATTTTTATTTGGTGCACCGGTTAACGCCAAGGCAAATCAGTTATTCAATAAACTGGAGCCCATACTTACCAGGTTTGAAAGTAAACGTTCACGCAGCGATGCGGAACCTGTTAACATTGGTATTGCCAATTATTTAATTGTGGGCATGGGACGTGCCGGTACATCCTCTTACGATTATTTTCAGGAGCGTGGTTTAAAAGTAGTGGGTTTTGATACCGACCCAAATGTTCTATCGTCACATCGTGCAAAGAAACGCAGGGTGTTGTATGGCGATGCCAACAGTAAATTGTTATGGCAAAACCTGGACATTAGTAAACTGCAGGGTGTAGTAGTAACCACGCCGGAAGAAGAAGCTAAAATGAGTGTGGTAGAAGCATTACGTGCCCGCGGCTTTCAGGGACATATCAGTGTTATGGTCGATTCCGAATCGCAGGCAACACAATTAAAAAACATTGGCGTAAATACTATTTGTAGTCCCTTGGTACAGGCAGGCGTGGAGCTGGCTGAAAAAGTGGTGGTGGTACAGGCGGTGCAGGCAGCTTAATTATTTATGATTGCTGATTTAGTGTACTTCTCTAAATAGAGTTGACTACAAGAGTCTAACTAACGGACTTACGGTCTTTCTGACTTCCGGACTTACCTCTGCTGATTAGCGAACGGAACGTACAAGTGTGCGACGCAAGTAAAGTTCAATCAAGGGTGGGATGTCGGTAACAAAATATATTCAACCTAAAAGAACTTTAAAGTCCTTTTAGATTCACGAGTTAAACGAAGGGAAGGAGCGGAGCTCGTAGGGTTCATCTGTGTTAATGCTGCCGGTCAACAAAAAAACACATTGTGAATTATCAATTGTACATTGTCAATTGAGTTTGTAAGTTTGCAACAATGGACCCAATTTTAAGTGTACAACAACTTACCAAATTACAGGATGTTAAACCTATTGTAAACAAGGTGAGTTTTGTACTAAGCAGCGGACAAAAAATGGCGATAGTAGGGGAGACTGGTTCGGGTAAAAGTAGCTTGCTAAAAATGATTACCGGCCACCTGCAACCGGATGGCGGCCAGGTTTTATTCAACAATAAAAGGGTTGAAGGACCCTTAGAAAAACTCATACCCGGACATCCGCAAATGGCTTACCTGAGTCAGTACTTTGAATTACGTAATAATTATTGGGTGTATGAGGAGTTAAGTTACACCAACCAGCTTACTGATGAAGAAGCTAATACCATTTATGATATTTGCCAGATTACACATTTATTGCAAAGGCGAACCAATCAGTTATCCGGTGGCGAAAAACAACGTATAGCCCTTGCCCGCCAATTGATAAAAAAGCCTGCATTGCTGGTTTTGGATGAACCATTCTCCAACCTGGATCCTGTACATAAACAAACCATAAAAACAGTATTACAGCATGTAACAACAAAACTGGGCATTACTACTTTATTGGTATCGCATGATGCGTTGGATACACTTTCCTGGGCCAATGAATTATTGGTAATGAAAGATGGGGTTATTATACAACAAGGCTCACCCGAAACAGTGTATAACCAACCTGTAAATGAATATTGCGCAGGATTACTAGGTGCCTATAATTTTATTACAATCAATAACGAAGCATTCAAAAATTTGGACGGCTTTAATTGGGCGACCAATGGTTTTATTATAAGACCCGAAAATTTACAACTCCACAACGCTCATCATAGTTACTTAATAACGGGTATTGTAATTAGCGTACTTTTTCTTGGTAGTTTTTACATGGTGCAAGTGCAGGTTGGTGAGCAATTAATACAATTCAGCAGTGCAGCTTATAACTTACCTGCTATTGGGGCAACGGTGCAATTAGGCTTTAATAAAGCTAATGTACATTTTGTTCAGTGAGTTTCTTTTCAATAATCAGTATACCTATTGGCAAAAACCCTGAACTTGGTTTAGTATTTGCTATAAATATTATTTAGTTAGTTTACTAAAACAGTTGTAAATTACAGAAGCCATATTCCTTATCCACTTATTAAGGTTTGTAGTATAATTTTTACCCTTAAACTATATTCCATGATAAAAGCAGTAACGCAGTTAACCGAAGAGTGTCAGCAATGGAGATTCACCCTACGCCATTTACGTGAACAATACTTACATCATCTCAAAAAACTGGAAAAAAGAGTACAGGAAAACAGCCTTCGCCAATCCATGTGGGAGGTAGCGCATCTGTACAATCAGTTTTACATTCAGCTTATTAATATTCACGATTTAAAAAAAGCCATTAAACGTCATGCCGATAATATCACTAAGCAATCAATGATAGGTGTTTTGCGTGACGATACAGTGGCCCTGCATTGTTTTTTAAATAACGATTTTGATTTACTTAGCCGTCGTTTAAAATCAATAAGCGATGAGTTTAAAGTATTTCAAAAAAAATACCCGCCAACTATTTATGCATAAATAATTAAACGTACGGCTGCATGTGCATTAAGTTTTACTTAAGCCCTTGGTTAAATCCTCCGTACACCTTTATCAGCCGCCTTTTGGCGGCTGATTTTTTGTATAAATACTAATAAGGGTATGGTATAAAATAACGTACTTCGCACAAATAGTATTATGTCATTTTATTACGAAGTACACTTTACAAATATTACCCCGGCCGATAGCGATATATTAATTGCCTTACTGTCGCAAAACAATGTAAACGGTTTTGAAGAGTTGGAAAACAGCCTGAAAGCTTTTATTGGTCAGGCAGATTATGACGAAGCCGCAATTGCCGAGATTGCTGCTACGATCAACGCCACCTACGAGCTTAAAAAAATAGAAGAAGAAAACTGGAATAAATTATGGGAATCAAATTTTAATCCGGTTACCGTTGATAATTGGGTAGCTGTTCGTGCCGATTTTCATGAACCCATCACCAATGTAGTACACGAAATTGTTATTACCCCTAAGATGAGTTTTGGTACAGGCCATCATGCCACCACGTATATGATGCTAAATCAAATGCAGCATTTGCAAATAACCAACAAAACGGTTTTCGATTTTGGCACCGGTACCGGCGTATTGGCCATTCTGGCTAAAAAAATGGGTGCTGGTAATGTAGTGGCAGTAGATTATGATGAATGGAGTATTGAAAACACCCGCGAAAATATAGGCCGCAACAATACCGATGGAATTACTTTAGTGCAGGCCGATACCGCCCAATTGAATAGCAGCTTCGATGTAATCCTGGCCAACATTAATAAAAATGTTATTCTGGATAATATGGAAGTACTGTCAAACCAACTGGTAAAAGGCGGTACCATCTTTTTTAGCGGATTATTGGTTGATGATCAACAGGATATTATAACCGCTGCCGAAAAAACGGGCTTACAATTGGTAAACACTCAAATACGTAATAAGTGGTTATTTATCAATATGTTAAAGCATTAGGTGTAAACATGTATTAATAAATTGTTACCTACTCACAGGTTTTCTTTACCTTTGTCGTTCAACTCTTTACCAATAAAAAATCTATTCCGGTTGCTATGAATGGTCTTTTATTAATATTGCTCGCATATTTAATAGGAAGTATCCCTACTTCTGTTTGGGTCAGCAAGCACTTCTTCAAGATCGATATTCGGGAATACGGCAGTGGCAATGCCGGTGCCACCAATACCTACAGGGTTTTAGGTCCAAAATGGGGCACCATTGTTATGGTAGTGGATATGCTAAAGGGTATGCTGGCCGTAAAACTGGCTTTTTTAGCTCCTGAGTTACTGGATAGCGAAACCCGTTTTTTAAATCTTCAGATAGCTTTAGGCCTGGCCGCCGTATTAGGTCATATCTTTCCCATCTGGGCCGATTTTAGGGGTGGTAAAGGCGTAGCCACTTTATTTGGTTTAGTAGTGGGTATTTCGCCATGGACAGCGCTTGGCTGTTCGGGTGTTTTTTTGTTGGTGTTATACCTAACCCGTTTTGTATCGCTAAGTTCTATTCTAGCAAGTGTGGCATTTCCCATTTTTATCCTGGTAATCTTTAATGTAGATAATCCTATTTACCGTGTATTTGCCATTGCAGTCGCATTAATGGTCATACTTACTCATCAGAAAAATATTACCCGTTTGTTTAAAGGTGCCGAAAGCAAAGTACCTATCTTCAAAAAAAGAGACAGGCGCAGGCAACGCCGCCGGGGTGATATGTCGTCCTAATTTCCGTAAACATAATTTTTTGTTTTGCAGGAGGTGCCCCTCGTACCTCGCTCGGGTTGGGCTATTCGCTGTATCTTTTGCCTCTGGCTGCAATGGCTACGCTTCGCAAAAGGATGCCGCTGCTATCCCTCACCCGTTAAAGCCTTTCAAAACTTAGTTATGTATATAATTTAATACGCTATTTTTGTATCTCCCCTCTAAGCCGGCACTGTAAAAAAATAATTGGTACAGTGATTGATTTGTTTAACATAAACAACAAACCCATGATAAGGACAATTTTCGCAGTATTTGCTGCAGCTACCATAGTTGTTGGCTGTTCAACTAATGCAGTAACAGGGCGTAGTCAAATGAAACTACTGCCGGAGTCAGAGTTACAGTCAATGGCCGTAACAGAGTATCAGTCATTTTTATCCAGCAACAAAGTAATCAGTAGTGCTACCAGTAAAGATGCCGAAATGGTAACCAGGGTAGGGCAGCGTATTACGCAAGCCGTAAAACAGTTTTATGCACAAAAAGGCTTATCGGCAGATTTGCAGGGTTATAACTGGGAATATAAACTGGTTGACAGTAAAGATGTAAATGCATGGTGCATGCCCGGGGGTAAAATTGTAGTGTACACCGGTTTATTACCTATTACACAAAACGAAGCTGCATTGGCAGCTGTTATGGGTCATGAGGTTTCTCATGCCTTATTTAATCATGGTAACGAGCGTATGAGCCAGGGAATGGTGCAACAAGGTCTGGGATCGGCTTTAAGCGTAGCATTAGCCAACAAGCCTGCTGCTACACAAACCTTGTTTATGACAGCTTTTGGCGTAGGTACAAATGTTCTTGGGGTATTACCATTTTCCAGAAAGCATGAGTTAGAGGCCGATCGTTATGGTCTTATCTGGACAGCCATGGCGGGTTATAACCCACAGGAAGCCATTAACTTATGGAAAAGAATGGAAGCCGCCGGCGGTGGTCAGGGACAACCGGAGTTTTTAAGTACCCATCCAAGCGAAGGAAAACGTATTCAGGAGTTGGAAAAACACATGCCCGAAGCCCTACAGTATTACAAACCAGTCTCTAAATAATTATATTTTTAAAGCTAAAATAGCCTTTGCTACCTATGCAAAGGCTATTTTGTTTGCGGTAATCACGCATGTACAGCGTTTTTTTACTACCTTTGCACTCCCGACAAATGGAAACATAGTGTGGACAGGGTTTCGGTATGTTCTTTTTAAACCTAAAAATGGCTTTATAGTATGCTTCCAACGGTTTTTGAAAAATTACAACTGGCAGACGAAAAGAATCTATTAATTCAAGGTTTACCTTCTTCAATCGAAAAACAATTCAGCAAGTTATCTTTTGCAAAAAACATGACGCCGCTGTTAAAAAACAGGAAAATTGACTTTGCACTTGTTTTTGCCGTGAACGAAAATCAATTAAACGGTATATTAAAAGATGTAATGCCTTCTTTAAAAGAAGAGTCAAAATTCTGGGTGGCTTATCCAAAAGCAACCTCAAAAATTGTTACCGATTTAAACAGAGAGTGTAGCTGGAACAGAATTACCTGTGAAGGTTACGAAAGTATTGAGCGTATTGAATTGGATCATGTGTGGAGTGCAATGCGGTTTGTAAAAGGCGAATTGGAGCGTTCAGTAGAAACAGTTTCCAGTCGTAAAAGAGTTGCAGCACCGGTTAGTGCTGATGAGTAAAAACAAATAGAATATTTATTACAGGGCTGTCTGAAAAGACAGCCTTTTTTATTGGATAAATATTATAAATTATTTAATGTTGATTATTAAATGATTTGTGTAACACATAGTTAATAAATAGCAAACCGTAAAAACTTACATTTGTAATATGTGGAAAAGAAAGAAGAAAAAGCCCCATTTTTTTGAAACCGTTGTACAAAACCCGGAAGCTATTACGCTCACTACCAAAGAAGAAGGGTTAAACTTTCTGGTTTCTTTCTTTAAAACAATACGCCCTTTATCAAATGAAGAATATAGTGCTGCTAACGACAAGTTGCTATTGGCCATTAATACATTACAAACACAAACTGTATTAAAACAAAAACTACAACGGGCTTTACTGTTACAATTAATAAATACAAACCTTAATACAGCACTTACGGAAAGTGGTGTGCCGCTTGCCGGTGGTTTCTGGCAAGAATTATTTGACAGGTTAAAGCACAAAGCATTACCGGCCCTGCAAGATCCCGGTGATTTTTTGTATGTATTAAACCGTGTTTTTTACAAGTCGGATGACTTTAAGTGGGTAGAAGCTGTTACAAGGGAAAACTGGATCAGCTTTTTTGCTACCATACAAATTCCCATTGGTGTAAAGGATAAACGTTTACAACATCATGTGTTGGCTGCCATGCGAATTCTGTCATTCCAGGTAGCACAAACCGGACTAGAAAAAGAAGTAGCCGGTTTTATTCCGGCCGAGGAAACAGGGGAGGAAAGTCCGTTTGTAAAACAAAGCTTTTTAATACATGATTTGCAGGAAAAACTGGCACAGGATAGTGATAACGAAACCATTAATCAGTGTTGTTATTTAATAAAACAAGTAGTCAATCAGTGTTTAAAAAACATTGAACATATCCGTACGCAGCAATCCAGCAAAGGAGCAAGCTTACGTCAAACCTATACACTGTTAATTTTGTCTACTCGCCTACAGCGTATATTAATTTTAACGGATGTACTGGATAGGGATGATAGTTTTGACGTGGGCCGCTTTGTTGATTTATTTAAAGTACTGGTAAGAAACGAAAACAGGAAGAACAGTATTATAGAATTTTTATCGCAGGGTATGGGTTATCTGGCTTATCAAATAGCTGAACATAAAGGGGATAAAGGAGGGAAATATATCACATCAACCCGTAAGGAGTATAGAAAAATGATAATAAGTGCCATGTGGGGCGGTTTTATTATTTGCTTTATTGCCATATTTAAAAACTTGTTAGGTAAATTAGCCCTGGCTCCCTTTTGGCAAGGCTTTGTTTATAGCCTTAATTATAGTGCGGGTTTTATAGCTATTGAAGAGACAGGCTCTACGCTTGCTACCAAACAGCCGGCATTTACTGCCAGTGCCGTAGCCGCATCGTTAGATACAAAAAAGCAATCAAACAAACCGGATTTAAACAACCTGGCCATAACGGTAGCCAAAGTTTCCAGAAGCCAGATAGCCTCATTTTTTGGTAACTTAATTATTGTATTTCCCGGAACATTCTTATTGGCCTGGTTGTATCATATTTTATTTAATACCAAAATTGCAGATGGTGATGCGGCTTACCAGCTATTAAAAGACCAACATCCATGGGAGAGCCTGTCATTGTTATATGCTTGCAATACCGGGTTCTTTTTATTCGTCAGCGGTATTATTGCGGGTTATGTACAAAATAAAATTAGGTACGGCCGTATTGGCGATAGGTTAGTAATGCATCCTATTCTGCAACTATCTATGTCGGCAGGTCGACGGCAAAAACTAGCCGGTTATATTGAAAAACATTCAGGTGCTTTAGTAGGCAGCATTGCATTAGGTTTTTTTTTAGGTATGGCCAGTATTTTTGGTAAATTGTTCGGTATTCCTTTCGATATAAGGCATATTACCATATCGGCAGGTAATGCAGCTATTGGTGTATATGGTGCCGGTTTTGAAAACATAGCCTGGCAATATTTGCTGGTGGTATTTTTAGGTGTATTGGCCATTGGCTTTGTTAATTTTTTAAGCAGTTTTGCTTTTGCATTTTACGTTGCGGTTAAATCAAGGGGCATTCATTTAAAAGATTATCCGCAGTTTATAGGAATTTTATGGCGCTACTTTATACATTTTCCTGCTCATTTTATTTTTCCGCCAAAAACAAAAACCAATACTGTTTAACAAACATATTTTTTATAGGCGGCCGTATAATAACACGTTGTTGATTAGTATTATTAAAGATGAAGGGCTGCGCTGCTTAGTCCGTAAATGGTAGCGCAGCGAACATTGCAGGCGGGCAGCGGACAGCAGTTGATTAGCGTTACAAAAGCCGACAGCCCCAAAAAATGCCCGTTTAAAAAGTAATAAATTATGAAACAATTAAAATGGCAGTAATCATTTTTTCTTTTGCTTTCTGTTACATTTTTATTACCTTGTTTAATACCAACAAATGCCTGGTTTATCAGGCTAAAAACGATTTGCTCACAAAAAATTATCTATGCAGCCTATTATAGAATGTGTTCCCAATTTTAGCGAAGGAGTTAATCTGCAAACAATAAAATTAATTACAGATGAAATTGAATCGATAGAAGGTGTAAGGCTGTTAAATGTTGATCCCGGAATAGCTACCAACCGTACCGTAGTAACTTTTGTGGGTCATCCGGATGCTGTAATACACGCAGCATTTTTAGCTATAAAAAAAGCCGGTGAATTAATTGACATGAGCAAACATACCGGTGAGCATCCGCGTATGGGTGCTACGGATGTTTGCCCGCTTATTCCCATTGCCAATATTACTATGGAAGAAACGGCCCGTTATGCGCAAGAATTGGCAAAACGGGTGGGTGAGGAATTAAACCTCCCCGTGTATTTATATGAGGCGGCACAAAGCAATCCGGCCAGAAATAATTTATCGGTAATACGTGCAGGAGAGTATGAAGGTTTCTTTAAAAAGATTAAACAACCGGAATGGGCTCCCGATTTTGGTCCCGCAGAATTTGATGCCAAACGTGGTGGTACGGTAATTGGTGCCCGTGATTTTTTAGTGGCTTATAATGTTAACTTAAATACAACCTCTACACGCAGGGCCAATGCCATTGCATTTGATATTAGAGAAGCCGGCCGTGTAAAAAAAGTAAACGGTAAAGCTGTTGTTGATGAAAATGGAAAAACGGTAAATATTCCCGGTAGTTTAAAATCGGTTAAAGCTATTGGCTGGTATATTGAGGAGTATGGTGTTGCACAAATCTCTATTAACCTTACTAACTTGAACGTTACACCCATTCATATTGCATTTGATGAAACCTGTAAAAAAGCGGATGCCCGTGGTATACGTGTTACCGGTAGTGAATTGGTAGGGCTGGTACCTTTAAAAGCTTTATTAGATGCAGGAAAATATTTTTTAAAAAAGCAACAACGATCTATAGGTATTAGTGAAAAAGAGCTGATAAAGATTGCCGTTAAATCTTTAGGGTTAGATGAATTAACACCTTTTAAACCCGAAGAAAGAATTATAGAATATATGCTAGCCAAACCAGAAGGCCGCAAACTGGTTAATATGACGGTAGCTGCTTTTGCTGATGAAACAGCCAGTGAAAGTCCTGCACCTGGTGGCGGTTCTATTGCTGCTTATATGGGCTCATTAGGTGCGGCATTGGCAACTATGGTAGCTAACTTATCATCGCATAAAGCAGGTTGGGATGAACGTTGGGAAGAGTTTAGCAATTGGGCGGAAAAAGGTGAAGCCGCTAAAGCAACTTTATTAAAATTGGTGGATGAAGATACTGCTGCGTTTAATAAAATTATGGATGCGTTTGGTTTGCCAAAATCAACCGATGAAGAAAAACAAATTCGTAAGGACGCTATACAACAAGCTACTAAATACGCCATTGAAGTTCCCTTTAAAGTAATGCAGGTTGCTGCCGGCACTATGGAATTAATTAAAGCCATGGCGGTTACCGGTAATCCTAATTCGGTGTCCGATGCAGGGGTTGGTGCTTTATGTGTCCGTAGTGCGGTAATGGGTGCGTTTATGAATGTACGTATTAACGCAGCCGGATACGATGATAAAAACTTTGTTGATGATATACTGCAACAAGGCCGTGTTATTGAAGAACAAATTATAAAGGACGAAAAAGAAATTTTACAGATTGTAAATGAAAAAATAGGAATTTAACTTTTGCTAATAACCCACTTTCTAACGCTATAAAACTTGCCCATGCAACACTTGAAAATTTATACCAAACAGGATGTATTATCGTTAACGCACATAAAAAAATTTGAAACAAGGGTAGGTGAGCGCCTTCAAACTTTGTATGATTCGTCGGTAACGACACTAACTGATCATTTGCAGGAAACAAGTTCCAAATATGTGTTGCTGGGTATTCCCGAGAGTATTGGTATAAGGGCTAACCACAGTACTGCTGTGGCAGATACCTGGTGGGTTTCGTTTTTACAAAATTTTGTAAACCTGCAAAGCAACGATTTTTTTGATGGTAGTGATATATTGGTATTAGGGCATTTTGATTTTGGCGATATACAATACCTTATTGATATTAATGCAAAAGGCACCGATGAAAAGTTAGCCGCTTATCGCCATGCCGTACAAACCGTAAACGATGAAGTAGAAGAAGTGGTGAAACAAATAACGGCTGCGGGTAAAATACCACTGGTTTTAGGCGGAGGACACAACAATACCTATCCGTTAATTAAGGGTTCGGCAAAGGGTTGGTTTAAAGCCGGCAAGCTGGCATTGGCACAAATTAATTGTATTAATATGGATGTACACAGCCGTTACCATGCACTGGAAGGCCATCATAGTGGTAACCCCATTCGTTATGCCGAAGAAGATGGTTACCTGCAACGTTACTGTGTAATTGGTATGCAGGAAAAACAATTACCACAAAATGTTTGGAACGATATGGTGAACAATCCGTTTATGGATTGTGTAACTTTTGAAGATATTTTTATAAACGAAAAACGAAGCTTTATACAAGCCGTTGATCATGCAACCGAATTTACCAACGACACCTTAACCGGTATTGATGTTGATTTGGATGCCATACAAAACAACGCTTGCAACACCGGCATTTATGCCAACCATGCCCGCCGCTTTGTGGCTTACAGCGCCATGGTTACACAGGCTGCGTACTTGTTTATTTGTGGCACTATTCCGCAACAACAAGGCACTTTAGATACTTCGGGTCCGGCTTCATTAGCCGCTTACCTGGTGGCCGATTTTGTACAGGCCAGAAATGAAATTAACAAGGATAAGTAAAAGCTTTAATTAATGGGGCTGTCAGCAGTAGTAACTCCGGTCAGCATTTGTTCCGGCCTTTTGCAGTAGTGCAACGCCTGCCCACTTTTTCAGCCGCACGGTTGCAGCTACTGCTGTCAGTCCGGCAGCCTTTCAGCAATAAAATATATGGCAACAGTTGTAGCATAAAGCCTTAAAAAAACTAAATTTGCAACCCGGTTTTAAAGTAAAATTTAAAACCGGGTTTTAATTATGCGTACAAATTATATCGAAGATCAGGTTTTTGAAAAAGTGAATTATACCCTTACAGGTTTGCCTGTTGCCGAGTATGATAACTGTACTTTTAAAAACTGTGATTTATCCAATGTTAATTTGTCGCATATAAGTTTTATGCAATGCAGTTTTGATAATTGTAACCTGAGTTTAGCATTACTGGGGCAAACGGCTTTTAAGGAAGTAAAGTTTACCAATTGTAAAATGCTGGGTTTGCATTTTGAGCATTGTAGCGATTTTTTGTTTGAAGTAAGCTTTGATAACTGTCAGTTAAATATGTCGGTTTTCTACCAGCGTAAAATGACCAAAACAATTTTTAACCAGTGTAATGTAAGCGAGGTAGATTTTACCGAAACCAACTTAAGTCAGGCTGTATTTACCAATTGCGATTTATCGGGTACCATGTTTGAGCGCACCAATCTGGAAAAAGCCGACCTGAGTGTAGCGTTTAACTATACTATAGATCCCGAAAAGAATAAGATAAAAAAAGCTAAATTTTCCATGCCTGGTGTTATGGGTTTATTGGCTAAGTATGACCTGACAATAAAATAGAATTCTACTCTTTTATTAAAGAATCGAGCGTTTTAATAATATTTGAGGCTGACGGAGCTGGCGCATTTAAGTCAAATACAGTGAAGTCTTTTTTTATTATAATGTATCTTGGTATGTCAATTACAAAATAGTCGCTCAAATCAGCTCTGTTTATGATCCATTGTTGCCCTTCTGCATTTACTTTCTGTAAATAATCTTTCCATTTGGTACGTTCACTGTCAATTGAGATTGATAAAAAAACTATTTCAGCATTATTTTTATATTGTTGTTTGAGTTTATTAAAGTTTGGCATTTCTAAAAGGCAAGGCCCACACCAGGTCGCCCAAAGATCAATGTAAATCACTTTGCCAATAAAGTCTTTTAAAAACACTCTTTTATTGTCGTTGGTTATAGCTGTAAAGTCTTTAGCAGTTTTACCATTCGAAAAATCAAGTTTATTCTTCTGAAAAGCTGTTACTATCTCTTTGTACCTTTTATTCTTAATCTTTCTTATTTCATTTCTTAGATGGGTCAATGTATCTTTATCAGCCTCATGTGCTATCTTACCAATAGTTTTTTGGGTAAATAGCCAGTCGGAAATAGCTAGTCTCTGAATCTTATTTTTAGTATTCGATCGTGATAATTCTATGAGTGTAGGTACTATGTCCTGGTAAACTTCAAGGGATAAATAAGAACTATCAAAAAAGTTTAACGCATATTTTTTTAAGATGAGAGGGCTTTTTGTATCCAGTTCTTTTTTGAATACGCTAAAACTATTTCTCGGTAAAACATCGGTGTAGTAATAGTTAAGACTAATTATACTATTAATTAAATCAGCTTTTATGCGAGCATACTCCATAATTTTGAAGTGTGGCGGTACATTTTTAAAAGTACCAAGTAATGTCTTCTTTTTTTGTACTATTGACATTATATGGTTGATAGTACTATCAAAGGTTAATTTAATTTCCTCCCCTCCATCAATGAAAGATCCCATTTTAGGGAAAGGTGTACTTTTCAAGTAATTATTAGCCTCCATTTCAGTGCCGTGAAAAATGGCTGCTTTGGGGTCAGTGTAGTTCAACATCATTGATAGGTCATTGCCGACAGTTAGAAACAGTATATTTCTGCCTATTCTATAATAACCATTTTTTTGGATGTTCAATGTCATAGAAAACTTTCCTGAACTATCACTTGGGATTAAAATTTTATTATTTAATGGGTTAATACTTACATCTGCGGATATTTCTTGTATATAAGTTTTTTGAGGAAAGTTTATAAGATGTCCGGATAAAGTAATAGACTGTATTTGTCCGGTCAATGTGAATTGTAAAAGAGTAAATAAGAGTATGAAAGATAATTTCATTAAAGTAGAGTTGATTTTTTTCTTAAAGTCCAACATTAGGCTACTTTTACTTTTTTTAAGAATGATATTTTGCAATTGAATTTACCTATTCTTAACTGCAGAACGTAAAATTTTGGTTCTAAAATGGTTATAAAAATAGCAGGAAATTACAGTTATTCACAACACGTTGATAACAAACAAAAAAAAAGTTTATTTAAAGTTTTTGCAATTGTGAAATTCCCTTACCTTTGCCTTCCCAAAAACGACGGTACTGTCTGAAACTGGGAAAAAAATTAAGTTCTTTTAAAATAATAATAAGCCGAAATAGCTCAGTTGGTAGAGCAACTGATTTGTAATCAGTAGGTCGCTGGTTCGACTCCAGTTTTCGGCTCAAAAGTTTAGTTACTAATAATAATTATCTTTTTGATTGGGTAGGTGGCCGAGTGGTTAAAGGCGACAGACTGTAAATCTGTTCTCTTCGGAGTACGGAGGTTCGAATCCTTCCCTGCCCACAGTTAATTAGCTAATTAGCAAACCTGCTAATTAGCTAATTTTATAAAGTTCTTTCAACAAATTGAAATGTTAATACAGTCGTTAACCAACATTATGTGTTATCATGGATATGTAAGCGGGAGTAGCTCATTTGGTAGAGCGGTAGCCTTCCAAGCTTCAGGTGGCCGGTTCGAGCCCGGTCTCCCGCTCTGGTAAGTGACCACAAACAGTAATTGATGCTGAAAGTAATACATCAATATGGCAACGGTCAATAGTCCAATGTAAAAAGCCGTTGTAGCTCAGTGGTAGAGCACTTCCTTGGTAGGGAAGAGGTCGTGAGTTCGATTCTCACTAACGGCTCTACATTCTGTTTCAGGGATGGGTGCCAAATGCTGAAAAGCGAAAAGAACCCTGAACGGAGCGTCGCAAGTAAAGCTGATAGTAGTAATACTGTTGGTTTAAACATAAAATTTTTATTTAGTTAAAACACAACTCAAAAACCGATAAAATGGCAAAAGAGACCTTTAAGAGGGAAAAACCTCACGTAAACATTGGTACCATTGGTCACGTTGACCACGGTAAAACCACTTTGACTGCAGCTATCACTGAAATCCTTGCTAAAAAGGGTTTGGCTCAGGCAAAAAAATATGACGATATTGATGGAGCTCCTGAAGAAAAAGAAAGGGGTATTACTATTAATACTGCTCACGTAGAGTATGAAACTACTGCTCGTCACTATGCACACGTTGACTGCCCAGGTCACGCTGACTATGTGAAAAATATGATTACTGGTGCTGCTCAGATGGACGGTGCTATCCTTGTAGTTGCCGCTACTGACGGTCCTATGCCTCAAACTAAAGAACACATCCTTTTGGCTGCACAGGTAGGTGTACCTAAAATGGTTGTATTTTTAAATAAAGTTGACCTTGTTGATGATGAGGAATTATTAGAGTTAGTTGAAATTGAAGTTCGTGAAGAGTTATCTAAACGTGGCTTTGATGGTGACAACACTCCTGTTATCAAAGGTTCTGCTTCAGGTGCTTTATCTGGAGAAGAAAAATGGGTTAAATCTATCGAAGACTTAATGGATGCTGTTGACTCTTGGATTCCATTGCCTCCTCGTCCGGTTGATCTTCCTTTCTTGATGAGTGTTGAGGACGTATTCTCTATCACTGGTCGTGGTACAGTTGCTACTGGCCGTATCGAAAGAGGTCGTATTAAAACTGGTGATCCGGTAGAAATCGTAGGTTTAATTGAAACTCCTTTAAACTCTACAGTAACTGGTGTTGAGATGTTCCGCAAAATTCTTGACGAAGGTGAAGCTGGTGATAATGCAGGTTTATTATTACGTGGTATTGAGAAAACCAATATCCGTCGTGGTATGGTAATCGTAAAACCAGGTTCTATTACTCCTCATACTGAATTTAAAGGTGAAGTTTACGTATTAAGCAAAGATGAAGGTGGTCGTCACACTCCGTTCTTTAACAAATACCGTCCTCAGTTCTACTTCCGTACTACTGACGTAACTGGTGAGGTTAAATTAAACGAAGGAACTGAAATGGTTATGCCTGGTGATAACACTAGCATTAACGTTACCTTAATTCAACCAATCGCAATGGAAAAAGGTTTGAAGTTTGCGATTCGTGAAGGTGGACGTACAGTAGGTGCCGGTCAGGTTACCGAAATAGTGAAGTAATTATTTTGATATAATTCTTTGAAATAATCAATTAGCTAATTAGCAAATTTGCTAATTAGCTAATTGAATTTTACGGGCATGGTGCAACGGTAGCATACGGGTCTCCAAAACCTTTGATCTGGGTTCGAATCCTAGTGCCCGTGCGGATTGATGTTTAGTGTTTAAAGTTTAGTGTTAAAAGTTTTCGGACTTTACATATTTAACTTTAAACCTTAAACCTTAAACTTTAAACCTAATAGGAATGACAAAAGTTGTTAATTATTTTAAGGACAGCTACAAAGAGCTTACTGAAAAAGTAACCTGGCCTAATTGGGATCAGTTACAGCAGTCTACTATGATTGTTTTAGTAGCCACAATTATTATTACAGCATTCATCTGGGTAGTAGACTTTTTAACAGGTGGAGGTCTGAATTTTGTTTATAAACTACTTTTCTAATTTGTAATGGAAGGAACTACTCAAAATACACAACCGACCGAACAGGAAACCAAATGGTTCGTGTTGCGGGTGGTTAGTGGTAAAGAACGTAAGGTAAAAGAGCTATTAGATAAAGAGATTTCTCGTGGCGGCTGGAGTGAAATGGTAAAACAGGTTTTTTTACCTGTTGAAAAAGTGTACAAAGTTGCCAACGGTAAAAAAGTAATGCGTGAACGTAACTTTTACCCCGGTTATGTAATGGTAGAAGTGGTAGATGGTAAGTTAAACGACGATTTACGTGATATGATTCGCGGCACTAACAGCGTTATTCATTTCTTAGGAAAAGATGATCCTATTGCTTTACGTAAAGCTGAAGTGAATAAAATGTTGGGTAAAATGGATGAAATGGCTGAAGCTGGTGGCGTAAGCATGATTGAGCCTTTCATTGTTGGTGAAACTATTAAGATTATTGAAGGTCCTTTTAACGACTTTAACGGTGTGATTGAAGAGGTGAATGACGAGAAGAAAAAATTAAAAGTTACCGTAAAAATATTTGGCCGTTCAACACCTGTAGAGCTAAACTACATGCAGGTTGAAAAACTAAATTAGCCATATTGATTTTTCCTTTTCAAAGGCCATCCAAACTTTTGGATGGCCTTTGAACTTTAACAAACCGTTTGCCATAAAACAACTGTATTTTTCTAGATGAAGCACAAGCTAAAGTTTTTGTTACTGTATTACCTGCTCTGGCTGGTAATTTTCTTTTTTGCACGGTTAGTATTTGTAGCTTATGCGCCTGCTTTAACGGCTGAAGCCGGATTTAAAAATATAGCACTAAGCTTTTTCTATGGCCTTCGTATGGATGCGTCAGCAACAGCGTACCTGATTGCTCCGGTTTGTTTAATGACCATTTTTTCTTTATTTATTCCCTACTTAAATAATATAAAACCTTACCGGGTTTATAGCTTTATTGTATTACTCACTGTGGCAATGATTGTATTGTCTGATGCATCATTGTATGAAGCATGGGGTTTTAGAATTGATGATGATATACTGGTTTTCTTAGCTAATCCTAAAGAGGTGTATGCATCTGTTAGTCACCTTCCATTGTTTTGGATATTGCTTGCATTTATTGCAGGGTTAACCGGCTTATGGTACCTGTTTAACAAAAAATTGAAACAAATATTTTTTGTGCCTCAATATGGGTATAAAGTACCAACTGTTTTTGTATTGCTTTGTGTAACTGCTGCTTTAATTATACCTATTCGCGGTGGTTTACAACTGGCGCCTATGAACCAGAGTACAGTATATTTTTCTACTAACAATTTTGCTAATCACAGTGCGGTAAATGCTGTTTGGAATTTTGTGCAAAGTGCGGTAAAGAAAAATGATTTACAAGAAGAGAGTTATCACTTTATGGGCGATACTCAAATTGCTACCTTAACAGACAGTTTATATGCTGCAAAAGGAGTACAACAACAATGGCTGAATACACAGACTAAAACACCGGTGAATGTATTGGTTATTATATGGGAAAGTTTTACAGAGAAAGCGATTCATGTAAAGGTTGGAGGTAAGGAGGTTACACCGTATTTTAATCAGTTAAAGCAGGAGGGTTTATACTTTAGCAATATTTATGCAAGTGGTGACCGGACTTCAAAAGGTATTCCTGCCATTTTAAGTGGTTATCCGGCTTTGCCTGTTGGGTCTATTATACAGGACCCCGGTAAATCCAATAAGCTGCAATTGCTTTCCGGATTATTTAAAGAACACGACTACAGTACACCATTTTTCTATGGCGGAGAGCCGGAGTTTGCCAACATAAAATCTTATTTGTTACATGGTGGTTGTAATCCCATTATTGACAAAGCATCTTTTGCTGCAAAAGATATGAATTCGAAATGGGGAGCGCATGATGGGGTAGTGGCAGAACGTGTTTTACAAGAACTGCAAACAATACAACAACCTTTCTTTGGTACCTGGTTAACTTTATCCAGTCACGAACCGTTTGAAACACCTGTGCCAACTGTTATTCATGGCGAAGATATAACCAACAAATTTTTAAACTCATTACATTATACGGATGAAGTGCTTGGTGAGTTTATTAAACAATGTAAAACGCAAGCCTGGTGGAATAACACGGTTGTAGTAATTATTGGTGACCATGGCCACCCCAAACCAGAAACAGGTTATAAAGCTGATAATTTTAGAACACCCATGTTATGGTTGGGTGGGGCTTTAAGAGAAACGGGAAAGGTGATAACACATGTTGGATCGCAGATAGATTTAGCTACTACTTTAAGTGCTCAGTTTAGTATGGGCAAGGGGCAATTTCCGTTTAGTAAAAACCTGGCCGACACAACAGCCTTACATTGGGCGGCTTTTAATTACAAAGATGGATTGGGGTTTGTAACAGATTCATCGCGGTTAATATTTGATATTGTTGCTAACCGAATAGTAGAATCGTTAGGCGATGTTTCGGATAAAACACTTTTACCGGCCAAAGCTATTTTTCAGAAAATGTATGAGGATTATTTGAATAAGTAAGACTTTACATTTGAGTTTTAATGTAGATGAAGCTGTTTGTTCGGAGTTACGATTGATGATTAGCATTACTACAGATGAAGGGCTGCGCTGCTTAGACGTAAATGGTAGCGCAGCGAACATTGCAGTCGGGCAGCGAACTTCAGTTGATTAGTGATATGCAGTTGAAAGCCCCAAAAGTATCTGACGATTTATTAGTAAGTATATATGTTTTAAAAAAGGTATTACACTATGCTACCTTAAAAGCCACAAAATAATAGTTATTGGCAGCGGCTATTAAATCCAGTTTAATATAGTAGGATTCGGTAAAGTTTAAAAAAGCTTTAAACTCATGTGTGGGTACTGCAAATTCATCAAAAAGTATAATATCATCTTTTTTTAGGAAAGGGGCCAAACTGGATAAAGTGAACAAGGTGGCGGAATATAAATCGGCATCCAGCATAATAATTTTACGTTTATTATTATCCTGTTCCAATTGTTTTAAAAAGGGTGGTAAACTATCCTGAAAAAGGCCTTTATAAAAAGCAGCCCGATTGTCATTTACCTCGGGCACCATATTATTATTATCAAACTCACCTTTTTTCATGGTTCCCCAATCTTCCGGCAGGCCGGTAAAAGTATCAAACCCGTGAAAGCGGCTGGCGGAGTTTTTATTCTTTGCTAAAAACCATCTCATCGATTCTCCCTGGGCTACACCAAATTCAAGATAGTTAATAGGGGCATCCAATAAACGTTCCTGTTGCAGTACCCAACTATACATATTGTACCTTTTGGTATAATCCCATTTGCCGGGAAAATCATTATAACCAATTTTTCGGTTTTTGCTAATCCATGCCGAAAACTTTGTGAGATAAAGCAGGTTGGAGAACAATGAACTGAATAAGCCAAAAATGCGATGTAGTTGTAAGGTAGAGAAGGCTAATTTTGTGTAACGTATAATGAAAAGCTTCATATAGCTTATTGTATTTTACTTATAAACGATTAACAGTTATTTGCTATAACCCGTAAATATAAACAGCAGTTTTTGTAAACAAATGTATTTCAGGTTATTATTTATTTTTGTAGGTGTTTAAGGGTAGTAAAAGCGGTATAACAGATAATAAATGGTGTTTTTTTGATTATAAGTTCTAATCTCCTTACCTTTGCACCCCCAATTAGTTCTTTCGATACCTGTTTTTAACAGGCAGTGAGGAATTTGGGAGACCCAAAGTCAATGTTGACGGGGTCGTTTGAACCAATAAATCTAAAACGAAATGGCAAAAGAAATCAGTGGCTATGTAAAGCTACAGTGTAAAGGAGGCCAGGCTAATCCAGCTCCTCCAATCGGTCCGGCTTTAGGTTCCAAAGGTGTTAACATCATGGAATTCTGTAAGCAATTTAATGCTAGAACGCAGGACAAACCAGGTAAAGTACTTCCTGTATTAATTACCGTATTCTCCGACAAAAGCTTCGAGTTTGTAATTAAAACTCCTCCTGCAGCTATTCAGCTTATGGAAGCAGCAAAAATTCAAAAAGGTTCTAAAGAAAGCAACCGTGCAAAAGTTGGTAAAGTAAATTGGGAACAAATTGAGGCAATTGCTAAAGACAAAATGCCCGATTTAAACTGTTTTACTGTAGAAAGCGCCATGAAAATGGTAGCTGGTACCGCTCGCAGTATGGGTCTTAATGTGGAAGGTAAAGCACCTTGGGAAAACTAATCATTAAGCCCCGCTTAATGTTACCACAAAAACAGTAACAAGAACTTTTTAAAACGAATTAACATGGCATTCATTAGCAAAAAAAGAAAAGCTGTTAACGGAAAAGTTAACGCTGATAAAGCTTACTCACTTAAAGATGCTTCAACTTTAGTGAAAGAAATCAACACAGCCAAGTTTGACGCTTCTGTTGATTTACACGTACGTTTAGGCGTAGATCCTAAAAAAGCCGATCAGGCTATCCGTGGTACTGTAACCTTACCTCATGGTACCGGTAAAACAAAAAGAGTATTAGTACTTTGTACACCAGATAAAGAAGCTGCTGCACAAGAAGCAGGTGCTGATTTTGTAGGGTTAGACGAATTTGTAACCAAAATTGAAGGTGGATGGACAGATATCGATGTAATCATCGCTACGCCTGCCGTTATGCCTAAAATTGGTAAATTAGGTAAAGTGTTAGGTCCACGTAACTTAATGCCAAACCCTAAAACAGGTACAGTAACCAACGATGTGGCTGCTGCCGTTAACGAAGTAAAAGGTGGTAAAATAGCTTTTAAAGTTGACAAAACTGGTATCATTCACGCCTCTATTGGACGTGTAAGTTTTTCTCCTGAAAAAATTGTTGAAAACAGCCAGGAATTTATCAATGCTATCATTAAAGCAAAACCTTCTACTGCCAAAGGTACTTACCTTAAAGGCATTAGCATGGCAAGCTCAATGAGCCCCGGCATTGCTGTTGATACAAAAGCATTTATTCACTAAGATTGTTGCTTTTCTGTAAAGAAAACAGCAAAACCTCATTAACAGAACAGTCAAAATCTATATAAAATGACTAAGCAAGAAAAAAACGAAGTGATTGAATTGCTGAAAGGCAAATTCTCTCAATACAACAACTTCTACGTTACCGATACAGAATCTTTATCGGTTGAGCAAGTAGGTAAATTACGCCGTGCTTGTTTTGACAAACAAGTAGAAATGAAAGTGGCTAAAAACACTTTAATTAAAAAAGCATTAGAATCAATCGATGCTGAAAAATACAGCGGTGTTTACGAATCATTAAATAAAGTAACTGCTCTTTTGTTTTCCGAAAATCCTAAAGAGCCGGCTTTAATTTTAAGCGCTTTCCGTAAAGAAGGTAACAAAACAAAACCTGAATTAAAAGCAGCTTTCATTAATGGCGATGTGTACAGCGGCGACGAAAGCCTGGTGGCACTTACCAAAATCAAAACCAAAAACGAGCTTATCGGCGAAGTTATTGGTTTGTTACAATCACCTGCAAAACGCGTATTGGCTGCTTTATTGCACCACCACGAGCAAAAAGCAGGCGGTGCTACAGCAACTGCAGATACAACAGAAACTACAGAAGCTACAGAAGCAGCTCCGGCAGAATAATTTTTTTTGTTACCGGCTTCAGTTCCCTGATGGAGCTGATGTTGCGACGCTCCGTTTATCTTTCTGTTCGCTAATCAACAGTTAGCACCGGCAGTAAATAACAAGTGTCAAACAAAATCAAATAATTAATTCACCCATCCCTGGTGAATTTGAAAAGCCTTCGGGCTACATTGGGAAAACAAATTTTTTTAAACCTCCGCCGGAGTGATAAACAATGAAGGCGGAAAAAATTTTACAAAATGGCAGACATTAAAGCATTAGCAGAGAGCTTAGTAGCTCTTACAGTTAAAGATGTACAAGAATTAGCTGATTTCTTAAAATCAGAATACGGTATCGAGCCAGCAGCAGCAGCGGTTGTAGTATCAGCTGATGGTGGTGGTGCAGCAGCAGCAGAAGAAAAAACTGCATTTGACGTTATCCTGAAAAGCGGTGGTGCTTCTAAATTAAACGTAGTTAAATTGGTTAAAGACTTAACTGGTTTAGGTCTTAAAGAAGCTAAAGAGTTAGTTGATACTGCTCCTAAGCCTGTTAAAGAAGGTGTATCTAAAGCAGAAGCTGACGATATCGCTGCTAAGCTTAAAGAAGCTGGTGCAGAAGTTGAAATCGCTTAATTTTAGCTCATTCAACATATACAAAACCCGTTCAGTAAATGAACGGGTTTTTGTTTTTATACACTTCAACGTTTAATTATACAATCATGTAACTATTTTATTAACAAGCTATAACACTTGTATACTTCTTGCTTCATCTTTGTTACATTTGGTCAAAATTTTTACTGCCACTATGAAACAATTATCTAAATATTTACTGGTTGTTTTTTGCTGTAGTACTGTTTTAATTACTAAAGCACAAGACAACAGATGGGAGTTTGGCGTACAAGCCGGTTTAAACCTTTCTGATGGTATAGAAAAGGCAGATTATATATTGGGCAACCAAACTATTAAACCGGGGTTTCAGGTAGGCGCCATTGCTGTGTATAAGGTTAATTATGGTTTGCAGTTACAATCGGGTTTGGCATTTACCACAAAGGGGTCAAAAAGTACAAAACATGATGTTTGGCTTGGTACCGGAAATCCGCCGATTACAACAATGATAACTACCACCAATTTTATGTATGCGCAATTACCACTTAAGCTGGCTTATCAGTTAAATATTGGCGAACAGTTTAAGGTAACACCAAATGCAGGTGTTTATTTAGCCTATGGCATAGGTGGCAAACAAGTGTTAAAATCATCTACAACAGGGAATGCTATGGAAGATAGAAAAGTAACCTATGATAGTTTTGCTGATGACAGTGATGGCTATAAAAGATTTGACAACGGTATAAGCGTTGGCGTTACTGTACAATTTAATAAATACACACTGGCCGGCGATTATGAAATTGGTTCCGCTAATATTGCCCGTAATCCGAATGAGTACCAAAAGTATAGTTTCCGCAACCGTAATATAGGGATAACAATAGGGTACATTTTTTAAGAGAATGCTTTTCCACAAAAGTGAATAACTAAAATTGTTAGCATTTGGCCTGCTTTTGTTATATTTGCCTGATTGACCTGTTGTGATTTAATATTGAGGATTAAATAATGAATAATAAGCAGTTTGGCATTAGATAGGAGGCTTGCACTTTTCCCAATAGAATTGTTGCAGTTGAAGAGTGCGACGCAACCAAACTCCCCTTTAGGGGACGGGGCATAGTAGTAATGCTGCTTGGTAACATAAAATAAAAACCTGGTGGTAACAGATCATTAAATAAATTTTTTAGAAACGACGATATGGCAAAAGAACAAGAAGCTAATATGTTTAGTTACAACGAGGACAGTATTAAAAGTCTGGATTGGAAGGAGCATATACGATTAAGGCCGGGTATGTACATTGGTAAATTGGGTGACGGATCGTCGCCTGATGATGGTATTTATGTACTGGTAAAAGAAGTGGTGGATAACTGTATTGATGAATACACCATGGGGCACGGTAAGGCTGTTGAAATTAGCATAGAAAACAAACAGGTAACGGTGCGTGACTATGGCCGCGGTATTCCATTGGGTAAGGTGGTGGATGTGGTAAGCAAAATAAATACCGGTGCCAAGTACGATAGTAAGGCTTTCCAAAAATCGGTTGGTTTAAATGGTGTGGGTACCAAAGCGGTAAATGCATTAAGCAACTATTTTAAAGTTACTGCCGTACGTGAAGGGAAAGAAAAAACAGCCGAGTTTGAACGTGGACAGTTAACAAAGGAACATAAAGAAGCAGCAACCAAGGAAGCAAACGGTACCATGGTAACCTTTGTACCGGATGACACCATTTTTAAGAATTTTAAATTTCATCCTGAGTTTTTAGAAAACCAGATATGGAATTACTGCTTTTTAAATGCGGGCTTAAAATTTAATTTTAACGGTAAAAGCTATGTTAGTAAAAACGGCTTGCTGGATTTACTACAAAAGAAAACCAACGAAGATGAAATACGTTACCCCATTATACATTTAAAAGGTAACGATATTGAAATTGCCTTAACGCATAACAACGATTACGGCGAAGATTTATACAGTTTTGTAAACGGCCAGCACACTACACAAGGTGGTACGCATCAGCAGGCTTTCAGGGAAGCGTATGTAAAAACAATCCGTGACTTTTTTAAGAAAGACTATGATGCATCAGATATTCGTACAGGTATTGTTGCTGCTATTTCTGTAAGGGTAGTGGAGCCTGTGTTTGAATCGCAAACAAAAACAAAATTGGGTAGTACCAATGTAGATGTAAACGGGCCAAGCATGCGCCAGTTTATGGTTGATTTTTTGAGTAAAGAACTGGACAACTACTTACATAAAAATGCATCGGTAGCCGAGGCATTAAAAAAGCGTATTGAACAAAGCGAACGTGAACGCAAGGACATGGCCGGTATTAAAAAACTGGCTAATGAACGTGCGAAGAAAGCTAACCTGCATAATAAAAAACTGCGTGACTGTCGTTACCATTTAAACGATGATGCACCGGTTAAAAACAGGGAAGAAGTCATTGCCCGCCAGCAGGAAACCACCATCTTTATTACGGAGGGTGATAGTGCGAGTGGTTCTATTACAAAATCGAGAAATGTAGAAACACAAGCCGTTTTTAGTTTGCGTGGTAAACCATTAAACAGTTATGGGTTAACAAAAAAAGTGGTGTACGAAAACGAAGAGTTTAACTTACTGCAACATGCGTTGAATATTGAAGAAGGCATGGAAGGTTTACGTTTTAATAACATTGTAATTGCTACAGATGCCGATGTGGATGGTATGCATATTCGTTTGTTATTAATGACTTTCTTTTTGCAGTTTTTTCCTGATTTGGTAAAGCATGGTAAAGTGTATGTATTGGAAACACCTTTGTTCAGGGTTCGTAACAAACAGGAAACTATTTATTGTTTTGACGAAAACGAAAAACAAAAAGCTATAAAAAAATTGGGTGGTAAACCGGAGATTACCCGCTTTAAAGGTTTGGGTGAAATTAGTCCGAATGAATTTGCACAATTTATTGGTGAGGACATGCGCAAACAAATGATGCGGGTGGAAGAAGGCGATCATATTCAGCAATTACTGGAATACTACATGGGAAAAAATACCATGGACAGACAGGAGTTTATTATTAATAACCTGAAGGTGGAGATTGATGAAGCAGTGGAAAGTGAGTAATGATGAGTTATGAATTATAAATGATGAATTGATCATTCATAATTTATAATTCAGCATTTATAATTTAGTACTAATTATTAATTAAAATGATACATATAGTATTTAACGAATCGGAAATAGCTTTAATGCAACAAGTAATTGCATTAGATGAAACGCTTACCGGTGAAGTGGTGCAAATAAAAGATGATTATGCTGTTGGGCCCATACAAGCCATTTACGAGGCAGAAGGTTACCAGCAACGTAGAGATTGGTGGAAACAGTTATTAGAAAATTCGCCTTATGTTGAGCAAACTGATATTGTTGATGATAAATTAACGGTTCATAATTTAAAGAAAAGTCTGGATGAAAACCCTGACGAACAATTATGGATTTGGATGGGACAAAACCAACATGATGTTTGTGGGTATTATTGGTTAATGCCGCAGTTTAAAGAATACCAGGGTCGCATCATGGTATTGTACATGAACAACCTGCCTTTTATTAACGAAAAAGGACAAATATTTTACCCATCCTGGTTACACGAAATACAACCTTCGGAATTTTTAAAAGCAAAAAAACTTTGCAGACCCATAACATTAAGTGAGTTTGAAGTAGATCCTGATGAGTGGAAGAAATTATGTGATGACAACGCCATTGTACGTTCCTTAGAAGGTGGTAAAAAAATAGTCAGTCAGGATGAAACTTTTTACGATACCGAGATTTTAAAAAACATAACCACCGAGTGGCAAAAATCGTGGCGTGTACTTAGCAATACACTAAACCGTATGAAAATAAAAACCGGTGATGTATTTGTCATGTGGCGCTTAAAACAATTAATAGAGCAAGGTAAGGTAGAAGCGAATGGTGATGTAACAAAAGGTTGGAAAGATTTTGATGTAAAACTGGCAGGTGCTTCCAAGCCAGAAACAGCAACGGCCGAGGAAAATGCAGGGTAATGAAAATTACCGCTATACATCATATTGCCATCATTACCACAAACTATGAAGTAAGTAAAGCTTTTTATACAAACGTATTAGGGTTTACTATTTTGGCCGAAATGTATAGAGAAGAAAGACAATCTTATAAATTGGATTTAGCCTTGAACGGTTTATACCAGATTGAATTGTTTTCTTTTCCTGATGCCAAAGAAAGAGCTTCGTATCCTGAAGCCAAAGGTTTACGGCACTTAGCGTTTGCGGTAAGTAATATTAATGAAGCTTTTTTGCATTTACAAAATCATCATGTAACATTACAACCTATACGTGTTGACGAGTTTACAAATAAAAAGTTCTTTTTCTTTTTCGATCCCGATGGGCAGCCGTTGGAAATGTACGAGCAGTAATTTTTTGTTACCGGCTTCAGTTCCCTGATGGAGCTTTTGTTGCAATCAGGTGATTGTTCGCAAGTTTTTCTTTCAGTGAAAGAAAAAATGAGAGCCACTCTTGTACTTTCTGTTCGCTCATCAACAGTCTACCGGCGGTATAAGTTTCATTTTATAAAAGTATTAAAATGAAGAATGTAATTAAGTTAGAAGAACTTGCCATGTGGTTGGCATGTGTATATGTGTTTTACCTGTTGCAGGTAAATTGGTGGTGGTATGCATTAATATTGCTGGGGCCTGATATAAGTATGTTGGGGTATTTAGGTGGCAATAAAGTAGGTGGAATATTATACAACCTGTTTCATCATAAAGGAATAGCCATTGCTATTATCATACTGAGCTTGGTAATGGAAAATGAACTTATTCTGTATATTGGTATAACATTATTTGGTCATTCATCAATGGACAGGGTAATGGGTTATGGATTAAAATTAAAGGAAGGCTTTAAGTTTACACACTTAGGCGAAATTGGTAAGAAAAATTAAAATTTATTCAGCGTAATATAATGAGTGCTTCAAAGAACAAATCAACATTAGTAACCGAAAATAAATCAGGTTTATACGGTCAGTATCAAAACTGGTTTTTAGATTATGCTTCCTATGTAATTCTGGAAAGGGCAGTACCTGCTCTTGAAGATGGTTTAAAGCCGGTGCAACGTCGAATTCTTCATGCTATGAAGGAAATGGACGATGGACGTTACAACAAAGTAGCTAATATTATTGGTCAGGCCATGCAGTATCACCCACATGGTGATGCCAGTATTGGCGATGCCTTGGTAAATCTGGGACAAAAAGATTTATTAATTGATACGCAAGGTAACTGGGGCGATGTAAGAACCGGTGATGATGCGGCTGCTCCCCGTTATATTGAAGCACGTTTAAGCAAATTTGCTTTAGATGTAGCTTTTAACAATAAAACTACCGAGTGGCAGGTAAGTTACGATGGTCGTAAAAACGAACCCGTTACCTTACCCATGAAATTTCCTTTACTGTTAGCACAAGGTGCTGATGGTATTGCCGTAGGTTTATCCACTAAAATATTACCGCATAACTTTTGTGAACTTATTGAAGCGTCTATAAAATGTTTGCGTGGTAAAAAGTTCGAGTTATTCCCCGATTTTCAAACAGGCGGCATGATAGATGTAGCCGATTACAACCAGGGAAAAAGGGGCGGTAAAGTAAAAGTAAGAGCACTTATTGAAGAGGTGGATAAGAAAACAATTGCTATACGTAGTGTGCCTTATGGTGTAACTACATCCACTTTAATGGATAGCATTGTTAAAGCCAACGATCAGGGCAAAATTAAAATTAAAAAAGTAATTGATACCACAGCGGCCAACGTTGAAATATTGGTTGATCTGGCGCCCGGTATTTCTGCCGATATTACCATTGATGCATTGTACAAATTCACCGACTGTGAAGTCTCTATTTCTCCCAACGCCTGTGTAATTGTTGACCAGAAGCAACCAATGTTTGTTACCGTTAACGAGTTACTTAATATTTCAACAGAAAATACCAAAAAACTGTTGGAAAAAGAGTTACAGATTAAGTTAGCGGAACTACAGGAAAAATGGCATTTCACTTCTTTGGAAAAAATATTCTTCGAAGAAAAGATATACAAAGAACTGGAGAAGAAACATGAAACCTGGGATAAAGTATTGGACGGCATAGCCAAAGCCTTTGTACCATTCACTAAACAGCTAAGACGGGACATTACCCGTGAGGATATTGTAAAACTTACCGAAAAACCGGTAAGAAGAATTTATAAATTAGATATTGACGATCTGATCAATCAGATTAAAGGATTGGATGCAGAAATTAAACAGGTGAAATTTGATTTAGCTAACCTGATTGATTTTGCAGTAGCATACTACGAAAACCTTTTGAAGAAATATGGTAAAGGCCGTGAACGTAAAACGGAAATAAAACAATTCGAAGTAATTGAGGCCAAGTTTGTAGCCATTGCCAATACAAAAGTATATATCAATCGTGAGGAAGGTTTCATTGGTACCGGTCTTAAAAAAGACGAGTTCCTGGTAGAATGTTCTGACTTAGATGATATTATAGCCTTTACCAAACGCGGTAAAATGAAAGTGGTAAAAGTGCAGGATAAAGTATTTATTGGCAAAGACATCATTCACGCAGCCGTATTTCTGAAAACAGATGAGCGTACTACTTACAACATGATTTATGCCGATGGTAAAGGGGGGGTAAGTTATGCCAAGCGTTTTAACGTCACCGGTGTTACCCGCGATAAAGAGTATGACTTAACCAAAGGCGATGATAAAAGTAAGGTATTGTATTTTACGGTTAACCCCAATGGTGAAGCCGAAGTGGTAAAAATCTTACTAACGCCGGGTTCCTCTGCACGTAATAAAGAACTGGATTTTTATTTTGAAGAGTTAGGCATTAAAGGTCGTAGCAGTATGGGTAATCAGGTAACCAAATACCCCATTAAATCTGTTAAGTTTAAAGAGGCCGGTCGTGCAACATTAAGTGGTAAAAAGTTATGGTTCGACGATAAGTTTGGTCGATTAAGCACCGAAGATAAAGGTACTTTATTAGGCAGCTTTGAACCCGATGATCGTATTCTGGTTGTTTTCCGTGATGGTAATTACATGATTACCGATCAGGAAATGACCCAACGTTTTGATACCGAAAATATCATTTTAATTGAACGTTTTGATGCTGATAAAGTGATTACTGCGGTTTACCTCGATAAAAAGAACCTGCAGTTTAATGTTAAAAGGTTTAAAATAGAAACCACTACTTTAAAAAACAAATTCATGTTTATTAAAGATGGTGATGGCAATTATGTAGAAGCAGTATCAACTGCTCCGGAGCCTGTACTGGCAGTACAATCGGGTAGAGGAGACCAGGTGCGTAAAGCTAAATTTAAAGTGGCAAAGATTACAGATGTAATGGGTTGGAAAGCCGTTGGGGCCAAATTGGTTGATTTTACCAAAACAGTACAAATGGAATGGATCGAGGAGGAGACGAATAAAAACCAGACTGAGCTGTTTTAATCAATCAGGCATCTTTATTGCAAGGATGGATAAAGTAGATAAAACCTGTAAATAATTTATATGGCTGATCAGTGGGAAATTTGGGATGTGTATAAAGCATTGCTTGCATTGGCAGCAGGTATTATTTTAGGTTTAGAAAGGGAGTTGAAAGACAAATCAGCGGGTCTTAAAACTATTACGGTTATCTGTCTGGGTTCTGCCTTATTCGCTATTTTATCTTATCGTATCGGTGGCGAAAACGAACCTACACGTATAGCCTCCTATATTGTAAGTGGTATTGGTTTTATTGGAGCCGGTGTTATTTTTAAAGATGCGGTCAATGTTTCTGGTCTTACCACCGCAGGTATTATCTGGTTGGCAGCAGCGGTTGGCTCTTCCATTGGCTTCGGCGAGTTTTACCTGGCCGGTACTTTTATGGCAGCTTCTTTGCTCATTGTATATTTAAGCCCTTTTTTAAACAATTTGTTTAAGGCCAAAAAGCAAACCCGTATTATATGTTTTGTTATCACCAAGGCCGATAGAAAAATTAAAGAGCAGATTTATCGTGATCTAAAACAACAAGGTATTAAAATAGAAGAACGTAAAATTGAACTAAAAGACAACCATTTAATTATCTCGGCCGAAATAATTATCTCCACCAGTACTGTCGGTAATCTGGAAAACTACCTGATAGAAAATGAACTCATCATGTCTTTCAGCTTGTAAAAGCTAAAGCATCAACAATAAAATAAAAAACGAGGCTGCCTCGTTTTTTTATTTTACTTTTTTTGATGACGAAGAAGTCTTGTATACGATGTATTGTAAAAGCTTCTTTATGATTACTCGTTCAATCTCTGCCTATCTGCTTATTTTTATCACTTTTATAAGTGTACTAAGCTGCTCCAAAAAGAAATCCGGCGGTACTGACCTGCCCGATCCTCCGGCAACCCAAAAAGATGTAGCTACCATAGATAATGCGCTTAACACTTTTCTTACTACTCACAGTATTCCCGGTGCAAGTCTCGCTGTATCAAAAAATGGCAAATTGGTGTATGCCAAAGGTTATGGCTTTGCCGATAAGGAAGCCGACGTAAAAGTGACAACAGCGCACCGTTTCAGGCTTGCCAGTGTGTCTAAAACCTATACAGGCGCAGCTATTATGAAACTGGTAGAAGAAGGTAAAACAACACTCGATTCAAAAGTGTTTGGTACAGGTGCTATTTTAGGAACCGAATATGGTTCAGGTACTTATAACACCAATGTGAGCAATATAAAAGTTCGTGATTTATTACAAAACACAACAGGCTCGTGGGGTAGCAATACCGGTGGTGACGTCATAGACCAAAATGCCGCTTACACCAATACACAGTTGTTAAACTGGATATTAAATACACGTACCAATCCTAAAGCTCCCGGTACATTTTACGATTATTCCAATGTTGGTTTTTTCATTGCCGGCCGCGTAATTGAAAAACTATCAGGCAAATCATATGTAAACTATATTAAGGAAAATTTATTACCCGCCACAGGAGCTACACAAACCGATATAGCCGGTCGTACACTTGCCGATAAAAAAACAAATGAAGTAAAATATTATGGCCAGGGTACCGATGCACCTTACCCTTATGTCATAGCTTTTCCCCGTCGTGATGCAGATGGAGGTTTAATAGCATCGGCAAGTGATGTGTTAAGGTTCATTACTGCCATAGATGGCTTAAATACCCGTGCTGATATTTTAAATAGTGCATCCGTTACTGCTATGACAACAACCCCATCTTTCTCTACTTATGCGCAAGGTATTGCTATCTGGAAAGAACAAAATCTTTGGTATAACTATGGCAGTTTACCCGGCACCAGAACGGGTTTTATGAAACACAACAGCAATGGAATGTGCGTTGCACTACTGTTTAATTCAAGGCCGGCCGGTGCAGCAGAAAATGCTTTTGCAGGTGCTATGCAAAATCTTATGCTAAGTATTATAAACGGTTCACACAGTTGGCAGGTAGACCTTAACCAGTTTTAATTTTATTTGGTTTGCCAACTGCATTACTACTAGCATCGTCTCTTGCGTCGCACTCTTCAACTGTAGTAATGCTATTCAGCAGTCAGTGAGTTCATTGTATTTATCATAAAGTCCTGTAAGCAAATTTTTAATTAAGTAACTGTAACATATTTTCATCAACCAACCATTACAACAAAAGCCGCTTTATCAGTGGCTTTGTTTTATAAATTCTTTACAACAACAATTAAAGTTTATGCAAGGCTGCAATGGTAGCCACGGGGTCAATTGATTTAAACACGGTACTTCCTGCTACCAACACATCAGCACCGGCTTTCATTATTTCAGGAGCATTGTCTAAGGTTACACCACCGTCAATTTCAATTAAAACAGGCAGGCTATGTTCTTTAATAATTTGTTTAATCTCCTTAATTTTTGTAAGCGTATGTGGTATAAATGATTGTCCGCCAAAACCCGGATTCACACTCATAATACACACAATATCTATATCATGTAAAATGTCAATTAATGAATTAACAGGTGTATGCGGATTAATTGCTACACCGGCTTTCATGCCCAGTCCTTTTATTTGTTCAATATTTCTATGTAAATGTTTACAAGCTTCAATATGCACTGTTAAATGATCTGCGCCGGCATTACTAAAAGCTTCCGCGTAGTTCTCAGGATTTTCAATCATCAGGTGCACGTCACAAACCTTGGTAGTAGCTTTCCTGAAAAAATCAATCAGCATGGGGCCAAAGCTAATATTAGGAACAAAACGTCCGTCCATTACATCCAGGTGATACCAATCCGCAACACTATTATTCAACATGTCACACTCAGCCTGTAGGTTAATAAAGTTGGCTGCTAAAAGTGAAGGGGCTACAATTGCCATGTTTTTTTATTTACAAAGTAAATGTTTTTGAGGGAATAGTTAATGGTTCATCGTTAATAGTTAATTGATGGTTGCTGTAGTTTGAAACGTTAATGAATATAGGAATCTAATATAGTTCATAACTCATCATTCAACATTCAAAATTATTTTACTTGTTCCGCCGCTTCTTTAGCTTCGGTAAAAGTTTTATCAAGTTGATAAGCCCTGTTATAATACTCTTTGGCTTGTGCTTTATTACCATTACTTTCATAGGTTTTGCCAATCCAGAAATAGGCATCGGCAAAGGAAGGAGAAATAGTATTGGCTAATTGAAAAGTTTTTAAAGCTTCTGTATTTTTTTGCTGATCCAATAAAATTTTACCTTTTTCAATATATGCGTTCAGGTAGTTATAGTCAACAGTTAAGGACTGATTAAAAAATGTAAGTGCTTTGTCGTGCTGTTTTAAATTGGCAAAATATAAACCTTTAACATAGTAAGGGTCAGCAGATTTTTTCTCTTTGTCCATAGCAATTAAAATATCTGCCAGTGTTATAGCCTTGTTGTTATTGGTTTCTGCATATTGGTAAGAAAGCATATTTATGATTTCTTTATTCTGGGGAGCAAGCGCATAAGCTTTTTCTAATGCAGCAATAGCCGAAACGGTATCTTGTTTACGTTGCAACAAATCATTTTGTAATAATAATGCTTCCAGCTCGTTCGGATATCGACTTAATAATGAATCGGTAGTTGCCAAGGCATTGATAATATCGCCTTTGGCATCGTACGCGTAAGCCAGTGATAATTGTAAAAATTTACTGTTACCTATTTTTTCCTGTGCTTGTATAAAAAATTTCGTAGCAGAATCAGGGTTGCTTTCCAGCAACAAATTGCCTACAGCCAGTGCGTACTTTTCTTCTTTACTAAGTTCCCATGCTTTGGTAAAATCTTTGAGCGCCAGTTCGGGTAAATTATTTTTGTTTAACATACCGGCACGTCTTGCGTATAACGCAACATTAGTAGGGTCTTTTTGTATGCTGTCCGTTATTTCATTATAGGGCGGTTTGCCCAATGTAGCATGGTAAGGCGATTTGTCTTCATTATTACAGGCAACAAAAAAAGTAACAACAAACAAAATGGTGGATAAACGGAAAGGGCTGTATAGTTTCATATTTTATTGATTGTTTACTAACGCAAAAACGGAAGAACAATTTTGTGTGCAAAAATATATTCCTTTTTGTTACAAAAGCAAACGGTTGTTTTTAATTAGACTGACAAAGTCATGACAAAACTGCTTTTAGAACAAATTACCTTTGCAGCCCACAAATTCACATTGTTATGCTTAAACGTTTTATGCTGGTAGCCGTTATGGCTTCGGCGGTTTGCTTTGTTGCTTTTAAATCAGTATCTACAACAAATAAAAAGGGTGTTGTTACCGGTAATGATACTTTGTTGTATGCCGAAGAAGTACATTTTAAAAATATTCAACAGCTAACTTTTGGCGGTGATAATGCCGAAGCTTACTGGAGTTATGACAGTAAATATCTGGTTTTTCAGCGTACCAGCCCAAAAGATGGTATTGAATGTGACCAGATTTTTATAGGCAAAGTGCCACAGAAAAAAGGGGAGAAGTTTGAATACAAAATGGTGAGTCCGGGTAAAGGACGTACAACCTGTGCTTTTTTTACAAAGGACAATAAACATATTATTTACGCATCTACCCATTTGGGTGATACCGTTTGTCCTCCGGTACCGGACCGTGCAAAATATGGCAACAAATACATCTGGCCATTGTACAGCAGCTACGATATTTTTATGGCCGATTTAAACGGTAAAATTGTTAAGCAATTAACCAATGCCAAAGGATACGATGCCGAAGCTACTTTAAGCCCGGATGGTAAAAAGATGATATACACCAGTGATAAGGATGGTGATTTGGAATTGTATATAATGGATTTAAAAACCGGAAAGGAAAAACGTATAACCAATGTATTGGGTTATGACGGGGGCGCCTGGTTTAGCCCCGATGGTAAAAAATTAATCTGGCGTGCATCAAGACCAAAAACAGATGCTGAGATAAAAGAATATAAAGAGCTATTAGCACAAGGTTTGGTAGCGCCAACCAATATGGAAATATTTATTGCCAATGCAGACGGATCAAATATTCGCCAGGTATCAAATTTTGGGCAAGCTAACTGGGCACCTACTTACATGCCGGATAGTAAACGTATTATATTTGCATCAAACCACGAGTATAAACGAGGCTTTCCGTTTAACCTATACACCATAAACGAAGATGGAACAGGGATTACCAAAATAAGCAGAGATAAAGGTTTTGATGCTTTTCCTATGTTTAGCCCGGATGGTAAAAAGATTGCTTTTTCCAGCAACCGAAACAATGGCGGTACCAGAGATACGAATGTATTTATTGCTGATTGGCAGGAGTAAAATGTAATAATTAACTTGTTGGAGAAACACTGGGTTGTTTACGCTTATAACTACTGCGTATTCTGCTCAGTGTTTCTTGTTTTACACCTAAAAATGAGGCTACATGTTGCAGCAAAAAACGGTTAAAAACTTCCGGCTTCATTTTTAACAGGTATTCGTATTTATTTTTTGTAGGCATTTTAAGCAACATGTTATGTTCGTTAACTGCGGAAATAACATTCACCATTATTTTCATAAACGCCCTGGAAAAGTCGGGGTTGGTTTGGATGAAGTTACTAAAATCCTCATAGCTTACTTCTAATGCAATAGTATCTTCGGTAAACTTCATATTTAGCGAAGTAGGTTGTTGGTGTAAAAAACTACGGAGGTCGGTAAAAAAATCTTCTTCGGTTAATAACATAACAATATTGCTTTTACCGTCATCCTCTACATAAAACGCTTCAACCGCACCATAAATAATAAACCCTAGTTTGGTACTTATCTCTCCTTTACTAAAGAAGAATGTATTTTTCTTGTATATCCTGGGCTTAAAAAAGGAAATGGCGGTTTCAATCTTTCTGGTATCTGTAATGCCGTAATGAAGAAAAAGTTCTGTAAGGTATTTTTGGCCGTTTTCAATGGGTTGTTCTTGTATGCCGGAAAGTCGTACAGAAGGATTGAAATTTTTTACAAAAAAATTGGCCATGTAGTGTATAGGTTAGACTGTTCAGAGGGATTTTTTCCACGATTTCTGAGAGCAAATTATACAAATAAATCTTAATTTGATTAACCACCAGACGGTTTTTGACAATTGTCAAAAAGTTGTCCAAAACATATATAATCAAATAGTTATGCAATCGTTTGAAATTGATTTGCAATCGATTTACACATGAAAAAATGATAAAAAATTATTTGACACTGTTTCGAATTTTGGAGCTCAAAAAATGCATTTCATCAATTTTTATATCATTTATGTGGATCTTCTTAAACACTAAATCTATTTTTTTACTCGCTGATGACGCTGATTGTTTACGCAGATTTTTACAAATTGCTGCGATACTTGCACACCCCGCTTCATATACTTTACTTACAATTAGGAGTATTGCAATATTGCCCAATAAAGTTAATCTAGTGCTAGAGTTAGTCTTTAATTCATTTCCAGTGGAAATAAATTAAATCCCGATCTTATCGGATTGCAAGTAGCGATGCTTAAACAACTGTAGCGGCTAATAAAAAAATGTCCTCTTTATCTATGTTCGTAACTACCTGTTTTTTAAAAATTAGTTTTTACTGAATTAATAGTACAAAATTGGTCGGCTGCTTAAAAAAAACTAACTTCCAAGCCTTAACAACTGCAACAATGAAAATACTAGAGATTAAGATTTTAAGGGGTCCGAATTACTGGAGTGTGCGTCGCCCCAAGTTAATACAAATGAAATTGGATCTGGAGGATATGGAGCAACAGCCTACCAATAAAATCCCCGGATTTAGAGAAAGATTAGAAGCATTGTTACCTACGCTTTATGAGCATCGTTGCAGCGAAGGTGTGCCGGGTGGTTTTTTTACCCGTGTTGATGAAGGTACCTGGATGGGCCATGTAATTGAACATATCGCATTAGAAATACAATCGCTTGCCGGTATGAATTGTGGATTTGGACGTACCCGCAGCACCGGAGAAAAAGATGGCATTTACCATGTGGTATTTGATTACATGGAAGAAGATGCCGGATATTATGCAGCTAAAGCCGCTTTCCGAATTGCAGAAGCATTAATTGCCGGTGAAGCGTATGATTTAGAAACGGATATTCAGGAAATGCGTGAAATACGTGAGGATACTCGCTTAGGGCCATCAACAGGATGTATTGTTGATGAAGCTGCTAAACGTGGTATTCCGTTTATAAGACTTAATAAACAAAGTCTGGTTCAGTTAGGGTATGGTGTTAACCAAAAAAGAATAAGAGCAACAATAGCGTCTACTACAGGAAATATTGCGGTGGACATTGCCTGCGATAAAGAAGAAACAAAAGCTTTATTGGAAGCTGCAGAAATACCCGTACCACGTGGTACTGTAATACGTACCGAAGCAGGTTTACAAGATGCAGTTGACAAATATGGTTATCCGTTGGTGATAAAACCTATTGATGGTAACCACGGTAAAGGCAATACAACAAATATTACTACCTGGGAACAGGCTACAAAAGCATTGGAAGCTGCCAAACAATATGGCCGTAGTGTAATTGTAGAAAAATTTATAACGGGTTACGATTTTCGGTGTCTGGTAATTAACTACAAGTTTGTTTGTGCGGCTTTGCGTACACCGGCTGCTGTTACTGGCGATGGCGTGCATAATATACAATGGTTAATAGATGAAACGAATAAGGACCCACGCCGAGGTTTTGGACACGAAAAAGTATTAACGCAAATTACCATTGACCAGTTTACACAAAAAATGCTGGACGAAAAAAACTATACGTTAGAAACAATCCCGGCAAAAGATGAATTGGTATTACTAAAACCAACAGCTAATTTATCAACCGGTGGTACATCAACCGATGTTACCGATGAAGTGCATCCGGCTAATATTTTTATGTGCGAACGTATTGCCAAAATTATAGGATTGGATATTTGCGGTATTGATATAATGGCAAAAGATTTACGTACACCTGTATCAGAAAACGGTGGTGCTATATTGGAAGTAAATGCCGCACCGGGTTTCCGTATGCATATTGAACCTGCTGTTGGTTTACCACGCAACGTAGCCGAGCCTGTGGTGGATATGTTATTTCCACGTGGTAGTGCCGGTCGCATACCTATTATTGCTGTAACCGGTACCAACGGTAAAACAACTACCACCCGTTTAATTGCGCATATTGCTAAAAGCGCCAATAAAAAAGTGGGCTATACTACCAGCGATGGTGTGTACATTCAAAACCAGTTAATGATGAAGGGGGATTGTACAGGGCCTGTATCATCAACATTTGTATTAAAAGATCCTACAGTTGACTTTGCTGTGTTGGAATGTGCCCGTGGTGGTTTATTAAAAGCCGGCCTGGCATTTCAAAATTGCGATGTAGCCGTTGTTACCAATGTAGCTGCTGACCATATGGGTTTAGGTGGTATTAATACATTGGAGCAGATGGCAAAAGTAAAAGCGGTGGTCCCCGAAACTGTTTTTCCGCATGGATATGCCGTGCTAAATGCCGATGATGATTTGGTGTATGCCATGCGTGAAGGACTAAAATGTAATATTGCCTTGTTTAGTATGGATGAAAACAATCCGCGTATTAAACGTCATTGCGAAAAAGGCGGACTGGCAACGGTTTTTGAAAACGGCTATATTACGATTATGAAAGGCACCTGGAAAATAAGGGTGTTGCCTGTTAAAGATATTCCGCTTACTTATGAAGGTAAAGCTGTACATAATATTGCCAACTGTTTGCCTGCTGTCTTATCGGCTTATCTGTACCGCGATATTACCATTGAAGATATCCGTTCGGCATTAATTTCATTTATACCATCATCAACCTTAACACCCGGCAGGTTAAACTTTTTCCATTTTAAAAATTACACCATGCTGGCCGATTTTGCGCATAATCCGCACGGTTTAAAACTGCTTTGTGAGTTTGTAAATAAACTGGATTACCCGCACCATGTTGGCGTAATAAGTGGAACAGGTGACAGGCGTGATGAAGACATCCGGGAATTGGGCGAAATATCGGCACAATACTTTAACGAGATAATTATACGTTGTGATAAAAACCTACGTGGACGTACAGCCGATGAAATTATTGGACTGTTAAAAGAAGGGATTGAAAAAGTGAATCCCGAACTACCGGTTATAACCATTGCCAATGAAAACGAAGCACTGGAATATATTTATGCCAACCCCAGACAAGGGGCTTTGTACACCATTATGTGCGATGTGGTTGCTGGTGCTTTGGATAAAATTAAAGAACTAAAAGATCGTGAAGAGCGGGAAGGAGCCGTATCGGCGCAACCTGCTTAATATCAATAGCCTTATGTAGCGGGAAGTAGTATAAAAGTTGAAGTTTTTTTATAAATTTTTTCAAAATACTTTGGCAGGAATTATTGCTTCCCCTATTTTTGCACTCCAATTGAAAAATTGCTTACGGATTGACCCATGGTGTAATGGTAACACTACTGATTTTGGTTCAGTCATTTAAGGTTCGAATCCTTATGGGTCAACAAAAGAGCGCTGATTTTATCGGCGCTTTTTTTTATGTTACCAGCAGCAGTAACACAGATGATCGTCCCTTGCGTCGCACTCTTCAGCAGCATATCGCTAATCAGCAGAAGAAGTCCGAAAGTCGGGAAGACCGTAAGTCAGTAGTGAATAGTCAATAGTGAGGAGCTTGAACTCACTACTCACCATTGACTATTCACCATCAACAATTAACTATGAACTATTCCCTAAAATCACTAACACCCTTGCCAATATTCAATTAACTTTGCCATCCATTAAGTAACCCTAATCAACCTTTCCCTAAACCAACATGTCACTTACACAACAAGAAACTTTAGCAGGCTGGGGTAATTATCCGTTCTCAGAATCATACACTATACATCCAATCACACAAGGTGAGTGGAAACAAGCCGTTCAAAACGGCAACTTTATAGCTCGTGGACTTGGCCGTAGTTACGGCGATCAGGCAACCAATACTAATCATGTAGTAGGCATTGCAACCAAAATGAATCGCTTTTTACATTGGGATGCCCAACAGGGAATTTTACAGTGCGAAGCCGGTGCAAGCCTCGAAGAAATTATATCTGTTTTTGCTCCACAAGGTTGGTTACCTATGATTTGTCCGGGTACAAAATATGTTACCATCGGTGGTGCAATAGCTAACGATATTCATGGTAAGGCGCATCACGTAGACGGTTCGTTTATTAATTGCGTTATATCGTTTACCATACTATTAGCCAATGGCGAAGTAGTAACTGCTTCCCGTACCGAAAACGCTGATTTATTTATGGCCAACTTTGGAGGTCTGGGTTTATTAGGCGTTATACTTACCGCTACTTTACAATTACGCAAAATAGAAACTACTTATTTTAAACAGCAATCGGTAAAGGTTAAAAACCTGGACGAGATGCTGGCTGCTTTAGAAAAATACGAACACTACAATTATTCAGTTGCCTGGATTGATTCGCTGGCTAAAGGCAGTAAGTTAGGACGGGGTGTACTTACTGTTGGTAATGCAGCATCCTTAGCCGATTTACCACCGGCCTTACAAAAGAATCCGCTTCAGTTACATAAAAAGTCAGCCTTACAAGTACCGTTTTATTTACCCGGGTTTGTGTTGAATAATCTGACTGTACAAATGTTGAATAAGGTGATTGGCTTTGTACAAAATTCCTCCAAAGAGTTTATCCATTACGAAAAATTCTTTTTCCCTTTAGATGCTATTCACCACTGGAACCGTGGTTATGGCAAAAGAGGTTTTATACAATATCAGTTTGTAATACCCGAAGCCGGTGGCGAAAAAACCTTGCGTGTAATTATGGAAATGATTGCCAAAAGTGGTTGCACACCTTTTTTGAATGTGTTTAAGAAAATGGGGCAGGGGCAAGGCATTTTATCTTTCCCTTTTGCCGGTTATACATTAGCCATTGATTTTCCGGTAACCAAAGGTTTAAAAGCTTTTACTGAAAAGTTAGATAAAGTGGTATTAGATGCCGGTGGCCGTTTGTACTTAGGCAAAGATGCGATGTTAGAGCCTGCAATGTTTCAACAAATGTACCCGCAGTTTGAAGAATGGTTGGCTATAAAACACAAGTACGACCCGGAGAATAAATTTACATCAGATATTGGGAGAAGATTACTATTGAGTTAGCAGTTACATTTTAATTGTAATCAAACTTTGTCAGGCTGAGCTTGACGAAGCCCTCGCAGAACTTTGATTATGTTGCGTAACCCTTCGCCAAGCTCAGGGTGACAAAGAATCTATACTATTGTTAAGACTTACGAAGAACAATTTTAAAATACAATATTTCGCATAAAAAAAGAAACCCCTCATTTGAGGGGTTCTTTATGCAATTTATTTTCCTAAAACTTCTGCCATTTTTTTACCAATGTCAGCAGGACTTTTTACAACGTGAATACCACACTCACCCATAATTTTCATTTTAGCTTCTGCAGTATCATCAGCACCACCAACAATGGCACCGGCATGACCCATACGACGGCCTGGAGGGGCAGTTTGACCAGCGATGAAACCTACAACCGGTTTACGGTTGCCGTCAGCTTTAATCCAATTAGCGGCTTCTGCTTCCATTCCACCACCAATTTCACCTATCATTACAATAGCGTCAGTTTCGGGGTCGTTCATTAATAATTCAACCGCTTCTTTAGTTGGGGTACCAATAATTGGGTCGCCACCAATACCAATAGCAGTAGAAATACCTAAACCGGCTTTAGCTACCTGATCGGCTGCTTCGTAAGTAAGTGTACCAGATTTTGATACAATACCAATACGACCTTGTTTGAATACAAAGCCCGGCATGATGCCTACTTTACATTCGCCTGCAGTAATAACACCAGGACAGTTAGGGCCTATTAAACGGGTTGTTTTACCCAGTAAATAATTTTTAACTTTTACCATATCCTGTACCGGAATGCCTTCTGTAATACAAACCACCAGTTCAATACCGGCTTCTGCTGCTTCCATAATTGCATCGGCTGCAAATGCAGGCGGTACAAAAATGATACTTACATTGGCACCTACTTTTGCTACCGCATCAGCTACAGTATTAAAGATAGGACGGTCTAAATGTGTTCCACCACCTTTACCGGGGGTAACGCCACCAACAACTTGTGTGCCGTACTCAATCATTTGAGTAGCATGGAAAGTACCTTCTGTACCGGTAAAGCCTTGTACGATAACTTTTGAATTTTTATTTACAAGAACACTCATGTAGATATGTATTTTGGGTGAAAATTGGTGCAAAATTAAGGGTAAATGACCAATTAGACAATTTGGGGTGCATACAATTTGACAATTTGATAATGAACCAGTTAAATTGTTGGTTAATTGAAGGGGATTTATGATTTGCGATGTAGGATTTGATGATGTCTGATGTCTGATGTCTGATTTTTTGATCTGAGATTTCGGCATTGAGATCTGAGAATTCAGCATTGAGATATGAGAATTGTGAATTCAACCGATTCACTATTGACTATTCACTACTCACTCACCGTCTTTCGGTCTTTCGGACTCACGGACTTCCTCTGCTGATTAGCGAACAGAAAGTTGAACGGAGCGTCGCAAGTAAAGCTGATTAGCATTACTACAGTTGATTACATAAAAATAAAAGCCCTCCTAAGAGAGCCTTAATAAAAAAATATTAATTCTTAACCTTCCAGTTCTACAATTTTCTCAAAGGTTTGTTCATATTCTTTGTTCAGTGTTTGCAGTTTTGCGGCTACATTGTTGTAAGCTGTTTCTGTTTGTACAAATTTGTTTTTGTCAGCATAGGTATCCGGGTCGCTCATGCTTTTTTCCAGCTGACTTTTCTCGGCTTGTAACTGCTCTATTTGTTCTTCCAGTTGTTTAAAAATGCGTTGCTGCTTTTGCAATTCTTTTTTATGCTCTTTATTAATAGGCTGTCCGTTATTAGCCTGCGGCTCGGGCCTTACAACCGGTGGCGGAGGCGGTGTTGGTGCCGTTTTTTTTACAGGAGTTTCGGCAACAGCAGGTTTGTTTTTTTGTGCTTGCTGCTCTGCCAGTTGTATTTTCGCCATGCGTTCTTTCCAGGCTACCCATTCGTCGTAAGGGCCTTTAAATTCTTTAATTTCTCCGTCAACAATTTCCCATATTTTATTGGCCGTTTTGGAAATAAAATAACGGTCGTGACTTACCAGAATTAAACTACCCTGGTATTTTTTTAAGGCATCAATTAACAGGTCGCAACTATGCATGTCCAAGTGGTTGGTAGGCTCATCCAGCATTAAAAAGTTGGCTTTACTTACCATGGTTTTTGCCAGGGCAACACGGGCTTTTTCACCACCACTTAATACTTTAATTTTTTTATCGGCATCATCGCCACCAAACAAGAAGCAACCTAATAAAGTACGTAGTTCTACATCGGTCATCTGGCTGCCGCACTCTTTCATTTCGTCCAGTATGGTGTTGTTTACATTCAACACTTCTAACTGGTGCTGGGCATAAAAACTTTCCTCTACATTATGGCCCCATTTACGTTCGCCTTCAAAACTTTCTACATCGGCTATAATACGTAATAGGGTTGACTTTCCTTTACCATTTGCTCCAATTAAGGCAATTTTATCGCCACGTTCAATTTCGGCTTTAGCGTCGTTTAAAATTACATTGTCGCCAAATTGTTTGTGCAGTTTATCCAGTTCTACAATTACTTTACCCGGCGTTTTATCTACACGAAAGTTAATGCGGATATCAGGCCTTTCCATACTGGCTTCTTCAATACGATCCAGTTTGTCCAGCTTTTTCATAATACTCTGCGCCATGGCAGCTTTGCTGGCCTTAGCACGGAAACGTTCTACCAGTCTTTCATTTTGCCGTATGTAATCCTGCTGGTTTTCGTATGCTTTTTGTTGTAAATCTATACGTACCGCTTTCTCAGTTTCATAAAACTCATAGTTACCATTGTAAATGTGTAAAGTTTGCTGATACACTTCTACAATTTTTGTAACCATACGATTAAGGAAATATTTATCGTGGCTTACAATTACTACCGAACCCTGGTAGTGCAATAAATACTTTTCCAGCCATTCAATAGAGGGTAAGTCCATGTGGTTGGTAGGCTCATCCAGTAACAACAAATCGGGTTGTTGCAAAATCATTTTAGCCAGTAATACACGCATACGCCAGCCACCACTAAAACTTTTATAGGGTCGGTGTAAATCGGCATTGCTAAAGCCAAGGCCTTGTAATATTTCCTCGGTTTTGTGTTGTATATTGTAACCACCCAATGTTTCCAATTCGTGTAAACGGTCGGTATATTCAATTAAGGTTTTTTCGTCGCCGGTTTGTTCCAGTTCTTTACCTATTTCCTCAATTTCTTTTTCCAGTTGTATTACTCTTTCAAAAGCCGAAAGGGCTACCTGAAAAATACTGTCGTTGGTATCAAAACTCAACAAGTCCTGATGTAAATAGCCAATACTGGTAGTGCGGCTGCGTTCTACCGTGCCGGAAGAAGGCAGGTATTGCCCGACCAATAACTTTAAAAGGGTTGATTTCCCGGTTCCGTTGTACCCAATCAGACCAATTCTTTCACCCGGTTGTATATGCCATGTAGTATCTTCAATAATGGCTCTGGCGCCAAACTCAAACGTAACGTTTTGTAATCCTGCTAACATTTTGCAAAATTAGCAGTTTAACACTAATTGGTAATGGTTTAGCTAAAGAAACATAAAGCTTAAGCCCAATAGTTTGCGGTTAATCAACTGTTTTTTAATTGTTGCATTAAAACTTTTCCTTTTTTTTAGTTTTCATTTACATTTGTTGCTTACTAACTAATCCATTGCATGAGTACACCTAAAGGAAAGTTGATAGCGGTAGGTGGTGCCGAGGACAAAGGCACCGATTTGGAAAAGGGCGAAATACAACGTAATAACCTTAATTTTTTTGAACTGGGTATTTTACGCCGTGTAGTGGCAGAAGCAGGCGGACTTGAATCTCGTATTGAAGTAATTACCACAGCTTCTACCATACCTTACGAAGTAGGCGAAAATTATTTAGACGCTTTTGGTAAAATTGGTTGCACCAATGTGGGTGTAATGCATATACGTAACCGTGCCGATACAGCCAATCCTGATTTTTTAGCTCGTATAAAAGTATGTGATGCCGTTATGTTTAGTGGCGGTAATCAATTACGCTTAAGTGCTACTGATGGTGGTACCGAGTTTTTGCGTATTATGAAAGACCGTTACCAAAACGATGAAAAATTTATTATTGCCGGTACCAGTGCTGGTGCCATGGCTATGAGCAATACCATGATTTACGAAGGCAATGCTGCCCGTGCGCATTTAAAAGGCGAAGTAAAAATTACCACTGGTTTGGGTTTTATACATTCGCTTATTATTGATTCGCACTTTGAAAAGCGTGGCCGTTTTGGACGCCTGGCGCAAGCAGTAGCGGCCAACCCGGGTTGTATTGGTGTAGGACTTAGTGAGGATACCGGTATGATTATTACCGAAGGCAATAAGATGCAAGCTATTGGTAGCGGATTGGTGGTGATAATTGATGGCCACGATATTTTACACTCTAACATTGCCGATATACCTGATGGTAACCCCATTAGTATAGAAAACCTGAAAGTACATTTTTGCGAAAATGGTAACGGTTACCTTATTGGCGAAAGAAAGTTTTTACCCGAAGCAACAGAAGGTGCTTTGATTAATAAACAAGTTGATGTGGAGTGAGTAATTAAAAATTAATAAAAAGGAAACTAAAATTTTAGTTCCCTTTTTTTATGCATATTTTATTTTTTGTTACCAGCTTTTGTACCTTGATTGATCGTTCCTTGCGACGCTCCGTTCAACTGCATATCGCTAATCAACAGGCTTAACGCCAAATGCTCAATGCCTAATGCTATAACCTCACAGCTCTGCGAAACTTGCAGTTTCGCAGTAATATTTTATCGCCTTTGGCGATTTTACAAAAAAACAGCAGCTTGCACAATGCCCAATTGAATTGTTGGAGTTGAAGAGTGCGACCTTTAGA